>NZ_CP136187.1:0-1200000 GCF_033193315.1 Agathobaculum sp. NTUH-O15-33
GCGTTTTACAAATATGCTTCCAGCATGAAGCCGATATGCAGGTAAGGCGCGAAGATTATATTGCGGCGATGGAAAAGCTGCATGCGCTGGAGCTTTCGGCCAGCCAACGCGATTTTATGCAAAAAGCGTTATTGGAAAATAAGAACGACGTACCCAATCGCATGCTGCAAACGTTTTGCGCCGCCCTATCCGATATGTTTGTCGAAGCGTTCAGAAATAATAAGGAAACGCCGGAAGACGATAGAAACGTGATACGGCAAGCGCTGAATTTGATTGCAAGAGAGGATAACATCACCCATATCCGCGACAAAGTGAAGTTTGAGATCAACACCAGCCATTTGAACCGCAGCACGTACAAAGAACGCTTTGACCGCATCACCGATCACCTGAGCCTGCCGGAAATCGTTAAGATCGCAATCCAGCAATGCGATCTGATCGTGGCCTCATCCCATAGCGATAAGGCGGTCGCCGCGACCCGAAACATCAAATTGGCGCTGGAGATCATGTGCGAAGGCGCGTTTGCGACGCTGAACCGGGTGCTGACGATCGTCTCTACCTGCTGCGACCAAGCGACATGCGCTGAAATAAAAAAACTCGCGGATCGGGTCGCGCTCTATCGAATCGATAAAGAGATCGTCCTCAACGCCTCCGATTTTGGCGTTCCGCAAAACCGCATCCGCGTGGTGTTTATTGGATGCCGCAACGATCAGGAGCTGATCACCCATATCCCGGGCGCTGTGCCGGACGGACAAAAGGTCACCGTAGCGGAAGCGATCGGCGATTTAAACTATATTGGCATCGGCGATCATCAGCTCACGTATTCCAAAGAATTTTGGGATAAATTTACGCATAGCCCGGAAGGCTCGGTTCGCCGCGCGGTGGACGGCACGCCGCAAGCGCTGGCCGGCGCAAAACCATGCCTTACGTATGCGGAATGGAGCAAGCGCGGAAGGCTCGATGCCAGAAGATTTCCCGCGCTGAAGGATCATCCCCCCGCCTATACGGCGGCGAACGCCGCGGAAGAAATGCCGAAATGCAAAAAGCAATATGCGGAGCTGCATAACCATGAAACCTCCAAGCACAATGAAGAGGTGCAAAACCGGTATGCCTTGATCCGGCAATACGGCGATTACGCCGTCGCGAAAAGCAAGGAACCGCAAAATCCGTTGTTGCAGACGAACAAAAGAAATTACACATGCCTGCGCGCCGACCGGCCGAGCACCACCATCGTCACGCTGGGGGATGATTTTACGCACTATGGCGCGAACCGTTCGCTGACCGTGCGGGAGATGGCGCGGCTGCAATCCTTTGACGATAGTTTTGTGTTCCAAGGCAAACGAACGACCGGCGGCGACCGCCGTAAACTGGAAACGCCGCAGTATACGCAGGTAGGCAATGCGGTGCCGCCGCTTATGGCGCGCGCGATTGCCTCTGAAATTTTGAAAAAAATAAAATAACCGGGCAAACTCCCTAGACGAAGATGCTGATAGCTTTCATGAGGAGGCGCGCAAAATGATTTTTACCCCTTATCCAGATGAGATGGAGAAAATCAACCTGATCCAGCGATACAACAGCGGAGACTACGCGTTGCTTCGCTTGACGTTCACCATGATCGACAAAAACAATCTGGATGCAAACGGATTTTTTCGGGATATCCTGCTGCAAGCGGGCATTGTCGATTATGAAGCGCTCGATCACGGCGGCAAAAACGGGAAATCGGTCACGGCCGATTTCATTTTGCCGGGTAGGGTGGATGGCGTTAAAATGAATTTTTACCGCGTTGCAAACGCGCGCGGCGACCGGCGCTTTTCCATCGAGTCGATCCGGCAAAAGGCCAAAGATCAATGGATCAATGTAGGCGATCTGCTGTACTTAGCGTGTACAAAAGGGGGAGAGGGCCAGCCCAAAGTCATGATCATCAATCTGACGCATCATTTCCCCGCGGCGTCAGATCTGGAAGCGCGGCTGGGCGTGGATGATGTTTATCAGTATTTGGAGGAACTTCGGCCCAAGCTGGAAAGCATTGTGCGTTCCGGCTACCACGACAACGCAAAGGGCGCGGGGAAGATATCGCCCAAGGATGTGGGCGATACGCTGGAAGCGCTGCTTGGGATTGAAACCAATAACCGTTGCGACGCCGATTATAAAGGCCGGATCGAGATCAAAGCCAAGGCGGGAAAAACGCTGGATACCTTATTTACGCTCCGGCCGTGCTTTGAAGGCACGCCGATCGCGGCGTACGAGCCGAACGACCGCCAGCGCGTATCGGCCTTTGCCCGGTATTACGGATACGAATCCAGCAAGCATCCCGGCGCGAAAAGCCTTTATATCACAATAGGCTCCGAGGCGGCCCCACAGAACACACAGGGCTTTTACTTAGAGGTAAACGAAGAGGACCGGCGCGTGGAACTGCGCAGGACGCATGCGGCGGCGAAGAAGAGTGAACTCACGGCATTCTGGACGTTTTCGGCACTCAAAGAGGAACTATACCGCAAACATCCCGCCACGCTTTGGGTCGCGGGCAAGGCCCGCATGCACGGAAAAATCGCGCAATTCCAATACGAAAAAATACTGTTTTCCAGATCGCCGCAGTTTACCACATTGAACAAGTGTTGTTAAGGAAAGGTATGTAATGTTGTCGGCTATTCGTCAAGGGAGCCGACAAACTTGTAAACGATTTTTATGTCCTGCTGCTTTTTTCCGTCGATGACTTTGCGTTCACCGATCTCGATGTGGTCGATCAGTTCCTCTAAAAGCTCCCGGTCGATGGTCTTTAAGCCGAGGCAGTTTCGGATCAGCTTCGTCCACTTGGCGATGTCTAAAAACTTCTTTTGGATGGCCGCCTGTTTCTTCTCCAGTTCCGCCAGCCGTTCCCCGGCTTGCTGACGCTCCTGATTGTAATTGATCATCAGCAGGTCGAAGCTGTTCTCTGAAATCTTCCGCAGCACCTTATCCTCATAAAGGGTGGCAAATTTGCCGTCCAACTCCGCCAGCCGTTTTTTAAGCCCCATGATTTCCTGCTCCAGAAACCGCACGTCCGGCAGGTCGGTGCTGACTCGTTTCTGTAGTTCCTCCCGCACCTGCTGTTCGTCGCATTGTACCCGCGCGGCGTGTTTTTCCAAGTCCGCCCTTATCAGTTCGATGAGGCCCAGCTCGTAGATGGTGTGGCTGGAGCAGGCGGCTCTGCCGGTCTGGTAGTAAAGCGGGCAGTGGTAGGAGCGGTATTTAACCACCGTGCCGTTTTTGCGGCGTTGGCTCTCCGTGTTGCAGGTGAGCTTGCTGCCGCAGTCCGCGCACACGAGCAGGCTGGAGAAAAGGCTAAGCTGCGGGGCGGAAACCTTTATTGATTTCTTCAGGTCGATCTGCTGCACCGCGTCCCATGTGGTCTGGTCGATGATGGCCTCATGGATGTTCTCGTGGCGTATCCATTCGTCCTCGTCTTTTCTGATCTGCGTTTTGTCCTTGTAGGAGACTGTGCCGGTCACCATCTGTGTCAGGTGGCCGAGGTACACGTCGTTGCGCAGGATCGTTTTGACGGTGGCGTCGCGCCAGAGGTTGTAAGCCCCCTTGGCGTTCTCCTTGCCGTTTCGCCGGTTCCAGTAGGCCCTCGGCGGCAGGATGCCCTCGGTGTTGAGCTGGCGGGCGATGGCGGCGAACCCTGTGTTCTGGAGCCGCAGGCTGTAAATTTTCCGCACCACTCCGGCGGCGTATTCATCAATGATCAGCCGGTGCTTATCCTCCGGGCTTTTCTGGTAGCCGTATGGCACATAGGCCATCAGGCATTCCCCGTTTTCCGCTTTGCTCCGCAGGACGGCCTTGATTTTCCGGCTGATGTCTTTGAGGTAAAAATCACCGAGCAGGGAGAGGAGTGGCAGCGCGTCGCCGTCCTCCTGTTCGGAGTCGATGCCGTCCGACAGGGCCACGAACCGGCAGCCGATGGAGGGCAGCACCTCGTCGGTGTAGTAGCCGATACCGACCGAGTCCCTGCCAAACCGGGAGAGATCTTTGACCAGAATCAGGTTGATGCGCCCGTCCTTGGCGTCCTCGATCATGCGCTGGAAGCCGGGGCGCTCGAAGTTGCCTCCGCTGTAGCCGTCATCCGTGTATACCTGCCGGATAATCCAGCCCTGTTCCTTGGCGTATTCGGTGAGGATGGAAACCTGATGCTCGATGCTTAAGGAGGCGGTGACCGGACGGCTGACCTCGCCCGCTGCTTTTAAATCCTCTTTGCTGAGCCTGCCGTAAATGCCGACCTCATACAGCCTGCTTTGTGATGCCATCATCCGTTGCCACCGTCCTTTCCGCGAACCGCACTCTTGCGGCGCAGATTTTCTGGCAGCCTTATCTTTTGAAATTCGGGGTGTCTAAGGCTCTCCGCACAGCACTCTTTTGCTTGACGAATACTCCAGTCATGATTCCCGGCGCAGTCGGTCAGGAGAGAAATCTGATTCCCAATGCTGACGTCGGAAGCCGGTTCTATATTTTCTTTACCGAGTCTGCAGTAAACCGCGACCCTATACGGCCTGTTTTGTAATGCGCTCATTGGCTTCCACCGTCCTTTCCTCCAGCCGCACTCCGCTGATGTCGCCCACCATCCGGTAAACGATTTTGATGTCGCGGAGCTTCTGGCCGTTTATCACCTGTGTTTCCCCGACCTCGATGCGGTCGATCAGTTCCAGCAGGATGTCCTGACTGAGTTCTTCCAGAAAAACATATTTTTTAATGGTGCCAGCCCACGTCTGCACGTCGCAGACGTTGCGCTTGGCCTCCCGCAGCCGCTTCTGCATATCGCTGATGCTGTCGCGGCGCTCCTGCTGTTCCTTGTCGTACTTTTCCATCAGGCCCTGAAAGATGCCCTCCGGGATAGCGTTCTTCAGCCGATCCTCGTATAAGTTCTGGATCAGCGTCCCTAAATCGGACAGCCGGGTTTCGTTCATCTGGATTTCCCGCTCATACAGGCTGATCTGGTCGCTGTTTTCCCGGTCTTTCTCCCGCAGGATGCGGCGGATCAGTTCTTCCTCGTCGTACTGCACCATCCGGGCCTTTTCCCGGATTTCCTCAACCGCGATGGCAGTGAGCACCTTTTCGCTGATGGAGTGGGTGGTGCAGGCGGTCTTGCCGCTGCGGGAGTAATTGCCGCACAGGAAGGAAACGTACTTGTAATCGGAGCCGTCCTTGTGCTTGCCCCGCTCCACCTGCGCCCGCATCTTGAAGCCGCAGTCGGCGCAGTAGACAAGGCCGGTGAATATGCTGGTCTGGCCGTCCGATTTCTGCCTGCGGGTGCGGTATTTCTTCTCGTCCATGTCGCACACCTGATTCCAGACGGCGATGCTGATGAGCGGCTCGTGGGTTCCCTCCACCCGTATCCAGTCCTCCTGATCCTTTTGGACGAGCTTTCTGGATTTGTAGGAGAGGGTGCCGACCTTGCCCTGCACCATGTTCCCGATGTAGACCTCGCTGCGCAGGATTTTCTGGATCGTGGTGGCGTTCCAGAGGCTGTTTTCATTCTTGGGGTTCTTGGCCTTTTTCCTCTGGTAGTAGACCTCCCGTGGAGGCGGGATGTGCTCCGCGTTGAACTGGGTTGCGATGGAGCGGAAGCTCTTTCCCTCACAGCGCAGCTTGAACATACGGCGCACCGTGGGCGCGGTTTCCTCGTCGATGACCAGCAGATGCTTGTCATCCTCGCTCCTGCGGTAGCCGAAGGGAGCGTAGGTTCCGAGGAACTGCCCCTGCTCGGCGCAGGCTTTGCGGACGCTCTTGACCTTGCGGCTGGTGTCACGCGAATGGAACTCGTTAAAAAGATTCAAAAATCCCATCAGGTCGTTGTTGTTGCTGTCCCGATCCAGCGTGTCGATGTTGTTGTTCACCGCCACGAACCGGCAGCCGAAGGCGGGGAGTATCTGCTCCGTGAACTGGCCGACGAGCACATGGTTCCTGCCGAGTCGGCTTAAGTCCTTGACGATGACGAGGTTGATCCGTCCGTCCTTGATGTCCGCCAGCATACGCTGGAACGCGGGGCGGTCGAAATTGGTTCCTGAGTATCCATCGTCACAGTAGGTTTCGACGAGCACCCATCCCTGTTTCTTCACATATTTGGTGAGCAGTGATTTCTGGTTTTCGATGCTGACCGATTCTCCAGACCGCTCATCCTCGTTGCTGAGTCTGACATAGATGCCGACGTAGTATGTTTTGTTCTTCATCCTTATTTAACCTCCCGATGTCCAGTTTCCATACTGTGCGCGGCATACTCTTTTAGCGCCGGGCGTCCTTGGCGTGGGCTTCCCGGTACATCACACATTACCGCATCAGTTTGGAGAAAGCAAGCGGAGAAACGACAAATTTTCCCCACGGTTATCCATTTAAGGCCGCGCGGCTCCCGCGCTGGATTTCACTGAGCACCCTGCGCACCGCGAGCTGCTCCAACGTGCCTCCAAGCTCCTTTTCTCCGGTGTAAACGCTGGTCACCCGGTACAGGGTGCCGCCGATCTGTTTCTCCCTGTAGCTGGTCGTTTCCGGGGCCAGACGGTCTGTTTCCACTTTTCTTGTCAATGGTGATCCCTCCAGACATTGCAAATGGCGCATAGCATTCCTCCCTCTATGTTTATGACCGCACGGATTGTCCTCTTGCCTCTTTCCGTGAATGGTGAAACCGCCTATTTCATCTCCATATGAGAAAGGGCGTCCCGGATCACTTTCTGAAAAGTGAAATCCAGAACGCCCTCCATCGGCGAACAGGTCTGAACCCCCATCCGGCTGAGCTGCTCCAGATACTCCATCGTCTGGCAGGTATCCCTGCCGATGCGCGAAATATCCCGAACAATCAGCACATCCATCCGTCCGTTCCTCGCCGCCTCCGTGACTTCGTTCAGACCGGGACGGTTCCTATTCAGCCCGCTGGCCTGATCCTGCGAGCTGCCCGTTACCTCAAAGCCCATCTGCTCCGCATAATCCATGAGCTGTTGGCGCTGGCGCTTCAGCGCCCCGTGCAGATCCTCCGGCGCGTCGATCCGGCAGTAAATCCAAGCGCGTTTTGCTTGCTCCATTTTTTCTGACCTCCTATCCAAGAGATAGACACATCTGCTGAACAGGTTCCCCGGTCAGCTCCATGCCGAAGCTGACCGCCAGTCCCTGATTCACGGCACACATGATGCCACTATCCAGATGGCCTATGTATTCGCGCAGCCGGGAGCGGTCGATGGTGCGCACCTGCTCCAGTAGCACAGTGGAACTGCGGCGCAGGCCGCATTCCGTCCCGCCGATGGCCACATGGGTGGGCAGGGGATTCTTATTGGCGCGGCTGGTCACCGCCGCCGCAATCACGGTGGGGCTGTGGCGGTTGCCGATATCGTTTTGTATGATGAGCACCGGCCTGACGCCGCCCTGCTCGCTTCCAATCACCGGCGTTAAGTCGGCGTAGAACAGATCGCCTTTTCTGATTCGCATATCGTATCCCTCCTTTGGGTGTCTGTGCTTTCATGGCACATGGATGGCGGCGGACGCCATTGGGTATCATCTTTTAGAGACTTGGTCGCCTGTATGAGCGCCCGCCGCCGTAGTATCTGACATGAAAGTCTTGCTTGTTCTTCGTTTTCGCTTGCTCCTATTCGACACTACTTCCCGGAGCGCGGGGCCGGATTGCCCCACATGGGCAGTCAGCACAGGCGGGCCGTGGTTCACGCCGCGTTCATACGGCGTCGGCCCTCATGGGAATCTCACCCCTCCGAGGTTCTCCCGGAGCCGCCCTCATTGCGTGATCCCGCTGGCGCGGGGCTGTGACTGGACGGAAGTATCATTATGGGCTGTTCAGGTCTTGGCGGAACGATCCACCACGGATCGCTTTTGGAACGGACGCTTCTCGCTCGGCACCTTTGATGCTATCGTTTTGATGGACGGGCAGAGCCTGTCCACAGGTGGTCTTGGCGCGTTCTTCCATGCCGCTTTTCGGTTTCCCGCTGAACAGCGAATGTACCTGTGCTGCTGGATATGACCGCCTGTCGGCGGTATTTATCAAAGTACAGAGGAGGGAAATAATCCCCCTCACTTCTATAAAGGAATTTCTGACGGGGTTGAGCGGAACTTTTTTGAAATTTTTTCAGCTCTCCATCTGACGGCGCAGCTTGGCGAGGATTTTCCGCTTCCGGTCGTTGATGGTTTTCTGCGGCACGGCGATCATGGCGGACAGTTCCCGCTCGCTTTTGCCGTTGTAGAACAGTTCGTGGATCAGCAGCCGTTCCTCCACGGTGAGAGTCCGCAGGGCGCGGAGGAGCTGCTGCTCCTGCTCCAAAAGCACCAGCCTGTCCACAAAATCAGGAACAGCGCCGGGCCGGTACTCCACATTCACGCCGTTCTCCTGAAACCGTTCCAGAGAGTATTCGTTATCCGTGATGAGCTTGCGCTGGTAACGCTCGGCCTCACGGGCCTGATGATAGGCGTGGTAGACAGCCCCGCTGACCTCCACGCGCTGACGCTTCACAACAATCGTATAAATTTTTTCTTCTGCCATTTGGCTTGTCCTCCTTGATTTTCGTTGAGTTGGCGAAAACGGAGGACAAGCGGCGGGGAACGGCATCGGGGCAGACCGCCGCCGACTGTCAGAGAATGACAAGGAAAAAGCCACGCCCGGCCGCATTTGGGCGCGGCTGGTAAAATGCTGTAACTTGCCGGAGATATAAGAGGGGATGGCCGATTTCCTGTCGAATGAAAAAACGCCGCAATCCCCTTGTCAGAGATTGCAGCGTTTTTTAGTTGGCTATGTAATCGGCATGAAGTGTTCCGGCATGTTCGCAACGGCAGGTTCCCCCGGTATCCGGGAACCTTGGTGCGTCAATCTTTCAACGGCATACGCACTCGTATATTCCCATAATTTGTTATGCCGGGGATTATACAGGGGGATTATGACATTTCGCTTCCGTTTGACTGACATTAAAAGGACTTATATCGCAAGTTATGACAGAAAAATAGCCCGCTGAAGTTTTTAGCTTCAACAGGCTATTTCTTAATTATCTTTAGGGTTTAACCGGTAGCCGAGATCATGGACGGCTTCAATTTCAAGCCCCGGCTCTTTCTTGCGCAGGCGGCTGACGTGCTTGGAGATGGTGTTGGCGCTGCCCACATATTCCTCATTCCAGACCTGCCCGAATATCTGCTCGTAGGTATACACCCTGCCGGGATTTTCGGCGAGGAGCCGGAGCATGTCGTATTCCTTGCGGGTGAGGTTCATGGGTGAGCCTTTGAAAAAAGCCGTCCTCCGCTCAGGGTTCATGATCAGGCTGCCACAGGAAACAATCGAATAGGTTGGTTCGTGGATATGGTTCAGCTCTGTGTAGCGCCGGATCAGTGACTGTGTGTGCAACATGCAGTCCTCCAGATCGTCCGGCCCCTGTGGTTTTATGAGGTAATCGTCCGCGCCGGAGGAGATCGCCTGTGCTTTCTCAGTCAGATCGCCCTTGGAGGACATGGCTATAATAGGCAGCGTTTTCATCTTGCGAATTTCTTTTAACAGCAGCAATCCATCTGTTTCGCAGAGAGACACATCCATGATGAGAACCGTGTAATCCCGTGTCATCAGCTGCTTCAGCCCATCGTGAACCGAGGTGGCGTAGTACACGTCAGTCCAGTCGTTCTGCAGGTGGTATTTGATCCGTTTGCAGCTTTCCAGATCATCGTCAATAATTAAAATTTTATTCTCCATATGCACTCCTTTCCCCGCCCTGTTCATGGCAGTGGCTTCGTGTCTGAAACACTGGAGGGGACGGCAGTAAAAACCGCCGCCCCCGTTTCTGATTATTTTTCCTTTCTCGCGCCGTCCGCGCCGATCTCATAGCCGTCCACTTTTGTATTTACAGCCATTGTGCCGTCAGCGTTAAAGTAATACCATTTGCCGTCAATCTCTTTCCAGCCGATAGCCGCGCCCCCGGTTGTCCAGTAATACCACTTATCTGCCGTGGTATCCTGTTTCCAGCCCTCGTGCATCACGCCGTCAGCATTGAAGAAGTATCGCAGGCCGTCCACGGTCTGCCAGCCAGTAAGTGCTTTTCCGTCCTTGTAGCAGAGCCAATGACCGGAATCGTTCTTTGTCCAGCCCTGTGCGCTCACCGGGTCAATCACAAGCTCCACGAACCGGTGCAGTACCGCCGAAGCCTCGGCACGGGTAGCCGCCCCCTGCGGGTCAAAGCGGTTGCCGTCCCTGCCCATGAGGACACCGGCCTGCTGCATGATGGAAACGTCTTTTGCCGCCCACTCGCTGATGGAAGCGTTATCCGCAAAGGTCACAGCTTTATGCGGGGAGGCGATGGAATAGCCCATCTTCCCGGCGTAGTTCACCATGATGACCGCCATCTGCTCACGGGTGATTTCCAGATCAGGGCTGAATAATTTGTCGCCAGTTCCGCTTACGATGTTCTTCTGCGCCGCCCATTCCACATAAGGGGCATAGTAGGCATTCACTTTCACATCAGTGAAGCTGGAAGTCTTGTAGTCATTCGGGTTGATACCGGCCAGACGCCCCAAAGCGGTCACAAACATACCGCGTGTCATAGTGCTGTCCGGGGAGAACGTAGTCTTTCCGGTTCCGTTAAGCAGTCCACGGCTCGTCACATACTCAATATCCGATTTTGCCCAATGATTGGCAATATCGCCAAATGCCTGTGCGCTGGCCTTGTAGCCGACCGCATAAGTAGAATAGTGGCTGGTAATGACAACCGCCGCTTTCCGATTGGTATCGTAGGTAGAGAGCTGGCCATGAGGAACGCCATCCCCGTCAATGTAGTATACCTGCACATTTTCCGCTTTTTCATTTGCTCCCAGCGTGTAGGGGATCGCGATGTAGACGCTGCCCGTTCCAAAATCGGTGATACGCTTGCCGTCCCCATAGGTTGCCGTGAAGTCGAACACCGGGCGGGAGCCGATGAGCGTCTTTGCCTCGCCGGTCAGTTTGCTGTTATCTGCCTTTGCCGCTGTGATTGTCACATCGGCCTGCGCCTGACTGTTCATCTGCTGGATCGCTGTCTGGCTGAACCGTATGGTTACGGTATCGCTCTTAATTTCAACCGCGCCAACGTTGTTGCTAATCAGGCTGTCCTGCACAGTTTTCGGCAGGTTGGCGGTGATCTGCGTCGCGGCCTTGTCGGTTGCGACATTGATCACCACGGAAACATCCTTGACATTGACGCCCTGTTTCTGCGCCTCGGCCTTCGCCGCCGCAATCGCGTCATTGACGTTCTGGTTTGTCACGGTCACATTTGCGTTGCCGCTCCCGTCCACGGTCACATTCGTTGTGGTGGAGCCGGTCATGGATTGCGACGGTTTGTCGGTCTGGCTGCCGGAAGAAGAACTGCCGCCGGAACCACTTCCCCCACCAGAGGAACCGCCGCCGTTATAGCTAAAGGTTGCGGAAATCGTATGATTGGCAGTTACACCGCTAAAGGTATAAGTGCTGATTCCCCCTTGGTTTACGCCGTCAACAGTCACAGACGAAATGCTGTAATTGCTGTTTGCAGTAATCGTAAATGTTTGGTTTGCACCGTCATTTACGTTCACTGTGCCGCTCGGTGAAATAGAACCACCAGTCCCCGCACTTGCGGTAATTGTGTGAGATACGGCAACAGGCGAATCCTTATAGGTCGCTGCTACGGTTACGGCCTTTGCGGGCATCGTAATCGTTGTGGTGGCACTGGCTGCGTTTCCGAAGCTCACGCCGTCCGCGCTTATCCACTTGTCAAATATTTGTCCCTGCGGTGCTGGGCCTGCCGTAATCGACACCACCGCACCCGCTTCATAGCTGCCTCCACCTGTTCCATTTGTAACTGTTAAAATATACTTCGTGACAGGAGTGCTTGTCACAGTTACCGTGGCCGTCCCGCTCTTTGTGGTGTCCACAGTGGACGTGGCGGTTACGGTAAGGGTCGCCGCCGTTTCATCAGACGCTACGGTCAAAAGTCCGCTGGTACTGATACTTGTGCCAGCTTTGCCGCCGGTTACCGTCCATGTCACGGTCTGTGCGGGGCTGTCCGTTCCTGTCACGGCTGCGCCAAATTGCTGTGTCATTCCTTTTTGCACACTTGCGGTTTTTGGCGTTATCTCCACGGAGGTGACGGTAGGTGCGGGGATGCCGCCGGAGTAAACCGGCGTGACTGTGATATTCCAGTCCAGTGTGAATGTCACCGGGTTTGAGGTATCGTCGGTCAGCGTTGTCCCGCTTGCCGTCCATTTTTCAAAGGTATAGCCGTTGTCAGCCGTTGCCTGTAATTTCACGGATTTGGAGTTGTGTGTGTAACTGGTCAGCATAACTGTCCCGCCCTCCGTGGCGGGAACGGTCAGGCTCAACGTATCTGACAGCTTGAGGGAAGCCAATGGGTTCTCTTCGCAGCCCAGATAGGTCAGGCTCATCAGGCCGGAAACATCCAGCGCCGTCAGATGGTTATTGGAGCAGTCCAGCTCGGTCAGGCTCGTCAGGCCGCTCACGTTCAGCGCCGTCAGCTGGTTCTTGTAGCAGTACAGCTCGGTCAGGCTCGTCAGGTCGCTCACGTTCAGCGCCGCCAGCTGGTTTTTGGAGCAGTCCAGCTTGGTCAGGTCCGTCAGGCCGCTCACGTCCAACGCCGTCAGCCGGTTATTGGAGCAGTCCAGCTCGGGCAGACTCGTCAGGCCGCTCACGTTCAGCGCCGTTAGCTGGTTATTGTAGCAGTCCAGATAGGTCAGGCTCGTCAGGCCGCTCACGTTCAGCGCCGTCAGCTGGTTATCGTTGCAGGACAGACCTCTCAGGCTCGTCAGACCGCTCACGTTCAGCTCCGCCAGCTGGTTATAGTAGCAGTACAGATAGGTCAGGCCCGCCAGACCGCTCACGTCCAGCGCCGTCAGTTCGTTAAATGTGCAGTTCAGCTCGGTCAGGCTCGTCAGGCCGGACACACCCAGTGTCCCGGTGAGTGATTTGTTATATAAGTTCAATACGGTAATTCTTTTAGGACTGCTGCTGTCCCATGTGGCAAAGTCCCATGTTGCCGGATCGTCCTTTGTGGCGGACAATCCGTTACTGTCAATCATCGCATTGATCACCGCCACGTCGCCGTCATGGTAGCCGTCTTTGTTGGCATCGTTGGGGTCACTGCTTCCGTCATCATAAACCGGGGTGATTATGATATTCCCGTTCAGTGTAAATGTCACCGGGTTTGCGGTATCGTCGGTCAGCGTCACGCCCTCCACTGTCCATTTTTCAAAGGTATAGTCGGTATCCGCCGTTGCCTGTAATTCCACGGATTTAGAGCTGTGTGTGTAGCTGGTACATTCAACCGTCCCGCCCGTCGTGGCGGGAACGGTCAGGCTCAACGTATCTGACAACTTGAGGGAAGTAAGTGGGTTAGAGTTGCAGTACAGCTGGGTCAGGCTCGTCAGGTCACTCACGTTCAGGGTCGTCAGTTTGTTAACGATGCACTCCAGCCTGATCAGGCTCGTCAGGCCGCTCACGTCCAACGCCGTCAGCTGGTTATTGTTGCACACCAGATGGGTCAGGCTCGTCAGGCTGCTCACGTCCAGCTCCGTTAGCTGGTTGGAGCTGCAGTCCAGCGTGCCCAAGTTCGTCAGGTCACTCACGTTCAGCGCCGTCAGCTGGTTCTTGTTGAAGTTCAGCCTGGTCAGGCTCGTCAGGCCGGAGACATCCAGTGTCCCGGTGAGGGACTTATTCCGTAAGTCCAGCTCGGTAATTCTTTTAGGGCTGGTACTGCTCCATGTGGCAAAGTCCCATGTTACAGGGCCGTCCTTTGTGGCCGATAATCCGTTGTTTTCAATGATCGCATTGATCGCCGCCACATCGCCGTCGTGGTAGCCGTCGCCGTTGGTATCGTCGGGGTCGGTGCTTTCGTCAGCATATACCGGCGTGACGGTGATATTCCCGTCCAGCGTGAATGTCACCGGGTTTGCGGTATCATCGGTCAGTGTCACGCCCTCCGCTGTCCACTTCTCAAAGGTATAGCCGGTATCAGCCGTTGCCTTTAATTTCACGGATTTAGAGCTGTGTGTGTAGCCGGTACATTTAACTGTCCCGCCCTCCGTGGCGGGAACGGTCAGGCTCAACGTATCTGACAACTTGAGGGAAGCGAATGGGTTATTCCCGCAGTACAGCGCGGTCAAGTTCGTCAGACCGCTCACATCCAGCGCCGTCAGCTGGTTGGAGTTGCAGTACAGCTCGGTCAGGCTCGTCAGGTCGGACACATCCAGCGCCGTCAGCTGGTTGGAGCTGCAATTCAGCTCGGTCAGGCTCGTCAGGCCGGACACATCCAGCGCCGTCAGTTGGTTGGAGTTGCAGTATAGCACGGTCAGGCTCGTCAGGCCGGAGACGGAAAGCGCCACCAGTTGGTTATAGCGGCAGTCCAGATAGGTCAGGCTTGTCAGGCCAGAAACGTCCAGCTCCCCAGTGAGGGATTTGCTGGATACGCCTAATTTTGTTATTCTTTTGGGACTGTTGCTGTCCCATATGGTAAAACTCCAATCTGCCGGGTCGTCCTTTGTGGCAGACAATTCGTTGCTGTCAATCATCGCATTGATTACCGCCACATCGCCGTCATGGTAGCCGTCGTTGTTGGCATCGTCCTCGGAAGGCTGCTGAATTTTATCTGCCAGAGCTTTCCAGTTGGTGCTGGCAGTAGTACCGGTGTATCCGGTACCGTCTGCAGGGACTATAATTTTGAGCGACGCAGAGGTACCTGAAAACACGTAAAGTCCTAAAGTGGGGGCGTTCTTCCCAGTGAATGTAACTTCCGCAAGGAGCGCACAGCTATCGAACACTTCATTCCCGATGGATGCCAGAGTGCTTGGCAGCTTGACTGATTCTAAGCCTCTGCAGCTATAAAACGTCTTTCGCCCAATAGAGGTCAGGCCAGTACAGCCAGACAAATCCAGAGATGTAAGTGCCATAAGGCATCCGTAAAACGCCATCTCCCCGAGAGAGCTCAGGCTATTGGGCAGGTTGATGGTTTCTAGTTTCGTACAATTATTAAATGCGTTAGTTTCGATAGAGGTCAGGTCAGTACAGCCAGACATATCCAGAGATGTAAGCTTCCGACACTCGCTAAACGCACGGTTCCCGATGGAGGTCAGCGTGTTCGGCAGTTGGATATTCGTCAGCCCGTCAAAGCAATAAAACGTATATTCCCCAATAGAGGTTAGGTCAGTGCAGCCGGACAAATCCAGAGATATTTCCCCATCTTGGGAACAGTAGCTGAACGCACGGTTCCCGATGGATGTCAGCGTGTCAGGCAGTTGGATACTTGTCAGGTTCGTGCAATTGGAAAACGCATTGTCCCCAATGGCGGTTACGGTATCCGCCAGTACAACAGAGAGTACATTCGGGTATTGATTGTCCGTTGATATTTGGCTATCACTCCTCCATGCCGTTGTGCCATCATCGCTGCTGATGGTCAGTTCGCAACTGTCCGGGTCAAAGGAATAGCCGTCACCGGTAATAGGCGTACCGGCAGGCATCGACGCATTCAGTAGCGTAGGGAGAGCGCCGCAGTCCGATGGAACCGCACCCTCGGCCCCGCAGACGGGACAGGCTGTGTTCATATCCCCCTCCACACATGGCTCATCACAGTCGCAGACCGGCGGCTGAACATTTTGTCCGGAATTGCCGTTGTCCTGTGCAGCACACAAGTCGCAGGTATAGCCGCAGGGCGTATCCGCCACTGCCTCCACATAACCGCAGGCGTCATCATGCTCATGAGGGCAGTCCTGCACCTCGGTCACGCAGCCTGTTTCCTCGCTGCAAAAATGGGTGCATTCCGTAGGTTCTTTTTCTGTCGCATCTGACGGAGTGGCGTCATTGTCGGATACGCTGTTGTCATCTGGGTAACATTCTGCGGTGTGTTCATGCACACACTTTGTCACTTCTTTATAGCAGTCCTCGGTATGGCCCAGGCCACCCTCTCTGTCGGCTTCGCCGCCATTCACCTTGTGTTCATGGGTACAGGGCGACCCGTCTGTCCCCTCCGAGTAACCGCATTCCTCCGTGTGGACAGGGTGGTGCTCACATAAGCCGCCGCTTTGTCTCGCTTCCGCCGCAAATGTCTGAATCGGCATCATGGTGAACACCATGCAGACGGTCAACGCCGCCGCCATCACCCTGCGCCGCATGGTCGGGCGCGCCAGTGTTCCCACTGCGTCAATCCCACGGCAGACCGCCGCCATCAAAAGGAGCAGCAGCAAAATCGGATATTTTAATCCTTTGTGTTTTTTCCCGCTTTGTACCAATGACTGCGGGAGTTTCCTAAACCAGTTGTTCATAGTAAAACCTCCATTTCAAATTAATTTTATAGCCATATAGCATTTCACATCTTTCTTATAGCGAACTGTCGCAGGGACGCTGCATATGTCCTCCCGCACATCGCACGATATAAAATCCTCCTTCCCCCAATATGCAAAAAGGAAGCGCTCCCGCGCTCCCGAATCCTTGCCCTGATTATATCAATTTCCAAACAATTTGTGGCGGAAAAGAAGAAATCTTATAACATTCTTATAATTTGTATCTATGTGTTTTCCCCCTGCCCGTGCTATACTGAACCCATAAGCAAGGAAAGGAGGTACGGCGATTGGCGTCTGTATTGTTTATCGACGATGATATGAGCTTTCTGCGGGTCAACCGCATTTATTTTGAGAAGCATGGCTTTCGGGTATTTACGGCGAAGAATGTTTCGGAAGCACGGGAAATCTGGACAGGCGAAGCTCTGGACTGTATTGTGCTTGATATACTGATGCCGGAAACGGACGGATGGGAAATCTGCCGCCAGCTTCAGGAAAAAGAGATGCCTCCGGTCATCTTCCTCACCAGTCTGACCGAGCAGGAGTGTATTTATCGGGGATTTGAGCTGGGCGCAGCGGATTATCTCACAAAGCCCTACGAACTGCGGGAATTGGAACTGCGCGTGAACGCACGCATTCGGGGAAATCATGGCATCCGGCGGGAGCTGCTTTCATTCGGGCCGCTGGTCATCGACGGTAGTCTGCGGCGGGCGATGGTAAACGGAAGTGCGCTCGCGCTTACTGCTTACGAATTTGACATCCTGCTTCTGCTGGCCCGCCAGCCTGAAAAGATATTTTCCTTGGACGAAATCTACCGCGAGATTTGGAAGCTGCCTGATCTGGGAAATGTGCAGACTGTGCGTACCCATTTGGCGCGGATGCGCTGCAAGCTGGAGGACGCGCTCCCCGATTATCAGTATATTGGCCGACGGTGGGGTAAAGGATTTTATTTCCGTCCAAACGGAAAAGAGGAAGAAGCCGATTAAGACTTCTTCCTCTTGAACGATTTGATTCGCGTGGCTGCCCATATGATACCGCAGAGTACCAGCGTGGCAGCAGCCGCCAGTCCGCCTCTGGCGGTACTGTCCGGCGTGACTTTTTCTTCTTTCTGATCAGACTGTCCTGCTACAAGGACACCTTCACCGGCAGAGGAAACCGCCTCTTCGTCCACGGCCTGCGCCTGTTCTTCCACAGAAGCCAGTGGTTTATCTTCGGTTGCCTGTGACGGAGAAGCATTTGTTCCTGCCTGTGAGGAATCTTGCAAAGTGGATTCCGTTTCGGTATGCGGCGCGGAGGGCAAGGGCGATTCTGTCACGGTGTTTGGAGTGGACGGCAAAGGCGGTTCTGTCGCTGGCGGTGCAAAAGCATCCGCTCCCGCTTGGGGTGAGAGCGGAAGGTTGGATTCAGCGGGCAGTGCCGTTCCGGTAAAGGCTTCCGTCTTTTCCTTTGATGTGGCGGGCAAACTGCCGCCGCCAGAAGATGCGGCCTCTTTCTGTGCCTCCCGGTCAGATGTCCCCTGACCGCCGCCGCCCCGGTTGCCTTCGTTATCCTCGTAATCGTCGCTTCCCTGATATTGGCCGACAGGCGGTTCTGTCAGTTGAATAGGATTGCTGACCGTTTTTGTTCCGTCCGCACCGGTTACCGTGACGCGAAGATAAAAGGGCGCGCCGGACAACTTGGCAAGGTATTGAAAATCGGTTTTGCTTCTGTCGCTACGGTTTTTACTGCCAAGGATTCCAAACTGCCCGTTTTCCGATTGAAATTCCTGATCGTCTTTATTCCAGCGGAAAACATATTCCGCATTCCATGTCAGGGAATCCCGGCTGCGCTCTATTGTCACCGATTCTGTGATGAGAGGGTCAACAAACGGGACAGTCAGACGGGCGGACAGCACTCCTTTTTCCGTCACCTTGAGCACCGATCCCTGTAAGGACGGTTTTTCAGCGGGAGGTTTCTCGTCCACATCGTTCTCCAGCTTGTCCGATGCGTCCGGCTGGGGATTGGGTGCCGTTTCCGGCACAGCAGATGTTTCTGTTTCACCGGTGGGCGTTTCCGTTTCCGGCTCTACGATTGGCGGCAAAATGTTCGGAGGCGGATTTTGATTTTGCACCACGCCGTCCGGGAGCGTGACGCCGTTTTCGAGCAGAAGCGTTCCTCCCTTTTCCACCACGATTGCGCCGGTCGGCATAGCTTCGCCAGACAGCGCGTTCAAACGGCGGATTTGCAGTACGCCGCCCTTTTCCACCACGATCACCGGAGGCGGCCCCATTAATACCAGATTCGGATTATCAACCGTCAGCTTTGAACCTGATGGGATATGTAAACCGTTGATAAAAATAATGTCAACGCGGCAGGAGGTCGGCTCTAAAACGACCTCGCCCGAACAGACAGCGGGAGCGGTAACACCGCACTCTTGCAGTCCTGTGCCGGTCAGTCCGTGATACCATGTAAGCAGCTCACGCATCGAGGATACCTCCTGCGGCTGTTCGGCTGTCATAGCCTGACATGGCAGGGTTCCGAACAGCAAAAACGTGATGGCAAGCAGTAAAACTCCCTGTTTTATTTTACGTCGTTTCATACTACCTCCAGAAAGGATGTGACTCTATGGCAAAGCAAAGACGGACATTTTTACCGGGTATTCTCTGCGGTCTGCTGGTACTGGCCGCGCTTTTTACAGTGCTCCAGCTTACCACCCGATACGACAATAAATATACCGCCGGGCCGCCTTATGGAAAAGACGGGGTATTCGCCTTTACCGGACAGGATTTGGAAAAGCCGTTGTTCTTGGTGGACGGCTGGCTGCTCTCGGTAGACGGCGGAGCGCAGTCCGAAACATTTGCCGGACAATACTCAAACTTTGCTTTTCCGGATCGGGAACACAGCCCGTTTGGAAGCGCGGTCTACCGCCTGTCCCTTCAATGCCCCGGCACCCACGCACTGCTATTAGAACTGCCGGAGATTTTTACGCGGTACAGCCTTTCCATCAATGGAACGACGGAAGCGACAAATGGCAGTGGCAGCATGGTGAGCTTTGTGCTGACCGATGAAGCAGAACTGACGCTCACGGTGGAGAACCGGTCGCACTATTACAGTGGCTTATACTATCCGCCGATTCTCGGTGCGCCTGACAAAATCGCGGAACTGGCGGGAAAGCGCACCGCGCTTTATACCGCGTTTGCTGTATCGGCGCTGACGTTGGCACTCTTTTCAGCCGTATTGTGGTTCTCCCGCGCACGGGACGGGCTGTTCCTCCACTTTGGGCTGCTGTGTCTCGCTTTTTCCGTTACCTGCCTGCATCCCTTCATTTGGAAATTGGGGCTGAACAGCACACTCTGGTATGCAATCGAAGATTCCGCCCGAATGTTTATGCTTGTGCAGGCGGTGGAAGTAGGCGCGGCGCTGGCAGGGTGGTCTGACCGAAAGTGGTTTTGCAAGGGTACCCGCATCGCTCTATACAGTGTCTGTATCATTTGTTTTGTGACTGTCTGCTTCATTATACCAAGAGCGGGCGGGATAATCAACTTATATGGCGGGGTTGTCGATTTTGCCTATTTGCTTGGCTGGCTGTTCCTTAGCGCCAGCGCCGTGGGAAATCTGCAAAAAGGCTCCCCCGGTTCGGCGTGGCTCGCCGGTGGCTGCTGTGCCTTTGGTATGGGCTTTCTCGTCAATCTGGTCAACAACAATCGGTTCGAGCCGATTCACGGCGCGTGGCAGACCGAATATGCAGGCTTTTGTATGGTGCTGCTGTTTGGCGCGGTCATGATCTGCCATAACAGGGAGATGATTCTGCAAAACCGGAAGTTGGTTTCCCATATGGAAGAACTGATTGAGCAGCGCACGTCCGAACTTCAGACCGTACTGTTGGAGCGCAAGAATTTCTTTTCCGACATGGCGCACAATCTGAAAGCGCCCATTGAAGCGGTGCATGGCTTTATCTCCATGATCCGGGAGGGGAACCTATATCTCGATGATGAATTGCAGGAATATATCGGGTACATTGAAAGTGAAAACGATGAAATAAGACGCCGGGTACAATCGCTTTCCGTGCTGAATACCTTTGACCGGATAACCGCCCCCGTGACCGTGATTGAATTGGATTCGCTGTTGGAAGAAGTAGAGCGTAAAAACAGGCCGGAAACCGAAGCCGCAGGAATTTATTTAACCACCCACAAGCTGGGCGTTCCTGCCTCTGTCAAAGGGCAGAAGGAGAAGCTGTTAATTCTGTTTGAAAACCTCATCTACAATGCACTGGCCTTTACCTCGCCTGACGGGAAAATCACGATTGAACCGCGTCTTGAGAATGACCTTATGGCAATCATCACGGTGTCCGATACCGGCTGCGGTATCGCACCAGAAAAGCTGCCGCATATCTTTGAACGGTTCTATGTGGGACGGGAAAATAAAAACGAGGGCAGCGGATTGGGACTTTACATCGCAAAACTGACCGTGGAGGAAATCGGCGGCAAAATCACAGTACAGTCCACACCCGGAGCGGGGACTGTGTTTACGATCTGCCTGCCGTTAGAGAAGGAAAGGGAAAATGCTTTTTCTCATTCTTTGGTCTGACACACCCAATGACTTTTTATTGTGTCGAAACAAGGATATATACTGCATCAGAAAAGGGCCGAAATCTTAATAATCTTTCTTCTGTCCTTAAAGTATTTCTTCAAATATTCCGTTCCCTGCATGGGCCATGATGAACCATACCACAGACCACCAAGAGGGCAGAGCTTCCCCTTGGCGGTCGGGTATGGTTTTTCACTGCCTCAGTTTGTAAAGCAGGCTGCTTTTTCCGCCGTTGTCTCGCCACCGCTGTTCCTTTTCCAGATGGCCGGTCTGGATCAGATCGTCGATGGCGCGTTTGACGGTGCTGCGGGAGAGGTGCAGCTCGCGGGCGATGGTGCCGATGGCGGGCCAGCACTTGCCGTCCTTGTCGGCGCGATCCTTGAGGTACATATACACCGCCTTGGCGCGGTGCGGGAGTTCCTCGGCGTAGATGGAGGAAAAGTAACTCAGACGATCACCTCCTATTCCTCTTGCCGCATGGTGCGCATGGGCGGCCTGCGGGGAGCGCCGCGATGTTCTTTCGGCTCCGGCGCGGGCGAGTGCTGCATTCCGCCGCTGGTTCCCGTGGGCAGCTCCGGCGGAAGCTCATCGAAGCCGTCCTCGTAGGCGTCATTGCGGCAGACGATCTCCTGCTCCAGCTCGAAGCGGTCGGCGTAGGCCACCCTGCGGGCGGCCCGTTCCTCCACCACATACTCCCGGTCGAAGGTGATCCCCCACTTGAAGAACAGGGGCAGCGTGGTCTGCATGGGACAGCAGCCGGTTTTGGCGAGGATGAAGTGGCCTTTCGGTAGCGTTTTGAGTTCGTCCGGCGTCATCAGCGGGCGCTGGATCATCTGCAGGCTCTGGCTGGGATCATTCTTCCCCCGGCTGATGGAGCCGGACAGCACCGTCCGGTTGCCAAGGGCCTTGGAGAGAATGTCGGCGCTGTCGGAGCTGGGCGCGAAGCCGCCGAACAGGATGTCCTGACAGTTGTCGATGATGATGGCGGAACCCTCCTTGCCGTAGTTCTTCTCGAACTGCGCGTAGGATTGGATGATCGGCACCATGCTGAGCCGTCTGGAGCGCCCGCTGGAAAAAATCATTTCCATCGACTGGATTTTCGGGATGGTGCCGACCTCGTCGGCGTAGATCATCACGCGGCCCGGCAGCTTGCCGCCGTGCTCGTCGGCCACCGTGAGCATCTCCCGGTAGAGCTGCTGGATGAACAGCGACACCATAAAATATTTCGTGTTATCTTCCTCCGGCAGCACGATGAAGATGGCGGATTTCTCGTTGCAAAAGGTTTCCGTGTCCAGCGAGCTGTCGAAGCACAGGATTTGCTCCATCTCCGAATCCAGAAAGGCATTGAGCCGCGACATGGCCGTTGTCAAAATGGAGGCCATCGCCTGATCGGCGGAGTTGAGCGCCGCGCCGGAGAACCACCGGGCCTTGTGCTCCGGGGGCAGCTTCTCCATGATGAGCTGGAACTGCGATTTGTTCTTCACCGGCGACGGGGCCAGCAGGTCTTGGATCAGCTTGAACACGGAGACAATGTGCCGCTTTTCCGGCGCACAGTATTCCGCGAGAAGCAGGATGACCGAGGTGAGCAAGCCCTCCGCCGAATCGTAAAAGAATGCGTTTTGTCCATAGCTGCTGGCGTCCTCGCCGCTGGAGCAGATGATGGTCTTGGCGGTGATCTTGGCGTACTTCTCCGCCTTGGCCTTGAGCGCCAGATTCTCCGGCTCTGCAAGCCAGGCGTCCATGTACTTGTTGACCATCGACAGAATGTTGTCGCCGTCCGAGCGGGTGGGGTTTCTCAGATCCAGCACGGAGATGTTGTAGCCATAGCACTCCTTGGCGATCCCCGCGTAGTTGCGGAACAGGTCGCCCTTGGTGTCCGTGCAGACAAAGGACATGCCGCTGGCGCAGGCGTATTCGATGTTGGGGTATAGAAAGTTGGCGGTCTTGCCAACGCCCGCCGCGCCAATCATCAGGCAGTGGATGTCGCCGGTGTCCACCAGCGCGGTGATTCCGCCCGCGTGTGACCGGCAGCCGACCACGAGGCCCTGCACAGCGTTTCCTGCGGAATCGCGGGGCAGGTTCTTTCCCCGCCGCCATTTCTGCGGCTCGTAGGGGACGATGGTATATGTCTTTTTGATTTCGTCCTCGGTGGCGAAGCGGGCGGTGCCGTACTGGCCGTCGCCCACCGTCTTGGATTTGATGCCGTTTAGCGTATAGTAATGCGCCAGCATGGCAAGCCCGCCGATCACGGCGAACATACCGATGCCGGACGCCAGTAAAAGAAGCAGCTGTGACGTCTGCATGAAAACACCTCCTTATGCCATCGCCTGCACCACCTGCTGCGGCACAGATGATGGTTCTTCTGCGGGAATCGCCTCCAGACCATGAGCGGCCTTGATATCCTCGTTCCAGTCTTTATGGACGGAAAAGAGCGGGAACACATTTTGGTATCCCCGCTCCGCCAAAATTCCGGCGATCCGTTTGTCCGCCTTGATGCCCGCCTCGTCGTGGTCGAGGCACAGCCCGATCTTGCTGATCTGCGGATGATCGGCGAGAAGCTGCAGGAGCGCGTGCTCCGCCACGCCGCACAGTGCCACATAGCTGTGCCGCTGCCAGTCCTGTTGATAGAGACTGATAAAAGACAGCATGTCAATCGGGGCCTCGAACACATACACTGTGTCGCTGGTTCCGGCATAGTGGAAGCTGAAGTGCGGATCGCAGCCCTCCACGTTGCCCTTGTAAGCATCGCCGCCCGTGTACGACTCGCCAAGAGCCGCCGCTTCGCGGCGGTTGCTCGCTTGCACGCGCCTGCGGGCGCAGTAGGTGCCGCGTTTATGTGCGTGACGGGCGACGCCCTCCTTGTCGCGGCCCACGAACACCGCGTTGTGATACTGCGCGTCCTCGTAGAGCAGACCCGCGTGGGCGAAATGGGACACCACTTTTTGATCCAGCAGCCTGCTCTTGATGAGATAGGCGAACACCCGGCGCATGGTATCATTGGCGGGCGGCAGAGCAAAGGCTTTCTTCGGCTCCGGCTTCCTGTGCTCGCTCTCCCGGTAGCCCTGTCCCTGCTCTCCATTTAAGAGCATGGTCACGGCCTCCGGGAAGGAAAGGCCGTAGTGGTACTGCACAAAGTCTATGGCGAGGCCGCCTTTCCTCGCGCCCTCGGCGTGGTCGAACCACTCGCTGCCGCGCACGGTAATGCTGTGGTCGCTGGCCAGACGTTTCTCCGGGCCGGATTTGATGAGTTTTTCTCCCTGCCGTTCCAGAAAGTCCACCAGATCCACGGCGTTGGCCCGCCGCTTCTGTTCGTTGGTGAAATAAATGTATTCGGACATTTTTCTGCCTCCCGTCAAAAATGGATTTGTTGTTGCTGTTCGTGATCGTCGCGGGCATGGCCCTGCGCGATCTGTTTTTCCCGAAGTTTTCGGCGGCGCTTGCGGTCAATCTGGAAGGAGCCGCCGCCCGTGGCCCGCCTGTAGTCCTCCCGGAACGCATTGCCGATCCGGTGCAGGAGCCGCGTGGCGGCCAGCAGCACGGAGGGATCGCGGAAGGAGTCCAGATGATCGAGCAGAAATTGTGCGTAAATGTTACCCTGCGCCGCCGACGCTTCCAGCAGCGGGATGGCTTTCTCTTTGTCGCGGGGAACGTCGTGGCCACAGAGATACAGCTTGCCGAGGGCATACTGTGCAAACTGATTGCCCTGCTCGCCGGACGCGGTAAACCAGCGGATGGCCGCGTCCACATCCTTGGGGGCATCCGCTCCGGTGAGATAAAGTTTGCCGAGGGCATATTGCGCAAACTCATTTTTCTGTTCTGCTGATTTTGTGAGTAGGTCTATCGCCTTGGCGATATCCTTGGGGACATCTTCCCCGGTGAGATAAAGTTTGCCGAGAGCGTACTGCGCGAAGGGATTGTTCTGCTCGGCGGAAATTGACAGCCAGCGGACGGCGGCGTCCACATCCTTTGGGAGTTCCTCTCCGGCGAGATACATCCTGCCGAGGGCATAGGCCGCGTATTCATTCTTCTGCTCCGCAGCCAGTGTGAACAGCTCCACGGCCTTGGCAACGTCACGCTCCACATGCTCGCCGTCGCGGTACAGCTTGGCGAGGGAATACTGCGCCGCCGCGTTTTTGGCCTCCGCCGCTTTCCTGATCCACGCCACCGCCCGCGCCGGATTGCCGGTGCCGGTTTCCAGCCACAGCTTGCCGAGGGCGTACTGTGCATTGGCGTTGCCCAGCTTCGCCGACTTCTCAAAGCAGGTCATCGCGGCGGCGTCATCCTTTTGGGTGCCGGTTCCGGTGTGGAGCATCTGGCCGAGGCGGTATTGGAGCTTATCGTCGTGGCTTTGCTGCTCCAACTGATAAAAGCCGGTGAACGCATCTGTAAAATGCACACCGGCTTTTTCCATATCCTTTTTGGTGCCGATCCCGTCCCGGCACATCTTGGCCAGTTCGTAGCTGGCGTAGGGATTTTTCTGTCCGGCGCTGCGCCCATAGAGATCAAAGGCTCTTTCATAATCCTGTGCCACGCCATGCCCGCGATAATAAAGCGAGGCGAGGGAGTATTGCGCGTACTTGTGATTGGCGGCCACGGCTCGTGAGAACCAAGCGGCGGCCTGTTCATAGTTTTGCGCCGTGCCGAGGCCCGCCGCGTACAGCTTGCCGATGCGGTACTGCAGATAGGTTTGCTGCCATTGCTCGGCGGACGGCTCCACGGCGAGGAAGGCGGCGAGGGCCTTGGCGTACCACTCTTGAGAGGCCGCCGCGTCAGGTTCCATGCCCAAGCCATCCGCGCACATCCTGCCGAGGTCGTGCATGGCCAGCCCGTTGCCGGATTCCGCTTCCGAGAGAAACAGCCGATAGGCTTCCGTGAAGTCCTGCTCCACATTTTCTCCGCCATAGAGATACTTGCGAGCCAGCTTGTACTCCTTGCTCCAGTCCGCGCGAAAGTCCGCGCCCGGTTCGTATGGCTCCGGGAAATCCTCCGGCGCTGTCGGTTCCGGTGTGGCATCCTGCTCCGGCAGCTCCCGCGCGGCCTCATCCTCAAACGTGAAATGGCGACCACCGATTTTCATTGCCTCGGCGATCACCATGTTTTTGATGCTTTTAAATTGTGGCTGGCGGGACAGCGGAGGGAGCGGCTGCAGCTTGCCGGTGTAGGTTTTCAGAATCTCATCCTGCCACTTGCTCCATGCGGCGTAAAGCTCCGCCACGCGGGCGTCCTGGGCCAGTTCATCCACGATCTGATCCACCAGTGCCTTAACGTCGGCTTTTAGATATCCGTAGACTTTTTTCCCTCCGGTGTTCTGCAGGCGGCCCGCGAGCCGCTGTATTTTTTCTTCGATCACCTTGTCCTCACACACGCCGGACGCGATCTGCCGGAGCAGCTCATCCATAAGATCGGCCGCCCCCTGCTTCCAGACCGGCGCGGGCCTGATTCTGTTCCTCGTAAATGTGGGCGAAGTCCTGCCGGAAGATATCATGGGCCAGCTCCGAGCGCATGGCTTCAATGGATTCTTTGGTGAGGTAGCCGTCGTTATCCTTTGCGGAGTAGACCATGATGTGAACATGGGGGTGATGGCTCTCGTTGTGGAACGCGGCGTACCAGCGCAGGTTTTCACTGTCGATCTTCATGTGCTTACTGAACATCGCCCGTTTGGAGCGCAGCAGCGCCATCCACTCTTTGCCGCTGTCGTAGCCAAGCCGGGCGGCGTCCTCACGGCGCAGGGAAACCACATGCGTCCAGACCGGCCCCTTGTGGCTGACCACGTCGTTCTGCACCTGAGAGAGCACCACCGGCACACCGGCGTCGGTAAACAGGCCGTGCTCGCCGACGCGCTCCACGCGGGGACGGTTTGCGATGTAGTCCACATAGTTTTCCCGTTTGCCGACAAAGTCGAGGTTCTGTTCCAGCGCCCGCGTGATCAATTCGGAGGCGTTGCCGATGGTGGGGTGCAGCTGATAATCACTGTACTCCAGCATCTCCCGGCTCTCCGGGATATCGCGCACAAGCTGCCCGATGAGTTTCCGCTGTTTTATGGTGGCGGGGAGCAGCGCCTTGCTCTCGTCGATCTTCTCCACGCCCTCGCGGGTGCCGATGTACTCGACATAGTTTTTCAGGTGCTCGGCGGGCGCGTCCCGCATGTAGTGCGAGGTAAATATAATCTTGGGCATGGGCTTCCTCCGTTTGGGCTATTCTTTTTTCTGGTAATACTCACGGGCGCTTTCAAATTCCACCGCGCCGTTGATCCGTTTGACTTCCTCCACGCATTTTCCGTGGAGCCATTTCATATCCTCCGGATCGACTTCGTGGGTGTAAGCGATGACGTGCGCCAGCTTGGAAAGCTCCACGGCGATTTTGAAATCCATCCGCGCCAGCCGGTTCTCCGTATCCTGCACCGTGCCGGTGAGCACGGAGGAGAGCGCCCGCAGCAGATAGTTTTCCGACCGGCGCGAGGAGAGGTATCCGCAGTAAAAGCGGAGTGCCTCGGTGACAAACTCGTTGCGGGATTTCACGCCCGCCTGACTGAGCAGGCTGTCGCACCAATCCAGCACGTCTTTCTCCACATAGAAGCCGGTGCGCGTCATGACTGGTTTCTTCTCCGCCACTTGGGCCTCCTTTCTCCGGCTGTCCCGCCGGTATGCAGTGAAAACCCCGGTACAGCGGTCTTTTGAGGCTGTCCGGCATAACAATTTTTCTTCCGGGGCGAAAAGGTATGCAAAACGCGATCCCCGCACGGCTTTGCCGGGCGGTGTTTTCCGGGGTTGGGCTGCGAAAGCAGCATAACCCCTTTAACCTGCACCACTTTCGACCCATGCAAATCCCGCCCCTGAGAGGGTAAAATTCACGGATTCCGGGCCTTTTTCCACAGGCCCGCGACACCGGCTGGGCGCGGGGCGGCAGATCGGCGAGGGGACACGGATGCCACCCCGCCGTCCAAAAGCCCACACGCGGCCTCACAGGGGCCGACACAGCCCTCACGCCCCGGTCGCTTCCTCCGTGGATGCGGCGGCGGGTGCGGAACGGGCCGGACGGCGGGGCCGCTCCTTGGCGGATTCCTCACGGGCGATCTTATCGTCGAGGTACTCACGGGTGGCCTGCGGGACGTATTTTTCGTAGAGCTTCTGGATGGTGTCGTTCAGTTCCGCAGGCAGATCGGCCTGTTTCTTGCCCATGTGGTAGGTCAGGGCGTCCAGCTTTTCCGTGTTGAACGAGACGGTCAGGGTGGTTGTTTTCATCTTGCATTCCTCCGTTTCACAGTTTCATCTGTGGGGAGAGAGCCGGAATTTCCTCCGGCTCCACCACCCACTTTTTATAGTTTTCCGCTGAACAGTAGCCCGCCAGCATCTCGGAAAATCCCTGCAGGCGGGAAGGGTTTATCCCGTCCAGCTCCACCTGCAGGCCATAGGCTCCCTGATACACGCGGCACACTTTGGCATCCAGCACATCGGCCCACGCCTCTTTTCCGGCGTCGGTCAGGGTGTTCTGATCCAGCTCCACGATGGTGGCAGGCTCGATCTCCACGTCCCTGTGCAGCAGGTGGATGTCCTCCCACCGGGCGTGGAGCAGCTCCCGGAGCGTCTGTTTTCCCGCTTCCGGTTCCGTGTCACCAGCCTGCTCCGGCTCGCGGTTTGGGCAGTAGTCAAGGTAATAGACCACGTCAAGGCAGTCTGTGTCAATATGCAGATCCGCCACCTCCGGGCGTTCACAGAGCATGGTGCCGATGAGCTGCCGGAAAAAAGGCTTGTCACTTAAGTCCAACCCTGTCTGCTTTTTCAGCTCGTCAAAGGACAGTATCCAGTTCCCACTGGAGGTGTTCGCCGCACCGTCCATGACGATAAATTCCACCGCTGTGCGGGCCTGCCGCTCCAGTTCCTCCAGTGAAATGTACCGCTTGTCATTGGCGGCGGCCAACTGCGCCGCCTGCTCCGGCTGATAGTATTGCTGCAGCTCATAGCCCGCTTCTTCGATTTCCGCGTTGGTCATGCCGACGAAATTGTGCAGGCAATCGTACAGGCTGTCGCCGCTTTCCACATGGCTGATATATTCCAGCGCCTTATAGAGCAGGGCTTCTTTCCTTTTTTCGTGCATGGGAATTCTCCTTTCAAGCATTGGCAGAACAGAAGAAAGCCGCCACCGTTGTGACGGCCCGCCTCTGAAAACATCGGTTATGGTTCTTTCAAAAACCAGAGGAACATCTGAATTCCATCTCTTAATCCGGCCCGGTAAAATATTTCTTGGGCATCTTCAGAGAGAATGTGCTGGTCAACAAGGAGCTGATCCATCCATTGCCGGTCAGCTTCCGACAGCGTGAACAGGATTCGGTTCACCTGTTCGCATCGCTTTTCTATTTCGGATTTTGCCGCCGCTCCACATCCGTCCGCCTTGACTTTGATCTGTTTCAGCCTGTCCGAGAGCAGTGTTTCCATCTGTTCTGTCCACTCATCCATCCGATCCACCTCCTTTCAGCGACACAACATACCGTAACGCGCCGCCGAAGTCCATAGCAGAAACCACTAAATATTTTCTACACACCCGGCAGTCTGCCTATCGCGTAGAAGTGCTCCCGCCAGTAGTTGGATTCGATATTCGCGTAGCCGATGGGCGACCCGCAGTGCAGCATCTGCCCGCCGCCGACGTAGATTCCGACGTGGCTCACCGGCCCGCTGCAGGCATAGGTGCGGGTAAAAAAGATCAGGTCGCCGGGCTTGGCCTCCGCCTTGGGGACGATGGCACATTGGTTATAGATGCCGGTGGCCGTGGTGCGCGGCAGGTTGTAAACGCCGGATTGCGTATAAACCCAGCACACAAAACCGCTGCAATCAAAGGAGGTCGCCGGGGTGGAGCCGCCCCACACATAGGGGAAGCCGATGTATTTGGTGGCCTCCGCCATCAGGTCGGCGAAGGTTCCCTCGCCCATCTCCACACCGGGCGGCAGGCCGCTTCCGCCACCGGCCCCGGCTGCCGATCCGTACAGCGCGAGGATATACACACGCTGCGCGTTGGCCTGATCGTCCGGGGTGATCGTCCGGCCAAGGGCGCTTTCAAGGTTTGCGTACACCGTGCCGAGGTCGGTGATGGGGATGGCCACGGTGTAGGTTTCCTCCGATTCATTGCCGTCCGCATCGGTAACGGTGCGGGTGCGTTCCTCGTACCGGACGAAGCAGTCCGCGAAATTCCGGTAGTCCCCGCCGTCCATGCGGAGGTTTTCCGAGCCGAAAAACAGAGCGTAAAAAATGGCTTTCATCCGGGTATCGTCAAGGCTACCGTCCTCGATCATCGGCGTAATTTCCGACACAGCCCCGTCCAGCCCGGTGAAGCTCTCCCGCATATCCTCGATGTACTGCCGGTATTCGGGCGGCACCTGAGAGGAGATGACGCCGCCGTGAAAGGACAGCTCCACGGCGGCGCTGTTGTGATCCGCAGTCCCGGAACAGAGGGCGCAGATCACCACGATGATGAGGATGACCGGCGAGAGGATGGCGGCCACCGTCCAGCCCACCGCCTTTCGCGCCCGCTCATCGGAGAGGATCGCGGCGGCGGCCTTGGCTATCGCGGCTACAGGGACAGCCATGCGATCACCACCATTTCTGTCCGAACAGCGTCTGCTGGAACGGCTCCGCCGCCTGCTGTTCCTGTGCCAGACGGATGGATTTCTCCACGGCCCTGTCTAAAAAATCAGTATCAAAGCCCGCCGAGCGGTAGCCCTCCAGTATGGTGTTCAGATAAAAATCCGAGGGCGCTCCCAGCCCACGGCCATCGTTCATGACGTAAACCATCGCGGGAACCGTCTTTCCGCCCAGCTCCACATCCATCATTTCCTTGCGGTAAAAGTTCGGATAGCCCTCGTAGCGGTCGAGGGCTTCCTCGTCCTTGGGCTTGATCTTCCACAGGAGCACAGGCACGGAGCTGTCCTCCAGAGGCTCCACCGTGGCCACCGCGCCGCGTCTGCCTCCCCGGAACAGCAGCTCGTATCCCCTGATCTCGCTGGTGCCGACCACCGTGGCGGTGGGACAGCGGTGCGCCATCTGCGGGAGGTTTAGATTGCTGCCGTAGGCGATATAAAGGGTGTCTTTTCTTCTGCTCATAGCGTTCTTCTCCTTTTCTCAGCCCATCCGCATATCCATGCCGCCCCGCACGGCTTCCTGCTGAAGCATCTGCTCGGCGTGGTCACGGATGAGCTGTTCAAACACAGTTTCATTTACTTCCGCCACGGCGTGGGGATGGGAATTCATTTCCTTATCGAACCTCGCGCACTCGGCACATTCCGAGAGCAGCGAACCGCCGAGTTCCTCGTGATTCCCGTAAATGGGGAGTTCCACATCGGGCAGGTCAAGCCCCGGACAGTCCCGGTTAAACACAAACCCCACCGTCCCTCTGTCCAGATCGAGGGTGATGTGGAACGGGATTCTCTCGTCGGGGACGGTGCGGCCAAGGTGGGCCGCCGCTTCCGAATCGCTGACGGCGCGGAACAGGCGCAGGCCCTTGGCCGCCTCCGGGAAGTGATCATCCCCGGTGAGCTGCGGGAGCAGCGCCGCCACACACAGCTTTTCTCCCTCCGGCCTGCGGCTGTTTACGTCGGTATCCAGCCGGGACAGCCAGTCCCCCACATGGAACGGATAGCTGAAGCCGCCCGCACAGTAGGAGTAAAAATGGGATTCCAGCCCGTGCTGACACACAGTATAGATTGCGGTTGTCGCCATATCGGTTTTCTCCTTTCATGGTGCCGCGCGGGTTCACATCCGCATGGCAAGGGCCGGGGCTTCCTCGGAATCCCCGGCCTGAGTGGCGTGTTCTTCGATTGGGATGGGTGCCTGCTCCGCCCCGGCTTCCGCCTGTGACTGCCGGGCCTGCTCCAGTTCTCTTTCTTTTTTCTGCCTTAACCGCTCCTTTTGTGCCTCCGCCTGCGCGGGATCGCGCCACGCGATGCAGCCGTCCAGATGCTCTAAAAGGTGGAGTCTGGCGGTCTTGAACTCGTCGCCGATCAGGCCGAGCCGCAGGAGCCATGTGCGGAAGGTGTACTTCTCGTTGGTGGTCTGCGTCTTTGTCCGGCTGGCGCTGCGCTGGTTGAGGGCCTGCGCCCCAATGGCAAGGCAGAGCTGGATATACGCTTTGATTTTTCCCGCGTGGAGGGTGCCGTTAAAGAGCCGGAACTCCACCGTCCCTTTCTGAAACACCGAGTGCAGGTTCAGGCAGTGATACCGGGAATCGTCATAGTGGGTGTGGCTGCGGTCGCCGCCGTTGTACCAGATGCGCTTGACCTGATCCAGCGTCTGCGGCCTGCGGCTGTTGATCTCGTCCAGAAACCGCTGCTCCACGGGCCTGCACCAGCGGTGCTGCCTTGCCACCGTCACCTGCAGCGCCTTATAGATCAAGTCCTCCTTGGCCGCCATGATGTTGGTGATGTTGCGCAGGGTGTTCGCGTTAAAGGGCGAGGCGTCGATGTGGACGTGGATGCCGCAGCTATTGTTGGTGATGGCTCCGGCCTCTTTCAGCTTGCGGATGATCTCCTGCACGGTTTCGATGTCCTCATACCGGCAGATGGGGCTGACCATCTCCGTCCGGTACTCATCGCTGGCGGGAACCTTTCTCCGGCCCTCCTTTCTCTGGGGAGTCAGGCTCGCGTCGCTCATGAATTTCCACTGGCGGCCCTGACCATCCAGCGCCGCGTAGGCGTCGTAACCGGAGCCGATGTAGCGCGACGAGGTGCCAAAATAGGCGGCGGCAACCTTGGCGGCCTGCTCGCGGGTGACGCCGGTCATCTCAATCTCAATGCCGAACCGCTGGTCTTTCATATCCATTCACTTTCACCTCCAGTTCCAATTTGCCGCCGTTTCAGTCGCCGTCGTAACAGCCGCAGGGCATATCCGTTTCGGGGAACAGGCCGCACATGGACACCTGATTTTTGTCGGCCTCCACGAACTCCCGCCATGACCAGCTCCGCCCCAACCCCTTGACCGAGATGAGATTCGGCTGCGCCTGATCCTCCATTACGAGCGCCCTGTCGAACAGGTCGCGGTGCTGGTGGTACAGGGTGCGGATTTCATTTTTCTTCATACTGGGGCAGAAAAAACAGGAGGATTTGCCCGGCAAGGGCAGCCCCTCCTGTAAAATGGCCGCGATGCAATCCTCCCGGTACCAGCCCCAATCGATGAGAGGATATTGCTTTTTGTACTTCTTATCTTGGATGTCATAGACAAAGGCGTGGTCGCGGCGGCGTTCCTCCCCCGCGTCATAGCCGATAAACTTGACCACCTTTTCGCCCCGCGCCCACACCTCCTGACAGGGAGGGTAATGGTTGCAGAACTTATCCTGCGGCCCGACCTTGTGCTTGAGGGAACACTTTTTATAGCCGTAAGCGATGGCCGGAAGCGTCCCGGAGCGCAGGCATTCGTCCTCCAGCGTCAGGCGGTCGCCGTTCTGATCCGTGTACCGCACCACCGTGATCCCCGGCATGGCGTGGGCTTTCAGCCACTTGTCCATCACCGGCAGATAGTCATAGGTGTGGGGCTGCTCGCCGCCCGTGTCGGAAAACAGGATCAAATCCACGGGGATGCCGCGCTGGTGCATGCCGATTAAAAGGGCGGTACTGTTCGTACCGCCGCCGTACCCCACGATATTCATCGGCCACCCGCCTTTCCGAACAGCCGGGCCTTGTGCTCCGGCGCGATCACCTTTAGGTTGTACCGCTCGTTGCCGCATTTGTAGAGGCACACGCCCCGCTGCGGGAAGCGGATCAGGCCATATTCCGATTCCTCAAGCTGGAGGGTGTCGGTGTAGAACTTGGCGTCGATGCTGCCCGCGTTGAACAGGAACTGATGCGTGGGGATGGAAAACAGGGGCTTTGTGTACTCCCGGACGCCGTCCAGATTGAAATCTTCGAGGTTCTGGCTGGCGATGATCACCGCCGAGTCTTTCTTTCGCACTCGCTTCATAAAGTTGCGGACATACTCCACGGCGGTCAGGTTGGAGAGGAACAGGTAAAATTCATCCAGACTGGCCACCGTGTTGCCGGTGGTGAGCAGCTCGTTGCTCATGAAGGAGAGGATGTTGAACAGCAGCGCGTTTTTCAGGTTCCGGCTGGCCTGTAAAAGCCCCTTGACGCCAAAGGTCACGAACATGGCGTCGGTGATATTGGTGTGGCCGTTGAAGAATTTGGCCTCCGCGCCCACACACATGGAGTGCAGGCCCAGCAGGATGCTCTGGAGCATTTCGGCGGTGTAGAGCTGGCGGCTGTCCGCGTCGAAGTGCTGGTACTCGTCCTCGATGAGCGCGTACAGGTCAGACAGGATGGGGTAATCCTCCGGCCCCATGCGGGAGAAATCGCTCCGGTCACTGATGTCCCACTTGGCGTACAGCTTCTGGAGCATAATCTCGATCACGTCGATCTCCCGGTCGGCAAAGTCCTTGTAGCTTCGGAAGAAGTCTTTTAAGAAGCTGATGTGTTGGCTGATCCGGCTGCTGATGCGGAAGGTCTGCGGTGCGTCGGCATCCTCCGGGCTGCCGTTTTCGTCCCACACCTTGGGTTCCAGCGGGTTGATGAGGTATTCGCCGGTCATCAGGTCGATGAAACAGCCGCCGAGATTGTGGGTGATATCCTCGTACTCCATCTCCGGATCGAGGGCGCACACCCGCATCCCGGCCTCCCGGAAGTTAGAAAGCAGGAGCTTCAGCAGGTAGGATTTTCCCTGTCCGCTGTTGCCGAGGATCAGGACGCTGGCGTTGGTCTTATCATCGGCGCGGCGGTTGAAATCCACCAGCACGTTGCTGCCGTATTTGTCCCGCCCGATGTAGAAGCCGTGGGGATCGGTCTTGCCGCTGTAGTTAAACGGATACAGGTTGGCCACGCTGCTGGCCGGGAGCACGCGCTCGAACTGATCTTTGAACACGTTGTGGCCGGAGGGCATGACGCACTGGAAGCCCTGCTGCTGGCGGAGCATGAGCCGGTCGACGTTGAGTTTCGCCCGGATCAGTTCGGTGAGCACCTCGGTCTGGAGGAGCTTTAGCTGGTCGAGATCGTGGGCGCACAGCTCGATATAGACCGCCGAATGGAGCAGCGGCTCCCGGTTGCGGTGCATCTGCGCCACGATGGTGGCCACGTCCTGCAGGTTGCTCTCGGCCAGCACATTCTGCTGCAGGTCATTGGAGTTGCTCCTGTCCATGCGGTTTTTGTTGGCTGCGTTTGAGATGATTTTCTTTTCCTCCACGGCGGTGACGTGCCGGGTGTAGATGCGCAGGGTGACGCCGTCCTTTTCGCCCAGATGCGAGAGGATGGCCTGCTCGTCCGTGGCGGTTGGGTACTCTCTGAGCGCCCACACGCAGCGGAAGGTGTTGCCGCAGATGAAATGGTCGGTGTTGAATTTCACGATGGAGGGCGCGATCATATCGAGGAATTCCTGAATGCGCACGTCCTCCACCGGCCCCTGCGGGGCGGTTTTTGCTTTTTTCAATGGCTGACCTCCTGTTTTCGGGCATGAGAAAAGCGCCAGAATACCGTGTGGTATCTGACGCTTTCCATTGTTCTTTTATTCTGTTTTTATTACTGCTGCTTCATGGATGGCCCGCCATCCGGCCCCTGCTCCAGCTCCATATCCGGCGCGGCCAAATCAAGATAGCGGTCAAGCTGCTGCTCCGTAAGCCCCGCGATCATCTCCGCAAATGGAGCGAGATTCCCCTCCACCGCATAGGCTTCCAGCGTGTTAAAATACGCCAGCCGGTTTTCTTTGGCGATGGAAATGGCGGGGAACCCATTTGCCAAAAGCTGATAGTTCATGATAAGCCTTGAAGTTCTCCCGTTGCCGTCAATGAAGGGGTGGATTTTCACAAATTCCGCGTGCGTCCATGCCGCCAGTTCAATGGGATTCAGCTCACGGCCTTTCCACATCAAGTCCGCATAAAAATCTTTGACCTGCCGGTACATTTCATTGGGGGACGGCGGCGTATGCTGTGCGCCTGAAATGTAAACGTCCACGTTCCGGTAGACGCCGCCCACGAGGATGTTCTCCATCAGCATGGCGTGAATGTCCTTGATGATTTTTTCCTCCAGAGGCAGTCCCTTGGCGATACAGTCTTTCACATAGCGGTACGCTTTCCGGTGGTTGACCGACTCGTAAATTTCCCGCAGGTTCTTTCCGCCGATGGAAATTCCATCCTCCAGCAGCACCTTGGTTTCTATGAGTGTCAGGGTGTTGCCCTCAATAGCGGTAGAGTTATGGGTATATTCCACTTCAAACGCCTGCTCAAAAGTGAACAGCGTATAATCCGGTATGGATGCCCTGCTGGCTTGGTATTGTTCTTTTTTTCGTAGCAGTTCTGGATAATCCAAGCGATCCGCTCCTTTCTTTTTACTGATATCCACAGTATACCACAGTTTCGCCGGATAGTAATCACCAATTTCTTAACATATCCCACATCAATCATCCGGGATAATCCAGCGTTCCCCGTCGAAGTCCTCGAACCGCTCCGTGGTGACGTTCTGCTCGAAATACACGGCCAGCAGCCGCTTGATGTCCTCCCTGTCCGCCCGCTTGACGGAGAAGCCCTGCTCTTTCAGGGATTTCTCAATGCGGGAGAGGTAGGGGAACACCTCGGATTCCTTTTCGGCCCGGAGCCGGATGACGATCAGGAATTCGCGGGCCGTGGCCATCTGCACCTGTATCCGGTCGAGGAACACGAGGTCTTTTTCCAGCAGGCCCCGCACCACGGGATTGTCCTCCCGCTCCATGCGCTCCCGCAGGTACCGCTTGTTGTCCTCGAAGTTCTCCCGGCTGTTGAGGCACAGGATTTCGATTTCGGCAATGCCCTTGAGCACGGTCATGAGGGCGTAAATCCGAGCGCCCACGCTGGCCTCAGACAGCACGGAGATGTTGCTTGGCTTGACAAGGAAGAACACCAGCTCGCCGTGGCCGTAGGTCACAAGGCTGTACTCGGTCACCGCCTTGGTGCCGATGAGCTGGCGGGTGGAGGCCCGTCTGGCCGACTCTTTCTTTTCTGTTTTTTTACTCATGCGCCATCCTCCATTCGTAGAGCTGCTGCCTGCCGATGAAAAAGGCACAGGCATACCGGAGAAAATCCAGTATGCTGGTGTCCTCGAAGCGGATCGTCAGAAAGGCATAGGCAGCGGTGACCACGATGGGCGGCAGGAAGCCCGCCTGCGTCACCGCCAGCACGGAGACGAGCGCCCCCACGCCGATCACGCCGATGTCCCGGAGCTGCCAGAGCCACAGGACGGCCTTGGATTTTAAGTTGTCAGGGTAAATATACATAGCTTCCCTCCAAAGGAAGAACCGCCGCGTATCCTGCGGCGGTTCTCATGAATGTTTTGTTATTCGGCTGCGGCCTGTGCGTCGGCCTCGTCCAGCGCCTTTGTGATCAGGCCGATCACAAACTCTTTCTGGCTCAGGCCGGGATGCTGGGCGAGGTGCTTTTTCACCCGCCCGAAGAGTTCCTCCGGTACCTGAAACGCCAGCGTCCTTGTTCCGCTTTCCATCGCTTTTCCACCTTTCTGAAAGTGTTCCGTCAGCACCATCTCCACATACTGGCTGAGCGTGAGCGCCAGTTGCTCCTGCTCCGTCCTTGCCCGCGTGTGCAGTTCCTCCGGGATCATGGCGCAGAGGTTTTTTCTGTTTTCCATCCGGCGCGGCTCCTTTCTCCTGTTTTTTTACAAGCCAAGTATACCAATGGTTTGATGGAATAGCTATCACGGAAACCGACAAAGATTACGTCGGAAAAGACGCAAATGCACTAAAAACGCACGGGCCTGTTCAGCACAGCTTCATCCCCATGCGGGGAGCCGGTGCCAGTTCCGGCCCGGCCTCCTTGGGGTAGTAGTGAACATTGGCGGTGCAAATACCAGCGTTCAGTTGTTCCGCGTATTTGGACGCCTGCTCCATCGTATCGAAGCGGAGCGGCTCGCCGTCCTCCTTGAGCCACGCTTCGGCGGCCCCGCAGATGGAGGCCGCGCCGCGCACGGCCCACACACCGTATTTCTGTTCCATTGAGATGACCTCCGTGATTTCAGATTCCGGGATTTGCCGGATGGGGATGCCCAGCCGCTCGGCGGCAGCCAGCTCCGCGTTCATTCCACGGGACAAACGGTCGCCGCACAGCCACAGCTCGTCGCAGGCTTCCAGTACCCGCAGGCCCATGCGGACGCCTGCCTCCCGCTGCGCGGGATCGGAATCGTCGAGGAGCTGCGGGTACAAAAGATGCACGGCCACCGGGGTGCAGTCCTGTCTTATGGCAAACAGGCAGGCCGCCTTGGCGAACCGCACGTTGCGCTCCACCTCTCCCGCGTAGGGGGAGGCGATATAAACCATCTTATTTTCTGTCATTTCGCCACCGTCTGTACGATTGTTTTGGTAAGGTTCACGGCCCCCTGCGCGGCGTAGACCGTCCCCATGAGGTTGGCCTTGGCGCTGGTGTCCAGTCCGAACTGCCCGGCGATGCGCGGCACCTCGTTGGCCGACAGCATCAGGCCGAGGCCCAGCAGGGCGTGATCCTTGATAGTCATCAGGCCCGCCACCAGCAGCGTCGCCTGTAAAAAGGCGGTCAGGCACAGCCCGACCACCTGCTTGCACCAGCCCACGAAGCCGTCGATGTAGCCTCGCGGGACGCTGAACATATATAAGCTCCCCACCGCGATCTGGATGAGCAGGATGCCGCCGCGCTTCAGGTTCCCGAAGAACACCTTGATCACGGCATAGCCCATGAGGATCAGGAGGAAGATTAAAAAGATCGGATTGGTGATGGTGGAGAGGCCGCCGAACACGCCGCTGCCCAGCGCCTGATCCGCGCCGCCCGCGTCCTGCAGGGATTGCACGATGTTGCTGGCCACGGTGCCGAGGTCGGTGCCGTAGCCGGTAAGCCCCGCCGAAAATGCGGCCTGCAGGGACACCGCCAGCTTGTAAAGCTCCACCGGCACCGTGGTGAACAGCCCCACGGCCATGAAGCCCTTGACGGCGTTGAGCGCCGTGTCCCGGATGCTGCCGCGCCCCGACTGGCATTCGATGGCGCACTCAAAACAGGCCACCACGATGCCGACGCCATAGAGCGCCCACGCCAGATAGGAGAAAAACAGCACGATGGATTGCACCCAGCTTAAGCCGAACAGGTCGGCTCCCATGTTGCCCATCGTGGCAAAGAAGTCGCCGAGGAACCCGATGATCTGGCCGTAGATCCAGTCTACAATCTGGCCGAGCACGGTGTCGGCGACAAAGTCCCAGATAAACACTTGATTTGCTCACCCCTTTCTTCGGAAGATACTTTTCATAACTCACCTACCTTAAATTCCGACGATCTGCCAGATATAGAGCGGACAGGTCAGGGTGAACACCAGACACGCGAACAGGATCGCCGGTGCGGCCCATTCAAACTGTCCGTGCTTCCGATAATCAAAGTACGCCGTCGCCAGTTTGCCGAAGAAGAACACGGCGAGGATGAGGTCGATGGCCGGGAACACCACCTTATCCACGACAGACTTGATCTGCGTGGAGGCCGTTCTCCAAGTGCTCTCCACGGCTCCGGCCACGTCGCCGGTTCCCGCCGCGTAGGCCGTGGTGCAAAACAGGCAGCCCAGCAGGGCCGCCACACAGAGCATGGTAAGAATTCTTTTTTTCTTCATAATGAAATCCGCCTTTCTTTCAGGGTGCTGGAAAAAGGACAGGGCGGTGGATCACTCCATCTCCTTGTCCTTTTTCTGCTGTTAATCTGGTTTCTGCGGCGCGATGTGCCAGTCCTGCCACAAATTGCCCCGAACCGTCAGCGACCGATCCGCGTTTTGGGAGAGCATCCCGGCTGGCGTCCAGCAGTCGATGAGGGTGGTGTAAACCGTGTAGCTGCCGTCCGGATACCAGATCGGTACGAAGTGCGTCCGATTGTTGTAGGTGCTGTAGGGGTTCTTCTGGAACTCGAACACGGCGGAATAGCCTCCGCTGGTGCGCTCCAAAAGCCGCCAGTAGGTCTGGTAGCCGAATTCGGAGAAGTAGGACACGGCGGTCTGCGCCGGGGTGACCGCCGAACTTTGGTTGGTGGATACGGAAGCGGTCAGCTTCTGGTTCACACCGTAGCCGGATTTCATCACGCTGCCGGAGGCCGTGGGATTCTTGGAGTCGCACTGGATGGTCATGTCGGAGCGCAGATCGGCGCGGTAGCGGTCGAGGTCGAACTCCCACCATCCGTGATCGCACCACCAATATCCGTCCTCGCTGTTCCCGTGGCGCACCCAGTGCTCCTGCCACCAAGGCCGCCACACACTCCAGTTGGCCGTGGTCTGGGACGCCTCGCGGGGCGGGGAGACCATGCGGAAGGCGTCGTTGCGGTCATCCGCCTGCGGATCGGGCGGGGGATTCTTGTCCAAATCCACAATTTGGGCCGTCAGGGTTCCCTGACTGACGCTGCCGCCGCCCGACACGGAGACGTGGATGGTCATGGTCTGCTCCGTGGCCGGTGTTGTCCAGCGCACCCACGCGAGTTGGCCGTCGCCCTCCGGGTAGTAGACGTTCCCCACATGATAGCTCCTGCCGCCTATGGAAAACGTCACGGATACCGGGTGATCGGGATCGGATTGGCCGCCGCTGACCTGTACCGCCGAGATGACCTCCGTGTTGACGCGGTACACATAGTCCACGGTATCCACGGCTGGCGGCTCCGCCGGGACGCCGTTAAACTTCACGACGCCGAGGCCGAGGGATGATTTGATGGTCGCGTTGGTGGCCGCCGTGGTTCTGCTTCCCGTCCACGCGGGATAGCCGAGATCGGCCACTTCGAGGAACATGGCCAGCGGCAGGTTCTTGTGCGACAGGGACACCATCCTGCGGCGCAGCAGACCCGACGTCTGCTCATCGTACAGGGCGGCCTCGGTGGCCGTGGTGGCGATCATAACGCCCTCAAATTTGTAATACGCGATTGGCTCAATCAGCAGCTTGTAGTCGCCGCCCACGAGGATATCGAAGTCCATTCCGGTGAGGCCCGCGATGCTGCGGATCACCTGTTCGTCAGTGAAATAGCTGCGGATGGCAGCGATGCTGCTGGCGTAGCCGCCTGAGCTGACGATCCGGGGAAGCGCCTGCGCGGGGTTTCTAAAGGTATAAGCCGTAGCCGATGGAGAAAGCCCTCGTCCCTGCGTATAGGAGAGTTTGCTGACCGCTCCAAAGTGCAGGCGTACATTTGTGGGGGATTTATTAGTCAGATCAATTGGAACAGTTACCACGGCATGGTCGCTGGCCCGTACCACTGTGACGCGCACACCGTCCATGCCCGGCGTCCATGAATTTGTGCTGGTTCCGCTGCCCATCCCGCCACCGCCGCCGTCCACATTGGGATCGCCGGTGGCATAGGCCGAAATGGAGAACAGCATGGAGCACACGAAAAAAAGCGCCAGTACGGCGCTGAGTTTACGCTTCATTTATGACCTCCTGCAAAGGAAAAAGCACGGCGTTTCCGCCGTGCTCATCCGTGATTATTTGATTAACCGTCAACCCATGTCGCCGATCTTGTTGCCGTTCTCGTACATATCATCCACAGTGGAACCTTGCCCATCGCCGACATCGTCGATCCATCCGAAGCCCGGCACATAAATCTTGCCGTCTTTCTGACTCCCGCCCTGCGGCTCATCGGGATTTTTGGGTTCCTCCGCAGGCGGCGTGTAGGTATCGTGATCCACTACCTCCGGTTCTTCAGTAACCGCTTCGCCATTAGGCTTCTGCGTCATGTCTTTCTTCTGTTCCTCGGTGACCACCGGCTTCGTCGCTTCCGGCTGGATGCTCTGCTCGGTCTGATCCGTCTGCGCGGGCCTGCTGTCCACGGCCTGAGAGGATTCGGGCGCGGCGGTGGTGGGCGGCACGGTCACGGTGACCTCTTTTTCTTCTGTGGATGGTGCGGTGGTCGGGGCGGTTTCGGGCGGAGCCACCGACACATCCGAGCTTTCCGTGCTTTTGGGCGGCAGGACGTCCGCCTGTGTCGGAGCCTTTTGAAACTGCAGCCCGATGGCCGCCGCCAGTGCGATCCCAATCACCGCGCAGCCGCCGATGGCCAGCCGCTTCTTCATTTTTTCATTCATTTTCATAGAGTAAGACCTCCTTTTGTCTTGGTCGAAACTTCCTTTTGTACGTCACACGATACCGCATCTTTTTCCGGAAGTCCAGCGATTTTTCCAAACTTTTCAGAAAACCTCGATATAGCCCGCCTGCACCTTGAGGGTGATGTGCATGGAGGGCAGGAGCTTTCCGCCAAACCGGACGGGTACCTCCAGCCGCACCAGCGCATCGGCCTCGAACCGCTGCGCGTTCCGGGGATCGGAGGGAGCCAGCGGCGCGTTGCGGATGCTGACCGACAGGCCGGTGACCTTAAATTCCACCGCCGTGCCGCTGTCGCCCGCATATTTCACACGCGCCCCGCCCCGTTCCTCCGTGCCGAGCACACTGTCCAGATAGCTGTAAATGTCGCCCTCGGTGACAGCCTGCTCCCAAGAGGAGGAGCCGTCCGTCTGGTAGCCCCCGGAATAGCCCTCGCGCGCGCCGTGATAGACGCCAGCATAGTTGTCGTTTACAGTGGAGATGATCGCGTCCTGCACCGCCTCCCGCACACCGGAAGCGATGATCTGCAGCCGGAAATACTCGGACAGGCCGCACAGCAGGATCACCAGCACCAGCGTGACGGCGATCACCAGAGGGAAAGACAGGCCGCGCCGGTCTTTCAGGATGTTCTTCAATTTTTCAGCCGTACCGCTCACCTCACTTCCAGTATACTTCGGATTTCCCGCTGGCCTGCGCCCGCAAAGTGACGGGGAACGAGCCGAAGCTGTCAAACAGGCCGATATTCATCCGCAGGGTGACCGTGACGGTCACCTCCTGATTAAGCTGCAGCTCCCCGGAATCCGACCATGTAATGTCGGGATCAATGCCGGTCTTTTCCCGCAGGACGGCAGCCCGGCGATTGGTTTCACCGCCCACCCGCCCGCTGATCTCGGCCTCCCGGCACAGCTCGGTGGCAAAGGTGTCGAGCTGCTGCTTGGCCACGAACACCGGCAGCACCTTGAGGCAGAGAGCCAGCACCAGCATGGCCACGAGCACCAGCAGGCAGATGTCGATATAGCCCTCGCCACGGCGGTTTTTCAGAGCAGACCTCGCTTTTGTCAGCACATGGTCACCCCCTGTTCCAAGGTGGATGGTTCTTGTTCAGCACCGATGAGCGCGTATTCTTCCGCGAAGTAATCAATCCCTTTATTCCAGATTCCCCAAAGTACATGATCCACGGCTTCTCTGTGATCGATCAGGTTCTCGTTGATCCATTGATCCTGTAACAGTTCCAGAGGATTTTCAAATTGGAGCAGAAAATCGGCGTAGCCTGATAAATCCATATCGGCCATTGTGTTATACACCAATTTTGCGGCGGCGATCTCCGAAGCCATCTCGATCAGGTCGGGCGCGGGTTTGCTCTGGAGCTGCCGGATATAGGCATCGTAGTTGGCCTTGACGCGCTCCCGCAGCTTGGTTTCCTTTTCTCGTTCCGTCATATCGTTCACCCCCCTAAAACATCCCGCCGAGGGACGTCAGAATCACATAGCCGATAATGGCCAGATAGGTCAGCAGGAAGCACATGAGCATGAGGAACGAGAACACCCGGATTTTGCCGGGGATTTTCTGCGCCTCGCTCTTTAGCTTCTGCAGCTCCAGTTGCTTGAAATCGTGGGCGAGCATCTGAAAATACATCGCGCCGTCATCACCCCGGAGCACACCCACCAGCCCGCGCACCACGTCGCTGAGCATGGGGGAATTAAGCCGAGCCTCGAAGCGCACGAGGGCGGCCTCGTAGTTGGAGGAGCGCATATCCGCCACAAGGACGTCCAGTTCCCCGGCAAAGACCTGCCCGGCATTTTTCTTGAAGTTCTCCAGCATGCCGAGCACGTTGCGGCTGGTTTTCAGCTCCTGCTCCACGGTGGCCACGAAGCGGGGCAGCTCGTTCTCGATCTGCCCGCGCTTGGCCTTGAGCTTCTCGTCCGCTTTCTGCGTTTCCTTGAAATAGACCATCACCGCCATGAACACCAGCACCGGCGAAAGCAGCGGGAACACCAGCAGACAGGGGATGATGCCCAGCAGCACGGCCCCGGCCTTGGTCAGCGCGTATGCCTGATAGACCTCCGGTGTCATGCCCATGCCGGTGGCGTTTAAGATGTTCGCCATGCGCCCGCGTTTGTATTCGTCCATGCGGATATACCGGGCGAGCCGGACGGCCAGCGTCATCAGGTAGGCTTCCACGCTCCGCGCGGCTTTTTTCTCCCGCCTGCCGGTGTTCAGCATGGCTTTGGCCGTGCCGATGGTGGGGAGCTTCAGGAAGCTGGCGGCAAGGAAGAACAGCCCCGCCGCCAGAAACACGCCGAATAATACGAGTAATCCCATACCGTCATCACCTCCTGAATTCGATGGGTTTTGTGAGCTTGATTACAAATGCCGTGGACACGAACACCACCGCCGCCGTGATGGCCAGTATGATCTGGCCGAGGGGCGTGAACATCAGCGTGTCATACCATTCCCGGTTGAGCATATACATCAGCGGGATATTGCCCACCACGAACAGCACCATGATGATGAATTCCTTGCGCGGCTCGGCCAGCATGAATTCCAGTTCGGCGTTCACCGTCCGGGTGTCGCTGAGCTTAGACACGATGGGCGTCAGGGTGGTTTTCAGGCTCCGGTCGTGCTGGCAGTCGCACATGGCGTCGCACCATTCCCGGAAGACTTCGTTGTCGATCTTTCGGCGCAGGCTGCGGATCGCCGCTTCCACATCCGGGTTTACCAGCTTGACCTGTGTGATGAAATCCCGGAACACGCTCTGCACGGGCGGGTTTAAATAGGCCATGTTTTCCTCCACGGCGCTGAGCAGATCCTCCGAGCGCAGGTAGGCCGTGGTCACGATGGACAGCGCCGTTTCCAGTTCGGCGGCGATATTCTTCTTATAGTGGCTGGCCGTGAGCTGCACATACCAGAAGGGCAGGAACAGGAAGCCCACCGCCATGACCGGAGCCAGAAAGTAATTCCCGATCAGGATGGCGATGGAGCCGCCCACCACGAACAGGAGGAGCGAGGCCGCGCAGATGAGGGAGAAGCGGCTGCTCCGGCCCGTCATGGCGAGGACGTCCTGCGCCTCCGCGATGGTGCGGCGGAACACGCCCGGCTTTTTTCTTCTGGTGGTTTCGTTGATTTCGTCGCGGATGCTCTTTTTCCGGTGGAGCAGGAAGCCGAACAGGCTGTCCGTGAATTCCATCGGCTTTAGGCCGAGCAGTAAAAACGCGCCGGTGATCATCCCGGCGCAGGCTAACAGTTGGATAAAGGTCACGCGGTTTCTTCCCCCTTTCCTTGGTCGGACGCGCCGCCCCGCAGGCGGTTCAGGAGTTCCAGCGGCATGCCGTTTTCGAGGAAACGGCGGGCGAGGCTGTCCGAGATGGGATTTACTCGCCGGTGTTCGCCCTCGATGATGAAGTTGCCGTCCTCCACCCGGTTCTCCCTGATCTGATACTGGAACAGGGGCCGGAACCTGCGGGTGCCGTCCGGCAGGATTTCACATTCCATGATCTCCATCAGGCGGCGGTCTTTGTTTTCAAGCTGCTTGCAAAAGGCCACGATGGGGTAAGCCTCGGTCACAAAGCCCATGAGGGTTTCGTCGGACATATCCACGGCCCGCTTGCACAGGGAAACCATGCGGCGGTAGGTGGCCTCGCAGCTCATGGAGTGGATGGTGGTGACCACGGCCACGCCGGTGCGGGCGGCCTCCTGCGCCGCGTTGGCCTCCGGGCCGCGCATCTCGCCCACCACGATGATGTCGGGATTAAAGCGCAGCGCCATGTCCAGCAGGGCGATCTGATCCACCCGCTGGCGCTCGTTCTCCGCGTCATGGGCGAGGGTATGGATGACGGAATTGGTCACGCTGCCGCCCTGTTCCCGCACCAGCGCCAGCTCGCGGGAGCCGGATTCTATCGTATAGATGCGCTTGCCGTCCGGGATGGTGGTTAAGAGCCAGCCCATGAGGGTGGTCTTGCCGGAGCTGGTGGCACCGGCCACGCACACCGACACGCCGTAGCGGACGCACTCGGATAAAAAGTCCAGCATTTCGCCGGTGGCGGTGCCGCCCCGCACAAAGTCCTCCTGCTTCATATTCTGCGGGTTGACAATACGGATGGAGGCACACACGCCGACGTCGCTGTCCACCAGAGGGGTTTTCAGCACGGCGATGCGGACGTTCTTCGAGAGATGGCCGAGTACGGCGGGGCTTGCGTCGTCCAGCACCATGCCGGACACATGGAGCATCCGGCGCACCACGTTGATGGCGTGTTCCGGAGAGTCGAAGTGCTCCGTGAGCTTCTTGGTCACGCCGCCCGCGTACTGGATTTCAATGTCCCGCCAGCTATTGACGTCGATTTCCTCGATGCCCTCGCCGCCGATATACTTGGTGAGAAAGGAATACTCCGCCATCTCCGTGTAGAGCGCGTCCACGAGCTGGCTGGCGGTCATGCCTTTCACGGCCACCCGGCGATCCTGCACGAATTTGCCGATGTACCGCTTGATCTGCGCCTTGGCTTCCTCGCCGTCATCCTCGGTGAGCAGGCTGCTGTATTCCTTGGAGACATATTCCTGTACATCCCGCAGAATCGCACCAAACTCCCGGCCCTCGTCGGAGGGGGTAAAGAACAGATCGCTTGCGTCCACCACGCCGGAGCGGCTGCCGGGAACGGAAGCCGCAACGGGCGCGGCGGGAGCTTCAGCAGATGGGGCAGGCGTTTCGACACAGAGAACAGGCGGGGCCGCTTCCGGCGCGGGCTGCGGCTCCGGGGCTTGGGGAACAGCCGGAGGGGATACCGGCGCGGCGGGGGCCGCCTGAAACAGAGAGGCGTTGCGTTTTTCTCCTAACATCCGAACACCTCCCTTGTGATTTTCTCGATCTCTTTTCGGAAGCCCCGACTATCCTTGAGGGCCAGCTCCCGGAACAGGTCGCCCGCCAGCGTCTGCTCCGCCAGTTCGGCGGAGTGCGGAATCCGGAACGCCACGCTGCCCAGCACCTGTTCGATGTGCTCGCTGGCCTCCACGGGCTTCACATTGCTGGCCACCCGGTACTGCTTCTCCGCGTCCCATTTGCTGTCCTTTAACAGCGGGAGCTGGCTGGAGAGGTAGCTCACCGATTTTAAGTCGCAGTTTACCAGCCGCAGCACCGCGTCGGCTTCCATCAGCGACACCGCCGAGAGGACGTCGTTTGCGATATAGCTGCCGCAGTCGATGACGATATAGGGCGCGATCTCCCGCAGGCAGCCGATCAGCTCGGACACCTGCCCCGCCGTGTAGGGCGGATAGGTGTATTCGTTCTCGCCCTTGCGCAGCCCAAGGATGGTCAGATGGCTCAGTTTTTTATGGGTGATGCAGTTGTGGCTCACCAGCGTCTGCGTGATATGGGGCGCGGCGAGGACGCTTCCGAGGGATCGCTCGCCGTCCAGATCGGCGGGCGGGCAGACGCAGGGCAGCATGGGCGCGGTCATGTCGCACAGCACCAGCGCCACGTCGCGCTTCTGATCCGCGAGACGCTTGGCCAGCTTTACCGCCACGGTGGTCTTGCCGCTGCCGGGGCTGCCCCACACCGCCAGCACCTGATTCTCGTTTTCCGGCTCCAGCTCCGGCGCGTCCTCATGGCCGTGCCGGGTGAAGATACTGTTTTTCAGAAAGTTCATGCTCAGTCGCCCTCGCTTTCGGCAGGGGCTTCGGTATCGGATGCTGGCGCGTCGGTGCTGGCCGTTCCCTCGCTTTCCGCAGGCTCCTGAGATTCTTTTTCTTCTGTGGATTCCTCCACGGGATACAGTTCATCCAGCACGGCCTGCTGTGCCTCCACGAATTTGGCGGCGTTTTCCCTGCTCCCGCGATAGACGAGGGAGAGGTGCGGCTTGCCCTCTGCTTCCAGCTCCGCCAGCAGCTTACTCTGCTCCGGGGTGGCCAGCAGGGTGACCGTGCCGGGCAGCTCCTTTTCCTCCTGATCCTCACCGGCCTGCTCCCCGGTGTTCGCGTCATAGCCGCTGGTGGCCGTCACCGCGATGACCTCCACATACTGAAGTTCGGGTGGGATCACCGTCGCGCCCTGTTTCCGGTAATCCGGGGCGATGACGGACACCACATCGCCGCTCTGCAGCTTGCCGGAAAGGCCTACGGCGAGGGATTTCACCGATATGGAGATGGCCTGCTTGGTGCCGTCGAGGCTGTAGAGATAGGAGTTTTCCGCCGCAGGCTCGTCCGCCACCTTGGTGGCGATGATGTAATCCCCGGCTGCCAGATCGGCGGAGGCGTATTTGCCCACCACGGTGTCAAGGTTCCTGACCACGGTGTCGGGCAGGTTGTAGCCGCCCACCTCCACGGTCTTGACCATGTCGGCTGTGATTTCATCGCCCAGCCGGATGTCCTTTGTCACGCGGACGATCTCGGTTTTCTGTGCCAGTTCCTGATTGAACAGCGGCGTGACCGCAAAGCAGATGATCAGCGCCAGTACGATGCAGATCACGCCAATCACCGTTCTATTTTTGAGAAAGCTCATGTTGTTGTCCTCCCTGATTTTGAAATGATAAAGGCGGGCCGCGTGTGTTCACGGCCCGCCCTCTGAAACTTACAGTCCGGCGTAGGTCTTGCGCCTGCGGCGGATGAGGATGGCGGAAATGGCCGCCACGGGGACGGCGGCGCACAGGATGCGGACGATGGTTTTCTTCTTGCTGATTTTCTTCATAGGATGAGTCCTCCGATTTTCATAAAATAGGCGGCGAGACAGCCCGCCGCGAGAAACGGCCCCAAGGGGAACGGGATTTTCTCCCGCCGTCCGTGGAGCCGGTGGATGAGTGTCAGGGTGCCGCACACCGGCAGAATGGCCGTGAGGCCGAGCACGGTGGCAGCGAGCCCGCCCGGCAGGCCGAGCACGAGGCCGCTGGCCGCCATGAGCTTGACGTCGCCCCCGCCCATGCCGCCGCAGGTGACGGCGGCAATCAGGAACGGCAGGCCGGTTAGGATGCCGGGGAGGTTCCACGGGGAAAAGGAAAGCAGGGCCGTCAGGGCGATGGCTCCGTTCAGCAGATCCGGGATTTCCCGCTTCCTCAGATCACACGCCGACGCGGCGAACAGCAGGACGGTAAAAATGACCGCCTGCACGGCGGCCAGCTTACCCGGCATAGTTGAACAGCTCGGTGATGCGGCGGGTTAAGGTGGGCAGGATCGTGTCGCCGAACAGGGCGTAGAGGCCCGCGAGGATCAGTGCGCCGATGACCACGGCCATCAGGATTTTCAGCGCTGTGTCCACAAAGCCCTCCGCGCGGCGGCTGCACAGCGCGTTCTTGGCGGCGGAAACCTTGCGGGAGACGGCGCTGCGGGTGTTTTTGATCAGATTTTTCATATTGCATTCCTCCATTTTCGGTGATTGAGTGGTTTGTTCTTACATCCCGGCCATCTGCATGCCGGTGGGCTGTTCCGTGGGTGCCTCTGCGGGAGCGGCCTGCTGCGGGGTGTCGGCCTGCGCCATCGTGAGGGCCTGCCGGTAGGAGTCCAGCACGGCGGAGTGGAGCTGCTCCCGGAACTCGGCAGTCACCGGGAAGCAGACTTCCTTGTAGCCCTCCTGCGTTTTGCGGCTCGGCATGGAGACAAACAGGCCGTCCCTACCGCCCTCGACAATTTTGATTCCCCGGACGGCAAAGCAGCCGTCGATGGTCGCGGACGCATAGGCACGGGTTGAGCCTTGGGTTCCGGGTGGGTACATGGAAGTGATTCTGATATCCAGATTTGGCATGGTTTTTCCTCCTGTTTTTCTTCTTCATGGCGTTACCCGGCATAGTTGAACAGGTCGGTAATGCGGCGGGTGAGGGTGGGCAGGATCGTGTCGCCGAACAAGGCGTAGAGGCCCGCGAGGATCAGTGCGCCGATGACCACGGCCATCAGGATTTTCAGCGCCGTGTCCACGAAGCCCTCCGCGCGGCGGCTGCGCAGCACGGTCTTGGCGGCGTCGAACCTGCGGCTCATGGCAATGTAGGCTTTGTTGATACAATTTTTCATAGGGGGTTCCTCCTTGAGATTTTGATTTTGGGCAGAAAAAAAGCAGCCGAAGCTGTCCGTCATAGCTGCATGGATTGGCACATGGTCTGGCCGGGCGGTGCAAAGTCCACCTGTTTGAAGCCGAAGCGGTCGACATAGTGGAACTCACTTCCGGCGTCATCGTACAGCTCCAGCACATCCGACATGGACAGGGAGTAGCCCGTGTAGCCGGGCGGGCGCTCGTCCGCGTTGAATTTCGCATACAGCCCCTCCAGATCATTGGTGTCCACCTCTCCATCGTAGACCACCTGATAATTGGCGGGGTCGGGCGGGCCGTAGCGTTTGAGCATTTCGTCGTACCCGATGAATTTCATCCCGATGTCCACGTCGGGCCTGAGCTGCCACACACGGCAGTTCTTGAGGAGCTGGATTTCGTGGGTTTCCTTTTGGCCGCTCATGAGCCGGTCGAACACACCGTCCACCCATTTGACCTCTTTGACCTCTCGCTGGCGGTCGAGAAAGGCGGACAGTTCCTCTCCCTGAAACATGGGATCAACCACGGCCCGGCCCTTGGAGACATATCCCGCCGCGTTGCCGTAGAACAGGATGGTGCCGTTTTCGATTTTGATTCCGCTCATGCTTTTACGTCATCTCCATTCCTCCGCTCTGCTTTTGTTCTCCCTGCCGGAAGGCTTCCAGCGCCTCCGGCGTGGGGTAGATGAGTTGTCCCTCCACCACCTCCATCACGGCGAAATCCTCCCGGTCGCAGATCAGGACGCGGTGCTGGTAGGGCTTCTGCATCTCCACATACTCCATGACCTCCTGTGGAGTACACAGCCAGACGCCCGCCGCATAGCGCCCATCGGGCAGGAAGCTGTAGCCGCTGAACGTGGGATCGTTCAGCTCCAGCGATAACGCGCCGGTGGGCCGGATTTGGGAGAGCTGCAGCTTCGCCGAGTCCGGGAGCCGCTCCGGCTTCAGCACGCCGATGACGTCGCTGCGGTCGAAGCGGTGAAACTCCCCGTTTTTTAAGGACACGCCAAAGGCGGCGCGGCCCGTCTGGCTGGCGGCGGCCCCGTTCCCGCCCGTGCAGTAAAAGAGCGGATCGCCGCTGTCGTTAAGCGCCACCACCTTGCCCGCGATGGAACAGGCGGGGCCGGTTTCCACGCAGTCCTCCTTGGTATAGCGTTCTTTCGCATCCATCGCTCAGCCCTCCTTTTTCTGCCGCATCAGCCCCGTCAACTCGGCGATGAGGCCGAGCCGGGTATTGTCCGGCATGGTCTTGAACGCGGCGCGGACATAGGCTTCCACGGCTTCCGGCGACTGGTCGCCGACTTCGATCACATCCACCTTGCGCACGGACACCCTGCCGCTTTCCATGCCGAGCCGTACAATGTCGCCGTAATCCATCCCCGCAGCCGTGCGCAGCTCCTTGGGGATGAGCACACGGCCCTTGCCGTCCACCAGCTTATAAATGGGCTTACCACTGTTCATCCGGGAACCCTCCTTTCTCCAAGACTTTTCTAACTGCTTCCGGCTGAATACCAAGATCGGTAAACAGCTTCATAAGCGGTTCCGGTACCGTGTCCAACGGGTCGGCGATGCCGATGATGATGCCGCCCGGCACTGTCCGCACCTCCAGCTCCCCGTCAGGCGGCATTCCCGCTTGGCGGAGCAGCTCGCCCGGCAGGGAGATGCTGGCTCCGCGCGGCCATTCCACCGGCCCGGTGATCTGATCGACGCCGTTTTCCGTGAGGAAAAACTCACCGAAACTGTTGACCGGCTTCTCCGGGTGGCGGCTCAGGTAGGCAAGGCGGACGCTGTCGCCCGCTTCCATACGCATATTCTCCAGCACACCGGAAGGCAGGATGATGCTTCCGTCCTCCGCGATCCTGCCATTCGTTTCCACAATTCTCATAGTTCCTCGCTTTCCGGGCCTCACAGCCCTGTCACCTGATAGCAGTCCTCGTCATCGTCAATGCTGGCGAACAGGTTGAGCTGCCTCGGTTCGTTTCTTTTTTCATCCTTGGGATCATAGTTCGTGATGATGACCTCCGGGTATTCACAGCCGCCGTCGTACCGCTGCCGCAGATTGTTGATGCGGGTGACTGAGTGGATGTAATATCCGGCGTACAGCTCCCGGATGTATGCACAGTCGTTATACGACACCATCCACCGGCCCCGGCAGGCGGCCAGCGTGTCCCGCAGCCGCACATGGTCGGTCTTGGGGAAGCAAACGGCGTAGTGATCCTCCGTTTCATAGTAGGGCGGATCACAGTAAAAAAAGGCGTCCTCCCCGTCGTACTGACGGATCAGCGCCTCGAAGTCTTTATTCTCCACCACGGTGTTCGCCAGCCGGTCGGACGCCTGCCAGATGGCGGCGAAGCAGCGGCGGATGTCGAAGGGCTGGCAGCCGTAGGAGGTACACCCGCTGCCGTAGCTGTAGCGGATGAGCTTGAAAAACGCCGCCGCCCGTTTGACGTCGGTCGGCTCGGCGTTCTCCAGAAGCAGGGCCTTGATTTCCTCAAAATCGGGCGGCGGCAGGTGCTTCTCCGCCAGCTCCAGTTCCTCCTTGAGATATTCTTCCGTGAATTCCTGCTTGTCGATGAAGCGGCGGAGCACGGAGAATTCGTCCCGGCTGTTTAAGGGCAGGAAGCCAAGCTCCCGCAGAAACGCCAGCGTCCTGTGCTTCACGCAGTAGAACAGGGTGGCGAGATTGGAGTTATAGTCGTTGTACACCTCCATTGCTTTCGGATTGGGCGGCCTGCCGAACAACACCCAGCCGCCCCCACCGAAGACCTCCACATACTTTCGGATGGTCTTGGGGAACAGCGTGTAGATCGTTTTTCTCAGCGCCTTTTTGCCGCCCACCCAACTGATGATGCTGTTGATGTCATACCACCTCCCTCGGTGTGTGCTGGGCGCTTCCAGCCCATTACGATACCGGACATCGGGGGCCTGCCGCCTGTCGCGGCTGCCAGTTGCTCCGGCGCGGCCCGCATAAACTCCGCCAGCGTCATGGAATCCTCATAGCCCCAATCTTTCGGGTAGTAGCTCCCGTGCTCATCCAGCGGGAATGGCTCCCGGCTCAGGATCGTTCCCCAATGGTTGACCATGACATAAGGTTTGACCTCGGCCATACTGCCGTCGAGGTAATCCGAATCCCGGACGTCATAGCAGAACAGGCCCTCCGGGACGGTATCACGGTCGAGCCGCATATTGGTAAACAGGACGGGCCTGTCGTCGATCTGGGCCAACAGGTAGCCCTCTTTGGTTGCGTCGAAAACCGCCATTGCACTTTTTTCCTTTCTCTGGTTTTATTGCATGGTCATGCCGGGCCGCTGCTCCGGCTGGCTTTTCAGTTCCGCCTCCGGCTGGATCACAAAATCCCCACCGGAGTGCCAGAAGCTGACGTTCAGCTCGCCCTGATCAATTTTGATTTCCCGCTGCTCGAAGCCCTCGCCCCATCCGTCGCTGCACTGTCCCGACCATTCCTCGGTCAGCTCCCGCAGCTCGCCCTCGGACAGCTCGCCGCGCGTCTGTACCTCCAGCACGCCCCACGGCCTGCCGTCCCATTCCTCCACGGTGGGGTTCATGCCGTAGACCTTGCGGCCCAGCAGTGCGTTGCGCAGATAGACCGCGAGTCCACGGTCGCCCTCGGTGTCGAGACGGTTTTTCTCTATGGCTTCCAGTATCTCGTCCTGATAATCACACAGCTCATGGGCGCTCATTTCCTCCGGCTCCCAATTCAAATCGCCGTACTCATCGCGGGTGAATACCTGCGGGTACAGGGGGCTGAACAGCCGGAGCGTGGTCAGTTCCTCCGGGAGCTGCCGGATGTAACGGTCATACCGCTCCACAATGCCGAAGCTGGTAAGCGCCACGCCATTCTCTTTCATCATGGCCTTGCCCAGCGCGTCAAAGTCCACAAAGTCGGCGGTGAAACCGTCCACATAGTAACGGTCGCCGTCCTCCGCCAGCACATGGTGGGCATAGTCCTCCGGCGTTTTGATCTCCGGCAGGAGGCGGTATTGGCACAGCGCGTCGGTGATTTCCGGCAGCTCGAACATGCTGCCGGGAACCTCCGCCTCCATTACGGCCATGAACAGCCGGTTCTGTTCCTCGTCCGCTCCGAGGTATGCGGCGGCCAGATTCAGACATTCCAGCCCGTCGTAATTGGGCAGATGCTCCAAAAGGCCGGGGATGGAGCTGGTGCAGGAGGCGTAGCACTCATCAAAACTTTCGACACCGAGTTCCTCCAGCGCGGCGTCGATCCGCTCACACGAGGCGGGGAAGGTAAGGGTGACACGGTTGGGTTTGCCCTTGGGATTCAGCCGCACAGTGATGACGCCATCCGGATCGCAGTACGGCTCCGGGAGATTTTTACCGTCATAGACCATTTCCAGCCGCTCACCATTCCGGGAGACAAAGCCGGAATCGGTGAACACGCCGGGGTGATCCGCCAGATACCCGTTTGCCACCTGATCATAGGCCACGCAATCCGCGATGCTGTCCGGCACATGGATGCCGCGTTCTTTCAACAGATGCCGTCCCATTGTTTCCTCATCCTTAAAGCCGGGGGTGAGCTTGTATTTGTGCAGGTTGCAGGTAAGATTGACGATATCCCGGAGGCTTTGGGGCTTCTCCAGTTCGAGAGCGCCGGTCAGCGCGACCCGCTCCCCGCCGCACAGGCCGCCGATCCTGCGGGCGAGAAATTCCAGCTCGTTCAGCTCCTGTTCGTCGATCTCCATGCCCGGCAGGATACCATCCAGCCTTTCAATGGAGGTGTCGGCGGAAATGATGGCGGTTGTGACGTCCCGCGAGCGGATGGCCTCCAGCGTGGACAGGGTTTCCTCACTTTCATCATACGGGCCGGGGAGCTTCAGCACAGCTTCCTGTCCGTTGTCGCCTCTCATGATAGTAATGTTCAGCATTCGGTATCCTCCTTAAAAATAGAAATAAGCGCGGCTCCATAGCGGCGGATGAGGATGGCGTCCACAATCAGGCGGAACACCTCGTCGCCGATCACCTCCGGGTCGGCCAGCTCCGACAGGCTGATGTGTTCGGTGCCGCAGTAGAGGTCTTTAGCGGCGTGAAACAGCGCGTAGCCGTCCACGTCCATTCCGTGGAGCCGGATGTCCTGAAACCGGACGGCGTGATCCGTGAGCGCCGGTTGCGCCGCCTGCCACAGCGGCGGGTGGGCGGCGAGGAGGTAAATGGCCGCGCCGCAAGCCGGGGACATATTGACTGTTACCGTCCGCTGAAAGCGCAGCCTGTGGGACGCATCCACGAAGAAGCCGTGCGGCTCCCGCGACAGCGCCTCCACGCGGGCCACAAAGGCCCGCTGGCCGCTCCCTGCGGTAACAATGCGCCGCAGGTCGTTTAAGCCGACACAGCCCGTGACAAGCCGCTCACGCAGGCAAACGCAGGCCGGGCAGGGAGTTTTTCTTTTTCTGCCCGTTCCGTGCAGTACCCGCAGTCGCAGTCTGCGGCGGTGTAAAGATACCGGCTCACGGCGAGGCCGCTCTTGCGGGGCCGGAAGCCGGGGATCAGTTGCATCTCAAATTCTATTTGGGAGAGCGGGGTTCCGCTCAGAAATTTTGCAGTCATTGTTCTCATTCCTTTCTGATGGGGATTCGGCAATCTGTTTTCCGCAGGCGGGCTTTTCTGAAAAAGGGCGCAAAAAAAGAGCGGCGGAGTTTTCTGTTACGAAGAACTCCGCCGCTCTAAAAATGCCGGTTCAGTCTTGCCGCTTGAGGTGCCGGTTATATGGAAAAGAGGACAAGCCTTTTCTTGGGGCTTGTCCTCTGGATTTTCGATCTGCGCAGGCTGTTTCGCCTGTTTTTCTGTGCCAATTTGTCTTTGCCGCTAAAAGCCGTATGCCTGCAAACCCGCATGGTTACTGGGTTTCTTGTGCTTTTCTCATACCCTACACTAACAACCTGTGTTCTTCCTCACATTGATCAAAGAGGGCGTCGTGACCTACGATTGGCGCGGCTATACTTCCGCGGATGGGGAGTATCAAGGCAAAAACCATGGCAACGCATGGCGGATCAAGGCAAAACGCAAGGATGATTTATTCGGCACATTGGAAACTTTGGCAATATAGGAACAGGGGGACGTTGCGGCGTCCCCCTTGATCTTCATCCATTTCCCTTATGCAGTTGCGGGCGGCTGTTGCCGATCTTTTGTTATTGCATTGCATATGTGTATGAATCGTGATACAATTCATATAAATAAGAATAGGAGGTAAGTGACCATGCCCAAATCAGAAACATTGCATATTCGTATCGATCCAGAGATTAAAACCAGCGTAGATGCAACTTTAAAGCCCTTAGGCTTATCTACCACAGAGGCTATCAATATTTTCCTCCATCAGGTTGTATTAAACGGCGGCCTTCCTTTTGCCATAAGAATGCCAGAACCTAATATGGAAACGATCGCCGCTATGAAGGAGGCACAAGACATTTCCTCTGGCCGCATCAAAACAAAAGCTTACCACAGTGTGAAACAACTGATGGAGGATTTGTGTAGCGATGCTGACGATTGAGAAAACCACGCGCTTTAAAAAAGATTTTAAAATGATAGTAAAACGTGGTTATGATCCTAAGCTATTTGAGTATGTTGTAACAGAATTAGCCAATCAGCATCCTCTGGGTGCGAAATACAACGACCATGCGTTGTCGGGAAATTGGAAGGGATTCCGAGAATGTCATATGCAACCGGATTGGTTATTGATTTATTTAGTGGAGAATGAACGTTTAACTTTAACGCTTGTTCGCACAGGAACGCATGCAGATTTATTTTATGCTTGATCGTAAAAAAGGGAAGCACTGCGGAAATTCGCAGTGCTTCCCTTTATTTGAAATTGGCGGATCAAGAAAACCACCGGTGCCCAAACCGGCCGAGAAGCGCGTCTGCTTCGAGCGGGCCGGGGGTGCCGGACTTATAGGAAACCACGGGCAAGTGGTCCTCCCGGTACAGGCGGCGCAGGTTTTCAATATAGTTCCATCCCGTCTCGATCTGGTCCCACTGGGAAAACCAGAACCGCTCGCCACGGATGCACGCGCCGAGCAGCCGTTCATAGGCTTCGGGCGTGTTGATGCGGTTTTCCAGCACGCAGGATTGGCAAAAATCCATTTTGGCTTGCGTGATCTCGTCCGTGTCGCCGGGCTTCTGAATGTTGAACTGCAAGTACACGCCCTCGGTCGGCTGAATCTTGATGATCAGCACGTTATGCGCCACATCGGGGCGCGGACGGCGGAAAATAACGGCTACCTCCATTTCCCGGCGGCCCAGCTTTTTGCCGGTGCGGATGTAGAAGGGCGCGCCGCGCCAGCGGTCGTTATCGATAAACAGGCGCAGGGCGGCGTAGGTTTCGGTCTGCGAATAGGAACCAACCTGCGCCTCGGTGCGGTAATCATCGTACTGGCCGAGCAGCAGCGTGTCGCGAATCGGCTCCGCACCCGCCGGGCGCAGCTCGCGCAGCACGCGAAGCTGCTCGGCGTGCATATCCGCGCCGGAAAACTCATAGGGCCGCTCCATCGCAACAATGGAAAGGATTTGGAACAAGTGGTTTTGCACCATATCCTTTAAAGCGCCCGCGCCGTCGTAATAGCCGCCGCGCGTTTCCACGCCGACGTCCTCCATGGCCGAAATCTGAACGCATTCGATAAAGCGGGAATCCCACAGGTTGGTAAACAGAGGGTTGGAAAAGCGGATGGTCTCGATATTGCGCACCATTTCCTTTCCCAGGTAATGATCAATGCGGTAGATACGCTCGCTGGTAAAAATGGCTTCGAGCCGCTTGTTAAGCGCGCCCGCGGCCGCCAAGTTCTCACCGAACGGCTTTTCAATGATGACCTTGCCCTGCGGCGCACCCTGCACATGGCTTAATCCCTCGGCAATGATGCCGAAGAAGCGCGGCGCGACCGCGAAATAGAAAATATGCTCGCTGATATTCTGCGCGCGGTAATACTCGTCCAGCGCCGGGTAATTCGCGCTGTCGGAAAAATCCATCCGGAAATAATCCACCCGCGCCGCAAAGCGGTCGAACGCCGCGTCCTCATAGGGCAGGCGGGCAAATTTGCGCACCCAGTCGCGCGCGAGCTCGCGGTACTGCTCGCTCGTATATTCCCGGCGGCCAATGATGATCACGCGGTATTCGGCGGATTCCGCGCCGAGCACGCTGCCGTTATACAGCGCGGGCAGCAGCTTGCGAAAGGTCAGGTCGCCGGTGCCGCCAAAGATGGTCAGCGCCTTCATATGGTTTTCCCCCATTCGTGGTGGAATGTGCCCTCGCGGTCGGTGCGCAGGTAGGTGTGCGCGCCGAAGCAATCGCGCTGGGCTTGGATCAGGTTCGCGCCCACATGCGCTGCGCGGAACGCGTCCAGATAGGACACGGCGCTCGTCATGGCAGGCAGAGGCAGGCCGCTTAAAATACCGGTCGCCGCGATTTCGCGCAGGCTATTCTGGTTCTTCTGGATACGCGCGCGGAAAAATTCATCCAGCATCAGGTTTTGGAGAGCGGGGTCGCGCTCGTAGGCGGCGGTGATATCGTTTAGAAAGTCGGCCTGAATGATGCAGCCCGCGCGGAAAATACGCGCGATCGCGCCCAGATCGAGCGACCAGCTGTAAACGGCCGAAGCGTCGCGCATCAGGTCAAAGCCCTGCGCATAGGCCGCGATCTTGGCGGCGTACAGTCCCTCGCGCACCTGCTCGGCAAAGGCCGCGCGGTCGCCCGCTGTTTTGGGGGCGGGGCCGGTAAGCAGTTCAGCCGCTTTGGCGCGCCGCGCAAGCTGGTTGGAAAGCACGCGCGCGCCCGCCGCCGCCGTGATCATGGAAATATCGACGCCTTGCTTCAGCGATTCGATGCTGGCCCAGCGGCCCGTGCCCTTTTGCGCCGCGCTGTCCACGATATGGTCAAGCAGCTCGCCGGTCGCAAGATCGTCCTTTTCGCGGAAAATGCCCGCCGTGATGCCGATCAGATAGCTTTTCAGCTCGCCCTCGTTCCACTTCGCAAACAGGTCGGCAAGCGCGGCGTTGGAAAAACCGCCCACGTGCTTTAAAAGCAGGTAGCTTTCCGCGATCAGCTGCATATCCGCGTATTCAATGCCGTTGTGCACCATTTTTACATAGTGGCCCGCGCCGTCCGGCCCGATATAGGTGCAGCAGGGCGCGCCGCCCGCCTGCGCGGCAATGGCTTCAAAAATGGGGCGCACGGTTTCGTAGGCCGCCGCGTCGCCGCCCGGCATGATGGAGGGGCCGTTGCGCGCGCCCTCCTCGCCGCCGGAAATGCCCACGCCGAAATAAACGATGCCCTGCGCCTCCAGCCCGTCGCGGCGGCGGCGCGTGTCCTCGAAGAAGGAATTGCCGCCGTCCAAGATCATATCGCCGGGCTCAAGCAGCGGCACGAGCTGGTCGATCACAGCGTCCACCGCCGCGCCCGCTTGAATCATCAGCATGACCTTGCGCGGTCGCCGCAAGGCTTGCACGAGTTCTTGCAGCTCGTAAAACGGCGCGAGATTTTTGTGCGGATGCTCACGCATGACCGCGTCGGTCACCGCGCGGCTGCGGTTGTAACCCGCGACACGGAAGCCGTGATCCGCCATATTGAGCGCCAGACTGCGGCCCATTACCGAAAGGCCGACCATGCCGATATCAAATAATTCCATATGAGTACCTCCTATACTGGTTCGGTCATTGATGCGTCAAACAAAATACTTACTGCTTCGGGCGCGGGCACGCGGCAAAGCTCTTTCCCGATCAGTCCGGAACCCGTATCCACGGCAAAGCTGACAAGCTCGCCCGAAAACCGGTTGGCCGCGAGCAGCAAGCGTCCGTCCGGCGAAAGCGCGATATCGCGCGGGTGGTCGCCGCCGCTGCCGGTCAGCTGAAGCAGCGCGAGCCGTTCGCCCTCCACCGCGAGCACCGCGAGCTGGTTTGCGCCCCGCACGGAAACGTACAGAAACCGTTCGTCCGCCGAAAGGCGGATGGCCGCCGCCGTGCTGCCCGGAAACGCGCCGGGCGGCAGCAAAACCACCTGATCCGCATAAGCGAAGCCGTTTTGCGCACGGTAACTATATACCGCGCATTCCTTTTCCGCCACCACAAACAGCCGTTCATGCGCCCGGTCGAACACGCCGTGCCGCGGCCCCGTGCCGGGCGCAAAGGCGATTTCGCCCGCCTGCGCAAAATCCGCGCTTTTATCGATCAGGCAAATGCGGTCCTGCTCCATGCAGGGCACCAGCAGGATATCGCCGTGCACCAGCACCTGATGGCAGCCCGCGCCCGCGCCAAAGGAAAGCCGGGTGTGCAGGGAAAGCGCACTTTCGGCGCGGTGGTAAACCGAAACCGTGCCCGCGTGGAAATTAGCGGTGTAGATATAATCGCCGTCAAAAACAACGTGGCAGCCGCCGCTTTCCTCGGTCAGCAGCGTTTGGGCGCGCGGCGCTCCGGCCGTAAGATCAATCAGCGCCAGCCCCGCGCCGTTGTCGCCGCGCACGGGCGCGGCCAGTGTTCTATCCCGCAGCGCCAAATATTTCGCGTCCGGCGCGTCGCAGAATAGCGTGGGCACGGAAAGCGCGCCGGAATCTGTTTCCACCGTGAAGCGGAACACGCCCGCGCTTTTCGGCGAGCGGTAAGTGCCTAAATAACCGGTCAGGCGAGCCATAACGGTATCCCTTCTCTCCTTTGGTTTAGCTTTTCGCGCAGCGGCCGTTTTATCCGGCGGCGGCGAATAAACAAAAAGCATCTTCTATCTGTAATTATAGTAGTTACAGATAGAAGATGCAAGGACTTTAATTGATAAAGATTACTAAATAAAACATACGATTTTTGTGGGGATTTACAGAAGGGGCAATAGCGCGGTTATTTGCTGGAAGCATTGCCTTGTCTGGCAAGCGGATCGCGCTTGTTCCATTGCAGCACGCTTTTGGTTAGATCGTCATACCGGGCGGCGACGACGCTTTTAAAATAGTTCATAATGGATTCTCCTTATCAAAGTTATGAGGGCAGGGGGCAGTCTATGCGGAGAAAACGGCGTTTGTTCCATCCGTTTTTTTCTTGGCGGTTTTGGCCTTTTCTGCTATACTATAGAAAAACGGACCAAGGGGGGTATCGCCGTGCCGCAGCATCAGCCGCTCAATGTACAGTGCTTTGTAAAGCGGAATTTTGAGCCGATCTTTACCGCCGAAAACGATCCAAGGCTGCTTTACGTCTGCAAAATCCCGCCGGACGCGAGCGCGCACCCGCGCGTCATGCACGCGCATCCCGATTTTGTGGAGATCGTTTTGATCTACAGCGGCCTGAGCGAATACCTGATCGACGATAAAAAGCAGTATATCCGCGCGGGCGATCTGTTGGTTTACAATTCCGGTCTGGTGCACGATGAGATCTCCGGCCCGGATATCGCGGTGGGCAGCTATTGCATCGCGGTGGGCGAGCTGCACATGCCCGGTCTGCGGGCGAACGCGCTCCTGCCCGAAGATAAGGGCTGCATTTTCCACGCGGGCGATAGCTTTGAGGAGCTGCGCGCCATCTGCGAACTGATGTTCCACAGCCTGTCAACGGACGAGGCGCGGACCGAAGCGTTCTGCCACAGCCTGATGCACGCGCTGCTGACCAAGGTGCTCGCCGTGACCGGCGGCGCGGCGGCCGAGGCCCCGGCGGAAACGCCCGATGTACTCGTCCGGCGCATCAAGCAGCATATCGACGCGCACTATATGCAGCCCATCACCCTGCAAAGCATGGGCGAGACCCTGCATATCAGCCCTTACTACCTGTCGCACGTGTTCAAGAAAAAAACAGGGTACGCGCCCATGCAGTACCTGCTGCGCCGCCGCATCGGCGAAGCGCAAACGCTGCTGCTGACGACCGATCTGCCGATCGCCCGTATCGCGGAGCTGGTGGGCTATGATACGCAAAGCTATTTTAATCTGCAATTTACAAAGCACGTCGGCATGCCGCCGAAGCGGTACCGGCAAAACTACATCGTGCCCGCGCCGGGGGCCGCCGGAGTAGAGAAGAGCAAACGGAAAAAGCAAGGGGAGGACACAGAACCGATCAGCGGTAGTCGTACTCCTCGCCGGTAAACGGCGGGGCGGGGGACAGGCGCGCCGCAAGCGCCATCTGCGCGAATAGGACAGCGGCGGAAAAAATAACGAATAACATAGGGGGTCACACTCCTTTATTCCCGCGCGCCGGCGGCGCCGCCGGCCGCGCTGTATCTTTGTTGTACTCAATATAACAGCTTTTAGCGCTTCTTTCTTTCAAGTTCATGCGAAGCCGTCGGCACAGCAACATGTTGCAAAGCCGGGGCGCTAAGCGCGTGCACGCGGGGGAAGGGCCGCGCAATATCCTATAAGATCGCGCGCGGCAGCCGTCAGCGTCCGACCCGCCGGGACGGACGGAGAACCGCGTTTTTATAAGATTTTGAGATTCGCACGCAAAAAGCCCCCGGAAACAGAAGGTTTTCTGTTTCCGGGGGCTTTTTTTCCGGTTTGTATCCGCGCGCTTACAGGTCCTTTTTCCAAAGGCCGTGCAGGTTGCAGAATTCGTATACCGCGATCGGCTTTTCACTGTGCAGGCAGAAGGTCGCCACGGGCTCGCCGTCATGCGGCAGCTTGCGGCGGTAAACGCCCTTGTCGGTCTCCAAAATGATCCAAGAGATGTGGTGCTCGTCGCCCATCGGGTGCGTCACCTCGCCGACCGAGGCGGTGACCTTGTCGTTTGCCACCGTTACCACCGGCACGTGCTTTTCTTGCGCCGCGTCGGTAGAACCGGCCTTCATCAGGTCCATCTTTTTGCCGCAGCACATCAGCGGCACGCCGTGGTCCTCCACCATTTCAACGATGTTGCCGCAGATCGCGCAGCGGAACAGCTTTAATTCGGTTGCCATAAATGTTCACTCCTCTCGGCGTTTAGTATCCCCGTTTCCCGTCCAAAATATCATCGTGGTAGATCCAATCGCGCACGGGGATTTCATCGTATGTATCGGCGGAGCGCCGGACGACGACCGTCTCGATGCCCGCGTTGATGATCATGCGTTTGCACATGGTGCAGGAATTGGCGTCCGGCATGATCTCGCCCGTTTTCATATCCCGCCCCACAAGGTAAAGCGTCGCGCCCAGCATGCGTTCGCGCGCGGCGGATATGATCGCGTTGGCCTCCGCGTGGACCGAGCGGCAAAATTCGTACCGCTCGCCGCGTGGGATATTCAGCTTTTCGCGGATGCAGGAGCCAAGGTCGATACAGTTTTCGCGGCCGCGCGGCGCGCCCGTGTAGCCGGTGGAGACGATCACATCATTTTTGACAATGACCGCGCCGAAGTTGCGCCTGAGGCAGGTGCCGCGTTCCAGCGCGACCTGCGCCATGTCCAGATAGTAGTTTGCCTTGTCCCGTCGCTTCATTGTTGCCGCCTCCTGAAATTTTCAAATTGGTTTGATTAGGAAAAAAGCTTGCCATGCTCCAGCCGCAGGCGGCGTTCCGCCCGCTGCGCCGCCGCGCGGTCGTGCGTGATCAAAATCACTGTGTTGCCCCTTTGGTGCAGCGAACCAAGCAGATCGAGCACGTCGGCGGCCGCGTCCGGGTCAAGCCCGGCGGTGGGCTCGTCCGCCAGAAGCACGCTCGGTTCCGCAATGATCGCCCGCGCCACCGCGACGCGCTGCTGCTGCCCGCCGGAAAGCTGGCCCGGCCGGTGCGCCGCGCGGCCCGAAAGACCGACGGAGGCAAGCGCCTGCTCGGCCCGGCGCAGCCGTTCGCCCTTGGGCACGCCCGCGAAAACGAGCGGGAGCGCCACGTTTTCCAACGCGCTCATGCCCTCCGCCAGCTGGAACCGCTGGAACACAAAGCCGATCTTTTGTCCGCGCCGCCGCGCCAGCTCCTTGGGATGCAGGTGCGACACGTCCTCGCCGTCCAGCAGGTACTGCCCGTCCGAAAGGGTGTCCAGCAGGCCGAGCACATGCATCATCGTGGATTTACCGGAGCCGGAAGCGCCGATAATTGAAATGTATTCGCCGTTCTGGGCGGAAAAATCGATCCCGTCCAGTGCCTGCACGCCGCTCTTATCATATATTTTACTCGCATGAATGAGCTTTATCAAGGTTTATCCCCTCCCTAATTGCAGTTTGCAAAAAAGGAGGGGATTTATACACAGTTCTCTTATAAAAGAGGCAGGTTTTTCTTCCACACGCCCTTGCGGTAAAAATAAACCGAAAGCCCCGTACCGAGGAACCAGCCGAGCGGCCAAGACAGCCAAATGCCGAATTCGCGCCAGAACTGGAACAGCACGATCGAAAGCACGACGCGGATGATCAGATCGGAAAAGGTGGTGATCATAAACGGCCGCATCGCGCCCGCGCCGCGCAGCACGCTGTCGCACACGAATTTTATGCACACGATTACGTAAAACGGCACGACGACGAACAGATACTGCCGCCCCACCGCGATCACGCCCGAGGTGGAACCGGCGGGCACGAAGACGCCGACCAGCTTATCCGCGAACAGCAGGTAAACGGCGGTAAAAACAACGGCCAGACCGATCGAGTACTTAGCGCCCGCCCGCAGGCCGGGGCCGATGCGGTCCAGCTTGCGCGCGCCGATGTTCTGCGCCACAAAGCTCGACAGGCCGCTTGCAAACGACATGCAGCACATCAGCGCGAACGAGCCGATCTTGATCGCCGCTGAATAGCCGCCCATAACGGCCGCGCCGCAGCCGTTCACCAAATACTGAATGATTACGTTGCCGACCGAGACAAAGCTTTGCTGCGCGATCGAGGGCACCGCGTAGTTAACCAGCCGCCGCAGCATTTCCGTGGAAAACAGCAGAAAGTGTCCGCCGGTCTCAAATTTATGCGTGCGGCGCAGCAGTAGCAGCAGCGCGAGCACGCCCGCCGCGCCCTGCGCGATAAACGTCGCCCAAGCGACGCCCGCCACGCCCCAGCGGAAGCCCGCCACGAACAAAAGATCGAGCGCGACGTTCGCGATCGAGGAAAGAACGAGCAGAATCAGCGGCGTTCGGCTGTCGCCCATGGCGTTGAAAATACCGGTGCACACATTATATATGAACAAAAACAGCAGGCCGAACACATAGACCCGTAAGTACAGCGCGCCGTCCGCGAACACATTCGTCGGGGTCTGCAAGGCGGCCATGATGCCGCCGGTGGCAAACACGCCGATCACCGTCAGGATAAGCGCGATGGCCACGGTCGTGAGCAGGGCCGTGGATACCGCGCTTTTCATGCGCAGGTATTTTTTCGCGCCGAACAGCTGCGAAACCAGCACGCTCGCGCCAATGTTCACGCCCGTCGCCACCGCGACGAAAAGCTGGGTGATCGGAAAGCTCGCGCCGACCGCGGCGAGCGCCAGCTCGCCCGCGAACCGGCCCGCGATAATGGAATCGGCCATTTGGTAAAGCTGCTGAAAGGCGACGCTCGCCAGCAGCGGCAGCGAGAACCAGAACAGTTTTTTCGAGGGCGACCCCTCGGTCAAGTCGGTAATCAAAGAAATTCCTCCAAGTGTAGTTTGTATTGCGTTTTGCAGGATAAAAGAGCTCAAAACATCCGGGCACGCATAAGCGTACCCGGATGTGAGACTGTCAAAAACTATTTTTGACAGTCTGTCGATCGAAACAAAGCCCCATTTCGATCGAGAATTCCGGCTTCTGCGCGCGCCTTACAGGCACACTTGAAGTCGGTTTGAATAGCCCGTAGGCCTCTATCCACTGACCGCCGCCGTGCGGCGATTAAATGAGAGCAAAACCACGCACATGTCGCGGCTTTTTATGGATTTTACCGCAAGCGGCAAAATCCTATTTTATGCGCGCTGCGGCGCGAGGGGATTCCTTGACAAGCTGACATCCGGGCACGCTTATGCGTGCCCGGATGTTGCAAATTGTCAAAAGCCTATGAGGAGGCCTTTTTGTTCTTCGCTGTCAGGAGTATCGCGGTAACGACCAGAAGCGCAGCGCCCACAGCAAGGGCGATATAGCCGCTGCCGGTCAGGCCGCCGACCAGATAGCCGATAAAGCAGATCACCGCGATCATCAGCGCGTAGGGCATTTGCGTCGAAACGTGGTCGATATGGTTGCATTGCGCGCCCGCGGAGGCAAGGATGGTCGTATCCGAGATCGGCGAAACATGGTCGCCACAGACCGCGCCCGCGAGGCAGGCCGCGACCGTCATCACCAGCATGTTGCTGGGCGAATCGCCGAACACCGCCACCGCGATCGGGATTAGGATACCGAACGTGCCCCAGCTGGTGCCGGTGGCAAACGCCAAACCGAGCGCGACCAGGAAGAAAATGGCGGGCATCAGCATATGAACGACCGAATCGCCGCCCACCACGCTCTGTACGTAGCCGCCGATGTTCAGGTAATCGCCCGAGCACACGCCGGACAGCGTCCAAGCGAGCGTAAGGATCATGATCGCGGGCACCATGGCCTTGAAGCCCTCGGTAAAGCTTTCGCAGAACTGGCCAAAGGTAAGAATTTTGCGCGGGAGATACAGCAGGAAGGTGAAAATAAGCGTGGTAAATGAACCGAGCACCAAAGAGGTCGAGGAATCGCAGTTGGCGAACGCGTCGACAATGCCCACGCCGTCCATGATGCCGCCGGTGTACAGCATGCCGCCGATGCACAGAACGATTAGCACCGCGATCGGCAGAATCAGGTCGAGCACCTTGCCCGCGCCGCCGACAACGTGGGTCTGCTCCATATGGGAGAGGTCGTCGCCGTTATGGGCGCTTTCGTATTTTTTCATCGGGCCGAAGTCGAAATCCGCCGCCATCAGGAAGATGAGGAAGGCGAGCGTCAGCAGGGCGTACAGGTTGAACGGGATGGTGCGCAGGAAAAGCGAAAACCCGTCCATTGAGCTGCCTTCGGGCAGGGAAGAGCCCACGGCCGCCGCCCAGCTTGAGATCGGCGCGATGATGCACACCGGCGCGGCGGTCGCATCGATGATATAGGCGAGCTTGGCGCGCGAAATACGGTACTTGTCCGTAACCGGGCGCATAACGGTGCCGACCGTCAGGCAGTTGAAATAGTCGTCCACAAAGATGAACATGCCGAGGAACGAGGTCGCGAACGACGCGCCGCGGCGGCTTTTGATCTTGCGCACGGCCCACTCGCCGTAAGCGCGCGACGCGCCCGATTTGGTAACGAGCGATACCAAAATGCCGAGCAGCACCAAAAAGATGCAGATGTTGATGTTGCCGCCCAGCTTGTCCCCCATGACGGTGAACGTGGTCTCGAGCGCGTGCAGCGGATGGAAGCCGCTGAAAAGCAGCGCGCCGGTCAAAATGCCGATCAAAAGCGAGGAATAGACCTCCTTGGTGATCAGCGCCAGCGCGATCGCGATGATCGGCGGCAGCAGGGTCCAGACAGTTGCAGTCAGATCCATATCGAAATTTCCCCCTTTATTTTGGGCCGCGGCGCGGTTAATCCCCCCGGCGCCGCAGCCTATTACTTTATTTTACCCTGCTTTTCTCTATCTGACAAGGTAAAATTTCACGGGTTTCGCCTAAATAGGCCGCTTTTTGCAAGGCGTTTTTGGTACCTTTTCCATTCGCGAACGACTTCGCCCGAAAGAGCGAGCACGCCGAGCACGTTGGGCAGGGCCATCAGGCCGTTGAAGGTGTCCGAAACCGCCCAAGCGAGCGAAAGCTCCATTGTGCAGCCCACCACGGTCATGCAGACGAACACAAACTTATAAACAGGCGCGATCCGCTCGCCGAACAGGTATTCGGCCCCGCGCTGCCCATAATACGACCAGCCAAGCAGGGTGGAAAACGCGAACAGCGCGAGCGAGACCGATACGAACGCGCCGCCGAGCGAGCCGAACACGGTGGAAAACGCCGTGGCGGTCAATCTGGCGCCGGTGGCAAGCGAGGACATGAGCGGCGTGCCCGCCGCAAGGCCGTAACGGACCGGGTCGTACGCGCCGCTCGACAAAATGACCAGCGCCGTGACCGTGCACATGACGATGGTATCGAAAAACACCTCAAAAACAGCCCACATGCCCTGCTCGCAGGGCTCGCCCGCGCGCGCCGCCGTGTGCACCATGACCGAGGAGCCCAGCCCGGCTTCGTTGGAGAACACCCCGCGCGAGACCCCGCATTGCAGCGCGCGCATCATGCCGTAACCGGCGGCGCCCGAAACGCCCGCCCGCAGGTCGAAGGCGTCGTGGATGATCTGCCCCAGCGCCGCGGGCACGGCGGCGTGGTGAATGACCAGCACCGCCGCCGCGCCGCCCATGTAAAACAGCGCCATGAGCGGCACCAGCCGTTCGGTGACCGAGGAAATGCGGCTAAGCCCGCCCAGCATCACGAGCGCGATCATCGCCGCGGTCGCCAGCCCGGTGGCGAGCGGAGGAACGCCGAAGGTGCCGGAAAGCCCTTCCGCGATTGAGTTGCACTGGCTCATGTTGCCGATGCCAAAGGAAGCCAGCACGCAGAACAGCGCGAACGCGCCGGCCAAAAACGGGCTGCCCAGCCCGTTTTTCAGGTACAGCATGGGTCCGCCGCGCGGCGCGCCGTCAGGGCCCGTTTCTCGGTAGAGCATGCCGAGCGTGTTTTCGGCAAAGGCGGTCATCATGCCGAAAAACGCGGAGACCCACATCCAAAAGATCGCGCCCGGCCCGCCGAGGGTGAGCGCGGTCGCGACACCCGCGATATTGCCCGTGCCGACCGTCGCGGCAAGCGCCGTGCACATCGAGCCAAAGGGCGAAATGCCGCCCTCGCCGCCCTTTCTCGCCGCGCCGCCGCCAAAGCAGGAAAATATTGTTTTGCGCAGGCACAGCCAGATATGGCGCACCTGAAAAAAGCCGGTGCGCACTGTGAAATACACCCCCGCGCCGACGAGCAGCGCCAGCATGACCGGCCCCCAAACAAACGAGCGGATCAAATCGTTGATCGCCGTGAGCTGTTCCATTGGCATCCACATCCCTTCCGTTCGGGATACTATATGCCTTGACTTTTTGGTTCTTTCCGATTAAAATAAATTAGCTTGCAGCAAAGCGGTGCAAGCCGCCAATTACATAAAGGACAGTTCGCAACCATCCTGTCCCTAAACAAAACTATGGAACAAAGCGGTGCCGTTTGTTTGCGGCACGGCGGTTTGATGGTGCGCCCGTTTTTGGGCACGCCTTATTTTTTTGCCAAAAAAGGAGCATTCTAATTTTATGGACGAGCTGACCCGATACTCGGTCGTCACCGATAAAAATCCGCGCGAGATCGCCCTGCTGCGCGGGCGCGGCTGCGCGTGGCGCAAATGCGCGTTTTGCGATTACCATCTGGACTGTTCGCCGGATGAAAGCGAGAACTTTGCGCTCAATCGCGCGGTGCTGCGGCAGGTCACCGGCCGTTTTGCCCGGCTGGAAGCGATCAACTCCGGCTCGTTCGCCGAGTTGGATGGAAATACCGTGCATTTGATCGAGCAGGTGTGCCGGGAAAAGGGGATAGGCGATCTGCACATCGAAAGCCACTGGCTGTACCGCGACGCGCTGCCCGCGCTGCGCGAACGGTTTGCGGCGCAGGGAATCAAACTGCACGTGAAGATCGGCGTGGAAACCTTTGACTACGATCACCGCGAGCGGGTGCTGCGTAAGGGCGTCTCCGAAGCAGACCCCGCGCGGATCGCCGCCCTGTTCGACGATTGCTGCCTGCTGTTCGGCCTCGCGGGCCAAACGGCGGAAAGCATGCGCCGCGATGTGGATACCGGCCTTGCGCACTTTGACCGCGTTTGCATCAATTTAATGACGCCCAACACCACGGCGGTCTCGCCGGATGGGGCCGCCTGCGAAGCGTTTCTGCGCGAGGTCTATCCGCGGTATCAGGCCGAACCGCGCGTGGATATTTTGCTGCACAACACGGACTTTGGCGTGGGAGGGGTGTAAAAATGCCGGTCAATGAACTTTTGCTCGCGGCGGCGGTCGTCGTCATTTTCGGCTCGGTGCTGCTGTGGTACCGTCTGTTCGGCGATACGGGGCTGATGGCCTTTACCGTGTTCGCCACCATCACGGCCAATATCGAGGTGCTCATTTTGGTCGACGCGTACGGCATGGAGATGACGCTCGGCAACATCCTGTTTGCCAGCACCTTTCTTGTAACCGACATATTAAGCGAGGTTTCGGGCAAAAAGGCCGCGGAGCGCGCCGTGCGGCTGGGCATTTTGACAAGCGCCTTGTTTATCGTGGTTTCGCAATCGTGGCTGCTGTACCGGCCCGCGCCGAGCGATTGGGTATCGCCCGCCATGCGCGAGGTTTTTTCCAACACGCCGCGTATGATGATCGCCTCGCTCGCGGTGTACGCGATCGCGCAGGTGTTCGATGTTTGGCTGTATCATAAATGGTGGGCGCTGACCGAGCGCCTGTCGGGCGACCGGCGGCGTTTTTTGTGGCTGCGCAACAACGGCTCTACCCTGATCAGCCAGCTGCTCAACGCCATTTTGTTCACGCTTTTCGCGTTTTACGGCACGTACGACGGTAAAACGTTGGTCTCCGTCGTTTTGTCCAGCTATGTCATCTTTATCGTCACCTCGCTGCTCGATACGCCGGTCGTCTATCTAGCGCGGCGCATCGCGGAAAAGCGCGCGGATGGACAAAATACGGTTTGACACCCGCCCCTCGCCGCCTGTATACTAAGGGTAATGAATGAAAGCAGAGGAATATATGTATGGCAAACGATAGCCGGTTCGCCGTTTTGATCGATGCGGACAACATTTCCGCCAAATATATCAAGGTAATTTTAGACGAAATATCCAAAGACGGCGTGGCCACCTACAAGCGCATCTACGGCGATTGGACCAACCCGGCTCTAATCTCGTGGAAATCCACGCTGCTGGACAACTCTATCCTGCCGTACCAGCAGTATAGCTACACAACCGGCAAAAACTCGACCGACTCGGCCATGATCATCGACGCGATGGATATCCTCTATTCGGGGCAGGTGGAGGGCTTTTGTCTGGTTTCCTCGGATTCGGATTTTACCCGTCTGGCCGCGCGTCTGCGCGAATCCGGCATGACGGTCGTGGGCATGGGCGAGCGGAAAACGCCAAAATCCTTTATCGCTTCCTGCAACCGTTTTAAATTCCTCGACATTTTGGCCGATGTGGAGGAAAATGAGGAGCGACACGCCGAGGACGAGCCCAAGCCCGCCAAAGCGGAAAGCCGTCGCTCCGGCCGCGCTAAGGCGCAGAAGGAAGCCGAGCCCGCCGAGCCGCCCCGCGCGGAGCCTACGCAGTCGCAGACCAGCCTGCGCACCATCAAGCGCGCGCTGCGCTCGATCGTCGCCGAGAACTCGGACGAGGACGACTGGATGTTCATCGGCAAAATGGGCAACCTGCTGATTAAGCGCTACCCGGATTTCGACGTGCGCAATTACGGCTATTCCAAGCTGACGCCGTTTGCCGAATCGCTGGGCCTGTTTGATTTCAAAACCGAGGGCGAGGGCGGCAAGCGCAACACCTATGTCCGCCTGCGATAAAAGTTTGTATTCGCGCAAACGATTGGCAAAACTAACGATAATCTAACGCTGCATTTGGTATCCTTTCCTCAGTACTTCGCGATCACCGGCCACGGGGCCGGCGCGGAACAGGAAAGGATATTCATTTATGATCAAAAAATTTACAGCGAAGCTGACCGCGCTTATGCTTGCGGTCACATTGGCGCTCAGCGGCTGCGCCGCCCCGCGCGCCGGGCAGGAGCCGGCGGCGGAAGCCTCCGCGACGCTTGGACAGCTCGCGGACTATTTTATAAAAGCGGCGGATGATTACAAGGGAAACGCCGACCGCGCCGCGGTGCTGGAAGGTTTTTCGGAAAATGACCGCGCCACGCGCCTGCAAATGCTGGTGCTTGCCGGCCGCGCCTTTGGAAAGCTGCCCGCGCCAACGGGCCACGCGAAAGACCTAACGCCGCCGAAAGCCGATCTGATCCACGCGCCCGACTGGGCGCGGGAGCAGCTGCAAAACCTATCCCACGGCGGCGTGCTGGCGCCGTCCGATCTCGAGGCGCGTGCAGCCGAAAAGACGGTCACCCTGCGGGACGCGGAGATCCTCGCGGCGCGGTTTTTCGCCCGCTATGGCAGCAACCTGAAGGATGATTTTTACACTGCTGTGAACAAAGCCGCGCTTGAGACCCTCAAGGTGCCCGCGGGTTCGACCATGACGGGCGACTCGGCCACGGTGGCGGCGAACACCGACCGTCAGCTGCACGAACTGATGAAGGAGATCGTAAACAGTGAGCAACCCTATGCCAAGGGCAGCCCGGAGCAAAAGATCCGCGACCTTTACCGCAATGTGATGAATATAGAAGCGCGCGACAGCGCGGGCATCGCGCCGCTTCGCAAATATCTCGACGCGGTCGACGCGGCCGGCGACTTTACCGAGCTGTACGCCGTGATCGCGCAGGCGGTCAACGAACTGGGCAACGCGGCAAACGGGCTGTTTCCCATGGTGGCCGTTACCGATACCAAGGACAGCACCCGCCGGGTAATGCAGCTTTTCACCATAACGCCGATGATGCAGCAGAGCGATTACGACGATCCCAATAACGAGATGCGAATGGAATACCGTGAAACAACGATTAACCAGCTTATGGCGGTGGGCGAAAGCCGAGCGGACGCGGAGCGCCACACGGATGAACTGCTCAAGATCGAGCGGGCGCTGGCCGGTCAGGCGATGAGCGCCGAGGAACTGGGCGATCCGGAACGCAGCGGCGCGCGCTATACGCCGCGGTCGCTCGACGAACTGATGCCGCGGGCGAAGCCCTCCCAACTGTTTACCGCGATCGGCCTGCCTATGGACACGCCGATGCAGGTGTTTGATAAGAAGCAATTCGCGGCCTACGCCGGGTGGTTTACCGAGGAAAATCTCGATATTTTCAAATCCACTCAAAAAATCGCGCTGCTTGTGGGCTATAGCCCCTATTTGAGCGTATCGCTCGGGCAGGCCTATGGCTATCAGAGCGGCACGGCGGAGGAACAGGCCAATGAAGCGGTGCAGAGTATGCTTTCGGACGAGCTGGGGCAAGTATATGTCAACCGGTATTTCCCCGGCGATTCCAAGGCCGCGGTCGAAAAAATGGTGCATCAGATGATCGAGGCCTTCAAGACCCGCATCGGCCGCATCGATTGGATGCAGGAAAGCACGAAAAAAGAGGCGGTCAAAAAGCTGGATTCGCTGACGGTGCTGATCGGCTATCCCGATACGTGGGATATGAACCCCGCGGAGATCGCAAGCGCTGCCGAGGGCGGCAGCTACTTTGCAAACGCCGCCGCCTCGGAGGGCGAAAAATGGAAAAAAACCGTGCGGTCGATGAATGAACCGGTCGATCCGCGCCGATTCGCGCTGGCGGCGTTTACGGTCAACGCGGCAGCCAGCCGGAACACCAACACGCTGATTTTTCCCGCCGGTATTTTGCAGGCGCCTTTTTACGATAGGAACGCCCCTTTTGAAGAAAACCTAGGCGCGATCGGCAGCACCATTGCCCACGAGATCACCCATATGTTCGACGACGGCGGCGCCAAGTACGACGCGGCGGGCAATATGCGGGATTGGTGGGGCAAGGAGGATTACGCGCACTTTCAGGCGCTTTGCGAAAAGGCACAGGCGTTTTACGAAGGCCGCGAAGCCGCCCCGGGCATACCGGCGGATGGGAAAGAGACCTTGAGCGAGAATATTTCCGATATCGGCGGCATCGCCTGCGGCTTGGAAGTGCTGTCTACCATGGAAAACCCGGATTACGACGCATTTTTCCGCAGCTTTGCCCGGCAGTGGCTGCGCGTTTCCGGGTACGAGGAGAAAAAGGAGCAGGCGGTAATCGACCAGCATGCCCCCAATAATCTGCGCACCAATCGGGTGCTCGCAAATTTTCAGGAGTTTTTTGATACCTACGGCATCGGCCCCGGCGACGGCATGTATGTAGCGCCGGAGGACCGCATGCAGATCTGGTAACAGAATAGGAGGACCGCGCGACATGAAATTGCTGCTGGTGGAGGATGAAGCGTTATTGTCCAAATCCGTGGCCAAGGGGCTGGGGCTGCTGGGTTACGCGGTTGACTGCGCCTACGACGGCGAGCAGGCGCTTTACCTGTATGGGCTGAACGAATATGACCTGATGATTCTGGATTTGAACCTGCCCGGACTGGACGGCATGGAGGTGCTGCGGCAAATACGGGAGAAGGATGCGGATTTTCGCATTCTGATCCTGTCCGCGCGCAATTCCCTAGAGGATAAGATCAGCGGTCTGGACAGCGGCAGCAACGATTATTTGACCAAGCCCTTCGAGTTCGCGGAGCTGGAGGCCCGCATCCGCAGCCTGCTTCGGCGCAGCTTTACGACAAAGGATGTAACGCTTCGCTGCGGCTTTCTGCGGCTCGACACCGCCGCGCGGCAGGTGTGGTACGGACAGCGGCAGATCGAATTGACCCGCAAGGAATATACGCTTTTGGAATATTTGATGACGCACGCCGGGGAGACCGTCGCGGCGGAAACGCTGATCGAGCACGTGTGGGACAGTGAGACCGATCTGTTCTCCAACTCCTTTCGGTTCCACATCCACTCGCTGCGAAAAAAGATGGAAACGGCCGGCGCGGGAGACTATATTGTGACAAAAAGGGGACAGGGCTATCGCCTGCAAGCCCCGGAGGAGGGCGCGCCGTGAAAAAATACACCTTACGGCTGCGGCTGACGGCGATCGTCGGCGTGATTCTGCTGGCGGCCTGTGCGCTGCTCACCACAAATTCTCTCTTTGCCGCGCACGCCTATTACGGGGATTACGCGGCGCTTTTAGACAGCGGGCTTGCCGATATCGACCCCGCGCTATCGGGAGAGGTCGAGATCGATCCCGTGATCAAAGCGCCGGAAACCTATTTTCACGCCGCTTCGCAGAAATTTTCCGCGCAATCGCTTGCGGCCATGGCGCTGATCGTGGCGCTGGCGCTCGTCGGTACCTATTGGGCCACGGGGCGGGTGCTGCGGCCGCTGAAAAAGCTGACGCAGTCGGTGCGCGCGGTGGATGACCGGCATCTGGACCAGCGCGTGGCCGTAGAGCAGGCGCGGGGCGAAGTGCTGGCGCTGACGGAATCCTTCAATCATATGCTCGACCGGCTGGAGGACGCGTTTCTGATCCAGAAAAGCTTTGCATCCAATGCGGCGCACGAGCTGAAAACCCCGCTGGCGGTCATGAAATCCTCTTTGCAGGTGCTGGAAATGGACCCGCATCCGGAAACGGCGGATTACCGGGAATTTATGCAGGATACCGCGCAGAGTCTGGAGCGTATTATAAAGACCGTGGATGGGCTGCTGGCGCTGGCGGATATCGGCGCCGTGCCCGCGGAGGAGACCGTTCCGCTGCGCCCGCTTTTGGAACAGGCGCTGCGCGAGCTTGCCGCGCGGGCAGCGGAACACGGCGTGCGGCTATCGCTCGATAACGAGCAACAGGCGGCGGCGACCGGAAACGCCAGCCTGCTTTACCGCGCGTTTTTCAATCTGATCGAAAACGCCATCAAATACAACCGGCCGGGCGGCAGCGTCACGCTGTCGCTGGAACCGGCGGGGGATACGGTGCGCGTCCGTGTCGCGGACACCGGTATCGGCATGACGCCGGAGGAGCTGCGCCATATCTTCGAGCCGTTTTACCGCGCCGATCAGTCGCGCTCACAGCGCATTCCCGGTTCGGGGCTGGGGCTGCCGGTCGTGCAAATGATTTTGCAGCGCCACGGCGGCGGCATCGCGGCAACGAGCGAGCCCGGTTCCGGCTCCGCGTTTGTGGCGACACTGCGCGCGGCGCACGGCGCGCAAACCGAATAAAGCGCATAAAAAAGATCCGCACGGCGAAACGCCTGCGGATCTTTTGTTGTATCCTTATGAAATGGGAACGGGTAATTACTCCGCCGTGTAGGGCAGCAGAGCGATATGACGGGCACGCTTGATCGCGTCGGTCAGCTGGCGCTGATGACGTGCGCAGGCGCCGGTCATGCGGCGGGGCAGAATCTTGCCGCGCTCGGACATATATTTGCGAAGCTTGGCCACATCCTTGTAATCGACGCAGTCGATCTTATCGACACAGAAATTGCAAACCTTTCTGCGGCGACGGCCGCCGCGCTGCGGACGGTCGGAACGGGGCGTATATTCTCTCTTGTTTTCTTCCATTGTCACTTTACCTCCTTAGCTCAGAATGGGACATCGCCGTCATCATCGGCAAGCTCCTGAAAATCCGAATCGCCCGAGGGCAGATCGAATGCGGGAGCCACCTGCGATGCGGCGGGTTCGGGCCGCATTTGCGAACCGTCGCCGTAGCCGCCGGCATAACCACCGTTTGTTTCGCGGGACTTTTTGGTCTCGCCGAAGGAAACTTCATCGCAGTTTACTTCGATTGCGGTGCGGTTGTTGCCGTTCTGGTCCTGCCATTGGCGGGACTGTACGCGGCCGACTACGATCGCCATAACGCCCTTCGCGAACCACTGCGCGACGAATTCCGCCTGACGGCCCCATGCGACACAGTCGATGAAGTCGGTCTGGCGTTCGCCGTTCGGGCCCTTGCGGTCGCGGTCGATCGCAAGGCGGAAGGAGCATACGGCCATGTTGCTCTGCGTGTGACGCAGCTCGGGATCCCGGGTCAAACGACCCATTAAAATCGCCTTATTGAGCATGCTGCACCCGCCTTAGTCGTCCAGACAGACGATCAGCGAACGCATCAGGCCATCCGTGATCTTGTAAATACGGTCCAGCTCAGCCGGGAAGGCCGGGGCGGACTCGAAACGGATCAGGGTGTAGTAGCCTTCGGTCTGGTCGTTGATCGGGTAGGCCAGCTTGCGCTTGCCCCAATCCTCAACCTCAACGTTCGTGCCGTTCGTCTCGACGAGAGCCTTGAACTTGTCCGCGACAGCCTGAGCGGCCGCCTCCTCCAGCGTGGGAGTGACAATGAAGATTGTCTCGTACTTGCCAGTAATCTTTGCCATGCTTTTAGCACCTCCTTTTGGACTATAGGCCCATATCCACTGATATGAGCAAGGATACCTTTCTATTATAACGGAATGCGAGGAAAAGTCAAGAAAAAACTAAAAAAAGATTGACGAGAAGGAAAAACCATGGTACAATATCAAGGCTGACAAAATGATAGCGGTTGAAATAGTCAAGCACAAAAATGCTTGCGCAGGTCATCGGCTATTCATAAAAGGCATTCTTTTCAAACCGCCAAATCCGTGGTATACTAACAAACAGAACGAGGCGGAGATGGCCTGATTCTCATAAATGCTTGTGTGGCTCAGTTGGTAGAGCAGCGCATTCGTAATGCGCAGGTCATCGGTTCGAGTCCGATCACAAGCTCCAAAATCTCCGTCGTGGTTTCACGGCGGAGATTTTTCTATGTCTGGAGATTGACGATTATGAGCGATAAAGAATATATTGAACTGAAAAATGCCTTGGCCTCCACTCGTATGGAGGGTTACGCTGTTACAGAGCAGACGGAGCACGATTGCGCGCGCCTTATGCTTGGTGAGATTTCCGTTGCCGAGCTTGTAAAGGAGATTTTAAGTCGACCAGCAAGGGCGGTGTGATATGGGATACAGCCTTGACCTGATTTCGGACAATTGCTATCCGGGAACGGTGGTACTAATCAATAAGTTTGACATACACGATGAAGCCAAGTTGGATGAAGTGGAAACTGTACTAGTATCCACCCGTAACGCCGAGTGGCTCCAGCAGCCACGCACAAATACCTTTGACTCCCCCATTACTGCGCAATCCACCATTTCCTATTCTCTGATTTATACGATTGGGCGGGGCAAATCCGCACAGTGAATATCAGCAAAAAGGGCACGTCCTTTTGCCCCGCTGAGGAAATCGGGCGGCAGGCGCGGCTGGTGTTCCAGCGATTGGCGGATCGTAATTTCTTTCGAGGCTTGCCCCACGCCGCCTTTGTGGATGAAATCGTGGACTTTTACTGCACGACGAATATGCTCCACCCGTTCAGAGAGGGCAATGGCCGCGCCCAGCGAGCGTTTCTCACGCAGCTTATCCGTGCCGCCGGGTATGACATCAACTGGGCGGAGGTAGACACCGACTTACTGATGTTCGCCACCATGCAGTCGGCAAACGGTGTGGCGGATTTGCTAAAGAAAATTTTGAGCGACGCAATTAGGCTCCGGAAAACGTATAGTTTTCCGGAGCTCAGCTTGTCAAAAAGCCCTTCGCACCGCAGCGCGCATGAAATAGTTTTGCCGCAAGCGGTAACATCCATAAAAACCGGGATTTAGAAGCCGGAACCTCGGACAAAATGGGGCTTTTATCACGTATTCCAGCTGCCGGTTGGAGGTGCGCCGGGCGGGCTTACCGCAGCACGGCGAGCAGCACCGCGACAACGACCGGAAGCGTTATAATGGCGAGCAGGTTGCTCAGCACCACGCCGCGCCCGGCAAGGTCCGCGTCCGAACCGTATTGCTGCGCGAACGAAGCCGCGGTGAGCGCGACCGGGGTCGCGAACAGGATGACGGGCACCGAAACCAGCATTTTATCCAGCCCCAGCCAGACGAGCGCGGGGATCATAAGCGCGGGAAACAGTACGAGCCGGGTCAGCGCGCTCAGCCAAATGCCGGCGGGGCGCACGACCGTGCGCAGGTCGGTGCGGCTCATGCGGCTGCCCAAGATCAGCAGGGCGAGCGGCACGGTCATATTGCCCAACCAGTCGATCGCGTGGTGCACGGGGTAAGGCAGCGTAAACGGGCACAAAAACAACAAAAAGCCCACGGCCGTGGCGATCAGGCCGGAATTGCGGAATATTTTACCCCACTGCGCCTTGGCGCCGCGGTGGAACAGCGTGATGGAGTAAGAATACAGCAGCAAATTGTGCGGAATTACGAACATCGCCGCATATAGCAGGCCGGTGCCGCCATAGATGGCTTCGATCACGGGAAAGCCCATAAAGGCGCAGTTGCCCACCAAGATCAAATACTGATAAACGCCAAGCTTAACCGGATCCAGCCGGGAGAATTTGCGCCATATTTCCAGCGCGGCGATGACCGCCGCGAAGCAAACCGCCGCGATCATGATGAGCGCCAAACTGTTGTGCAGCAGCTCCCACGAAAAATCCACATCCATGGAAGCTAAAATAAGGGCGGGCAGCGTCAACTGAATGACCAGCGTGTTGAGCCCGGCGGAGAACGTTTCGGTCAATAACCCGATCCGGCCGCAAACAAAGCCCGCGCCCAATATCAGCAGCAGCACCAAAAGCTGCGAAAACACCTGTTGCATACGTTTTTCCTCCCCCGCGGCCGCCAAGCAAAGGGCCGCTTATCCGCTAAGACTATTGTAGAGCCTGCGTGGGGAATGTGCAATATGCAATATGGGGGCCGGGCCCAAAGGCGGCCAAGCCCATGTTGCGCAAAACCGGCGCTCTTGGCGGCTTGAACAGCCGTTAAGAGCGCCGGTTTTTTTCTTATCTGTTTTTCCGCCACGTGGCAGGGGTGAAGAGCAGGAGCATGGGGAACAGCTCCAAACGGCCCGCCAGCATGTCGAACATCAGCACAAGCTTGCTGATGGGCGGGAAAAAGCCGAAGTTACAGGTCGGGCCCACGCCGACAAGACCGGGGCCGACGTTGTTGAGCGTCGCCGCGACGGCGGTGAAGTTGGTCACCATATCTTCCCCGTTCAGCGAAAGCAACAGGAAGGAAGAAATAAAAATAAGCAGATACGCGATCAAAAACACGTTGATGGAGCGGACGATCTCGTGCGCGATTCGGTGGTTATCCATCTGGTTGATGCGGATGGAACGCGGGTGGATCAGGTAGTGCAGCTCCTTTTTGACGCTTTTCAGCATCAAAAGGATACGCGAGCATTTGATGCCGCCGCCCGTCGACCCGGCGCACGCGCCGATAAACATGAGCAGCACCAGAATCGCCTTGGAAAACGCGGGCCACAGGTCGAAATCCGCGGTGGCAAAGCCGGTGGTCGTGATGATCGAAGCGACCTGAAACAGCGCGTGGTGCAGGCTTTGAAAAATATTATCGAACGATGCGCGCACGTTGAAGCCGATCAGCAGCGTGGACAGCGCGATCACGCCCAGATACAGGCGCAGCTCTTCGCTTTTCAGCGCCTGCTTCCACTTGCGCGTCAGCATCAAAAAGTATAGGCTGAAGTTGACGCCGAACAAGATCATGAATACCGATATGACGCCTTGCAAATAGTAGCTGTTGTAGTGCGCGATCGAGTCGTTCCACATGCCGAAGCCGCCCGTGCCCGCCGTGGACAGCGCCACGTTGACCGAATCGAAAAGCGGCATGCCGCCGATGGCGAGCAGCACGATCTCCAGCGCGGTCAGGCCGATATAGATGCCGTAAAGGATCATCGCGGTATCGCGCAGGTGGGGCGACAGCTTGCTCACCGCGGGGCCCGGGCTTTCCGCGCGCATCAAATAGATGGTGTGGCCGCCTGCGAGCGGTAAGATTGCGAGGATGAATACCAGTACGCCCATGCCGCCCAGCCAATGCGTTAGGCTGCGCCACAGCAGCGAGGCGTGCGACAGCGCTTCGACATTGCCTAGAATGGTAGCGCCGGTGGTGGTAAAGCCGGAAATGGTTTCAAACACCGCGTCGAGGTAGAAGGGGATCTCGCCGCTAAAATGCAGCGGCAGCGCGCCGGTCAGCGCCAGCACGATCCAGCACAGCGCGACGGTGACAAAGCCCTCGCGCGCGTAAAAGCGGGTGTTTTTCGGCTTGCGCATGGATAGGAGCAGCGCGAAGAACAGGCAGATCAGCGCCGCGAACAGGTAGGCAAAGCCCGTGCTTTCGCCGTATACCAGCGCGGTAAGCATGGGCAGCAGAAGAAAGGCGGCCTCCACACCCAGCATCCAGCCGAGCAGGTACCGCACCATGGCGAGATTCATTTCGTTACGGCCCCCGTCTCATCCTGCTTTAGAAAGATATCGCCGAGATCGGTCATGCCGGCGTGGGTGGAGACCACGATCACGGTGTCGCCTTCCTTTAACATATCCTGACCGCGCGGGATGATGCGTTTGCCGTGGCGGTTGATGCAGCACAGCAGCACATCCGGGCGGATGGGCATATCCTGCAGCGGCACGCCGGTCAGGTGGTTGGTGCCGACGCGGAATTCCAGCGCCTCCGCGCCGTGCAGCTGGTGCAGGGTTTCCACGTTGGAGCCGAGCGAGTTTTGCATCGCGCGGATATATTGGCTGATCAGGTCGGCCGTGGTCTGCTTGGGGCGCACGACCGTGCCGAGCGGCAGCCCGGCTATGACCTCTTCAAAATTGACGCGGTTGATCTTGGTGAACACGCGGGCATGCGAATGCTGCTTTGCGTGCAGGGCGAGCAGAATGTTTTCCTCATCCATGCCGGTCAGCGCGACAAAGGCCTCGCAGGTGCCGAGGCCCTCTTCGTCCAAAAGGCTGCGGTCGGTGCCGTCGCCATAGATGATGGTCGCGCCGGGCAGCAATTCGGATAGCTGCTCGCACCGGTCCAGCCGGGTTTCAATGATTTTGACCGCGATGCCCGCGTCCAGCAGCATGCCGGCGAGGAAAAAGGAGATTTTGCCGCCGCCGATCAGCATGGCGGAGCCGATGTGGTCGTTTGGAATGCCGACCTGCTCGAAAAAGTAGGCCTGCTCGCGGGGCGGGATGATCACGGTGATATCATCGCCCTTTTCCAAAATAAAATCGCCCTTGGGAATGAAGGTCTGCCCCGCGCGGTGCACCATGCACATCAGCACATTGCAGCGCAGCAGGTGGCTCACCTCGCATACGGCCATTCCGTTCAGGCGCGAATCATCCGGCACGTGTATTTCCAGCAGCTCGATCCGGCCCTTGGCAAAGGTGGAAACGCGTATGGCCGAAGGAAAGCGAATGAGCCGCGAAACCGCGCGCGCGGTCGAAAGCTCCGGATTGATTACCATGGACAGGCCCAGCTCGTCGCGGATAAAGCCGACCTCGGAAGCGTATTCCGGGTTGCGCACGCGGGCGATTGTGTGACAGCCCGAAGCCTTCCGGGCGATCATGCAGGCAAGAAGGTTGATCTCGTCCTGCGTGGTAACGGCGATCAGCAGGTCGGCGGTCTTTACACCGGCTTCCTTTAATACGCGGAAGTTGGTGCCGCTGCCGGTAACGCTGCTCACGTCGAGAGAATTTGTCAATTCGTCCAGCCGTTTGGCGGATAGGTCTACAAGCGTCAGGTCGTGGCCCTCCGCCGAAAGCTGCTCCGCAAGCGCCGAACCGACCTTGCCGCAGCCTACAATAATGATGCGCATGGTGCGCCTCCCCAGTTTCCTTGATACGATCTTTATATCTCTACCGTGATTATAGCGGGTACAGAGCAAAAAAGCAAGCATGAAAGGCCGTATGTATAGAATGTACGGTATCCTTCCAGAAACGCCGGTGTGTATTATTTGGAAATCCCTTGGTTGACCGGCCTAATGGGCCATGGTATAATAGCCGCAAAGCGGCTATTATACCCGGATAAAATTAATTATACCAGCAGCGGCCCTTGGTGCGTTCTAGCACTTCGCAAATGCTTGCCGCTGTGGTATACTATTTACATATGTAAAGGAGGGCTCCGGATGGATTTCGTTTTGGAGGCCTGTGTTGATTCGGCCGCTTCGGCTGAAAGCGCCGCGCGCGGCGGTGCAACGCGGCTTGAGCTTTGTGAGAATCTGGTGATCGGCGGCACCTCGCCCAGCGAAGAGCTGTTCGATCTGGTACAGGAGCGGGCCGGGCTGCCGGTCCGCGTGCTTCTCCGCCCCCGTTTCGGCGATTTCTGCTACACGGAGGATGAATTTGAGATTATTTTGCGGCAGGTAAAGCGGTTTTCCCGGCGCGGGGCGGACGGCGTCGTCATCGGCGTTTTAAAGCCGGACGGCACGCTGGACGAGGAACGCATGGCCCGGCTGATCGAGGCGGCGGGGGGCGTGGGCGTTACGCTGCACCGCGCGTTCGACGTATGCCGCGACCCGTTCGAGGCGCTCGCCGCCGCCGCGCGGCTGGGGGTGGATACCATCCTTACCTCGGGCCAGCAAAACGCGTGCGAGGAAGGGGCCGAGCTGCTCGCCGCGCTCGATCGGGCCTCGGGCGGAAAGCCGCGGATCATGGCGGGCGCGGGGGTGAGCGCCGAGGTGATCCGCCGCATCGGGCCCAAAACGGGCCTTACCGCCTTTCATCTGTCCGGCAAAAAGACCATGGACAGCCCGATGGTTTACCGCCGTTCGGGCGTGAGCATGGGGCTTAAGGGCCTGAGCGAGTACGAGATCTGGCGCTGCGACGAAGCGGCGATCCGCGAAGCGCGCGAGGCGCTGCAAGCGCTCGCCTAACGGCGGGCGCAACATGAGGGGGGACGACATGCGCGTTGAGAAGGTTCTAAACAACAATGTGGTGGTCGCGCTGGATGATAAGGGCGTGGAGACCGTGCTGATGGGGCGCGGCCTTGGCTTTTCGCGCAAGGTGGGCGATACGCTGGAAGAGGCGGGCATAGAAAAGCGCTTTACTCTGCACAACGAGCAGCTCTCCGATAAATTCCAACAGCTCATTACCAATATCCCGCTGACGCATTTTATGATGAGCGAGCGCATTATAAACCACGCGAAGATCGCGCTCGGCAAGCAGCTTTCGGACAGCATCTATGTGACCCTGCCCGACCATATCTCGGCCGCGATCGAGCGCTACCGCGAGGGCATCACGCTGCCCAATCCGCTTTTATGGGATATCCGCCAGTTTTATAGGGATGAATACGCGGTCGGTCTCAAGGCGAACGAGATCGTGTTGGAGGAGACCGGCGTGCAGTTCACCGAGGATGAAGCCGGGTTCATCGCCATGCATTTCGTCAACGCGCAGGTGGGCGGCGAGATCCGCGAGGTGTACGACATGACCCTGCTGATGCAGGAGGTGTTCCGCATCATTGGCGAGGAGTTCGGCACAAAGCCGGACGAGGAATCGCTCGACTACTACCGCTTTGTCACGCACCTGAAGTTTTTTGCCCAGCGCATCATGAGCGACCAGCAATATGGCGACGACGAAGCCGATTTGCTTGAGGTGGTCAAATTCAAATATCCGCGCTCGTACGCTTGCGCGCAGCGGGTGTGCGCCTATGTCGAAAAGGAGCGGGGCTTCCGCTCGGGCCAGAACGAGCTATTGTATCTTACCATCCATATCGCCCGCGTAACGGGCAAGGGCGACGATTAGCACATAAAAAAGGGGCTGTAAAATAAGTTCTTACAAATGAATAGAAAACTGTTGCAAAGCGAAGAATGCTACCAATTTTGTCATTCTGAGAAGCGAAGCGACGAAGAATCTCGCGCGAACGCGCGTTCCCAGCGTAAATTCCGCGCGTTCGCGCGAGATTCTTCACTTCGTTCAGAATGACATTTGGGTATTCTTCTGTTTTGCAACAGTTTTTTTACAGCCCCTTTTTTGTTACCGGTTTACCACGAGGCGTTCCAGCGTGGCGGCGGCGTCCACGGCGAGCACGACGCCGCTGTCCGTGGCGTAAACCGCGTCGACCACGCAAAGCGGGCCGGAAAGCTCGCCGGCCGCTTCCCGCACCAGCCTGTCGGGGGAGACGGTCAGCAATACCGGCTGCGTTTCTGTGAGAAAGCCGCATTCATACGCGCCGCATTTGACGATGACCGTGACCGGGTGCCCTTCATCGGCGGCCTGCGCGCCGCCTGTCATACGGCGCAGGCTGACCACCGGCAGGATGGAGCCCTTGCGGTTACACACGCCGCAGTAATGCGGCGGCAAGCAGGGGAACGGGGTAATCTGTACGCGTTGAAGCGTTTCGGTAATCATATCCAGCGGAAAGCCATAGTACGCGCCGTCCAGCGGCAGGCACAAAAGCTCAAAGCTGTTTTCCGCACTTTTTTCCGTCATTCCCCGCGTCCCTCCAGTGCCGATTTGATCAGATCCTCCACGTCCAGCAGGGCGCAGATGGTGCCGTCCCCCAGAATGCTGCTGCCAGCAATGCCTGTTTTCTGCTTGAAACGGGGGCCGAACAGGCCGGGCAGAGGCTTATCCACCAGACTTTGCCGCCCGATGACATGATCGGCCAGCATACAGGCGGAACGGGTCGCGCCCCGCACGCAGATCAGCTGCTTGCGCGCGTTTTCCCGGCGTTCCAGCCCGTAAAACTCGCAAAGGGACAGCACCTGCTGGCAGCGCTCCTCGAAGATCCAGTGCCCCCGGCCGCCCTGTACCCGGTAACAGGGGCTGGACGGGTCGAAGGGGGAGAACTGCTCCACCTGATAGGCGGGCACGGCGAAGATCTGGCCGCCGGCCTCAAATTTGAAGCAGTCTATGATGGTGAGGCTCAAGGGCAAGTGCATGGTAATGCACGTGCCCGCGCCCTTTTCGCTTTCAATGCCCAAATGACCGCCGAACCGCTCGATCATGGCCTTGACCACGTCCAGACCGACGCCCCGGCCCGAAAACTCGGTCGCGCTTTCCCGCGTGGAAAAGCCGGGCAAAAAGCAGGTCTCCAGCAATTCCTGCCGGGTGTAGCGCTCCTCCGGCTGGGTGAGCAGGCCCCGTTGCCGGGCCTTCTTGCAGACAAGGTCGGTATCGATGCCACGTCCGTCGTCGCTGACGGTGCAAAGCACCTCGCCGCCGTGGCTCTCAAAATGGATGGCGACCCTGCCGGCGCGTTTTTTGCCAAGGCCTTCGCGCGTTTCCGGCGGCTCGATGCCGTGGTCGATCGCGTTGCGCAATAGGTGCATCAAGGGGTCGAAGATGCTGTCGACGATGTTTTTGTCCACCTCGACCTCTTGACCGGTCATGACAAAGGCTACCTCTTTTTTCTCCTTTTTGCACATGTCCCGCACGATACGGTTGAGCTTGGGGGCGATTCCGCTGAACGGGATCATACGGATGGAGATCACAATGCCTTCCAGTTCGCCCAGAAGCTGATCAAGCTGGTGCACGGCGCCGTCGGACAGGGCGGCTTGCCCCGCGCCGCCGTCGCCCACGGCCGAAGCCGCGATGAGCAGCTCGCCGGTCAGGTTTTGCAGCTCGTCCAGCCGCTCGACGCGCACGCTGATATATTGGCTGCCCGGCTCGGCATGGCCCTGCGCTTCGGGTTCGGGCTCCTGCTCCTTTACCGGGATCTCATCCACCACCCGGCACTCCTCGACAAAGAGGGCCCCGCGCAGCAGATCGAGCACCTGCTCGCGGTCCTCCGCGATAAAGCTGATATAAAAGCCGTTTTTCCGGATATAGTCGGCTGTTTCAGGGTTCTTTTCCACATCCTCCGGATAAAGGCGCATGTCCGTACAGAGCTGGCGGACCTGCCGGGCCACCATGAAGGCGCGGACGTTTTCCATTTTACAGTCCTTCTCAAAGCGCAGCCGCACCACTACGCGGCTGCCGCTGCCCAGCTTTTGCGTGACCAGACCGATCTGCAAAAGCAGCGCCGAGGCGCGCTGCGGCTGATACCCCTCGTTTTGCATGGCCGCAAGCTCGGCCCGTATGAAATCGGAAGCCTCGAAAACCAGATCGAACACGTCCTTTTCCACGCCTTGCAGCTTGCCAGCGTCCTCCCGGAAAACGGCGAACAGGTCTTCCAGCTTGTGGGCCAATTCGGAAAGGTCATGCAGCCCCATCATGGCGGAGGAGCTTTTCGTGGTGTGCATGACCCGGAAAACGCCGTTGATCTCCTCCTGCGTCAGCAGGCCCGCCTTTTCCGCGTGCAGCAGGATCGCGTCGAGCTGCTCGAGCAGCTGGCTGGTTTCGAGCAGATAAACCTCGAGCATGGATTCCATTTCCTGATCAAAAAATGACATGTAAGGCCTCCCGCCTCCTACGCATCGCCCTCATCGCTCCATATGCAACAGTTTTTGCCGCTCTTTTTGCCGCAATACAGCGCGCGGTCGGCGCGGTCGATATTCTGTTTGATGCTTTTTCCCCTTTGGTAGGCGCTGACGCCCAGCGTCACGGTACAGAAAAAAGTCACGTCTTTATAAAGCATCGGGAATTCGGCGATCTCCACGCGGATCTGTTCGGCGATCCGCATGGCCTCTTCCCGGTCCGCGTCCATCAGCACGATGAGGAATTCCTCGCCGCCCCAGCGGATGACCCGGTGCCGCCTGCAAATGCTTTCCATAATGCTGGCGATGCAGACCAAAACCGTGTCGCCCGCGTCGTGTCCGTAGGAATCATTGATATGCTTGAAATTGTCCACATCGATCATGATGAACGCGTCCTGCCGCGCCGCGGTTTCCAGCTCGCGCTCCATCTTTTCGGCAAAATAATGGCGGTTGTACAGGCCGGTCAGCTCATCCCGGTATACCATGGTGCCCAGCCGTTCCATGCTGGCGCGCAGTTCCTCGTTCAAATGCTTGAGCTCGTCCTTCTGCCGCTTGGCGGATAGGTGGGCGATGACCCGGCTTTTCATCTCTTCCTGCCGGAAGGGCTTCTTGATATAATCGCTCGCGCCCATGGAAAAGCCCCGGATCACGTCGCGCTCGCTGTCCTTGGAGGTGATGAACACGATCGAGGCGTTGTTGCGGTCGCGCTCCTTGATCTTGCCGAACAGCTCATACCCCTCCATATCGGGCAAAATGATATCGAGCAGGATCAGATCGGGCTGACACTGCTCCATCAGGGCCAGCGCGTCCCGGCCGTTATGCGCGATATGGATATCAAGGTCCTCGTTTTTCAGCGCGGCTTCGATCTGCTGGCAGATCATCAGGCTGTCGTCCACCGCCAGAACGGTCCGTTTGTTGCTTAATTCCATAAACTATATCGCTCGCTTTCTTTGTTAGAGCATGCGCTCGCCGGCCCGGATGGACTTGACTCGCAGCATGCCGGTCCTAACGGAGAAATAGATGCTTCTGCCGTGCTCCGCGCCCACATCCTGCGCGCGGATCGGGATATGCAGCGCGTAAAGCGCCTGCCGCACGGCCAAGACGTTTTTATCCCCAACGGACCGCTGTCCCTCCGGCACCTGAAACATTTTCGCGCCGCCCGCGATCTTGGCCGTCAGCGCCGCGCGCACGGCGCCCATGCGCTCCATGGCCAGCACCAGCGCTTCGGTTCCGCTGTCGGCGAATTTATAGGGGTTGGTTTTTTCCGTGGCCAGCGCGCGGCTGGGCAGCAGAATGTGGGCCAGCCCCGCGATATGCCGCGCCCCGTCGTACAGGCAAACGCCCACGCAGGAACCCAGCGCGTAGCTGATCAGTTCGCCGTCCCCTTGGGCCACCTTGCCCTCGGCTATGCCTACGATCAGCCCGCTTTCATGTTTCATAGGGCAGATCCAGCGCCTTTAGGATTTTTACGATCGAATCGACTTCCGGAAGGAACAGGATATGGCTGACCACGTTGGTCTCGTTCAGATGGTACTTGTTTTCGATCAGCAGCATTTCGTCGCTGAGATTTGCAAAGCGGATCATCGGCACGCTGAGCAGCGCGCCCAGCATATCGCTGCACATACGCGGCACCGATATTTCCACCGTCACATCCATCATCCGGGCCAGCGCGTTGATATAGGAGCAGCACATGATGTTGCCCACCTCGCAAATAGCCGAGCGGTCCATTTCGGAAAGCTGCGTGCTGTCCGTAGGCGCTTCGCCCAGCAGGCCGGTCAGCAGGGCGGCGGTAAATTCCTCGCTCAGCAGGAACATGAACATGCCGTTGATATCGCCGGTCGTTTCCAGCAGGATGCCGACCTCCAGCGTTTCCGAACCGCCCAGCTGGCCGGGCACGTCGCGGTAGGGCAGCAGCCGGATCGCGGGCAGCGCCATATCGATCTGCGCGCCCAGCATGCTGGAAAGCGCGGCAACGGCGTTGCCGGTGCCGATATTGCCTATTTCGGCCAGCACGTCGCGCGCGTCCTCGCTCAGCTCCGCATAGCTTTTCATGGATGCCCCTCCTTGCCTTGCCGGTGGGGGAAGGCCGCTTGCACCGCGCGGAGGATTTGTTCGGGCTTAAAGGGCTTTACGATGAAGTCCACCGCGCCGCCCGAGATCGCCTCCATCATCATGCTGTCCTGCCCGATGGCGGAGCACATGACCACGCGGGCCAGCCTGTCGATTGAGCGGATTTGACGCAGCACATCGATGCCGCTCATGCCGGGCATGGAGATGTCGAGCAGCACCAGCCCGGGGCGCTCGCTCTGATAAAGCCGCACGGCGGTGGGGCCGTCCGGCGCTTCCAGTATTTCCAGCCCCTCGGCTGCGGACAGCGTCTTGCGCAGCATGGCGCGCATGAACAGCGCGTCGTCCACGATCATTACTTTATCACTCATGATACTTCAAATTCCTCCACCAGCTTTTTCAGCAGCTGTGCCTGCGCGGAAAGCTCCTCGCTGGCGGCGGCGCTCTCCTCGCTGGTCGCGGAGTTGCCCTGCACGATTTCGGAGATCAGGTCGATGCTCTGCCGCACCTGAATGATGGAATCCGCCTGCCGGAGCGAGGCGTCGGAGATCCGGTCCATCATGGCGGAGACCTTCTGCACGCCGTCCACGACCTTTTTCATGGATTCCGTGGTTTTATCGGCCGCTAAAGCGCCTTCGTCCACCGTTCGGGTGGTCTGCATGGCAAGCTCCGCCGTCATTTTAGAGGCCTCGGTGGTCTTGGAGGCCAGATGGCGCACTTCGCTCGCCACCACGGCGAAGCCGCGCCCCGCCTCGCCCGCGCGGGCCGCCTCGACCGCCGCGTTAAGCGCCAAAATATTGGTTTGAAACGCGATATCCTCAATTTCCTTGACGATCTCGGTGATCTGATAGGAATTTTGCTTGATCTTTTGGATGATGTCGCTCATCTGGGTCATCTGCGCGTCGCTGTCGAGCACCTTGCCGCCCACCTCGTCGGCCAGCGCGCTGGCGCTCACGGCGTCGTCCGCGTTGCCGCGCACGGAGTCGGATATCTCGTTGACATTGGCCGCCAGCTCTTCAATAGAGCTGGCCTGCTCCACCGCGCCCTGCGAAAGCACCTGCGCGCCGCTGGCCACCTGTTCGGCGCCGCCCGCGACCTGCTCGGCGCTGTTGCCGATCTGCAAAATCGCGCTGCTCAGCATGGCGGAAATATGATCGAGCGATTCGCCCAGCACCTTAAAATCACCCTTGAAGTCCACCTGCGTCTGGTAATTCAGCTTGCCGCTGCCCAGCGCCCGCATGCCCAGCTCGATCTCGGATATGTACAGCTTGAGCGTGGTGACGGTGCTGCGCATGCTTTCGGCAAGCGAACCGAGTTCGTCCTGCGACCGGTATGTGATCGCCGCGTCCAGATGGCCGTCGGCCAGCTGGCGGGAGACCGCTTCCAGCTCGCGCACGGGGCGGGTGATGCTGCGCGTGATCTTGACACAGAGGAAAATCGTGATGGCGAGCAGCACCACGGCCAGCACGACCAGCATGACGGTGATGTCCTGCTTAATCTTATGGCTTTCCTCTATATAATCGCCGGCATCCTGCTTGGCCTTCGTTTCCACCTGCTTGAGCAGCTCGCGCGTGCTGGAGGCGATCGGCTCATACTGTGTGCTGTACAGCGCCAGCACCTCGGCTTCTTTATCTTCATCCAATAGGGTGAGCAGCTGATTGCGAATGGGGGTAAGCTGTTTGATGCTTTCAGACACCTGCGACAATAGCTCGGGATCGGAGACAAAGTTTTTTTCCAGCTTTGCAATACCGCTTTCCACCAGTTCAGAATAGGTTTTTGCTTCCGCGATATAGGCCGCGTCCGCCGCTTCATCCGTGTTGGTCGCCGCGCTTAAAATATCGCGTCCGATGCCTTGGATCGCAGCCCGCACGCCCTGCGCGGAGCTGGTCATTTGAAAGGAAGAATTATAAAAATTGTCCATGGTGCTCGCCACGGTATGAATGCCCAAAAGGGACGCCGCAACCGTAACGATATAAAAAATCATGATGACGCCGTAGGCGCTCATCAGCTTTTTGCCGACCTTCATGTTGTTCAGCCTGTTCCGCTTCATATCCATTTTTTGCTTCCCCTTTATCTGTTTTGCGTATCGGCTTGCGGCAAAATGGCCTGACCGACCGCGTTGATCAGTTCGCTTTGGACAAACGGCTTGCGCAGAAAGCCGCAGGCGCCCTGCTGCTTGGCTTGGGCGGCCACGGTTTCCTGCCCCACCGCGGAGCACATGACGATCTTGGCCGCAGGATCGAGCGAGCGCAGATCGGACAGCACTTCCATCCCCGGCTTGCCCGGCATGGTGATGTCGAGCAGCACCAGATCGGGACGTTCGGCCCGGTACAGCGCGATCGCCTGCTCGCCGTCCGCGGCCTCTATGATATCGTGATAGCCCCCCTCGGCCAGCATACGCCGCAGAAGCCGCCGCATGAACTTGGCGTCGTCTGCCACTAGGATCTTAGCTGCCAATCTGATCATCTCCCTATTTATCATTTTAACCCAAGCGCGCGGGAATGCAAGAAAAGAAATACAAATGCGCTATGTTTGACGAAACGGCGCGTGGGGCGAAGCGAAAGCGAACCGCCGGATGCGCTCGGCCAGCGCGGCGGGGGTAAGCTGTTCCTCCGCGCCGCCCAGCCGCGCGGCCTCGCGCGGCATGCTGGGAGCGGCGCAGCTGCTTTCGCTTTGCGCAAGCCCCTGCCCGCCCGCCTGCCGCAGGTGCAAAAGCCCCTCGGCGCCGTCGTTTCCGAGGCCGGTCAGCACGATGCCCATGGCGCTGCCGCCCGCCTGTGCGGCAAGGCTTTCAAAGAGCCGGTCGGCCGAGGGGCAAAAGCCGTTCACCTTTTCCCCCGGCAGGCTGCGCAGGCGGTAGCCGTCCGGCTGGCGGACGACGGTCAGATGGCGGCCGTCCTCGGCTAAATAGACCGTGCCGTCCTCCACGACTTCGCCGTTTTCAGCCTGCTTGACGCGCATGGCGCAAAGCTCGTCGAGATAGTCGGAAAAGCGGGAGGAAAACCCGGTGCTGAGATGCTGCACGATGAGAATCCCGCAGGTATCCGGCGGCAAGTCGTTTAGGATGGAAAGCAGCACCTGCGGGCCGCCTGTGGAGGAGCCGATGCCGACAAGCCGTCCGCTGGGCCGGCGCGTGGGAACCGGTCCGGCGGGATCGTCGCGGTGGGCGGCGACCGATTTTACGCGGATCAGCAGCGATTTACGGAACAGGTCCATCGCGCGCGCATCCTGCGCTTCCGGGAGCGGCAGGATTTCGCCGTTTGCAACGCCGCCGAGCCAGTCGGGCGCGGCGCGGCAGATGCAGACGATCCGGCCGCCGCGACGCGCCAGACGGAGGAGCGCGGGCCGGCACCGCCCCCAAAAGTTGGGTGCATTGCCGATAAAGATCGCGAGGTCCGGCGTTTGGGCCGGATTTTCGCCGGCCCGCAGCAGCGAGAAGGCGAGCGCGCCCCGCTGCGCCGGGCCAAGAACGTCCAGCACCAGCTGCTGCAGCTCAGCCGATTCCGCCGCTAACGCGGCGCTGACCTTTCTCATGTCCATCTCTCCTTGCCTTTTGATAGATCGCCGGGCGGACGCAGGTCAAAAGCGTTTGCTCCGCGGGAAGCAGTTCGGTATGGCCGATAAACAGGTAGCCGCCTTTTTTCAGGCTGCCGGCTAGGCGCTGCGTCAGCTGTTTACGGGCGGCGTCGTTGAAATAGATCATGACGTTGCGGCACAGGACCAGATCATACTGCTCGTGCCCGGCATAGGGCCGCATCAGGTTCATTTTGCGAAAGGAGATCATTTTGCGGAGATCGTCGCGCAGGGTAAAGAAGCCGGTTCCGTCCGTCCGGCAATAGGTGCGGCGCCATGCCTCGGGCAGCTGTTCCAGCGCCTTGGAGGGATAGCGCGCCTCCATGGCCACCCGCAGCGCCTGTTCGGAGATATCGGTGGCCAGAATACGCACGGGCGGCAGCCAGCCGCCGTGATCGCGGTAAGCGGCCAGCAGCATGGCCAGCGTGTAGCATTCCTCTCCCGTGGAACAGCCGGCGCACCAAATTTGAAAAGAGGCGGCGGCAGGGGACAGCTGGGGCAGGATCTCTTGCTCCAAAAAGTCGAAATGGGCTTGCTCCCGCAGAAAAAAGGTGTAATTGGTGGTAAGCCGGTCAATCAGGGCGGCGGCGAGCCTGCCGGTCTTATCCGCCCGCATTTGGCTTAAAAATTCGGTCAGCGAAGAGATCTGCCGTTTTTCCATTTCCAGACTCATCCGACATTCCGCCAGCGTTCGCTTTTTGCTCAGATCGATCCCGTAGCCTTCGCTGATGTATGCCGTCAGGCGCTGAAATTCTTCATCGGTAAATTTGATCAATGTTCTCTTCCTCGAACACAAATTTTTCTGTTACCTCGTCCACGGCCAAGCCGCGCAGCGCGCCGCCGTCCCGCACCAAGACCACAAAACGGCGCTTGCCGGCCTTGCCGCGCGCCTCCGGATGTTCCAGCACGGGCACGATTTGCCCCCCATAATGCACCAGCCCGATTACACCCGCGGGCGCTTTGGGCACGTCGAAAACAGCCGGGTCGGATAAAATCTGTTCCACCTGCCGCCGGTCCAGCCCGTGCCATGCACCGTCTATTCTGATCATCATATCGCTTGCCCCGCTTCTTGACCCGAAATGGACAGCAGCAGTTCCGGCTCGGTCAAAAAAGCCGGCGCGCCTCGGTTTTCCATCCAGATCAGGCCTTGTAAAAAGGTGTTTTCCGGGCTTTTTACCGCGTCCGGCAGCGGTAGAATCGTATATGCGCCGGCGCTTATGGTATCGGTCACCTCGTCTACCAGCAGGCCGCACAGCGCGCCGTTCGTTTGCAGGATCAGGGCGTGCCGCTCTTCGTCCGCGCCGGGGCGGCCGAGTAGCCCGCGCAGAGAAAATACGCCGATGCGGCGGCCGTCCAGCAGCGCCACGGGCGCGTCGCGGGGGTCTTTTCGCTCCACCATAGCGTCGCGCAGCATATGGCTGGAAGTGATATACAGCAGCTGATCCATCGGCAGCCAAAAGAACAGGCTGCCCGAGCGCACGCAAACATAAGCGTTTTCATTGGGGGCTGATCCCATTTGCTTCACCGCCATTCGACAAAACCTTCTTGACCTATAGTATACAGGAAAATGCTTGCATTCTCAAGACATGCAAAAATAACATATATTGCAAAAAACCGCTGCCGGACAGGGCCGGGACAGCGGTTTTTTTTAATTCGGGTAGGGGTGCCGGACGCGGGTCAAACCGCGCCCAGCGTGATGCCGTCCGCGCCGAGATACAGGCGGCACGATTGCTCGATCGAGGTGATGTGCCGCGTTTCAAGCCCGATGGAGACCTTGACGCCGGGGAAAATGGTTTGCGCCTTGACATAGCAGCTTTTCATGCCGGCAAGCCGCCGGTCCATCTCTTCAAGCTCCTGCGCGCGCCTCCCGTGCTGGATGCGCAGCACCGACCGGCGCAGCTTATTCTGGTTGTACTTCGCGGTTTGGGCGGGGGAAAGGGCGTCCAGCCCGCGCAGGTAGGTAATGTTCCGCTCAAGCTGTTCGAGCTCGCGCGACATATCCTCCACCGCCAAAGAAGTTTCGGCTAGGCTTTGCAGAAAATCCGGGGTGGAGCCCACCACGATGCTGGTCGCCCGGTGGGAATTGGTGCCGATGATGCGGGCTTCCACGCCCTGACAGGCGGTGATCTCGCCGCCGATCAACACGCCGCGTCCCTGATTCGCCAGCACCTGCCCTTGGCTGACGACGGTGCAGTTGATGATGCTTTCGCTGCGAATGGAGCCGGTGGCGTCCACCGTGCAATTTTCCAAAAATTTAGCGGTCACCGACCCGCCCGCTTGGATCACGCCGCGCTGGTTGCCGTTGATGCCCCGGTAAAGGGTGACGTTGCCGCCCGCGATCAGCGTGCAGCCCTCCGCGATGCCGCGAATGGTGATATCGGCCGTGGCCTTGACCGTATAGCCTTCCAGCACGTCGCCGCCGATCACCACGCTTCCGATCACATCCATATTGCCGGTCGCGGCGTCCACGTTGCCGGGCACGGTGAGCACGGATTCCACGTTGAATTTGCCCGCCGCAAAGCTGATCTGGCCGTCTATCTCGGAAATGAGCGCGGTCTTTTCGCTGTTCAGGCGGGTGTGCCGCCCCATGGGCACCGTGGGCGGCTGGCCCTCGCGGCCGGGCAGGGTGGTGCCTTCCACGTCGCGGCCGTCCTGCGGGGGCACCGCCGCGACGATCTCGCAGATCGTATCGCCCGCGGCAATGTGATCGATCAGGTTGGTCTCTTTAAAATTGACCGAGCCGTCCGCGTTTTCGGTAAAGGAAATCTCCTTTGTGCGCGGCACACGGTCGATCACGTAGCCGTCCACGCCGTCCACGGGCAAACGCCCCCGGGCGACAAGGGCCATTTTCATATAGATATGGTCCTTCGCCATGGTATCGAGCAGCGCTTCATCGGTGCCGAATACCACGCCGCCGCCCTTTAGCGCGGAATCCACATCGTCCCGCGTCAGATCGGCGCCGCCGCCAAGGGGCGGAAAAAGGAACAGCCACGCGGAAAGCCGGTCGTCCGACAGGCGCAGGCTGTAGGTGGCGTCCACCGGGATACCGCACGAAGGGGCGGAGTTCTCCTCCGCGCCGTCCGGCGCGGGGGTCAGGTACTGCTCGGCTTCCTGCCGGAACTGATCGAGCGCGCGTTTTTCCTCCTGCGAAGGCGCGGCGCTATTCAAAAAGAAAAAACCGGGCTCCCATGCTTCGTCCGGCAATTCGCCCTTCCATGCTTCGTATAGGCGCAGCAGCGCGCCCGCCGCCGGCAGGGGCGCGGGGAGCGGGGCCGGCGCCGGCTCTTCGTCCGGCGTCGTTTCCGCCGCGGGCGGCGGCGTTTCCAAGCTGGGGCTGAAAAGCGCGGCGAGCCGGCTTTTCAGCGAGCGCCCCGGCTTGCCGCCGGGTGCGGATTCGTTTTGCTCTGTCATAGGAATCTTCCTTCCGTTTGGCGAGCGGTATTTTTTAGTGGTGCGGATTGGCGCGGACCTTTAAAACGGCCTTGATTAGCGCGTCGTACACGGTTTTGGCGGGGATGGTCTCGGCCATGGAATCCAGCCGGTCGGGGTCGGCCACCACGTATTTGGGCGGCAAATGGTTGAGCGAGCACGCGGCCACGTCGCGGCGGCAGCGGTCACAGCGGCAGCAGTTGAAGCGCTGGATCACCGTGTCCAGATGGCGCAGCACCAGACTTTCCATCAGGTTGACCGTGGATACCTGCTCTAACCCGGCTTCGGCGTTGTCCGACCGGGCGAACAGCCGGGCGCGCAGAACGGAAAGCTCGTCGCTCTCCTCCGGCGCGGGCGCGGTTTGGGTAAAGGGCGCTTCCGCCAGCGTTTTGCAGCGGGGCTTTGCCGCCGGTTTGGGTTTTGCGGGCGCGGGGACGACCGGTTCGGGCGCCGCCTCAGGCACGGCGGCCGGTTCGGGCGCCGGGGCCGCCTCGGGTTCGGGCTGCGGCGCGGGCGCGTCCGGCTCTTCGCCGAGCAGCGACGCTTCGGTCACGGGAGCGGAGAAGGGATTGTCCGCCAGCGCCGGCATGATCTTGCGGAACATCATGTCCCGATCCAGCACCTTTTTCGATTTCGCCATGGATTAGAGGAGCCTCCTCTCGAACAGCTCTTCGACCAGCTGGAGATAGTCCCTCACGGCGTTATTGCGCGGCGCGCATTCGACGATGTCCTGCTGCAGGGTCGTCATGGCCTTGCTGATCACGTTGCTGTGGCGGATTTTGGTATCGAGCAGGGGCATGCCCAAATGCTCGGCGATCAGCTGCGCGGTTTCGCAGGTGATGCGGGAAAGCTCCTCGCGCGGGTAATAGCGCACCAGAAACATGCCGCCTATGGTGAGCGTGGGGTTGAAAGCCCGCTGCACGCGCACGATGGTCTCATGCACCTGAATGATGCCTTGCAGGCTGTAGCCGTCCGCCAGACCGGGAATGAGCACCACATCGGAGGCCACCACGGCGTTGACCGACAGCGGCCCGAGCTGGGGCGGGGAATCGATCAGGATGTAATCGTAAAGCGGGGCCACGGTCTTGAGACAGTCGCGCAGGGCGCGCTCGCTGCCGGGGCCGGTAAATTCCCGCTCAATGTTGCCGAGCAGCGCGTCCGCCGGGATGATGTCGCAAACGGGAGCGTGCTGCACCGCGTCCTTGCAGGATACCTGATGCTTGAGCGCATCGTAAATGGAGGGGTGCTCTCTGGTATCCGCCCCCATGCTGAAGGTGAGGTAGCCCTGCGGGTCGAAATCCACGCTGAGCACGCGGTAGCCCTTGTGCTTCAGGCAGACAGAAAGGGCGTTGGTAGACGCTGTTTTGCCCGCCCCGCCCTTTTGGTTGATGAGAGAGATAATTTTGGCCATATCTGCACCGCTTTCCGGCGGGCCCCGATCGGCTGGGCCCTGCTATGATAATATTTTCAATTATAATATAAAAGCCGCGAAAAGAAAACAGGTACGGCGGATTTTTTGACGAAAAACAAAAAATTCCGCCGCGACCCTTTCATTTTTAGACGGTCTGTGTGATAATCTGAACAGAAGGGTTATGCGGCCTGAAAGAGGTGTTATTTTATGGATATTAAAGGTGTGCACGATATATACCAGCTGCGTTCGACGCAGAACAAGAACCTGACCGCGCGCCGCCAGCAGGCGGAGGGCGCGCAGGACGCCGCCGCCACGAGCGGCGACGTGATCGAGATCAGCCCCGAAGCGGCGCTGCGCGCAAAGCTCGGCGCTACTGCCAAGCCGGGCGCGGCCGAGCAAAGCATGGACGCCCGGCGGCTGCAAAGCCTGCGCCAGAAATATTTGGGCGACGCTTGCCCGGTTCCGGGCCGCGACGTGGCCGCCGCGCTGCTGAACCGGAGCATGCCGGAAGATAAGGACGGTGCCGAATGACGACCGAACTGCGCGAATATCTGGACGCCACCGCCCGGTGCGCCGACCAATGCGAAAGCATGCTTGGGAGCGAGCGCGAAAAGCGGCAGGCGCTGCTGGCGGGCGGCGGCCCCCGGCTGGAAAGCGTGATCAAGGAACAGCAGGCCGCGGTCATGTCGCTCGACGTGCTCGAACGCAAGCGGTTGGGCGCGCAGCAAGCGCTGGGCTTTTCGGAAGGGGCCACGGGCGACGAGATCGTCTCTTCCCTTGCCGATGAAGCCGCGAAAAGCGAGCTTGCGGCCCTGCTCACGCGGCTGCGCGCCGCGGCGAAGGAGCTGCGCGAGCTTAACCGTACCGCCATGGAGATCGCGGAAAAGCAGTTGCAGTTCCTCGGCCGGGCAAACGACGGCCCGACCTACCGGCCCGGACAGCAGCCGGGGCAGAATTGGAACGGCGGCGCCTCCTTTGAACAGAAGATTTAAATCATGACCGTACCTACTTATATAGATCGGGGGAATCACCTTGCGTCCATCTTTTCTTGGGCTTGAAACAGCCAAAAGCGCCATTTTCACCAACCAGAAGGCCTTGGATATCGTCGGCAACAACTTGGCCAACGTCAACACCAACGGCTACACCCGCCAGCGGGTGGATACAAGCTCCATCGCCTCCACCGCGTTCCGCACCAGAACGGCGGCCGGCCGGGTGGAGCTGGCGGGGCAGGGCGTGGAAGCGCTGGGCGTGTCCCAGACCCGCGACTCCTTTTTGGACAAGCGCTTTCGCGACGAATACTCCAAAACCAGCTACCACAGTCAGGCGGCCGGTATATTGGGAGAAATCCAAAGCGCCCTTGGCGACGGCAGCGACCTAACGGCCGATTCCGGCCTGCTGGGCGCGATTCAGCAGCTATACACCAGCTTAAACGATTATGCGGGCGACCCGACCATGGATACGCAGGCCAATCTGGTGCTCTCCGCTTTTCGCAACGTCACGCAGGTATTGCAGCAGATGGACAGCAAGCTCACCGGCGTGGCCCAGCAGCAGATTTACGACCTTGGGGTCAACGCGGACCGGGTCAACGATATCGCCGCGCAGGTGGCGAGCCTAAATCAGCAGATCGTGGGCGACGCCGCGGCCACCTCCGGTCTGGACAACGAGCATTACCGCGCCAACGAGCTGCTCGACCAGCGCAACCTGCTGCTGGACGAGCTGGCCGGCTACGGCGATATCAGCGTCAAGCAAAAGTCCGACGGCTCGGTCGACGTCGATCTGGCGGGTCACGCGCTGGTTTCGGGCGGCGACTACAACAAGGTGTTTCTCACCCAGAATGAGGACGATACCGTCAGCCTCAAATGGCGGGGCAGCGGCGAAAACGTGCGCCTGTCCGGCGGCTCGATGCAGGCGGCGCTCGATTACTTGAACGGCCGGGGCAGCAATGTGCAGAGCCCGAACGAGACCTCCAAGCAGGGCGTTTTGTATTACCGCGACCGGCTGAACCTGTTTGCAAACCAGCTCGCCAAGGCGGCCAACAATACCATTCCAGAACTGGGCGCGGACGGCAAGCCCCAAGTGGATGGGAACGGCAACACCGTTTATAAGACCCTGCTGACCGCGGGCGGCTCGGACAACCCGAAAACGCAGGTCTCGGCCGGCAATATCTCAATCAGCGAACAGTGGACGAATGGCGGGGCCGGGTATTTCATTTACAATAAGCAGGAGAACGCGCCGCAGTACGCGCAGCAGCTCGTCACCGCCCTGACCGGGCAGGACAGCACCTTTGTTTCGTACGGCGAGCAGTTCACCGGCACCTTTGAAGAATATGTGACCGATTTTATCACCAAGCTGGGCGCGGATCAGGCCTTTGAGACCGGACGGCGCGACGCATCCGCCGAGGTGGCGGACGATTTCCTCAATCGGCGGGACGAGATCTCCGGCGTGTCCAAGGACGAGGAGACCACCAACATGCTGATGTACCAGAAATCCTATGAGGCGGCGGCCCGCATGATGACCACCATGGACGAGCTGCTCGACGTACTCATCAACCGCACGGGCCGCGTGGGCCTGTAACTTTGGACAGGAGCGAACGAACATGAGAGTAGCCGATCGCAGCACGGCCAGAAATTATCTGACCTATTTGAATAAGGCCAAAAACGACTATGCCAAGACCAACGAACGCGTGGCGTCGGGCGTGCGGTTCAAGGATATTTCCGAGGACGTTTCCGCGGGTTCGCGCGTGATCCGCACCAAGACCGACCTGTATAAAGCGCAGAAGCAGCTCGACAACGTCAAGGGCGTGAACGAGGAAATGACCACCACCGAAAACGCCATGACCGATATTTCCGATATCCTAACCGAGATCCATAACGTCAAGGTCACGGCTGCCAAAAGCGAAAACGCCGGCGCTTCGGGCCGCTCGGTCATCGCGGGCGAAATCAAGTCGCTCCAGCAGGAGATCTTGCAGTTCGCCAACACGCAGTACGGAAAAAAATATGTGTTCGGCGGCACCAACAGCTATACCGCGCCCTTTACGCAGGATAAGGATACGGGCAAGCTGCTCTACAACGGCGTGGACGTGGACAGCATCCAGAAGGACGACGCGGGCTATTTCTACGAGGTCACCGATCCGGACACCGGCGACAAGGTGCGCAAAGAGATCCCCATGGATGGCGATGTGTATATGGACGTGGGCCTCGGCATTAAGATGAGCGGTCCGAACGTCGATCCGGACACGGGCTTTTTGATTTCCTTCTCCGGCTTGGACTTTTTGGGCTTCGGCACGGACGCGGACGGCCTGTCGAACAATATTTTCAATATCCTGAACGAGGTGCGCGAGAGCATCGGCACGTACGACGCGGAAAAGCTGGACGCGGCGGACGATAAGCTTTCCAAGCTGACCGACGGCTTCCGCACCCACCTGACCGATATCGGCGCGCGCACCGGCTTTCTGAGCACCATTGAGGGACGGCTGAGCGACACGGTGGACAGCTATTCCCGCCGTATCAGCGACCTGATCGGCGTGAACGACGCCGAGGAAGCCACCAACCAAAGTATGAACGACTATGTGCTCAAGGCGGTCTTGCAGATGGGCTCCCGGATCTTGCCGGTATCCCTGATGGACTTCTTGGGTTAACGCCCGCGCTTTTCACTGTGGGGTGATGAAATGCAACTGTTAGAGATCACGACAACGCCGGTCCAGTACGAAATACAGGTGGAGCACGCGCGCCTCGAACGGCGGCAGGATCACCTGCCCACGGCGGAGGTGGAGCACACGCCCGCCCGGGTCGAGCTGCACAGCCAAAACGTGCAGCTGCGGCTGGACTCCTATGAAGCGCGCCGCTCGCTCGGCATCGAGCGGGTCGGGGACCGCATCCGCGCCCGCGCGCAGGAAGGCATGCGGCATGTCCGGGAAAAGACCCGGGAATACGTCGAGATGGGGCAGGCCATGTCCCGCGTGGAGGACGGCGCGTCCATCAAGCAGATCATTCGGCAAAAGCTGAAAAGCGGCGCGGGCGAAATGTATACCGCCTTTTTGCCCAGCGCCGGCGCCGAGATATCTTGGGTGCCGAACCGGCTGGAAACGCGGGTCGATCCGGGCCAGCTGCATTATGATTGGAACGAGATGCGCCATGCGCTGAATTATGTGCCGGGAAGCGTGCGGCTTCAAATTTTGCAGTATCCCAGCGTGGATATCCGCTACACCGGCACGCCGCTGTACTTCCCGCCGTCCTCGGCGCCGGAAACAGCCTAAAGGATATTTATTATTGAATGGCGCGCTGCGGCGCGGGAGTTTTTACACACGCTGCGTACAGGAGGATGCCCCATGACCATAGAGACCCGAGAATTCGGTTTGATCGATTTGGACGAAGCGCGGATCGTGGAATTTGTCCAGCCCATGTTCGGCTTTGAGGACCGCCGCCGCTTCGCGCTGCTGACCGATCCCGCGCTTGGCCCGCATATCGGCTGCCTGCAATCGCTGGAAACGCCGGAATTGTGCTTTGTGCTGATGGACCCTTCCGCGCTGCGCGTGCCCTACGCGCCCAGCATTCCGGACGAGGCCGCGCGGGCCTTGGGCGAGGGCGAGTACGACTGCTGGGTCGTGACGGTGCTCGGGGCGGATATACAGCATTCCACCGTGAATTTAAAAAGCCCCGTTCTGGTCAACTGGGCGACCGGACGGGGCATGCAGCTGATACTGGATCAGGATTATCCGGTCCGCTGCCCGCTGACAGGGGAAACGGAGGCGGGGCCATGCTGATCCTGACGAGAAAGACCGGCGAATCCTTTTTGCTCGAACTGCCGGGCGGCGAGACGGTGGAGATACAGGTGGCCGAGCTGACGGGCAATCAGGCCCGGCTGGGCATCACCGCCCCGGCGAGCTGCCGCATCTGGCGCGCCGAGCTTTACCAGACCGTGCAGGCCAACCGGCAGGCGGCCGAGGGCGTTTCCGCGCTGCGCGGCCTTGCGCGCCAGCTAGGCGGCAAAGAAGGGCCCGCCTAAAAGCACTTGCACGCGGTCTGCGCCCACTGCCGCAGGTAGGCTTGCAAGGCCGAGGATTCCTCGGCGCTCAGGCCGGACAGCGCGCAGCGGTAGGCGGGCGTGGGCCCGAACAGGATCGACCGGATGACGCGCGCCTCGCAGGCGGGCAGGCCGGTCGCGGGTTCAAAGGCCAAATGAAGCGCGCTGCCCTCCTCGAGCGGGGGCCTGCAATCAAGCAAAAATTCGGCCTCGCGCCGGGTCAGCGAGGTAACGGTCACCTCGTACTGCCGCTCCTTCGCCGGGCCGGAAAACAGGCGGCGCAGCAGGCCGGGATCGGCCCCCGCCGGCACGGTGACGCGGGCGGGCAGGGATAGGCCGGTGCAGTATACCTCCTCCGCGCCGGGGAGCACCTCGTCCTCCACCGAGACAAGGCGGAGCAGGTGTTTGTCCGAAAGATAGGTTTGGCCGAAAAAGCGGTGGATCTCCCGTCCGCCGTTTACGCGCACCACCTGCATGGGCGTGCCGACCGGATAAAGCGGCACAAAGTCCGCGGTGAAGGTGACCGTGCGGTCGGCGCGGGAAACACGGGCGCGTCCTTCTGCAAGCGGCGCGCCGTTTTCATCTTTTAAATAAGCGGGAAATTCAGTTTCAATGGTTCCATGCAACATGGGACGCCTCCTGCGAAAGTGGGATAGATTTACCCAAATCATAACACAGCGGGGCGGAAATGAAAAGCCCCCGGCCGGGGAAAAGGAAGGGAAAACTGTGGACGGACGGAACAGGCTGCTGGCGCTGCTCGCGGAAAAACGCGAGCGGATGCTGGAATGCGAACAGGCAACGGAAAACTTATGCGCCTGTCCGGCCGAAGAGCTGGAGGGGCAGGTCGCAAAGCGGCAGCGGGCGCTGGACCGGATCGCCTCGCTCGATCTGGAAATACGGGCGCTGGCCGTTGGGGACGGCGCGGCGCGGGCCGCGCTCAACCACACCTGCGGGCGCGGCGAGCTGCCGGACGAATTGGCCGAGCTGTACGACGCGTCGCTCGCGGTAAAAACAGTGGCCAGCCGCATTTTGCGGGTGGAGGAGACCGTCCGCCTGCGGCTCGAAAGCGAGCGCCTGCGCGCGCTCGAGCAGCTGCAAAAGATGAACAGCAGCGCCTCCGCCGTGGCCGGACGCTATCACCGGTCGGTGCAGACCGGCGTGACCCGGCCGCCCGCGCCGGGGCGGGAGAAAAAAGTGTAAAACAGCCTTTCGTTTTTGAAAAAACGGAGGATAATCCTCATATCAAGAATTGATCGATAAGGAGGCGCCGCAATATGGATATCAGCTCTTCCAACTATTTCAGCGTCAGCGCCAGTACGAATAAGGGTATGTCGGGCATGGTCTCGGGTATGGACACCGAAAGCATGGTCAAGCAGATGCTCGCTGGCACACAAAGCAAGATCGACAAGCAGCTCGGTCTGAAACAGCAAACGGAGTGGAAACAGGAGATCTACCGCGATATCATCTCCTCCATCAACGATTTTCAGGCCAAGTATCTGGATACCTCCTACGGCTCGAGCCTGACCACGAATTTCGCCAGCACGGCCTTTTTCAACTCCATGATCTCCTCCGTCACCGGCGGGGACGGCGTGCGCGTGGTATCCACCGGCACCTCCGCCGCGGAAGGGACCACCAAGGTCAAGATCGGCCAGCTCGCCACCGCGGCCACGCTTGGTTCCTCCAAACGGGTCAGCACCGGCAGCATCGTCGGCGCTGTCCTGAATGAAGATACGCTGACCGCCAAGCTCGATAAGAAGATCGGCTTTACCGTGGGCGCGGATTCCGTGCAGGTAGATCTGAACGGGATCACCACGGACGATGGCATGGTGAAGGCCATTAACGACGCGTTCGCCGCGCAAAGCCTTGATGTAAAGGCCGAAATTTTCGACGGCCGCCTGCGCCTGATCAGCGATGAAAGCGTCGCGGTCGGCGTGGACGCGGATAAAACGACCTCGCTCGGCCTTTCGATGACGGGCCTGAGTTCCTATTCGACCGGCAAGGTGACGGACGCGGACGGCAACGACCGCCGGATGCTGCGCGGCAGCTATGCGAACGCGGCGGCGGGCCCCAGCTTCACCGTCACGCTGGACGGGGTGCAAAAACAGATCACGCTCAATTCCGTTACCACGACCGGCGGCAAGGTGACCGCGCAGGATGCGCAAAAAGCGCTGGATACCGAGCTGAAAAAAGCTTTTGGCGACTATGTCGCCGCTTCGCTGACGGCGGACGGCAAGCTGACGCTCACGACCAGCTTTCCCGACAACGGCAAGGGCCACGAGCTGTATGTCACCGGCGTGGACGCCAAGGTTCTCGGCATCACCCCGGGTTCCACCACCGCGCTCAACACCGGCACCAAGCTCAAGGACATGGCGACGCTTGGGCTGACCGGCGACAAATATGAATTCACCATCAACGGCACGAACTTTTCCTTCACCGGCAACGACTCCGTCGGCACGGTGATGAATACCATCAATAACAGTGGCGCCGGGGTGCGCATGACGTACTCCGCTTTGACCGACAGCTTCCAGATGGAAGCCACCGCCACCGGCAAGGAGTACGGCATCAAGATCGAGCAGACGCAGGGCAACCTTTTAAGCGGCATGTTCGGCGACAGCGCGGTGCACGCCGCCGGAAGCCTGACCAGCCGCGAGCTGACCGTCGACCATGTGGACGGCACGGCGATGCAGGACGACTACTCCGCCAAGAGCGGCGCAAGCCTGAAATTCAGCGTGGACGGCGTGAACTACACCTTCACGCTGCCGCAGGTGAACGGCGAGGCCGTCACCTATTCCAAGGACGAGATCGCCGGGCAGTTTAACGCGTGGCTGGCAACCAATTTTCAGGACGATTCCGGCAACGCGCGTCTTACCTACGATAAGGACACCGGCGCGCTGAACGTGACGGACGACAGCGTGGTCAAGTTCGCAAAGACCTCGGTCGATACGTACAATTCCACCGCGCTGGCGGAGGCAAAAAAATCCGACCTTGGCCTTGTGATGGGTTTTACGTTGGAGGGCGCGTCCAATGTGGCGACAAAGGACAATCTGGCGGACGCGGTACAGCTCGCCGGGCTGACCATCACCCCCGAGCTGTCCGCCGCCTTTAAGGATGGGCGGCTGGTGCTCACCGGCACGGTGCCCCCGCTCGGCTCCTCGCAACTCACCGAACTGTTCGGCGCGTCGGCGGTAAACGGCGCGGGCGGCCTGATCGTGGGCGACGGCCAGCTGGCGGCGGACGCGGTTGCGCAAGGCAAGGATCTGGAAATGACCGTGAACGGCGTGGATACCACGCGTTCCAGCAACACCTTCACCATCGACGGCATCACGATGGAGGCCGTCAAGGAAGGCGCGGAAACCACGATCGGCACCAAGCGCGACACGGAGACCATCGTCGACGGCTTCAAATCTTTTGTGGAGGATTACAACAAGCTGGTGAAAAAGCTCACCGATCTGGTGGATGAAAAGCAAAGCTTCCGCGAATACGCGCCCCTGACGGACGAGCAGAAGGATAAGATGAGCGAGCGCCAGATCGAATTGTGGGAGGAAAAGGCCAAGGAAGGCCTGCTGCACCGCGATTCGGCTGTGGACAGCTTTCTCAGCCAGATGCGTCTGGCGCTGTATACCAAGCCCGCGGGCGCAAAGCTTGCCCTGTACGATATCGGCATCGAGACCACCAAGTGGGAGGACAAAGGCCAGCTCAAAATGGACGAGACCGCGCTGCGCAACGCGCTGGCTTCGGACCCCACGAGCGTGATGACGCTGTTCACCTCCAAGACCGACGGTCTGGGCGCCGTCCTGTCCGATATTATCAAGGACGCGGCCAACCCCAGCGCGGCGTCCCCCGGCACGCTGGTGCAGATCGCCGGCGTGAAGGGCTGGGCCAGCGAGACCAATAACAATTTGACCAATTCGATCAGCAGCATCGCTTCCCGCATCAAGGATCTACAGGCAAAGTACGAATCCGAGCGGGCGCGCTACTGGAACCAGTTCAACGCCATGGAAAGCGCGCTGGCCAATTTTAACTCGCAAAGCAACATGATCGCCCAGCAGTTCAGCTCCGGCTATTGAGACCGCGGAAGAGAGGGAAACGCAAAATGATGAAAAATACCTATCAGGCCTATCGCCAGCAGTCCATTATGACCATGACGACCGGCGATATGCTCACGACTCTATACGACGGCGCGCTCAAGGAGCTTGGCCTCGCGGAGCTGGCCTTTGAACGGCAGGATTGGCCCGAGGTCAACCGCGGCCTGCAAAAGGTGCAGCGCATCCTGAACCACCTGAAGAGCACGCTCAATTTCAAATATGATATTGCAAAAAATCTGGACGAGCTGTATACTTACTTTATCCACCTCACGGTTCAGGCGAATATCCATAAGGACCCCGCCGGGCTGAAAGAGGTAACAGGCTTTATCACCGAGCTGCGCGACGCCTATATTCAGGCCGACCGGCAGACACGGGCCAAGGAGGCCTGACAGAGAGGGGCGGAACCATGTTCTTTCAATCCGGCGCGTTCAAGGCCTTGGAAAACGGCACGGCCGTCACTTGGCAGCAGCAGCAGCTTCATTTGCAAAATCTGGCCAACCTCGAAACACCCGGCTATAAAGCCAAAAGCATGGTGTTTGAAGAGGTGCTGGAGGATGCGCAGGGCGGCAAGGTCTATCAGGCCAGAACCGTTACGGAGGAAAACACCTCCATCCGGCCCGACGGCAACAACGTCGACGCGGATAAAGAAGGCGTCGAGCTTTATAAGGCTTACGCCCAGTACAGCATGCTGCTCGATAAGATGAAAAGCGAATTTACCAATTATAACGCCGTGATTAACAACGGCATGAAGTAAGGAGGCGGTTCCCGTGGGTTTTTTAGGTTCAATGGATATCGTGGGCTCCGCCCTTACCGCCGAACGGTACCGCACCGATGTGATCGCGCAGAATTTAGCCAACTATAAAACCACCATGACCGAGGACGGCGAACCCTACCGCCGCAAGCAGGTGGTGCTGGAGGAACGCCCCATGACCTTTGGGGACGCGCTGGAAACGGCGGGGCAGGCCTACCGCGCAACGGCCGGAACCTCGGGCGGCGTGCGCGTGGCCGAGGTCGTCGAGAGCGACCGGGATTTCCGGCTGGTGTACGATCCGAGCCACCCGCAAGCCGACGCAAACGGCTATGTCAGCTATCCCAACGTGGATACCACGGAGGAAATGATCGATCTGATGGCGGCCAGCAACGCCTACGATACCAACCTGACGGCGCTCGGCGTCATCAAGGCGATGGTGAATAAAACGCTGGAGCTGAGCAAATGAGTATGGAGTGGCCCATGGACGCGGAATATTTTGCCCAGCACATCCAGTGCTCCCGCAAGGATAAAGAGGAATGCCTGCGCATCATCCCGGCGCTCGCCACGGTGGCGTTCTCCGCGCAGGGCGGCGTAAAAACGCTCGAAGAGCTGATGGACGGCCCGTGGTCGCAGCAGGCGACGCCCTTTCTCAAAAAAGCGGTTCAGCTTTATATGGATGTGAAAAACGTCGAGCAGATCCGCCGCATCCTCTACCAAACCATTTTGGCTTCCGGCTATGCGGGGCCTCAGTTTTTGGAGGCCGTGCTCATCACCGAGGTGATGGCCGCGCTGTTTCTGCGCGAAGCCGATCCCGGTTTTATTTTCGGCTATCTCGCGCCTTCGTTTTTCGGTATCGAATACGAGGATATGGTGACCGATTGCTATCAGGCGTTTCGCCGCGAGTGGTTTGCCGCCAGAGAAGGCGGCGCGCCGCAGCAGGCGTGAACCGATCGCGCGGGCGCGGAACAAGTAAAAAGGTAAAAAACAAAGGCAGCCGAAGCTGCCTTTGTTTTTTACCTTTTAGTGGTATTTTTTACCTCGGCATGTAAAAATTTCGGCATAGTCTACAAAAACATCGACACGTTTCAACAGTTTCTCTTTACAAAATGTTGAAATAAGCTTATACTTATTGAAGATACATAAAAATATCGCCTTCATTGCAAAAGTGAACGAGTGTAACCACTATAACAAAAAAGCTTTTTTTGTGTAAAACAGTGGTTTCATGCAATGGCGGCCCATTTTTTTGAGTTTTGGAAAGCGAGGCGGCCAGAATGGTATTTATTCCGATCACCCCGATGGATCCGATCAAAACAGCGGCAAAGCCGGAAACCATTCGGCAGCAGACGCAGATTCCCTTTGAAAACGTACTGGAAGACGCGGTGACCGCGCTGCAGCAGGCGCAGGCCACGGCCGAGGGGGACGCTTATCGTTTGGCGATCGGGGATGTGGACGATTTGGCGCAGGTACAGGTCAACATGCTCAAGGCGGAAAGTATGGTTCAAACCACTGTGCAGTTGACGACACGGATCGTGAACGCCTACAAGGAAATCATGCAAATGCAGGTGTGACCAAAACCGGGGGGAAACGCGTTTTGGTCTAACGATTCATAGGGGTGAGTGAAGTGGCTGCGAAGGAACACGGGAATACCGTAAAGGATTCCGTGATAAATATTAAAAATTACATTATCGCACTCCCCAAGAAACGAAAAATTTTTTGGGGAGCTTTTATCGTTGCGCTTTTGGTGTTCGCCGTGATCGTAACGGTCGCGCTGAACAGCAAAAAGAGCGACTATCGCGTGCTCTATTCCGGTCTGGAAACCGCCGAGGCTTCCTCTGTTTACAGCCGCCTGCAGGAGATGGGCGCGCAGCCGCAGATGGACGGTAACGGCGATATTTTGGTGCGCGCGGAATTGTACGACAAAAGCCTGCTGCAGCTTGCGAGCGAGGGCCTGCCCAAAAGCGGCCTTGCCTACGATGTGTTCGACAGCCATTCCGGCTTGACCACGACCGAGGCGCAGATGGATCAGTACAAGCTGTATCAGCTGCAGGACCGCATTCAGGATACGCTGAAAAAGATCGACGGCGTGAGCGGGGCCGCGGTGACCATCACCCCCGCGCGGGAAAGCGACTATATTTGGCAGCAGGCCGCGGAGGACAGCAAAGCCACGGCCAGCGTGCTGCTCACCCTGAAAAGCGGGGTGGAGCTGTCGCCCGCGCAGGTGCAGACTGTAAAAAATCTGGTTTCGGCCAGCATCTATAAGCTCGCCTCCGCCGATGTCGAGGTGGCGGACGCCGCCACCTTGAAGGAGCTCACCGGAACGGACGAGGAGCAGAGCGGCTACTCCGCCGGCAAAAATCTGGAGCTGGAGCAGATGGTGCAGCAGCATATCGAGGATAATATCGTGCGCCTGCTCACGCCTATCTACGGCAAGGACGGCGTGGTGGCCGTGGCCAAGATCACCCTTGATTTTGACGCCATGATGACCGAAAAGTACGATATGAGCGGCGTGCCCGACAAAAACGGCAAGCCGACGAATAACGGCTATGTGACGCACAGCAGTCAGGCGGGCGCGGTGAACGGCGAGGTATCGCTCTCCAAGGGCATCGCGGGCGAGGAAAACAACACCGATATCCCGGGCTATGTCTATGCCGACCCGGGCGCGGACGGCGGGGGCACCCGCTTCAGCCGCGATGTGACGATTGATTACAACTATATCAAGACCCAGATCGAGAAGGGCAACGCCGTGATCAGCCGCGCGACCATCGCCGTCATGGTGGACGATCCGACGCTCAACAACGTGCGCCGGCAGGAGCTGATCGATAACATTTCCAAGGGCGCGGATATCCCGCCCGCCCTGATCAGCGTGGGCACCTTCCGCACCGCTGCGGCGGATGCGCCGGGCACGCCCGCGGAGGATGAAAACCAAGCGCTGACCCTAACCGGAATTCCGTGGTGGGTCTGGGCGATCGTGGGCGGCGTGATCCTGCTTATCGTCATTTTGGTAACGGTCCTTTTGCTCGTCCGGCGCAAAAGGCGGCGGCAGGAGGACGCGCTGCTGGAAGCGGAGCTGGAAGCCGAACGGCGGCTGGCGGAGGAGACCGCCCAGCGGCAGCCCGCCCCCGAAGTTGTCAGCGAGGACAGCGGCAGCGAGATCATCAACGAGGTCCGCAATTTCGCAAAAACCAACCCGGAGATCACCGCGGAGCTGCTTCGCACTTGGTTAAAGGAGGCGGATGAATCGTGAGTGAGGAAACGATACAGGCCGCCGTGCCGGAGGAAAGCGGCAAAAAGGGCCTTTCCCCCGTGACCAAGGCGGCGGCGGTCGTCGTGGCGATGGGCGCGGAATCGGCTTCGTCCGTTTATAAATACCTGCGCGAGGATGAGATCGAAGCCATCTCGCTCGAGGTAGCGCGGCTCAAGCACCTGCCCACGGCGGAGCTGGAAGCCGTTATGGAGGATTTTTACGGCCTCTGCGTCACGCAAAAGGTCATTTCCGAGGGCGGCGTGGATTACGCGCGCAATATTTTGGAAAAAGCCTTCGGCACGCAGCGCGCCGGGTCCTATATGGAGCGCATCCGGCAGGCCATGCAAAAGCATCCCTTTGAATTTGTGCGTAAATCCAGTTACCGGGGCCTCATGATGATGCTGCAAAACGAGCACCCGCAGACCATTGCGCTCATCCTGTCCTACGCCCGGTCGGAGCAGGCCTCGCAGGTCGTCTCCGCGCTTCCGCGCGAGGTGCAGCTCGATGTGATCCAGCGTATCGCGAGGCTGGAAAGCGTGTCGCCCGAAATTGTTCATATTGTGGAAAAGGTGCTGGAAAAGCGCTTCTCGGGCATTGCGTCCGACAATCTGGCCGAGATCGGCGGCGTCAACTACGTGGCCGATATCATGAACCACACCGACCGGACGACGGAAAAACGCATTTTCGACGAGCTGGGTCAGAAGGATCCCGAGCTTTCCGAAAATATCCGCAAGCTCATGTTCGTATTCGAGGATATCGTCAAGCTGGACGACATGGATATCCAGCGCTTCCTGCGCGAGGTCGACAGTCAGGATCTGGCGATCGCCATCAAGGGCTCCAACGAAGAGGTCAAGAGCATCCTGCTGAGCAATATGTCCAAGCGCGCGCAGGAAAATATCCTGACCGATATCGAATACCTGCACAACATCCGCATGCGCGATGTGGAGGAAGCGCAGCAGCGCATCGTGAACATCATCCGTTCTCTGGAGGAGAGCGGCGAGATCACCATTTCCAGAGGAGGGGATGAGATCATTGCCTGATATCCTGAAACAGGCGGCCTTCCGGGAGTGGGAGGATGCGGTGTGCATCCCGGATATCGACCTTTCCCCGCCGCCCGAACCCGAACCGCCGGAACCGGAAGAAATACCGCCCGAACCGCCCACCCCGCCCACGCGGGAGGAAATGGCCGTTCTTTTTGCAGAGGAACTGGAAAAGGTCAAGGCCGAGGCGGCCGAGCGCGCCTACGCGGACGCGATCCATCAAAAGCGCGGCGAGCTGCGCGAGGCGCTGGACCGTGTGGACGCACTGCTGATCGAGCTGCAAGAGCAGCAGGATCAATACATGGAACAGTACGCCAGAGAGCTGAAATATCTGGCGGTGGACATCGCCGAAAAGGTGATGCTGCAAAAGCTCGCGGAGGACGATCTGGCGCTCGCGCCGCTGGTGTTAAAGACGGTCTCCTCCGTCAAGCACTCCCGCTGGCTGACCGTGGACGTGTCCGAGCGGCTGGTCGGTCTGGTGGGTTACTTAAATGAAGAACTGAAAAAACCGGAATACCGCGGCACCGCGGAGGTCGCCCCCACGCCCAGCCCGGACGACACCTGCCGTGTGAATACAGACGAAGGCACGCTGGTGGCCACGCTGACCGTGCAGACGGGGCACTTGCGCGAGGCCTTTGCCGATATGGACGCCGGTACGGGAGAGACGCGCAATGAAGCACCATGATTTGGATATGAGCCGTTTCCGCCGTATGGTGCATTTGAGCGATCTTTTGGATCACGAAGGGCGCATCAGCAAGATCGCCGGTATGACGCTGGAAGCCACGGGCCTTGCCTGCAGCATCGGCGATATCTGCACCATCCGAAGCGACCGGGAGGATAAAACGCTGGTCTCCGAGGTCGTCGGGATCGCGGAAAACCGGGTCTATCTGATGCCTTATCAGGAAACGGACGGGATCGGCTTCGGCTGCCCCGTGCGCAATACGGGCCGCAAGCTGACCGTTCGGGTCAGCGACGAGCTGATCGGCCGCACCGTGGACGCGCTGGGCGTGCCCATTGACGGCGGCGGGCCGGTCACAGGCGGCGACACCATCTCGATCGGCGGCACGCCCGCCAACCCGATGGAGCGCCCGCCCATCAGCGAACCCATGGAGATGGGGGTCAAGTCGATCGACGGCCTGCTCACCATCGGCAAGGGACAGCGTATGGGCATCTTCGCGGGCAGCGGCGTGGGCAAGTCCACGCTGATGGGCATGATCGCGCGCAACGTCAAGGCGGATATCAACGTGATCGCGCTCGTGGGCGAACGCGGGCGCGAGGTCGTCGAATTCATGAACCGGGATCTAGGGCCCGAAGGGCTGGCCCGTTCGGTGCTGGTGGTGGCGACCTCCGACCAGCCGGCGATGATGCGCTTCAAATGCGCGATGACCGCCACCTCGATCGCGGAATATTTCCAGCGCCGGGGGCGGCATGTGCTGCTGATGATGGATTCGCTCACGCGCTTTGCCATGGCCCAGCGCGAGATCGGGCTGGCCACCGGCGAAGCGCCCGTGGCCAGAGGCTATACCCCTTCGATCTATTCCGCCCTGCCCAAGCTGCTCGAGCGCTCCGGTAATTTTGAGACCGGATCGATCACCGGCATTTACACCGTGTTGGTCGAGGGCGACGATACCAACGAACCCATTTCCGATACCGTGCGCGGCATTATCGACGGGCATATCATCCTGTCGCGCCGCCTCGCGGCGAAAAACCACTATCCCGCCATCGACGTGCTGGGCAGCGTCAGCCGTTTGATGAACGAGATCGCCTCGCCCGAACATGTGCAAACGGCGGGACAGATTCGCAACATGATGTCGATCTACCGCGATAACGAGGATCTGATCTCCATCGGCGCGTATAAAAGCGGCACCAACCCCGAGCTGGACACCGCCGTGGCCCATATGGGACGCATCAACGGTTTCCTGACGCAGCGGGTCGAGGAAAAGATCGATTTTGAACAGACCATGCAGCTGTTGGAGGAAGTCATTCGATGAAAAACTTCAAATTCAGTCTGGAGCGGATGCGCTCCTATAAAAACCAGCTGCTCGACCGGGAGAAGGACGCGCTGGCCCGCTGCCGGGCACGGGAGCGGGAGATCGAAGCGCAAATGCGCGCCCTATCCGGCGAGCTGCAGCAAAAATCGCACGAGCTGGCCGAGCGCCAGCGCCAAGGCATGGATTCGGGCGAACTGATGGTCTACCGCTTGTATCTGGAAAACGGCCGCCGCAGCGGGGAACAGCTCCGGCAGGCGCTCGAAGCGGCCCGGCAGGCGTCGGAAGCACAGCTGCAGGTCGTGGTGGCCGCCTCGCAGGAGGTCACCTCGCTGGACAAGCTGGAGGACCGCCAGCGGGAGGAATACCGCTTAGAAGAAGGCAAGGAACGCGAAAAGATCCTTTCTGAATTTGTATCCTCACAGGTGATCCGCAGTAGAAGCGTATAAACGCGTCGCGCGGATACGCCCATTCTTTCGTTCGATTCGCGCGCACGGCACTTGGCCGCGCCGCGCGATCGATATAGATAGCTTCAGGGAAAGGAGGTGAGAAAGAGATGGAACAAGTGAATTTACGAAGCGAAGCCAGACTGAACGCGGGGCTGGAACAGCTGCGGCGCGGTCTGGGCACCGAGCCGGCGGGCGATCCGTTCATGGCGATCTTCCAAAGCATGATGGAGCAAATGACCGAAAACGGCGGCGAAGGGCTGCTGCAGGACGGCGACCCGGAGCAACTGGAAGGCGCGATGGCCGAACTGCTGGCCGCGATGGGCACGGCGGACGGCGGCGACGCCGAGCAGCAAGCGCGTGCGATGATGAGCGAGCTGGCCGGTATGGCGCTGATACAGCCCGTGATGCGGCCCGATCAGCCCGGCGCGGTGGTGCAGGCGGCAGGCGTATCCGGCGTATCGGACGCGGCGGCGCGGCGCGAAGGCGCGGCCACACAGCCTTTCGCGGAATCCGGCGCGGCGCAGACAGAGCAAGCGGCGGCGGGCGACGAGCAGGTACGGGTGCTCGAGACCTCTTACGTCGAGCAGCCGTCGGGTCGGCAAACCGACAGCGCGGCGCAGGATTATCAGGCGGAAGGCCGGTTCCGCAGCGCGGTGCAGGCGGCCAAGCGGCAGCTGGAGCAGCCCACGGCGGAAAACAGCGCGGCAGGGCGGCAGGATTTGGCGGCGACCGAAGGGGCCAAACACACAGACTTTACCGAAACCCTCCGGGAAAACCGGGAGACCGGCGAAGCGCCTCCGCTATCCCGGCAGCTGGACGAGGGCCTGTCCCGCGAGATGGCGCTTGGGCGAAAGGAATTCAGCATGAAGCTGAAGCCGGAATCGCTGGGCGAGATCACGGTCAAGCTCACGGAAGCGGAAGGGAAAACCACCCTGTCCATCCTAACGGCAAGCACGGGCACGGCCAAGGCGATCAACCACGAGCTGGCGGCGCTGCGGGAAGCCATGCGTCCCATGGGCGTAGAGGTGCAGCAGGCGGTGCCAAAGGCGGCGGAAAATGCCGGCGCGCAGGCGCAAAGCCAGCAGTTCGACATGGCGCGCCAATTCGCGCAGCAGTTTGGCGGCCAGCGGCAAAGCTTCCACGGGCAAAACCAAAACGTATTCTACGGCGAAAAAGCGGCGCGGGACGATCCCATGCAGCTGTTTTCAGCCCCGGCCCTGATCCGGGCGGGACTGGATACCTACATTTAAAGAGAGGAGGATGGATATGGGCGTTGGCAATGTATCGGGTCAGGAACGGGCCATGGGCAAATCAAGCGGCGTTTATGACGCGGTGTTTACCGATAAGACCGATAATTCGACCATGGATCAGTCCGATTTTCTCAAGCTGATCGTGGCGCAGATGCAAAATCAGGATTTTATGAACCCGATGGACAACAACCAGATGGTCGAACAGATGGTGCAGTTCTCCAACATGCAGCAGATGCAGGAGATGGCAGGCTATGCCCGCAGCAACTACGCCATGAGCCTTGTGGGCAAAACGGTGACCGCCTCCCGCTTTAAGGTAAACGGCGAACTGGATACCACCACGGGCCCCGTGCAGCGGATTTCACTGGTGGACGACGAATATGTCGTCTATGTGGGCGGTAAAAAGTATAGCATGAACCAGATCATGGATGTGTCGAACGGCGTATCGTCCGGCGTCAGTCTGGTCACCCCCACCAACTATTCTGTAAAAACCGAGGATGTGGACAGTTCATCGGCCACCGTCAAGTGGGAAGTACCCACGGAGGACGAAGCGTCCGCTGCCGGCCTGCGTTATACCGTCTATTACGGCAAGGAAGGCCCGTTTGACACCGTCGAGGCAGTCGAAGCTGGCACCATGGCGGGCCCCAAGGAGCAAAAGGCAGTCACCAGCCAATCAATCGACGGGCTCGAAGCGGAGACCGGCTACTATATCAACGTGGTCGTGACCGATCAAAACGGTGAGAAATCGGTCTACAAGCCGGTGACCATCAAGACCAAGCGGCAGGATTGACGCGGAAGGAGGAGATCGCATGGATGAGATCAAATTTTATCGCCCGATCATAACGGGAACGCCGATCCTACCCGGCGGACAGGCCCCCGGCCGGACTGCGGAGCAGCAGGAATCGGGAGAGTCCTTCCAAAACGTACTCAAGCGTCAGCTGCAGGAGACAAGCGGCGTGGCGTTTTCCAAGCATGCCGTCAAGCGCACCATCGATCACCAGATCGAACTGGATGAGGACAGCCTCAACCGTTTGGGCGAGGGCGTCAAGCTGGCGGAGGAAAAGAACCTAGAGGATACCCTGATCCTAGTGGACCGGACCGCCTTTCTGGTCAATGTGAAAAACCGTACCGTGATCACCACGGTGGACAGCAGCGACATGAAGGGCAATGTATTTACCAACATCGATGGAACCGTAATCGTTTAAGCCGGACCTTTTGAGGAGGCTATTTTCGCGCCCCGACTGACTGACGGGCGCGGCGGTTCCCGGAAAAGGAGTTTCAAATGAACAGAGCCATGTTTTCAGGCGTGGCGGGCATGAAAGCCCACCAGACCAAAATGGACGTAATCGGCAATAACATTGCCAACGTCAATACATACGGTTATAAATCCCAGCGCGCCGTGTTCAGCGATATTTATTATCAGACCCTCAGGGGCGCGTCCTCCGGCAGCTCGAGCCGCGGCGGCGTCAACCCTTCCAGCGTGGGCTACGGCTCGACGCTGAACGCCGTTCAAACGCAGATGACCCAGTCCAGCATGCAGAACACCGGCTTCGGCATGGACGTGGCCATCACCGGCGAAGGCTTTTTGCAGGTCATGGACCCGGACGGCAACATTTTCTACACCAAGGCCGGTATGCTCGACTATGATTCCAACGGCTACCTGACCGATATCAACGGCAACTTCGTTCTCGGCGCGACCAATGTGGACGGCAAGCCCGGCACCAAGAAGATCAAGCTCGATAATATCGGCTCGGTCAACTCCAAGCAGCCTGTGGACACGCAGGAGATCAACGGCGTCAATTACACCGTGACGGCCTCGAACGCCTCCAAGTACGGCAACGTGTCCTTTTCGCTCGGTTCGAGCGAGGCGCTGCCCGCGGGCCAACGCGCGGCGGCCACCATTTCCACCAACGGCGCGGTCAGCGTGCAGCTCAACGCGTTCGAGTCCTTCACCTCGATGGCAGACCTGAACAGCGCGATCAACGCGGCGATTGTGGAGGCGAACGGCGGCAAGCAGCTTGCGGCAGGCAGCTTTACCATTTCGGCGGATAAAAACCTGTTTGGCACCAGCTCGACCAACGGCACCTTTACCGGCAACGCCTTCAAGCAGGCGGCTACATTGACCGCGGGCAGCAGCTTCTTCCAAGGCCTTTCGATCAAGGACATTAATATCCCGCAGGGCATCGTTGACGGTCCGTATGATTTTAAAATTACTTATGACGCCGCGGACTCGAATCCCTATACCATCAAAGCCACTTTTGGGGGCATGGAGTATACGGGCAAATTCAAGCCCAGCGATACCGGCATCACGATGAAGCCTACTTCGGGGGACGGCTCGATCAGCCTATCCGTGACCGACGCCGCCAAGTTCCGGGACGCGCTCAGCCCGTTCAACGCCGATCCGGCGCAAACACTGACTAAAGCGGCGCAGGGCGCGGCACCCAAGTTCTTTATGGGCGGCGCGAGCATCAGCGTAAGCAACAACTTTGCCGGACAGGGCGCGCTGACTTTTGCCTGCACGTATGACAGCACAACCGGCAAAATGGACGTGACCGCCCAAACGGCCAGCGGCAAAACCTATAAATGCACCGGCGCGTCGCTTGGCAGCACCGTAACGCTGTCCACCGGCAGCGGCGCGGACGGCACCATTTCGCTCTCCATCCCCAGCAAGGATACCATGCTGAAAAACTTCGGCGTGGCCGAAGCTGATTTGAATACGGCCATCCAGAACAGCCTTGGAAACCACAATTACAGCGCGGTGCCCGCGCAGGACGCCGTTACCGAAGCGCGCACGGGCGCGGAGATTGCCGGAGGCACCTTTGATGTGACCGGCGGCAAGGTGACCGGCACGGGCGCGAACAACCTGTTCGGCGGCCTGATGACGTTCCAGAAGAGCAGCAACGACTTTTCCGGCGAGGGCACCGTGACCGACGTCACCGCCACCTTTACCGATAACGGAACGGACGCACCGTTCTGGACGGTCGCCATGAGCCTTGGCGGCAAGACCTATGAAGCGAAGATCGATGAAAACACCACCGCGGCCTCGATTCTGATGAAGAGCAGCAGCGGCGACTATCTCCAATTCACCAACCCCGGCTATGACGCGCTGGGCGAACTGAGCAAGACCCAAAACGGCGCGGACGCCGCCGACGGCTCCAAGGCCGAAGGCCTGACCGGTGGACAAACGCTCGATATCAAGGCCGCCGAGCCGTCGCGCGATCTCGGCCTCGGCACGACCAGCTTCGCGCTGGTGGGCGGCACCGAGGGCGGCTCGATCTCGCTCGACCAGCTCGCCAGCATTTCGATCGGCTCGGACGGCATCATCACCGTCAATCACGCCGAAAAGGGCACGGTGGCCGCGGGCAAAATTTCGCTCGCCACCTTCTCGAACCCGGCCGGCTTGCAGCTGGTGGGCAATAACTACTACACCACGACCGCGAACTCCGGCGACGCCAAGCTGGCCGATCCGGGCAGCAGCGGCACCGGCGCGCTCAAGAGCAGCGCTCTGGAAATGAGCAATGTCGACCTTTCCTCCGAATTTGCCGACATGATTACCACCCAGCGCGGCTTCCAAGCAAATTCCCGTGTCATCACGGTAAGCGACACTATGCTGGAGGAGCTCATTAACCTCAAGCGGTAATATCGCGCGCAAAACGCGCATCCGCGCCCGCCCGGCGGGGGCAGACCCGCCGGACGCGGGATCGGAAAGGAGCCCTGAACATGATTACGTTAACAAAACTGAACGGCGTGCCTTTCGTCCTAAACGACGATCTGATCGAGACCATAGAGCGAACGCCCGATACCACGATCCATCTGACGAACGGCCACTTGCTGATCGTGCGGGAAACGCTCGAGGAGGTCGTGGACGAGGTGGTCGCGTTCCGCAAAAGACTACGGGCCGGCCTGCCCGGCAGGGTAGAAAATGGGGAAGGCAGGAGCTGAGACCGTGAGAAAGAAATCTGACTTGATGTCCATTTTTGGCCTGATTCTGGCCGTTTGCGTCATGGTGATCGGTATCATGCTGGTGCAGACCGATGAGGGCTTCCATATGGAACCGCTCCGCTTAAAGATGTTCCGCGATCTGCCCAGCGTTTTCATTGTTTTGGGCGGCACGCTGGGCGTGCTGATGATCTCCTTTCCGCTTTCTCAGCTCACGAAGATCCCCAAGCATCTGAGCATCATTTTCCATCCGACCCAGTACGATCCCCAGCAGTACATCGAAACGCTGGTCGAATGCGCGAAAAAAGCCCGCATCAACGGCCTGCTCGCGCTGGAGGAAGAGCTGGACGGCATGGAGGACACCTTTTTGCGCGCCAGCCTTTTAATGGTCGTCGACTCGGTCGACCCGGAAAAGGTCAAGGCGCAGCTCGCCGCATGGATGGACAATATGGAGGAGCGCCACGCCTCGGAGCGCACCTTTTATGAAAAGGGCGCGGCCTACGCGCCCGCCTTCGGTATGATCGGCACGCTGATCGGCCTGATCAACATGATGGATAAGCTGCAGGAAGTCGAGTCCGTCGGCCCGAACATGGCCGTCGCGCTGGTCACCACGTTCTACGGCAGCATCCTGTCCAACGTGGTCTTTATGCCGATCGCCAATAAGCTGCGCGTCCGCCATGAGGAGGAGTACCTCTGCAAGCTCATCATCTGCGAGGGCGTGGAGGCGATCCAAGCCGGTGAGAACCCGAAGTTTATCGAGGAACGCCTGACCAACATCCTGCCCGTGTACCGCCAGCAAAAGCTGGACGAGCAGGGCGAGGAGGCTGGCTCCGGCAGATCCCGCAAGACGCGGGGCTAAGCCCAACTGGGGCGGAAAGGGGGCGTCAGGCGCCATGAGAAACAGAAAGCGGCTGGGCGATGAAACGGATACCGGCACCTGGCTGAACACCTATGCCGATATGGTGACGCTGCTGCTTACCTTTTTTGCCGTTATGCTCAGCTTTTCCTCGGTCAATGAGGAGAAGTTCAACGCTTTTGTCGAATCCCTGCAAGCGCGCTACCCGGATGTCACCGTGAGCGATTCCGGCCCGGGCAATCAGGGCCTTGGCGGCACGGGAGAACCCGGCATGGGCGGCTCGGGCGACAATTTAGGCTCCATTCAGGATCTGAACGAGCTGTATTACAGCCTAGACAGCTTTGTCAACGAGTCCGCCATGCAGGACGATGTGCAGCTCGTCAAGAGCGACGATGTGCTTTACATCCGTTTTAACAACAGCATGCTGTTCCAGCCGGACAGCGCAAAACTGCTGCCCGGCAGCGAGCCGGTGCTGGAAAAGGTGGCGGGCGCGCTGGAAGCAGTGCGAAAGCCAGATCCAGCACATCAACATCTGCGGTTATACCGCGTCGACGGGCGACCCGAACTACGGCGTGTCCAGCTGGATGCTGTCCGGCGAGCGGGCCGCCGCCGTGGCCGATTATATGGATGGGAAGCAGGGCTTTCCCGAGGATAAGATGATTGTGATGGGCTACGGCAACACCAACCCGGTTAAGGACAACGGCACCGCCGAAGGGCGGCAGGCAAACCGCCGCGTCGAGCTGGTGATTATCGGCAACAGTCTGGACAACGCGGAACTGAAAAGCTTTTACGACAGCGGCTACTACCCCACCTACGGCGGGGCGGAGGATCTGCTGAACCCCGGCGCCCCCTCTGGCGGCCGGGCGGGAGACGTGGAAAAGAACGTTTCCCCCTATGACGACTGAGGCGCGCCACGGAAGAAAGGGGTTATAAGCCGAATGGAAGACATGGAGACCCGGCAGGGGGACGCCGCCCAGAGCTGGGCGGGCCGGCTGGAACGGGTAGAGGTAAAAAAACCGGCTGAGATCAAGGCATATGACTTTTCTTCACCGAAAAAGTTCACCAAGGATCAGCTCAATTCGCTGACCAGCCTATATGAGCATTTCTGCCGCATGATCTCCTCGTACTTCACCAACGTGCTGCGCACCATGTGCGAGGTAGGCGTGGCGAAGATCGAGGAGCAGCGGTATACCGAATTTGGAAACTCCCTATCGGATACCGCGCTGGTCGGTGTGATCGATTTTAAGCCGCTGGACGCCCGGTATGAGGAAAGCAACCTGCTGCTCGATATGTCCACCGCGTTCGGCTATTTGTTGGTCGAGCGCCTGATGGGCGGCTCGGAAGCGCCGTGGGTGCCGGCGCGGACCTATACCGAGGTTGAGCTCGCGCTGCTGCGGTATGCGATGGAGCATTTATCCGACTACCTGCGCGAGGCGTGGGGCAGCTACCTAGAGGTAGAGACCGCGCTGCGCAGCGTGGAGACAAACGGCAGGCTGCTGCAGGCTTACTCCCCGCAGGATGTGGTGGTGAGCGTCACCCTGAGCTTGGAGGGCGAGGGCTTCGGCGGCACCATCCGCATCTGTATGCTGGCGGAAAATCTGGAAAAGCTGATCCACAGCTTTGCACAGCGGTACACCCGGGCGGTCAAGCACCCGGACCCGCAGCTTGAAATTCAGAAAAAAGACCTGATGATGGACTACTTAAAGCGTTCCGACCTAGAGCTCTGCGCCATTTTGGATCAGTGCGAAATGAATCTTGGAGACATCCTCCGCATTCAGGTGGGCGACGTGATCACGCTGAACAAACGAATCAGCGACAACATATGCGTCACCGTGGAGGGCGTACCCTGGTACCATGGGCGACTGGGGGAGACCGACAGGAAAAAGGCGGTCAAAATCGTGGATGTAGCAGAGAATTAAAGTGAGGGATACCATGATGGGCAGTGTAGAGCAGAATAAGGACGGCATGCACCTTGACGATAAGGCGCTTCTCGCCGTGAGGGACGGCCTTGGCGGCGCGCTGGCTTCGGCGGGGTCGGCCCTGTCCGGCATGCTGAACCGGCAGGTGAGCCTGCGCGAGGAAGGCGTGGAGCAGGGCGTTTTCGGCGCGCTCCGGGTACCGGAGCTGGGCGAAAGCCTTGCGTTTCAGGTAACCGCTGGGGACGACGCGGAACAGAAGGGCCTTGTGCTGCTTCCGCAGGACGACATGCGGCAGGTGCTGGGCATCCTGATGGGCGGCGATCCAGCCGCCATGGAGGGCATGCCCTTTGACGAAATGAACATGTCCGCGGCCATGGAGGTGGTCGGTCAGGCGCTGGACGCCGCGGCCGGTGCGCTGGCCGCGCATATGGGGCGGCCGGTGCGCTTTGCCGTGGAGCAGGGCGTGGCGGTCGATTCTCCGGCGGAATTCGCGGCGCTGTTGCCCGCGGGGCGGCCGCTTCTGTCGCTGACCGGCGTGCAGAGCATCCGGGACGTGCTGGAAGGGCGGCTGTGCTGCCTAATCCCGGCGGAGCTGGGCCTCGCGCTGGCGGACAGCCAAAGCGAGCCCGCGCCGGAAATGCCCGCGCCGTCCGCGCCGGCCCCCGCGCCCACGCCGGCGGAGCAGAATCTCGCGCCCGTGCAGGCCGCGCCCCCGGCGGCGCAGACAGCGCCCGATCTGGACGTGCGCCGCCCCCGGTTCCCTCAATTCACCGACCAAAGCAGCGCGGTGCAGGCGCTGACCAGCGTGAACGCCAGCCTGCTGATGAACGTGCCGCTCGATGTGTCCATCGTCATCGGCAAGACCAAACGGCGCATCCGCGATATTCTGGAATTTGGCCCGGGCACCGTCATCGATCTGGACAAGCAGACCGGCGCGCCCGCCGAGATCGTCGTAAACGGCCAGCTGTTGGCCTATGGCGATGTGATCGTGATCGGCGACAACTACGGCGTGCGCATCACCGAGATCGTGGGCACCAAGGATTTGCTCGATTCGCTGAATATGTCGAGGTGATAGGGCGGTGAACTGGGAGCAAGGGAAGGCCATTCTGGCCATGGGCGGCACGCTGGTGCTGATGCTGCTTACGCTGCTCGGCGCTTGGTGGGTCTCGCGTTTGGTGGGCCGCGCCGGACAACTGAAAATGCCCGGCGGCAGCCGGGTCACGGTGCTGGAACGCACCCCCGTGGGCCGGGACAGCTCGCTCGCCGTGGTGCGGGCGGGCGACCGCGTCCTGCTTTTGGGCGTTACCCCGCACCAGATCCAGAAGCTGGACGAGCTTGACCCCGCGCTGTACCCGGAAGGGGAGGCGGCACGCACGCCGCCGGATTTTATGGATTGCCTGAAAAAGGCCGTGCGGGAAAAACGGGGAAAACACAACGGGGAGGACGGGCCGCGCCAATGACATGGAACACGCAAATTCAGCCGGGCGACGAAGCGCCCCGGCGCATGCTCGCCCTGAAACGGCTGCTGCCGGTTTCGGCCGTAGCGGCCGCCTCGTTCACGGCCCCCGCGGCAGCGGCCTCACTAGAGATCAACACCAGCGGCGCGGGCGGCGCGGATACCATGCAGCTATTGTTTCTGTTCGCGGTCATCGCGCTCGCGCCCACGCTGCTGCTTATGATGACCAGCTTCACCCGCATCGTCATCGTGTTTTCACTCTTGCGCAACGCCATCGGCTTACAGCAAACGCCGCCCAATCAGGTGCTGATCGGCTTGGCGCTGGCGCTGTCGCTTTTTATCATGTCGCCCGTTCTGGGCGAGATTAACGAAGCCGCGATCGAGCCGCTAAACCGGGGCGAGATCACCCAGCAGCAGGCGCTCGCCAATATGCAGCAGCCGATCAAGGTGTTCATGCTCAAGCAGACCCGCTCGGCTGATCTGAACCTGTTCTGCTCGCTCGACGGGCAGGAGGAATTGGACGTATCAACCCCCGAAAACCTGACCGAGCTGCCGCTGCACGTGGTCGTGCCTTCATTCGTGACGAGCGAGCTCAAGCGGGCGTTTACCATGGGTTTTCTGTTATACCTGCCCTTCCTCGTGATCGATATGGTGGTATCCTCCACCTTGATGAGCATGGGCATGGTGATGCTGCCGCCCTCCATGATCTCGCTGCCCTTTAAGCTGATGCTTTTTGTGGTGGTAAACGGCTGGAGCCGCGTCATGGAGATGCTGGTGAGCAGCTTCTATTAGCGTATTTGATTCTTAAGCGAGGGGAGGTGGCCGCATGGCCCAGCAGGATGTGCTGGTGGTATTTGGAGAAACAATCGGGCTGATCTTAAAGCTTTCCGCGCCGCTGCTGATCGTCAGCATGGCCGTCGGCCTTCTGATCTCCGTTTTTCAAGCGGCCACGCAGATTCACGAGCAGACCATCACCTTTGTGCCCAAGATTCTGCTCACGGCGCTGCTCCTTCTGGTGCTGGGTTCGTGGATGCTCACCTCGCTTAGCGATTTTTTTGAATCCCTTATGACCCTGATGGCGGGGCTGTGAGTATGAGCTGGGAGATCACATACGGCGCGTTTTCGGCCGTGCTGCTGGCTTTTTGCCGCATGGGCGGCGCGCTGTTCTTCAACCCCGTGCTGTCCCGCCGCAGCGTGCCCGCCGGCGTCCGGGCAGGGCTTGCGCTCGGTCTGGCAATCATCGTCGCCCCTCTTAAAGGGGGCGGAATGCCGCAGGAGCCTGCGGCATTCCGGCTGATCATGCTCTCGGCGCAGGAATTAATGATCGGGGTCGCCTGCGGCATTGTTTTGCAGTTCTTTTTCTATCTGCTGTTTTTCGCGGGCGATGTGATCGACACCGGCTTCGGCCTGTCCATGGCCAAGGTGTTCGACCCGGGCAGCAGCATTCAAATGTCGCTGTCTGGCAACCTGCTGCAACTGCTGTTCATCCTTTATTTCTTCGCAACGGACAGCCACTTGCTGCTCATCCGCGTGATGACCGCGTCGTACGACGTGGTGCCCATGGGGGCGGCGCGGCTGACCGGCGCGGTCGGCAGCGTGCTGGCGGGGCTGTTCGTCACCGCCTTTGATCTGATCATGCGCCTAACCCTGCCCTTTCTGGCGGCTTCGTTCGTTTTGGAGCTGTCCATGGGCATTTTGATGAAGCTGATCCCGCAGATCAACGTGTTTGTCATACATTTTCAAACCAAGATCCTGCTGGGCATGGTCCTTCTGTTCCTCTTTGCCGTGCCGGTGACAGAATTTATGAACGGGTATATCGAAACGATGTTCGCCAGCATGAGCGACCTTTTGAAAGCGTTCGCGTAGACCGATCAACGCGGGGAAGGGGGGAACACAGCCGTGGCCGGTGAGAAAACCGAAAAAGCAACACCCAAACGAAAAGCGGACGAACGAAAAAAGGGCAATGTGTTCCTCAGTCAGGAAGCCGTTACCGTGGCCTCGCTGCTGTCCTGCTTTCTCGCGCTCAAGGTGCTTTCGCCCTCCATCCTGCGCAATATGGAAGGGCTGCTTACCGATTATATCGACCTGTGCGCCGTGACCGAGGCGGTCGGCCCCGGCGATCTGCTTCCGTTCTTTTCGGACGCGTGCCGCGTGTTCGCGCTCACCGCCATGCCGCTGCTGCTGCTTTGCTGCGCGGTGGCCGTGGCGATCACCATGTTCCAAACGCGGGGCCTGTTTTCGGCTAAGGCGTTTTCCTTTAAGGGCGAGCGCATTAACCCGCTCGCCGGCCTGAAAAAGATGATCTCCATGCGCGGGCTGGTCGAGCTGCTCAAGTCCATTTTGAAGATCTCGGTCCTGCTGTACCTGCTGTACATCACGCTGGAAAAGGAAATACCCGCCTTGGCCCGCCTGATGGACATGGAACCCGGGCAGGCGCTCATCAGCGCGGGCGGGCTGGTGCTCTCCATCGCGCTCAAGGCCGGGGTGATCTTCCTGTTCCTCGCCGCCGCGGATTATTTATACCAGTGGTGGGAATACGAGAAAAACCTGCGCATGACCAAGCAGGAGGTCAAGGAAGAGTATAAGCAGCTCGAAGGCGATCCCCAGATCAAGGGCGCCATCCGCTCGCGCCAGCAGCAAAAATCCCGCCAGCGCATGATGCAAAACGTGCCGAACGCGGACGTGGTCATTCGTAACCCGACCCACTACGCCATTGCCGTGAAGTACGACAGCAGCAAGAACCGCGCCCCGGTCGTGCTGGCCAAGGGTGTGGACGCGCTGGCCCTGCGCATCGTCAAAACCGCGGAGGACGCGGGCGTGTATGTGACCGAGAACCGGCCGCTGGCCCGCGCGCTCTATGAATCCGTCGATCTGGATCAGGAGATCCCAGAGCAATTCTATCAGGCCATTGCCGAGGTGCTGGCCTTTGTATACAGCTTGAAAGGGAACGGCAAAGCATGAAACGCATGAAACTGCTCAACAACTTCATCGCGGTGTTCGTCCTGCTCATCGTGACCCTGCTCATCGTGCCGCTGGGTACGCAGGTGCTGGACTTTATGTTCATCCTGAATCTGGCGCTTTCCCTTATCATCCTGCTCACGACCATGTACATCAAGGAGCCGCTGGAGTTTTCCATCTTTCCCTCCCTGCTGCTCATCACCACGCTGTTTCGCTTAGGCCTGAACGTATCGTCCACCCGTTCCATCCTGACGCGCGAGGGCTACGCGGGCGAGGTTATCGCCACCTTCGGCCACTTCGTGATTCAGGATAACGTGGCCGTCGGCCTTGTGGTGTTCCTCATCATCGTGCTGGTGCAGTTTATCGTTATCACCAAGGGCGCCGAGCGCGTGGCCGAGGTATCCGCCCGCTTTACGCTGGACGCGATGCCCGGCAAGCAGATGGCGATCGACGCGGACCTGTCCTCCGGCCTGATCGACGAAGCGCAGGCCCGCGAGCGCCGCAGCAAGATCCAGCGCGAAGCCGACTTTTTCGGCTCCATGGACGGCGCGTCCAAGTTCGTTAAGGGCGACGCGATCATCTCCATCGTGGTCACGTTCGTCAACCTGATCGGCGGCCTTGTGGTCGGCCTGCTGAACGGGCAGGGAGATATCGGCACCATCGTCAGCATTTATTCCACCTCCACCGTGGGCGACGGCCTGATGAGCCAGATTCCCGCGCTGCTCATTTCGGTGGCGACCGGCATGATCGTCACCCGTTCCGCGTCGGATGGAGATCTCAACACCGATGTGATCAAGCAGTTTACCTCGCAGCCGCTGGTGCTGGTCATCGCGGGCGCGGCGCTGCCGCTCCTGTGCCTGATCGGCTTCCCCGTGCCGCAGGTGCTGCTGCTCTCCGCGCTGCTGCTCGTGGGCGGCACGCTGCTGCTGCGCAAAAGCCGCGCCGCCGTGGCCGCGCTCGATCAAGGCCCGCCCGTGACCGAGGAGGTCACGAGCGAGGTGAGCTTTTACAAGAACCTCGATAATGTGTACGGCCTTCTCAATGTGGACCCCATCGGTGTGGAGGTGGGCTACAGCCTGCTGCCGCTGGTGGATCAATCGAGCGGCGGCAATTTTCTGGATCGCATCGTCATGCTGCGCAAGCAGTTTGCCGATGAAATGGGCATGGTCATCCCGTCCGTGCGGCTCAAGGATTCCAGTCAGCTCAACCCCAACCAGTACGAGATCAAGCTCAAGGGGGAGCGCGTTGCCGTCGGCGAGGTGCTGATCGACCATTATCTGGCCCTCGCCCCGGCGGACGGCCCGGATAACATAGAGGGTATCGAGACCGTGGAGCCCGCCTTCGGTATGCCGGCCAAGTGGATCAGCGAGGATAAAAAGCTGCGCGCCGAGGTCGCGGGCTACGTGCTGATCGACCCGACCTCGGTCATCATCACCCATCTGTCCGAGCTGATCCGCAAGCACGCGTGGGAGCTGCTCACCCGGCAGGAGGTAAAGCGCATTCTGGACAACCTGAAAAAAACGAACGATACCATTGTGGACGATACCATCCCTTCGTCCGTATCGCTCAACGAGCTGCATAAGGTGCTGCGGGGCCTGCTGCGGGAGGACATCCCCATCGGCGATATGGAAACCATTTTGGAGACCCTGTCCGATTACGCGCCCAGCGTGAAGGACAGCGACATGCTCACCGAATACGTGCGGCAGGCGCTGCGGCGCACCATCACCCGGCGCTTCTCCGAAGCGGGGCAGATGAAGGTGCTCAGCGTGGACGGCGGGCTGGAAAACCTGATTTTGAACAACGTGAAAAAGCTGGACGGCGGCGCTTATCTGTCGCTGGAGCCGAACACCATTCAAAAGATCATCGCCGCGACCACCGATAAGCTGACCCAGATGAAAAAGCTGGTGCAAACGCCTATCATCCTCACCTCTCCGGTGGTGCGCGTGTATTTCAAAAAGCTGCTCGATCAGTTCTATCCGGATGTGACCGTGCTGTCCTTCAACGATATCGACAGCAACGTCCAGATCCAGTCCCTTGGCATGATCGAGATCTAACCCGCGGGTCCGTCCCCGGCGGAAAGGAGGGCCGGACATGGCTCTGGATAAATTGCAGACCGGCGTTTGTCTGGCCGATCCGGAAGGCGTGATGCTGCGCTATAAGGAATCGGGCGACGCCGAGCTGCGCAATCAGCTGGTGCTGCACTACGCCGCGAACGTCACTGCCGCGATTCGTAGCATGCGTTCCATTTTGCTCTCACGCATCCCGGCGGAGGATTTTTTCAATCAGGGCATCGTGGCGCTGATGGAGTGCATCGAGAAGTACGACCCCGACCGGGGCGCAAGCTTCGAGACGTTTAGCTTCCGCGCGGTGCGGGGCGCGCTTTTAAACTACCTGCGGCGGCAGAATTGGCTGCCCAACCGCGTGCAGGCCGCGCGGCGCGATATACTGAGAACCGCGGAGGAGCTGCGGCAGACCCTGCTGCGCGAGCCGACCGACCGCGAGCTGGCCGACGCCATGGGGCTGAGCGAGCAAAAGCTCGGCCAATATCTGGGCGAAATCGCCGCGGTGGACGCGGTATCGCTCGAAGCGCTTTTGGACCAAACGGGCGAGGCGCTCCTTGCCCGGCCCCACGCCCCGGCGGACGGCCCGGAGGGCGGTCTGATGCGGGAGGAGCTGACCGCGGCGCTCGGCGCGGCGATTGAAGCGCTGCCGCCGCGGCAGCGGCAGGTAATCACACTGTGCTATTATGAAAACCTAAACCTGCGCGAGATCGGCGAGGTGCTGGATCTGACCCAACAGCGGGTGTCGCAGATCCGCTCGGCGGCGATCGCTTCGCTGGGCGAGGTACTAAAGGATTATATCGATTAGGAGGATACGCCATGCTATCCGGTTTTTACACGGTCGCGTCCGGCATGCTGAGCCAGCAGCGCGATCTGGACGTGATCGGCAACAATCTGGTCAACCAGCAAACGCCCGGCTACCGGGCGGACCGCACGCTCATTTCGCCCTTTGAAATGGAGCTTGCCACCCGCCGCGAGGCTTCGGGCGACGCGGCGTTAGGACGCGGCGCGCCCGCCGCCGTGGTGGGCGACGTGGTGACGCTGATGCAAAACGGCGACCTGCGCGAAACCGGCCGCTCGTTCGATCTTGCCATCAACGGCGACGGCTTTTTCAACATCCGCGCGGAAAACGGCCAGATCATGCTGACGCGCGGCGGCAATTTCGATACGGATGAAAACGGCGATTTGGTCTTGCCCGGCGTGGGCCGCGTGCTTGGCCGGAACGGCGACACGCTCCGCGTCGGCGGCCCGGGCTTCCGCGTGGACGAGACCGGTCAGGTCTATAATCAGGACGACCGCCGCGTCGGCTCCCTGATGCTCACCGCGCCGGAGGAAGGCTCCGCGCTTACCAAGCTGGACGGCGGCCTGTTCCGCGCTCCGCAGGGCGCGAACATGCGCATCGTGAACGACGCGCATTTGGTGCAGGGCAGTCTCGAACTGTCCAATGTCAATATGGAGCAGGAACTGACGGGCCTGCTCGCCACCCAGCGCGCGTTCCAAAGCTGCAGCTCCGCCTTGCAGATCATCGATGGGATGGACCGCAAGGCCGCTTCGCAGATCGCTTCAATTTAAATTCGGAAGAGGGAGAAATTAATTATGAAAGCCGCATTTTACGCCGGCGCTTCCGGCCTTTCCGCTTATCAGCAATCCATGAACACCATCGGCAACAATCTGGCCAATACCAATACCGTGGGCTACCAGAAGGAAACGACGGCGTTTGAGGATCTGCTCCATACCGATATGTACGCCAATACCGACCGCGCGCCGCTTACCGGCAGCGGCGTGCGCACCGTGTCCACCGGCGTGCTGGTGGGGCAGGGCAGCCCGCAGCTCACCGGCGGCGAATTGGATTTCGCCATCGTCGGTAACGGCTTCTTCGCCGTCAATCACGATGGGGATATCGGCTACACCCGCAACGGCGCGTTCGCCATTTCGGTGGAGGGCAGCCGGGATTACCTTTGCACGATCGACGGCGCGCAGGTGCTCGACCGGCGCGGCAACCCGATTCGCGTCACCCAGCAGGACGACGGCTCGATCGACACCGGCGATTTGATTGACCGCATCGGCGTGTTCCGCTTCGACAACCCGAACGCCCTGACCCCCGCCATGGGCAGCGGCTACACGCCGAACGAGTTTTCCGGCGTGGCCGAGCGCGCGGACGAGGATTCCTACGACCTGCTGCACGGCTTTTTGGAAGGCTCGGGCGCGAATATGATGGACGGCATGATGGATATGCTGTCCGCCCAGCGCGCCTTTCAGGTCTGCGCCCGGGTGGTGCAGACCTCGGACGAGATGGAGCAGGTCGTGAACGGCCTGCGGCGGTAGAACCCTTTTCGTGGCGGACTGCCTCGCCGCAACGATATTATTTTGTTCAGCGCTATTCAGGTTGTCATCCTGAGGCCGTTAGGCCGAAGGATCTCGCGCGGACGCGCGACGCTTACGTGGACCCCGCGCGTTCGCGCGAGATCCTTCGCTACGCTCAGGATGACAAATTGTTGAAAAAGGCCTCAACGGAATGACATTGTTGCCGCAGTCCGCCGCGTTTTTTTGCCCGCGCCGCTTTCGTTTTGCGGTTTTCATATCATAATCTAATCAGGAACATTTTTGGAAAGGGGGCGTCGCCTTGGCGGAGCTGCTCAAAGTAACCACACCGCTCGTCAGTCAAAGTCAGGCGGTGCCGCCCAAGCAGGGGGCCGACCCGGTCAACCCCTTTAGCCTGCAAGCCACCAGCCGCGTGTTGCAGCCCCATAACCAAAGCGATGTGCTGGCCCAAAACAACGGCCTGAACGGCGGCGAGGGCGCGGCCATGCTGATGGACCTGTTAAAGGACCCGTCGGTGGCGGCCACGTATCTTAAGAACATTTTCCTGCTGGAAGAGGTTTTCAAGCTGCTTCCAGCGAATAACGAAACCGTTACCACCGAGCTGGAACAGCTTTTCGGCGGCCTGCTGGCGCAGCCGGGGGATGTTGCGGCCGAGCTGGTGCGGCAGGGGGAGGACGCGACCGTGTTCCGCGGCCCGTTTTTCGATTTTCTGCGCGAACTGAGCGATTCCGCGCCTTCCGGTTCCGAGCTGCCGGGCGCGGTGGCCAATTTGCTGAAAGCCATGAACAGCAGCCTTGGCCGCCGGGACGTGCTGGACGCGGCGGCGAATAATCTGGGTTTTCTGTCCAAAAGCCTTGCCCCCAGCGCCGATCTGTCCGGGCGGCTCGCCGCGTTGTCTGAGCGCTTCCGGCAGGAGGACGCGGGCGATAACTTTGCCCAGCTAAAGGACGAAGCGCTCGCCCTGCTGCGCGAGGTGAGCGAAAGCATCCTGTATTCGCCCAAGCTGGCAAAAAACCTGTCCATCACGGTATACAATCTCTCCCGCTATAACGACAGCGGTGAGTTTTTGGACGACGCGGCGGCCTATTTGCGCCAGCTGCTGCCCGCGCCCCAGCGGCGCGAGCTATCGCGTTTTCTGGCGGACTTTCGCGCCGGCTTTACCGAGGGCACGCGCGGGAGCGGCTCCCGGGTCATGGAAACGCTCACGCAGCTAATCGGGCGGCAGTCCGGCAGGGAGGGGCTTTCCGCCGGGGACGAAGCCAAGCTGGACGGCATTCTGCACAGCCTGCTGTCCTCGCCGTGCAATTTCACGCCGCTTTTGCACTTCGTCGTGCCCACCTTGTTTGAAGACGTGCGCGCCTTCGCGGAGGTTTGGATCAACCCGGAAAGCGGCGAGGGCGAAATGCCCGAGGGCGTGGCGGGGGGCCGCCACCTGCTGCTGGTGATCGATGTGGAGGGTGTGGGCCGGTTTGAAGCCGAGCTGTTCTTCTACCGCCGCACGGTCGATCTGGCGATCTACGCGCCGCCCGGCATGGAAGCGCTGCTGCTGCCGCTGCGGCGCAGCCTGCCCGGCAAGCTGGCGGATGGGGCCTACCATTTGGGCCGCATGACGGTGGCGGCGCTGGAAAAGCCCCGCTCGCTGATGGATGTTTTTAAAACCTTGCCGTATAAAAGGGTGGGTGTCGATGTCAAAGTCTGAACAGAGGGCGGTTGCCCTGAAATACAACGCGGATCAGGATATGGCTCCGGTGGTCATTGCCTCCGGCTATGGGCGCGTTGCGGAAAATATCATCGACGTGGCCGAGCAGCGCGGCATTCCCGTTTACCGGGATGACAGCGCGTCCTCCCTGCTTTGCATGCTGGAAGTGGGCGCGCGCATCCCGGAGGAGCTGTATCAGGTGGTCGCCACCATTTACGCGGAGATTTTGTCCGTCGCCGCCCGATCAAGGGCTGCCGGCGGCGGAAGGGAGGAGGAGCAACGTGCCAAGGAGATACGGCCAAACGAACCAGCCGGGGAACCGGCGGGAGCAGCCCCCGGCGAAACCGGCGCCGAGGCGTAAGCGCCGCGCCGTGCCCGCCGTTTTACTCATCATGGTGCTGGCGGCGGCGCTGTTCTTCCTGCGGTGGAAGGTGTGGCCCGCAAAGCCGGCCGATGAAACAGAGCCGGACGCGGCTTCCGCCGAAGCGGTGCAGGAGCAGCCCAAGCGGTGGAGCCTGCTGCTCGTCGGCGCGGACAAGCCGCTCGACCGGGCCTTTACCCTCGACCTGCAAAAGGTGGAGGATATCCGGGTGGACGCGCGCATCGGCGATCTGGTCAAAATGATGCTGGCCGCCGCCAAAGCGGACGGCGTGGAGCTGAAAATCTGCTCCGGCTACCGCAGCGTCAGCCAACAGACGAAGCTTTATCAGGATAAGGTGAAGGAATTTACCGATAAGGGCGCTTCCGAGGATAAGGCCAAGAAAAAGGCGGGCCGCACGGTGCAGCCGCCCGGGTGCAGCGAGCACCACATCGGCTTGGCGCTCGATATAGTCGCGCCTTATCATCCCACGCTGGATGAGGGCTTTGCGGAGACCGCCGCCTTCCAGTGGCTTAAGGATCACGCGGCGGATTACGGCTTTATCCTGCGCTATCCCAAGGAAAAAGAGGATATCACGGGCATCGACTACGAGCCGTGGCATTACCGCTATGTGGGCCCGGAAGCCGCGATTGCCATGAAGGAATCCGGCGAATGCTTGGAGGAGTATGTGGGGAAGTAGCGGGGCTTGCTATGTTCGCAATAAAATGCGCGGCGGTAGCCGCGGGGGGACGGTCGCGCCGCCCGGTGCGGGGGCAAAAGGGAGAGGACACCTAGCGGTTTCCTCTCCCTTTTGATTTCCACTCTTTCCCTTACTCATGAATGGGCGGCGCTTGCCGCTCTTTTGTTTTGCGTGTGGGGCGCCTTGGCGCCGTACCGGGTGCCTAGGGATTCAGTGGATGGGTGTCTCCGCTCGGCCGGACCGGCCTGATTTGACGCGCCCACCTTTGCTGGCGCTTCGCTTTCGGCGGGCTGGGTCAGCCCGCCCTACATGCCGGGTGCGTTGAAGGTGTTATGAGGCGCAGACCCATATGTTGTAGGGCGTGGTGACCTCACCACGCCGCGCGGCTACTGCCGCGTTTTTTATTACGAGCGGAGCGAGCCACCTCTCCCCGCCGTGCTGGCGGTTGCCGTTTCCCCGGGCTCACGGGGGTCGGCGGGCTGCTTTTTTTGCAAGAAAAAATTTTTCCATACCCCTTTCATCGGGCCGAAACCGTGTGATAATTTGTATTGAACGGGCTGGAGGACGGGCCCTCCCACAGTCGGTTCGGTCATAAAAAAAGGGGAACATGGATGTTCCCCGTGATAAAACACATGGAGGTATTTCTCATGGGTATGGTAGTAAGAACAAATACGATGGCGATGAACGCCAATCGCCAGCTCAGCATGAACAACTCGCAGGTTGCCAAGAGCCTTGAAAAGCTCTCCTCCGGCTTCCGCATCAACCGCGCGGCGGACGATGCTTCCGGTCTGGCCATCAGCGAAAAAATGAAGGCGCAGATCAAGGGTCTCGAGCAGGCATCCGCCAACTCGCAGGACGGTATCTCCCTCATCCAGACCGCTGAAGGCGGCCTGACCGAAGTGCACAACATGCTCAACCGCATGGTAGAGCTCGCCACCAAGTCGGCCAACGGCACCATCCGAGACGATGTGGACCGCGAAGCCATCCAGACCGAGGTAGACGCGCTCAACACCGAAATCACCCGCATTTCCAAGGCGACCAACTTCAACGGCATTAATTTGCTGGATGGTTCGCTGGGCGGTGGCGCTCCCTCTGTAAAGGCTGTAATTGGCGGTCAGGTTGTTTCCGGTAAGGGAACAGATGCAGTAGCTTTTACAGGCAAGACCGCGGCTGTTGTTGCTGGCAACGTTCTAGCATCCGTTAAGTTTAATGATGTAGACGGAAATAGTGTTGAAATCAAAATGACTGCGGATGCCGCTACGGGAACAGCGCAAAACCTGTTAGATGGCCTGAAAGCAAAGGATGCGGATGCATATGCGAAACTGACTGCGGCATATGACGTTACCGCAAATGCTGATCAGACAATCACGTTTACCGCTAAAAATCCGGGTGCGAACGGTAAGGTTGAATGGGGCGTAGCAGCTACAGGTGGCGCGCCGACATCGGTTGCTATTGCGGGCGCTACAGCTGGTTCGAACGCTAAGACTGAGTTCACACTTGGCGCTAATATGGCTAATGGCGATTCTATTACAGTAGGTGGAAAAACCTACACCATGGCGGCTGCAAAGAACGATTCTAAACGTGAATTTACCAGCCTTGCTGAGTTGCAGGCACAAATGGCAGCAGACGGCGGATATACCATCGCCAGTAGCGGTGCTTTGGCTGATGGCGATACGCTTACCATTAGTGCGACAAAGGCAGGCAAGGGGCTGACTCTGCAGATCGGCGATACCAATGATGATTTCAATAAGGTTACGGTTTCTGTAGGTGATATGTCCGCTGCCGGTATTGGCACCGCTGGCTTGAATGTCTCCGATCAGGACGCTGCCGGTGATTCGATCGACGTGATCAAGGCCGCCATTAATCAGGTATCCACCAACCGCGCGAACCTTGGCGCACTCCAGAACCGCTTGGAGTACACCATCAACAATCTGGATACCACCGCTGAGAACATGAACGCCGCGAATTCCCGCATCCGCGACACGGACATGGCCAAGGAAATGATGAACTACACCAAGATGAACATCCTGACTCAGGCCGCACAGGCTATGCTGGCGCAGGCCAATCAGCAGCCGCAGGCCATTCTCCAGCTTCTCCAGTAAGTCCGCGCCGGGAATGCCGGGCCCGCGGCAAACCGCCGAACTTGATAAAAGAAAAAGGCTGCTTTTAGCGGCCTTTTTCCTTGCCTGCGGGGGCGGCGGATAGTATAATAAAACTACAAGACGAAGAAGGGACGGTGAGTTTACTGTGTGGGATGATACCCTTGGTGTGGGCGACGGCGCGCTTTGCGAGGTGCGAAACGGCCAGAACGATCTGCTTTTCGTCGGCAAGGCGACAAAGCTTGCGGGCGGCGTGCTTACGCTGGAGGAATCCACCGGCGGCCTGCCGCCCCCGGTGATCTATAATACCGAGGTAAAGCTCGTCGTCCACGCCGCCGGGCACGACGCTTCCGTACTGGGCGGCCGCGTGTGTGGGTCAACGCGCACGCTTTGGCGCGTCGGTTCGCTGCGGCGCTTTCAGTCGGCGGAAAACCGTACGGCCTACCGGCAAAAGATAAACGCCGTGGGCCGCGTCGTCCCCCTGGACGGCGGGCACGACGCTTCGGCCCTCTGCCGCGCGGCAGACAGCCCCTTTTCCGCGCCCTGCCAGCTGATCGATATCAGCATGGGCGGCGCGCTGCTATCCTGCCGCAAGGGCTTTGAACGGGGCGATTATCTGGCGTTGCTCGGCGTTTCGCTGCTGCCGGAGGAAACACCGCTTTCCTTCGTTTGTCAGGTGTGCCGCGTGGATGAATCAAGCCCCGCCGCCTTTCGCTACGGCTGCGAGTTCATCGGCCTGACCGAGCGGGAGCAAAACCACCTGTGCGGCATTATTTTCACCTTGCAGCGTAAGGAGCTCCAAGCCCGCCGCCGCGGGCTGTAACTTGCATGCCTGTAAACGGCCGGGTGAGGTCACCAATGTCATCCAGTTAAGGGAAACGCAAAGGAAAAAACAAGGAATTCACCGAGCTAGTAGGGCGCGACGCCTCGGCGCGCCGTCTCAAAGGGACGAAACACTTCCTGAGAAATCATGCCCCTTCGCTCGGCTGTACCAGCCTGTTTGATGCTCTCACTTATCCCCGTGCTTCGCTCTCGGCGCGCCGAGGGCGTCGCGCCCTACATTTTCTATGATTGCGATACCGTTTTGCATTGCCAGACCTTATCTGAATGACATTGGTGACCCACCCCGCCGCAGGGGCCGCAAAACGATCATAACCAAGAACGCCTGAGAACAAGCGCATCGCTTGCTCTCAGGCGTTCTTTATGACGTTTATTACTGCTTTACCGCGCCGTCCTTGATCAAATCCCAATTCTTTCGGAGATAATCAAAGCCCGAATAAAGCGTGACGATGGTCATCACCACCGCGATCAGCAGGGGAATCTGCGGTGTGCCGCCCTGCGTGTTCGCCACCAGAATGGCGGTCGGTCCGTCCGCGCCGCCGATCATGCCGAGCGCCGCGCTGGATTCTCCGCTGCCCAGCAGGATCAGGAACAGAAAATCAAGGATGATGCCCGCGATCTGCACGCAGGTCTTTACCTTGCCCGTCCATGTCGCGGCGAGCACGCGGCCCTTATTCGCGGCCACGATGCGAAGCGAGGTGATGATAAATTCGCGCGCAAGGATGATGAACACCATCCAAGCAGGGAAGATGCCCTTTTCGATAAAGATCAGCAGGGCCGCCGTGACCAGTAGCTTGTCAGCCAGCGGGTCGACAAATTTGCCGAAATCGGTCACCTGATTATACTTACGGGCAACGTAGCCGTCCAGAAAATCCGTGAAGGAGGCCACGCAGAACAGCACCAGCGCCGCGATCTGCATGGAAGCGGACTGCTGCATGGCGCAGAAGATGAAAAACGGAATCATCAAGATACGGATGATGGTAATTTTATTGGCGGTTGTCATTGCGTTTTTTCCTCCCCCCGCACGCCGAGCAGATCAGGCCCTAGGCTGTCGGTAATAAGCACGGTGACGAACGCCCCGGCTTCTATTTCGTCCTCGCTCGAAAACCATACCTTGCCGTCCACCTCGACCGAATCGGCATAGGTGCGGCCAAAATAAAGCTGCTGCTCGTCGTCGAAGCCCTCACACAGCACCTGCATTTCAGTATTGTGGCGCGAAATATTGTAATCATCCAGCACGCCGGATTCCAGCTCCTCCACGATCAGGCGGCGGCGCTGCTTGGTCTCCGCGTCAATCTGATCGGGCAGGGTGGCGGCTTCGGTGCCTTCCTCGGGCGAAAACTCGAACACGCCCACGCGCTCGATGCCGGTCTGCTGCAAAAACTCGCACAGCTCGGCAAATTCCTCCTCGGTTTCGCCGGGCAGGCCGACGATCAGGCTGGTGCGCAGTGTAAGGCCCGGAATGCGCGCACGCAGATTTTCAATCAGCGAAACGAATTCCTCGCGGTTGCCCGGCCGGTGCATGGCGCGCAAAATGCGCGGCGACACATGCTGTAGGGGGATATCCAAATATTTTACAATTTTGTCCTCCTCCGCGATCACGTCGATCAATTCGTCCGTGATCTGGTCGGGGTAGAGGTAGTGCAGGCGCACCCAAGTAAAATCCATCCCGCAAAGCGCGCGCAGCAGGTCGGGTAGCAGGCGGCGGCGCTCGGGCAGGTCAAGCCCGTACTTGGTAATGTCCTGCGCGATGACGATCAGTTCTTTTACGCCCGCGTCGGCAAGCTGCTTTGCTTCGTCCAATAGCGACGCCATATCGCGCGAACGGTAGGGCCCGCGCAGCTTCGGGATGATGCAGTAGGCGCAGCGGTTGGAGCAGCCCTCCGCTATCTTAAGATAGGCCGTGTAGGAGGGCGTGAGCCGTTCGCGCCCGCCGTCCAGCGCGGCGGCGGCCATATCGGCCATGTAGGCGGCTTTTTTGCCGCCAAGCGCGGCGGCGACCGCGTCCGTAATGCTTTCGTAGCTGCCGGTGCCGCAGATCGCGTCCACCTCGGGTAGCTCGTCGCGTATCTCGTCCGGGTAGCGCTGCGCCAAGCAGCCCGTTACCACAAGGCCGCGCATCGGCCCGGTCTGCTTGTGCGACGCGGTCTCAAGAATGGTCTCGATCGCTTCGGTCTTTGCGGCTTCGATAAAGCCGCAGGTGTTGACGATGCCCACCTCGGCCTCGTTCATATCCTCAACGATGGTGTGCCCGGCCCTGCGCAGCAGGGAAAGCATGTGCTCGCTGTCCACCAAATTTTTGGCGCAGCCGAGCGAGATCAGTCCGATCTTCGCCATCGATTCATCCCCTTTCCGTAACCATTGCATATCAATTCACTTTATTCTACCACAAAACAGGCCGCTTGTCAGCAAATATTCGCGGTCGTCCGCCAAACGAAAAAGGGCACGCGACCGCGTGCCCTTTTTTCGCTATTCGCTTAATTGCTCTTCGTAGGCCGTGAGCGCCTCGCGGATCTCCTGCCAGCAGAAGCCGCGCCGCTGTAGAAAGGCGACGGCTTTGTCGATCTCCTTCCGGTCGGAAAGGTCGCCCTTTAGGCGTTTGTCCAGCAGAGAGATTAGCTTGTCGCCATCCGCGGAAAAATCCACAAGCACTTCGTCCGCTGTTTCCCGGTCAACGCCCCGGCGCGTCAGCTCCTGCCGTATGCGCATTTTGCCGCAGCCGCGCGCCGCATAGGTGCGTACCACGCTTTCCGCAAAAGTGCGGTCGCATAGCATGCCGCGCTCGGTCAGCCATGCAATGGCGTAATCGGCGGCTTCTTCTTCGTGCCCCTTTTCCAGTAGCTTGTCCCGCAGCTGGGAAATACTCAGCGCGCGGTAGGAAAGCTGTTTGGCCGCCGCGTCAAGGGCCCGGCGGTAATCTTCCTCGGTCATTCTTCGAGATCGTCAAAATCGTCCGCGTCGATGGACACGGCCTTGGCGGCGCTCGCTTTGGGGCGGGCGGGAGCGGCGGCGGGTTCGGACGCGACGGGCGCACCGGCGGCATGGGCGCGGCTCAGCTTTGCGCGCTCTTCCTCCACAGCGTCCATGATCTTCTTTTGCAGCACGTTCGCCTCTTCCACGTGCTCCTCAAAGTATTGCTTGGCGGCATCGCGGCCTTGGCCAAGGCGCACGCCGTCCATGGAGAACCACGCGCCGGACTTCTGCACCAGATCGAATTTCACGCCCAGATCGACCAGCTCGCCCGTGCGGGAAATGCCCTTGCCGTACATGATATCGAATTCGGCCTCTTTAAACGGAGGCGCGACCTTGTTTTTGACTACCTTAACGCGCGTGTGGCTGCCAATCAGCTCGGTGCCGTTCTTCAAGTGCTCGGTACGGCGCACGTCGATACGCACGGAAGCGTAAAACTTGAGCGCGCGGCCGCCAGTCGTCACTTCCGGGCTGCCGTAAATAACGCCGACCTTTTCGCGCAGCTGGTTGATGAAAACCGCCACGCACTGGCTTTTCGCAATAGAACCGGCCAGCTTACGCATGGCTTGGCTCATCATACGGGCGTGCAGGCCGACAAAGGAATCGCCCATTTCGCCTTCGATTTCGGCGCGGGGCGTGAGCGCCGCGACCGAGTCGATCACCACAATATCGATCGCGCCCGAACGGACGAGCGCCTCGGCAATGTCAAGGCCCTGCTCGCCGGTATCCGGCTGGGAAACGAGCAGCGAGTCGATATCAACGCCAAGGGCCTGCGCATAGATCGGGTCGAGCGCGTGCTCCGCGTCGATAAAGGCGGCGGTGCCGCCGGCCTTCTGCGCTTCCGCGATGCAGTGCAGGGCGACCGTGGTTTTACCCGAGGATTCAGGCCCGTATATCTCGACGATACGGCCGCGCGGCAAACCGCCGATGCCGAGCGCCAGATCAAGGCCGACCGAGCCGGTGGGGATATGCTCAACGGTCATGCCGGCGTTTTGACCAAGGCACATAACGGCCCCTGAGCCGAACTGCTTTTCAATATTACCCAGCGCTTTTTCAAGCGCTTTCTTTTTATCCGCCGCCGGTGCGACCGGTTCCAGCTGTCTTTTGGTAGCCATAAGTAGCCTCCTGCACTTCATTATCTATCTGTCATTATAACAGTGTCCGATTTTGAATGCAAGAAAAATCGAACAAATTTTCGATTTTTTAATTTCTGAAATATCTTACTCGCCCAGATTGTAGCCGTACACGATGCGCGGCACACCGGACAGATCCTCCGTGATGCTGATGCCCGCAAAGCGGTTATCCTCTAAAATGGCGGCCACCTGCGTCGCTTGGCGGTAGCCGCATTCAAAGAGGATCAGGCCGCCCGCGGTCAGCAGCGAGCCCCACTTGGAGCAGATGGAACGGTAAAAATCCAGCCCGTCCTCGCCGCCGAACAGGGCTTCGGCGGGTTCAAAGGCGGCCACGCTGTGGTCAAGCGTTTTCATTTCGGCTTCGGTCACATAGGGCGGGTTCGCGACGAGCACATCGAATAGCCCCAAATTGTTCTGCGGGCGGTAGCGCACATCGCCGCGAAGGGCGGTATAGCGGGAGAAAACGCCGTTTGCGCGCGCGTTTTCACGCGAAAGCATGAGCGCGCCCTCGGAAATATCGATCGCGGCGACGCGGGCGTCGTCCACCTCATGCGCAATGGCGATTCCGATGCAGCCCGAACCGCAGCACAGGTCGAGCACGCGGGGGTTGACCACCTGTTTCGCGCGTTCGATCGCAAGCTCGGCCAGCCGCTCGGTATCCGACCGGGGAATGAGCACGGAGCGGTCCACCTTAAAGGTCAGCCCATAAAAATCCCACTCGCCTAAAATATAGGCGAGCGGTTCCCCATCGATGCAGCGGTCGCACAGCAAATGCGCATAGTCCACCGTTGCGTCGTCCAAATAAACATGGCCCCAGTCCGCCGTCCTGCGCTTGTCCGCTTTGCAGGCATAGGCGGTCAGCTCGCGCGCTTCAAGAGAAGGCGAGGGTGACCCCGCCTCCTTGAACCGCTTGAACAGCGCGATATACACATCGTTGATCGTCTTGGTCACGGTACCGCCCCCCACGTGGTTTGAATCAAAAGTTCTACCAGTTGTCGCTCCCGTCGTCCGGGATGACGTTTTTCATGCCGGTGATCGCCACCTCGATCATGGAATCATCCGGCTCAAAGACGGTCAAACGCTGGATCATCAGACCGGGCCAGCGCAGCGCGCGGGAAACCACGCTGTCCGAGCGGCCCGCGTAGCGGTTGAATTCATAGCTGATGCCGACGACAAGCGGCAGCAGGATCAGATGCGCCAGCATACGCAGCGCGGGATTCGTGATATCGACCAGCGAAAACACAATAGAGGAAACAATCGTCGCCACGATGATGAGCACGAACATAAAGCTGGTGCCGCAGCGCGGATGGAACCGGCCCTGCCGGCGCACGTTCTCCACCGTCAGCTCCGCGCCGGATTCATAGCAAAATATGGTCTTATGTTCGGCCCCGTGGTATTCAAAGGTACGGCGGATATCCTTCATATGGGATACCGACCACATGAACAGCAGGAACAAAATGATACGCACGCAGCCTTCCAGCACATTGCGCGCCAAAACGCCCCAGCTGCCGGGCACAAAGCCGCCTAAAAAGCTGGGCAGCAGCAAAAACAGCACCACAGGCAAAGCGATGCCGATTACGGTCGATAAACCGAGGATGGCTTTGTTCAGCCCCTCGGAACCAAACTTATTTTCCAGCCAAATTTCAAGTTTAGAGGGCGGTACGTCGGGTTCGTCGTCCTCAAAAAAGGATGCGGAATAGTTGATGGCCTGAATACCGTCCTTCATGGCGGTAAACAGGGTGTACGCGCCGCGCAGGATGGGCTTTGTCCACAGGCTGCCCGGCGGCGAGATCTCTTTTTCGGTCACGACCAGCTCGCCGTCCGACTTGCGCACGACGGTGCAGGACTTCCGGGGGCCTTTCATCACGATGCCCTCGATAATGGCTTGCCCGCCGATCGTGGTTTTTTTCTGTGTTTCCATGTATTATGCTTCTCCTTCGGGTAAATGCGCCGTCGATGGGATGGCGCCCGTTATGCCAAGGGCGTTTTGCGCTTCCGCCGTGGGCAGCACGACGGTAACAGTCGTGCCCGCGCCCTGCGTGGAATCGATCGAAAGCGTGCCGCCGTGCAGCGTGACGATCTCTTCGGTCACGGCAAGGCCGATGCCGCTGCCGCGCTGCTTGGAAGAGCCCTTATAGAATTTTTCTTTGACGAACGGCAGCTCGGCTTCGGGAATGCCCACGCCGTAATCGCGCACCGTAACGATGATGCTGCCCTCTTTCCGGCCGAGGACGATGTCGATCCGCTTGCCGGAAGCGCCGTATTTGGCGGCGTTGTCCAGAATGTTCAGGAAAACCTGCTTCATCCGGTGCCGGTCGCCGTTGATATAGTAGGTTTGGTCCTCGTCCTCCTCGTAACCCACCTTCATGCCGCTCTTTTGCAGCAGGTTTTCATACATGTAGACCGCTTCGTACAGCTCAATCGAAAGGTCGAACAGCTCTACTTCCAGTTTCATGCGACCGGATTCGATGCGGGCAAAATCCAGCAGCTCCTCGACCATGCGGGTCAGCCGGTTGGCTTCCTTTTGGATGATGATCAGGCCCTGCATGACCTCCTCCGGGTCCTCGCCGCCGCCGGCGATCAGCGTTTCGCTCCAGCCGCCGATCGCGGTGAGCGGCGTGCGCAGCTCGTGCGAAACAGAGGAGATAAAGTCGTTCTTCATGCGCTCGGCGCGGGATATCTCGTCGGACATGTAGTTGATCGTGTCGCACAGCTCGCCGATCTCGTCGTCATAGGTCTTTTGCAGGCGCACGCCGTAGCGTCCGTCCGCGATATCCTTGGCAATGGTGTTGATCTTGAGCACCGGGTCGACGATGGACTTGATAAAATAGCTGTTGGAAGCGACGACCAGCATCAGGAAGATCAGGCTCAGCAGCACCGCGATGCCGATGATGATCCAAATTTGCTTTTCCGCGATGGAAAGCGAGGTGATCACGCGCACGCCGCCGATCAATTCGCCGCGGGAGGAGATGAGCGGCGAGGTGACGCTCATCACGCGTTCGTCGGACAGCGAATCCGGGCCGGTGAAAACGGCGGTCTTGGTTTCGTTCAGCGCCTGCGCGGCGTCCTCGGTCGAGGGCGCGCCGCCGCCGGTCAGCCCGGAGGTCGACATCATCACGCGGCCCGAACGGTCGATAAACTGCAATTCCATTTTATCCGGCGATTCAAAGTCCGCGATGTATTGCTCGGCCGCGGAATAGAATTGGTCGTAGGTGCCGGTTAGGTATTTGTGGAAAAAGCTCGCGGCGCTTTCGCTCGTGCCGACCAGCTTTTCCCGCACATTCGCATAATAATAGCCCGAAACGCCGACTGAGACCAAGATCAGTACGGCCGCCAGAATGACCAGCACAAAGGAAAGTGAGTTCATCATCCAACGGCCCTTGATCCCGCCCGGCGAATGCTGGACGTGGATCTCCGCCTTTTGCTTTTCGGGCTGTGTTTTATGTTTGCGATAATTCATACAGAAAAAGCCTCTCGTCCGCCCCGCGCCCGCGCGCAGCGCATTGAAATAGAAAACAGACGCGGTGCGGCTGTTTTCATAAAAAGAATCCTGCGCCGCAGCGCGCGCCAGAGCCTGAATGATCGATCGAAACTATCCTTCCCACATATACCCGTAGCCGCGTACCGTGACGATATGCGTCGGCTCGGCCGGGTCGTCCTCGATCTTGATGCGCAGGCGGCGGATATTCACGTCCACGATCTTCAGTTCGCCCACATAGTGGTGGCCCCATACCATTTCCAGCAGATCGTCGCGCGAAAGCGCCTTGCCGATATTCTCCATAAAAGCCTTCAAAAGGCCGTATTCAATCTGTGTCAGCTCGATTTTGATACCGTTTTTCAGCACTTCACGTGCGCGCAGGTTGAGCTTGAACGGGCCGGACTTGATCACGTCCTCCTCGGAGAAGGGCGAACCGGAAACGCGGCGGTACAGCGCGTCCACGCGCGCGGCCAGCTCGATCACGGAGAAGGGCTTGGTCACATAGTCGTCCGCACCGTTCATCAGGCCGGTCACCTTGTCCGTTTCCTGTACGCGCGCGGTCAGCATGATCACGCCCGCCGCATAGCCCGCGGCGCGCATCGCGCGGCAAACCTCGTATCCGTCTATGCCGGGCAGCATCACGTCCAGCACCGCTACGGCGATGTCTTGATTGTCGTGGTATTTTTCAAGCGCCTGTTCGCCGGTCTCGGCTTCGATTACCTCGTACCCGGCGCGCTTTAAATTCAAAACCAAAAAGGAACGGATATTTTCTTCATCCTCAAGTATCAGGATCTTGCGTTTCATGAAAGTTCCTCCTAACGATATCTTTCCGGGCGGGTAGCCCCTGATTAGTTGTTCCAATCCTGTGTGACAAGTGAGAATCGGGCGCGCACGCCGTCCGCGTCGATGGCCATGGAGCTCTGCGACGCGCCTTCGTCCAGACGGGCAAAATAAACCGCCCTGCTGGTCTCGGCCAGTTGGATCAGGTCGCTGCGCGAGGCGTAATAATCGCTCAGCGTGCCGGTCGCGCAATAGATCGAAAACAGCGGTAAACGCCGATCCTCGCCCAAATATTGATAAAAGTGCACGGCGCTCAGGCCGGTATCGCTTGATTTGGTGGCTGTGATCTGGTCGTGCCACGCGTCGTCGATCACAAAGGACCATTCCTCGGACACATTGTTATAGGTGGTCTTGACTCGTTCGGGCTGGCCCTCGACCCCATAGGAATACCAGTCTACCATAAAGATCGCGTCCGAAGCCGCGGCGTCGGTATACCCGGCCATCAGCACGGCGCGGGGCAGCTCGATTTCGCCGTCGCCGTTGCAGTCGGCGGCGTAAACAGAGATCGGGCGGTAGGTGCCGCGGTTGGTCGAATCCTCACTGTCAAGCGCCAGATTATGAAGCGTGCCGTCCGCATAAACGAAAATGTCGGTCATCAGGCCGATGCCGCTTTCGGTTTTTTCCTCGGCAAAAACAGCGGGCAGGCTGCCCTTTACCCGGCCGCTCGACATCCGCAAAATCGTGACCGCTTCCTGATTGGTCGCCGCTTCGCCCGCGAGGAGCAGCTCGCCGTTTAAATACTGGTAAAGGCGCGCGACGCGTTTGCCGGTCGGGTCGGAGCCGATCAGCAGCAGGTCCTTGGCGCCGTTGCCGGTCAGGTCGGTCAGTTCCATGGCGGAATATTCAGTTTCCAGCAGCACGCTGGGCGCGCCGGAGGCGTCAAAATCGCACATCGTCACCGCGCCTAGGCCGTCGCCCGTCAGCTTCCAGGCGATTACCATGCCGCGCCGCCCATCGGGCGAGATCACGGGGTAATCGACGGACTGGATCGCGGTGCCCGTGCCGGTGACCGAGCCGGTCAGCACGTACGCGTCGTCCTTTTTCTTATGCACGTAAACGGTGAACTCGTTGCTGTTCGCGCTTTCGCGGAAAAAGGAGATCGCTTCCTCGGTACCGTCGCTGTCAATATCGACAAGCTGAATGGTAGAGCGGTTTTCGCCGGAAACAGGAGCCGAATAGATCTTCGTGGTGAGGATCTTTTCCAGCTCCGCCTGCAGCGTTTGATAGTTTTTTGAAGGTTTGGGCGCGGCCAGCAGGTCGTCGCCCGAGGGGATCGTGCAGCCGGACAGCGCTAAAAGCGCGGCGAGCAGCACGGGAAGGGAACGCATTGCTTTTTGAAATGCATGCATGGGGTATCTCCGTTCGTGTTTAAAACGACAATTATACATCTTTAGTATAGCACAAATGTACGGCGGATGGTATAGCAATTTACAGAATTTTGCGTTTCATTTTCCGCGCATTCCCCGCATTGACAAGCCCGCGGTTTGCAGGTATACTATTAAAGTACCATGCGGGTATGGCGGAATTGGCAGACGCGCCAGATTTAGGTTCTGGTGTCTCAGACGTGCAGGTTCAAGTCCTGTTACCCGCACCACTACTTATGACCCTCGAGCGGTCATAACGACAAAGACAGGTTTTTCGATATGGAAATCCTGTCTTTGTCATTTTATTGGGTTGTAATTTATAGTATAGATAAGTCATTGTGGCAAAGTCACACAACATATTAAAGCGGGGTTGCATATGGTAACGTATCGCCGCAGGTACAGGGTTTTGACAAAAACTCGAAATATGGCAAGGCCATTGAGCTGGTGGCGCGAACATTTTTCTGAACAATTAAAAGGATGCGGTATCATACAAAACATTCCCCACACCGATTGAAATGATGGAAGGCGTAAATATCGCTCGCTAGGAGATCGGCAATCACTTTTGATTGCTTCCTAAAAAGGCAGCCCTGTTTGTTTTTCGACACAAACAGGGCTGTCTTTTTGGGGGGAATAAATAGGTATGTGATCAAAATACGAAAGATTAATGCTTTCCATGTTAGAATGTGTCTGGTATAATATGATTACAGCGTTTCAAGGGGGCTATCAAACCGGCTTATCATTTTCAAAGTAATCGTGCCGCAATGGATTGATTTCACAGAAAAATAAAGAAAACATGCGGCGGCGGCCTATTTTAGCGATAAAGAAATGTGCATGGAGGTGTGAAAGTGAAAGCAAAGGAGAAAAAGAAATCGGGCGCGATACTTGCGGTATCAGCGGGGATTTTTGTGATCGCTTTGTCCATATCCAGCTTTTTTCTTTTGCAGATCATCGGCAGAATGAACCAAAGCGCCAATCAGAACCTTTTGACATCCAGCCGGGTCATCAGCGAGGGGCTGAACAATAAGATCACGCTTGATCGGGAGCTATTATCCGCGCTGACCGAGCTGCTGGCGCTGGAAGAGAATGGCGTGATTGAGGAGACCCTGCGGGAGTATGCGGATTCCACAGACTTTTTCCGGTTTGCTTATATTGATATGGAAGGCGAGGGCGTGGACAGCGAAGGCAACGCCGTTTATGCCTCGGATCTTCCGTTTGACGAAATCGCGCTTTCCAAGGGGACGGACGGCATGTCGGCGCCCTATCATGGCGCCAGCGGACGGATTCATATCACGTATCAGTCGCCCGTTTTCAGAGAGGGCAAACAGATAGGCGCGGTATACGCGGACCGGATTATTGATGATTATAACCTGCCTACGCTGTTTACCTTCCATAACGGGGCGGGCTCCGCTTATGTGGTGGACGGCAATGGGGATTTTATTATCAAATCACGGGGGACCGCGTCGGAAACGGATGTTTACAGCTATCTGGCAAAGCAGAAAAACGGCGCGGCCATACAGGATACGCTTCGCCGCGTGATTCAGGAAGGAAAGAGCGGAACGCTTGTCGTGACCAATGAGGCGCAGCCATCTCTGCTGGGCTTTCTTCCTGTGGAATCGCCGCAGGGCTGCTACTTGATCACCGTCGTCCCCCGCGCGGTTCTGCAGCAAGAGGCAAAGCCGATCATTATCATGCTTTGCACGATGTTTGCGCTGTTGCTGCTTGGCGGGCTCTCCGTCGCCACGCTGTTTGCGGGAAGGCAATCGATGAAGGCGGATGTGCGGCAAAAAGAGTATCGGGAAAAACTGTTTGGAAACCTTTCTGCGAATATCGATTTCGCGTTTCTCCTTTATACCCCGGCGGGACATAAGGTAGAGCTGGTTTCGGACAATCTATCGGGCCTGCTGGGCATCACCCCGGAGCAAGCACAGGAAAAGCCGGAGCGGATATTTGACGCCAGCGGATTGCCGCAAGGGGACGCCGACAGAAGCAGCTTTTTCAACGGAACGCTGAAAGAACAGACCACCAGAGAATCGATGGTGGGGGTCGGCCCGAACGAAGTGAAGCGCTGGATCGCGGTGCATCTGATTCCTGCGGATTACGGCCAATATCTCGCGGTGTTCCATGAAACGACCGAGGAACATAACATGCGTGAGCAACTGGCGGACGCCCTGACGCAGGCACAGAACAGCAACCGCGCTCGGTCGGCTTTCTTCTCATCGATGTCTCACGATATCAGAACGCCGATGAACGGCATTGTCGGCATGACGAACATAGCGCTTAACAATCTGGACGACCGCGAAAAGGTCGAATCCTGCCTGAACAAGATCACGGGCGCTTCGGGGCATTTGCTGGAGCTGATCAACGAAGTGCTGGATATGTCCCGAATCGAAAGCGGACGGATCAGTCTGAAGGAAGAAACCGTGCACCTGCCTAGTCTGATCGCCAATCTTCTTTCCTTCCTGAAACCGGATATGGATAAAAAGAACCAGAGCCTTTTGATGAAATCACAGATATTAGAGCATGACACCGTAATCAGCGACGGGCTGCATTTGCAGAAAATATTGCTCAATCTGCTGTCCAACGCGGCAAAATATACGCAAGCGGGCGGCGACATCAGTTTGCAGATCACAGAAACGCCGGTGGACGCGGAAACAATACGGATGAGCTTTGTGGTAGAAGACAACGGTATCGGTATGAGCCCCGCGTTCCTAAAACGGATATTCAAGCCCTTTGAACGGGCGGAGGACAGCCGCATGAGCCAGATCACCGGCACGGGGCTGGGGCTTGCCATTACAAAGAGCATTGTGGACATGATGGGCGGAGACATCCGTGTACAAAGCCGGGAATACGAGGGATCGTGCTTTACCGTGGATATCCCGCTGAAATTGCCGGCGCAGCAGGCGCGGGAATACCCGGACCTAGCCGGTTATACGGCGCTGATCGTAGATGATGATCAGGACGCGTGTGAAAGCATTAGCCTGATCTTGCAGGAAACGGGCATTCGCGCAAACTGGGTTACAAATGGACCGGAGGCGGTGGAACAGCTCTGGAACGCCCATGTGAGGAAGGATGATTACTACGTTGTCATTCTGGACTGGAAAATGCCTGAAATGGACGGGCTGGAAACGGCGAGACAGATCAGAAAGCGGCTGGGCAGCGAAGTGCCGATCCTCCTGCTGTCCGCATATGATTGGGAAAGCGTGAAGGATGAGGCGGTCCGCGCGGGCATTAACGGTTTTCTGACGAAACCGATCTTCAAATCCGGCCTTTTGGAGAAGCTGAGATATTACATCCGGGGCGAAAAAAGCAAAACAGAAGCGCTGGGAACGGAACAAAGCTTGAGCCTAGAAGGCGTTAGAATTCTGGCGGCGGAAGATAACGAACTGAACCGCGAGATCATTATAGAGCTTCTGGAAAGCAGCGGCGCGTTGGTAGACAGTGCTAGGAACGGCCAACAAGCATTGGATCGCTACTTAAACAGCAGTCCGGGGCATTACCAGCTGATCCTGATGGACGTCCATATGCCGGAAATGGATGGATTGGAAGCGACGCGGGCGATCAGAGGCTCCGGCAGGCCGGATGCCGCTACGATCCCGGTGATCGCCATGACCGCGGATGTATTTAAGGAAGATATCCGCAAATGCAAAGACGCGGGCATGAACGCGCATATCGGAAAACCATTGGAGATCGATAAGCTATACGCCACACTCCGTCGGTTTTTAAATAACGATCAGGAAAAGGCGGGGATGTGATGGGGCGAAGTTTTTTAAAAGGCGGCGTGCTGCTCGGCGCGCTTCTGGCGTTGCTGCTGCTGGGAACCGGCTGCGGCAATGGGCAGTCTGCCCCGGAATTATATCTGGATGAAAGCATCCCGGAAACGCCGATAAAGATTTTTACGCAGAATCAAACCGTTTCCAAAGCGATAGAAGCGTGCTGCAAAAACGTGCTCAATCAAGATAAGAGCACCAACATCGTGGTGTACAGTGATTCCGCCAGTTTTTACGCGGACGAAGGCTTGTCATACCGCGAGCTGCTGCTAAAACGGTTGGCTTCGGGAACCGCTGATGATCTGTATTTGATCCCTGCGGAAGATGTGTTGGAGTTTGATGAGAAAGGATATATTTATGATATGTCCAATCTGAACTGTACGGCCAACCTATCGCAGGATGCATTGATACAGAGCACATATAACGGAAAGGTGTTTTCTGTTCCGCTGACCTATACCTGCTTTGGCTTTGTATGGAATGTGGATATGCTCAAAAAATACGGGTTGGAGGTGCCGGAAAACCTAGCTGAGTTTTTGCATGTTTGTGAGACATTAAAGGAAAACGGCGTGTTGCCCTACGGCGCCAATAAAGACTTTTCGCTGACGGTTCCCGTCATGTGCGCGGGCCTCTATGATATTTACCAAGGCGAAAACACGGAGCAAACGCTTGCATTGCTGTCCGATGGTACGGTATCGATCAGTGAATATATGGAAAAGGGTTTCTCGTTCCTTCAGATGCTGATCGACAATGGCTATATGGACCCGGAAGCCGCGCTCGGCACGTTGCCGTCCAGCAAGGAAGAAAAGGCGTTCTTTCAAGAAGAAAACTGCGCGTTTATCTGCGCCATCTATCGCGGACAGACCTTTGAAGATTACCCGTTTGAAATTGAGATGACGCCCCTGCCTATATTGGAAAACGGCTCCATTTGCGTGGTGGGCGCGGATCAAAGATTGGCGATTAATCCGGGCTCCGAACATTTGGACGCGGCCATAGCGATCGTGGAAGCGCTAGGAGAAACGGCAACCCTCGATTCCTTTGCGGAACATCTGGGAAAGATATCTTCCTCCCAAAATGCCACGGCGCCGAATATCACCCAGTCCAAGTCGATCATCGCATGTGTGTCGCAGGGCGGTCAGATACCCAATCAGGATTTTCGCTTACACTTCAATGTCTGGAATACGGTGCGGGAGCTGAGCCAGCGGCTCTGTCAGGGCGCAAGCGTTGCGGAAGTAACAGCAGAATATGACGCCAGACAGAAGCAAGAGGTTTCCCTGTATGGGGAACATTAAATAGGCAAAAAGGGGCTGTAAAAAAACTGTTGCAAAATCCAAATGTCATTCTGAACGAAGTGAAGAATCTCGCGCGAACGCGCGTTCCCAGCGTAAATTTCGCGCGTTCGCGCGAGATTCTTCGCTTTGCAACAGTTCTCTATACATTTGTAAGAACTTATTTTACAGCCCCTTTGCTTTTTTTGCATATTGACAAGTCCCTGCGAATACAGTATATTAGAAATATCTTAATTACTTAATTATTCGGAGGTAGTATGGGCAGAGCATTGAAGATTGCCCGCGTTGGCGGGGATTGTGTGGCGTGCGGAAGCTGCGTGGGGGCTTGTCCGATGGGCGCTATCCGCATTGCATCGGGCGTGATCGCTCAAATTGACGGAGAAAAGTGTGTCGGCTGCGGTAAATGCGCCAAGATTTGTCCCGCTGCCGTCATAACAGTCGTGGAGCGGAGGGCAGCGGAATGAAAAAGCGTTGGTACGAGTTTTTATGGATCGCAGAGCTATTATATTGGGTGCTGGGCCTGTGCAATATTCTTTTCGCGTGGCTGGGCGTTATATTTTTCGCCGTTCCGCTGCTGATCGCCATCATTGGCGGCAACAAAGCATATTGTAACCGGTTTTGCGGCCGCGGTCAGTTGCTGGGGTTGCTGGGCGGAAAATTAAAGCTGTCGCGGAACGCGCCGCCGCCCCGTTTTTTGCGCAGCAAATGGTTCCGGTACGGCTTTCTGGCTTTCTTTATGACCATGTTCGGCCTGATGCTTTTCAGCACCTATAAGGTTTTCACCGGCGCGCCGCTGCGGGAGGCGGTTACGCTTTTGTGGGTATTCAAGCTGCCGTGGCAGTGGGCCGAGGTCGGCATGGTAGCGCCGTGGATGGCGCAGTTCGCCTTTGGCTTTTTCGGCGTTATGATGACCTCAACGGTGCTGGGGCTTGTGACCATGGTGCTGTTCCGGCCGCGTTCTTGGTGCGTGTATTGCCCCATGGGAACGATGACGCAGGGAATTTGTAAAATAAAACAAAAGAAAGGATGCGGCAGTTGTGGAGGAGCAGGCCAAGAAGATCGCGGAATTACTTAAAACACTGGCAAACGAACACCGGTTGCTCATTCTGTGCGCGCTGATGAAGGGGCCGCTTACCGTGGGCGAGATCCATAAGTTTACGCCGCATATCACAGCCTCAGCGCTGTCGCAGCATTTGGCCCAACTGCGCGCAGCAGGCATTCTGGATTCGGAAAAACAGGGCATGAACGTTCTGTACAGAATACAGGATCAACGTGTGGTGGCCTTGATTACCCTAATCAAGGAGCATTATTGTTCGGGATAAATAGAATATTTGCCATATGGTATATGGATATGCCTAGGAGTAAGGCAGAAAGGAATAGACTGTCATGATGTATTTAGCATGGTGTAGTCTATATAACCATACGCTTTTTAAACTCAGCAAGTTGTCTTTGGAAGAAGAGACGCTCAGCAAATTGCATATAGAAGAAATTGATATTGACAAATAGTAAGACATCAGGTATTCTATAGAAAAGGGCAGACGTACTATAGAGTGGGAATCATCTTTGACATCAAAACAAATAGAGGTGATTAGACATAAGATATTTTAATTTTAAAGATATGATGGCCTTCGGCATGTTTATTTTAGCATTGCTGACATTTATCTATTTAATTTGCCACTAGTGATATAGAAAAACCACCCTTTACCTCTGGAAAGCAGTAGGGTGGAATTTCTATATAGGCATCCCACCCGATAGGCGGCTGCTCTTTTGAATTTATATTATAGCATTTTCTATCTTTCAATTCAAGATTGATTTTGCTATAATGTAGCTGTCAGGATAAACCTGTGGATTGAAATAGCAAATTGCCAATGGATAAGAGGATGCTGTCTTATTTTAAATAGGACAGCCTCTTCTTTATTATTTTGTCAATAGCCTGATTTGCGGGCACATGTAATTGCTGCTTCATCAGCTTTTGTTGGAACGTGATATTGAATGAACACCACAGGCCGGTTTCTTGGGCGATCGTCCAGAAACCGGCCTGCCTTTTTGTCAAATAAAATCAGCGCGGCGCGGTCAATCGTCGTGCTCGTCGGGAATGAGAATATCCTTTGCCCCCGCCACGCCTAATTGAAGCAGGTACGCCACGCCCGAACGGAGTTCGTGGAGCATGAGCGTTTCCAGCCGGGAGGAGAACCGCGCGATATCCTGCTGATCCAGACATTCGATGAAGCATTCCATAGAGGGTTTGTATACATTACGAATGGATTCCGGCTGGTCGTACATGTTGCGGAACGCGTGCGCCCAGAAAAATTGACGCAGCAGCTCCGTGTATACCTGCCGTATGGTTTGATAGGGGGAAAACTTTGTGATCAGCTTGATGATGCTATAGGAAGTGACGTCGTACCGCTGCTGCTGGGATATTTCGCATAGACGCTTCTTCCACTGCTGCATTTCAGAAGGAGTCAGTGAAGCGAGCGTCACGCGGGAGACATCCTTGCAGGACAACGCTAAAAATTGCAGGCCTTGTATGGTGTCTAAAAGACGCTGCTGCAATGTGGGAAGCGAAAAATCGCAGTTTTGGCTGACCTGATCAAACGGCACGATCCTTGTGCCAATTTTCGGCGTCGCATGGATTGCGCCGATGCTGCTGAGCAAAGCCAACGCCCGGCGCACCGTGCTGATGGAAACGTTCTTGATCTTGGCTAACTGCTCCAAGGTGGGCAGCAGCGTTCCGGCGGGATAGAGGCCATTGTTAATTTCGATCAATAGCTCCATGGCAAGCGAATAGCGAAGCTGCGACGGCTTCCGATAGGAGCTCCAGCAAAACGCGATCTCCTCGCCAGACGACTGGGCGGGGATATCCTCCCTGAGAAAACAGCATAGGGCGGAGGAAAGCGCATCTTGAAAGCGGCTTGTGATATCATGAAGAGCCGCCCAGTCCTGCCGGCGGCAGTAACGCACCACTTGGGGCACATATTCGGTGGAACCTTGAAGTCGCCGCATCTCCGCCGGCAAGCTGAAAAAGGGCGCCTGATAAAACATGTAGATCTGCCATACCAGACGCATGAGCAGCCCGTTTCCCAGCGGGGCGTACTGCTGCTTTAAATGATGCAGCATGGCGGTGGGCGCGGGAGCGTCCGTTGCAGCAAGCTGCTCCATATCATCGAGTATTTCCGGGTGCGCGTGCTTAAGGCCGATGCGCTGCGCGCCGCCGAAAAGCGGCACCATGGATTCGCTCAGATCGATCAGCGCGCTGCGTCGCGGCGCGAAATAGGAGCGTATATGCGCTATCGTTTGCGGTTCCTGATATTTCACCTGCACGATCGCGCCTACATTTTTGGAAAGCGAAATATACCCCTCCTGCTTGAGTCGGCGATAGGCGGCGCGCACGGTGTCGAGTGAAACAAGAAATTGCTTGCTTGCGACATCCATCGCGGGTAGATTTTCCTTAAACTGATATGTTCCAAATTGTATCTGCGTCAACAAAACATTGTAGACCGCTTGCTGCAGCTCCGTCGTATGATCCATTGCCGGTACCTCCCCCTCGCTGTGTCTGTACTGCAATAAAAGCTGTTCCTATTATATCACTTAACTTTCAAATCTTCTACATTTTACGCTATTTGTTGCCATTCTTCCGGTTGTTTGCTATGCTGATAAATAAGTATGGACGTGAGCATATTTGGCTTTTGGCAAAGACCTGCCCCATGCGCGCAATGTCATTTAGTTAAGGAATTTTTATAAGTTTGTCATCCTGAGCGAAGCGAAGGATCTCGCGCGAACGCGCGAGATTCGCTCTCATTCGATCGCCGCCCGGCGGCGAAATGAGGATAGAGGACTACGGTCTCGCCACTCTGTTCCTCAGAATGACAATCGGGTAAAGCTTATCTTAATGACATTGGGCGCGACGCCCTTGTTTTTCCTATGCGTTTCCCTTAACTAAAGGACATTGGATCGCAACAGGCACGTTTTTACAGGGCCGTTTTACCGTTGAAGGAGCGGCGCGGTTTGTGATAAGATAATAAAAAACCAAAAGAGAGGAAGGGCCGTTTATGAAGCGATTGGAACGTGCCTTTCTTCTGTTTTTTTGTCTGGCCGGCTTGCTGTCGGTTCGGGCGGCGGCTTGGGGTCCGCCGAAGGTCATGGATTGGGAGGACTTTTACGCGCTGTATCAAACGGCGGGCAGCGCGGATTCCGAAACGCACGATCTGTATTTAATGGGCAATGTAAAGCTGTCCGGCGGCGTGTATGAGCTTGGGCCGACCGATACCGCCGTGCGGATCATTGCGACGGAGCCGTACAGCTTTGTGGCGGCGGGGGATGCCACGTTGACACTTAACAATCCAAACCTTACCGTTTATGCAGAGAACCATTCGATGGGGCCGTTTATCATCAGCGGCGGCTGCCTGAATCTGCGCGCCGGTACCATACAAACGGTGAATTGTCCCGCCATTCTGCTGATGAGCGACGGCACGCATCTTCTCACCGGCGAGAGGGAACAGTTTTACATCGATGCGACGTATGACGGCGTACCGGCAGGGGGCGGCGTCCGCGCCGGTATTCTCTGCGGCGCTATATGGAATGCGCCGCTCCGGCTGCGTCAGGTGGATTTGACCGTGCGCGGCGGGGACGCCGCGGTCTATTGCGGCAACGATGTGGATCTGTATGACTGCAACATCCGCTTGGAAGGCGAGGCCGATGCGCCGGCCATCCTGTTTTCGGCCGGGAATTGCGTCTTGACGGTGGACGAGCTGTCGACCGTGTACCCGGCGGAGGACGCGGGGCCCGGTCCGCCCGAGCCGCAAAAAGAATACATTGTATCCGGCTACTATGCCGACCCGTGGACGGAGCTGGTGAAAGAGATCGAGTGCTTGTCCGGCGTTCGCCCCGGCAGCCTGTCGCTCGCGGCGGCGACCGAGGTGCTTTATGATATGGAAGATTCCTATGGCTCGGTCGCGGACGTGCCCATTCACTGGGATTTGTCGGCGTTGCCCGATCCGCTGACCAAGGGCGCTTATACGGTCTATGGCGATTTTGACGGCGACGTATTGGCGGCGAACCATATCGTCAATGCGCGAAACATCCGGGCGGAGGTAGCGGTCCGCGTGCTGGAGCCTGTTCCGTATGAGGAGCTAAAGGTCAGCGTAAAACCGCTGGGCAACGGCGTTTACATGGTTGCTTACGATCATTTGCCCGACCTGACCGGCGCGACGGCGATCTGTGCGGAGTTCCGTACCGAAGGCGGCGCGTGGTTCCGGGGCAAGGTGGCGACCACGGGGCCTGCCGCGGAGCCCCCCGCATACAGCGAAAACCTGCTGGAAGGATATCTGTTTGATGTGGGACAGCCGCCCTTCACGGTCCGGCTGGAGATTGACAAAGCCTTTGATACCCGTCTGGTCATCGAGGGCACGGCCTATGCCGGGGCCACCAATATCGTAAAGGTGGGCAGCGGGGAAGAATCCGATGGGACCGATAATGGCGGCGACCATGGCGGCGGCGGGCAGGGCGCGCACGACCGCTACGGCAAAACAGAGACCGAAAAAACGCCTGCTCCAGCGCCCGAACCGGTACCGGAACCCGCGCCGAAGACTGATTCGGCTGGCGAGCCGCCTGCCGCCGGCGAAAAGGAATCGCCTTTGCCCGCGGCGGCGCTCCAACCCGAAGAACCGGCAAAACCGTCCGTGCAAACGATTCCCATACCGGAGGCAGTCTCTTCGATGGGGCGGGCGATTTTCGCCGCCGCCGCGCCCGCTCCGATGCCTGCCGACGAGTCCGCGCCGGAGAACCGCGCGGAGCACGAGGCGCACATGGAGCCAACAGGAGCGGCGCTCACGCCGCAGGTCGCGGCCGCGCCCGCATCGGAAGCGGAGGAAGCGCCGCCCGCCCGTGTGCCCGGCTTCGCCACGGCCACGCTTGCCACCAGCGCGGTGATCCTAGGCGGCGCGGCATGGTTCCGCCGCCGCAAAAAGTAAAACAAACGATTCCAAGGGCGCGTTGCAAAACAAAAGAAATTCCGTATGTCATTCTGAACGAAGTGAAGAATCTCGCGCGAACGCGCGGAATGAACGTGGAAGCCGCGCGTTCGCGCGAGATTCTGCGTCGCTTCGCTCCTCAGAATGACAAGAATTTGGAACATTCTTTTATTTTGCAACGCGCCCTTCAGCGTGTCAAAGACCCCCTCGCGCCGCAGCCGGAATTCTCGATCGAAATGGAGCTTTGTTTCGATCGACAGGCTGTCAAAAATAGTTTTTTGACAGCCTAAAGCGCCTCTCTCCTTTGGGAGAGGGGCGCTTTTTTGTCCGCCGCGCGGTGTTCGTACCGTATATGATACGTTGGTGCAAAACGGCCGCTTTCCTGCGCATGACTTGCTATAATGGTGACACCCAAACGATCAAATCTCCTGAAAAAGCCGTCGAATGTCCCCCGAAAACGCGGGCGATTTTGATCCGTGATAGGATAAGATGGGGAAAGGAGGGGTGGAAATGCTGCGCATTGCGATCTGCGACGATCAACCGTCGGAGCGGGAGCTGCTATCCCGCTTTTTGCGCGCTTATTTTGCCGCCCACCCCTACGAATATATCTTAACGGAATACGCTCGGGGCGAAACTTTGGTGGATGATTATGAGGACGGGCTGGTCAGCTTTGACCTGATCTTTCTGGATATCTATATGGACGGCATGCTGGGCATGGAGGCCGCACGCGGCGTGCGCCGCTTCGCGCCGCGCGTGCCCATCGTTTTTTTGACCACCACGCCCGATTATGCGCTGGAAAGCTATGATGTGTGCGCTTACAGCTACCTGATCAAGCCGCTGAATGGGGATAAAGCGGCGGCGCTTCTGGCCCGCTTTCTGCGAGAGGAGTTCGACGGACGCCAAAAGACCCTGCTGCTGCGGGAGGGCGGCAAGGGCCGCCGCATTGCTTACCGGGAGATCGAGTACATAGAAAGCCGGCGCAACGTGCTGTTGGTCCATCTGGATAACGGCGAGGAGCACCGGGTCTACGCCAAACTCAGCGATGTGGAGCGGGAGCTGGAAGGTCACGGCTTTCTCCGCTGCCACCAGAGCTATATCGTCAATATGGACCGGGTGCGCACCGTGGAGGACGATTTTCTGATGCTCTCCGGGGCCCGCATCCCCATTCGTCAGCGCGGGGCCAAAACCATACGCGCGGACTACTTTGAATACCTGCTGGCGCAAGCCGAGCTGACGCGCATTTGAATGAAAGGGGGCCCCTTACTATGTTGGGCGTTGCCGCTGCTTCCATAGTGGGGCTTGCCATGATCTGTTTTTCCATTGGCATGGCGCATATTTTCTACCGCTCCAAGCGGGGCCGGTGGCAAACGGTCTGCGCTTGGACGGCCTGCACGCTGCTCATCATTGTGTTGGGCGAGCTGCTGCGTCCGGTCATAGGCAACTGTTCCGGGCAGTTTACCGGGTTTTTGGCGGTGTTCGTCTATCTTTACCTGTTTGATGTGCCGGTAAGGCAGAGCTTTTTTACCTATTTCTTTGTGGACACCTCGATGTATCTCACCGCGGTGACGGCGCGCTACACCGTGCTGCTGGTTTACGGCTTTTTTCCGGTGTTCAACCCGCGCGCGGCCTTTGTGGCGCTGTATTTTGTGCTCACCGCCGCCTATGTGTATCTGTTTTTTCGCTTTTTGCGCGATCCGATGGTCGAACGGCTGCGCCAGTTCGGCCCGCATTTGAACAGCCTTACCATTTTTGCGCTGGTCGGTTATGTGCTGATGCTGCTTTGGTTCGACGCATGGCGGGTGCGCGACACGCTGCCGCCGGGCGACTATCTGCGGCTGATTCTGTATGTGGTATTGCTGGCCTGCGGTTATTATTTATCCTTTTTTACCATGATGACGATCAAGGAAAACGCGCTGGCCCATGCGCAGGTGCAGGAGCTGACCACCCAAATGCGCCAATCCGAGCAGTATTATACAACGTTGACCCGGCACATACAGGAGGTCCGCCAGATGCAGCACGATATCCGCCATCATATGCGCGTGCTGGACGGCTATGCGCGAAACGGCGATTATGCCTTGCTGCGCGACTATCTGGCCGCGCTGATCGAGCAAACGCCGGATACGAAAAATGTGCTGTATTGCGCCAATTACACGGCCAATATCCTGCTTGGGTTTTACGGCGGGCAAGCCCGGCGCGAGGGAATCGACTTTCGCTGCGACGCGCAGATCCCGGTGGATCTCTCGTGCTCCCCGGTCGATCTTTGCACGGTGCTCGGCAATGCGCTGCAAAACGCGCTGGACGCCTGCGCGCGGCAGCGGCCGGGGCAGGCGCGCTATATCGCGCTGTTCGCCCGGTATGCGGGACGGAATCTGACGCTGGAGATCAAAAACAGCTACGACGGCGTGGTAAAGGAAGCGGATGGGCGGCTGCTCAGCCGGAAGGGGGAGCCGGGCCATGGCTTGGGCCTTGCGGGAATCGGCCGCGTCGCGCACCAATATCACGGCTATTGCAGCGTGTCCAGAAGCGAAGGGGAATTCATCCTTAAGGTGGTTCTTGCCCTGAAAAACTAAGCATTTCGCACCTACGCACGGGATCGTCCCGTGCGCGGGCGCGTTGTCATTTGTCCCCGGAAAGCCGTCGATCGTCCTCTTGCGGGCGGGAACGGCGGACGGGGTGGTATGGTAGAAGTGAAAATAAAGGATGAAATAGGGGCCATAGCCTTACCAATACAAAAAAGGAGGGACGCGCGTCTATGGACGAGAAAACAGCCCACGGCGGGGTGATCGGCGTGACGGACGAGGGCTACCCCATCGTGACCGAGGATTACGGCTGCCCGCACTGGGTCGGATCGGGTGGTCCGCTGGCCAATGTGCGCGAGTGCTGGTACTGCAAATACGCGGATTTCCGCAAATCCACAGAGCTCCATATGCGCAGCAGTATCTGCCGCTGCATGGAAAACCGGGTGGACATCAAATTTGGTTTTACCAAAAATGAAACGTAACAGGAGGAACCGAACGATGACCGTTTTTGTCTTACTAGCAACGGGGAAATAAAAAGGGTCTGTCTCGACTTCCCGTGCCGGCTGTGCTAAAATAGTGGCATGATGGACGGCGAAAGAAGGGAGACCGCGCGCATGTTTTTTACGCCTATCGACTATGAACGCTGGGAGCGCAAGGAATACCTGAAATACTTTCAAGAAACAGCGATCTATATCACGGCCGATGTGGATATCACGGCGCTATATGGACAAATCAAGCGGCGCGGCCTGCGGTTGTACCCCGCGCTGGTCTACTGCGCGGCAAGGGTGATCAATCAGGATCAGGCGTTCCGCTATGCCCGTGACGCGCAAGGGAACATTGGTCTATGGGATGTGGTGTACCCGTACTATACCGTGCCGCGGCTGGACGACAACGCGCTGTTCTCCATGAAATGTACCGCGTACACCGCCGATTTTGCGGCGTTTTATGAGGCGTTCACAGGGGACTACGCACAGGCGGAAACCAGCGGCAGGCTGCTTTGCGACCCCAAGCTGCCGGAGAATATCTGCGGTATCTCAATTACGCCGGAACTGAGCTTTACGGCCTTTAGCTTTGGCGGCAGCCCCAAAGAGGATTTTACGCCCTTCACGCTGTTCGGCAGGTTTCGGCGTGAAGGGGAACGCATTCTGCTGCCGGTCGCCGGGGAGTTTTCGCATGCCGTCAACGACGGCCTGCACATCAGCCGCTTTTTTCAGCAGCTGGAAGAGACGGGAAAGCTGCTTTTCAACGATGTATAGTGATATACGGCTTAAAAAAGAGGGGAAGGAAGCGATTGCTGCTTCCTTCCCCTCTTTTTTAGGTTGTAAAATTTATTGCGATATTGTCCATCGGCATAAGCTCGCGAGAAATGACAGTCACTTGATTAGGCGCTCCCGCAACAGGGTCGGCATATTCCATACTATACTTTTTGCCATCGATCAGAATACCGACGCGTTCCGTTTTGAGAAGCATGTTTCCCGGTTCCCTTTGCTGGGAATCTGGTTGCCACGAGCTTTTCATATAATAGTCTTTTCGGTCCGCATGCAGAAACGTTATATTTGTGTTGCTTATTCCGGCGCTCTCTATCAGCACATTGCCCAGAATAGCGCCAGACACAGCGGCGCGGCTTCCGTATAAGGATAAGCGAAGTTCTTTAGATATAGAGATGTCCATGGCGCTGATGTCGGCTAAAGTGCCCTTTAGGTTTAGCGTATCACTATGGAATCCATCAAGGTTTATTGTATCAGTACCGTTCAGCGTAGCGTGTCCGGCACTAATGTTTTTCAGATCGATCGTGCCAATGCCCACATCAGCAATAAGGTCGCGTACTACAAACTTGTGAGGAACCGTGATCACGATTTTATACGCTTGCTCATTCGTCTCATCCAATGAAAGGTGCTTGTTTTTAAGATCATCATGATAAAGCAGTGCTCCGTTTTCATAGGAAAAGGAAGCGTGGCCGATAAGCTCGGCACCTATTTGGATTTGCGGTGTTTCTCCGTATACAACGTTTAAATGTCCAACTGTGGCGAGGACTTCAATAGAAGTAATATCGTGCGCATCAGTTAAAATGGTTGTGGCAGATTGCATACTTTGAAGACGAGTGTCTGCGGGGGCTTTAAAATCGGCTGCATACGCCCCAATAAAAGAAAAACTGCACAGCACTAGCAGCGACAACATATAAGTTACGGCCGCTGTTGCTTTTGATGGTTTGTCAAAGTGCATAATTGCATCCAACCTTTCTTTTAACAACGCAGTGCTTTCGCTTAGCGTTACAGAGGCGATAGAATTTTTATAACCGCCCCCTGAATTTACCGCGTTTAGCAGAGTATCGCCATAGGCCCGCCGTTCTTGTAGGTCCAGCGGTCGTATCATTGCTTCATCACAGGATAGCTCACAAGCCTTATTGATTTCCCGACCCATGAGATAAACGATGGGATTAAACCAATGCAGGCAGATCGTAATCTGTATCAACCATTTATAAAACATATCATGCCGTTTGTAATGCGTCAGTTCATGCAAGATGGTATAGGTAAAATCCGAATCCGTCAGTTCGGTAGTCGGCAGTATGATGCGGGGGCGAAAAAAGCCTATCAGCAGCGGGGATGAAATAAGGCTGTTGGTGTAAAGCCCCACGGCACCCTTAATACCGGTTTGTTCAGCGAGTTTCCCTACACGCTCCCAAAGCGGGATATCCGAAACTTCCGTTTGCCCGGCCTTAAGGTATTTTACAAAGCTTTGATAGACGGTTATTTTTCGAATCAATAAACCGATTGCGGTAATCAACCAGATCAGCAAACAAATGCCTCCAATATTTTGCACCGCCTTATCAAACATGCCATGCAGCGGATGGCTTTCAGACGCTGTATGCTCGCCGTTATTGAAAAACGCAGTCTCAGATAATTGGGGAATGTCCGGATCCGGCTGGGAACTTGCGCTTATCTCGACCGACGCACGGTCAAACCCTTGAAACAGCGCGCCTGTAAGACTTGTGTTAGGCGTAAAGGGGAGCAGTAAGCGAGCAACGATGACCAACCAAATATAATACTGCCATCTTTTGCTCAACCTGTCTTTTACGAAAAACTTACAAAGGAATAAAATGAGGATCAGCAGAGTTCCAGAAAGCGATAGCGACAAAATCGTTTTTAGTATTTCGTTCATTCGGCTTTGCCGCCGCCTTTCCAATGTATCTTCAAGTCCTCATACTCACTGGCGGAAATCAAGTCTTTTTGTATAAGCGTGGATATTAGTTCTTTTGCGTCACCTTCGTATATTTTTTTAAGGAAGTTTTCCGTTTGCGCTGCCTGATACGCCGCTTCGGACACAAGGGCGGTATATTTATTGCGGCGGCCGATCTTATTTGTTTGTAAAAATTTCTTATCGATCAATCGTAAAAGCAGAGAAATGATTGTATTCTTTGTGGCAGACATATCTTTCTTCTCTAATTCCTCGACGATTTCTGCATAAAGGGCTGTGCCGCCGTTTGCCCAAATGGTTTTCATTAACTCCAATTCAAAGTCTGATACTTGTTGGACCATGTGGTTCCCCTCTCATAAGATTGCAAGGTGCAATCTATATTCAAGATAGCACCTTGCAATCAAAGTGTCAATAGTGTATCCCACAAAAAAGCGCCGCATACTCGTTCACACGACTATGCGGCGCTTTTCCATTCAGTTAGATCGAAATGAAACCGGTCACGCGAAGCAATTCGCCCGCGAGGATGCAGACGATCATGATCGGGGCGATCCAGCGGATCATGACCTCGAACAGGCGCTTGCGGTGGAAGACGAAGGTATGCTCGACTTCCTCCGAAACAATCTTGGTACCGGCCACATGGCCCACCAAAATACAGGTGAGGAAGGCGACGATCGGCATGAGCACCGAGTTGGAGATGAAATCGAAGAAATCAAGGAACGCCATGCCGAGGATTTGTACCGAGGCGAGCGGGCCATAGCCTAGGCAGGAAGGCACGCCCAGAACCAGAATGACCGCGGTGACCAGCATGGTCGCGGCGCGGCGGCCCCAGTGCAGCTTATCCCGCACGATGGAGACCACGGTCTCCATCAACGAAATGGACGAGGTGAGCGCCGCGAACAGCACCAGCAGGAAGAACGCGCAGCCCACCACGCGGCCCATCCACATGCGCTCGAACACCTTGGGCAGCGTGCCGAACATCAAACCGGGGCCCGCGTTGATTCCGGAGGGATCGCCGCCGTTGAAGGCGACGACGGCGGGTACGATCATCAGACCCGCGATAAAAGCGATCGCGGTATCGAAAATCTCGATCTGGCCAACCGAACGCTCCAAATTGCCCTGCTGCGTGTAGGAACCGTAGGTGATCATAATGCCCATGGCGAGCGACATGGAGTAGAACATCTGCCCCATGGCGGCCAGCACGGTGGTAAAGGAAAAGTCCGAAAAATCAGGCAGCAGGTAGAACTTTAAGCCCTCCATCGCGCCCGGCATGGTCAAGGAGAAGGCCGCTACGACAATGGACAGAAGCACCAAAACCGGCATAAGAAATTTGGATACTTTTTCAATGCCCTTTTCCACGCCCAACAGTACGACCACGGCGGTGAGCAGCACGTACAGAAGGAACCAGAACAGCGGCGTGGCTAACAGGCCGCTGCCTACAAAGCCGATAAAATTGCCGAAATAAGAATCGCCCGCAAGCGCGGCGCCGCCGCCGGATACATATTCAAAGAAATATTTCGCCACCCAGCCGCCGATGACACAGTAGTACGGCGTGATGATGACAGGCACCAGAGCGGCCAGCCAGCCGAGGAAGGAAAAACGCTTATCAAGCGCCTTGTACGCGCCGATGCAGCTCAACCCGGTGCGGCGGCCAATCGCAATCTCCGTGATCATCAGCGCAAAGCCGAAGGTAACGGCGAGGATCAGGTATACCAGCAGGAAAATGCCGCCGCCGTACTTGGCCGCCAGATAGGGAAAACGCCAGATATTGCCCAGCCCCACCGCCGAGCCCGCCGCGGCCAGCACAAAGCCGATGCGGCTGGAAAAACTACTTCTCTTTTTCTCCATGTTGCTTGAAAACTCCTTCTCATTTCTCTTTGTTCCGCCTTACCCCCGGCGGGTTCATTCCATCAGGTTAAAATCGCGCAGATAGCCGTATGCGTCCAGCAGATTGGAAAGATGATAGTCCGCCACGATATCCGCCTGACAGGGCGTCGCGCCTTCCGGCAGGGGCGTGGCTTCCACCCCTAATGTTTGCAGCCGCGCCGCGTTTTCCCACCCGATGCGGCCGGATTCATCCATCGCGCAAAGCGCGGTGAGCTCCTGCAGCATGGTCCCGGCGAGCTGCTCGCAGCCGCGCAGATAAACGGCCTGCCGGTCGTGGTCCGCGTGGCGGAACAGGTTTTGCTTTTCATAGATCGCAAGCTCGTCCCCGATGCGGCCAAGCTGCGCCTGCAGCGAGGAAAGATCGGGGTAGCCGCCTCTTGCCACGCGCGCGCCGATGTAATCGGGCAGCGTTTGCAAATAATGCATGAAAAGCTGGGCGATCTGCCGCCGGTTGTTGTAGGGCTTTACCGCGATATTGATGATAAGCGCCGTGCCCAGACCGATCGACGTGTCGAATAAGCGGTTTACGCCATACAGAAACGCGCCGTCCGCCGGTGATAGGCAGATCGAAACGAACACGATGCACGCGAGCGGCACGGCAAATTGCAGCTGTAGCCGCACGCACAGAAGGATCAGCGCGACAATGCCTACCGCAATGCCCACATACCGGTAACCGGGCAGCAGCGTGACGAACAGCCAGCCGAAGCCCGCGCCGAAAAAAATGCCTGCCAGCTGGGTCAGGCAGGACTGGACAGCGTCCCCAAGTGTGCGGTTCATCGCAACGATAGCGCCGATCGCGGCGAATATCGGCGCCGGGCTGCCGCGCAGATCGGCAAGCAGCAACGCAGTCGCAACCGCGGCCGCCGTTTTGACAGTCCGCAAACCGACGTGCGGCAGCAGCTTGCTCATATGGTATACGCCTCCACAAATAATATCGCTATTATACCACAGCGGCATGCGCAAATAAAGCTATAGCACCCGCTACGCGCCGCTGATGGTATAATGATTTAATAGGCGGTATAATAGCCGTTTCGCGGCTATTATACCATGGACGGGCCAATTCTACAACCCAAAAATAAATTTTCAGCTTTGCCACCCTGTAAAACAAGACGGTGGGGAAGGTTTTCGCTTCCTGTCCCAAGACGACTATTATACGCCTATAGATATAATTATACCATCAGCGGCGCTTAGGTGCGTTTTGACTCTTTGGAATTGCCTGTCGCTGTGGTATAATAGCAATAAACAGCTATATAACTAAGGAGCGTTAATAATGAAGCAATATAAATTCGGCGTCATCGGCGCGGGCAATATGGGAATGGCGATCACAGAGGGCGCGGTGCGCGCGGGCTTTTTTACGCCCCAGCAGGTGCTTCTGTTTAACCGCAGCGAGGAAAAACGGGCGAAAAACGCCGCCGCGGGCTACGCCGTGACCGGCGACTATACCGAGGTGTACCAGAACTGCGATACCGTCGTTTTGGGCGTCAAGCCGCAAAACTTTGACGAGCTTTTGCCGGTGCTGGCCGCCAATACGCCAGAGGAAAAGCCGCTGCTTCTGTCCATCGCGGCGGGCATGACCTTTGCAAAAATGGAAAAAGCGCTCGGCGCGGATACCGCGATCATCCGTATTATGCCCAATACGCCGCTGATGATCGGCGAGGGCGCGTCCGCATTGGTGAAAAACACGGCGGCAAAGGATGGTCAGTTGGATTTCGCGGTCCAGCTGTTCGGCACCATGGGCGTTACCGCCGTGTTTGCGGGCGAGCAAATGCTCAATGAAGTCATTCCATATAACGGCTCGTTCCCGGCCTATGTTTATGCCTTTGCGGACGCTATGGTGCAAAGCGCCGAGCAGCACGGCATCGGCGAGCGGCAGGCGCTCGAGCTGGTCTGTCAAACCATGATCGGTTCGGCCAAAATGCTGCTTGCGGGCGGCAAATCCCCGGCCGAGTTGATCCGCGCGGTCTGTTCGCCCGGCGGTACGACGCTGGAAGCCATGAATGTGATCGAAACGCGCGGCCTTGCCGGTATCCTTGCCGAAGCAAGCGATAAGTGCATCGCCCGCGCCTATGAATTGGGTAAATAAACGGAATCATACAGCGCCGCCTGCAATCGATTTATTGACTTTGCACGCCCTGTGTGGTAAAGTGATTGTATCCAGAATCATGAGAGGAAGTGGATACCGTGAAAAAATCGACGAAATTTAAAACAGGTATGCTTCTGATGAGCCTAGCGGTTGCGGCCGGCGCTACCACTGCGGCCATCTTATTACAAAAAAAGCGCGAAGAAGAAGTTTATCACGAGGCCGAACTGAAGGCGATGGATGAGCTGGAAGAAATGATGCGCGCCGAATCCGAATGCGATTCCTGCTCGTGCGCCGAAGAATGCGCCGCGGCGGATGCAGAATATCAGGACTCGTTCGATGAATCCGTGCCCGAAGAGGAGCCGGAGGAAGCGGAAGACGCCGAACCGGCGGACGATACGGACGAAGAGGCATAATCCAAACCAAATATCTGCGGGCGGAGAAGCCATTCTCCGCCTGTTGTTTTCTGCAAATGGAAGGAGCAACACGCTATGATCGAATACGAAGGCCGCGTTTTTCGGCCCCCGTCCGAGGCTTACAGCCTGATCGTGCAGGTCACGATCGGGTGCAGCCACAATAAATGCACATTTTGCGATATGTACAAGGAAAAGCAGTTCCGCGTGCGGAAGCTGGAGGAGGTCAAGCACGATTTTGATATCGCGCGCCGCCAGTACCGCCGCGTCGAGCGCATCTTTTTGGCCGACGGCGACGCGCTCATGTGCCGCCCCGCGCATCTGGCCGAGATCCTGCGCTATATCCGCGAGCTTTTCCCCGAATGCGAGCGCGTGACGAGCTATGGCTCGCCCGCGTCCATTCTGGTTAAGCAGCAGGCCGATCTTGATCTGCTGCACTCGCTCGGTCTGGACATGATCTATCTGGGTCTGGAATCCGGCTCGGACGAGGTGCTGCGCCGTATCAATAAGGGCGAAACCGCCGATGAGATCGTCCGCGCGGGGCTTATGGTCAAGCAAGCGGGCATGAAGCTATCCGTCACCTGCATCGCGGGCCTTGGCTCCAAGGAGCTTTCGGAAGAGCACGCCGTTCAAACCGCGCAGGCGCTTTCCCGGATGAAGCCGGAATACATCGGCCTGCTCACCCTATTGTTTGAACTGCCCACCCCGCTGATGCGCGACTGGCAGGAAGGACGCTTCTATCTGATGAACCCCATAGAGATCGCGGAGGAAACGCTTACGCTTTTGGAGCATATCGACGCCGAGGGCAGTGTGTTCCGCGCCAATCACGCCTCGAATTATGTCAATCTTGCGGGCACGCTCAACCGCGACCGCGAGGATATGTGCGGCCGCCTGCGGCAGGCGCTTGAGGGGAAGATCGGTTTCCGCAGCGAAGCGTACCGAGCAAGATAAATAAAATTTTGTGTAAAATTTTATGCAAAAACAATAGAATTATCGCCCTTAGGTGTTAATTCTGTGAAAGTTTCAAATTTTACGGGACAGACGCGCTTTTTTGTGGTATACTGGTTTCGTATTTTGAGATAAGAATAGCCACGAGTATTCCGGTTGGAGGACTGTTAATGGATTCCGTTTCCCACGTAAGGGTCGCGCACCTGCTGCTCGACTATGTTGAACAGACTTGCGGCGTGACTTTTGACCGCGGCGGTTTTGTCTACGGCAACCTGAAGCCCGACCTGACAGGCACCTACCTGACCAAGCGCCACTATCCCTCCCTCATGTTTGACGAAGTGATGGAAAAGATTCGCGCGTTCACCGGGCGCTACACGATCGGGCCGGATAACGGCCACGAGCTTTCGGTCGATCTCGGTGAGATCTGCCACTTTATGACCGACTTCTTTACTTATCCGCATAACGACGATATATATGACCGCAACCTGCTGGCGCATTATGTGTATGAAAAGCGCATCGCGCTTGTCATACGCCGCCGCATGACCGAAGCCCGCTTTGAACGCTGGGCCGGGCCGATCATCCCGCCCTTGACTGTGGACGCGCTGATCTCCCGTATTGAGGGCATGCACGGCAGCTACCGCGAACAGAAGCGCCGCCACTGCATCGATGACGACATCATGCATGTTTGCCGCGCCACCGCCATGCTGGTGCTTTCGGTGATCAATATTGCGTATGTGCCGGAGGAAGCCTCGGCCGCCGCGCTCGCTTAAAAATAGGTATTATAAAACACCCGCCGCAGATTTTCTGCGGCGGGTGTTTTTGCTGTGCGCCTTATTAAGAGAGTCATACTATGCCAATCAGAGCAACGCCACCGCCCGCCATATTTCAATCCACGCCTCCGCAAGGGGAGCGACACCAGCGCGGGCAGCCCAGCCGCCATGTCCTCGGTATTTCAATCCACGCCCCCGCAAGGGAGCGACCCGTCCCGTCAGATTCGCGGGCCGGAGAAGAAAGATTTCAATCCACGCTCCCGCGAGGGGAGCGACGGGGCATTCAGGGAAAAAGGGAATGGATCATTATATTTCAATCCACGCTCCCGTGAGGGGAGCGACTCTTTTCCATACGTTTTCCCCTCCGTCTGTAACATTTCAATCCACGCTCCCGCGAGGGGAGCGACTTTAACGTCCGGCCAGAGCCGGGGGAAGGAAACGATTTCAATCCACGCTCCCGCGAGGGGAGCGACCCGGAAGAACCCAACCAGACATAGAAACACTTGGATTTCAATCCACGCTCCCGCGAGGGGAGCGACCGTCTTTTTTGTTTTCCACTACCCATCGCGGCGGATTTCAATCCACGCTCCCGCGAGGGGAGCGACCTATTTACTGCATTTGTGGTCGTTGGCCTGACTGATTTCAATCCACGCTCCCGCGAGGGGAGCGACAATCGAAGCAGGATACACGCAAAAACAAATCGAAATTTCAATCCACGCTCCCGCGAGGGGAGCGACATGTAAATATCAAGTTGGAATTTAATCCTGCGAATTTCAATCCACGCTCCCGCGAGGGGAGCGACCTCCGTTCACGATCTTGGAGCATACAGGGTTCGGGATTTCAATCCACGCTCCCGCGAGGGGAGCGACTCCCGGCAGAAACCACCGAGTAAGCCAACAGAACTATTTCAATCCACGCTCCCGCGAGGGGAGCGACATTCTGATGAATTGACAAAATTAGGTTAATAATATTTCAATCCACGCTCCCGCGAGGGGAGCGACGTCGATAAACCGCAGACTATTTTACTTTTGGACATTTCAATCCACGCTCCCGCGAGGGGAGCGACGTTCCCATGCGTCCCATAGTTCCGTGTGGGCGGCGATTTCAATCCACGCTCCCGCGAGGGGAGCGACATGCAGCGGCTCCTCATGTCCATCCATGCGACATTTCAATCCACGCTCCCGCGAGGGGAGCGACGCGGCCAAGTATTATCTCTGTCTGTTTATCAGCGATTTCAATCCACGCTCCCGCGAGGGGAGCGACGTGGCTGTTCCCCCGGGGGCGCCACAAAGACGGCATTTCAATCCACGCTCCCGCGAGGGGAGCGACAGCAATTATGCACAAAATCCATCGGTCTTTTTTGTATAGTCAGACGGTTTGCGGTCTATTTTGCAGAAGCACAGTGCTTTGAAGATACTATGACACGAGGAATTTGTCCGCCACAGCATGCAAAACGGGTGCGAACGCTGCCGCTAATTCATGGGTACTGCAACTTCGCACCGCAATAGCGTGGTACAAAACTTGTTGTGCTTCTTTACTGCTTCTGCGCGGCCTGCATCTGTCTGGCAAAGCCGGTGTGGGAGATCGCTTTTTGCAGGGCGGGCAGCAGCGCCAGCGCCACGGCAACCGCAATAATGATATTGGGGGGCGAGGTCAGCAGTTTCGGCACGTTCGCGATAAAGGCGGGCACGAACGCGCTGCCGCCAATCATCAGCACCACCACGTTTTTTAACATGTAAAACACGCTGGAAAAAACCGCGGCGACCACACAGGCGATCAGGTTGCGGGAAAATTTGCGGGCCATGGCGCCGCCCGCATGGGCGATCTGCCCGGCGATAAAGGCCATCAGGAAAAAGCGGATAAAGGTAAGCCAAGCCTCCGGCACATACTCCGGCGTCATCAGGTCGAAAACCATCGAACCGAACCCCGCGGCCAGTCCGCCGCGCCAGCCGCCCAGCAACAGGCCGGACAACAGGATAAACGCGTTAGCAAGCTTGATCATGGTCGTGCCGGTCGGCGTCGGAATGCGGATGGACAGATAAGCGGTCACCACAAGCACGACAGCCGCCATCAGGCCGATCATCACCATATCGTAAAGCGTAATTTTTTTGTTTTTCGTATTCACGAAAACCCCTCCTTCTGCGTTTTCTTTTTGTTTCGCGTTTATCATACCGCAGAAGTGGCCCGTTAAAAAGTATCAGTTTAGAAAATTGTTATAATGCCAGATGGATAAGATGCAGTTCTCTGCGCAAAATACCCCAAAAGCAAAAGGGGAGAAATGCGCATGGAACTGGATAAACAGCAGTATCAAAAGCTGCTCGAAAAGAAAAGCCCGAATTCGCCGCTTTGGCTGGATTGTCTGAAAGCCTTTTTGATCGGCGGCATTATTTGCACGATCGGGCAGGCGGTAAGCGGATTTTTTAAGCAGCGCGGACTTTCGGTGGAGGATACGGCGGCGGCAACCGCTATGACCATGGTGTTCCTCGGCGGCCTGCTGACCTGCCTGCACCTGTATGAAAAGATCGCCAAGCACGCGGGCGCGGGCACGATCGTGCCGATCACGGGCTTTGCCAACGCGATCGTTTCCTCGGCCATGGAATTTAAAAGCGAAGGCCTTGTGTTGGGCCTTGGCGCCAAGCTGTTCGCCATCGCGGGGCCGGTACTGGTTTACGGTATTTCGGCTTCGGCGGTGTACGGCGTTATTTTGTTCTTGATGGGAGGGAACCCGCTGTGAAACGCATAGGCAAACGCACGCTCGCGTTCGATAGCAAGCCCGCCCTGCTAGGCTACGCTTCCGCCGTGGGCGAAAAGGAAGGGCAGGGCCCGCTGCATGAATTTTTCGACATGGTGTCGGATGACGACCTGATGGGCGAAAAGAGGCGCAGGAGCTGGCCGAAAGCAAGCTGCAAAAGACCGCGATCGATTTGGCAGTACAAAAAAGCGGACTGCAAAAGAGCGATCTGGATCTGATTCTCGCGGGCGACCTGCTCAACCAGTGCATCAGCTCGGCCCTTGCTTCGTCTGAAAGCGGCGTGCCGTTTTTGGGCCTTTACGGCGCGTGCTCAACCATGGCCGAGGGCCTCGCGCTTGGCGCATGTCTTGTGGAGGGCGGCGCGGCCGACCGTCTGCTCGCGGCGGCTTCGTCCCATTTTTGCTCGGCGGAGCGGCAATACCGTTTTCCGCTGGCCTACGGCGGGCAGCGTACGCCGACCGCCCAGTGGACGGCCACAGCCGCGGGCGCGGCCGTGCTCGGCGGCGGGAAAGGCGATCTGCGCATCACGCACGCCCTATTCGGCCGGCAGGTTGATCTGGGCGTAAAGGACGCAAATAACATGGGCGCGGCCATGGCCCCTTCGGCTTACGACACGATTTCCACGCTGCTGACCGAGCTTGGCGCGGAGCCGCGCGACTTTGACCAGATCGTGACCGGCGATTTGGGCCACGTGGGCGCGGATATTCTCGTAACGCTGTTCCGGGAAAACGACGGCATCGATCTAACGCCCGTCTACTCGGACTGCGGCAGCCTGTTGTATGGCAGCGATCAGGACCCGCACGCGGGCGCTTCGGGCTGCGGTTGTTCAGCCTGCGTTCTGTGCGGCCCGCTGCTGCGTGATATGCAGGCGGGCAAGTATAAACGGCTGGTCTTTGCGGGTACGGGCGCGCTGATGAGCCCCGTTTCCGTGCAGCAGGGCCAAACCATCGCGGGCGTATGCCACGCGGTCGTGCTGGAAAGGGGATAGGCGCTATGGAATATTTGAACGCATTTTGGGTCGGCGGGCTGATCTGCGCGATCTGTCAAGTTTTTATTGATAAAACCAAGCTTACGCCCGCGCGCATTTTGGTATCGCTCGTTGTACTGGGCGTGCTGCTGCAAGCCCTTGGCCTGTATCAGCCGGTCGTGGATTACGCGGGCGCGGGCGCGACCGTGCCGCTTTTGGGCTTTGGCTATTCGCTGGCCAAGGGCGTTGCCAAGGCGGTCGCCGAACAGGGCGCGCTCGGCATTTTGACGGGCGGCGTGACCGGCGCCGCGGGCGGCATTGCCGCCGCGATCGTATTCGGCTGTCTGTTCGCCCTGCTCAGCCGCCCCAAGAGCAAAAGCTGAAAGGTGAAAAGAGCTTACGCCGCCGCGCGCCGTGCGCGGCGGCGCGGCCGGGAGACATACCGCTTGCCGATTGTGCCGATCATGAGCAGAAGCGCGGCCGACGCGAGCCCCAAGGCGATTTGCGCCACGCTCGCCGTGCCCATATCGGACGCGGCCGCCGTGAAAAACAGCAGCCCCGCCCCGCAGCCCTGCGCCAGTGTACATAACCGTTTCCGCATACCGAAAACCTCCGCTTCCTTTAGGATGCTTTCAGTATAGCAAATAGCTTGTCCCATAAACCGGACTTATACCGCTGAAAACAAAATTGCAAGGCGCCGGTGCGTGCACCGGCGCCTTGCGATATGAAGAAGGATGAGAATGGCAAAGGGTCAAACCACTACGGTCTGAACGGCCTCGAACCGGCCTGTTTTAGCCGAACGGTTTGCGGCTTCGGCGATCAGTACGGCTTGCAGGCCGTCGAATCCATCCACCGGCGGGGCGGCGCGGTTGCGGACCGCCTGCGCGAAGTCGGCCAGTTCGACGAAATACGCTTCCTTGTAGCGCTCCGGGAAATGCCACGGCACCTTGGCGCCCGTATATCCTTCGGGGCCAAATAGACGCACGTTGTTTTCGTACTCGTTATCATCCATCACACAGCCCTTGGAGCCGAGCGCCTCGATGCGCTGGTCATGCCCGAAGGTGCAGCGCCGGCTGGTCTCCAGCACGCCGAGCGCGCCGTTTGCAAACCGCAGAATGGCGTGCCCGCTGCCGAAATCACCGTTTTCCGCGATTTCCGGGTCGCATACCGAGGTGCCGGTCGCGAAAACCTCGGTCACCTCACAGCCCATCAAAAAGCGCGCCATGTCAAAATCGTGGATCATGAAGTCCACGAAAATGCCGCCGGATTCGCGGATGTATTTCATGCTCGGCGGCGCGGGGTCGCGCGAAATGATTTTTAGCACCTCGGGCTTGCCGATCCGGCCTTCCGCGATGGCGCGCCGCAGCGCGCCGTGGTGCCGGTCAAAGCGGTGCATGAAGCCCACCTGTAAAACGACGTTTGCGTCGCGCACCGCGCGCAGCGCCTGCACGATCCGGCCGACATCGTGGTCGATCGGTTTTTCGCAGAAAATATCCATACCCGCCTCGGCCGCGCGCATGATAAAATCCGAATGCGTTTCGGTGACCGAGCAGATCACCACCGCGTCGATCGTCGGGTCGCCGAACACGGCCTGCGGGTCCTTGCCGCACTGGGGAAGGCCCAGCCCGCGCAGCTCGCGTTCGGTCTGCTCGGTCAAAAACGGGTCGACGCCGATGACGACCTCGTACTCCTTCATGGTCAAAATATTTTGCAAGTGCATTCTGCCGATGCGCCCAAGGCCGAGAATGCCGACCCGAATCGGTTTGTTCATGGCGTTTCCTCCCTTTTGCTAACTACTTGCTTCTGAGCTTGTCGCCCGCGACCGCCAGAATAATGACCAGACCGATCACAATCTGCTGAATATACGAGGACACGTTCAAAAGGTTCAGGCCGTTGTTGAGCACGCTGATGATTAGCGCGCCGATGATGGTGCCGGACAGGCGGCCTTCGCCGCCGTCTAAACTGGTGCCGCCGATAACGGTCGCGGCGATCGCGTTGAGCTCGTACCCCTGACCGGCCACCGGCTGGGCCGAGTCCAGCCTTGCGGTGAGCAGCACGGAGGCAATACCAGCCGTTATGCCGCACACGATATAGACGAGCGCGGTGTACCGCCCGGTGTTGATGCCGGAAAGGCGGGTCGCCTCCACATTGCCGCCGATCGCATAGATATAACGGCCCGCGCGGGTGAAGCGCAGCAGGAACATGCCGATGCCAAAGGTGACCACCATGATAACGATCATCCATGGCACGCCGAGCAGCGTGCCGCTGCCGATACCGCTCAGGCCCGTCCCGAAGCCTGAAATGGAGCGGCCGTCCGTCAGATACAGGGCCAGTCCGCGCGCGATGCTCATCGATCCGAGCGTTGCGATAAAGGGCGGCAGGCCCACACGTGTGACCAGCAGGCCGTTGAACGCGCCGCACAGCGCGCCGACCGCCACACAGCCGAGGAGCGCGGCGGGCGCGGGCACGCCCGCCTTGAGGAGCATGCCGAGGATCACACCCGCAAACGCCACGATCGAGCCGACCGAAAGGTCGATCCCTCCGGTCAAGATGACAAAGGTCATGCCGCAGGCCAGCGTTGCGTTAATGGCGGCCTGCAAAACGGCGTTGATGAGATTATCCGGCGTCAAGAAAAATGGGGAGGCAAGGCTCATGACCGCGCATAGAACCGCCAGACCGAGCAGGATCATGACATTGTTTGGGATACTGCTCAGCCGGAACCCTGCTTTTCCCGCTGCTTTATTCATCTTTTCCGCCCCCTGTCGCATAGTACATGATTTTTTCCTGCGTCGCCTCGGCCCGGGTCATTTCGCATACGATCGCGCCGCCGCACATCACGAGGATGCGGTCGCTCATGCCGAGCACCTCGGGCAGCTCGCTTGAGATCATGACGACCGCCATGCCGCGTCCCGCCAGCTCGCACATGATCTTATAAATCTCCGCCTTTGCGCCCACGTCGATGCCGCGCGTCGGCTCGTCAAAAAACAGCACCTGTCCCTCGGTTGTCAGCCACTTGGCGATGACCACCTTTTGCTGGTTGCCGCCTGAAAGAAATTTCACCTTTTGCTGTAAATGCGGCGTTTTCACGCGCAGTTGGTCGACATACTGCGCGCCGAGCGCCCTTTCCGCCTTTCGGCTGATCAGCCCGTTGCGCAGGATCGTTGAAACGTTTGCCAGTGTGATGTTTTCACCGACGCTCATGCCCAGCACCAGACCGTGGTTTTTGCGGTCCTCGGGCAGCAGGCCGATGCCGTGGCGCACCGCGTCCTCCGGGCTGCGGATGGTCAGCTTTTGGCCGTTCAGCCACACCTCGCCCGCGCTCGCCGGGTCCGCGCCGATCACCGCGCGGGCCAGCTCGGTGCGGCCCGCGCCCATCAGCCCGGCAATGCCGAGTATTTCGCCGCGACGCGCGACAAACGAGCAGTCGCGTAGCTTGTCCCTTGTCGAAAGACCGCGCACCGCCAGCAGCGTTTCGCCGATCGCCACCGGAGTTTTGGGAAACAGTTCGGTCAACTCGCGGCCCACCATCATGCCGATCATTTCATCCACGGTTTTTTTCGCGACCTCCACGGTGGCGATATAGCGGCCGTCCCGCATGATTGTCGCCCGGTCGCCGATGCGTTTGATCTCCTCGAACCGGTGCGAGATATAGACGACGCCCACGCCCCGCGCCTTCAGATCGAGGACGATGCGGAACAGGCTTTCGATCTCCCGGTCGGTGAGGGACGAGGTCGGTTCGTCCAATATAATGACCTTGGAGTTTTGGCTGACCGCCTTGGCGATCTCGACCATTTGCTGCTGCGCCACGCTGAGCGACCGCAGCATATCCTTTGCGTGCAGCGCCACGCCGAGCTGCCGCAGGATCTCGTCCGTTTCCCGATACAGGCGTTTCCAATCAATCACGCCCGCTTTTTTAGGCTCACGGCCCAAAAAGATGTTTTCCGCCACCGTTAAATAGGGGATCAGGTTCAGTTCCTGATGCACGATGTTGATACCGGCGTTCATCGCGTCCCGCGTACCGGCAAACCGTACCTCTTGCCCGTCCACCCTTACGGTGCCCGCGTTCCGTTTGTATACGCCGGAAAGCACCTTCATGAGCGTGGACTTGCCCGCGCCGTTTTCGCCCAGCAGGATATGTACCTCGCCTCGCCGCAGCGAAAAGGATACGTCGTCCAGCGCCTTCACGCCCGGAAATTCCACTGTGATATGCTGCATGGATACGATTTCGTTCGGGTCCATCTTTTCACCCCTTCCACCAGCCATGCCGAAGGCCTATTGGATATCGTCCCCCGACAGCATGGTTACGTCGACCGGCACCTCGGCTTCGCATGAACCGGTCTCCAGATAGGTTTTCGCGGTTTCCAGCGCGATCGCGCCCATTTTATCCGGCGATTGCGCGATCGAGCCCAGCATCTTGCCGTCCTTGATGGCGCTCTTGGCGTCGTCCGTCGCGTCGAAGCCGATCACCGTAATCTGTGACGATTTGCCCATATCCTCGATCGCCTTGACCGCGCCCAGCGCCATCATGTCGTTTGCGGCAAACAGGCCGGTGATATCCGGGTTGGCCTGCAAGATGTTCTGGAATACGGTATAGCCCTTTTCCTGATCCCAATCAGCCGGCTGCGAGGCGACGATCTCAAGCCCGCCAAGCTCCTTTACTTTATCGGTAAAGCCGCCGACGCGGGAAACGCTGGATTCGTGTCCGCTGATGCCTTCTAGTACCGCGACCTTGCCCGCGCCGCCCAGCGCCTTCGACAGCTCTTCGGCTGCCGTTTCGCCGCCAAAGTAGTTGTCCGAACCGATGAAGCATTCAATGTGCGCGTCTGCCGCGGCAAGCGCCTCTTCGTCGATGCGGGTGTCCACAACGATGACGGGGATGTTCTTGTCATTCGCTTTTTTGATCGCGGGCACCAACTCTGTGGAGCCGTTCGGCGTTAGAATAAGGGCGGAAACGTTTTGCGTGATCAGGTTTTCGATGATCTGCATTTGTTTTTCCGCGTCGGTCTCTTTTTCGGGAGCCTGTGTGATTACCTGAACGCCAATCTCCTGCGCTTTTGCGTCGATCGCTTCCTCCATGGTCACATAAAACGGGTTGGAAAGCGACTTGAGCACCACGCCCACCTTGGGCGCAGCCGCGGCGGTGTCGCCCGTGCCGGCTCCGCCGCACCCGGCCAGCGCGGCGAGCAACATGGCTGCCGCCAGAATGCCTGCGAAAAATCCTTTCTTCTGCTTTAACATGTTCCTTTCCTCCTCCTAGTTTTTTTGATCGTGCGCATTGAAAATTAATCAAAATAATTCGATATATTTCGACTAATTTTGATATATACATTAAATCACACAGGGCACGCTTTGTCAATAATGGCAAAATAGCTAATAATTTTGAACATAAACTGTTCAAAAGCTTGTTATATAAGCGTGTTCGCAAGAATGACAAATTGAAATAAATAAAAAATTTCGATTTATGTTCAAACAATATGGACATTTTGGATATAATGGATTATAGTAATAGCAGGACACATGATAAAGGAGGGCTTAACGCCTTGACGATCCGAAATATTGCCGAGCAGGCCGGTGTGGCGATCTCCACCGTGTCGCTGGTGCTGAATAATAAGGCCGGTGTGCGTAAGCAAACGCGTGAACGCGTCGCGGCGCTGCTCGTTCAAAACGGTTATACCATCCGCAACCTGCCCGATCCCGCGGGCAAGGGCGATATCAAATTCATCCGCTACCAGTCCGCCCAGCATATGAAGGAGCGCAACGAGGATTTTTTCGCCGGTATCCTAAACGGCGCGGAACAAAAGGCGCGCCTTTCCGGCTATAGCCTGAGCGTGACCAACGCGGACGACGAACACTTTTTCCCGCTGCTGCGCCAGCTCGAGGAAACGCAGGGCGCGGCGGGCGTCATCCTGCTGGGCAGCGAACTGCGCGCGGGCGACGCCGAACCGCTGACAAAGCTTTCCCTGCCGCTCGTTTCGGTGGACAACCGGTTCCCCAACATGCCGATCAACGCGGTCAGCATCAACAATACCGACGGGGTGTTTCACGCGGTCGAATACCTGTACCGCTTGGGCCACCGCAAGATCGGCTGCCTGCAAGGCTCCTTTGACATCGGCGGCGTTCCGGCGCGCAACGAAGGCTTTTTGCGCGCCATGGAAGCGCTGGGGCTGCCGGTCGATCCCAGACACCTGATTCAGATCGATCTGCTGTTCGACAAGGCGACCGAGCAAATGCACCGCCACTTGCGCGAAATGGACGACCTGCCGACCGCCTTTTTCGCGGCCAACGACATTGTCGCCGCCGGGTGCGAGCGCGCCTTGCAGCAGGCGGGCTACCGCGTGCCCGAGGATATCTCCATCATCGGCTTTGACGACGGCACGATGAGCACCTTTGTCGATCCGCCGCTCACGACGATGCGCGTCGACCGCGCCCGCTTGGGCGAGCTGGCCGTCCAGCGTCTGCTCGATATGATCGCGCACGGCGGCAGCGAAGTGCTCAAGACCGAGCTGACCGTCACGCTGGTCGAGCGCGCGTCCACCGCGCAGGCCAAAGCTTAAAAACGCGCCCACAATCTCAGAACATACAAAAAAGCCAGCGCTTCGGCGCTGGCTTCCAGCGTGTCGACTTTGTCGACACGCTGTCTAGGGGGCATCCAATGCCCCCTAGATACTCGACCAGTTCCGGAGAAACCGGTCTCGATACCCCCGGATTACGCGCCCGGTGGCGCGGGTCGAGGTGTTTTTTCGAGGTACACGCCCCCGAAAAAACGGATTTTACGTCGCTTCGCTCCATTTTCCTTTCTATGCGCGCTGCGGCGCGAGGACCTTTTCGACAGACTGAAAGCCAGCGCCGAAGCGCTGGCTTTTTTGTATGGTGTTAAAAATACGGCGAACCCACAGGTTTAGTAGCCTTTTTCCACCGCGGCGGTGAGCACTTGCGAGGCGATGGTGCCCGCGACGGACGAGCCGCCGCCGCCCTGCTCGACCAGAACGATAAACGCGTAGGGCGTGCTTGCGTCGCGCAAGAAGCCGGTGAACCAGGCGTTTGGCGTTTTGTCCGCGCCGATTTCCGCCGTGCCCGACTTGGCGCACACGTCCATGCCGGGGAAACGGTCCTGCCCATAGGTCGCAAGCACGTTGTTGTGCATCATATCGGCGATCGTGTTCGCGGTGTCCGCTTCGATCAGCTTGCCGGACTTTTTGGGGAAATATACGCCGGTCGGCAGGCCGTAATCGGTCGAGGATTTCTCGATCAGGCGCGGCATGGCGGCCTTGCCGCCGTTTGCGATCGCCCCCATGTACAGCATCATATTGATCGGGCACATCGCGTCCCGGTCCTGACCGACGCCCGCCCAAGCAAGCTGATGGTCGGTGCCGTCGAACGAGAAGCTGCCTTTGCTGGTCTGAACGCCGTCCACCTTGATCGCGGTGGTCAGGCCGGCGGCGTCCGTATACTTATCCATGGTCTTACCGCCCAGCTCGACCGCGAGCTGGCCGAATACGCCGTTGCAGGAGTTGGCGAGCGCGGATTCGATATCGAGCTCGCCGTGGGCGAAGGGGCAGGTCACCGCGTCGCCGCCGATATCGACCGAGCCGGTGCACGTCCAGTGCCGCTGGAACAGGTCGGGGATGTTCTCAATCGCGGCGTTCAGCGTGACCACCTTAAAAATGGAGCCCGGGATTGAGTTGGCGGAAAGCAGGCGGTTGACGTACACGCCCTCCCACGCGGGATCGTCCGCCGCGATATCCGGAGGATCGGCGGGGTCGAACGTCGGCGTGGATACCATGCAGAGAATTTCGCCGGTCTTGTAATTGTATACGCCGACCGTGCCGCGGTTGCCGCCCAGCGCCTGATAGGCGATGTTGTTGAGGTACGCGTCGATCGTCAGATACAGGTAGTTGCCGCTGCCGAGCGGCGAATAAGCGCCGGTAAACAGGTTGTAGCCGGAAAGCTTATCGGCAAAGGCGGTCTGCGCGCCCGAACCGATGAACCCCGCTTGATCGCCCACCGCGTGCAGCGTGGCCTTGCGCACCGAAGAATCGGGATAATAGGTGCGGCCCGAACCGTCCGCCGCGGGCTGGGAAAGCACGTCGCCGTCGCGGTCTAGGATCACGCCGCCTTTGAGCCGCCCTTGATTGTCGTACAGGTGGCGGTTATACGGGTAGGATGCCCAGTCGCCGCCGTCCATCACAAAGCGGAAGCAGAACAAAGCAAGGCCAAGACCGAGCAGGGCGGTCAGGATCAGGCAAAAAACAGTTCTTTTTTCTATTTTACGCATGTTGTCATCCCTCCCCGCGCAGCTCGCGGCGCGAAACGAGCTTTACCGCGAACGAGGCGTTCTGCCGCGTGTCCGTCGCCTTCAAAAAGGCCAGCATGCCCCAAGCCGACAGCATCGACGAGCCGCCGTTCGACACAAAGGGCAGCGTCACGCCGGTCAGCGGCAGGATATCGACCGCGCCGAACACGTTCAGGCAGGTCTGGAAAACAAGCAGGCTGGTCGCGGCACAGGCCGCGATCGTGTAAAAGCTGGACCGCCCGGCGCGGCAGGCGCGCACGGCGAACACGGCCAGCGTCAGGATGCAAAGCACCGATAGCACGGCGATCACAAGGCCCCATTCCTCGCACAAAAGGGCGAAAACCAGATCGGTATCCGCGGCGGGCACGCCGGTCAGCCAGCCCTTGCCCGCGCCCACGCCGATCATGCCGCCCGAAGCGGCGGCCGTCATCGCGTGGGTCTGCTGAAAGCCCTTGTCGTACACATCCTCCCACACGTGGCCCCAAGAGGCAAAACGGGCCGCCACGTGTGTTTTCATCTTCAGCAGGATCAGGCCGCCAAGGCCGCAGCCCGTGCAGATCAGCGCCAGCGTGGCGAAATCGCCCGAGCGCAAATAAGCGATCACAAGGAAGGTGACAAAAAAGATGAGCGCCGTGCCGAAATCGTTCATCAGCGCAAGGCAGCCGCCGCACACGGCGGTCAGCACGATGAACATGGTCAGGTTTCGCTTTTGGAACAGGCGGTCCAGCGTGGCCGCGCCCGCGAAAATATAGCAGATCTTGGCCAGCTCGGAGGGCTGGAACGAAAAGCTGCCGATGACGATCCACGCCTTGGCGCCGTAGACCTCCTTGCCGATCAGCAAGGTGATGGCAAGCAGGCCGATCGCGCCCGCGGCCATTACCCAGCGCACCTTTTGGGTGCGCGTCAGGTCGCGCAGGAAAAAGCCTAGGATCAGAAAGATCACAAGGCCCATCAGGATAGCGGCGAGCTGCTTGGGCAGCTCCTTCGGCGCGCCCGAGCCCGTCACCGCGAGCGAAAGCGTACACAGGAAAAAGGCGATGGTCTCCATCTCGAAGCCGATCCGCCGGAACGAGCGCAGCACGATAAAATAGCCCCAGCACACCGCGGTAAAGGCCAGAAAGGTGAGGGGGATGGCGGTGGTCGCCTTATCGCCCGCGGCGATGATGAGCTGCAGCGCGGTCATCACCTGAAAAAGGGTGAGCAGCACCAGCGCGCCCCACATGCCCGCGGGCCGTCCCTCGGCGCGCCGCTCGGCGATCTGGGCGCGTTTTTCCTCCGCGCCGACCGGGATAAGCACGGCCGGAACGCCGCCGAAGGTGAGGGTATCGCCGTCGTTCACCACGGCGTACCCGTCCACGTCCAGATCGTTCACCTGCACGCCGCCCTTGGAATCCAGATCGTACACCGTCCATGATCCGTCGTTCTCGCGGATCAGCGCCGCGTGCTGGCGGGAAACGGAGGGGTATTCCATTTGCAGGTCGCACGCGGGCGCGCGGCCGATAATATTTTCCCAATGGGTGACCGGCAGGCGTACGCCGTTCGTCAGCCCCAGATAGGCCCAGACCTCGTCCGGATGCTTGACCTTCCAAAGCGAGCGGATCGCGCCCACCAGAATCATCAATGCGAGCAGCGGAAACACGAACCGCGCCGCGGTCGTATACCACGCGCCCACCAAGGGATTTTCGCTGAGAAATGCCGTGAGCGTATCCAAAAGACGCTGAAGCGCGTCGTTCATATCATTTTTTCCTCCCATCTGCGTGCCGGGATAGCCGCGCGGCGCGCCGCGCGGACCAGTGCAACCAATAAACATTATTATAGCACAGTTTGTCAAGCGGTAGGGTGAACGCAAAGCAAACTTTGGCAGGCGGCTTTCGTGTGAAAAACTTTAACAAACTACCGTTTTATCCCACTGTGGTTGACAGGCCGCGCCTTTGGATGCTATATTGAATATGTTTGCGGCAACAAATGAAAAAAGGGGGAAAATACAGAACATGAAAGTAATCGAAACCATCGTTACGACAGTGAATTCCTTTTTGTGGGATTACGCGCTGCTGTTTCTGCTGATCGCAACGGGCATCTACTTTACCATCCGGCTGAATTTTATCCAGATCCGAAAGTTTGGCGAGGGCATGCGCCGCTTGTTCGGCGGCTTTTCGCTGAAGGGCGACAAGGCCGGCAAGGAGGGCATGAGCTCCTTCCAGTCGCTCACGACCGCTATCGCGGCGCAGGTCGGCACGGGCAACATCGCGGGCGCGGCCACCGCGATCGCTTCCGGCGGCCCGGGCGCGATCTTCTGGATGTGGGTATCGGCGTTTTTCGGCATGAGTACGATCTATTCGGAGGCCGTGCTCGCGCAGAAGTTTAAAACGACCGACGCGGACGGGCAGGTAACCGGCGGCCCGATCTATTACATCAAAGCGGCCTTCAAGGGCAAATTCGGCAAATTTCTCGCGGGCTTTTTCTCGGTCGCCATCATTCTGGCGCTCGGATTTATGGGCAACATGGTGCAGTCCAACTCGATCGGCGGCGCGTTTGAAAACGCGTTCGGCGTGCCCGCCCTTGCGGTGGGCGTTGTGTGCGCGGTGATCGCAGCGTTTATCTTTCTCGGCGGCGTGGGCCGTATCGCGGCGTTTACCGAAAAGGTCGTGCCGCTGATGGCGGCGCTGTACATCATCGGCTGTGTGGTCATTCTGGTGATGAATTATTCCGCGGTCGGCTTCGCGTTCAAGCAGATCTTTGTCATGGCGTTCGATCCGCAGGCCATCGCGGGCGGCGTAATCGGTCTTTCCGTGCAGAAGGCGATGCGCTACGGCGTGGCGCGCGGCCTGTTCTCGAACGAGGCCGGCATGGGCTCGACCCCGCACGCGCACGCGCTGGCCAAGGTGGAAAAGCCGCAGGATCAGGGCGTGGTCGCCATGATGGGCGTGTTTATCGATACCTTTATTATTCTGACGCTCACCGCGCTGGTCATCATCTCCTCCGGTCTGTGGAGCAATGGTGAGACCGCCGCCGTGCTGGCGCAGTCGGCGTTCAACGCGACGTTTGGCTCGTTCGGCAATGCCTTCATCGCCATCTGCATGCTGTTCTTCGCGTTTTCCACCATTATCGGCTGGTATTTCTTTGGCGAGACCAACGTCAAGGCCCTGTTCGGCAAAAAGGCCGTCAAGGTTTACGCCGTGATCGTGGTGTTCTTCATCATCCTCGGTTCCGGGCTCAAGGTCGATCTGGTGTGGAGCCTGTCGGATATGTTCAACGGCCTGATGGTCATTCCCAACCTGATCGGTCTGCTCGCCCTATCCGGGCTGGTCGTCCGCATCACCAAGGGCAAGGATAACGAACTTTAAAATAGAAAGCGCGCGTTGCAGAATAAAATCTGCGACGCGCGCTTTTTCTGTTTTAAAGCCCTTTTGCCTTGAGATCCTTGACAATGCCCGTATAAAACTCGCGCACGTCAAAGCCCGGAATGTCCTCGCGCATCAAATCCACGATGTCGCCGTGGGAAATGCCGCGTTTTTGGGGCGCCGGAAGCTCGCCGAGAAAGTCGCCCCATGGGGCCGAGGAGCTGGCGACCAGCCCGTCGTTTGGCTCGCGGTCGTATTTGTTGACCAAGTGCCACGTCAGGTTCAGGGGAAAGCCCGCGCTGCGCGGGGCCTTCATCACGCTCATCACGCTTTGGTACAAAACGCCCGGCATATCGGGCGTTTGCTCGTTAAAGGCCTTGCAGTTTTCGCTGGTCAGGTCGCGCACGCCGCCCATAAAATCAGGCGAATCGTCGCCCAGCTTGCGAAACAGGCCGTTGTATTTGCGCTCCATCTGGCGTAGCACGCCTTTGGGCAAGTTATCCAGCAGATGCTGGGCGAAAATACAGCCGCGGTGCGGGGTGTTGATGGTCGTGAGCGAGGCGACCTTGTCGGCAAGGCCCAGCCGCGTGATCGCGTAGCGGCTGTCCAGCCCGCCCTTGGAATGGGCGATCAGGTTGACCTTTTCGCAGCCCGTGTTCTCCACAATCGCGCTGATATGGGCGGCTAATTCCTCCGCGCTGCGCGCGACCGGCGCGGCGGACTGCTGGCGGCCGTAAAAGATGGTCGCCCCGCAGCGGGACAGCGCGCGGGGAATGCGGCCCCAATAGTTGACCCACTGCCAATCGCGGAAGAAAATGCCGTGAATCAGCACCAGCGGGTAGCGCGTCCGGCAGTCCTCGTTTTCGGCGTGGGTATGCTCTAATTCTTGTCTGCCAAGGGCAAAATAGTATTCCGCCCGCACGCTTTTCAGCACATGGTAGAACAAAAACAGATGGAGGATGGGCACCCACCAGAAAAGCAGCAGCATCACGCGCCATACGATGCGCAGCCGCGCCGAGGTGAGCACGACCCGGAAAAAGCCGTTTACCAGCAGCAGGCCGATGACCGGGACAAAGACGATCAGGTTGACCAGCAGCGGCACCCAAGCGGGCGCGCTGTCCGTCGGCCGCACCAGCGCGCCGCTCGTATAAAGCGCGGTGTATAAAATGCTTTCGAGAAAAATGGCCCAAAAGGAGCACAGCAAAATCTCGTATCCGCCGATCATGGTCCGCAGCCGCCGCGACGGCGCGCGCGCCGCCCGCGGGCGAATGGAAAACCACAGGTAAAAAGCAAGCAACGCGAGCAGCAGCGCGGTCTGCCCCAAGGCGGGCAGGCGCAGCGCATAGGTGCACAGCAAAAAATAGTTGCCCAAAAGCAAAAGCCCCAAAACGCGCAGACTACGCTTCAGTATCTCCATATGTATCCCCCTCTTTATGGCTGTCGAAAAACTAGTTTTTCGACAGCCTTCGATCGAAACAAAGCCCCATTTCGATCGAGTATTCCGGCTTCTGCGCGCGCCTTACAGGCGCACTTGAAGTCGGTTTGTATAGCCCGTAGGCCTCTATCCACTGACCGCCGCCGTGCGGCGATTAAATGAGAGCAAAGCCGCGCACATGTCGCGGCTTTTTATGGATTTCGCCGTTTGCGTCAAAATCCTATTTTATGCACGCTGCGGCGTGAGGACTTTTCCGACAGCTCTTCTTTCCAGTTGTGCTTACATTAAATCAAGCAGCTTATAGCAGCGCGTTTTGGTGTAGCTCTGCTTGAAGCTGGCGCTGGCGAGCTTGCCGGCGGTTTCGTCCGCCGCGTCCTTCGCGGCGTTTTCCGCGCCCGCGTCGCGTTCCTTTACCCATGCGTTATAGGATTCCTCCTCGGAAGCATAGGCGTCCGCGCTGAGCACGGTCTCCAGATAGGTGTACATATCCGCAAGCAGCGTGTCCCATGCCTCAAACGAGGTGGCGGTCGCGTCGAGCTGGGCCTCAATCGTTTCGGCGGAGGTGATCTTGCCGTCCGATTCCTCCAGCTTATCCATCTGATCGACAAAGGTCTGCTTCTGCTGTTGCTGGGCCTGCTGGTTTTCCTCTTGGCGCTTGGCGGCGGCCTGCTCTTCCGTCAGGCGCTCCCGCAGCTTATCGACTTGGCTCTTCTGGTCCGAGGTGAGCGAATCGTCCGCCGACAGCGAATCGAGCACACCGGCGGCCGCGTCATATTTCTTGTCGTCGATATAGCTGGTGGCCTGCTGAAGATCGGAAGCAAACTTGCTGTCGCTCTGGCCGGATTTGGCCTTGGCGATCATATCCTCGACCGCGTCCGCGAGCGGCGAGGTCTTATCCGTGATGCGCTCCTGCAAGCGGGAGAGCAGCGCGAGCGCGGATTCGTATTCGCCAGCGTCCAGATAATCCTGCGCGTCCTGATAGTCGCCCAGCTGGTCGATGATCAGCTGCATCGCGGTCGGGTCCTTGGCTTCGGTCTGCGCGGCCTTGTACGCGTCCAACGCGTCCGAAAACTTGCCGCGATTCATATACTTTTCGGCGAGCGTCAGGTTTTCGTCAGGCTTGCGCGACAGGACGAACCACACGCCGCCGCCGATCACCGCGGCGATCAGCACGATCACCAGCACGACGATCGCGGCCTTTTTGCCCGCGCCCGGCTTCTTATAGGGCTGGTTATCCCGATCCGGCTGTTCAAAATAGGTAGTGCGCGGTCCGTTCGGCGCGGCGGACGCGTTTCGGCGGGCGGGCGGCGTTTCGCCCCGGGAAGGCTGCGCCTTAGGCGCGGCGGTTTCCTTTTCCGGCATGCCGGCGGAAGCGTGGGCCGAGCGCTGCTCCTCGGTAAAAGCGGCGTCAAACGCGGCGGTGTCGATCGGCGAATCATCCTCCGAAAGCGGGGTGAAAAAGGTGGTCTCGTCGTCTACGCCGGTCTGTTCGGTCGGCGCACCGCAAAATGGGCAGAATTTGCCCGAGATCGGCAGCTCCCTGCCGCAGTTTTTGCAAAGCATGAAACGGTCTCCTCCTCAAAGAGATACTTTATAAATGCTTCCTTAGTATAGCATGTGTGGCCGCAAATGTAAATAACGGCGTTTCATGCGCGGAAAAAGGTGGGAAATCGAGACGAAAATGCTCTGCAAACCGCTTGACAAGCTATCAGCCCCCCCCGTACAATAGAGATATCATATGAGTAAAAGGAGCACCCCACCTTGAACAGACGACTGATGAGCGCGCTGCTCGCCGCAATGCTGCTGTTTTCCACCGCGGCCGCCGCCTTAGAAACGGACGGCGCCACACTGGATACCGACCCGGCCGCAGGGCTGTCCGCCCCGCTGGCGGACACGCCGCAAACCACGGAACCGGACGCGGATAAGACCGATACGCCTGAAGAGCAACAGACCGCGCCGGAAGGCACGCCGAATGGCGAGACCCCGGCGGAAGAGAACGAAACAGGAGAAGAGGACGCGCCCCCTGCGGACGAGCCTCCGGCCGAGCCCGAACCCGAACCGCTGTTCCCGGATATCGCCGGGCACTGGGCCGAGGCGCAGCTCACCCGCGCGACCGAGCTTGGCCTGCTAAAGGGCTCGGACGGCAAAATGATGCCCGACCAGATCGTCAAACGCGTGGAAGCGCTCGTGATTATGAACCGCGCGCTGGGCACGTCGCTGACCGCGGATATCTCCGGGCTGACCAACGTGCCCGCGAACGCTTGGTACCGGAACGATCTGGCCAAGGCGCTCTACATAGGCCTGATCGACGGCAAGGACAGCCGCAGCTTTGAGATCGGCGCGACCCGCGCCGAAGCGTTCGTTATGCTGGCCCGCGCTTTTGTATACGAGCGCGCGGAGCCCGATCTTGACGTACTTTCCACCTTTACCGACGCCGCCGGCATGACGGCGGAGCAAAAAAACGCCGCGTCCGCGCTGATCGCGGCCGGCATCGTCAAGGGCGACACGGCGACCACGCTTGCGCCGAACGATAAGCTGACGCGCGCGCAGTTCGTGACCATGCTGCTGCGCATCGTTCCCAATTTCCCCGCGGAAAACGATGATCTATCGATGCTTTCCGGCGGTGCGCTTATCTCCGCGCCCGCCGCCGATCTGACCTCGCTCGACCCGGACGGCGACCGTGTGTTCGTCTGCCCGACCACCTCGGTCAATCTAAGCGGCGTCAATGCGGGCGGCCGCATCGTGCTGCGCGGCGCGGAGGGGATGCAGTTCACCGCGTCCGGCTCCTCCATGCCCATGATCGCCGCCGATGAAAAGGGCTATGCCTCGCTCGCCCTGTCCGAGGATTCCGAGACCGACGCCCTGCTGCTCGCGGGCGAGGGCGGCGCGGTCGATTTTTCCGGCAGCGCTAAGAACGTAGAGATCACGGCCACCGGCCGCACCATCCATCTGTATTCGATCGACGCGGACACGCTGATCGTGTCCGGCGCGGGCAACACGATCGTGATGGACGGCGACGTGGATTCCGTGCGCCTGACCCATACCGCGCTGAACACCAAGCTGACTTTGAACGGCAAGGTGGGCGACATGGTTGTCGCGGGCCGCGGCAGCAAGGTGGATGGCAAGGGCAAGGCGGAATCGGTCGATACACAGGCTGTGGACTGCGAGATAAAGCTGGAAGCCGCCTCCAAGACCGAGACCATCGACCAAGGCCTCGCGGGCGTGGCGGTCGAAATGGGCGTGCCGACCTCCGTCAAGCCGGGCGGCTCGCTCACCACGCAGGTGAAGTTCACCGGAGTGTCCGCGAACAAGGTCTGTTCGGCCCAGTGGTATCAGGATGGCAAGCCGATCGAGGGCTTTGGCAACGATTCGTTCAATCTATCCTCGGATACGGTCTCGCGCCACACCTCGTACTTCACCTTCACCAAGAACATGCAGAAAAGCGTGACCATGGGCTTTAAGCTGACCTATTACAATCCTTCCACCGGCGAAACCGAGCAGGTATCCGCTGAAAAGACCGTACCGATCGAAAACTATTCGGACGAATGGTATTACCAGCGCGACGTGGACCGCGTGCTCAAATTGGTATCCTCGACCTATAAGGGCAACTACACCGCGAAATACGCGATCGACGGCGATTACCAGCCTTATGAAAAGGAAGTGTTCGTCAACGCCAAGGGCTATTCGTCGAATTCCAATTACCTGATCTGGATCAACCGGGCGTACCAGCACGTCAACGTGTTCACCGGCTCCAAGGGCAACTGGAAGCTGCATAAGTCGTTCTTGGTCGGCACCGGCGCTTCGGCCACGGCCACGCCCACGGGCCTTACCACGGTGTCGTATAAATCGGCGGGTGGCTGGACCACCTCCACCTATACGGTAAAGCCGGTCGTCGGCTTCTATCCCGGCACGGGCTACGCCTTCCACTCCCGCCTGTACTATCCGGGCACCACCACCATCAGCGACGCCAGCATCGGCTACCCGATCTCGCACGGCTGTATCCGCATGTATGATCAAGACGTACAGTGGATCTACAACAACATCCCCGTCGGCACGACGGTGGCGATCTTCTAAGTCTTTGATAACCAATAACTCATATAAAGATCCCGCCGGGTGTCCGGCGGGATCTTTATGTCTAATGGCATAGCGTCAGCCGTTGTTTAACCAATGAACCTCGGCCTGTGTCAGCTCTAGATTGACCGCGTCGACGTTAGCCTTTACTTCGGCGGCATTCGCGGAACCGACCAGCGCAAAAATATCAAAGCCATAGTAATCGGAGCAATGAATCACATATGCCAGCGCAACCGCTGCCGTGCTGACGCCCTTCTGTACTGCGAGAGCTGCCGCTCGGTCAAGCCGTGCAAAGTTTTGCTCGCAGCAGTAGGCGCGCACACAGGGTTCAGGCAATGCGCCCTCTTCAAACAGCCGCTTATAATTCTCTCGGTTAAAACGGCCGGAAAATAGCCCCATACATAGGCTGGAATACGCCAGCAACGGCATATGCTGCGTGGCGAACCACTCACGCGCAGCCTGCATAGCGTCGCCTGTCATAGAAATACAGCCGCCGCCGTGGGGATCGTCCATTTGCTCGCCGAGCGAAAAGTGCTGGCTGGCAACCAGAAACGGACGCAGTCCGTGTGCTTTGGCGTATTCGTTAGCCTGCTGAATACGTTGTAGTGACCAGTTGGAGGCGCCATAAGTACAAATGCGGCCCGCTTCCCAATGACGGTGCAGCATTTCTACGATCGGGCCGACCGGCATGGTCTCATCATCGCGATGCAGCATATAAATATCGATGTAGTCTGTGCCGAGCAGCGCAAGTGAATCCATGATGTCGGCTGTCACGTCGTATGGCGTAACGCGCTTGCGGATCGCGTTGTGATGCCCGCCCTTGGAGATTAAAACGACCTGATCGCGGTTGCCGCGTGCGCGCAACCAACTACCGATCGCCTTTTCACAAGCGCCGTCCGCGTATTCGCGCCCGGAGTCGATGGCGTTGACGCCCAATTCGACTGCCGCATCCAAAACTTCGAACAACGGCTCTTCGCGCATCCAGTTTTCGTACTGTGCTGTTCCCGATATCATGCGGGAAACCGGAAGCTGAACGCCCTCTATGTTTGCATACTTCATATAAATTCTCCCTTGTCAATAGTACCGGTGCAGTACCGCTGCGGTTTTGTCATAACCGGTCTGGATCGCCTGCTCAATATCCATTTCCCAATATTCGGGGCGGAACAATTCGAGGGAATAGACACCGTCATATCCCTTTTCGCATAAGATCCGCAAAATCGCGTCGGTATCGATCGCCCCTTCGCCCGGCCAAAGCCGATCGCTGTCGGTGCAGGCTCCGCGCGGCAGATCTTCTACATCGTTGATATGTACCATGAATATTTTGTCCAGATCGGCACGGCGTAGATCGTCAAGCGACGAGCCCATGGCGTGAAAGTGGAACAAATCGAGGATAAGGCCGACATTGGGCCGATTAATTGCCTGTACAATATTGTAACCTTGCCCAAAGGTGTTGATGCAGCACTGCGGATGACCAATAAATTCAAAGGCCAGCTTTACGCCAAAAGGCTCGGCCGCGGCGGCTAGGTCGCAAATGACGTTTACGGTTTCGGTTTGGATTTCGCCGATTGTCAGGTGCCCAACGTCGAAAGAAGGGTCCATTGTGACCATATGACAGTGAAGCTTGTCCGCCAGCCCGCAGACGAACGCTAAATCGGCCTTGATCGCGGCATAGTCGGCGGCATTGCGGTAGTTGATACACTCGAGTCCGTTAAAGGCATAGGGTTTCAAGTGACTGCCGGAAAAAAACGCTGCCAGTTCGGCCGCGGTGTGCCGTGTTAAGTAATCCTTCAGCATGTCGATTCGGATCTCGATAAGATCATAGCCATGTTGTTCGCAAAACGCTAGATCCAGTTCTAAAGTAGAGTGTTTCATCATGGTCGCTTGGTTGTAACAAATTTTCATATTAGGTTCCTTCCATTATCTACGATTGGCCTTACGCATATCGAACACGACTGCGCCGACGATGATACAGCCTTTGATAATCTGTTGAATATATGGGGATACGCCAAGGATCAACAGGCCGTTGTTGATGACGCCGAGAATCAAAATACCGGTGACAATGCCGCTTATTTTGCCCACGCCACCGCTGTGACTGACGCCGCCCACAGTCGCGGCTGCGATGCCATCCAGTTCATAGCTCATGCCGAGCGAAGCAATGGCCGAGCCTGATCGCGCCGCGATCAAAATACCGGCCACAGCGGCGGTCAGCGCCGACCATACGTAAATGCCTACCAACGACCGTTCTACCGGTACGCCCGCGACACGCGCCGCGGTTTCGTTGCCGCCAATCGCATAAATATTGCGCCCAAAGCTGGTGCGGTTCAGCAACAGCCAGGCTAGCAACGCGAATACCAGAAGAACAATCGCCAGACAGGGGATCGCACCAATCTTTCCCTGCCCAAGAAGCTTAAAATCTTCACGTAAATAGGAAATGGGGTAGGCATTGGTATACAGCAGCGCGACACCGCGCGCGGCGGTCATGGTGCCTAGCGTTGCAATAAACGCAGGGATGTGGGTGTAGGCAACCAGCAAACCGTTGATCAGGCCGAACAGTACGCCGGCAAGCAGACCGGCTACAACGGGCAGGAACAGCGGTAGATGGGGTAAGTTTGGAAAAAATAGACTGCCGGCGGCCGCATCCTGTGCCAGACTGGCGGAAACGACGGCGGCAACCGCAATAACCGAGCCGAGCGATAGGTCAATGCCCTTTGATATGATGCAGAAGGACACGCCGAGCGCAAGCAGGCCGCGCGCCGATTCTGCAGACAGTAAATTCATAATATTGGTTACGGTAAGAAAATTCGGCGTTGCTAGACTGAGCCCCAACACGAACACCACCAGCACCAGCAGAATGGAATACTCGTCTAGAAGCTTGCCGATCCGCTGCTTTTTGTTCATGTAATTTCCTCCCTTAATTCAGACCGGCAGCATACTTCATGATCTTTTCCTGCGAAAAATCTTTCCGATCTACAATGCCGGACATCTTTCCCTCGTGCATGACCAGAATACGATCACTTACGGCCAAAACCTCCTGCATTTCGGATGACACCATGATGATAGCTTTGCCTTCGCCCGCCATTTTGGACAGCAATGAATGAATCTCTGCTTTTGCGCCCACATCGATGCCACGTGTTGGTTCATCTACCATGAGAATATCGGGGTTGGTAAGCAGCCAACGCGCGACGAGCGCCTTTTGCTGGTTGCCGCCGCTGAGGTTTTCGATTTTTGTGTCCAGCGAGGGCGTGCGTACATTGAGCTTTTCCACATATGCCTGAGAGTGCTCCCGCATGCTCCGGACATTAAGCAGGCCGTATTTTCTATAGTTTTTCGTGCTGGATATGGTAATATTGCGTTCGACCGAAAGCACAGGGATAATGCCTGTTCCGCGCCGGTCTTCAGTTACGAGTGCCAACTTGTGCTTGATCGCGTCCCGCGGTGTGTTAATCTCGGTCTGTTGTCCAAATAGAGTGATTGTACCGGCGGCTTTGCGTCGCACGCCGAAGATCGTCTCGATCACTTCGGTGCGTCCTGCGCCGACTAGACCGGCAAAACCAAGAATTTCGCCCCGGCGCAGCTCGAACGACACGCCGGAAAAGCATTTTTCACAAGCGAGGTTTTCTACTTTCATTACCACGTCGCCGATGGGATACTCCGCCTTAGGAAACATGTCGTCCATGGTCCGTCCCACCATTAATGCGATCAGCCGGTCGGTATCCAGTTCATTCGCGTGATGTGAGGCGATATATTGCCCATCGCGCAATACGGTGATTTCGTCGGATATGCGGAAAATCTCCTCCATCTTATGTGAAATATAAATGATGGCAACGCCTTGTTCTTTGAGCTGCGAGATAATGTCAAACAGTTGCTCAGTCTCGGCTACCGTTAGGGCCGAGGTCGGCTCGTCCATAATGACAACGCTGGCGTTGTAAGATACCGCCTTGGCAATTTCCACAAGCTGCATTTTTGCAATGGTCAGATCGCCCATTTTTGCTTTGGGGTCAATTTGGATGTGCAGCCGTTCGAACAGTGCCGTGGTTTCAGCGATCATCCGTTTGTCATCGGTCAGCAGACCGTATTTTTTCAGCTGGCGCCCGATCCAGAAGTTTTCCCACACGGCTCTATCCCGAATGGGGGACAACTCCTGATGGATCATGGAAATACCGGCTTGCAGTGCGCCAAGCGTGTTGGTAAACTGCACTTCTTTGCCGAGAAAGCGCACGGTTCCTTCATCCGGTCTATAAATACCAAACAGGCATTTCATCAGGGTGGATTTGCCCGCGCCGTTTTCCCCCATCAGAGAATGCACTGTTCCGGGACGGATCCGAAGCTGTACGTCGCGCAGTGCCTGTACGCCGGGGAAATGTTTGGAGATGCCCTGCATCTCTAGAATATACTCATCCATTCGTCATCAGCCTCCCGTCATCGTTTGCATGTGTTCCCGGCGGCTTCCCCGCATTGGCGGGGCAGCCGCCGGGGCGCCTTTCAGCCTCGAACCGTGTCGATAGTATCAATAGTGACCGGCTGGAAAGGAACGTCTTTAAAAACGCTCATTTTGCCGGTCGTCACCACGTCGAACGCTTGCGCGAAACATGCCGCGCCGACTTCGGCAGGGTTTTGATAGATCGAGCAAGCCATTTCGCCCGCTTTGATCGCTGCAGCAGCTACGTCGGTGCAATCAATGCCGACGACCGGGATCGCCTTGAGATCCTTGCCGACCAGTTTCATGGCTTCCAGCGCGCCGAGCGCCATTTCGTCATTGTTGGCGATCACACAGTCGAATTCTTTGCCGGTTCCCAGCAGGGTGTTCATCTTGTCCAACGCCATCGAGCGATCAAAGTTTGCAGTGTCTTCAAAAACCTGTTCCAATGTAAAGCCGCTCTTTTCCAGCGTTTCCAGTGCGCCGCGTGTGCGGTTTTCGGTGTTCTCTAGTCCTAGCGTACCCTTGAACATGACGTAGCGGATGGTTTTATCAGACTTGTCTTTAAAAAATTCGCTTAGGAATTCGCCTTGGAATTGGCCCGCTTTATATTCTTCCGCGCCGACATAGCAGGTCTTGTTTTCCACGAGCAGTTCTTCGGCGGGGCGCCGGTCGACAAAGATGACCGGAATATCGCCTACCATTTTAAGTACCTCGGCGCCGGTATTCGTGTCGACCAAATTGACAACGATCGCGTCAAACTGCTTGCTGGTAAAAGTGTTGATGTGTTCGTACTGCTTTTGCACATCGTTATTGGCATCAAAAGTTTCGATCTCAAAATCGCCGGCAGCGGCCGCCGCATCCAAAATGCCCTTTTCCAGAGTGGATAGGAATTGATCGCGGCTTGACATGGTAACGCCGATTTTATAGGTTTGTCCGCCGGCGGACGAGTCGGCATCGGCACTGTCGGCGGTTGAGGCGGAGTTGCCCCCGGCTTGGCCGCAGCCGCTCAGTAGCGCGGTGAGCGAAAGTGTGAGGGATAATAAAATGGCGATATGCTTTTTCATGAATGGTTCCTCCTTACGTTAAATGGGGCGCTGCCGACACGGATTGTGCAGCATTACGCCTGATCGTCCTGCGGATACCGTACATGCCATTGCTTGCGGAGCTCGTCCATGATTGCGATTGCCTGTAGTGAATTTTTGTGGGAGGACAGCGGGCATTCGGTCAGCCCTCGCTGTGCACATTGCTCGAACGCCTGTACCTCGTAATGCAGGCCGTCGGCTTCGCGGGGAAAACGAATCGTTCTTTTTTCGCCGCTTATGAGAGAAAGCGAAATGTCGGTGGGATACCACCACGGCGAGCCGATCTCCACCTCGCCCTTGTCAGTATAAATTTTGGCGGTAAGATCCGTATCGTTGACGATAGAGGAGGAGGCCGAAATGAGTTTGCCGCCAAAATTCAGCAGATAGCTATTATAGTAGTCTAGTCCGTTTGCGATATGAGCCGCCCCTTGTATCGTGGTAGGCGCGGCGCCACCACACAGGTCGAGCGCAAAGTGTACGCCGTATACTCCCATGTCCATCAGCGCGCCAAAGCCAGATTTTAGGTCGAACCGCCAGGTTGCTGTTTCGCCCGCCGCGATCGCATTATAGCCAAGCGAAATATTGGCTGCGCGCAGGTTCCCCAGCGTGCCGTCCGCAAACCAACCGCGCAGTGTATGCATTACGGGGAAAAAACGCGTCCACATGCCTTCCATCAGCAGCACATGGTTCTGTTTGGCGGCTTGCAGCATTGTTTGGACTTGCGTCTGATTAATGCCCATTGGCTTTTCACATAAAACATTTTTACCGGCAGCCACACATTGCAGCACATAATCAAGGTGCAGGTTGTTGGGCACCCCGATATAGATATTTTCGATCGTGGAATCGGCGAGCATCTCTTGCAATGAAGCATAGGCTTTACCTATACCGTGTTGTGCGGCAAAGCGCGCCGCCTTTTCCGCAGATCGGGAATAGAGCGCGGCAAGCTCGGTATCATTAAGCTGCCTTGTGTCGTTAACAAATTGTGTTACAATGGTTCCGGAACCGATAATGCCCCAACGCATATTGTTGTTCACTCCTTTCACGGAAAGCGAATCATTACCTTTAGATTATCTTCCTTGTTGTTTGCTGCGTAATCGAACGCTTGGACCGTGTCCTTAAATTCGAAATATTTCGTGCACATGGACTGTAGGTCGTACCGGTCCTTGATACGAGACAAGAATTTGATCGTGCGCGTCATAAAATGCTCGGTACCGCTGTAGCCTGCGATCGTCAGGTTTTTGCTGACGATATCAAAAGGGATAACGGGCAGCTGCTTCATATTAATGCCGATGAAGCGGATCTTGGAGCACTGCCCGGCGGCTTTGATAGCGGCCGCGGCGGCGGCTGAGTTACCAGCGGCTTCGATCGTGATCGTCGGGCCGTGCCCGCCTGTGTGATATAACACCTGCTCGAAAAAGTCGTCAGATAAGGGGTCAAGAGCGATATCCGCGCCGAATTGCAGCGCCTTTTGCCGGCGGGACGCTACGGGATCGGCAATGATCACTTTGCAGCTCGACGCTTTGGCGGTTATCGCAGCACATACACCGATCGTACCCGCGCCAAATATCAAAACATCGTCCGTTGCATCCACGCTGCCACCCCTGCCCCATACGCCGAAATAACCAATGGCGAACGCCTCTACCAGCGCGGCCTCTTCAAAGCTCCAATCGTCGGGGATCTTATGAATGTTGGCCTCGTTCATGATCATGTATTCGCCCATGGCGCCCGGGCTGTCCGGACGAAAGCCTGCATCGATCGTGTTCAGACAGGCGGAGGGCATCAGCCCGTTTTTGCAGTTAACACAGGCATTGCAGCCCATGGTGCAGTCGCCGGTCACCTTGTCACCCACCGAGAAGTTTTTGACTTCCTCGCCGATTTTGATGATCGTCGCGCCAAACTCATGGCCGGGGATGTAGGGGGCGATATCATATCGACCCTCTACCGACCGGCCTTCGTAGCAGGCGATGTCCGAACCGCAGATGCCGCAGGCCCTGATCTGCATTAGTACCTGATTGGATTTGAGCTCCGGCAGCGTGACCTCGTCCATGCGTAGATCCATCGCACCGTGCATGCGCACCGCTTTTATTTTCATATATTTCCTCCTGTGTTAAACTCCTGTCAGCTTGCGAATGTATCCACGCGCCATTTCGGCGAACTCATAGGCGTTCGGCGTTTTGATATACTGTTCGGCCTCTACCATCATCCATCCCTGATAGTGATTTTTCTCTAAAATATCAAAGACAGCAGGGTAATCGATGCAGCCGTCGCCGGGAACGGTGAACAACCCAACCTGCACTGCGCTGTTGAAATCCATGTTAAACTGCCGTACAATTTTGAGCACGAGCGGGCGGACATCCTTGAGATGCACGTAGCGGATACGATTGGCAAAGGTCTCAAAAAACTGAGGGATATTCACGCCGCATACTTTTAGATGGCCGGTATCGGCGAGAATAAAAACGAGATTGGAATCGGTCATATCGCACATTTTCAGCGTTTCTTCCAGCGTTTCAATCACTGTGCCGGTGTGTACGTGATACACCAGCTCCATGCCGAGCGTTTGGCAAAAAACGCCCGCCTCGTTCAGGCCATCCGTAAACAGCTTCCATTCCGTATCGTTCATTTTCCGCACGCCCTGCTTTGCGCGGTATTCGCGGGGATCCCAGCAGGACGAATTTGTGCCCTCGGCTGCGATGATATAGCGGCACCCCATCTCTTGAAAGAATCGTGCCTTTTCCTGAAATGCGTGGAAATATTCGTCCCTTAGCTCTGCACAAGCAAACATGGTGTCGCACCAGCCGGATGTAAGCACCAAATCCCGCTTACCCAGTTCGCGTCTTAAAATCTTTGGATCGCGCGGAAATTTTCTTCCGAGTTCAATCCCGGCATAGCCGGCCGCCGCCGCCTCATCAATGATTTGTTCAAAGGTATACTCATCTCCCAGAAAATCCATGTCATCATTGCACCAGTTGATGGGATGCGCACCGATCTTCACGTTATAAAAGCGTCTTTCCATACGAACCTCCTTGGCGTTTTATTGTTAATCAGCTGATTTTATAAGTTGATTATGGACATGAATATAAAAATGTCAATAGATTTTCAGATAGAAAAGGTATTTCTGCGTTATTGCTAACAAAACAAGAAAATATATGTGAAATAAGCATATAAAAAGACGGATATAGTGTGGATATATATACATATCAGACAATAATGTGGATATAAAAATGTGATAAATTATTATAAACTTAGTTACATTTTTCACATAAAACCATTTAAAATAAAGCTGGTCTATTTGTAGACTTCATGCTAAAATGATTTGTGTTATAATTTTATATAAAAACATTACATCATTTTGTTGCAATAAAACAACGGATGAAATCTAAACATCTATGAGGTGCCGACATCATGAGAGTTACCATTCGAGATATTGCACAGGCCTCCGGCTATACGGTAGCCACCATATCCCGCGCGCTCAATAACAATGCCTTGGTCAGTGAAAAAACGCGCAGGCATATTCGTGATATCGCTGATCAAATGGGTTATGTGCGCACACCGACCGCAGAAAGTACTGTAGCACCTGTCATAGGCATTGTCGTTCCGGATATTACGAACCCCTATTTTCCACCACTCATACAGGGGGCACAGGATACGTTGCGCGCCGCGGGCTACAGTCTGGTACTGTGCAACAGCGCAGGTAAGCTGCAAAATGAAGTAGAGGCGATGCAAACGCTGACCAATCTGGAAATCTGCGGTATGATCATGGATCCGCTGTCCGATGATTCCTATCGTAATATAAGGCAGATAAACGAATCTGTGCCCGTAGTGTTTATTTCTAACCGGCCCAAAGGGCCAAACCTGCACTATATTTCGATCGATAACTATGCTGCGGCAGCTATGGCGACCAATTATCTGGTTTCGCTGGGCCATCACCGTATTGCTTATATCGGTAGTGATGATGCAACGTATACATATCATGAACGGAGGCGGGGCTTTATTGAAGCAATGGAACGGCATTTTGGCTCGGATCAGGAAAGTCCGCTGCTTACGGTTTATCCAGATCGTCGAGGCGGTTTTGAGGCCACCAATCATATCCTGACATGCGGCAGTGAGCTGCCTACCGCTTTTTTTGCCAGTAACGATTGCATCGCGCTTGGAATACTGGAATATCTTTGGATGCACGGCTTTCGCGTTCCGGAAGATATTTCAGTGATCGGCATTGATAATATTGAATATTCCTCTATGCCGCGTATCAATCTGACCACGATTGAAGAGCCGCGCTATCATTTGGGAGAGCTGGCGGCGCAGGCGATCCTGCAAGTGCTTCATCGTTCGGCGGAGGACAAAACGCCGATCCAGAAGGTGATAGAGCCTCGGCTGATTATTCGAAATACCTGTGGAAAATTGTAAAAGTCTCACGTGCTTATTCTTGCTCCGCGCGTTTCCGCGCGGAGCTTTCCTAATTTATTTTAAAAAAGTGTTTGCAGTTTCTCGCTTGCGGGCTTGCGTACAATCATTGTGAACAAGCGGACAAACTGGTTCAAGTTTGCTTTTGTGACAAATTCCAAGCGAGTGGATTTGACTTTTTTGCAGGATTGCGGTACAATATATTCATTCTGAACGATTAGACTGAAAGGAGAAAGCCCGATGACACATGAACCCAGCTTTGTAGGGGAGGAACTGCTGGGCGAACTCTGCGAGAGTTTCCGCCTGAACACCCGTATTCCACCCGAGCTTTTCTCCCGCTACGGCATCAAGCGCGGCCTGCGTAATTCCGACGGCACCGGCGTGCTCGTGGGTATGAGCCGTCTCGGCAACGTGCACGGCTACATCATGAACGAGGGCGAGCGCGAGCCGATCGAAGGCCGCCTGACCTATCGCGGCTATAATGTATACGACCTGATCCGCGGGCTGGAGCTGGAAAACCGCTTTGGCTTTGAGGAAGTCGGCTATCTGCTGATGTGCGGCTCGCTGCCGACCCGCCGCCAGCTGGCTGATTTTCAGCACACGATCGGTCTGGAACGCGCACTGCCGGAAAACTTTACCGAGGATATGATCATGCGCGCGCCCAGCCGCGATATCATGAACAAGCTGGCCGCCGCCACGCTGGCCCTTTATTCGTATGATGCAAATCCGGACGAGACCACGGTGGAAAACATCATGCGGCAGGGCATCAGCCTGACGGCCAAGTTCCCGGTCATCATTTCGCACGCCTATCAGGCCAAGCGCCGCTATTTCGACGGCGACTCCATGTTCCTGCACGTGCCCGACCCGGATCGCTCCACCGCGGAAAACATCCTGCACCTGATCCGGCCGGACGGCCAATACACGGACGAGGAAGCAAAGCTGCTTGATCGCTGCCTGATCCTGCACGCCGAGCACGGCGGCGGTAATAACTCCACCTTTACGGTGCGCGTTACCTCGTCCTCGGGCACGGATACCTATTCGGCAATCTCGGCGGCGGTATCCTCGCTCAAGGGGCCGCGCCACGGCGGCGCGAACCTGCGCGTCGTCAGCCAGTTCGACGAGATCAAGCAGAACGTTTCCAACTGGAAGGACGAAGAGGAGGTCCGCGCCTACCTCGCCAAGATACTGGACGGCGAAGCCGGCGACGGCTCCGGCCTGATCTACGGCATGGGCCACGCGATCTATACCAAGAGCGATCCGCGCGCGGTCGCCCTGAAGGATGCGGCGCGTCCGCTGGCCGAACAAAAGGGCTTTACCGACGAAATGGACCTGCTTGAGCTGATTGAGCGCATCACACCCGGCGTGTTTGCTGAAAAGAAGGGCGATGTGAAGCCCATGTGCGCCAATGTGGATATGTACTCCGGCTTCGTATACAAAATGCTCGGCCTGCCGCGCTCGCTGTATACGCCGTTGTTCGCCACCGCCCGTATCGTCGGCTGGATGGCGCACCGTCTCGAAGAGGTATCGACCGGCGGCAAGATCATGCGCCCCGCGTTCAAGCCGCTTTCCAAGTCGGCGGAGTACCGCTACCTTGCGGAACGGGGATAAACGAATACATAAAAAGCGAGCTGCAAATTGCGGCTCGCTTTTTTTCTTTAAATATCCAAAATCAGGAGCTTCAAGTCCTTTTGGCTGACTAATTCCTCTAGGGCGCAGAGCTTTAGAAAATCACGCCGCAGATCGGCTAGGTACAGAAAGTCCAGCCGATAAGCGTCGGAAAATTTGATGAAGTGCGCCACGGCGTGCTCATAGCCCACAACGACGCAAATGTAACAGCAGGCCAGCCGTTCCCGTGCCCGTTGGAGCTGGTAGCTTCGATCACGGTGCGGGCAGCCGATCAGTTCTCCTGCCTTGAGTATGCCGAGCCATGCAAGCCGGCGCTGTTCTGTCATATGTGCGGCACTTAAAAAGCGTGAAAACTCGGTTTTTAACGCAAGCGGGGCGAGCGATTCGCCCGGTATGGCGCGGTACTCCCGCAGGGAGGCTTCCATACCTTGATACAAGAAGAATTTGCACATACAGTTCAGGTATTCGTCGAATTGGTGATAGCGGTCCTCTACTTCAATTAGAAAGTCGGTGGACAAACCGCCGATCATATCGGAATACATGTTGCGTGCGCGCTTTTTGAGGCTTTGATATGCTGAAAAGTGGTTTTCCGTGTAACGCCGGGCGGCCATGAGCAGATCGCCGTCGCTTTCTTGTGCGCCATCCAGAAGTTTGGGGAAAGTATAGGCGTAGCGTGTGAATGCGTCAACCATGGTAGCCATCCTCTTCCTCGCTGATAGAGTCATCATCCAAATGCTTTAAAGCGTATTCAATACATTGCGCACAGATTTTGTTGAACGAAACCCCTGTAGCCTGATGCAGCTGCTGTATTTCATCAAATACTTCGGGTTTAAAACGGATGGTCCTATTGATGGAAGACATTTTTTCTGTATCTTTCGCAATCGTGAACTTCTCCAAACGAATCACCAGCCTGTGGGTTTTTTGCAATTATAATATATAATTTTGCATCTGGTAATGTACAATAATGCAGTTCTTAATATATTACAAATTCCTATTCGCTTTTTTAATACGTTATTCCTTATGGATTGGATAGTGCGCGTTAAAAAGGACACATTGCCACGATATGAGCAATGTGTCCTTTTTTAGACTGTAGGCAAAGTCCCGAGAGGGAAACGCATAGGAAAAAACAAGGGAATCACCGAGCTAGTAGGGCGCGACGCCCCCGGCGCGCCGGCTCGAAGGGATGTAACACTTCCTGAGAAACTATGTTCCTTCGCTCGGCCGTACCAGCCTGTTTGATGCACTCACTTATCCCGGTGCTTCGCTCTCGGCGCGCCGAGGGCGTCGCGCCCTACATTTGCGATACCTTTTTTCCTTGCCTGACCTTATCTTAAATGACATTGGATTTTCCGCTCCTCTTAATCCCTGCGGCGAAAGCCGCATCGTTTTTATCCGATCCGTTCCTTGCGTTCCCGTCCGTCGCGCAGCAGGGCGGTGAGGGTGTCGCGGTCGCCCGCGCGGATGACGCGGCGGTATTCGTCCAGATGCCCGATGATCTCGTCGATCTCGGCGGCGAGCGCTTCCGCGTTGCACAGGAACAGCTCGCTCCACATATTCTCGTTGAGCTTGGCCACGCGCGTGAGATCGCGGTAAGAACCTGCCGAGTAGCCGTTGTGCTGGTCGGCTTCCGGGCTTTTGATGTAAGCGGAGGAGACCACATGCGCGAGTTGCGAGGTGAAGGCGATCATTCTGTCATGTTGCTCGGCGGTGCAGCGCACGGTCTGCCCGAAGCCAAGGGACATGAAATACGATTCGAGCGATTGAAGCACCTGCTCGTCGCTGCTTTTGGTGGGCACGAAGATCATGCTCGCTCCGTCGAACAGGGTCGAGATTGCGTAATCGAAACCGGAAAACTCGCGCCCCGCCATTGGGTGTCCGCCGACAAAGTGCACGCCGTTGTCCAGCGCGGCCTGCTCCAGCCGGTCCACCATGAACCGCTTGACGCCTACCATATCGACCACGACGCAGCCCTTTTTCAGCTTGGGCATGGCGTCAAGCAGCCAATCCACCGTGGCCTGCGGATACAGGCCGATGATGATCAGATCGGCTTCGCCAAAGAGCGCTTCGCCGGCGACCGCGTCGATATCGCCATCCGATTTGGCGCGCTCGGCGGTTTCGCGGGTGCGGTTCCAGCCAAGCACGCGGCAATTCGTGCGCGCTTTGATGGTTTTGGCCATCGAGCCGCCCATCAGGCCGAGGCCCGCGATCAGTACGGTGTTGAACGTCATCATTTTTCAGTCTCCTTTTTTAGGGGTCACGCTGCACACATGCCGCCAGATGGGCGGAATGCGGCAGATCAGGTAGACAACCAGCGCGCCTGCCAGATTTAAAATCAGATCATCCACATCGCACGAGCCCGCGCCCGAATAGATCTGCGCGATCTCAACCGCGGAGATCGCCAGCGCGAGCGACGCCGTATAGAAAAACACGCTGCGCTGCCAGCGGAACAGCGCGGGCAGAAAAAAGCCCATCGGCGCAAAGGCCACCACATTGCCCGCGAGGTTCAATACCGTAAGCCGCAGGGAAATGTTACCGTAGCCATAGGCCAGCAAATAATTGCGGATCGTGCGCAGCGGCTCCAAATTAACCGCTGAAAACGTGGGATCGGGCGCAAAACCGCGCCCAAACGCATTGTCGAAAAACAGCACGTTCAAAAGTACCCATAAGTAGTACCAGAATAGGATAAGCCAAAAATCGTGCCTGCGCTTTTGCCGCGCCGCGCGCGGCACGCCGCAGAAAAAGGCGAGCGCGAGCGGCAGGGCGAAAGCGACTGCAAAGGCGAGCTTCCACTCCGGGCCGACCACGTACCGGGGGGAAAGCTCCACGTAAAGATTCAGGCAGAACACCGCGGCGGCAATCACCGCCGCGAGCCTGCGGATCAGTGTTCTCAATCAGGCGCACCTCTCAAAGCTGCTCGGCGGCGTCCAGCCACAGCTTCGCGCTGGCGTCCGACGGCATGCGCCAATCGCCGCGCGGGGACAGGGCGACCGTGCCGACCTTAGGGCCGTCCGGCAGACAGGAGCGCTTGAATTGCTGGGTGAAAAAGCGGCGCAGAAAGGTAGTGAGCCACTTTTTGATCGTTTCGCGGTCGTATTCGCCGTCAAAGGCCTTCAGCGCCGCGCGGAAAATTTTAGCCGGCGGGTAGCCGAAGCGCAGCATATAATACAGGAAGAAATCGTGCAGTTCGTACGGGCCGACAAGGTCCTCGGTCTTTTGGCTGATCTCGCCGTCCTTGGGCGGCAGCAATTCGGGGGATACGGGGGTATCCAGCACGTCGCGCAGCACCTCGCCCAGCGTGCCCTCGGCGCGGTCGGCCTCGTAAGCGACCAGATAGCGCACCAGCGTTTTGGGGATGGAGGCGTTGACGCCGTACATGCTCATGTGGTCGCCATTATAGGTGGCCCAGCCAAGCGCGAGCTCGGACAGGTCGCCCGTGCCAACCACCATGCCGCCGTTCTTGTTGGCAAGGTTCATCAAGACCAGCGTGCGCATACGCGCCTGCGCGTTTTCAAAGGTTACGGTCAGGTCGTCCTTGGACTGGCCGATATCGGCAAAGTGCTGATCGACCGCCGCTTTGATATCGACGGTCTGTAGGGTCACGCCGTAAGCTTCCGCCAGCTTTTCCGCGTTGCCGCGGGTGCGCTGGGTCGTGCCGAAGCAGGGCATGGTGACCGCGAGAATGCCCGACCGGTCGAGTCCGAGCCGGTCGAACGCATGCGCCGCAACGATCAGGGCGAGCGTCGAATCCAGCCCGCCGGACAGGCCGACAACGGCGGTTTTGCTGCCGGTATGGTGCAGCCGCGTGGCAAGGCCGACCGCCTGTATGGTCAAGATTTCCTCACAGCGCTCGGCGCGCACGGCGTCATCCTGCGGCACGAACGGGGTGCGCGGGAACCAGCGGTTTCGCAGGTCGCAGGTGGTCCGCGGCAGAGCGAACCGCTGGCGGCGGCAGGCCTGCCCCTCGCTCCGGGGGCTAAAGCTGCCCATGCGGCGGCGTTCGTGCTGCAAGCGGTCCAAATCCAGATCGGCATATACCACGCCGCCCTCAAAGCGGCGGCTTTCCGCGAGCAGCGCGCCGTTTTCCGCGATCAGGTCGTGCCCGGCAAAGACGAGATCCTGCGTCGATTCGCCAAAGCCCGCGTCCGCGTATACATAGGCGCACAGCAGGCGCGCGGACTGGCTCTTTACCAGCTCGCGGCGGTAAGCGGCCTTGCCGATCAGCTCATCCGAAGCGGACAGGTTGACGATGACCGTTGCGCCCAGCTGCGCCAGCGTGGTGGAGGGCGGCTGGGGCACCCAAAGGTCCTCGCAGATCTCAACGCCGAGGGTAAACGCGGGCAAGCCTTCGCAGCAGAACAGCTGGTCGCCGGTCAGGGCGACGTTTTTCTGCACGCGGCCGCTGGGAAAGCGCAGCTCGATATCGCCCGCGGGTAAAAACGCGGCGTGGCCCGCCGTAAAGTGGCGGCCTTCGTAGAACTCGGCGTAATTGGGCAAATTGCGCTTGGGCACAAGGCCGAGCACCTCGTTGTGGTAGCAAACGGCGGCGACGTTGAAGAGCCTGCCCTCCGCCATGAACGGCAGGCCGACGGCCACCAGCATATCGAGCGCCGCCAACTGCTCCAAAACGGTTTGCAGCGCGTCCAGCGCGCCGTCCAGCAGGGTCTGGTGCCACAGCAGGTCGCCGCAGGTATAGCCGGTCAGGCACAGCTCGGGGAACACGCAGAGCTTCGCGCCTTTACCGGCGGCCTCGCGTGCCAGCTTTACAATTTCCAAGGCGTTATAGGGGCAGTCCGCCACGCGCAGCGCGGGCGTTGCCGCCGCCACCTTGATAAAACCATCTTCCATTCTGTGCCACTCCTCTTAAATTCCAGATAAAATTAGTATATCCCATTTTGGGGGGATTAGCAAGACCCGCGCTATGTGCGCGACCGCCTTTGGCGCACCCGTTTTTTCGGCAAAATCAGCCCGCCGGTCGGGCGCGTGATATGGTAAAATAGCGGTGAGGGAACGGGTGAACCACGGGTAAACTAACCGTTTCCCACACTAAACCGGCGGTCGGTTGAGAATCCGTCCCGGCGGGGATACAATAAAAACACGAATGACGAGGGCCAATGTCATTAAGTTAAGCTTTCCCGGTTGTCATTCTGAGGAACGTAGTGACGAAGAATCTCGCGCGAACGCGCGATTTTCGGTAAGGAACGCGCGTTCGCGCGAGATCCTTCGCTCCGCTCAGGATGACGGATACAGGGGGGAACGCCTGCATGGAATGGCATGGATAACCAAGGAGGAACGCTGCATGCAAAAACAAACGCTGGGCAACATGATCGCATCCTTGCGCAAGGAACGCGGGATGACGCAGGCCGAACTGGCCGCCATCATGAATATCACCGATAAGGCCGTTTCCAAATGGGAGCGCGATCTGTCCTGTCCGGATATCGCTTCGTTGCCTAAGCTCGCGGAAACGCTTCAGGTATCGGTGGATGAGCTGATGCAGGTTCGCGAGCGGGGCGGCAGCGGCGCGGACAAGCAAAGCGCGCGGGATGTCATCGGTCTGGTTTTCAAAGCGGTGACGCTCGCCATGGGCGTCGCGGTCGTGGTATTGTCACGGATGAAAGCGCTCGATACGGACGCCGGCTTTACGCTGCTGGGCATTGGCGTAGCTTGCGCGGGGATTTGTCTGTTGCAGAATAAGAGTGGCGCCGACAAATAAGACATAAGGATAAAAATAGGCCGCTGCGATCAGGCAGCGGCCTATTTTATGGATTACAATCAGATTGCGCGGACCGAGATCATGCCGTCGATCGCGCGGATCGCGGCGAGGGTCTCCTCGGTCGGCTGGACGGCTGCGTCCATGATGGTGTAGGCGTATTCGCCCTTGGAGCGGTTGCCCATGTTTTCGATGTTGACGCCCTTGGAGGACATGGCGGACGAAATGGCGGTGATCATGTTGGGCACGTTCTTGTGGATCATGCAAATGCGGTAGCCGCCCTCGTACGGGACCTTGAGGTTCGGGAAGTTGACCGAATTGCGGATGGTGCCCTTTTCCAGATACTCCGCGATTTCCTTTGCGGCCATGATCGCGCAGTTGTCCTCGCTCTCGGGCGTGGAAGCGCCGAGGTGGGGCAGCACGATCGCGTTTTCCTGCTCCAAAATGCAGTCGGAAGCGAAGTCGGACACGTAGCACGCGACCTTGCCGGACTGGAGCGCATCGGCCATGGCCTGCTCGTCGACCAGCTCGCCACGGGCAAGGTTAATCACGCGCACGCCGTCCTTGGCTTTCGCAAGGGTCTCCGCGCAGACGATATTCTTGGTATCCGGCAGCAGCGGCACGTGTACGGTGATATAATCGCAGTTCGCAAAGATCTGGTCCAGATCGGTGATGTGCTTGACCGCGCGGGACAGCTTTAACGCGCCGTCCACGGACAAGGAAGGGATCGTAGCCCCAAACGTCCATATCGAGGCCGATGGCGGCGTTCGCCACCTTGACGCCGATCGCGCCGAGGCCGATCACGCCAAGGCGCTTGCCCGCGATTTCGGGCCCGGCATAGGTCGCCTTGCCCTTCTCGGCGGCGGGACCGATATCCGGCGTGCCCTTCAGCGAGCGCACCCAGTTCGCGCCCTGCACGATTTTACGGGAGGCGAGCAGCATCGCGCAGATGACCAGCTCCTTGACGGCGTTGGCGTTCGCGCCCGGCGTATTGAATACGACGATGCCCTCTTCCGAGCAGCGGTCGATCGGGATGTTGTTGACGCCCGCGCCCGCGCGCGCAATGCACTTGAGGTTTTTCGGGAATTCAACGTCGTGCAGCTTGGCCGAACGGACCAGCACAGCGTCGTAATCGCTAAAATCCTCGGAGCAGGCGTACTTGGCGGCGTCGAGGTCGTCCAGACCGACCTTGGAAATCTTATTATACAGCTTTACATTATACATGTTGGCGTATGTCCTCCCTTACTTATTGGCGGCTTCAAATTTTTTCATGAAGTCGATCAGCGTCTGTACGCCCTCGAGCGGCATGGCGTTGTAGATCGAGGCGCGCATACCGCCTACCGAGCGGTGGCCCTTGAGGTTCGACATGCCCGCGGCGGCGGATTCCTTGGCGAACTTGGCGTCGAGCTCGTCGTTTCCGGTGCGGAAGGTGACGTTCATGCGGCTGCGGCTGTCCTTCGCGGCAACGGCCTGATAAAAATCGGTCGAATCGAGGTAATCGTACAGCAGGCTGCTCTTTTCTTCGGCGCGGCGGGCCATTTCGGTCAGGCCGCCGAGGGATTCCACCCACTCAAGCACCAGACCGAGCACATAGATGGCATAGGTCGGGGGCGTGTTGTACATGCTTTCCTTGTCGGCCATCAGCTTCCAGTCCAGCATGGCCGGGTACTTTTCCTTGGGGTAGGAGCCGAGCAGGTCGTCGCGCACGATCACGACGGTCAGGCCGGCGGGGCCCATGTTCTTCTGCGCGCCGGCGTAAATAACGCCATATTTGGAAACGTCGACCGGCTTGGACAGGATGTTGGACGACATATCCGCCACGAGCGGAACATTTTCGGGCGTTTCGGGGTCATAAGAGTATTCGGTGCCATAGATGGTATTGTTGGCGCAGATATAGAAATAGTCCGCGTCCGCGTTCAGGTCAAGCTCGTTCTGCGCGGGCACGTGGTCGAAATTGGTTTCCTTGGAAGAATACGCAACATGGATATCGCCGAACTTCACGGCTTCCTTGTACGCGTTGTTTGCAAAGTTACCGGTCACGGCGTAATCGGCCTTGCCGGTCTTCATCAGATTCATCGGGATGGCCGCGAACTGCGTGGTCGCGCCGCCTTGCAGGAACAGCACCGTGTAATTTTCCGGGATGTTCATGACACGGCGCAGCGCGGCCTCGGCGTCCTTGATGACGGCGTCATATACCTTGGAGCGGTGACTCATCTCCATGACAGACATGCCGGAGCCCTTGTAATTGAGCATTTCGGATGCCGCGCGTTCGAGCACGGGAACCGGCAGCATGGAGGGGCCTGCGGAAAAGTTGAAAATACGATTGTCAGCCATAGGTTAGTTACCTGCCTTTCAAAATTCAAAACATGGCGATCGAATACCGAGCGCAATAATTATTATAATATACACCCCCATGATTTACTACGTGAAATTAAACCAAAATTCCGTCTGAAAAAGACGAATGTGTGCACATTATGGACAGTTTGCAAGCCTATGCCACGACGTGGTATAATAATTGCGCGGCAAGTGTGAAGCGTGGAGGAAGTCGCTCGGCCTTGCACAATAATTACTAATTACTAACTACTAATTACTAATTCCCATAAAGGGGGTTTCGCAATGCAGACGCATAAGCGCGCCCTGCGCCGGCCGCGCGGGCAGATGAGCAAGATCAACCGGCTTTTGCCGTTTACCACCGCGCCGCTCTACCACGCCCTACAGCTGATGGCCACGGGCGACGCGGCGCGCTTTCACATGCCCGGGCACAAGGGCGAGCCTGTGTTCACCACCTATGCCGACCTGTTTGCGATAGACTTTACCGAGACCTACGGCACCGGCAACCTGTATTTGGGCGAAGGCCCCATACGGGACGCGGAGGTGGCCGCCGCGTGCTATTTTGAGGCAGGTGACTGCTTTTTCCTGACCGGCGGCTCGACGCAGGGCGTGCTGGCCATGCTGGCCACCGCCGCCGGGGCGGGCGGCAGCGTGCTGCTTGACCGGGGCTGTCATAAATCGGTTTGCGCGGCCTGCGCGCTGCTCGATCTAACGCCCTATTTTTTCTCTTCCGAGCTGATCGAGCCGTTTGCCGTGCCCGGCGCGCTCGATATCGCCGAGGCGGAACGGCAGTTGATCGCCCACCCGGAGATTCGCGCGGTGATGCTCACCTCACCAACCTATTACGGCGTTCGCCGCGATATCCCTGCTTTTGCCGACCTATGCGCGGCTTACGGCAAAAAACTGCTGGTCGACGCGGCGCACGGCGCGCATTTTCCGGCGGTCGGCCTGCCCACGCCGATCGCGGAGGGCGCCGATCTGGCGGTGCTGTCCATTCATAAAACGCTGCCCTGTCTGGGGCAGGGCGCGGTGCTGCTCATGGGCGACCGGATCGACCGGCGCGGCCTGCGCGAAAACACCGCGCTGTTCGGCACGTCGAGCCCGTCCTATCCGATTTTATCGTCGATCGATCTGGCGCGCGCTTATGTCGAGGGGCCGGGCCATATCGCCTACCTGCGCGCGGCCACGGCCTGCGAGGACCTGCGCCGCTTTGTCGATGCGCGCACGCGCTTTTCGGCCTTGGGCACGGGCGATTTCCCCGATCTGGATCCCTGCCGGCTGACCGTGAGCACCGCGGGCACCGATATGACCGGACAGGCGCTTTCGGACGCCCTTTGGAGCGAGTTTGGCGTCGCCTGCGAGATGGCGGACGAGCGAAACGCCGTGTTTATCCTGACCTGCTCGGATAGCGGCTCTTCGCTGCGGCGGCTGCGGCGCGCGCTGCGAAAGCTCAGCCGCCGGGCGCAAAAAGGGGAAGTGCCGCATCCGGCCGCCCCGTTTCCGCCCGCCGAGCGGGTCCTGTCGGTGCGGCAGGCGCATTTTTCCCACCACGGCCGCGTGCCGGTCGAGACTGCCGCGGGCATGGTATGCGCCCGCCCGGTAACGCCCTATCCGCCGGGAATCCCGCTGCTTTGGCCGGGTGAGAAAATCACCGACTCGCACATTGAATTGTTGCAAGAAAGATGGTACAATAAAATAGACGACATTTATGTAGTAATAACAGACTGAATGAAACCTGTTTGGGAGGCAACCGTTATGAAAATGGTACTTGCGATCATCAATTACGACGACGCGCAGGACGTGATAAACAATTTGATGAAGGCTGGGTTTTCCATCACCAAGCTGGCGACGACCGGCGGCTTTCTCAAGGCCGGCAACGTCACCATCCTGATTGGTCTGGACGAGGATAAGCTCGACGCGGCGTTCGACATCATCCGCGAGCATTCCTCTTCCCGCAAGCAGGTCATCCCGACCACGGCGGAGCTGGGCATGGGCTTTTTCCCGTCCACCCCGGTGCAGGTCGAGGTAGGCGGCGCGACCGTGTTCGTGCTGAACGTGGAGCGCTTTGAAAAGCTGTGATCTCGCTTGACGCGCTGCCCGGCAACGAAGCGCTGAAGGCGAGCCTGCGGCACGCGCTTTCCGGCCGTTTTCCGCAGACCGTGCTGCTCACCGGCGAAAATGGCGAAGCGCTTTTGTCGCTTGCCCGCGCGCTGGCCGCCGCCCTGTTTTGCGAGGGCGACGGACAGCGTCCCTGCGGCGCTTGCGTGCCCTGCCGCAAGGTGGCAAGCGACGTGCACCCCGACTTGACCGTTGTCGACGAGGGGGACGACGAGCTCAAGGTTGAGCTCGCCCGCCGCTTAAAGGCGGAAAACGCCATCGTACCGAATGATGGAGAGCGCCGCGTGACGGTCATCTGCCACGCGCACCGCTTGAATCCCGCCGCGCAGAACGCGCTGCTCAAGCTGCTGGAGGAGCCGCCCGCCTACGCTTTTTTTTCTGCTGCTCTCCGAGCAGCCGGACGCGCTTTTGGAAACCGTGCGCAGCCGCTGCGTGACCTTTTCGCTCGAGCCGGATGGCGGCGCGCTGCCCGAAGCGGAAGCGGCCGACCTGATCGGCCCGTATTTCGCGGCCCTTGCCGCGGGGCGCGAGGAGCGGCTGATGGCGGCGGCGCTCGCCATGGAAAAAACGCCGCGCCGGGCGCTGGTCGCCCTGCTCGGTCTGATGCAGACCGCGCTGCGCGACGCGATTTTACGCGCCCATGGGCTGCAAACCGTGCCGCTCGCGCCCGGCCTTGCCGCCGAAACGGATCAGCTTTCGCGTGCGATCGCTCCGGCAAGGCTGACGCGCTTTGCGGATTTCCTCTATGTATTGCAGGACCGCGTGTCCCGCAACGCGGCCGCGGCGGCCGTGACCCTGTCGCTCACGAGCGACGCTTTTCGCATTTGTTATCTTGAATGATCCCCGCTATCTAGGAGGAGCAAGTATTGACCAATATTATCGGAGTCCGTTTTAAACCAAACGGAAAAATGTATTATTTTGACCCGCAAGGCATTCCCGTCGCCGCGGGGGAGGACGTGATCGTGGAGACCGCGCGCGGGCTGGAATTTGCAAAGGCCGTGCAGGGCAACACCGAGGTGCCCGATCAGAATATCGTCCAGCCGCTCAAGCGTATGGTGCGCATCGCGACAGACGCCGACCGGCAAACGCTCCAGCGCAACCTGCGCCGCGCGGACGAGGCTTTTGTCATCTGCAAGCGCAAGATCGAGGAGCACGGGCTTGAAATGAACCTTGTCACGGTCGAGTGCACGTTTGACATGAGCAAAATGCTGTTTTATTTCACGGCCGATGGCCGCGTCGATTTCCGCGAGCTGGTCAAAGACCTCGCGGGCGTGTTCCGCACCCGGATCGAGCTGCGGCAGATCGGCGTGCGCGACGAAGCCAAGATGATCGGCGGCCTTGGCGCCTGCGGGCGCGAGCTGTGCTGTTCCTCCTATTTGGAGGAGTTCCACCCGGTCTCGATCAATATGGCGAAGGAACAGAACCTTTCGCTCAACCCGGCCAAGATTTCCGGCACGTGCGGCAGGCTGATGTGCTGCCTGAAATATGAGCACGAGGCCTATGCCGAGCTGCAAAAGGTGACCCCGAAAAACGGCAGCGTGGTCGATACGCCCGAGGGCCGCGGCCGCGTCGTTTCCACCCAAATGCTGCGCGGCACCTGCCGCGTGCAGCTCGACGACGGCCCCGAGCATTCGCCGGAGCAGTTCCAGTGCACGGAATGCTGCATGGTACGCGGCGGCTGTAAAAACCGTCCCTGCGCGGCGGCTCACGAAGGGGTAGAGACGAAAAAGCCCGCGGAGCCCCGTCCCGCGCCCGCGCCGGTCCGCGCCCCGGAACCGGAGGACGCTGCGCCGGAAGAGATTATGCTGGAAGGCGAACAGCCGCAGGCCGCCGATGGCGCGCCCCGCCGCAGAAGAAGACGCGGCGGCCGCCGCCGCAGCGGTAAAAAGCCCGGAGAGGGCGCAGGCTCCGCGCCGGCGGAGCAACCGGAATAAAGGGAAGCTGATGAGTTTTACCCCCACAAAACCAAAGAGGTGAAAGCTGTGAAAAGATTTTTGTCCGCCGTCCTTGCGGCAGCCATGCTGCTCGTATCGATCCCCGCCGCCTTTGCGGCAAGCGATATCGATAAGCACTGGTCCAGAACCTATATTACCGCGCTCAATAAGCAGGGCGTCATCAACCCTGCCTCTGATGGGACGTACAAGCCCGATCAGGCGATCATGCGCTGGGAATTCATGCGCTATATCAACCGGGCGTTCGGCTTTACGGAAAAAGCACAGATCAGCTTTACCGATGTGAAAAGTTCGGACACCTACTATTCCACCGTGCAGACCGCGGTGGAATACGGTTACATCAACGGTGTGGGCGATGATAAAATGGACCCGACCGGCACGCTGACGCGCGAGCAGGCCGCGACCATTTTGGGCCGTCTGCATAAGTACACGCCCACGGGCACGGCCGCCTCCATGTCGTTCACCGATAAGGACAAGATCAGCAAGTACGCGGTCAGCTATGTGGCCGAAGCGGTCGATAAGGGCTATATCAACGGCTATACGGACGGCTCGTTTATGCCGCAGCGCGCGGTAACGCGCGGCGAGATCGCCAAGATCCTTTATTTCTTCATGGGCTCCTCGCTGCACACGGCAAACGGCACGCTGACCGAGTCCGATTTTGAGGACGACACCAAAAATGCCTCGATCTCGGCCGCGGGCACCCTGTCGGACGCGACCGTGGAAGGCAACCTTTACATCACCGAAGGCGTGACGACCGGCACGGTCAACCTGCGCAACGTCAAGGTGGAAGGGGATATCATCGTTTCCGGCGGCGACGTCACGATGGACGGCGTATCCGCTGCCCGCATGGTCGTGAAAAATCTGCGCGGCATCACGCCGCAGATCACCTGCACGGGCAACACCAATATCGGCAAGACCGAGGTGCTTTCCTCCGGTACGCTGCGGGAGAGCGGGCTCGATGTGAGCGCGGGCGGCCTGTCCGACCTGACGCTCGACGGCGAAAACCTTTCGCTGACGCTGGACGCGCAGGTGTGGGACATCAATGTGGAAAAGCCGGCTTCTCTGCTCACGACCGGCAGCACCGAGATCAATACCTTGACCTGCAACGCCAAGGTCGCGGTCACCGGCGGCGGCTCGATCCAGAAGGCGGTTCTGAACGCGTCCGGCTGCGAACTGCTGATGAAGCCCGGCAGCTATGAGCTGATGAGCGGCGTGACCGCGACAATCGCGGGAGAATCGGTTTCTTCCTCGAACGGCGTTACGGTATCGCCGGGCACCTTCTCGTTCGATATCAACAACACCGATACGCTGGCGCATTCCTATGACTTTTCCTTTGGCGCGGACAAAAACGATTTGCAGCGCGTCGAGTGCGACGGCAAGACCCTCAGCCAAGGCACCGACTACAACCTGCTTACCGATAAGAACGGCATTCGCGTGTACAAGAAATACCTGACCACGCTCAAGGCCGGCACCTTTTCGATGGATCTGATCTTCCGCGACGGCAGCAAGGGCGCGATCCTGATCTCCACCGTGGACTCCGCGCTCACCGCGGTCAGCCCGTCCAAGATCACCTACGATAAGTATGATGGTTCGGCCAACCATACCGAGCTGTCCGTCACCGTTACGCTGCCCACGGGCACTACGCTGTCGAGTGTCAAAATCGGCAGCACCGTGCTGGAACGCGGCACCGATTATGTGTACGACGGCTCTAGCGGCCTTGTGACATTCAAGCACGAGCTGCTGGATAAAAAGAATACCGGTTCGTATACGATCAGCTTTGTGCCCAGCCGCGGTGCGACGCACTCCTGCACGTTGGAGGTAACCGACACCTCGCCGGTCAACACGGTTTCGCCCGCCGAGGCGGATTTTGACGCGAACACCCAGTCGGGCGGCTATGCCGATCTGACCGTATCGCTCGTACCGGCGGACGACGCTGAACTCAAGTACATCCGCTGCAACGGCAAAACGCTGGAAGAGGATTGGCAATACGTGGTGAACGGCTCCACGGTCAAGATCAACCGGTCGGCCGTTTCGGATTTCGCGGAGAACAACGCCAATTACGCCGATTTTACCTTTGTTATGACAAAGGGCAAAAACCCGACGCTGCGCGTCAACTTTGTCACCACCTTTGCGCTGACCGCGCAGGTCGTCGACGATCTGGGCCTGCCGATCGAAGGCGTGGTCGTTTCCTTTACGCCGACCGAGACCGAGAAGGGCACGCCCGCCCAGAACGCCACCACCGATAAGGACGGCAAGGCGACCGTTTATGTCAAGCGCGGTTCCTATACGCTGGCCGCCTCGGACAGCCGCTTTACCAACCCGATCAGCCAGACACTGAGTGTTTCTTCGGGCCGTACCGTCAAGCTGACCGGTGAAATACTGGAAACGGTCGAAATTACGGTAACGGATACCACCGGCGCCAAGCTTTCGGGCGCGGTCGTCACCATCGGCGGTAAAAGCGTTACCACCGGCGCGGACGGTTTGGCCGCGTTTACCGTAAAGCGGGCCAACTATACCGCGCAGGTCACATGCAGCGGTTACACCATGCAGACCCTGCCGCTGATCGTCAACGGCACGGTACGCGAGCGCGTAATTTTGAAGTAAACCATCAAATAAGAACCACCCTTGGAAAAAAGTTCTTTCCAAGGGTGGTTTTTTTCGCATAATGAGAAAGAAATACATGCAAACTGGTTGCATTTATAGCCTATCCGGTGCTATGTTGATTGAGCGGCGTATTGTGCTGGCCGACAATAGAGATGCATCGGAGGAATAAAATCATGTTAACGGAACAGATCGAAGCATACCTTGAGAAATTGGCGGCGGCGGAACGAAGCGCCGCGACGCTCTCCAAATACCGGCGCGACCTGCGCAGCTTTGCGGCGTTCATGGGAGAACGGCAGCTGGACAAAACGGCGGTCGTCGCCTATAAGGAAACACTGACCGCGAGATACGCGGCCTCCAGCGTCAATTCCATGCTGGCGGCGGTAAACGGCCTGCTGGCGTTTATGGAGCGGCACGACTGCCGCGTGCGGCCGCTCAAGACGCAGCGCAAAGCGTTTTTACCGCCCGACCGCGAGTTGACGCGAAAGGATTATCTGCGCCTGCTGTATGTTGCATCGGGCCGCCGGAACAGTAGGGTATACCTGCTGCTGCAAACGCTCGGAGCGACCGGCATCCGCATATCCGAACTGTGCTACATCACCGTGGAAGCGGCGCGCGCTGGGCGCGCCTCCGTTAGGCTCAAGGGCAAAACGCGCGTGGTATTCCTGCCCCGCAGCTTGTGCAGCGCGCTGCTGCGCTATGCGGAGAGCAAGCACTTAACGGGCGGCCCGGTGTTTATCACCCGGTACGGCCTGCCGATGGATCGCTCGAATATTTGGAACACGATGAAGCGCCTGTGCCGTTCGGCGGGCGTCGACCCGCATAAGGTGTTTCCGCACAACCTGCGTCACCTGTTTGCCCGCACCTATTACGATACGGATCGCGATTTGGCGCATTTGGCCGACTTGCTCGGCCATAGCTCGGTCGATACCACCCGTATCTACACCGCGACTAGCGGCGAGGAACAGGAAAAACGCGTCAACGCGCTCGGTCTGGTGATAGAAAGGCGGGAACTGGAAAACCGAGAAAGGGAAATAGAACATTAAAACAAACGGCGCGCCGAAGCGCGCCGTTCCAGCTTGTCAAAGAACCTCCACGCGCCGCAGCGCGCATATAATAGGATTTTGCCGAAAAAGCAAAATCCATAAAATCCGGGAGCATGTATCTCGGATTTTATACAAACCGACTTCAAGTGTGCCTAAAAGGCGCGCGCAGAAGCCGGAATACTCGATCGAAATGGGGCTTTGTTTCGATCGACAGACTGTCAAAATAGTTTTTTGACAGTCTGAAACGGCGCGCCGAAGCGCGCCGTTCAGGGCTGGTGTTGCGTTATTCGCTTAAAAGCATGCGGTCGTTCTCGATATTGAACTTTTCCAGCAGATCGCGTACGGAAAGATTTTTCTTTTCCTCGCCCGCGATGTCCACGACGACCCGGCCGGCGTCCATCATGATCAGGCGGTTGCCGTACTGGATGGCGTTTTTCATGTTATGCGTGACCATTAAGGTGGTGAGCTGGTCGCGCGCGACGATCTCGTCGGTTAGCTGCAAAACCTTGTCGGCGGTCTTAGGGTCGAGCGCGGCGGTATGTTCGTCCAGCAGCAGCAGGTCGGGCTTTTGCAGCGTCGCCATCAGCAGGGTCAGCGCTTGCCGCTGGCCGCCAGAGAGCAGACCGACCTTGCTGGTCAAGCGGTCCTCCAGACCGAGACCCAGCGTGGCTAGTTTTTCACGGTATATTTCGCGCTCGGCGTTTGAAATGCCGCTGCCCAGACCGCGGCGTTTGCCGCGCCGGTAGGCGAGCGCCAGATTTTCTTCGATGCCCATGGTGGCCGCCGTGCCCATCATGGGGTCCTGAAACACACGGCCCAAATGGCGCGCGCGCTTGTGCTCGGGCAGGCCGGTGAGATTAAACCCGTTTAGGCGGATCAGTCCTTGATCGACCGGGAACACGCCCGCGATCAGGTTCAGTATGGTGGACTTGCCCGCGCCGTTGCCGCCGATCACCGTGACAAAATCACCGGGCTGGAGCGTCAGGTTCAGGCCGTCGATCGCCTTCTTTTCATTGATTGTACCTGCGTTAAAGGTTTTATGAATATTTTGCAGCTCAAGCATCGGTCTTGTCCCCCTTCTTTGCGGCCTTGCTGAAATATTTGCCCTTCCAGTAAGGGATAGCAAGGAATATCGCGACGACCAGCGCGGACAACAACTTCAAATCATCCGCGTTTAGGCCCAGCCACAGAACGATTTGAATGACCAGATAGTATATGATGGCGCCGAAAACGACACTGAGCAGTTTGAGCGCAAAGTTGCGAAATATTCTGCCGAATATGACATCGCCGATGATAACGGCGGCTAGTCCGATCACGATCGCGCCCGTGCCCATTTTAACATCGGCAAAGCCCGAGTACTGCGCAAGCAAAGAACCTGCAAGCGCAACCAGACCGTTGGAGACCATCAGGCCAAATACCTTGTTGTGGTTAACGTTAATGCCCTGTGCGCGGCTCATGTTGGGATTGGCGCCTGTGGCGCGGATCGAACAGCCAAGCGCCGTGCCGAAGAACCAATAAAGCAGCGCGATGATCACAACGACGAACACGGTTACCACTAAAATAGACTGGGTGATGTAGCGGAGCGACACGATCAGCGGATATTTATCAACGCTGATTGCCTTGTTTGCAGCCCCTAGGATCCGCAAATTAATCGAGTAAAGCGAAAGCTGGGTCAATATGCCGGCAAGAAGCGCGGGAATACCCATAAACGTGTGCAAAAGACCGGTGATACAGCCGGCGATCAGGCCGGCCAAAAATGCACCGAGCATAGCCGCCCACACGGGAAAGCCCGCGAACATAAGCATAATGCAGGTTGCGCCGCCTGTGGTGATCGAGCCGTCCACGGTCAGGTCGGCCACATCGAGCACCTTGTACGTAATGAATACGCCGATAGCCATGATGCCCCAGATCAGGCCCTGAGCAACCGCGCCCGGCAGTGCATTGAGCAGGTTGAGAACATTCACTTTCATTCCCCCAAACGGTATTGTTAAATGCGTACAGATATTTTAATTATAACGAAAAAGAGTGGAAAAGGGAAGCCCTTTTCCACTCTTTTTTCATTCGTCGGTAATTGAAGGTACCGCGGGGATCAGGCTTCCTCCGTGGGCTCGTAGCCGTCCGGAATGGTGATGCCCAGCTCGTCGCAGATCGCCTTGTTATACTTTTTCGTAAAGGTAGGGCTGAATTTCACTTCCATGGTAGAGATATCAGCGCCATTTACGAGGATATCGTAGGCCATCTCACCGGTTACACGGCCCAGCTCGTCATAGCTGATCGACAGCGTAGCAACGCCGCAACCCTTGCAAATGCCTTCTTCGCCGGCGACGACCGGAACCTTGGCCGGAAGCGTGATGTTTTTGATGATCTCCGTATTGCCGGCAACCGTATTATCGGTCGGCACGTAGATCACATCGCTGGCGCTTACCATATTCGTTGCGACCGAAGCGAGATCGTTCGAATCAGAGAACGTGTAAACGGTGCACGTGTAGCCCATTTCCTCCAGAATCGGCTGGATGACGCTGATCTGGTAGGCGGAGTTGGCTTCGCTCGAACAGTACAGCAAGCCGACATTCTTAGCGTCCGGGAACAGCTCGTGCAGCATGGCGGCCTGCTCGTCCAACGGAGCTAGGTCGGCGGTACCGGAGATGTTGCGGCCGCTGGTGCCCGTCCAGTCCATATCAAGGGCAGTACCGTAATCCGTGATTGAGGTGCCGAGGATCGGGATCGTATCTGTTGCCGAGGCCGCCGCCGACAGAGCCGGAGACGCGTTGGCAAGGATCAGGTCCACGTTGGAGGATACAAACCCGTTGATGATGGTCGAGCAGGTCGGCACGTCGTTTGAAGCGTTTTTGTAATCGAACTTTACTTCATTGCCATCGGCCTGAGCCAGCTCGGTCAGCTTATCCTGAAAACCTTTGGTGGCGGCATCGAGCGCATCATGCTGCAAAAGCTGGCAAATACCTATGTTAAAGGATTTGCCGCCGGTCGTCTGCCCTTCGGCAGGGGGATTCGTGTCGTCAGCCCCCGGCTGATCGCCGCCGGAACCGCAGGCGGTGAGGCTGAGCGCCATGGCGCCGCACATCAGGGCAGCCAGAAATCTTTTCTTCATGTCAAAAACCCTTTCCTTGCAAAAATGCTTTGTGATCGAACCTTCCGGTTCTGACTTTTACATTTTAGCAGTTAAAAGGGAAAAGGTCAAGCGTACAGGAAATTTTTTTGGCGGCACCTTGCCCAAGAAACTGCCGGTGAATTGTAAATAAACTATCAATCTTGCCGGGAAACGATTGACCCTTTTGCTTCGCTGTCGTACAATGATAAAAGGTTATAAATAGAATAGAATACCTGTATTCAGGAAAGTGGTGGTTTCGTCAATGAACATTTCCTTTTTCCTCAAGCCCAAGGGCGAGGTCTCGTACTTATTTGAGGACTGCACCGTGCGGCAGGCCATGACGGATATGCTGGAAAGCGGTTTTACCGCAATCCCCGTGATTGATCACAAGGGGCTATACGTGGGCACGATCAACGAAGGGGATTTCCTTCGCGCGGTGCTGCACTTTACCCCGGAGGAGCTCGACCAGATCACCGTCGGGCAGATCGAACGGCGCGTATGCCACCGCACCGTCAGCATCGACGCGCGCATGGAGGATTTGGTCGATCTGGTGACCGAGCAGAACTTTGTGCCCGTCGCGGATGGGCGCGGTATGTTCAGCGGTATCGTCACCCGGCACGATGTGCTGCAATATCTGCGCGGGCAGAAAAAGTAAACATCCAAATACTTAGGGGGATAAAACAATGGGCAGATCAGGCGGCGGAGGCGGCCATTCCGGCGGCGGCTTCTCGGGCGGCGGCCGCTCCGGGGGCTTTTCCGGCGGGGGCCGTTCCGGCGGTTTTTCCGGCGGCGGACGGTCCGGCGGCGGCTTTGGCGGGGGCTTTTCCGGCGGCGGGCGCTCGGGCGGCGGCAGGCCCACGGGCGGCCGTTCCACCGGCGGATACGGCGGCTTTGGCGGCATCCGTACAGGACCGATCTTTGTCAACAACTCCCGCCGCTATGAAGGCGGCGGTGGCGGCGGAGGGAACCAGAACAATAATGGCGGCGGTGGCGGCTGTGGGCCCGGCTGCGGCACGGCAGTCGGTATTTTTATCGCGGTCGTTGTGCTGTTTATGGTCATTGGATTTTTTATGCGCGGCACGGCTGGCGGCGGCAGCGATATCGCCAAAAGTACAGTCGCCCGCGAACCGCTTCCCGCGGGCGCGGTGCAGGAGACCGGCTATTATACCGATGAAGCCGGGTGGATCAGAAACGGGCGCGAGCTGGAAAGCGGCATGAAGGCCTTTTATGAGAAGACCGGCATACAGCCTTATTTGTACATTCTGCCGGCGGATCCCGGCGCAACGGTCGCCAGTCTGACGGAGCGCTCTGAAAAACTATACGACGAGCTGTTCACCGATACGGCGCATTTCCTGCTCGTCTTCGCTGACGACGATAGGGGCTCGTACAACTGCGGCTACACCATCGGCGCGCAGGCCAAATCTGTTTTGGACGATGAAGCCATCGGCATTCTGGCCGACTACATGGACCGCTACTATTATTCGGATATTCCGCAGGGCGATGAAGATCGCATGTTCAGCCTTGTTTTTGAAAAAACGGGCGAGCGCATCATGACCGTGCAGAAATCCCCGCTGCCGGTTGTGGCCGTGTGTCTGGCGGTGGTGATCGTGGCGGCGCTGCTGTACCTTTGGGGCAAAAAAATGCGCGAAGCGCGCGAGCGCGAGCAAAAGCGGGCCGAGGAGATCCTGAAAACGCCGCTTGAAAAATTCGGCGATAAGGATATCGAGGATTTGGCTAAAAAATACGAGGATAAAAAGGACCCGTAAGGCATTCCAAGCGCCGTGTTATGTATGCGGCATTCATGATATAAACCGAATGGAGGAAACAAAAAATGGGCATTTTAGAGCGTTTCACCGACATTATCAAGGCAAATATCAACGACCTTTTGGATAAGGCGGAGGACCCCGCCAAGATGATCGATCAGTACCTGCGCGACCTGACGGAAAATCTGGCCGAGGTCAAGCGGGAAACCGCGGGCGTGATGGCGGAGGAAGCGCGCACCCGCCGCATGGTGGAGGATAACGAGGTAGAGGTAAAGAAGTACGACGACCTTGCCCGCAAGGCGCTCGCCGCCGGCAACGAGGGCGATGCACGCACCTTCCTCGGCAAAAAGCAGCAGTTGGAGGGCAAATCGGCCAGCCTGAAGGCGACCTATGACGCCGCGCATGAAAACGCGCAGAAAATGCGCCAGATGCACGATAAGCTGGTGGGCGATATCGAAAACCTGAACAGCCGCCGCGAGATGATTAAGGCCAAGGTCGCGGTCGCCAAGACGCAGGAAAAGGTAAACGGGTATGCCTCTTCGGCTGATAAGGCCGCGGGCGCGATGAACGCGTTTGACCGTATGGAGCGCAAGGCCGATCAAATGCTCGACCGGGCCAACGCGATGAGCGAGCTGAACCAGAAGCCGGTGGACGAAGCCGCCGCGCTAGAGGCCAAATACGCGGCCTCCGGCGCTTCCGCCTCGGTCGACGCGGAGCTGGAAAAGCTCAAAAAGGACATGGGACTGTAAATCATAGTTGTAAAAAGCCGCTTCCGAGTGTTTCGGAAGCGGCTTTTTCCTTTTATTCCTTGCAGCCGGCGCAGCATTCGCAGCTGTCGCAGGCGGAGGCGGCTTCGGCGGCCTTGCGGTCCTCGTAGGCGCGGAGCGAGCCCTCGGTCATATGGCTCAGCGCGGCGATTCGCTCGTTCACCATATCCCACATGCAAAGCGGCAGGTGGTCGCGGTGCCCGCGGTGGACGGTCACGCACTCGAAACAGTTGCCGTGGTGCGGACACGCTTCCTTACAGGGACAGTGGTCGCCCGCCTCGCGCACCTGCTTTAAAAATTCGCGTTTGATCTTGAGGGCTTCTTCTTTAAAGCCTTGGCGGTCAAGTTCGTTTTGCTGAATCGCCAGCTCGTTGCCGTCAATTTGCATGGGAAATTCCTTCTTTCCGTCGGTTTTTGTCTTTTTAGCATAGCAAATAGGGTCGCTCTCGTCAAGCGCGGCGCGCCAAGGTTCGGGGCCGATGCGTTCATTTGTGTAAAATGACGAAAAACTGGTCATAATTTCTAACGGTTTGACGGTGAAAACCGTCTTGCATAAATGTGAACGGTTTGTTACAATAAAAACAACAAGTGAACAAGAATCCGAAAAGTCAGTTGGATTGTTACCGCTTCGGCGGGCAAAACCAAATTTCGCGAAACGATGGGCCTATTATAGGTGAATCGTATCCGCAGAAATTTGGTTCTTTTTATTTTTGGGCATATTCCTACGGTGCGTAGGACATACTCGTCAGAAAAAGGGTGATGAAATGTTTGGTAAATTAAAGGAAAAATTGATGGGCGGCGCCGGTGGCGGCATGGTGATTGCTTCTCCGGTAAAGGGAAAGATCGTTCCGCTTTCCGACGTGGCCGACCCGACGTTCGCGCAGGGCATTCTGGGTCAGGGCGCGGCCGTTGTACCGGCTGAGGGCCGCATCACAGCGCCGGCGGACGGCACGATCGACGTGATGTTCGATACCGGCCACGCGGTCAGCATGACCACGGACGACGGGGCCGAGGTGCTCATCCACGTGGGCCTCGACACCGTGCAGCTCAAGGGCGAACACTACAAGGCCTGCTGCAAGGCGGGCGATAAGGTCAAAACGGGCGATACGCTGATCGAATTTGACCCCGAGGCGATCAAAGCGGCAGGCTACGATATCGTAACGCCGGTCATTATCTGCAATTCGGATGCGTACAGTGCTGTGAAGGCGGCCGACCCGGGTCCCGTGGAAGCGGGCGCGCCGCTGCTGACGCTGAAAAAGTAAAATAACCGCGAGAAAGGAAATGAAACAATATGAAAACATTTGAGTACACGATCACCGACGAGCTGGGCATCCACGCGCGTCCGGCGGGGCTGCTGGTCAAGGAAGCCGCGAAGTTTGAATCCAAGATCATGATCGCATCCCCCAAGAAAGAAGTCGACGCGAAGCGCATCATGGGCGTGATGAGCATGGGCGCCAAGCAGGGCGACCTGATCCGCGTCACGGTCGAAGGGCCGGATGAGGAAGCCGCCGCCGATGCGATGGAGCTGTTCCTCAGAAAGAACCTGTAAAAAAGGTTTCAATCCGTTTGCGGGGCATCCGGAAACGGTGGAACGTCGGCGCGGGCGCCTATCGGCTAAGGCCGCCCCTGCCGCATACACATTGACCGAGCCGCCGGAGGGCGGTAAAAAAGAGGAGGGGAAATCCTTATGATGAAAAAATTGCAGAAGCTCGGCAAATCGCTGATGCTGCCTGTCGCGTGTCTGCCCGTTGCAGGCATTTTGATGGGCATTGGCTACGCTCTATCGCCGGGTACCATGCAGGGCGGCGATATCACGGGCGCTCTGGCCATGATTGGTCTGTTCCTGGTGAAAGCTGGCGGTGCGCTGATTGACAACATGCCGATCCTGTTCGCGATCGGTGTCGCGGTCGGCATGTCGGACGACCACGAAGGCACGTCGGCTCTGGCCGGTCTGGTTTCCTGATTGATGATCCAGCAGCTGCTCAATCCGGCCTTTGTATCCATTATCAAGGGCGTGGAGGCGGACGCTGCGTTCTCCAAGGTCAACAACCAGTTTATCGGTATCGTTGCCGGTATCATCGGCGCGATGTGCTACAACAAGTTCAAATCCACCAAGCTGCCCGACGCGCTGTCGTTCTTCTCGGGCAAGCGCTGCGTCGCTATCGTCACGGCGGTCGTTTCGATCGTTGCGGCACTCGTTTTGTTCTTCGTCTGGCCGGTCGTTTACAACGCACTCGTTTGGGTCGGCGAAAGCATCATGGGTCTTGGCGCTGTCGGCGTTGGCATTTACACGTTCCTCAACCGTCTGCTCATTCCGGTCGGCCTGCACCACGCGCTCAACTCGGTCTTCTGGTTTGACGTTGCCGGTATCAACGATCTGGGCAACTTCTGGGCCGGCACCGGCGTAGCCGGACAGACCGGTATGTATATGACCGGCTTCTTCCCGTTCATGATGTTCGGCCTGCCCGCAGCCTGCTTGGCAATGTACCACACCGCCAAGCCGAACAAGAAAAAGATCGCTTACGGCCTGCTGTTCGCAGCCGCGATCTGCTCCTTCGTCTCCGGCGTTACCGAGCCGATCGAGTTCTCGTTCATGTTCCTCGCTCCCGGCCTGTATGTTGTGCATGCGCTGCTGGCCGGCATCTCCGGCGCGATCACCGTTATGTTCCCGGTTCGAGCGGGCTTCTCGTTCTCGGGCGGCGTTGTTGACTTGGTGCTCTCCTCGTTCACGCCTCTGGCGCAGAACACTTGGATGATCATCCCGATCGGCATCGTGGTCGCTATCGTCTACTACTTTGTGTTCCGCGTCGTTATCACCAAGTTCAACCTCAAGACCCCCGGCCGTGAGGATGACGATGATGAAGACGAGACCAAGGCTGTTCTGGCGAACAACGATTTCACCGCTGTTGCGGCGCAGATTCTCGAAGGCCTTGGCGGCAAGGACAATGTCGTAAGCCTCGACAACTGCATCACCCGCCTGCGCCTCGAAGTAAAGGATTACACCGCGGTCGATGAAAAGAAGATCAAGGCTGCCGGCGTAGCGGGCGTTATGCGTCCGTCCAAGACTTCGGTTCAGGTTATTGTAGGCACCAAGGTACAGTTCGTAGCCGACGAAATGGCCAAGATGCTTAAGTAAAAGTAGGAATGCTCCCTCACACGGGGGAGTGTGCGGAAGGCGGGCGGCGACGCTCGCCTTCCGCGTCATTATTTTTTAGAAATGGATGAGGTGTGGAATAATGAAGATCATTTGTGCAAAAGACTATAACGAACTCAGCCGCAAAGCGGCAAATGTCATCGCGGCGCAGGTCATTTTAAAGCCGAACTGCGTGCTCGGTCTGGCGACCGGCTCTTCGCCGATCGGCCTGTATGAAGAGCTGGTAAAAGGCTATCAGGCGGGCGATTTGGACTTTTCGGGCGTTACCACCTTTAATCTGGACGAGTACCGCGGCCTGACCGCCGACCACGACCAGAGCTATCACTACTTCATGCACAAGCACCTGTTCGATTCGATCAACGTACCGAAGGATCGCGTCCATGTGCCGGACGGCTCCGACCCGGACGCGGATAACGCCTGCGCTTCCTACGAAGCCGCGGTGCGCGCCGCCGGCGGCGTGGATTTACAGCTGCTGGGCATGGGTCTGAACGGCCACATCGGCTTTAACGAACCGGCCGACGAATTCCCGAAGGACACCCACTGTGTCGATCTGACGGAATCCACCATTGAAGCCAACAAGCGGTTCTTTGCCTCCGCGGACGATGTGCCGCGTCAGGCTTACACGATGGGCATCGGCACCATCATGGCGGCGCGTAAGGTCCTGATCATCGTTTCGGGCGAAAACAAGGCGGATATCGTGCGCGAAGCGTTCTTCGGCCCGGTCACGCCCCGCGTGCCCGCATCCATTCTCCAGCTGCACCCGGACGTCGTCGCGGTCGTGGACGAAGCGGCGCTGGCCAAATGCCGCGATCTGCTCTAAGAGGAATGAAGGAGTCATCCGCATGGAATTTAAAAATCTGAAAGTTTTTCAGCCGGACGGAACGTTCGTACACGGCGGCCTGAGTATTTCCGGCGATCGGATCGCGTCCGGCGAGCCTTCGGCCGAAGCCGCCGATATGGACGGCCTGACCGCGATCCCCGGCTTAGTGGACGTTCATTTCCACGGCTGTGTCGGCTATGACTTCTGCGACGGCACGTACGAGGCGATCTCCGCCATCGCGCGCTATCAGGCGCAGAACGGCGTGGCGGCGATCTGCCCGGCAACCATGACCTATCCGGAGGAAAAGCTGGCCGGCATTGCCGAAGCCGCCGCGACCTATCGGGTCGAGGCGCAGGACGCGGCGCTGGTCGGCATCAATATGGAGGGTCCGTTTATTTCGGAGGCAAAAAAAGGCGCGCAAAACGCGGCCTACCTGCACGAACCGGACGCGGAAATGTTCCGCCGCCTGCAAAAGAAGGCGAACGGTCTGTTCAAGCTGTGCGATCTTGCGCCGGAGATTCCGCACGCGATGGAAACGATCGAGGCGCTCGCGTCTGAGGTTCGCTTGTCCATCGCGCACACCGAAGCGGATTATGAAACGACCTCCGAAGCGTTTCGCCTTGGCGCGCGGCAGGTAACGCACTTGTGGAACGCCATGCCGCCCTTTTCACACCGCGCGCCCGGCGTAATCGGCGCGGCGGCGGACAACGACGCGGTCGCGGTTGAACTGATCGCGGACGGCGTGCATGTGCACCCGTCGGTCGTTCGGCAAACGTTCAAGATGTTCGCGGGCCGGGTCATTCTGATTTCAGACAGCATGATGGCCACCGGTCTGGAGGACGGCGAATATTCGCTTGGCGGGCAGGCGGTCACGGTGCGGGGCAACCTTGCCACCCTGCACGACGGTACCATCGCCGGTTCGGCCACCAATTTGCTAAACTGTGTACGCAGTGCGGTAAAGATGGGCATTCCGCTCGGCGAAGCCGTGCGTTCGGCGGCCCTCAACCCGGCCAGAGCCATCGGCGTAGAGCACGATTATGGCTCGCTGGAACCCGGGCGGCTTGCCAACGTCGTCTTTTTAGACGATGAATTGAACGTGCATTCGATCATGCTGCGCGGACAACTGCTATAGAACAATTTTGAGGGCGCCGCTCTGAACTGCCCCCCTGTCTACTTGACAGGGGCAGTTCACCTGCGGCGCCCTCTTGCCTTTCGTTTTCCTCTCTTGACCGGCGGCACGCGGTTGTGATACGATAAATTCATTAAGAAGGATGGGAGGGCGCCCTGTGATCCAATGCTTTGTCAAAAAGGAATACGAGCCGGTATTCGGGCTCCCGGGCATGCCGCGTTTGTTTAGTGTCAGCCGGACGGAAGCCGAGGCCAGCGTCCACCCGCGCGTCATGCACGCGCATAAGGATTTGGTCGAGGTCGTGCTGATCTGCGGCGGCGAAAGCGTTTACTCGGTCGGCGGCGTCGCGTACGAAGCGCGGCGGGGCGACCTATTCATTTATAACAGCGGCGTGGTGCACGACGAACGCTCCGGGCCGGATGCAAAGATCGCAAGCTACAGCCTAGCGTTCGGCGGCCTCGCGGTGCCCGGCCTGCGCGAAAACGCGCTGACAAGGGATGACGCTTCGCCCGTCTACCGCTTGACCGAGGCGCAAACCGTGCGGCTGGAACGGCTGTACGCTTTGCTGTTTGACGAACTCAAGGCCGGGAACGAGGACGGCAGCCATCACCTGCTCATGGCGCTTTTATCCGTTGTGCGGCAGTATCTCGGCGGCGAGAACGCGGGGCGCACGGCGGATGAAAACGCGCTGTCCCGCCGCATCAAGGATTATATCGACGCGCACTTCGCGGAGGATTTTTCTCTGCAAGCGCTGGCGGACAGCCTGCGCGTCAGCCCATATTACTTATCGCATGTGTTCAAGCAGGTCACCGGCTACTCGCCGCTGCAATATGTATTGCGCCGCCGCGTGGGCGAAGCGCAGACCCTGCTCATTACCACCGATCTGCCCGTCACGCGCATTGCCGCGGTCGTCGGGTATGACAACCCCAGCCACTTCAACGCTCAGTTTTCCAAGGCGGTCGGCATGTCGCCGCGCACCTTCCGCCGGGAGTATGTGGTGCATGAATCGCAAGATTAAGGAAGTTTATGAAATAGCGCCGCCGGAGACGGGTGTTCCAGCGGCGCTATTTTTCTATCAAAAAGCAAGAATGCTCTATTTTTTTCGCCTGTGCGGCAGTACAATAAAGACAAGTTAAGGGGCTGGGAGAGAGGCCCCGGAGAGAGAACGAGAGTTTAAAGGAGAATGCATGATGAAAACAGTAAAGATTGGTTCGGTCGGTCTGGGTCGCCTGGGTTATGAGCACGCCTGCAACCTTGCCACACAGGTGCCGGGCTGCGAGCTCGCCGCAATTTGCGATGCCGATGAAAAGCGCGTAAAGGAAGTGGCCGAGGAGCTGGGCGTTGCGAATACTTATACCGATTTTGAAGAGATGTGCAAGAACCCGGAGCTGGACGCCGTCGCGATCGTCACCCCCTCCTTCCTGCACACCCAGCAGATCGAGACCGCAATGAAGTACGGCAAGCATGTATTCTGCGAAAAGCCGCTCGGCACCGACGTAGCGCAGTGCAAGGATGCGGAGAAGGTTGTCGCCGCCCATCCCGACCTGATCTTCCAGCTCGGCTTCATGCGCCGCTTTGATAAGTCCTACGCGGACGCCAAGCGCCGTATCGATAACGGCGACATCGGCAAGGTCGTGCTGGTTCGTTCCTACACGCAGGACCCCCGCTCCACGATCGAATCCACGCTTAAGTTCGCGCCGCACTCCGGCGGCCAGTATCTGGATATGTGCGTGCATGATATCGATCTGATCCGTTGGTTCACCGGCTCGGACATCAAGAACGTATGGGCGATCGGCAGCGTGTTCGAATTCGACCTTTACAAGGAACTGAACGACGCGGACAACGCCTGCGCCACCGTACAGTGCGATAACGGCGCAATGGGCTTTATGTTCACCAACCGCACCCACGCCGCCGGCTCCAACGTGGAGACCGAGATCATCGGCACCAAGGGCACGCTGCGCATTGCGAACGTCGGCGCGCAGAATCTGCTGAACATCGTCGACGAGCACGGCTCGCGCGAGGAGTACTACCCGGACTTCATGAGCCGCTGGCACGAGGCTTTCGTTGCCGAAATGACCGCGTTTGTCGGCCATGTCAAGAACGGCACCAAGCCCGCCGACCTGACCGTATACGACGGCACCGCCGTATCCGAAGCCGCCTACCGCTGCAAGGAATCCTTCGAGACCGGCAAGATGCTGCCGATCCGCTAAAAACTGTCGATCACATGGGAAAGCGCCCGGAACTTCGGTTCCGGGCGCTTTTTCTTTTGGCGGCTCGCTTCGCTCGCCATAAAACGCGGCGGGCCGAGGCGTCCCGCCCTACATCCCAGCGGTTCGCACCGCCGCGAACAAGTGATTCCCACGTTCTCGGCGCGCCGAGAACGAAGCGTCAACCACTGTGGGCGCACCAAACAGGCCGGTTCGGCCGAGCGGAGCAACCCATCCACTGAATCCCTAGGCACCCGGTATGGCACGCAGCAACTCGCATGCAAAACAAAAAGGCGGCTTGCGCCGCCCCATACAAGAGTAAGGGAAAAGAATGGAGGTCAAGGGGGAAGGAAAAACCGGATGGTTGTTCCTTCCCCTTTGCCCCCGCGCCGGGCGGCGCGACGTTCCTTCGCGGCTGCTGCCGCGCATGATATTGCGAGCGTAGCGAGCCTCCAAAGAAACGTGCGTTCGCGCAATGTCAGCCGCTTCTGGTAAGGGGAAAACACGCACCTCTCGTAGGGCCGAGTGACCCCACTCGGCCGTCCGCGGCGTGAGGGAACGCAACCGTAGGCGGCTCGCTTCGCCCGCGATGAAATGCGCGGCGGATGCCGCATTTGTCACGGACAGTTAAAAATAAATTTTCCTTTGGAATGTATGCATTCCACGATTTACAGGTCGCTTGGTGTAGAATAGTAGTGCATTACATAGTGATACAATATAAGGAGGAAAAATCGATGGATTCCAAAGAAAAAGCGATTGAAAAGATCCTTGAAAAAATGAGAACTTTGCCTGAATGGATGCAGAAAGGAGTTTATTGGCTGATCGATAACATTGATCTGGCGGATGAAATGTGTAAGGGGGAAAAGCTATCGCAGGCGCAGATCGAGGAATACATCCAAACGGCGAAGGAACGGCGGGACTGTGTTCTATGGATCTTGACTCTGTATAAACAGCAAACAGACAAGGAAAAATAAAGCAAAACAGCCCGCTGCAAACGCAGCGGGCTGTTTTGCGGGCGAAGAGGGGGAAACTTTAGCCGATCATCTGGTTCACGTTCTTAGCCGCGTGCTGCATGGCGTGCTCGGCCTTGTGGGCCGTGTGCTGAACGCTGCGTCGGATCGAGGGGTTGAGCATCGCGCCTGCCGCTACCATCGAAACGACCGCGCCTGCCACCGCGCCGGTGGCAATGCCGGAAATAAAGGGAGAAACTCGCATATTCGTCTGCCGCCTTTCAAAAAATAGATTCACTTGGTGCTGCATATTCAGTTTGCCCGAATCGGCTGAGAATTTACGCGCCGCGGCGGAAGAACAAAAATTGCATAAACGGAGTGGAAAAATTAACAAAAAATGATCGCTTCACGGCATGGGGAAAGCCCGGCTGTGCAGCAGCCGGGCTCCCTTATGATGAAAATATGGATGGGATCGAATTTAATAATCGCCAAGGGAAAAACAGACGACGCTCAAATAATCGCTGACGCCCGGCACATCCAGACAAAGGCGCAAATACCGCTTATTTTCAAAAAACTGCCGCTGTAAGCTTTGCTGTAAATCAAATTGCTTGTTGATATCCTTTTTGCTGCCGTCCGGACACACAAGATAGACGGCGCCGGTGCAGCGGTCCACTGTTTGGAAAAAGCCCTTCAAATTGAAAATACTCAGATGAAACATAGCGCACCTCCGTTCCATAAAAAAGCGGCCACCCTAAGGTGACCGCGTCTGGCAGCGTATCGTCGATTGCCCTATCACCTTTGTTGATATCAGTATAGTGCAATCTTTTCTTTAAAAATATATTATTCCTGCCCAGTAATATCGTAATCCTGCCATTTGCGCCGATATTCCAGCGGCGTACAGCCAATGCTTTCGCGGAAGGTCTTGCCAAAATAGCTGCTGCTGCCAAGGCCGCAGGCGTGGCAGATCGCGGTGATCGATTCCCGGCTCCTTGCCAGCATGTGACACGCCTTTTGCAGGCGGTAGCTTTTCAGGTATTCCGCGGGCGTCATATGCAGGTACTGCTGAAAGGCGCGGAAACACTCGCGTTCGCTGACAAAGGCCGAGGCGGCGATTTGCGCAATGGGTAGTTTTTCTGAAAAATGCTCATGGATATAGATCATCATCACGCGCAGCTTTTCGTTGGTTTTATCATATTTCCCTTTTTCTTGGAGCAAAGGCTGCGCGAGCTCCAGCAACCGGCACCAGATTTCTGATAACGCCGCGCGCAGCTTGATCTCATAAGTGGGCTCCTCCGGTGCGATATCGAATGAATCTAGGATCATCTGGATCGTGCGCGCCTGTGCGGGGTCGTCCGCGGACAGGCGGATCAGTTCGACTTGCTGGGCGGTGATCAGCGGCGTGACAAATTTCTGCTCGATCCGGCAGCCCTGCTGACCGCCGATCAGCGAGGGATCAAAAATATGCAAGAGCTGAATGGTTTCATCCGGTCCGTCCTGCGGTCTGGTGGTATGGAGCACGTTGGAATTGAGAATGCCGCCCGAACCGGTGGGGAACACGGTCTTCCCTTTGGGCGTGAAGTATTCCACTGTGCCGCTTTTTACGTAGAACAGTTCGACCTCCTTGTGCCAATGCCAAGGCACGACTCGGCCAATGTACTTGTCCAGTTCGCAGTAGGAGGCGATATAGGGGAATTCCGCCGTGCGGCCCGGCAGATACTCTTCCTTATTTGCGTTTTTATATTGCAGGCTGTGTACGCTTTTCAAAGTGCGCCCTCCTAACCGTGTGTTAACTTATATTCAGTATAGTCTATTTCTCCTTGCGGGACAATAGGATTGCATATACAGTGTTTAGAAACCCGTCCTGCGGACTTGTCGGTGTATTTCACTATTTCTGGCACAAAAAACAAGATTGTTTTGTCGTTTCGGCTGTTTACAAAATCGCCCGCATAGGATATAATAACGATAACAATCCGCCTTTAAGGTGCAACCCGCGAGTTCGCCAAGGCAGAAAATCAGTGCGCGCCCGGTCTCTCTACAAAGGGATAGCTGGCGTTTTTGTGCGGCTTTCTGCTATTGGCAGAAAGCTTTTTTGCATTTTTAGGAAAGGGGGCGCAGCATGCCCGAACAAAAAGCTGTCATTATGGATGCCGACGGTGTGCGCCGGGCGCTCACACGCATTGCCTACGAGATCGTGGAGAAAAATCGCGGCACGGAAGGCGTGCTGCTCGCCGGCGTGCGCACGCGGGGCGTTTATCTGGCCCGCCGTATCGCCGACAAGCTGCGCGAGGTAGAGGGCGCCGCACCGCCCGTGATCGAGCTGGACGTGACCCCGTGGCGGGACGACAAGCCCCGCCGCGACCTGCCCCTGCCCGAGCCGGACCGCCGGGTCGAGAACGCGACCGTCATCATCGTGGACGATGTGCTCTATACGGGCCGCACGGTGCGCGCCGCGATCGAGGCCGTGTCCTATCTGGGCCGCGCGGGCCGCATCCAGCTCGCCGTATTGATCGATAGGGGACACCGCGAAATCCCCATCCGGCCCGACTATATCGGCAAAAACCTGCCCACGGCCAAGGAAGAACGCGTCCGCGTGCGCGTCACCGAGGTCGATGGGGAGGATATCGTCACCATTCTGTAAGCCTATCAACCGCTGGAAAAGGAGTGCAGCACATGTCTATTGAAACTTTGGTAGAGAAGATCAAAGAAAAAGGCAACCCCACCGTCGCCGGGCTGGACGCCCGTCTCGAGTACATCCCGCCGCATATCTCGAGCCGCAATATGATGCTGCACGGCGAGACCCTGCGCGCCGCCGCCGAAAGCGTCGTCGCTTTTAACTGCGGCCTGATCGACGCGCTGTGCGACATCGTTCCCGCCGTCAAGCCGCAGGCCGCTTATTATGAGCTGCTCGGCTCCTACGGCGCGATGGCGCTGAAGGAGACCATCGACTACGCGCACGCCAAGGGCATGTACGTGATCGGCGATATCAAGCGAAACGATATCGGCGCGACGGCCACGGCCTACGCCGAAGCTTATTTGGGCAAGACCCGCGTGGGCGATACCGAGATCGCGCCGTACGGCTGCGATTCGGCCACGGTAAACGGCTACCTCGGCACGGACGGCATCGAGCCGTTCCTCAAGGAGTGCCGCGAGCGGGAAAAGAGCCTGTTCATTCTGGTCAAGACCTCGAACCCTTCCTCCGGCGAGCTGCAAAACCGCGATATGGAGGGCAGGCCGCTTTACGCGCGCATGGCTGAAATGGTGGCCAAGTGGGGCGAAGGTTTGGTTGCCCCCTGCGGTTACAGCCAGATCGGCGCGGTGGTCGGCGCGACCTACCCGGAGGAGCAGAAGATCGTTCGCGAAACGCTGCCCAAGAGCTATTTCCTCGTGCCGGGCTACGGCGCGCAGGGCGCGACCGCGAAGGACATTGCAAACGCCTTTAACGACGACGGCCTAGGCGCGATCGTCAATTCGTCGCGCGGCATCATGTGCGCGTGGAAAAAGACCGGAAACGGCGGCGACGATTACAAGGAAGCCGCCCGCGCCGAAGCGATCCGCATGCGCGATGAGATCGTCGCGGCAATCAAGTAAATTCCCATTTGCCTCTTTTTGTGGGGATGGCAGGAATCAGATAAAAAATAGGAGTGATTAGCACTTGAAAAAAGCGTTTTTACTGCTTGCCGACGGCACTTTGCTGGAAGGCACGAGCGTCGGTTACGAAGGCCAAAGCATTGGCGAGGTCGTATTCAACACCGGCATGGCGGGCTATCAGGAGGTTCTGACCGATCCTTCCTATTACGGCCAGATCGTCACCATGACCTATCCGATGATCGGCAACTACGGCATCAATTTTGAAGACTATGAATCCCGCAAAAGCTGGGTCTCCGGTTTTATCATGCGCGAGATCGCGGAGTATCCGTCCAACTGGCGCTGCAAGATGACGCTGGACGAATACCTAAAGGAGCAGAAGGTCGTCGGCCTGCAGGGCATCGATACCCGGCGGCTGACCCGCCTGCTGCGTTCGAGCGGCGTGATGAACGGCATCATCTACACGGAGGGCTTTGAGCCCTCCGAGCAGACGATCGCCGAAATGAAAGCCTATGTGGTAAAGGACGCGGTAAAAGCCGTCACCTGCGAGGATTCGACCGTTTACCCGGCCGAGGGCGAAACCAAGTACCGCATCGCCCTGTATGACTACGGCGTAAAGTATAACATCGAGCGCGAGCTGCAAAAGCGCGGCTGCGAAGTGACCACCATCCCGGCGCTCACCCCGGCGGAAGAGCTGGTCAAACAGGGCTTTGACGCGGTCATGCTCTCGAACGGCCCCGGCGACCCGGCGGAGAACGTTGATGTTGTCGAAAACCTTCGCCATCTGCTCGAAACCGGCCTGCCTGTTTTCGGCATCTGTCTGGGCCACCAGCTGTTGGCGCTCGCCATCGGCGCGAAGACGGAAAAGCTCAAGTACGGCCACCGCGGCGTCAACCATCCGGTAAAGGATATCGACCGCGACCGCACCTATATCACCTCGCAGAACCACGGCTACGCGGTCGTGGGTGAATCGGTCGACCCGGCGGTCGCCCGCGTGCGCTACGTCAACCTGAACGACGGCACGGTGGAAGGCATCGAGCATGTCGGCCGTCCGGTCTTCACCGTACAGTACCACCCCGAGGTATGCCCCGGGCCGATGGACACGAGCTATCTGTTCGATCTGTTCATCGAAAACATCGATCAAGCGAAAGGGGGCTGCCGCTAATGCCGCTGCGCAAGGATATTCATAAGGTAATGGTGCTGGGCTCCGGCCCGATCGTCATCGGTCAGGCGGCCGAGTTCGACTACGCGGGCACGCAGGCCTGCCGCGCGCTGCGCGAGGAAGGGCTGGAGGTCGTGCTCGTCAACTCCAACCCCGCAACCATCATGACCGACAAAGCCATGGCGGACAAGGTCTATATCGAACCCATGACCGTGGAAGCCGTGCAGGAGATCATCAAGAAGGAACGGCCGGACAGCCTGCTGCCCAATCTGGGCGGACAGACCGGTCTGAACCTTGCGATGGAGCTGTGCGAAAGCGGCTTCCTCGATAAAATGAACGTCAAGCTTTTGGGCGCCAAGCCGGATACCATCGCCAAGGCCGAGGACCGCCAGCTGTTCAAGGATACGATGGAGAAGATCGGCGAGCCGTGCATCGCCTCCAAGGTTGTGCACACGGTCGAGGACGCGGTGGATTTCACGCGCGAGATCGGCCTGCCCGTTATCATCCGCCCGGCGTATACGCTCGGCGGCACGGGCGGCGGCATCGCTTATAGCTGGGAGCAGCTGCGCGAGATCGCCGCGTCCGGCATCATGTATTCGCGTGTGGACGAAATTCTGGTCGAAAAGTGCATCTCCGGCTGGAAGGAAATCGAGTACGAGGTCATGCGCGACGCCAAGGGCAACGCCATTACCATTTGTAATATGGAAAACGTCGACCCGGTCGGCGTGCACACCGGCGACTCGGTCGTCGTCGCGCCCAGCCAGACGCTGTGTGACAAGGAATACCAGATGTTGCGCACCTCCGCGCTCAACATCATTACGGAGTTGGGCATCGAGGGCGGCTGCAACGTGCAGTACGCGCTGAACCCGGAATCGTTCGAGTACGCTGTGATCGAGGTCAATCCCCGCGTATCCCGTTCGTCCGCGCTCGCGTCCAAGGCCACCGGGTACCCGATCGCCAAGGTGACCGCCAAGATCGCGATCGGCTACGGTCTGGACGAGATCATGAACGCCGTTACCGGCAAGACCAAGGCCTGCTTCGAGCCGACGATCGACTATTGCGTGGTCAAGTTCCCGCGCTGGCCGTTTGATAAATTCGTTTACGCGGACAATACGCTCGGCACGCAGATGAAGGCCACCGGCGAGGTCATGGCGATCGACAATTCGTTCGAGGGCGCGATGATGAAGGCCGTGCGCGGCTGCGAGATCAAGATGAACAGCATGATCATGCCCCATCTGCGCGCGAAGAGCGACGCGGAGATTGAAAAGGGCGTCGCCACCACGGACGACCAGCGCCTGTTCCACATCTGCGAGGCGTTCCGCCGCGGCATTCTGTCCATCGAGGACGTGCACCGCATCACCACGATCGACACATGGTTCCTGCACAAGTTCTGGAACATCGTCGAAATGGAAAAGGCGATCGCCGCTGCCGATACGATCGATTCCGCGCTTTATCTGCGCGCCAAGAAGATGGGCTTCCTCGATAAGACGATCGAAGAGCTTTCCGGTAAGGATATTTCGGCTGTCAAGCGCCTGCCCGTTTACAAAACGGTAGACACCTGCGCCGCCGAGTTCGAGGCCGAGACCCCCTACTATTACTCCACCTATGATGAGGAGACCGAGGTAAAGCCCGCCACGGGCAAGAAAAAGGTGCTGGTTCTCGGCTCCGGCCCGATCCGTATCGGTCAGGGCATCGAATTTGACTACTGCTCGGTGCACGCGGTGTGGGCGCTGAAGGCGCTTGGCTGCGAGACCGTCATCATCAATAATAACCCGGAAACCGTATCCACCGACTTTGACACGGCCGACCGCCTGTATTTCGAGCCCCTGACGCCGGAGGACGTTACCGGCGTGGTGAACGCGGAAAAGCCGGATTACGCGATCGTGCAGTTCGGCGGACAGACGGCCATCAACCTTGCGGCGCATATCGAATCGCTCGGCGTACCGATCCTCGGCACGCCCGCGTGGTCGATCGATGCGGCGGAGGACCGTGAGAAGTTCGACGTGATCCTCGAAAACTGCGGCATCCCGCGCCCGGCGGGTCATACCGTCATGACCGAGGAAGAAGCGGTAAAGGCCGCGGATGAGCTGGGCTATCCGGTACTCGTCCGTCCCTCCTACGTGCTCGGCGGACAGGGCATGGAAATCGCGTACAAGGAAGAGGACGTGCGCGAATTCATGCAGGTCATCACCCGCAACAAGGTGGAAAATCCGGTGCTGGTCGATAAGTACATGATGGGCCGCGAGATCGAGGTCGACGCCATCTGCGACGGCGATGAGATCCTCATCCCCGGCATCATGGAGCATATGGAGCGCGCGGGCGTTCACTCGGGCGACTCGATCTCCGTTTATCCGTCCATCACCATAGAGCCCAAGCATAAGGAGACCATTATCCGCTATACCGAGGCGCTGGCCAAGTCGCTCGCGGTACTCGGTCTGGTCAATATCCAGTTCGTTCTGTATAACGACGAGGTCTACGTGATCGAGGTCAACCCGCGTTCCTCTCGTACCGTGCCGTATATCTCGAAGGTGACGGGCGTGCCCATGGTAGACCTTGCGACGCGCTGCATGTTCGGCGAAAAGCTGAAGGACATGGGCTGCGGCACCGGCCTGCACCCGGAAAGCGACCACTACGCCGTTAAGGTGCCGGTGTTCTCCTTCCAGAAGCTGCGCGATCTCGATACCCAGCTTGGGCCGGAAATGAAATCCACCGGCGAGGTGCTGGGCGTATCCACCTCGTTCCGCGAGGCGTTGCTCAAGGGCCTGATCGGCGCGAGCTTCCAGATGAAGAAGAAGGGCGCCGTGCTGATCTCGGTGCGCGATTCGGACAAGCAGGAAGCCATCCGCATCGGCGAACGTTTTGAAGCCCTTGGCTTTGAGATCTACGCGACGAGCGGCACCGCCAACGTGCTCAACCGCCACATGGTCGCGACCAACGCGGTGCGCAACGTGGACGAGCCCGGCCCGAACATTATCGATTTGATCGAATCGGGCAAGATCGACTATGTCATCGCATCCTCCGTCAAGGGCCGCCACCCGGAGCTTGGCTCGGTGCATATCCGCCGCACGGCGGTAGAGCGCGCCATTCCGTGCCTGACCAGCATTGACACGGCCTCCGCGCTGCTGCGCTGTCTGGAAGGCGACGTGAAGATCGAAAATTGCGAAATGGTGGACATCAACACGATTTAAATCGGAGAAAACAGGAAGCAGCGTTGCCTGCTTCCTGTTTTTGCATTATCACATGGATCCCGAACCGATCATCGATGAAGTGATGATTCTGATCGAAAAAAACGGCGTGTCCGCTTGAATAAAAAGAACCTCCCTTGATGCGTCTCAAGGGAGGTTTTTTTTCGCTCCGCCCAAATGGGCGGCAGCAATATGGCTAGAAGCGTGATGAAAAGCGACATTAAAAAAGCAAAGCTTAAATTGGAAAAAGACAAGAAAAAATCTAGTTTTGGCTCAATAAAGGTGGTCACGCCTTTGGCCCATTGTGCGGTCAGGTAGGTTTGCGCGGCCCACAACCAAAGAATGTTTTGCAAAGCGCACACGGCGGCGGGGACCAAAAAACGAAAACGTTTGCGGCGTATCGCATAAACGGCCAGTGCGAGCACGGTTAGCGCCGCAAGCCCTGTATACAGAGGAAGCAGCCATGGATGCAAGCCGGGAAAGCGCTGGATCAACTGTCCGTGTACCGCCTGAAAAGCGGCTTCATGCTGGGCGGCAAAGGCCTTGCCCTGTACGGATACGCTGGCGCGGTCATAGGCAATCAACACGCCGCCCGCCATGGTCAAAAGAAAGCTCGCTGCGTGTATGCGCCAGATAAGCGCGGGTGTTTTGGAAGAAAGGCGGCGGTAGAGCAGCGCCAGCGGGATAAGGACAAAAAGCATGATGGAGCAGCAAGAAAGAAACAAGTACTCATACGCGGCGTTGATCGTTAAATGGGTGTAGCTGCCGGTCGGTATGGAATAAAACAGCTGTTCAAGCAGACCTGAACGGTAAAACAGGATTTGATACAAGAAGGTCGAAGCGACAGCCGCGATACATACCCCGCACAGCAGCTTTTCGCGGCGGCATGAAACAGCCGTATTGACCGTATGCAAGCGGGCGATTTGCTGCAACCGGCGGCTATGCCAAAGAATAACGCCGAAAAAAAGAAACGGCGTAAACAGCAAAAACGCCAAATGTATCGGGCCTCTGGTGGCAAGCGCGATCACTTCCAGCAGAAGGGCGGCAATGCCCGCCAGCAGCAAACGGTCGTCCGCGCTATTGATCTGATCTTGTACCAATGCCGCGAGTTGGCTGGCGGACGGCGCGGGCGCGCTGCCGGAATCCACCGGCTCCCCGGCGAGCAGCGCGTCGACCGACAGTCCCAGCGTTTCGGCAAGCGAGGGGAGCAGCGTCACTTCTGGAAAGCTGCCGCCGGTCTCCCATTTGCTCACGGCCTTGTCGGATACGAGCAGCCGCTCCGCAAGCTCCTTTTGCGTAAGACCAAGCGCCTTGCGGCGCGCGGCAATCAGTCGTCCGGTTTCTAGTGCGGTCATATGGCTCACCTCTCTTTTCGTGCTTTTATAATACCCTATCCGCCGCTTTTTGGCAACCGAACGCAAATGGAGCGCACTCCACTGTTGGTAGAGTGCGCCCAAAATGTTTCTTAATCAACCGCGATGCGTTTGAACATGCGGTAGTGGTTGCCGTTTTCGTTCCGGTATTCGCCGCGCTGCTCAAAATCATATTTGTGGTAAAAGCCCTTGGCGCGTTCGTTGTGCACGGCCACATGGGCGACTAGGTATTCCTTGCCCAGCGCGCGGTACACGCTGATCGCCTGTCCAAGGATCTGCTGGGACAGGCCGCAGCCGCGGTACTGATCCTCGATGCAGAAGCCGCCGACAAGGCCGACGTTCGGCTCATCCTCATACGAGGTGTTCATATAAACGAGCGCCGCGATCTCGCCGTCTGGCAGCACGCCGAAGGTGACCGAACGCGGGGAGATGCGCTGCAATTCCTCGATATGCGACAGGATCTCGTCTGGATGCACGCCCAGATCGGTGCCGTAGGCGTTTTTGTGGATCTCGCGCATGAAGTGCACAATCTTTTCCGCGTCCGCTTTGTCCAGCGGATCGGCGCGGCGGAACCAGAGCTGAAGGGTGGTCGGTTGGCCCTTGTTGTTTGTCCAGCCGATGGAGGCGAAGGTGGAAAGCTCCGCCGGTAAATGGGAGGCGTCGTTCTGGTAAACGACAGAGACCGAATCCGGCCCGTCAAATTCCAGCTTGGCCACACAGGTATTGTCGCCCCAGCCGATCTCGACCATTTGTTCGGGCGCCAGACCGTTTGCGATGGTAAGCGCGCCGCGAATAGCCGAGCCGTGCGTGACCACGGCGAAGGCTTGCCCTTCGTGCTCGCGTACCAGTTCGCGCACGCCGCCGAGCATGCGCGCGCCCGCGTTTATGACACTTTCGCCGTGCGGCGGCGCGGCGTCCCACGGGCGGGTCTGCCACTCATGGTATTGTTCGGGCCAGAATACAGGCAGCTCGGCCCAAGTCAGGTCCTCCCAATCGCCCATATCGATCTCGCGCAGAATGGGCCGTATCTCCACCTGCATGCCCTTGGCGGCGGCGATCGCCTTTGCGGTCGTGCGGGCGCGGAACAGGTCGGACGCGTAGATCGCGTCCAGCGGTACTTCTTTGAAGCGCTCGGCAAGGTAGGGGAGCTGCTGATAGGCGCGCGGGGTGAGCAGGCTGTCATATTGGCCGTGGCAGCGGCGGTATACGTTGCCTTCGGCCTCGGCATGGCGCACAAGGTAAACGGTGGTCTTCATGCGTTCACCTCTACCGTGCTGGTCAATTCGCGTACAGAGCGCACGCCGTGGGCTTCCATCCATTCCTGCATCTCTTCCAGCACATGCACGGGGGCGAGGGGATCGGCGAACAGGGCGGTGCCCACGGCGATTGCGTCCGCGCCCGCCATGAGCATTTCCACCGCGTCACGCCCGGTGCGGATGCCGCCCATGCCGATGATCGGTACGGAGACCGCGCGGCGCACTTGATAGACCATACGCACCGCGATCGGGAACACCGCCGGGCCGGATAGGCCGCCCATCACGTTGGAGAGGATGGGCTTTTTCGTTTCGATGTCGATGCGCATGCCCAGAAGGGTATTGATTAGCGAAAGCGCGTCCGCGCCCGCGTCCACGGCGGCGCGCGCGATTTCGGCAATATCGGTCACGTTGGGACTGAGTTTGACGATCAGCGGCCTCTTTGCATGTTTTTTCGCCGCGGAAACGACCTCGGTCACCATATCGGTGCGCGTGCCAAAGGCCAGACCGCCGCATTTCACGTTCGGGCAGGAGATGTTCAGCTCGATCAGATCAATATCCGCTTCGGAAATGCGTTCCACGATCCCAGCGTACTCCTCCACCGTATTGCCTGATACGTTGGCGATGATCTTGGTATCATTCTGGCGCAAAAAGGGGATTTGCTCTTCGATAAAGCGGTCTACGCCGGGGTTTTGCAGGCCGACGCAGTTTAAAATGCCCATGGGCGTTTCCGCGATGCGGGGCGCGGGGTTGCCAAGCCGCTCGTGCGGGGTCAGGCCCTTTACGCCGATGCCGCCAAGCGCGGACAGGTCAAAGAATTCGCCGTACTCATGGCCGAAGCCAAAAGTGCCGGAGGCGGTGGTCACCGGGTTTTTCAGGGTAACGCCGCACAGGTCTACCGTCATATCCACCATTACCACTGCACCTCCTCTGCGTCAAATACCGGGCCGTCCTTGCAAACGTGGCCGTACCGGGTCTCGCCGTTTTCCGCGTTCAGCGCGCAGGCGCATACCAGACATGCGCCGATACCGCAGCCCATGCGCTCTTCCATGGATACCTGACAGGGCAGACCCGCTTGCTGCGCGATCGCGGCGATCGCTTTCAGCATCGGCTTGGGGCCGCAGGCGGCAATGCCCGTAAAACCCGCAGCCTGTTGCTTTAAAACGTCGGATACAAAGCCGTGTACGCCGTAGGAGCCATCGTCCGTGCAGACGGTGGCGGGGCAGGCAAAGTCCTCTTCAAGAATAACGGCGCTTTGCGAGCGGAAGCCTAAGATAGCGCTCGGTTTCGCGCCCGCGTTCTGGGCGCACTTCGTCGCGTACAGCATGGGCGGTACGCCGATGCCGCCGCCGATGAATACCGGCTTTGCGCCCAGCTTGGCAAGGTCGAACCCACGGCCGCGCGGGCCAAGCAGGTCGAGTTTGTCCTCCGCCTTGCGCTCGGACAGCCATTTGGTGCCTTCGCCCTTGACCTGAAACACAATGCGCAGGCGCGGTGCGTCGACATCGCAAATAGAGATCGGGCGGCGGAGGAAGTTGCCCTCGCCGCATAAAATATGAACGAATTGCCCGCATTTCGCGCGCGAGGCGATCTCAGGCGCGTGAATGACAAGCTGATACAAGCCATCGGCCAGACGCGAACACTGGGCGACGGTACCGATTTCCGGATTGGTCATAAAAAAGATTCCCCTTTCGGTGTAGCGCCATGTCATTTCCGGTTTGCGTGCCAATAACGGGCGGGCAAAATCCGCCTTGTGGTTTCACGGAATGACAATACGGTATAGATATTTCTATTGTACAGGAAAATGGGCAAAAAGAAAAGACGCGCCGCAAAATCATTTGCAGCACGTCTTTTAAAAGCGGAAAAATTACTTGAGTTCGACCTTCGCGCCGGCAGCCTCGAGCTTCTCCTTGATCTCGTTGGCCTCTGCCTCAGCAGCGCCTTCCTTGATCGTCTGCGGAGCGGTGTCAACCTTCTCCTTCGCTTCCTTCAGGCCCAGACCGGTGATCTCGCGAACAACCTTGATAACGTTGATCTTCGAGGAACCAGCTTCAACCAGAACGACGTCGAAATCGGTCTTGGCTTCGGCAGCGGCAGCGCCGTCACCAGCACCTGCGCCGGCACCGGCAACAGCTACGGGCGTAGCGGAAACGCCAAATTCTTCTTCCAGAGCCTTAACCAGCTCGGAGAGCTCCATTACCTTGAGCTCTTTTACAGCTTCCATAATCTCAGCAACAGACATGGGATATACCTCCGTTTTGTTTTAAATTTATTTTTGTTTTCTGCTTATTCAGCAGCGGGTGCTTCCTCAGCGGAAGCTTCCAGCAGCTACGGGAGCGGCTGCGGGGGCAAGCAGGTCGGAAACCTTCATATCCATGTTGCCATCGGCCTTCTTGACGATCGCGTCGCACGCGATAGCAAGCTGCATGATGGGATAGTTGAAGGAGTACAGCACCTGCGCGATCAGGACTTCCTTGCTCGGCATGCTTGCGAGCTTCTGTACCTCGGCTGCGTCAACAACGGCGCCATCGAGGAAACCGGCCTTGATCGTGAAGTTTTCGTGCTTCTTGGCGAAGTCGCCCAGAATCTTGGCGGGGGCGATCACGTCGTCCGTCGTCGAGATAGCCAAAGCGGACGTACCGTTCAGGTGCTCATCGAGCGCATCGAAACCGAGCTCCTTGGCGGCGAAGCGAATCAGGGTGTTCTTGATTACAGCATAATCAACGCCAGCGGCGCGCAGCTCACGGCGGAGCTTGGTGTCGTCCTCAACATTGATGCCCTTGTAGTCGACCAGAACGCCAGCGGGGGAATTCTTGATCTTTTCGACCAGGTTCGCAACCATTGCTTTCTTTTCTTCCAGAACCTTTGCATTCGGCATCTATATTCACCTCCTAAAAAATAAAAATACCCTCCCGGTGCAAAGACACAGGGAGGGTACACAGATAACATGATGATGCAGTTCCGTGTTGACCTCGGCGGGCGGCGTAATCGCCTTTTAAGCCTTGCGGCTGCCAGCTGTCTCTGACCAAGCTCTTATATTATATAGAGTGGGGACGCGTTTGTCAAGCCAAAAACGAAAACTTTATGGAATAATTGCGAAACATAACAAAAAGCCTCTCTGATGGAAGAGAAGCTTTTTATAAATGCAAGAAAAAGTTCTGTGCAGGTGAAAAAAACGTGGTTTTAGATCACTTGCGGAGCTGCTCCGGAACCTCGGGTTGGTAAAACTGACCATCGCAAGGCATTTTACTCACGAAAATAGCGAACATGCTAATCGCGGTGGCGGCGGACATCAGAAGCTGCTTTAGCCATAATTTTTTATTTTTCATAATAATACCCTCCATAGTTTGAAAATTCCGCGCTCTTGGGCTATAATTAAGTATAAAAGATTGGGATATAAATAACAAGATAACTGGCATGAATTGAAGGGGAATAGGCACGAATTGCAAAGAGGGAAGTGAAAATATGGTTTTACATATTGCGCTGGTCGAGGACGAGCCGATTACCATGGAACAAACGCAGAAAACAATCAAAAGGACAGCGGAAGAATTGCAAATGCTTACAGTCTTTCGCACCTTTGCCGATGGGTCGGAAATAGAGGAGGACGATATCCTTTGGGCCGATCTATTCTTTCTGGATATTGAAACAAAAGAGGAAAACGGAATCGACACGGCGCGGCGCATTCGTAAGGTGACCGAGCGCACGCCGATCGTCTTTACCACAAACCATGAATCCTATTCTGTTGAGGGCTACACCGTTCAAGCGTACCGGTTTTTACTCAAGCCGATTGGGAAAGAGGATTGCATGCCTTGCTTGGAACACGCCGCCGGCTTGGCGGAGACCAAATCACAGGAAATCGTTATTCTTGCCCAGAAGGGAAAGAAAATATTAATTCACTACCGCGATGTGATATTTATTGAAGCGGCCGAGCATTACTGCCACATTTATACGAAGAACGGCATGATCAAATACCGCAAGAAATTTGCGGAGTTTGTAGACGAGGTGCCGCAAGATCAGTTTATACAGTGTCATCGTTCTTATCTGGTAAATCGCAACAGTATTTGTTCGTGCGGCGTTCAGGGACTTTGCATGAATAATGGTAAAAAGGTACCAGTAAGTCGTAGCTTTGCGGATAATGTAAAAGCGGCGCTGTTCGACATATGAGGTGCCGAAACAATGAAAGTATTAGAATATGTTTTGTCCATAGTATCCTCCGTAGGAGATAACGTATTGTCGCTTCTGCTGTATTTCATGGTACTTCGACCTGCTCGGCAAAACGTTTCAAGAAAGCTTATACTTATTTTAATTATTGTAAATGTGTTGCCAACGATGATATTAAGCTTTACTCCAGTTCCATTTTTAATCAAATCACTTGTGGCCTTTATCATAGATATTGTAAGCTGCTATATATTGTCGGGGCATCAATTTGGCATATCTTTTTGCTTGCCAGCTATTTATTTTGGCTTACTGTACATATGTGAAAGCACAGCAACGTTCGTCTTGACATTGTTTTATCCAAATGTTATTGTCGAAAGCGTTTTAGGTACGACGTTTTTTCAAATCTATGGCACGTTAGAATCTCGGGGACTATTATACTTAATATTGGGTAGCGTCATTTATTTAATTTATCGCAAACAAGGCCTTGTAGAAACACAATACTTACGCGGTCCTCAATGGGTAGGTTTTGGTGCCGGTGTGGCACTTTTGGGTGGATTTGTCACTGTATTTTCTTATTCACAGAATAAAAACCCACAATTAATGCACAATATTGCTCCCATATTACCGATTATATGTGCGGTGCAGTTAATAATTATGCTTGCCTTGTTTATCAATATGTCACGTGGTAGTGAGCGTGAATATAAACTGCAAAGTGAATTACTACGAGCAGACCAGCGTGAGGAACAGAGCAAAACCATACGCTCGCTTTATGAAAAATCACGTGCGATACGGCACGACTTTAAAAATCATATGCAAGTGTTGGGCACGCTGGCCGAAGAGGGCAGACTGGAGGAAATTAAAAAGTATTTGAAAGAAATGGCTGATTCCGAACCGTTATCCACAAGGCAGTGGATAGAAGTGCGCGACCCCACGGTTGCCGCATTGGTGAACGCAAAGTTTTCCCGTGCGCTGGAAAGCGGTATCCGCATCAGCGCCGAGATATGGTATCCCAATCCGATGCATGTGCCCACGGCCGATTTATGCACCGTCTTGTTTAACGTACTGGATAACGCGATTGAGGCTTGCGAAAAGAATAAAGACCCGGAAAACCGGCGCATCCGTCTGGTGCTCAAGCAAAAGGGATACTTTTTCGGTGTCCTCTGCGACAATCCCAGCGAGATCGCGCCAATACCGGCGAAGAAATATCGTTTTCGCAGTACGAAGAAAGGCCCGTTTCATGGCGTCGGCCTGCGGCAGTTGTCGCAAATGGCGCATAAGCATAACGGCGCGTTTGACGCCAAGTATGAGAAGGGCATCTTTTCTGTGCGCGTGGTAATGGCAAACAGCCCGTGCAGCGAAAGCTTTATCAGCACCGTGGAACTGCCCTATAAGAAGCCGGAAAAAGTGGAAACAACGTGTCAAACCGAATAAAACGATACAAAAAAGACCACGCTGCAAATGCATTTGCAGCGTGGTCTAAGCGTGTCAAAGAACTTCCGCGCCGTAGCGCGCAATAAAATTGAAAATTGAAGCAAAGCTTCAATTTGACCAAAAACCGGGAGCATGTATCTCGGTTTTTGAACAAACCGGCGGCGAAGTGTGCCCAAAGGGCGCGCGCCAGAGCCGGAATTCTCGATCGAAATGGGGCTTTGTTTCGATCGATAGACTGTCAAAAATTATTTTTTGACAGTCTAAAAGACCACGCTGCAAATGCATTTGCAGCGTGGCCTTTGTTATTCCTTTGGCGGAAAACGATCAATCCATCAGCTTGGCAGCGTTCACCTTTACGCCGGGGCCCATCGTGGAGGCGACCACGCAGGACTTGACGTACTGGCCCTTTGCCGCGGACGGCTTGGCCTTGATGATAGCACCCATCAGAGCGCTAAAGTTGTCCATCAGCTTTTCGGGGCCGAAAGAGGCCTTGCCGATCGGGCAGTGGATGATGTTGGTCTTGTCCAGACGGTACTCGATCTTACCAGCCTTGGATTCCTGAACAGCCTTGGCAACGTCCATGGAAACCGTACCGGCCTTCGGGTTCGGCATCAAGCCCTTAGGACCAAGAATCTTACCGAGGCGGCCAACGATACCCATCATGTCGGGCGTCGCGATGACCACGTCGTAATCGAAGAAGTTTTCCTTCTGGATACGCTCGAGCATATCCTCAGCGCCAACGTAATCCGCGCCGGCGGCGGCGGCTTCGTCAGCCTTGGGGCCCTTGGCGAACACGAGAACGCGAACGTTCTTGCCGGTGCCGTGGGGCAGCACGATAGCGCCGCGAACCTGCTGGTCGGCGTGACGGGAGTCAACGCCCAGCTTTACGTGAAGTTCGATGGTCTCATCGAACTTGGCCTTGGCGGTGGAAACAACGGTGGTGAGCGCCTCGTTCACGTCGTACAGCTTTGCGCGGTCGACGGTCTTGGCGCTGTCTACATATTTTTTACCTTTATGCACAATAAATCCTCCTTAGTGGTATAGCGGGGACAGGATGAAACCATACCCTCCCACTTTGACGCACCCGCGGCGGTATACAGCCTGCGGCGGTCAAACAAACATTCAAGCTTCGGGGGCGGAAAAAATTACTCTTCCACCGTTACGCCCATGGCGCGGGCAGTGCCGGCAACCATGCTCATCGCGGCTTCCAGAGAAGCGGCGTTCAGATCGGGCATCTTGGTTTCGGCGATCTTCTGCAGGTCGGCCTTCTTCAGAACGGCAACCTTGGTCTTGTTCGGAACGGCGGAGCCGCTCTCGATACCGCAGGCCTTCTTGATGAGGACTGCCGCGGGAGGCGTCTTGGTGATGAAGCTGAACGAACGGTCAGCATAGACCGTGATAACGACCGGGATCAGCAGGCCTGCGTCGTTCTTGGTGCGCTCGTTGAATTCCTTGGTAAAGGCCATGATGTTTACACCATGCTGGCCGAGGGCCGGACCTACCGGAGGCGCCGGAGAAGCCTTGCCTGCGGGAATCTGGAGCTTGATATAACCTACTACTTTTTGAGCCATTGTAAAGGGTTCCTCCTTAACGAAATGTGGTGGCTGGCGAGCCTATTGGCGGCTCTCCCACTTGCCTGATACGGGCGCGCCCGCGCCCGGAGTAATGCGGAATGCGTTCCGCAGGAAAATCAATCGGTAACAGTTTCGACCTGATCGAGCTCCAGCTCGACCGGGGTCTCGCGTCCGAACATGGATACGACCACGCGAACCTTGTTCTTGTCCGGTTCGAGCACGTCCACCACGCCGATAAAGCCGGCCAGCGGCCCATCGATGAGGCGCACGCTGTCTCCAAGCGCGTAGCTTACTTCGATCTCGCGCTTTTCAACGCCCATCGCGGCGATCTCGTCCTCTGTCAGCGGAATAGGCTTGCTGCCGCCCGCCTTATCCTGCCCGACAAAGCCGGTGCAGCCGCGCGTGTTGCGCACGAGGTACCAGGTTTCGTCCGTCAAGATCATTTTGACAAGCACATAGCCGGGGAAGAGCTTGCGCTCCACCTCGCGGGTCTTGCCGTCCTTCACCTCGGTCACGGTCTCCGTCGGGATGTTGACCGCGGGGATCAGGTCGTGCAGTTTGCGGTTTTCAACCGCTTTTTCGATCGAAGAGGCTACTTTGTTTTCATAGCCCGAGTATGTGTGTACCACATACCACTTTGCAGCGTCTGACATATAAGCCTCCTTCAGTTAGGCGGCGGAAGCAAAATGCAGCAGCGCAAACTGGACCACACCGCCGAAAATCAGGTCGAGGATCCAGATGAAAATACCCACGATCACAACCGCTGCGATAACGACCATTGTGTTGTTGACGGTTTGCTGCCGCGTCGGCCAGACGATCTTACGGCATTCGCTTTTCAGTTCGCGGAACCATTTGCCTATGCGTGCAAAGAGACCGGGCTTCTTCGCTTTGGTTTCTTCAGCCATGAAGCGTCTTCCTTTCTCTTACTTGGTCTCGCGATGCTGCGTATGCTTTTTGCAGAAACGGCAATACTTGTTCATCTCAAGACGGTCCGGATCGTTTTTCTTGTTCTTCATCGTGTCATAGTTTCTTTGCTTGCACTCTGTGCAGGCGAGCGTAACCTTTACGCGCATTAACGGCACCTCCTTCTTTGTTTCAGCCGCGCCGGGTTAGGGCGGCGGCCACCTGTGCTCCTTTTCAGCCTATATACCTTTTATATAAGCAGGGGGAGCAACTTGCCTCCCTTTACAGTGTTCCGGCAGCTTTTTCTGAGACACACAAAAAAAGCGCACAAAAAAAAAGAACCTGCATAGGTTCAATTATTATAGCATGGCGGTGGCGGCCGGTCAAGTTTTTCTATATAAAAAAGTGCTGAATTTTTGGAATAGTTGTGCTATACTTGTGTATACCACAACATATAGGAGGCACTTATGCGCATTTTAGGTATCGACTACGGGGACGCGCGCACCGGCCTTTCCGTGTCGGACGCGACCGGCTTGATCGCCGGTTCTCCCCGCGTAATCAGCGAATGGAACAGGGACAAGCTGATCGACAAGCTTGTCCAGTTCATCAGGGAAGAAAAAATAGAGGAGATCGTCCTCGGACATCCGAAAAATATGGACGGCACCGTGGGCGAACGCGCGCAAAAGTGCGAACAGCTTGCCGAGGAGCTACGCGAGAAGACCGGCGTGCCCGTCGTCCTTTGGGATGAACGGCGCACCACGGTGGAAGCTCATGCTATTTTACACGAAAGCGGCAAAAAAAGCAAGCAGCACAAGAAAACCGTGGACGCGGTGGCCGCTTCTCTGATCTTACAGGGGTATCTGGATTTTAAACGGCGGCAGGTCTAAAAGAATTCCGGGATGAATTGTAGTGCCATTTCGTTTAGCGCTATTTGCGCTGTCATTCTGAGGCCTTTAGGCCGAAGAATCCCGCGCGAACGCGCGATGCATACGTAATGCCCGCGCGTTCGCGCGAGATCCTTCGCTACGCTCAGGATGACACACGTTTAAAACCGCCTCAGCTAAATGACGCGTGGATGAATTGTGTCAATCTTGTTAGTTTTCAGAAAGGCTCTCGCAAGGATCATGGGGTATAGTCTGTATTGTACCAAGCAGGTACCATACAGACTTTTCATTTGGGAGGAACGGGATATGACCGTATTACAGACTGAGGCGCTGCGCAAGCAATATGGCAGCGGGGAAACACAAGTAAACGCGCTGGATGGATTGGACCTTTCGGTTGAAAGCGGCGAGTTTGTCGCGGTGGTTGGCACTTCGGGCAGCGGCAAAAGCACGCTTTTGCATATGCTCGGCGGGCTGGACCGGCCGACAAGCGGCAAGGTGTTCGTCGATCAAAAGGATATATTCTCTTTAAAGGATGATGAACTGACCATTTTCCGCCGCCGCAAGATCGGCTTTGTGTTTCAGGCCTACAACCTTGTGCCGGTGCTGAACGTTTACGAAAATATCGTGCTTCCCATCGAGCTGGACGGCGGCACGGTGGACAAGACCTATGTGGATGAAATCATCCGCACGCTGGGCCTTGAAAGCAAGCTTGCCAACCTGCCGAGCCAGCTTTCCGGCGGCCAGCAGCAGCGCGTCGCCATCGCCCGCGCGCTGGCGACCAAGCCCGCTATTTTACTGGCCGACGAGCCGACCGGCAATCTGGATTCCAAAACCAGTCAAGACGTGCTTTCCCTACTCAAGGTGACGGGCGAAAAGTTCAAACAGACCATTGTCATGATCACCCATAACGAGGAGCTTGCCCAGCTCGCCCAGCGCATCGTCCGCATCGAGGACGGCCAGATCGTGAGGCGATAATTATGCTGAAAGTAGCCAATAAAAAGTGCATTCAGAACCTGTCGCGCAAAAGCCTGAAAGCCAGTAAGGCGCGCAACTGGGTCGCCATTATCGCCATTGCGCTGACGACCATTCTGTTTACCGCGCTGTTTACCATCGGCATGACGATCGTTTCCTCGTACGAGCAGCAGAATTTCCGTCAGGTCGGCGGCGATATGCACGGCACGTTCAAGGATTTAACCGAAGAGCAAATGCTGGAGCTCGCGGACGACCCCCTGATCGTCAAGACCGCCACGCGCCTGATGCTCGGCATGCCGACCGACCCGCCGTTTAACAAGGCCCACATTGAAGTAAGCTACATGGACGAAAACTGCGCCAAGGGCGGCATGAATATGCCGACGACCGGCGCGCTCCCCCGCGAGGGCACCAAGGAGATCGCCTGCGATACTCGCATTTTGAAGCTGCTCGGCGTGGAACCCAAGCTTGGGGCGACCGTTGAAATGCCGTTTGATCTGAGCGAGACCGACAAGCGAAAGGATACGTTCACCCTTTCCGGTTGGTGGGAGTACGATTCGGCGGGCATGGCCAGCATGGCGATTCTGCCGCGCTCCTACGTGGAGGAACAGCTAAAAACCGCTCCGGCAGACTCGGGTTATGGGATCGGTAAATGGAGCCTGAACGTTTACTTCAAAAATACGAACCATATTAAGGAAGACCTGCTGGCCGTGCTCGAAAACCATGGCTATCAGAATGAGACCGCGGGCGAGGATAATTATATTAAGATCGGCGTCAACTGGGCGTATACCGGCGCGCAGTTCGCGGCGAATGCCGACCCCACCACCATGATCGCCATCATCGTCTTGCTGCTCATCTTTATTTTTACCGGGTATCTGATTATTTACAACATTTTTCAGATTTCCGTCACGAACGATATCCGGTTTTACGGCCTTTTGAAAACCATTGGCACCACCGGCAGGCAAATTCGCCGCATTATCCGGCGGCAGGCGCTCTATCTATCAATCACTGGCATTCCAATCGGCCTGTTGATCGGCTGGGTGTGCGGTACGGTGATCACGCCGATGATCATGAAGAATCTTTCCTATACGGTCACGCATGTGACCGCCAATCCAATTATTTTTATCGGCGCCACGCTGTTTTCGCTTATTACGGTGCTGATCTCGTGCCGCAAGCCCGGCCGTATCGCGGGGCGGGTTTCTCCGGTCGAGGCGGTTCGCTATACCGAGGGCGCGAACGCCAAACAAAAAAAGAAGATCAAGCAGGGCCAAAAGGGCGCGAAGATCCCGCATATGGCGTTTGCCAATCTGGGCCGTAACCGTTTGAAAACGGTGCTGGTCATCGTTTCGCTGTCGCTCGCGGTCGTTTTGATGCAGGTGACCTATACCTTCGCCAACGGCTTCGATATGGATAAATATCTCCGCAACTGGGTCGTTACCGACTTTATTCTTGGCAATGCGGACTATTTCCAGACAGGAGGCGGCTTTGCCTCCGAGGATCAAGCCCTGCCCGAGGACGCGATTGATACGGTGACCGCTAAGGGCGATGTGACGGAGGGCGGTCGTATCTACGGCCAAACCACGTCCGTACAGGAATTTGTTTCCGAGGAATGGTTCCGCCAAATGCAAGGCAGATGGAACAGTCCGGAAGTGGTGGATAGGCTGTTGGAAGACACGGAAAGAGGTCCGGAGAACACGGTGGCTGATAGGGCGCAGCTCTATGGTATGGAAAAGCTGCCGCTTGACCGGCTGGACATCGTCGCGGGCGATCTCGCCCCGCTGTACGATCCCAGCCAGAACGCGATCGCGGCTGTTTACGAAACAAATGATTATAATGAGGTGTACGATACCTCGCACTGGGCCAAGATAGGCGACGAGGTCACCTTGCGCTATGTGGACGAATATGAATATTACGACGTCCGAACCGGCGAGGTCATGCCCGCCGAGGAGATCGAGGCCGGTTTTGTAGGCAGCCGCGCGGTAAAATACCACGATGTGACCTATACGGTCGCCGCCTGCGTAACCATGCAACATGCGATGAGCTACCGCTATTCCGGTGCGGATGCGTTCGTTTTAAATAGCGATGTGTTTCAGCGCGATACGGGTACGTCGAACCTTATGACCTATCTGTTCAACACCACGCCCGAATCAAACGCGGAAATGGAAGCCTTTTTAAAGGATTACACGGAGAATATCGATCCGCTGCTCGATTATGAATCCAAGCAGAGCTATGTCGATGAATTCCATTCCTTCCGCAGCATGTTCCTAATGCTGGGCAGCATTTTAAGTCTGGTGATCGGTCTGGTCGGCGTGCTCAACTTCTTCAATGCGATTCTTACCGGTATCCTGACCCGCCGCCGCGAGTTCGCGGTCTTGCAGGCCGTCGGCATGACCGGGCAGCAGCTTCGCCGCATGCTGATTTATGAGGGCTTGTGCTACGCGGGCATGGCTGTCGCCGTGTCGCTGGTGCTGAGCCTTGTTTTAGGGCCGCTGCTGCAAACGGCGCTCGGCTCAACATTCTGGTTCTTCACGTACCGGTTCTCTATTTTGCCGGTGGCGTGCATCGCGCCTGTGTTCTTGCTCCTTGGCGCGCTGCTGCCCCTGATTACCCATCGCTTCGCGCTGCGTCAGTCGATCGTCGACCGCATCCGCGCCGAAGGGGAATAACCATTCCCAAAACCGGTCTGCCGCTTTTCGCGGCGGACCGGTTTTTTTGAATGAATGGAGGGCACGCTAGAGAAAAGTAACAGTTGACAAGCACGAACATTTGTTCTAAAATTAAAACACCTCATGAGTAGGGGGAGGAAAGGCTATGTGCGGCAGGTATCTTTTTTCCATGGAGCAGCCCACGCTGCGGCAGTTATGGGAGCAAGCGCGGCAGCGTTTTCCGAATGTCAAAATGGAAACCGGTGAGATATTCCCAACGCATACGGTACCCGTGCTGATCGGGGAGGAGAACACACTCAGCCCCCGGCCTATTAAATGGGGGTTCCCGCGTGTGGGTGGCGGCGGTACGGTCATCAACGCCCGGTCTGAAACAGCCGGGGAGAAAAAGATGTTTCGGAACAGCCTCATGTGCCGCCGGTGCGCCGTACCGGCCAGCGGCTTTTATGAGTGGGCCCATTATGGCGAGCGGCAAAAATACCGCTTTACCCTGCCCGAAGAGCCGGTGCTGTATTTGGCCGGGCTGTATCATACGTTCGGCGGCGAGCAGCGCTTCGTCATCCTCACCGAACCGGCAAACGCTTCGATGCAGGCGGTGCACGACCGCATGCCGGTCGTTTTGAAGCGGAACGAACTCAAGACATGGGTGTTCGACAGCACAAAGACCTTTGCGCTTTTGCGGCGCGAAGGCCCGCCCCTGATACGCGATGAGGCGGAGGATTTTGGTCAGGAGGAATAAAGATGGAACAGCAATTTTGTAAAAAGTGTGGCGCTTTGCTCGGCATGGACGAGCAGGAGGTATGCCACTGTTGCTATACCGAACCCGGCGCGGAAGAACAAACCGAAATGCCGGCGCACGAATCCTAGAAAAACAGGCCGCCTCCGGCGCACGCGTGCGCCGGAGGCGGCCTGTTTTTCTGGCTATTGGTCACCTACCGGGACCCAGACGTTGCCCTTGGCGTTGGATTCGAGGCAAGCGTCGACAAATTCGATGCCGCGCACGCCGTCGTCGATGGTGGGATAGCGGAACGCGCCCGGGTCGCCGCCGGTCTTTCTGGCGAGCAGGTGAACGCAAAAGCCGCGGTACAGGTTGCCGAAGGCTTCATAGAAGCCCTCGATATGGCCGGAGGGCAGGCGGCACAGCTCCTTCGCCGCCGGGTACAGATAATCGCGGTTCGCGGTGTAGGTCTGCGGCGGCTGGTTGATGCGGGTGACGCGCAGCTCCCACGGGCGCAGATGACTCCACTCGATCGAGCCCTTTTCCCCGAAAATGCGCACGTTCAGCTCGGTTTCGTGCCCCATGGCGACCTGCGAAGTCCATAGCAGGCCGGGCACGCCGCCGTCAAAGTCCACCATCATCTGCGCGTTGGATTCAAGCGGCATCTCGGGCGGGATGCGGTCGAACCGCGCGATGACGCGCTTCGGGTGCAGGCCGGTCATCTGCGCGATCAGGCACTCAACGTGCGTGCCGATATCCGCGCAGCAGCCCGACGCGCCCGAGCGCGCGGGGTCCTGCCGCCAAGTGGCCTGCTCGGAGTGCTCGGCCACCAGCGATACGGCCAGCCATTCCTGCGGGTATTCGCCCTGAATGCAGGTGATCTTGCCGATCTCGCCCGCGTCGATCATCTCGCGCGCCTGCCGGACCATGGCGTAGCCGGTGTAGGTATAGGTCACGCCGAACAGCAGGCCGCGTTCCTTGGCAAGCCGTTGCAGCTCGCGCCCCTCTTTCGCGTTTAGGGCAAGGGGCTTGTCGCACATGACGTGGATGCCGTGCTCTAAAAAGCACTTTGCAATGGGGAAATGCGTGTCGTTCGGGGTGGTGATGGAGACAAAATCGATGCCGTCCTCCCGCGCCGCCTCGGCCTTTGCCATTTCCGTATAGCTGCCGTACACGCGGGCCGGATCGCTAACGTTCCACTTTTCCGCGACCGCGCGGTTTTTCTCCGCGTTGCGGGTAAAGCAGCCCGCCGTCAGCACCGCCAGATCGTCCATCAGCGCCCCGTGGCGGTGCACATCCCCGATGAAGCCCCCGCCTCCGCCTACCATGCCCAGCTTTAATTTCATACTGTTGCACCTCGTTTCATTTCATCAACTTATTTGTGTATAAAGCGACAGCCCGATGCCCCATGTTTTTGAAGCACCGGACTGTCCATCAGAAGGAAGAAGAATAGAAGAACGCGATCTAGTGATGAAAAGAGATTTAAAAGGTTTTGCCGTATACCATCTGACTATACTCGTCCACATTGTCGGCGGTGACGAGTTCAAACGGCGAGATGATGCGCTTTTCCTTGATTTCATCTCCATTAAAGATTTTTTCAAGCGTAAGGATGGCGTTTTCCGCTTGCACAATGCCGTTATACAGCATCGAGCCGGTCATTTCACCGTCCTTGATGGCCTGCATACCGTCCTCGGTGGCGTCGACGCCGCATATGACGACGCCTTCCAAACGGTTTGCGGCCTTCATGGCCTGAATCGCGCCCAGCGCCATCTGATCGTTCGCGGATACCACGCCGTCGATTTGCGGATATGCCTGCAGCCAGTCCTGCATAATTTTCATGCCTTCCTCACGCTCAAAATTGCCGCTTAGTTCAGCCAGTACCTCCACGTCGTCCCGGTCAAAGTTCTCGAAAAAACCTTGATGACGCAGCGTGGAGTGATTCAGGCCGGGCGTACCGGCGAGATAAACGATTTTTGCGTTTTCAGGCAGCGCTTTATTGAAAAATTCCGCTTCCGCTTGACCGCATTGGTAGTTGTCCGAGCCGATATAAATAAAATCGCCGCCCGCCGCATCGCAAATCAGGCAGATAACAGGAATGCCCGCCTCGTTTGCGGCTTCGATACCGGGGACAATGGCTTCATAGTCCACTGCTTCGATCACGATCGCGTCTACTTCGGAGGCGATAAAGGTATCGACCTGCTGGATCTGCTTAAAGGTATCCAAATTGGCGTCGGCCGTTGTGACGGACCAGCCCTTTTCGCCCGCTTGCTGGACAAATTGATCCATCGTATACTTGCAAAAAACATCGGTATCCGCCATATTGGTAAAGCCGATGGTGTAGCCGCCGGTCTTTTCTTCGCCGCCTGCCGCGCCGTCGCTCTCGGCGGCGCTGTCGCCGCCGCAGCCGCTGACCATTGCCATCATGATGGCGCCTGCTAACAGTACTGCAATTCGCTTCCGCATGGTCTTTTTCATTTTTTCTCCTCCTCATGGATGAATCCGGTGCTTCTTTTTACTTCTTTTTACGCATGACCAGAGATTTGCTTTTGATATCCATAATAACCGCCAAAGCGATAATCAGGCCACGAACAATCTGCTGCCAGTAGGAAGAAACGGATTTGAGGTTCATAATGTTATCCAGCACGCCGACGATCAGGCAGCCGACGAGCGTGCCTTGCACGCTGCCAAGCCCGCCCGTAAAGCTGGTCCCGCCCACGATGGCCGCCGTGATAGCGTCCATCTCGTAATTTAAAGCGCCTGCGGGCTGGCCGGAATTGATGTACGACATCAATACGATGCCGGCTGTCGCGGTCAGGATGCCCATGATAAAATAGGTAAGGGTGACCGTTTTGCGCACACTGATGCCGGAGGCGATCGCCGCTTGTTCATTGCCGCCGCAGGCATAAATGTGGCGGCCGAAACGCAGCCGGTTCAGCAGCAGCCAACAGCATGCAAACGCAAGAATCATGATAACGACCGGCATGGGGAGCGTGCCGAAGAGCGAGCCTTGTCCAATGAACCGAAAAGCGTCGCCCATACCGGATACCGGCACGGCGTTGGTCAGAAGCAGCACCGCGCCGCGCGCGACCTGCATGGTGGCAAGCGTGATAATGAACGCTGGGATTTGGAAATACGAAATGACAAAGCCGTTGATAATGCCGCAAATACCGCCGATTAAGACGCCGGCGGCAATGCCGAAGAACAGGTTTCCGGTCTGGCTGACGACCATGCAGGCGATACAACCGCAAAGCGCCATCACAGAACCGACCGACAGATCGATTTTGCCGAGAATCAGCACCATGGTCTGGCCAAAGGCCACAAGCGCCACGATGGACATGCTTTTAATGACGTTCGTGAGGTTGCGCGGCGTTAAAAACGCGGGGCTGGCAACAGCGGAAATTACAACAAGCGCCAGTAAAATAAAAAACATACCGTATTTTAAGTATAGGGCTGCAAAAGAAAAACTGCTTTTTTCAGGTTTGTTTTTGCCCATAGTTGCTCACTCCCTGTATCCTTCATTCATGACCGCGTATTTCATGATTTTTTCCTGCGTCGCTTCGCTGCGGCTGAGCTCGCCCGTGATCTTGCCCTCGTGCATGATCAGCACGCGGTCGCTCATGCCCAGAATTTCGGGCAGTTCGGAGGAAATCATCAAAATAGCAAGGCCCTTGCCGGCGAGCTCACACATCATCCGATGGATCTCCGCCTTGGCGCCGACATCGATGCCGCGCGTCGGCTCGTCCAAAATAAGCAGTTGCAAATCGCGCATCAGCCACTTGGCGAGCACCACCTTTTGCTGATTGCCGCCCGATAGGCTGGAAACGACGTTTTCGGCGGAAGAGATTTTGATCAGCAGACGCTCGACCATTTGGCGCACCCTGCTCTTTTCCTTTTCCAAATTCAAAAAGCCGCCGGACTCTATCTGCTCTAAGGCGGCCAAGGAGACATTTTCCCGGATCGGGCGGCAAAGCACCAAGCCTATCTCCTTGCGGTCTTCGGGCACATAAGCGATACCCGCCGCGATCGCGTTTCGTGTATTGCGTATGACCAACGGTTTGCCGTTCATAAATATTTCACCCGTATCAAATTTGTCCAGTCCAAAGATGGCGCGTGAGACCTCTGTGCGGCCCGCGCCGACCAGACCGGATAAACCAAGGATCTCGCCTTTTCGCAGGGAAAAGCTGATATTTTCAAATACACCCTTGCTGGTAAGTCCTCGCACCTCGAAAACGGTTTCGCCGATCGGCACCTCGAATTTTGGGAATACATCTTTAATCTCGCGGCCCACCATCTGATTGATCAGCGATTCCATGGTAAAGCTTTCCCGCGGCGCGCTTTCGATCATCACACCGTCTCGCAGCACGGTGATATCGTCCGCCAGCGCAAAAATCTCGTCCATTTTATGTGTGATATAGATCACCGCGACATTTTTTGCTTTTAAATCTTCGATTTGGCGGAAAAGGATGGCTACCTCGTCGTCGGTCAATGCGGAAGTGGGTTCGTCCATGATAACGACCGAAGCGTTTCTAGAGATCGCTTTCGCGATCTCGATCAGTTGTTTGCCGGCTAGGCTGAGCTCGCCCATCGTCGTATGCGGGTCGTAAGCGATATCCATTTTAGTTAAGATGTTTTGCGTATCCTGATACATCTTTTTAAAATGAACAAATTTTCCGCCCGGTCCGATGCATGGCTCGCGGCCAAGAAAAATATTTTCGGCAATGGTCATGTATGGCTCCGGGTTTAGCTCTTGATGGATCATGGAGATGCCGAGTTCCAGACTCTTTTGCGGCGTCAGATCGGATATTTCCGCGCCTTTGTACCAAATTCGGCCTGCATCCGGCGCGTACAGACCTGAAATGATCTTCATGAGCGTCGACTTGCCGGCGCCATTTTCGCCCACCAAAGCATGAACGGTACCGGTGTGCAGTTCAATATTGACTCCTTCGAGGACAGGCACGCCGGAAAAGCTTTTTTTAATATTTTCTAATTTGAGTATGCAGCTGTGGTCTCCCATTTTACCACCTCCGGTTTCATACAACTTTTTGCGTCGCTTTGCTGGAAGGAGCGCGGGTTGTCGCAAAAACAAATACAAATTTTTAAAAACAAGTGGGCGCTTATTTAACCTAGCTTTGAGTTGTTCAAATTATATATCCAAACTACACATATGTCAACGAATATTTACGTATAATTTGTTTATTTTATCTTAATTACAATGATGCATATAGAGTTTTGTCTAAATTATATATATTTTTGTACCATACAACTTTGAAGAACGAAGAAAAAGGGAGACGAAAAACAGTTCTTGTTGAAAATGCGAAAAACTATTGCTGAATCCTTAAGATTGGTGTATGATACCCATATAAAATGTGCGAGGTGATGGATGTGTCCGCTGGTTTTAAGTACATACAACTTGCTGGGCAGCTGCGCGAAGAAATCTATTCCGGGGCATTAAAACCCGGCATGCGTCTTTATTCTGAGCCAAAGCTCGCACAAATGTATTCGCTTAGCCGCCAAACCGTGCGTCAAGCCATTACGATGCTGCAGGAGGAGGGCTTGGTGACGCGGTCCCGTGGCAGTGGAACCTATGTAACCGATCATTTTAGACCATCGCAGGCCCCCTCCAACAAGAATATCGGGATCATTATGACCTATGTGGATGATTATATTTTCCCCTCGATCTTAAATGGCATCAACAGCTACTTGTCCACACAAAACTATACAATTAATCTGCATATCACCGCCAATAAGCGGATTGATGAAGAACGCATTTTGCGGTCGGTACTGGAATCGCCGCCGGATGGCTTGATCATAGAGCCGACCAAAAGCGGGCTGGTCAACACCAACCAGCGCCTATACGACAAGCTAATCCGGCAAATCCCCAGCGTGATGGTAAATTGCTATTACCCCACGGTGAGCTGCCCTGCCGTTATGCCGGATAATATAGAGGGAATGAAGCTTGCGGTCGAGAATCTGATCGCTCATGGTCATACACGCATTGCCGGTGTATTCAAGCAGGACGATCTGCAGGGGCATCTTCGCTTTGCCGGATATGCCAACGCGCTGCAGGCGCACGAGCTTTCCGTGAACGATGATTGGCTCATGTGGTATGCCACGGAAGAGTTTGATTCTGTTTTTTCAGGGCCCGGGGAGCAAACGATTTTGCGCATTTTGCGGGAATGCACGGCGGTAGTGTGCTATAACGATCAATTAGCCCTGCTGTTTATCCGCTTTCTGCGCGCGCACGGTTTGTCGGTACCGAAAGACGTTTCCATTGTCAGTTTTGATGATTCTATGCTGTCCACTGTGGATGTACCTCTTACCTCTGTCGTGCATCCCAAGCAGTTGGTGGGGCAAAAAGCGGCGCAAAATCTTTTACAGCTCATTCGGGATCCGACTTTTAAGCCCGGCTATCAATTTCCGCCGATCCTTGTGGAACGCGAATCGGTGCGGGACCTGACTTGACCGGTCGGGCGTACAAAGCGCCAAACATAAAAAGATCCCGCATCAACTTGTGTTGATACGGGATCTTTTTGTTTTGCTTACGGTCAGTCGATGATCATTACGCTTTCGATGATGGGCTGGTTTTCCGGCAGAACGGTGCCGTTGTTGTCCTCCACGGGCGCGTCCTTGCAGATCTGGTCGACGATTTCCATGCCTTCGGTCACATGGCCGAAGCCGGCGTAGTCGCCGTCCAGAAAGTCGCTGTCCGACTGCACGATGAAAAACTGCGAGCTGGCGCTGTCCGGGTCGCCCGCACGCGCCATCGAGATCGTGCCGCGCACGTGCGAAATATCGTTTTGCACGCCGTTGTTTGCAAATTCGCCCTTGATGTTTTTATCCGAACCGCCCGTGCCGTCGCCCTTGGGGTCGCCGCCTTGGATCATGAAGCCGTCCATGATGCGGTGGAAGGTCAAGCCGTCGTAAAAGCCGGACTCGGCCAGATCGATAAAATTCTGCACCGTGATGGGCGCGGTGTCGCCATCCAGTTCGACCTTGATGGTGCCGTAGTCCTTTACCGCGATTTCCGCGTGGTGCGTACCAATGGGATCGGCAGACGGGTCTTCGGTTTCCGTTTTGTCTTCGGGCGCGGAACCGAATTCACAGCCGCCGAGCGCCAGAAGCGCCACAAGGCCAAGGGCGAGCAAATGTTTCTTTTTCATGGGGTAATTCTCCTCTGTTTTTTACACGTAAAAATTTCTGTAACTGAATATAGCATAAATATCCGGACAATACAACCCGCGCTTTTGCCCGAACCCGCGATTATCTATGCAACGCAAATGCGGAGCGGGCAGATCAAGCGCCATGCGCAACCGCAGCGGCGAAACTCTGCCGGAAACCATTGCGTAAGAGATAGGAAGCGGGACGAGGCAAAGCTTTCCTGCCCCTTACGAGTAACGCCCCGGTCGAAGAGACCGGAGCGTTGCTAGTAGATGCCGAATCGATCAAGTGAAAACGCCAAGGTGCTCCAGCAGGATTTTAATGCCCATCAGGATCAGCACGATACCGCCGAAAAGCTCGGCCCGCGCCTGATATTTCGCGCCGAACACATGACCGGCCTTAACGCCGATTGCGGAAAGGACAAATGTGGTAAGTCCGATGAACAGAACCGCCGGTACGATATCGACCTTTAAAAACGCGAACGTGACGCCGACGGCGAGCGCGTCTATGCTGGTGGCGACGGCGAGAGGCAGCATAACGCCCGGTGAAAACGAATCGTTCGCGCACGTTTCTTCGGGCGAGCGGGCTTCGCGTACCATATTGCCGCCGATCATCGCGAGCAGCACAAAGGCGATCCAGTGATCGACGCCCGCGATCAGCCCCTGAAAGCGCACGCCCACAAGAAAGCCGATCAGCGGCATCAGCGCCTGAAAGCCGCCGAAATACGCGCCCGCGCAAAACGCATGCCGCAGCGATAGCTTTTGCACCGAAAGTCCCTTACAGATCGACACGGCAAACGCATCCATCGACAGGCCGACGGCGATCACAAACAGTTCCCACAGTCCCATGTTAGCCCCCATGACAACGCCTCGCGGGCGTTATTTCAATGCGGTCTACTATATCACCTCGCGCGTGCAAAGTCAAGATGCGGGGCGGTCGTTTTCGTCGGAGCCGTCGTTCTTCGATTTTTTGCGGCGGCGCAGATGCACCGTCACGGCCAGCGCGATCGCGGCGATCAGAAGCAGCGGCCATATCGTGACCGCAAACAGCACCGTGCCGCGCAGGAAAGAGCCAAAGCCGCCAAGGCCGCTCGCGGCGGCGCGCTTCAACTGCGCGCCAAAGCCCGCGCCCTCGCTCACGGCGGTAAGCGACTGCACCTCACGCAGACGCAGCGTGATCGTGGAATAATCCACAAGGCTGTCATAGGCGCGCTTTTGGCCGGTCAGGCTGTCGATCTCGTATTCGGTTTCGGCCAAGGCGTTTTCAAGCGCGATGATGTCCTCCATCTTACCGGCTTGATCGAGCAGGGCAAGCAGGCGCTCGTGCTTGGTGTTCTGGGTGGCGAGGCGCGTTTCCAGATCGGCGTATTGCTCGGCGATGTCGTCGGCATATTGCTGCGAATCGACCACGTGGCACTGTTCACCGACAGAGGCGAGGAAGCTTTCAAATTTTTCCTGCGGCACGCGCACCACATAGTCGGCATAGCGCGAACCGGTCTCGCCGCCGGTGCCGCTGGATTCGTAGTAACCGCCGGCTTCGTTCGTCAATTTGTCGATCGCCGCGGCGGAAGCGGAAAAGTCCTCGGTTTCGAGCGAAAGCTCGGCGCGCAGGATCAGCTTGGCATTTTCGCGGCGCGCGGCAAAGGAGCCGGCGGAGCTGCTGTCCGTCTGCGCGCCCGCTTCGGGGGATTGTTCACTCCAGCCGTCGTCCATGGCCGTGCTGTCCATGGTCACGCCTTCGCCCGGACTCGAAGAGGCGGCGCCGCCGCAACCGGCCGCCGTCAGCAGCAAAGCGGCGGTCAGGCCGATCAATGCCAATCTCTTTTTCATCTCAAACACCCTTTCTATCCTAATGGATGTTTGTTAGACGAGGATCATTCTGGCGGCGTTCCCGACTTTTTCCGTTTTGTAAACAATTCTTTGCAGCCGACATACAGCAGAAAAACGCCGAATAAGCGCCGCAGCCATCGCACATCGATCATGGCGGCGCCGAACGCCGCGAAAATGGAGGCCGGCACGCCCGCGATCACGCCCCATTTGACCGCCTGCCACTCGACCAGCTTGTTTTTGATATGCGAAACAAGGGCGGCGGGCGCGCACGCGACAAAGTACAAAAGGTTCACCCCGCCCGCACGGTACTGGGATACCCCGGCAAATAGGGTCAGGTAAAGCAGCAGCAGCGATCCGCCGCCGATGCCGAAGCCCGACAGCACGCCGGTTGCCAGACCGATTAGGATAGCAAGAAAAATCGTCACAGCAGCAGCACCGCCCGTACGCCGCCGTACAGAATAAGCAGGCCGAACACCCGGCGCAGCCACACCATATCGACTTTTTGAAAAATCCTGCCTGCGATGACGCCGCCGATCGCGCCGCCGATCAGATAGGGTCAGGCGGTGGCAAAATCAAGGCCGCCGCGTATCCAATAAATCACGGCTGAAACGATCGAAAGCGGCAGGATGACCGCGACCGAGGTCGCAAACGCGCGCCGCTGCTCCAGCTTCGTCCACCCGGCCAGCAGCGGGACAAGGAACAGGCCGCCGCCCGCGCCGAAAAAGCCGTTGGCCGCGCCGGCAAGCGCGCCGGTAACAGCGTATTTTGCGGTATTTTTCATAAAAAACCCCTCCGGCGGTAGCATGCGCCGGAAGGGTTTTGATTATGCGGTTTTTACCAAATGTGCAAGAACTGCTGCATGCCGAGGCTGACGCACGCAATGCCAATCCAGCAGACCAGCCCCATAAAGATGGGCTTGCCGCCGGTACGGATCAGTTTTTTCAAATCGGTGTTCAGGCCGATCGCCGCCATGGCCATGACGATAAAGAATTTGGACAGCGTTTTAAAAGGAGCAAATACCGCCGCGCTGACGCCTGCCGTCACGCTAACGGTCGTAATGACCGAGGCAAGCACGAAAAACAGGATAAAGAACGGGAAAATCTTCTTCAGGTCGAAGCTGCCGCTCGTCGTCCCGTCTATCTTTTTCGCCTTTGCCGTGCGCCAAAAAGCGAGAAACAGCGTGATCGGAATGATGGCGAGCGTACGCGTCAGCTTGACGATGGTCGCGCCATCCAGCGCGTTCGCGCCGGGATGCAAGCCGTCCCACGCGGCCGCCGCCGCCGTGACGGAGGACGTATCATTCACCGCGGTGCCCGCGAACAGCGCAAAGCCGTGGTTCGTCAGGCCAAGCGCACCGCCCAGCGTCGGGAAGATCAGCGCCGCGATCACGTTAAACAGGAAAATGACCGAAATAGCCTGCGCGATCTCTTCGTCATCCGCGCCGATAACGGGCGCGGTGGCCGCGATAGCCGAGCCGCCGCAGATCGACGAGCCCACGCCGACCAGCGTAGAGATATTACCGGGCATTTTTAACGCCTTGCATAGAATAAAGGATAGGATAAGCGAGGTCGAGATGGTCGATACAATAATGGGGAGCGACTGCGCGCCGACCTTGGCGATTTCCGATAGATTGAGGCCAAAGCCGAGCAGTACGACCGCGTATTGCAGGATCTTTTTCGAGGTGTATGTAACGCCCGGCCGCACCTGCTCGCTCTGCTGCCAAACAAGCGACAGCCCCATGCCGATCAGGATGGCGAACACCGGCCCGCCGATCACGGGCGCCAGCTTGCCCAAAAACCATGCAGGCAACGCGATGATGAGGCAAAGCAGCAGCCCCATGCCGTTTTTTTGGAGAAAGCCGACGCGCTCCGGCTGCAACACAAGCTCTTCTTCCTGCGCCGCTTCCCCCTGCTGAACTGTTTCCATTGGTGGGTACCCCCTTCAATACTTTTTGTTTCCATCCTCAGTATAGTACGATCAATCGATAATGTAAAATTATCAATCTTTATAAATGGATAAATTTATGTTATGATTAAACGAGGAGGATGGAGCTATGCTGGATTTTCGTGTCGATACATTTTTGGCGGTATGCCGCTGCCAGAGCTTTACCAAAGCGGCGGAGGAGCTGCACATCACGCAGCCCGCGGTCTCGCAGCATATCCATTGGCTGGAGAGCGCGTACGGCGCGCGTTTTTTTGCGTGGCAGGGCAAACGGATGGAGCTGACCGAGGCCGGCCGCCTATTCCTGCGCGCCGCGACCACCATGCGGGACGACGCGCTGCACCTGAAGATGGAGCTTGGATCGCTCGCGGACCGGGGGCGGCGGCTAACGTTCGGCGCGACGCTGACGGTGGGCGAATATGTGATGCCCCGCGCGCTGGCCCGCCTGTTTGAGCGGGAACCCGGCGCGGAAGTGCGTATGCAAGTCGCCAACACAGCGGAGCTGCTGCAAAAGCTGGACAATGGCGAGATCGACTTTGCCATTGTCGAAGGCTTTTTTGAAAAAAACGAGTACGATCATCTGCCCTACCGCACCGAGCGCTTTGTACCGGTCGCGTCGCCGGGGTTTGTCTTTCAAAAGCCGGTGCGCGAGCTGGGCGATCTGCTCGGCGAGCGCCTGCTCACGCGCGAGCTGGGCTCGGGCACGCGTGAAACGCTGGAGCGCCGCCTGCGTGAAAGCAACTTGACCGTGGCGGATTTTCGCCGTGTGGCGGAGATCGGCAGTTTAAACGCGATCAAAACATTGGTTCGCGCGGGCTGCGGCGTTTCCTTCCTGTATGAGCCGACCGTACACGGTGAACTACAAACGGGCGAGATATGCGAAATACCGCTTGCGGATTTTTCGGTCACACACGATTTTACCTTTCTGTGGCGCAAAAACAGCGCGTTCGCGGACGAGCACCGCGCGGCGTACGCGCTGCTTCAGGAATAAAAAAGCAGCGGCCGGTAAAAACCGGCCGCCGCAGAGTTTGTAAAAATGCTTTTTGCTGTATTCTATCGAAACAAGGCCTCATCTCAATCGAGTGCGCCGGGGCGGGCGCGCGGCTTTTTTATCAGGCGGTCGGCTCGCCGGTCTCCGCGCGGTAGACGGCAATAGCGATGGCTAGATCCAGCACGCAGGAGCCCACGCTTTCGTACATGGTGATCTCAGCATGGTCAGAGCGGCCGGGGAGTTTGCCTGCCAGCAGATCCCCCACGCTGCCGCGCACCTTGTCGCGGGTGATCAGGCCCTTTTCAAAGGGGATCAGGATATCGCCCGCGGCGGCCCACAGGCCGTCCACATGCTCGGTGACGACGAAGCTCGCCTTTTGGACCGCTTCCTCCGCAATCTCCTGCATGAAGGGCGTAAAGGAGCCGATGGCGTTGAGATGCGTTCCGGGTTTAAGCGCGTCCGCGTCAAAGACCGGCTTGCGGGAAGGGGTCACGGTGCTGACGATGTCGGAGCCGGCCACGCACTCGTTGCCGCTGCCGCATGGGATGATTTGGTAGGGGCGGTTCTGCACCGCGGCGATTCGCGAAGCGAAGGCGTCCATCCGGTCCGCGGCCATGTCGAATACGCGGAGCTCCTCCAGCTCCCGAACTTCTTGAATGGCCAGCACTTGGGTAAACGCCTGCGTCCCTGTGCCGACGATCCCCAAATGGCGGGCATCCTTTCTGGCCAGCAGATCGGTGGCCACGCCAGCGCCAGCGCCCGTCTTCAGAGCGGTGAGGTGGTTTGCGCCGATGAGCGCCAGCTGCTCGCCGTTGATTGCGGAGAACAGGCTGATGGTGGACTGGTCGGTGGGCATCCCGCGCTTGGGATTGTCCGGAAAGACAGCGGAGAACTTGAAGCCGAAGAAGGGCTGCTCCGTGCAGACGGCCGTCAGCCACTGGCCGGAGCTCTCCCCCCGGCCAAGGGGCATGGCGATGCGGCCGCCGGGGTACATCTCGCCCTTGCCGCAGGCAAGGTGGGCATCCCGCACGGTGGCGAGCGCCGTCTTCATATCAATGGCAGCCGCCGCTTTTTCTTCCGGGATGACAATCATATGCTTCATGGTATTTCGGTCCTTTCTGACGCTTGCTCGCGCCAGCCGGAGAGCGCGTCGGCCGACGGAGAAAACGTTTGACGGGTGATTAAGGTTCATTGGCCCGGTCGGCAGCAATGCGATCCTTGTTGAGGTCCATCCAGATGTCGCAGTTGTTGCTCCCCAGCTTCTGGGGGTTAAAATAGGGATCCTCAACGCCGGCCTTGCGCTGGTTCATATAGTCGACGTAAACCTTCTTGACGGTGGGTAGAAGAACGCGGCGCCAAGCATGCCGCCGAAGGCTGCACGGGGGCCAAAGGAACTGCTGAAAATCAGGGCGATGGTGGAGGGAATGTTACTGGCGTTGCCGATCAGGACGATAATGGTGACGATTTAGATAGCCGATGGTACAAAAGAGCGCGAAGACCACGGCCATTACTTTGCCAAGCCCCTTGGGCATGCCGTGCCCCATGGGTCTCCGTTTTGGGACTACCGGTAAAGGATCATCTCCTCTCTGTCCTGAAAGATCTCGATCTCCTTTGCTCCGGCGAGCTTTGCGAAGTCCGTTTCCGATACGTTGAGCACAGGGATAACCTGATTGTAAAAGTGTCGGCAGATCATGGGGCCGGTCAGGATCACGGGATCGGTATAGACGTTGATGATCGCGCCGGGAGCGGTGCCGATGCGAAGCATCTCCATCAGCACCAGTCCCGCGCCGCTGCTGCCCCGCCCGAAGGGAAACGCAAACGCCTTGCCGGTGATATTCTCCCGGTAATTGGGATGGCGGTAATCGGAGATCGTACCGCTTTGGATATCGACACCGCCGACAAAGCTGAAGGATTCCCCGGAGGAGACCAGCGGCAGCCGGGCGGACGCGGCAATGACGTTCCTGCATTTCAAAGTGATTTGTTCCATAGCTGCCCTCCCCGAACGACGTTTCCCGAAACCGCTGTTTCGACGCAATCCCTCAGGTTGCCGAACACCGGGTGGATTCCAACTTTATTGAAGCAATAGGTTCCGAACTTGCCGGAGTTCGTCATGATGGATTTTGTACCCCAGACCGCGGTGGGATATTCCATTGTGCAGCCGTCCACAAACACCTGCACGCCAAGCGCTTTGATGCGGTCCAGCAGGCCGCTGGCCTCGGTCGTACCATAGTTCGAGCGGCTGGTGAATACCCACATCGCCGTCTTGGGATGGATGTGCCGTCCGGCCAGCAGCCGTTCCAGATCCTGAAATTCCGCGCAGGAGAAGTGGGGGCAGCCCAGAGACACCAGATCGATAGGGCCCTGCTGGTCGGCGTTGCACAGCGCGGCCTCGGCCTCCTGAAGCTCCTTGAGCCCGATGGTGACCACCTGCCGGGGCGCTTTGCCGTTGAAAGCCTGTTCCATAGTCTGCGCCTCGGGCGTAATGCCGATCAGATGAACTAGCGCGATGCCGCCGGAGGACGCCGCCGTGGCGCAGAACTGCTTTAGGTTGTCCAGCGTCAGATTGCGCCTCGGTATGCCCTGCAGGGCCCATACGCGGCTTCCCACAATCTTTCCGTAGGCGAAGGCCACATAACTAAACATGCTGGGATCGTCGAACATCTCCTCGGTAATCTCGTCGCTCAGGACCACCAGTCCCTCCGCGTACCGGTTCTCTGTTTTGTGGAGCCCAAAATTCGGAGCCCGTCCGGCAATGCCGCACAAAAGCTCCAGCGGGCCGGCATAGCGGTTGGTGCGGGCGCCGACGATGGAGTTCATAAAACAGATGACGTTGGATTCTGCGCACGCCACCTGCGCGCCGAACGCCGGGGAAAAACCCGTTTGATAGGGGGCACAGGTCCAGGTGGGGATGGCGCCCATGCGGAGGTGGGACGCCTCGATGCGGCGGGTCGCCGCCATGCAGGCCGCGTCCTGTTTTTGGAGATCCCAGCGCTGCATGTCCAGCGCGCAGGCATTTGTGGTCGTGGGAACGGCGAATTTTGCGCCGAGACCAGCCAGATGTTCTGCGAAGGCAACCTGCGCCTCGCCGAAATATACCGTGCTGTCGTCGTGACAAGCGGTGATCTCCACAAAATCCTCTGCGCCGTAATAGTCTCCCAGATCGCAGAGGACCCGCATTGCCATCCGGACGGCTTCCCCATGCTTGCCGTCCAGCAATTCCCGCTCATATTCGGTTAGCTTCATGTCGTGCCCCTTCCTGTGTCAAATGGCTGCTTTTGCTTCTATATGACGCATTATAAAGGAGGAAAATGCAAAAAAACACTCATGTTCTGCACAAGATATCGGGAATGAAATTGTGCAAATCAAGACAGGTATTTTAAAAGGGAGACCACTTGCGAAAGTGGTATGCGGATGTATGGTGCCACTTTGGCTGCGGCGTTCAAAAAATAACATGCAATGTTTGGCCAGCCGTATTATAATAGTTACGGTAGAACAAACGGGGGAGGGGAAAAGAAAATGGGCCTCAAGTATCAGGAGCTTGAGAACGCTCTGGAGGATATGATTTTCTCCGGGGAAGGCGTTTCGCCCAACGGGCGTTTTTTGAGCGAACGGCGGCTTTCGGAGCTGTTTCAGGTCAGCCGCGCCACCGTCCGCAAGGCTATCGACGTTCTCTGCAAGCAGGGGGAGCTCGTTCAGATTCACGGGAGCGGCACCTTTGTCAAGGACATCCGCAAGACACAGCCGCTGGATTCCATCACCCGGTGTTCGCAAAACTACGCGGAGATGGGATTTTGCCCTCACAACCGGGAGCTGGAGCGCTCCACGATCCCGGCCAGCAAACATATCGCAAAGTGTTTGCAGGTTGCCGCGGGCTCCCCGGTGCTCTGCGTCAGAAAGCTGTTTATGGCGGACCGGATGATTTTTAACGAGTCGATCTCCTACATCTCGGCGGTCAACTTCCCGGGGATCGCGCAAATGGATTTTTCCGCGACGCCTATGTTGGAGATTTTCCGGGCGAACTACTGCGCCCATGCGAAAAGAACGGATCACGCCATGGAGGCGGTCCTTCCGCCACGCGAGGTCTCCGCGCATCTGCAGATTCCGCCGGAGACGCCGGTTCTGCTCTTCGAGTCCGTGTCCAGTGGAATCATGGACGGGCGCTTCATCCCGTTTGAATATTTTAAGACCTATTACCGGACGGATTTTATCCGCTTTGGCTACTCGCAGGAGCATGAGGCCATCGACTTTTCCGCGGAAGCGCCCTAGGCGCGAAGGTTCATTGACAAGCTAAGGGCCCGTTGCAGAATAAAGCGATTCTGCAACGGGCCCCGTCTTAGTGACGCAATGTGAAATTACTTGGTCGCCCAGTTGCCGGTGGCGAGGGCGGAGAGGTACGCGTTGATGAACCCGTCGATATCGCCGTCCATGACTGCGGAGATATTGCCGTTTTCAAAACCGGTGCGCGTGTCCTTGGCAAGGGTATAGGGCATGAACACATAGGAACGGATCTGGCTGCCCCATTCGATCTTTTTCTGATCGCCCTTGATGTCGGAGATTTTATCGAGGTGCTCGCGCTCCTTGATCTCGACCAGCTTGGAACGAAGCATACGCAGACAGTTGTCCTTGTTCTGGAATTGGCTGCGTTCGGTCTGGCAGGATACGACGATGCCGGTGGCGTGATGGATCAGCCGCACGGCGGAAGAGGTTTTGTTGATGTGCTGGCCGCCCGCGCCGGAGGAGCGGAACACCTGCATTTCATAATCCTCGGGCTTAAGCTCGAAATCAGCCGAATCGTCCTCGATATCGGGCACGACCTCGATCGCGGAGAACGAGGTGTGGCGGCGGCCCGAGGAATCGAACGGCGAAATGCGCACCAGACGGTGCACGCCGTTTTCTCCCTTGAGGTAGCCGTAGGCGTTTTCGCCTTCGATCAGGATATCGGCGGATTTCAGGCCGGCCTCGTCGCCGTCCTGATAGTCCATGATCTTGTAGGTGAAGCCGTGGCGCTCGGCCCAGCGGGTGTACATGCGGTAAAGCATTTCGCACCAGTCCTGCGCTTCGGTGCCGCCCGCGCCCGCATGGAAGGAAACGAGGGCGTTGTTGTGATCGTATTCGCCGGTCAGCAGGGTGGAAAGCTTTTGCTCGGCCATGCCCTTTTCCAGCTCGTCATAGCCGCTTTGCAGTTCTTCGAGCATGGATTCGTCGTTTTCTTCGATCGCCATCTCGCAGATGGTGAGCAGATCGTCGCGAAGCGTTCGCAGGTGGTCGTACGCTTCGATCTTGCCCTTCAAAGCGCCCAGACGGGAAACGACCTTCTGGCTCTTTTCCGGGTCGTCCCAAAAGCCGGGCTGAGAGCTTTTCAGTTCAAGCTCTTCGACCTCGCGCGCGGCCTGTTCCAGACCGAGGTTGCCGCGCAGCTCTTCCAACTGGGGGGCAAGGTTTACCAGCTTTACTTTGTATTCCTCAAATTGCAGCATGCGGATGCTCCTTACATTTAGAACTTTCGATTCCTTTTATTATATCCGAAACACAGCGTATTGTCAAAGGAAAGGAAAAAATTGAATTCATCGGCACGATATAGTATAATCATTGCATATTGACGCGGCGATTATACGACAGGGGGTGAGACGATGGGGAAAACAGCGGAACGCCGCTTAGGGGCGTATGCGCTGCTGCACTTTTTTGTCGACTTTGCGTGTATCCTGCTGCTTTGCGGCCCTGTGCGGCAGGAACTGCAAACGCACGCGGAGTGGGCGCTTTGCATGCTGCTCTATAACGGCTGTGCGTTCGCGCTGCAAATGCCCTTCGGCGTGTTGGCGGACCATGTGCGAAACGACCGGCTCACCGCCGCTCTGGGCATGCTGCTGGTCGCGATCGCATGGCTTATGCCGGTCATACCGGGGGTGGAACGGTGCGCGATAGCGGGGATCGGCAACGCGCTGTTTCATGTCGGCGGCGGGCGGTATGCGCTTGCGTACGGTTCGGGCCGCGCCGCCGCGCCGGGTATTTTTGTTTCAACCGGCGCTGTCGGCGTGTGGCTGGGCGTGTGGGCCGCGCGCGGCGGGCTTTGGCCGTATGACTGGACGCGGCTCGCCGTCGGCTTGACAATGCTTGGGGCTGCGTTTCTGGTATACTGGAAAGCCGATGCGGCGGAACCGTCCGTTGCCGTGCCGTCCGCGCCCGCGCGCTGGCCGCGCACCGGCGCGGCGGGGCTTTGCCTGCTATTGACCGTGCTGCTTCGTTCCTTTTTGGGCGGGCTGACCGCTTTCCCTTGGAAGACCGGCGCGCTGAGCTTTGCTTGCGTGCTGTGTGTGGCGGCCGGCAAGGCGGCTGGCGGTCTGCTGGGCGACCGGTGCGGCTTTGCGCGCACCTCGGCTCTGGCGCTGTGCGCGGCGGCGGCGCTGTTTTTGCCCGCGTTTTCTGTTCCGGCGGCCGGGCTGTTCGCGGTCCTGCTCTTTCAAACGTCCATGCCGCTCACGCTTTCGGCGCTCACTCGGTTGGTTGGTCTGCAAAACCGGGGCTTTGCGTTCGGCATGGCGACGTTCGCTATCTTCCTCGGCACGCTGCCCGATCTGCTGGGCGTGGCGGATGCGTTTTGCACGCCGGCCGCGCTGGCCGCTGGCACGCTGCTTTCGCTCGCCCTGCTGCTGCCGGGTTTGGGCTTGGGGTTTGCGCGCCGCCGCGAGGAAACCGCATGACGGGAATCCTGCTGCGTTCGCTCGCCGTTACGCTGCTCATTGAAACGCTCGCGGCGCTGCTGCTTGGCCTGCGCCGCCGGCACGCGTTGACCGTGGTTTGGCTGATGAATCTGGTCACCAATCCGCCGGTGGTTTTTGCGGTCACGCTGTGCCGCAAGCTGTGGCCGGTCTACGCGCCGCCGGTCACGGCGCTATGCGAAGTGCTGGCCGTGGCTGCGGAATATGTTTTGCTGCGGCGCTGTGTGCCACTTTCGCGCCGCCGCGCGGCGGTGGCAGCGGTGGTTTTGAATTTAGCGTCTTATTTGGCCGGGTGCTTGCTGTCAGTCTAATCATCAGGGGGGAATATGAAAAATGCAACAAACCCAATGTCATTAAGATAAGGGAAGCGCACAGGAAAAAACAAGGGAATCACCGAGCTAGTAGGGCGCGACGCTCCCGGCGCGCCGTCTCGAAGGGACGTAACACTTGCTGAGAAACCATGTCCCTTCGCTCGGCTGTACCAGCCTGTTTGATGCTCTCACTTATCCAGGTGCTTCGCTCTCGGCGCGCCGAGGGCGTCGCGCCCTACATGTTCTGTGCTTGCGATACCTTTTTGTCTTGTCTGACCTTAACTTAATGACATTGGCAACAAACCCGCCGCTTTTGTGCTGGCGTTCTACCTACGCACCGATCAAACGCTTTCCTTTGTTGCGGTACTATGGTTATATAGGCACAGGCAAAGGCGGCTATTTGCAAAGTAATCGATGATAAAATAGGGGGATTTGGAAATGAGACATCTGGGGAAAAGACTGCTGTTCGCGGCGCTGCTGCTGGTTATGGCCATCGTGCCCGCGCTGGCGGACGCGGCGGTAGACGAATTTTGGGAATATGCTTATCAAGTGGATTACGACTGCTATGTCGCTTCGCCGGACGGCATCGGCTTAAATTTCCGCTATGGCGCGGGTTCGGAGTACGGCAAGGTGTTCGACAGCCCGATCCCGATGGACACCAAACTGCATATTTCGCAGGAGACCGTTTCGAGTAAGGGCTCCAAATGGGGCTATACGACGTATAACGGCGAGTACGGCTGGGTATATCTGGCTGAAACGACCACCACAAAGCCCGCGTCCGCCGCGGATGACTTTTGGTCGCGCGCGTACGAGGTGGACTATACCGCCTATGTCAACTCGCCGGACGGTATCGGCGTGAACTTTCGCTCCGGGCCGGACTCGTCCTACGGTAAGGTGCTGGACGACCCGATCCCAATGAAGACCGCCCTGCATATCGAGCAGGAAACGACCTCGGTCAAAAACTCGAAATGGGGCTATACGGCGTATAACGGCCAGCATGGCTGGGTGTACTTAGCCGAATTAACGATCGAGAAGCCCGCCGGCGCGCCCGCGCAGACCCCGGCGGCGGAACCGGCTTCCACCGAACCTGCTGAACCCGCCGATCCCGCGCCCATGGCGGAGCCAGATGACGTCGAGCCGGTCCATCCCATACCCGTCGCGGACGAGCAGCCTGCCCACCAGCCCGACACGCCGCTCACTCTGGCAATCATCGCCATCGTGATCCTTGTGATCGCCGTCACGGCGCTGTTGCTTCTATTGCTGAGAAAAAATAAAACAAAGTCTTGACAAACCGGTATCTTTTGCATATAGTAGGACAGGTAATCAAAATGATTTCCACGATATAAAAGGGAGTAGCTCACGCGGCGGCGCCGCGTGGGGCGGTGTCGTCAATCTCGGCCGGAACTTTTTCGGCCCGTACCGTTCCGTAAGTAGCGAGACTTTTATTGCAGCCTGAAACTGCAATGAAAGTCTCGTTTTTTTTGTTCTGGAAATACTTTTAAAGGGGTCGTATCATTATGCTGTCTTTTGTTTTACTGATCGTAGGCTTCACGCTGCTCGTCTGGGGGGCGGACAAGTTCGTCGCGGGCGCGTCCGCGCTCGCGCGCCGGCTGGGGGTGCCCGCGCTGATCGTCGGCCTGACTGTCGTCGCCTTCGGCACGTCCGCGCCCGAACTGGCCGTCAGCGTGACCGCCGCCTTAAAGGGCGCGAACGAGATCGCGGTCGGCAACGTGCTGGGTTCCAACATCTTTAACCTTTTGGTGGTGGCCGGTCTGTCTGCGGTGCTGTGCCCGCTGGTGGTCGACCGTGACATCCTGCGGCGCGACTGGCCGCTCTCCATCGCGGCGGCGGGGCTGCTTACCGTGATGCTGCTGTTCGGCGGCGGCATCACGCGCTGGGAAGGTCTGCTGCTGCTCGTGCTGTTCGTGTGGCTGATGATCGTGCAGGTGCGCCCGGCGCTCCGCAACCGCGCGGTATCGGCGCCAAACGGGGCGGAAGAGCTGGCCGAGGCCATGCCGCCCGTGATGATCGGCGTCAACATCGTGCTGGGCCTGATCTGCATCGTTATGGGCGGCCAGCTTTCGGTAAACGGCGCGACCGGCATCGCCCGCATGTTCGGCCTTTCCGAAACGCTGATCGGCCTGACCATTGTTGCCATCGGCACCAGCCTGCCCGAGCTCGTCACCTCGCTCGTCGCCGCGAAGAAGGGCGAGAACGATATCGCGATGGGCAACGTCATCGGCTCCAACCTGTTCAATATTTTGCTCATTCTAGGCGCGTCCGCGTTGATCAGCCCGATTACCGTACTGCCCACCGCCGTGATCGACAGCGCGATCTTGACGATTTTGTCCATCGCGTTCCTGCTGCCCGCAATGAAGGGCAAAATGTCGCGCCCGGTAGGCGCCGTGATGGCGCTTTGCTATGTCGGCTTCACCGCGTACCTGATCATGCGCTCCGCCATGTAACGCCGTTTACAAAAAATTTGTTTGTTCCGCTCGCGTTCTGTGATATAATAAGATGATTATATATGGAGTTATGCTCTTTTGAAAGGCTGATATTTGAACAATGGCTAATATTTTCACAAAGCTATTTGGCACCCATTCGAGCCACGAGCTGAAAAAGATCTATCCGATCGCGGACAAGGTGGACGCGCTGGAGGATCAATACCGTACCCTGACGGACGAACAGCTTCGCGGCAAGACCGCGGAATTTAAGACCCGCTTCCAGAACGGCGAAACGCTGGACGATCTGCTGCCCGAGGCGTTTGCCACCGTGCGCGAGGCCGCGGACCGCGTGCTCGGTCTGCGCCATTACCGCGTGCAGGTCATCGGCGGCATTGTGCTGCATCAGGGCCGAATCGCCGAGATGAAAACCGGCGAAGGCAAGACCCTCGTCGCGACCCTGCCCGCCTACTTGAACGCGCTGACCGGCAAGGGCGTGCACATCGTCACCGTGAACGATTACCTTGCCAAGCGCGACTCGGAATGGATGGGCAAGGTGTACCGCTATCTAGGGCTGACCGTCGGCCTTGTCATTCACGACATCCAGCCGAACGAGCGCAAAGCGATGTATGCCGCCGATATCACCTACGGCACCAACAACGAGTTTGGTTTTGATTACCTGCGCGATAATATGGCGATCTACATGCAGTCCATGGTGCAGCGCGGCCACGCCTTCGCCATTGTGGACGAGGTCGACTCTATTTTGATCGACGAAGCGAGAACGCCGCTGATCATTTCCGGTCAGGGCGAGCAATCCTCCGCCCTGTACCAAATGGCCGACCGCTTTGCCGCGGGCCTGAAGTGCCTGCGCGTCAAGGAAGTGGACGCCAAGGAAGAGCAGGAGGATATCGAAGCCGATTATATCGTAGATGAAAAAGCCCGCACCGCCACGCTTACCCCCAAGGGCCAGAGCCGCGCCGAGGCTTACTTCAAGGTTGAAAACCTGTCCGATCCTGAAAATACCACGTTGCAGCACCATATTAACCAAGCGGTCAAGGCGCGCGGCGTCATGCAGCGCGATGTCGATTATGTCGTACGCGACGGTCAGGTCATCATCGTCGATGAATTCACCGGCCGTTTAATGTTCGGCCGCCGCTATAACGAGGGCCTGCATCAGGCGATCGAAGCCAAGGAAGGCGTAAAGGTAGAGCACGAAAGCAAAACGCTCGCCACCATCACCTTCCAGAATTACTTCCGCCTTTATGGCAAGCTGTCCGGCATGACCGGTACCGCGCTGACCGAGGAAGAGGAATTCCGCCACATCTATAAGCTGGACGTTATTGAAATTCCGACCAATAAGCAAATCGCCCGTCTGGACAACCCGGACGCGGTGTATAAGAACGAGCGCGGCAAGATTAATGCGACCATCGCGCGTATCGAGGAATGCCATGCGAAGGGCCAGCCGATCCTAGTCGGTACCGTGTCCATCGAAAAATCCGAAGAGTTTTCGGCTATTTTAAAGAAAAAGGGCATCAAGCACACGGTGCTGAACGCGAAGTACCACGAAAAGGAAGCGGATATCGTCGCGCAGGCCGGTAAATCCGGCGCGGTCACCATAGCGACCAACATGGCGGGCCGTGGTACCGATATCATGCTTGGCGGCAACGCCGAGACCATGGCGCTGGACGAGCTGCGCAAGGGCGATTACACGCCGGAGTTGCTGGCGGAAGCCAACGGCCATGCGGAAACGGATGATCCGGCCATTCTGGATATCCGTAATCGTTTTAAAGAATTATACGAAAAGTATAAACAGGAAACCGACGCTGACGCGGAAAAGGTGCGGGCGGCGGGCGGCCTGTATATTCTGGGCACCGAGCGGCACGAATCCCGCCGTATCGATAACCAGCTGCGCGGCCGCGCGGGCCGTCAGGGCGACCCGGGCGAATCCTCCTTCTATATCTCGCTGGAAGACGATCTGATGCGTCTGTTCGGTTCGGAAAAGATACAGAACATGATGGATACGCTCGGCATCGAGGAAGACGAGCCGATCGACCAAAAAATCTTGTCCGGCGCGATCGAGAACGCGCAGAAGAAGATTGAAAGCCGCAACTTCGCTACCCGTAAGCACGTGCTGGAGTATGACGATGTGCTCAATACCCAGCGCCAGACCATTTACAGCCAGCGACTCAAGGTGCTGTCCGGCGAGGATATGAAGTCCAACATTCTTTCGATGGTGGATGATACGATCGCCCGCGCGGTGCACGCCGCGATTGGCGAAAACCATCTGCTTTCCGTAGAGATGGTGGAGCAGGCGCGCCGTCCGTTTATCGGCCTGTTCCTGCGCCCGGACGACTGCGTCTTTACGCCCGAGGAATGCGACGATCTGACCGCCGACCAGCTTAAAAACGAGCTGTGCGAAAAAGCGCACGCTGTTTATGAAGCCAAGGAGAGCCAGCTGACGCCCGCGATCATGCGCGAACTTGAGCGCGTGGTGCTGCTCAAGAACGTCGATACCAAGTGGATGGACCATATCGATGCCATGACCGAGCTGCGAAACGGCATCGGCCTGCGCGCGTACGGCCAGCACGATCCCGTGGTTGAGTACAAGCGCGAAGGCTTTGATATGTTCGACGCAATGATCGATTCGATCCGCGAGGACACCGTCCGTATGATCTTCCTTGCGCAGGTGCGCACGCAGGAGGAGCCCAAGCGCGAGCAGGTCGCCAAGGAGACCTCGGCCGCGGGCGCGGCGGACGGCACGGCCAAGAAGGAGCCTGTCCGCGTCGGCAAGAAGGTCGGCATGAACGATCCCTGCCCGTGTGGCAGCGGCAAAAAGTACAAAAAGTGCTGCTATTTAAAGCAGGATAAGCCGCAGTAAAAAAGTGAAGCAAGCGGGCGATCCTTACCGGATCGCCCGCTTGCTTTTTTCGGTGGTGCGCTGGCGCGCACAATTTTATGCGCGGCAGTAGCCGCGCGGCGTGGTGAGGGCACCACGCCCTACAACATATGGGTCTGCGCCGTTTAAACCGGCTCACAACACCCCCAACGCACCCGACATGTTGGGCGGTGACCCCAGCCCGCCGCAAGCGAAGCGCCAGCATACGTGGGCGCGCCAAATCAGGCCGGTCCGGCCGAGCGGAGGCACCTATCCACTGAATCCCTAGGAAACCGGTACGGCACTAAGGTGCCCCACACGCAATTCAACAGGACGGCAAGCGCCGCCCCCCAGTCAGGAGTAAGGGAAAGAGTGGAAGTCAGGAGGGAGAGGAAACCGCAGGTGTCCGCTCCCTCTTGCCCCCGCGCCGGGCGGCGCGACCGTCTCCCGCGGCTACCGCCGCGTATTTTATTGCGAACGTGAGCGAGGCTCCAAGAGGAAGCCGCCGCACAGCTTTTATTGGAATGATACGGATATACATCCATAATCTTAATTAACCTTATGCAAATTCAATTCCCTTGTTTTGTCTTTCCAGTATCCGTACAATAGTAATACAAAAGGGGGTGGGTGTCATATCGGAATATCCATTGGTCAATCGCAAGCAATTTACATCAACGTTACGAAATGACCTGATTTGCGCGTTTGAGCAGCTGCATTATGAAACCCGAATCCCAAAATCCAAGTTACATGATGAGGCAGTTGAGGATTTGCTGAAAAAATATAAAGGCAAAAAGGGCATTGATATGAACATGAAAAAGATCTACAAACACTTAGCCAAACAATACCATACCACGCCGCGAGAGATCGAGGAGGAAATACAAAAATCGATTTTGATGGCGTTTACTTCGCCGTCCGACGAAGAAACGGCCGCTTACCAGCAAAGCGTGCCGCGAAAAGGGGATATACCGACCCCGGAAGAGCTCATTCGCTTTATGACAGAGCAAATAAAGGCGGAACAGGAATAAAGCGCGGCTCCGCTACAAAGCGAAAAGGAGAAGAAAACCATGCGGTTTTCTTCTCCTTTTGATGTTATATCGGTACGAATAAGGAAAACGTGCTGCCGGAGCCGGGCTTGCTTGCCAGCTTGATGTAGCCGCCCTGCGCGGCGGCGATCTCGCGGGCAAGGTACAGGCCTAGGCCCACGCCCTGCTCATCCCGCACGGAGGGCGAGCGGTAAAACCGCTCGAATACCTGCGCCTGCTCCACTTCGGGGATGCCGGGCCCGTCGTCGGTTACGTCGATCCGGCAAAACAATTCGTACGGCGTGGCGGAAAGTGATACCCGGCCGCCCGCGGGCGTATATTTTACCGCGTTATCCAGCAGGTTAAACAGCGCTTCCTGCGTCCATTTGGGGTCGAAACGCGCGGTTTGCTCAAGCGGAAGGTACGAAAGCGCAATCCCCTTGTTCTCCGCCGCCGCCTGAATCTGAATCGCCGCCGCTTGCATCATAGGCGCGAGTGCTGCGCGGCGCGGCTGCACCGCGATCACGCCGGTTTCCAAGCGCCCGGATTTGACCAGCGCGTCGATCAGAAAACGCAGCTTTTCCGCCTGCGCACCGAGCGCGGCCACCAGATCGGGGCAGCCTTCCGGCAGCGGCTGTTCGCCGAGCAGGCCCGCGTAAAGTAAAATGTTGGCGATCGGCGTTTTGGTCTGGTGGGAAATGTCCGCGATCATGGTTTGTATGCGGGCTTTTTCCTCCGAAAGGTTCGCTTCCGAGGAGGAGCACGCGCTCAAATAGCGGTATAGCTTGCTTTCCACCGCCGAAAAGCGGCTTTCGTCGAAGTTTGCTTCGGTGAACCGCCCGGCGATCGCGTCGTTCAGCATGCGATCGAGCCGGTTCATGGTGCGGCGAAGCAGCAGCCGGTCGCCCACGATGATTACCGCCGCCGCAAGCACGGTAAGCAGCGCAAAATAGTTCATGCCTCCACCGCCCAAGTGTAGCCGACTCCGTATATGGTCTTGATCGGCGCGTCGTCGCCCAGCTTGGAGCGCAGGCGGCGCACGGTAACGGAAAGCGCGTTTTCATCCACATAGGCCGCGCCGTCCGTCCATATGCGGTCGATCAGCGTGTCGCGCGGCAAGGTGCGCCCACGGTTTTCGACCAGCAGCTTTAATAGCTTTTGCTCGGTCTGCGATAGAGCGATCGGTTTGCCGCCGTGCGCAAAGGTCAGGCGGTCAAAGTCAAACTCGTATTCGCCCACGCGGCACACCGGCGCGCCGCTTTTGGCGCGGCGCAGCTGGGCCGCTACCCGCACGCGTAGCACGGCCAGCGAAAAGGGCTTTGTGATATAATCGTCCGCGCCGAGCGTGAACCCAGTCACGATATCGGTCTCCAAGTCGTTCGCGGTCAGCAGCAGCACGGGGGTAACGCTTACCTGCCGCAGCTCGGTCAGCAGGTCTAGGCCCGAGCCGTCCGGCAGGCCCACGTCAAAAATACAAAGGTCAAACGCTTGCTCCGCGAGCAGGCGGCGCGCATCGGCGCAGCTCGCCGCAAGGGTGGGCGCGGTCTCGGCGTCGGTCAGGGCAATGACAAGCCCGCGGCCAAGCGAAGGGTCGTCCTCTACGATCAAGATTCGGTTCATGGCAATCACCTCTCTGCGCTATTGTATCACATGACTTAGCGCTTGACAAACTGCAACTACAAGTGTAGTATAATCATATAGACTACACTTGTAGTGAGGTAAACGGCATGAAACAGAAAATATCGGAAGCCGAATGGCAGGTCATGGACGCGCTGTGGACGCTGGGCGGGGCAACGGCGGCGGAGCTGACCGCCGCGCTCGCCGACACAGGCTGGAACCGCAACACGGTGCACACCTTTTTAACGCGGCTGGCCGCCAAGGGCTTCGTATGCGAGCAAGGCGGCAGCCCCAAGAAGTATGCCGCCGCCGTTCCGCGCGAGGATTCGGTGCGCGAACAGACGGAAAGCTTTGTATCCCGCGTGTTCCACGGCTCCGCCAGCCGGTTGGTGCGTACCTTTTTGCAGCAAAACGATCTTTCCGAGGATGAAATAGATGAGCTTCGGCGTCTGCTGGACGACGCCGAGGCGCGCGGCAAATAAGGGGGCGGAGAGAATGGCTATGCGGTTTTCCGCTATTCTGATCTGGTCGCTGACCGCGACCGTCACGGCGGGCCTGTTGTTTGCAGTAAAATGGCTATTTCGCGAGCACTTAACAGCGAAGTGGCATTATCTGGTGTGGATGATTCTGCTTGCGCGGCTGGTGATCCCGCCCACCGGCGGCTTTTTGCCGAAAAATGATTTCAGCCTTGGGGCCGCGGTCGATGTACCATCCATTGCCGGAGCCGTGACCCGGCAAGCCGCCGCGCTTTCTTCCGGTGAAACGCCGCCCACGCCGGTCGTCCGGCAGAGCGAGGGGCGGTTTATACGCCTTCATTTGCCCCAGCCGGGGCTGCCCGACTGGGCGGATACCCTGAACCGGGGGCTGTTCTGGCTTTGGGCGGCGGGCGCGGCGGGATTGCTGGCGTATTATTTTACGGCCAGCCTGCTTCTTGGTGTCCGTACACGGCGTTTCCCCAAGGCAAATGAAGCTTTGCAGGCGCGCGCGGAACAAATGTACCGTCTGGCCGCACAGATGGAGCCGGAAGAGGAGGCGTACCGGGTACGGGTGCGCCTATCGCCCGCCGGAGCAACGCCGTATGTTTGCGGCGTGTTTTGGCCCACGCTGGTCGTGCCAGCGCCGATGGCGGAGACTGTGGCCGACGAGGTGCTGCTGCATGAAATGGTGCATATGGTGCGGCATGATATTGTTAAAAACTATCTTTATATGGTGTTTCGGTGCCTGCACTGGTTCAATCCACTGCTTTGGCGTACCTTTAACCGCATTTCGGACGACTGCGAGACCGCCTGCGACGAGTGCGTGCTGGACCGGCTGGAACCGGAGGAGCACATCGGCTACGGGCGCCGCCTGCTTGAGATGGTGCAGCCCGGCTTTCGGTACCGGATGGGCACCTCGTGCATTGCCAGCGGAGAGCGGAACATCCGCCGCCGCATCGTGCGCGTCACAAGGCACAAGGAGGTGTCCCGCCGTGCGCGCGGCATGAGTTTTCTGTTGTTCTGCTTGCTCGCGTGGATGTGCCTGACCCCGCCGCTTGCGCGGGCCGCAAGCTGGCGCGATCCCGGCGTGCCGGGCGCGGATACGGCCAAATGGCTGCAAAAGGCCGAGCGCTACCGTGTGAGCGATATCAATGAAGCGTTTTATCTATACGGCAAGGGATACGCGCTGGATAACGGGTATTACCGCTATATCGTCGCGGATGACGAAACGAGAGAAGCGCTTGCACGAACCTTTTCGGAGAATGAAAAACAGGGAAAGCTGCCATGGGCGTTTGACGATCAAATAGTAGATTGGCTGTATGATGCCAACTATGGACAGGTGCAAGCCGATCCGGTTCAAAGCCTTGATTATCCGAATTGGAGCATCAACCCCGCTTTTGCGCTATACAATGTCACGGAAACCAGCGAAGGCGGCGCCGCGACGATTCTATACCCTATGTGCAAGCTAAGGGAAGATGAGCTAAACCAGTATCGATATGACCGTGTGCGCGCATATCGGCAAGGCGGGCAATACATCGTGCAAAGCGTGGAAGCTGGTAAGGTCGCCGCCCGAAAGCCATGGTGGGAATATCCGCTGGAGGACAGAATCTTTACATATCGCGCGGAGGACGCCTATTTCGACTATGAGGCACGCATAGCGTCCAGCCAAAGCTATATGTTTTATAGTTATAAAAAAGCAACAGGGGAATGGCTGGAGCAGGCTGATCCCATGATGGCTATGATGGGCTGGGGCGGAGAGACCAATTTGCCGATATACGATGATACCGGAATATCAGGGCAGCTTTTTATTCGCCCCAAGGCCGGTGTTTCCATGGCCGGCGTATTGGGAATCGTGGGTGCTCCCGCGCCGATGGAGCAGGATATGGTACCGGAAACCAACCCGGAGAGAAGCAGCGCTACCGGAAGCGAGTTTGGTAAATTCATCGGCTGGGCACAGGCTGCGGCCCTATCCGACCTAACACCGGATACGAGCGGCTGGTACGCGACCAGCCTGTTGGATAACAATGTGTTTCGTAATGCAAATGTGCCGGATAAGATATATCTGCGCACACAACTGAACGGCGGTGAGATCATGGACGTGATTTTACGGGCACAAGCCGCGGATATGGAGGAAACAGACGATGGAACAAACGGATAAACGCGATATCCGCCCTCTGTTCTGGGCGCTGATCCGCATCGGTTTTTCAGTGAACATCGGCTTCACGGGCGTACTCATGATCGATATCCTGCCCGCGTTCTATGGATATTGGCAGGTATCGTGCGTACTGGACAGCTTCCCGGACTATGACCGTCCGCGCGCGTTAAAGCCCGTGCTGTTTCTCGCGGCGCTGCTCAGCCTGATCGGCTGGTTTCCGGGGATTGCAGCCGCGATTCCGGCCGCGGTAGATACCATGCTTTCGCTTGCCGCCATGGCTTGTAACACGCTGATCTATTATCATGTGCTCGGCCTGTTGATCTTCCTGTCCGAGCGGGCGGGGCGGCACGATCTTGCGGAAAACGGCCGCCGGTTCCGCTATGTGTATCTCATTCCCTACGCGGTGCTCACGCTGGTGGGCATTTATCAGGGCGGCGTACAGAATTTCTGGTATATGCTGCTGTTGATCGCGGAAATGGGCCTGCCCATCTATGCCGCGAACTGCGATAAGGCGCTGTTTGCCAATCAGTCGCAGGTTTCATAAAGCTGAGAGACGCCGCCCATGCGGGCGGCGTCTCTCAGCTTAGATATGCAATCGGCTTATGGGTTATCGTTTTCGGATGAAACGTCCGTTTTGCGGATGTGCCGGGCTGTTTCGTCGTCCAGAATTTTGCGCAGCTGAAGCAGAAGGGGCGCGCCGGAAAAATACTGTTTTCCGTAGTCCAGATTGAAGTCATAATCAAAATCAGGCGGGTTTGCCCCTTGGTTGTGCTGTAGGATCGTTTCCGCTTTATCCAGCGCCTTGACCAGCTTTGCTTCCGCTGTGGCGTTGTCGTTGTATTCGCGCCACAGGGCGAAGAGTTCTTGCTCCTGCTCCTTTGGCAGCAGCGAAAGCACTTGCCGCATATCTCTTTCCTCAGCCGCATGCTTTTCCGCTTCGTCCGGCTTGGATACCGCCGAAATATCGCCCGTGTATAGCTCGCCCAGATCATGAATCAAACACATCATCAGCGCCTTGCCGGTATCCACTTCAAAAGAGGGAGCCAGCAGGCCCGTCAGCAGGGCCAGCCGCCAAGAGTGTTCCGCCGTGCTTTCTCTCCGTCCCGTGGAGGTCCACGCTTCCCGTAAAACGGATTTTAGGCCTTCCGCCCGCTTGATAAAGGTCACCTGTTGTTCCAATGCGTCCATTTTGCTTGAACCTCCCAGTCCAAACGCTTCGGTTTTGTCGTTTTCGCGTTTCTGCATCCATTTTATTATGCGCCTATGAAAATGTCAAATAGATTTGATGCGGCAACGCGGGGGAAAACGGGGCTGCGTTACAGGTCTTTCGCCAGCCGGTGCGCTTGCCGCGCGATCAGCAGGGCGGCGCAGGCTGCGCCGATCAAGATCCAGCCCTCGTTTCCGGTCAAGGCTTCAAAAAGCGTGCCGTACATGGCTTGCCCGACTGGCTGCGCGCACATGGAAAGCGCCATGAGGCAGGCGAGCACCTTGCCGGTCAGTGCTTGCGGCGTAACGCCCTGCGCAAAGGCAAGCACCTGCACCTGAAAAAGGGTGGCACACGCCATCAAAACGGCGCTAACAAGCGTGACGACCGCATAGCTCACGTGCTCGGGCAGACCGAACAGCAGCGCAAGGCCGATCGGCACCAGCCCCACCGCGCAAAGGTGCAGCAAAAGGCCGGTGTGCCGTATGTTGAGCCGCCGCGCAAGCACGCCCGCGAGCACGCCGCCGATCAGACCGCCCGCCGCCATGGCGGCTTGCTGGAAGCCGTACCACAGATCGTTCAGGCCGAGCGTCGTTTTGACGATCACAGGCAGGCCGATGATCAGCAGAGCGGAAAGAAATACGTTGAACGCGCAGATCAGTACGATATAGCGGCCTAAGACCGGCTTTTCGCGCCGGATAAAGCGCAGGCTTTGCTTAAGATCGTCCCGCACGACGGCGAGCGCGCTTGCGCCCCCCGGCTGGGGCGTATGCGGAATGCGGATGAACAGCTCCATCACCGCGGAAGCGAAAAAGCAAATGGCGGCAACGATCAAAACCGGCGTTAGCCCAAAGGCGCTGTACAGCACGCTGCCGATGATCGGCCCGAGCAGACCGGAAAGCGCGCTGACCTGATTGATAACCGCGTTGCCCGCAAGCAGATGATCCCCGGCGCACAGAAGGGGCAGGCTGGCCTGCACCGCGGGCTGGTATGCGCCCGAAATACCGTAAAGCAGCATCAGCGTGCACACCAAAAGCGGTATTAGCGGGGCAAAGCCCATGAAAACCGTGAATCCGGTCACGAGCGCGCAGGTGAAAAAGTCCAAAACGACCATGATGCGCTGTTTGTTCACCCGGTCGGCCACCACGCCGCCCATGGGGGTAAGCACGATCATCGGCAAAAAGGACAGCGCCGAGCACAGACCGAACAGCTTGGGCGAACCGGAAATATCCAGCAGATAAAGCGGCAGCGCAAAGCGAAGGATCGCATTGCCGAAAAGAGAAATGATTTGTCCGATCACCACAAGAGTAAAATCGCGGGAAAAGAGCTTTTGTTTCATTTACAGAACCTCCATGTTGGTTACCGCGCGGGCAAGGGAAAAATAGCAGACCGCCGCCACGGCGGTTGCTAGCACGCTGAGCAAAAGCATAGCGGCCGGAGACGCGGCCAGCGCAAAAATGTTGGAACCAACGCTGGAAAGGATAACGGCGGCAACAACAGCGGCCACTAAAGAGCGCTTTGCAAAGCCGATGCAGGTGCTAATCAGTCCGATGGCGGCGGAGAGAATACTCATGCATAGCGTCATAAAAACGGCGGTTTGCAGGATCGCGCCGGTAGGCGCGCCCAGCCAACCAAACAGCAAAGCGACGGGCACAAACAACGCTAGGGAGACCACGCAGGCGATCAGACAGCACAGCACGGTCAAGCCGGCGGTCAGCGTGCACTTAGCGCGCAGTACACGACGGCGCGGCACCGGGTAGGAAAGCAGCAGCACGGCCCGCCCGCCGGTATAGTCAGCAATGACGAAGCGCGCGCCCAGCACGGCGGAAAAAACCGAAAAGCAGGCCATGGCAATAATGGATATCATATGGATCAGACCGGGCCATGCACCGAACATCGCCAAATCGGCATCCGGCATGATTTCGCCCTGCGATGCCGACAGGCTCGGCATTGCGCCCATAAGCAGGTAAAAACCTAAAATGGCGGCGGTCAGAATGGCGGCGCCCATAAGATAGGGCCGCAGGCGCGTGCGGCGCAGTTCTAATTCAATTAATTTTGGCATGACGAACCTCCGTTCATAAGTCCGATCAGATGATCTTCCAGATCGTGCGGGTGGGCGGCGCGCAGCGCGTCCATTTGGGCGGCCGCCGCCAGCTTGCCCTGCGAAAGCACGATCACGCGGTCGGCGGTCTGTTCCACCTCGCCTAAAATATGGCTGGAAAGCATAACGGACATGCCGTCCGCGGCAAAGGAACGGAACAGCGTGCGCATATCGCGCACGGCAATGGGGTCAAGCCCGTTTAATGGCTCATCCAGCAGCAATACAGCGGGACGGTGTACTGTCGCGCGCGCCAGCGCCAGCCGCTGCCGCATACCGAGAGAAAACTGGCCGACCGGTTGCTCGCCCACGTCGCTCAGACCGACGCGGGCCAGCGCATCGTCCACAACCCCGGCCATGCCCATATAGGCTAAATGCAGCGCGAGGTTTTTCCCGCGCGCAAAGGTGGTCATAGAACACCGGCGTTTCGATCAGCAGTCCCAGATGACGCAGCACATCATCCCGTTGCCGCACGCTGTCAAAGCCGCACACGCTGGCCCGGCCCGCGGTGGGGCGAAGCAGTCCGGCGATCAGCTTGAGCAGCGTTGTTTTGCCCGCGCCGTTTGGGCCGAGCACGCCGCAAACCTCACCCGCCGATAGGGAAATCGTCAAATCGGAAAGCGCCTCCTTGCCGCCAAAGGCGCGGGTCAGCCCGGCGGTTTGTATGGTTTCTTGTGGTATCATGATATAACAGCCTCCTTTTAGATACATTCGGTTGGTATGTATAATGTTAAAAATAAGCTGCCCATAGGGGCAGTTTATTTTTTTCGGGATTGTGTGACCATCTCGCAATAGCGCTCCAAACGGGCGATCTCTTTTTCGCTAATCCAATCAGCCAACCCAAAGTGCGACAGTAAGACTTGAAATAATCGGCATTTTGAAGCGACCTGCGCGGCTTCCATCTCAAAAACCAGCGGATTGAGCCAAAAGTTTGTAATCAGCAGAAGCAGCTCCGCCAGCTCGGCGGGTTGATCGGTCTGGATTGACCCGTCCGCCATGCCCTCGCGGATGATCGGCTCGATATATTGGCGGGAGGCTTGCTGCACCTGCATGATCTGCGCGCCCAGAAACCGGGCATTGGCTTGCATATTGGGCGCGATAATAAAAAGCTGCTCCTGCGCGGGATCGCCAAAGCTTTCGCTGACCACTGCGCACAGCTTTTCACGGCCGTTTAGCTGATTATCCCGCATAATAGCATGCAATCTCGAGTCTTTGGATGCGAACATCGAGTTTAGGACGGCTTCAAATATTTCTTCCTTGCTTTTGAAATGGTGGTACACGGCGCCCTTGGTCAGTCCGCCGAGATGATCGACGATGTCCTGCACGGTCGTGTGGTCGTAACCCTTCTCAAGAAACAGGCGCAGTGAAACGTCGATGATCTTTTGGGTTGTTTGCTCGGGATATTTGTTGCGCGCCATGTGCTCACCTCGATACATACCAATAGTATGTTTGAAGTATAACAGCTGTGAATCTCTCTGTCAAGGCTTTTTAATGTCCAGCGCGCGGCACACGCTGCGTTTGGTGATGCGGTATACGCCGTAGAACCCGGCGGAAATCACGGCGATCAGCGCAAGGCAGCTGATCAGGCCCGCTGCCTCACGGGAAGTGATGCCGAGCGGGTCGCCGTTAAAATACATGATCATCATGTAAAACGCATAGATCAGCGCGGTGCCGACGATAGCGGGTACCAGAAAAACCCGGTTGATCTGCCCGCGCACAGACTGGTACAGGTAGGCGTTCGACGCACCCAAATGGCGCAGATCGTCGTATACGCGGGCGTTGACGACCGCAATGGTCATGCAGCGGGTAAACGCGATGACGATGACCGCCGCGAAGCATACGATCGCGATAAAAATGAACAGCATCAGGAACACCGCCGTGGTTTTGACAAAATCGGCCTTGTCGAGCGCGCGGAATTCAGGCATGTACTTCCAATACATACGGAAGCTCGAGGAATCGCGCTTCGCGTACTCGATGCGATCCAGACCGTTTTCCTTCAGGTTTTCCGAGCCGAAGATATACGCTTCTCCCTTTTGTTCGGACAGCATTTGCCGCACCGGATCAAACGCGTCGTATTGCTCCACCGCGGGGCCTGAGCGGTCGACGATCGTATTGAACAGCGCCTTGGCAAAATCATAGCTGTTTTCCGCGTCAGCCACGTTGAAGAACACCTGCTTTTCAAGCCACTCCGCGGTCAAGCCCTTGGTGATCGCGGCGTAGTCGCCGTCGTCCATCACATAGCGGCCGAACAGCATATCGTAAGCGAATTTGTCCTCGGTCGGTGCGACCTGCATCGTTTCACCGGTCACCATATTGGTCAGCTTGGTCGCGTTGCCGCCGAATATGCCGTTGCCGCCGGTCTCCGCCATGAAAATGCCGGTGATCGTGCCGGGCAGTACATCCACGCGCTTTCCGGTCAGTGCGTTGTAGGCGCTTTCGGAAAGGAACAGATCGCTTCCCGTCAGTTCGCGGTATTCATGGTGGTAGCTGATGCCTACCGCGTTTTTGGTTTCAATGGTTTCCTGACCATCCACGCCCAGCACGGCGGCGGGCTGCATTTCCCAGCCGGTCAGCTGCACGCCATATTCGTTTGCCAGCGCTTGCACTTCGTCCTGTTCGGGAATGTCCTGATCGGCGCGGAAGTGATAGGAAAAATCGATGGGGCGCTGGTCAAAGCCCAGCATTGCGCCCGTACCCAGCATGGGCGTGTAGAACGAGCCGAAGTACGCGCCCGCGATCAAAAGCGTCATAACAAGCATGTTGCGCACGGTTTGCCGGCCCTGAAATTTCATCATGCTGGTGGTGATCAGGTGCTTGTAGCGGTTTTTGCCATGCCGCCAGCCGTTTACCACGGTGTGCAGCAAGATCATATACAGGCCGAGGAAGGCGGGCAGGTAGAAGATCACGTCCAGCCCGTCGGGCGGATACCAGTGCAGGCCCAGAATGAACCAGCCCGGCACGCTGTAGCCCAGATAGCCGCCGAGCAGCATGAGCAGAATGCCGACCGGGCCGTACCAGCGGGGCACGTCGCGGATGGGTTCGGATTTGTGCGATTCCTGCACGATATCGATAATATTGGTGCGGCGGATAAAGCGCGCGCCCATGAAAAACAGCATTACGATCACGAAAGCCGAAAAAGCCAGCGCGATGAAATAAGCCTGCGGATCAAAGGTGAGCGGCATTTCGTCCGTATCGACCACGAACGCGCGGAAGACCTGCCAAAGGGCGAACGCGAGCGGCGTGCCCAGTACGGCGCCCGCGGCGCACGAGCCGAAGGAGATGAACGCCAGTTCCTTGCCCAGTTCCCGCCGCAGCTGGGCGCGCGACGCGCCCAGCGCGAGCAGCACGCCGGTCTCCCGCGATTTTTGCCGGAAGAACAGGCCGGAAGCATAGGTGGTAAACACGCCGCAGCCGAGCACGGCTAGCACGAAGATCATCATTACCTGCTTGCGGCTGTCGCCGCCCTCCGGCAGCACGGCAAGAATGGTCGGCGAGCGCATCATGCTCACATAGGCGGTGATGAGCAGAACGGAAAAGAAGCAGCAGCCGATCAGCAACGCATACTGCTTACGGTTTGCGCGGCGCAAGGCCGCGTATACTTCGGAAAAGGAACGCATGGCTTACACCTCCGCCGACATTTCGCGTATGGAATCCAAAAGCTGGTCCTGAAATTCGCCGCGGGTTTCACTGCCGCGCGACAGCGTGCGCCATACCACGCCGTCCCGCAAAATGACGACGCGGTCGCAGTGCGAGGCGGCGAACGAATCGTGTGTGACCATAAATATGGTCGCGCCCAGATTTTCGCGCGCCTGTGTGAAGCTGCCGATGACCGCGCGGGCGGATTTGGAATCCAGATTGCCGGTCGGCTCGTCGGCCAAGATCAGCAGCGGGTGGTTGATCAGCGCGCGGGCGACCGCGGTGCGCTGCTTCTCGCCGCCCGATATTTCCGCCGGGTACTTATTCCCGATCGGCGAAATGCCGAATACCTCGCACAGGCGGTCTGCGTCGGCCTCCATATCGCCGCCGGATTGTCCGGCGATCACGCGCGGCAGCAAGATATTGTCGCGCACCGAAAGGCCGTCCAGCAGCAGGAAGTCCTGAAAGACAAAGCCGAGCTTTTGATTGCGCACTTCGGCCAGCGCGTCCTCCGGAAGGCGCGCGATCTCCTCGCCGCCAAGGGTGATGGAGCCGCTGTCCGCCGGGATGTAGCAGGAAATGCAGTTTAGAAGCGTCGTTTTGCCCGAGCCGGAGGGGCCCATAACGGCGACAAACTCGCCTTCCTCCACCGTGAGGGACACGCCCTTCAACACTTCGTAGGTCGTTTTGCCTACCTGATAGGATTTGTGCAGGTTTTGTACGTTAAGCATAAAGTAATCTTCCTTTCCTGAAACTATCGGATGAACTGAATCAGCGCGATCAGCGCCAAATGAGCGGGGTAGAACGCGTAAAAGAACCACTTAGGGATCTTTAGGTCAAAGTGCGTCGGAATGTAGATGAACAGAACGGCGAAGATGGTGAAGAACGTCCAATCGATCGCGACGCTGCCGCAAACGAAATTCAGCGGGTCCTCGATATGCACGTGGCCGAGCGCGGTCAGGTAGCTGAGCGAGTAGAGCGCGGCGCCGATCCCCGGATGGTTGCGGCAAAGGTAGAAGATCAGCATCAACTGAATGCCCATGCCCGAGTAATCAAAGTTCCACCACGAAACAACGAACAGCGCCGCGAAAAACAGCCACCATTTGCGCTCCTTCAGGCCGTACATGGCAAGTAGGCTTAAAAATAACGTGCAGAAGATGTTCCAGTTGGTAAACTGGGCCAGAAAATCGTGCGGGTGAAACGCCAGCACGTAAAACGGCTGCGAAATGACCGCGAACAGGCCCAAACGGAACAAGTACTTTTTAATATCCCTTGTGTACAGCAGGCCTACCGTCATGCAGTAGCAGAAGATCGGGAAGGCCAGCCGCCCCACCCAGCGGAACCAGCCGACTTCGGGAAAGAACGCGCCGCCTACATGGTCGATCAGCATGGATAGGATGGCGACCAGCTTTAAAAAGTTCGTGTCCATATTGGTTTTCAGCCGCGGCTGCCCCTCGGGGAAGGTGGGCGGCGTGAGCAGCACATCGCGGATACGCCGCAGCGTTAAAGTTTTCGTCATGGTGTTAGCCTCCTCTTTATCTCTGGTTTCAGCATAGCGCACGGCGAAGGGCGGCGCAAACAAGCCTGTCATTTTCAGGCCGCGAAATGGAAAGTTTGGCGCGGGAAGCGTACGAGATGTAAAAATCAGCGCCCCTGCCGTCAAGTTTGGTTTGGCGGCAGGGGCGCAATATGGTAAAATGAAAAGGGAAAAATAAAGGGGAGGGATACACATGCTTCGCATTGGTATTTGCGACGATCAGGCGGAGTCGCGGCAGGCGCTGAAAAGCCTTGTCGAGCGTATTTTGGAAAAGCGGGCGGTTGAAAACACGATGTTTGAGTTTTCCTCCGGCGAGGGCCTGCTCGGCTGGATGGAAAAGCACGCGGGCGAACTCGATCTGGTCTTTCTCGATATAGAAATGGGCGGCCTGAACGGTATGGAAACGGCGAAAGCGCTGCGCGCGGCGGACGACAGCCTGCTTCTGGCGTTTGTCACGGGCTTTACCGATTATGTGTTCGACGGGTACTCGGTCGGCGCGCTCGGCTATTTGATCAAGCCGCCGCAGACAGAGCAGGTAAGCGAACTGCTTGACCGGGCGCTGGGCGCGCTTTTCAACGAAGCGGACAAGGTTTTTCTCTGCCGCAACGCGGAGGGGCTTTACCGCATCCCGAAAAAATCCATCCGTTACTTCTATTCGGACCGCCGCTTGGTCACCTGCGTCACGGACAACCGCAACTATACGTTTTATGCGCGGCTGGACGATGTGGCGGAATCCGTCGGCCCGTCCTTTGTTCGTTTGCACCAGCGCTATTTGGTGCGCGCCGCCGCGGTAGACCGGGTAGAGGGCAGCAACGTGATCTTGGGGGACGAGGTGCTGCCCATCAGCCGCGCGTATCAAAGCGCCGCGCTTGCCTCCATCGCGCGGGCGATGCTGGAATAGGGGGCGGCGATGCAAATGAATGAAAATGTGCATTCCTTACTCTTTTTTGCGATCATGCTGTCCGACGGTATTTTGATGACCTGTACCGTGCGGCGGGTGCTGCCGGTGGGGCGGGGGCCTATACGGCGGTTCGCGCCGCTCGCGCTGTTCACCATTGTGCCCACCATGCCCAGCTGGCTGGGCGATGAAAATCCGCTGCTGATGCTTCCGTTCTTTATGCTGGTGTTTTTTCTATGCTATGGCGGGCCGTGGTTTGCACGGGGCACGGTGGGCATCGTGTTTTATGAGCTGCTGATATCGCTCAACATGTTTTTTGATACCACATCCCGCTGGTACGAATTTCTTTGGTTTGAACGGCTTCCAAGCATGCTTTTAAAGCTCGTCCTGTGGCTGGTCATTTTTCTGTGCGTGCGCCGTCTGCTGCCGGGCGGCCAGCCGGTCACGCTGTCGCCACGGCTTTGGGTGCTGATCGGCGTGCTTTCGCTGTCGTCCTTATTCTCCATGCTGTCTTTTTCAATCTGGGGCATTTTGGACTTTACGACAAATTCGTTTGATTTCGTCTTGGGCCGTGTGGCCAATACCTTTTTACCGTTCGTCTTTTTATCCTCCTTGGCGCTGCTGTTTGCGATTGCGCTGCTTTCCCGCCACGAAGCGCTGGAAATAGAGCACAAGCTGGCCGATATGCGCGAGGTGTACTATCAAAGCCTCAAGCGCGAACAGCAGCAGGTGCGCACGCTGCGGCATGATATGCGCAATCACCTGACCGCGCTGTCCGGCCTGCTTGCGCGGAACGATGCCCAAAAGGCGCGGGAATATGTGCAAAGCCTGTCCCAGTCGCCCGCGCTCGTCGGTGTAAAGCGCTTTTGCGAAAATGAAACGGTAAACGCGGTGCTGGCGTCCAAGGCGGGCGCCATTGAACACGAGGGGCTGACCGCCGATATCGGCGTGTCGCTGCCGGAAAACCTGCCTGTTTCCGATCCCGATCTGTGCGCGCTGTTCGGCAACGCGCTGGATAACGCGATCGAAGCCGCGAAGACCGCCCATGATAAACGGATTACCGTGCGCGCCCGCACGGATAAAGGCCTGCTGATGCTGCGCGTGGCCAACGCCTACGCGGGCGAGCGGGAGCAACTGAATAAAGGGCTGTTTGGCACCACCAAAGCGGATAAAGCGTCCCACGGCTTTGGCCTTGCGGGTATGCGCGAGATCGCCGTGCGCCACGGCGGCACGCTGGAAGCGAACGCGGATAAAAACCGGTTCGAGCTGGTCGTGTGCATTCCTTTGGATGACGCGGAATAGTGCGGTTTGGTTTTGATAAAAGAATAAGCGGGGCGCGAAAGCCCCGCTTATTCTTTTACCAAATACGCAGATATTAAATTGTCAAGACACACCGCCTTGGCGAGCGTCGGCGGTATAGGCCGCGCTTCAAACGAGATATACCGCTGATCCATTGCCCACCAAGTGAGCATTTCAACGATCAGGCTGGTGGAAAGCGCAAGGTGCTGCAAGGGACGGATCTCGCCTTTTTCAATAAAAAGGGCGAGATAGCGCGTCATTGTATCAAAAAAACGTTCGCGGTATGCGCGATAGCTTTGGGCAAGCTTGGGGAAATCAAACTGGTTCTTCTCAATGAATAGACAGCCCACCGCATAGCGGGAAAGCAGGTCGAACGTATCGCTGATCAGTTCCGGAAAGGTATAGTTCGCTGCGCCGTGCGCCAGATGCGCCGCAAAGGACGCGGCGCTCTCATCAAAAGCGGCCATGATCTCGCTGTCGAGCCCGTCAAACAGCTCGCCGCGGATCGGCCGGTCGAATTCCCGCTCCATAAACGCGGGGTCAATGGTACACTTTAAAACAAAGTTTAGAATTTCCCGCTTGCCGATAAAATCGTGATAAATGGTGCCGACGGAAACGTCCACCGCCTTTGCAATATGGCTGATCTGTGTTTTGGAATACCCCTGCCGCAGAAACAGCAGGGCGGCGGCGTCATGTATGGCCTTCATACGCTGATTTACCATAGACCCTCCTTGAAGAAAATGTGAATAATTCATTCATTCTTATCATTGTACATCACCCCATTGGGAGGTGTCAACAAAAAAGCAGGCGCCGTTTGGCGCCTGCTTTTCGTGGTTACTTTGCAAATTCGATCGCGCGGGTCTCGCGCACCATGTTTACCTTGATCTGGCCGGGGTAGTCGAGCTCGTCCTCTATTTTGTGGGCAAGCTCGCGGGCCAAAAGCAGCATCGCGTCGTCCGAAATCTTATCCGGGTTGACGATGATGCGGATCTCGCGTCCGGCCTGAATGGCGTAAGAACTGGTAACGCCGGGCGTTTCGTTGGCGATGCCCTCCAGCTTTTCAAGACGCTTGATATAGTTTTCGAGATTTTCGCGGCGCGCGCCGGGGCGTGCGGCCGAAATAGCGTCCGCCGCCTGAACGAGGCAGGCGATCACGGTCTTGGCTTCCACGTCGCCGTGGTGCGCTTCGATCGCGTGGATGATGCCGGGCGCTTCCTTGTACTTCTTGGCGAGGTCTACACCGATCTGGACATGGCTGCCCTCGACCTCGTGGTCGATCGCCTTGCCGATATCATGCAGCAGGCCGGCGCGGCGGGCGGGGATCGGATCGAGCCCAAGTTCGCTCGCCATCATGCCGGCGATATGCGCGACCTCGATCGAGTGCATCAGCACGTTCTGACCATAGCTGGTACGGTAACGCAGACGGCCGAGAATCTTGATGAGTTCGGGGTGGATGCCATGTATGCCGGTTTCAAACGTGGCGCGTTCGCCTTCGGATTTGATGATTTGATCGACCTCGCGGCGGGCCTTTTCAACCATTTCCTCAATGCGGGCGGGATGGATACGTCCATCCACAATCAGCTTTTCGAGCGCCAGACGCGCGACCTCGCGCCGTACCGGGTCGAAGGAGGAAAGGGTGATCGCTTCGGGGGTGTCGTCTATGATAAGGTCAACACCAGTCAGCGTTTCGAGGGTGCGGATGTTGCGCCCCTCTCGGCCAATGATGCGGCCCTTCATTTCGTCGTTGGGCAGCGGCACAACGGACACGGTCGCTTCTGCGACATGATCCGCGGCGCAGCGCTGGATCGCGGTGGAGATGATCTCGCGGGCGGTCTGCTCGCTTTCATCCTTAACGCGCTGGTTAATTTCGCGCAGCTTAACGGCTGCGTCGTGCTGGGCTTCGGCTTCAATGGATTGAACAAGCATTTCGCGGGCCTCGTCCCGCGTCATGCTGGCGATACGCTCCAAGGCGGCCAGTTGTTCGTCCTTTAAGCGGACGCACTCTTCTTTTTCCTGTACCGTAGCGGCAAGCTGCTGGGAAAGCTCCTCGCTTTTACGATCCAGCGTGTCGGACTTTTTGTCAAGCGCTTCTTCGCGCTGAATGAGGCGGCGTTCAAGCTGCTGGGTCTCGTTGCGGCGTTCCTTCAGCTCGCGGTCGGCTTCGGAGCGCTGCTTGTGGATCTCGTCCTTGGCCTCTAAAATGGCCTCTCTCTTCTTCGTCTCACCGGCTTTAATCGCTTCATTGATGATGCGGGTCGCTTCCTTTTCAGCGCTGCCTATTTCTTTTTCCGCAACGCTCTTTCGATACAGGAATCCAATGACCACGCCGACAATGAGGCATACAATCCCGGCGATGATGGGCGGAATTAAAGTGTTCATTGCTTCGGTTAAGTCCTCCTATTTATTTTTTTAGGTGCAATTTTGCTGGGGAAATGATTCGGTATAATGCCTTGAAACAGCCGCGCCGGTTGGCGCGGCAATATTACAGTAGGTATTATCTATAATAATTGTAAAGCCTTTTGGTCAAACTGTCAAGAAAAACCCGGTGCACACGGGGCAAATTTTGGCGCTTTTTGAGAAGAACTTTTCTGCGCCCTTGTGACGGGCCGCCCGATTTGATATAATAATGGGACTGCGAACGGAGGAAATACCATGGATCAAACGATGCGCCGCGTCCAAAAGGGCGCGCTGACCTATTATGTCTGCACGCGCCTGCCGGTTCGCCACGCGTTTACGACAAAGTTCGGCGGCGTCTCCGCCGGGCCGTGCGAAAGCCTGAACCTTGGCTTCGGCCGGGGGGACACGGAGGAAAACGTGCGTAAAAACTACGCGCTGCTCGCGGACGCGCTCGGCGTGCCCGCCGCGCGCTTTACGCTCACCAAGCAGATACACGAGGACGAGGTATCGGTCGTTTCCGAACAGGAAAGCGGCATGGGCCTGCAAAAGCCGATGGCGTGGCAGTCGGACGCGATCATCACGGCGCTTGGCGACACGCCCCTTGTGGGCTTTGGCGCGGACTGCGTCGTAACGCTTCTGTATGATCCCGCGGCGCGGGTCTGCGGCGTGTGCCACGCGGGCTGGCGCGGCACGGCAAAGGGCATTCTCGGCAAAACCGTGGCGCAAATGGCGGAAAAGCTCGGCGCGCATCCCGAAACGATGGTGGCCGTCATGGGCCCGTCCATCCATCAGGAGTGCTTCGAGACCGATTCGGACGTGCCGGACGAGATGGAACGCCTGCTTGGCGCGATGGTGCGTCCCTTTGTCATGGAAAAGGGCGAGAAATTCCACGTCGACTTACAGGGCGTCAACGCCGCGCTTTTGGCGCGGGCGGGGCTCCGGCCGGAAAACATCGTGGACAGCGGGCTTTGCACCATGTGCGAGCACCAAACCTTTTGGTCGCACCGCCATACAAACGGCGTGCGCGGCGTGCAGGCGGGCGTGATCTGCCTGTAAGGACCGGGGAAGGATACGGGATAAATGATAAGACAGAAAAAAAACGCGTTGGCGCTGCTGCTGGCCGCGCTCTGCCTGCTTGGCGGCTGCGGCGGCGGGGAAGAGGACGACACGCCGAAGGCCAAGGAGGATCATGTCAAGGTAAGCGACGCTTATTTTGGCCTAGCCTACTATGACACCGGCAAGCTCGACCCGGTGACGGACAACACGCGCATCAACCGCCTTGTGTGCGAGGCGATGTACGAGGGACTTTTTGAGGTGGGCGATAATTTCACCGCCGTGCCAGTTTTATGTTCGGAATACACGGGCGACGGCACAAGCTTTGTTTTCACCCTGCGGGAGGACGCGACGTTTTGGTCGGGCGAGCGGGTGACGGCGAAGGATGTGGTGGACAGCCTGATGGCGGCGCAGGAAAACGAAAATTCACCCTACCGGGAGCGGATGCGGCAGGTCGTTTCGGTGGAAGCGCAGGGCGATAACAAGGTGTCGATCGAACTGGGCGCGCCGAACGTGAATTTCCCGCGCCTGCTCGATATCCCGGTGCGCCGCATAAGCGACGCGAATGAAAGCTTTGCCGAGGGCACCGGCCCGTTTTGCCCGGTCAAGGAAAACGGCAAATGGACGCTGACCGCGAATGAAAACTGGCACGACGGTTTCCTCGGCACGATCCGGCGCATCACGCTCGTCACCATGGTCCGGGCGGACGCCGCGGTATCGAGCTTCCAAACCGGCGATGTGTCGCTGATGCGCGAGCCGCGCATCTCGTCGAACTCCACCGCGATCAACGGCTCGGTCGACACGGTGCAAACGCCGAGCGCCAACCTGCATTATATTGGCGTGAATTTTGCCAATGAAACGCTGAAAAACAGCGCGGTACGCCGCGCGCTCAGCACGGCGATCGGCCGGAAGGGCCTGTGCGACACGCAGTTGCAGACCTTTGCCGATCCGGCGGTGCTGCCGGTCAATCCCCAGCCTCTGGGGGACGACACTTTGAAGCTGGACATGTCCGGCTCGTCCGACAGCGCGGCCGCGCTGCTGGCGGAAGCAAAGCTGGAATCCGCGCCGAGCTTTACGCTGCTGGTCAATTCGGATAACTCCTTTAAGGTCGCGGCCGCGGAACAGATCGCCGCTTCGTGGAAGGCGGCCGGCATCAGCGTCACGGTCGATAAGCGGCCCTATGACGAATATGTGGCGGCGCTGCAAGCGGGCTCGTTCGATCTGTATTACGGCACCGCGCGTTTGATGCCGGATTTCGATCTGCGGCCGCTCATTTCATCCGGCGGAGCGCTCAATTTCGGCGGATACAGCAGCGATACCATGATGCAGGCGCTTACCAACTTCCGCTCGGGTCAGGATCTGACCGGGCTGTACCAGCTTTTCGTACAGGAGATGCCGATCATACCGATCGCGTTTGAGCGCGATCAGGTGGTCATTCGCAAGGGATTGATTAAAAACTTTACGCCCGAGCCGTATAACGCCTTTGCAAACCTTGAGACTTGGGAAGAAGCGGAGTAGTTTTGATTGTAAAGAAAGGAAAACACATGGGAGAAAAGGTCGTTCTGGGCCTGTCCGGGGGGTGGATTCGGCGGTTGCCGCCGCGCGCCTCCGGGATCAGGGCTATGAAGTGCACGGTATGTTTTTGGAGCTTGGCCTCGGCGGCGAGGAGGAAGCGAGAAAAGCCGCCGGAGAGCTGGGCGTCCCGTTTCATGTCGCCCACCGGGGGCAAGCGTTTGAACAAACGGTATGCGCCTATTTCGCCGGGGCGTATCAAAACGCGCGCACGCCCAACCCGTGTATCGTGTGCAACCCCCTTGTCAAGTTCCGCGCGCTGGCCGAGCTGGCGGACGAGCTGGGCGCGCCCTATCTCGCCACCGGCCACTATGCCCGCACCGGGCGGGACGGCGAGGGCCGCGCGCTTCTTCTGCGCGCGCGCGCAAAGAAGGATCAGACCTATATGCTCTACCGCCTGCCGCGCGAGACCGTGGCGCGCTGCCTGTTCCCGCTGGGCGAGGAACCGGATAAGGACGCGGTGCGCACCGAAGCGCGCAGCCGCTCGCTCGGCGTTTCGGAAAAGCCGGACAGCATGGATATTTGCTTTATTCCCGACGGGGACGTGCCCGGCTGGCTGGCGCGGCGCGGCGCGGCCTTGCCGCCCGGCGATTTCGTCGATGAAAACGGCAAGGTGCTAGGCCGCCACAAGGGTCTGCACTGCTACACCGTGGGGCAGCGCAAGGGACTGGGCGTCGCGGCGGAGGGGCGGCTGTTCGTGCAGGCGCTCGATCCCGTGAAGAATCAGGTGGTGCTGTCGCTGCACGATGTGTACCGTAAAACCGTGCGGTTGACGGGTACGCACTATATCGCGCCCGAATACGCGGCAAACGGCCCGTTTTCCTGCGAGGTGCGCGTGCGCTTTTCCGCAAAAAGCGACCGCGCGACCGTATATCCGGCGGGCGATACCGCCGTGATCGCGTTTGATGAGGCCGTGCGTGCCCCCGCGGCCGGGCAGTCCGCCGTGTTTTATGACGGCGATATCGTCATTGGCGGAGGGTTTATTGAAGATGCGGCGGAATGATCAGGCTTTCGGCCACTTGATGGCGTTGTTTTCCGTGCTCGTCTGGGGCACGACGTTTGTGTTCACCAAGGTGCTGCTCCGCACGTTTTCGCCGGTTGAGATCATGGTCACGCGGTTCGCGCTCGGCTTCGCGGCGCTGCTTCTCGTGGGGCGCGGTTGGCTGCGCGTTACCGAACGGCGGCACGAGTGGTATTTCGCGCTCGCGGGGCTTACCGGCGTTACCCTGTATTTCCTGATGGAGAATATCGCGCTGACGTATGCCTCGGCCTCGCTGATCGGCGTGGTCGTGTCGGTCGCGCCGCTGTTCACCGCGGTCGCGGTGCGGCTGTTTAACGGCGGCGAACCGATGGGGCGGTTCTTTTTTCTGGGCTTTGCCTGCGCGCTGGCGGGGGTGGCGCTCGTGTCGTTTTCCGGCGTGCGCGAACTGCATTTTAGTCCGCTCGGCGCGCTGCTCGGCGTGCTGGCGGCGGTCGTTTGGGGCGTTTACTCAGCGGTTATACGCAAAATCGGCGCGTTTGGCTACCAGACGGTGCCCGCGACCGCGCGCGTATTCTTTTATGGGCTGCTGTTTCTCGTGCCCGTCGCGGTGTGGGATGGTTTCCCGGCCGGTTTCGCGGCGTGGCTCAGGCCGGAGCATCTGGGCGGGCTGCTGTTTCTCGGTCTGTGCGCTTCGGCAATGTGCTTTGTCACGTGGAACCGCGCGGTACATATTCTGGGCGCGCTGAAAACGAGCGTGTATGTTTATATCGTGCCGGTGGTGACGATCGTGTTTTCCGCCATTATCCTGCACGAATCCATGACGCCGATGATGGCGGCCGGCACGGTTTTGGCGCTTGCCGGTTTGTTCCTTTCGGAAAAACGGGAAAAACAGACGCAGAACGAAACGAATTAAAACTGCGGAACAACCATTCGGCTGTTCCGCAGTTTTTTATTCCAGCTCTTTGAAGCCTTCGCCGTGCACGGCGTTGGTGTCGGTGGCGATGAGAAAGGCGTTCGGGTCCTCCTCATAGACGATTGCTTTCAAGCGGTGATATTCCTGCACGCGCACGACGCAAAGCAGCGCCTCGCCGCCCTGCCCGCTGTACGCGCCACGGCTCTGTAAAAAGGTTGCGGTGCGGTACAATTCGCCGATGATGCGCGCGGCGATATTCGCGGTCTTTTCTGAAAGGATGAGCACCTGCTTGCCCCGGTCAAGGCCGTAAACGATGCCGTTTATCACCTTGCTTTGACAGAACAGCGCGATCAGGCCGAACAATCCGGCCTCAAGATCTCGGAATACCAGCATGGACAGGCCGAGCACGATACAGTCCACGGCCATCAGCGCCGCGCCGAGCTGCACATGGGGATAGCGCCGCTCGATCAGGAAAGAAATAATATCCGTACCCGCCGTTGTGGAGCCGCGCAAAAAGATCAGCCCCAGCCCTGCGCCCACGAACAGCCCGCCGAAGATCGAGCCAAGCATGCGGTCCCCCGTGTATTGCGGAAAAAACGGCGTGACGATCAGATCGAGCACCGCGCTGCTGATCAGCAGCGTTTTGAGCGATTTCAGCGTAAACGCCCGGCCCAGCCGCGTAAACGCGGCCACCAGAATCGGCAGATTGAGCGCCACGGTGGTCAGGCCGACCGGCAGCCCCCACAGGTGTCGCAGCAGCAGGGCAAGGCCGGATACCCCGCCCGGCGCGATCTGCGCGGGTTCGATAAAGCAATAAATGCCTGCCGCTAGCGCGAACGACCCCGCAAGGTCGTATACGGTATCGAGCAGCGTTTGATGGGCTGCCTGCCGCAAATGCATGGCGCGCGCCCCTTTCCAACGAAAATAAAAAGGGCGGCGCGGCTGACAAAGCCGCGCCGCCCTTGTGGTTAGGGTTTCGCATATTGCGTTTTTTATACGGAAAGCGCATTTTTTGCATCCTGCGGCGTGCAGAAAAAACACAGATGGTCCTTGATCTCGCCGTTATACAGCTTTTCCGCGCGGTGCAGCATGCCCTCGTACTGGAAGCCGCACTTTTCCAGCACGCGGCGCGAGCGGGCGTTGTCCGGGTAACAGGTGGCGGAGATCAGCTCGAGCCCCATTTCAAAAAAACCGGCGCGCAGAACGGCGCCCACAGCCTCGGTCATGTAGCCGCAGCCCCAATAGTCCTCGCCCATTGCGTAGCCGAGCATGCGCGCGGCTTCGTTTTCGCGCTTGGGGTCGTGAATGATGCCGCACGAGCCCATCAGGCGGCCGTCCGCCCGGCGCACGATCGCCCACACGCTGGGCTGGTTCAAAAAAACAACGCGCAGGATATCCGCGGATTCGATCAAGCTTTCATGCGGCTTCCAGCCCGCGTTCGGCCCCACGTTCGGACCCTTGGAGTATTCGTACAGCGCCTCGGCGTCATCCTCCCGGAAGGGGCGAAGCAGCAGCCGCTTCGTATAAAGATCCATATGCGCTCCTTTCAGTGGGCCGCAAGCCGTTCCACGGCTTGCTCGGCCGTGTCGGTGAAAAAGATGTCGCGCCCCCGGTTGCTCTCTCGGATGAAATCACGCAAAGGCTTGCTGGTATAGCCGGAAAAGTCGCCGAAAACCGCGAATTTTACTTGATAGTTGATAAAGCGCTGCAAAATCTCGCCCGCCAGACAGGTGCTGAGCGTGAAAAAATCTTCGCTCAGCGCCTGCTTGTTGACGGCGATGCGGTCGCAGTCCGCTGCGTACCGGATCGAAGCGATTAGGTCAAGCGCGCTCGATACGTCGCGGATGAGAGGGGCGTCGCTCTGGATGACCGCGATCAGGCGGCCGTTTTGTTTGATGATTTGCTGTGTCATAGAAATCCTTTCTGAATGAAAAAAGACGCAGGGGGAGCGTGATCACCCCACCCTGCATCATTTATTTTTGTGTTATTTGATTGTCATGACCTGATCGCGCGCGGGACCTACGCCCAGCATCGAGATCGGGCAATCGACGATACGTTCAAGCTCGCGGATATAACTCTGTACAGACTGCGGCAGCTCGCTGAACGAACGGCAGGCGGTGATATCCTCGTCAAAGCCGTCGAATTCCTCATAGATCGGCTTGCAGTGCTCAAGATCGGCAAAGTTCGCGGGGAACTCGGTCAGGCGCTGGCCCTTATAATCGTAAGCGACGCAAACCTTGAGCTTCGGCAGGCCGCGCAGCGGATCGATCTTGTTGATGACCAGTTCGGTCAGGCCGTTGACGCGCACGGCGTAGCGGGCGATGACGGCGTCGAACCAGCCCGTTCTGCGGGGACGGCCGGTCACGGTGCCGAATTCGCCGCCGGCTTTCCGAATGTAATCGCCGGTCTCGTCGAACAGCTCGGTCGGGAAGGGACCCTTGCCGACGCGGGTGGTATAGCTTTTACAGATGCCCATAATATCGCTGATGGCCGTCGGCCCGACGCCGGAGCCAATGCAGCAGCCGCCCGCGACCGGGTGGGACGAGGTGACATAGGGGTAGGTGCCCATGTCCAGATCGAGCAGCGTGCCCTGCGCGCCCTCGAACAGCACCTGCTTGCCCGCCTTGACGGCTTCATAGGTCAGGACCGAGGTATCGCGCACATGCGCGCGCAGCCGGTCGGCATATTCCTTATATTCGCTGAGTACCGCCTCGATATCGAGCGGCTCGCCGCCATAAACGCCGGTGATGACCTTGTTCTTGCGTGCGCAGGCTTCGCGCATCGCTTCTTCAAAGCGTTCGCCGGTGAAATCGTGCATACGTACGCCGATGCGTTCAGCCTTGTCCATGTAGGTGGGGCCGATGCCCTTCTTGGTGGTGCCGATATCGTCCCCGCCGCGCGCCTTTTCGGAAAGCGCGTCCAGTTCGAGGTGCCACGGCAGGATGCAGTGGCAGCGCGCGTCGATATAGAGCCGATCGGTCGATACGCCCTTTTCGGCAAGGCCGTCGATCTCCTTGAGGATGGCGCGCGGATCGACCACCACGCCGGGGCCGATCACGTTTACGCAGTTCGGATACAGAATACCCGAGGGGATGAGCTGTAATTTATAGGTTTCGCCCTCCACCACGACGGTGTGGCCGGCGTTGTTGCCGCCTTGGCTGCGCACGACCAGATCGGCCTGCGCGGCAAAAATATCGATAAACTTGCCTTTGCCTTCATCGCCCCACTGGGCGCCTAATATCACTTTTCCGGGCATTGTATCCCATTCCTTTCCTATGCAGTGCGCGCTTTGCCGCGCCATACGGTTAAAGTATAACATACCGGGCCGCTTTGTTCAATGCCGTTTTGTGATGCTTTTGCAAACAAAACGAAAGAAAACAGAGAAGCGGTCCGGCGGGTGAAAAAATACGCGCTAGTTAAACGCTTCGTCCTCGCTCGCGGCGAACATGTGCTCGACACGGTCGCGCAGCAGGGGATAGGCGGCAAGCGCGGGGTCTTCCGCAAGCAGGGCCTCGGCTTCCTCGCGCGCGTGCTGCATCAGCGTTAGATCGCCCGCGAGGTCGGCCACGTGCAGCGCGGGCAGGCCGTGCTGGCGGCGGCCGAAAAAGTCGCCCGGCCCGCGCAGCGCAAGGTCGGATCGGGCAATTTCAAACCCGTCGGCGGTTTGGCACAGAATCTTCAGGCGCTCGCGCGCGGGTTGCCCCTTGTCCGCGCCGAAAAAGACGCAGTAGCTTTGCCGCGTGCCGCGTCCGACGCGGCCGCGCAGCTGGTGCAGCTGGGAAAGGCCGAAGCGGTCCGCGTCCTCCACCACCATCAGGTTGGCGTTCGGCACGTCCACGCCGACCTCGATCACCGTGGTGGCGACCAGAATATCGTATGCCCCGGCGGCAAAATCACGCATGGTTTGATCTTTGTCCGCGTTTTTCATACGGCCGTGCAGCACGGCGACGCGGCGGTGGGGCAGGGCCTTTTGCAGGTCGCGCGCGTGCTGCTCCGCGCTTTTCAGGTTGGTCTCGCCTTCCTCTACAAGGGGGCACACCACATAGGCTTGCCCGCCTTCGGCGATCTGCTTATCGATGAATTTGGTGATGCGGGCGCGCATGTGCTCGCCCACGGCGTAGGTCTCAATAGGCGTACGGCCGGGCGGCAGCTCGTCCAGCACGGAAACGTCCAGATCGCCGTACATGATCAGGGCGAGCGTGCGCGGGATGGGCGTGGCCGACATGACCAGCGTGTGCGGCGTTTGCCCCTTGGCCGCGAGGGCCGCGCGCTGCGCCACGCCGAACCGGTGCTGTTCGTCCGCGATGACCGCGCCGAGCCTGTGGAAGGTGACGCTCTGCTGGATGAGGGCGTGCGTGCCGATCACGACCTGCGCCTGACCGCTTTCGATACGGGAAAGCGCCTGCCGCTTTTGCGCCGCGCCCATGGAACCGGTCAGCAGGGTAACCGTGATATTCAGTGGGGCAAGCATTTTAACGAGCGTTTCCGCGTGCTGGGCGGCCAAGATCTCGGTCGGCGCCATAAAAGCGGCTTGATATCCGTTTGCGGCGGCCAGCGCGCACAGCGCGGCGGCCACCAGCGTTTTGCCGGAGCCGACATCGCCCTGCAAGAGACGGTTCATCGGGCGGCCGGAGGCGCAGTCCGCGGCGATCTCGTCGATCGCGCGGCGCTGCGCGCCGGTCGGCGCAAAGGGCAGGGCGGAGAGGAACGCGCGCAGTCCGTCCGCGCCAAAGGGGATGCCGTTGTCCGCGCGGCGGCGTTCTTTTAGCTGCTGCAAGCCGCAGCAGAGCAAAAACAGCTCTTCAAAGATCATGCGGCGGCGCGCGTCCTCCACATCCTGCTGCGTTTTAGGGCGGTGGATAGCGGCGAGCGCGTCGGCTGAGTCGATCAGCCGGTACTTGGCGCGAAGCAGCTGGGGCAGTGGATCGGGCCAATCGCCCGCGACGGCGGCGAGCGCCGCCTCGGTCACATGCAGCATATCGCGCTGGGATATGCCGGAGGAAAGCGGATAAATGGGCACGATACGGCCCGGCGACTCGCCCGAGGCAGGCACAGGATCGGCCGCGGGCGATACCATGGTACGCGCGCGGCCAGTACCCGTCACCCGGCCGCAAAAGAGGTACTCCTGACCCTCCCGCAGCGTGGCGGCGGCATATTTATTGTTAAAATAGGTAATGTTAAGCGTACCCGTTTCATCGAACACGGTCAGCTTGGTTAGGTCGAGCCCACGGCGAATGCGGCGAAACGCGGGCGCGGTGCCCACGACGGCGCGCACACAGTACTTGTCCTCCGCCGTGACGCCGGAAATCGGGGTGATTTTGGTGCGGTCCTCATAATCTCGCGGATAGGTCAGCAGCGCGTCGCGCAGCGTGCGGATATGCAGTTTTTGAAACAGACCGGCCTTTTTTGGGCCCAACGCCCTTGGCCGCTGTGATAAAATCGGAAAGTGCGGGCAATTTTGCACACCACCCTTCGGGGAATTAGTAGTTAGGAATTAGGAATTAGTAATTAAGGCTGCGCGCTATGCGTGTGCAAAACCGTAGCGGCCAATTACAAATTACTAACTACTAATTCCTAATTATTCTTAGTATTCCCGGTAAACCGCCTTGACGACGCCAAGGATTTGGCAGCCGTTGCCGTCGATCGGCGAATAGGCGGGGTTTTCGGGCAGCAGCCATACGCCGTCCGGCGTGATGGAAAGCGTTTTACAGGTCGCTTCATCCTCCAACAGGGCGATGACGATGTCGCCGTTTCGCGCGACCGCGTCCTGACGGACGATGACAAGGTCGCCGTCCAGAATACCCGCGCCGATCATGGATTCGCCGCGGATGCGCAGCGCGTAATATTGGCCGCCCGCCGCGGCGGGCTCGAACGGTACAAAGCCGATGTTTTCCTCCACGGCTAAAATAGGCGCGCCGGCGGTGACGCGGCCCAGAATGGGCACGCGCGGCACCATGGAAGGCCCGCCCGTGGGAGATAGCGCGCGGGATTTGCGGTCGTCGGATTCAAGGTAGCCCGCTTCGCGCAGCTTTTTTAAATGGGCGTGCACGGTGGAGGGCGAGTGCAGATCCATTTCGGAGCAGATTTCGCGCACCGAGGGCGGGTAGCCGTGCTCCAGCGAAAATTCGCTGATAAAATCAAGGATCCTTTGCTGTTTGGCGGATATTTTCTTCATCATATCGTGCTCTCCCCAGTCATGGTTAAAAGGAAACATACGTTCGGTTATTCTTTATTATACCGCGCGTTTTACAAAAAAGCAAACAAATGTTTGCGATATGCGTTTAAATCGCGGGAAACCTGCCGGATCTTTACGCTGCGGCGGGTTTCGAGCGAACTCTTCCTTGTATTTCCGGGCGTTTTGATATAAAATAGGAAATAGTATAAGCATAGAGGTAGGATCCATCGCACGTAGGAGGGTTTGTTTATGACCATTAAGACCGATCTCGGATATATCGAAATCACAAACGAGGTGCTGGCCGGCATCGCCGGCTTCGCGGCGTCCAGCTGCTTCGGCGTCAAGGGCATGACCATGCGCTCGGTGACCGATGGGCTGGCCCATCTGCTCCGGCTGGAAAACCAGTCGCGCGGGGTGCGTGTCGCGGAAGCGCCGGACGGCGGCGTGGGTATCGATCTGCATATCGCGGTCGAACACGGCGTCAATATCGCTACGGTGTGCCGCTCTATCATCGGCGAGGTGCGCTATCATGTGGAACGCCTGACCGGCGTGGACGTAAAAAACGTCGATATCTATGTCGAAAGCATCAAAGCCGATTAAAGGGAGAGAAGCCGATCATGTCAGATAAAAAAATCACGGGCGAGCTATTTTGCAGCATGGTGACCGAAGGCGCGCTCGCAATCGCCGAAAAGAAGGAGCAGGTCAACGAGCTGAACGTGTTCCCCGTGCCGGACGGCGATACGGGCACCAACATGTCGCTGACCATGGCCTCCGCGATGGAGGCGGTGGCAAAGCTGTCCGCGCCCACGCTCGGCAAGGCGGCGGAAACGACCGCCTCCGCGCTGCTGCGTGGCGCGCGCGGCAATTCGGGCGTTATTCTTTCGCTTTTATTCCGCGGCGTGGCAAAGCGCCTGCACGACCTGAACGAGGCGGACGGCTGCGATTTTGCCCTTGCCCTGCGCGAGGGTGTGGAGGCCGCCTATAAAGCCGTGATGAAACCGGCGGAGGGCACCATCCTCACCGTGTCCCGCGTCGCGGCGCAGTTTGCGGTAGAGCAGTGTCAGGCCGAAGCCGACCTGCCTGCGGAAAAGGTGTTTGAGGCCGTACTCGAACGCGGCAAGACCGCGCTCGAAGAGACCGTGCACCAAAACCCCGTTCTCGAAAAGGCCGGCGTGGTGGACGCGGGCGGCTTTGGCCTGCTCACCATTTGGGAAGGCATGTTCGACGCGCTGCGCGGCATCCATAAGGAACGCCAGACCGCCGCGCCGACCAAGGCCGCCGCGGATTTCGGCGCGATTTCGGAACAGGATATCACGTTCACCTATTGCACCGAGTTTATCGCGGAGCGCCGCGACAAGGCGCGCAACGTTGGCCGCATGCGCTCCATCCTGAGCGAGCTGGGCGACAGTCTGGTCGTCGTGGAGGACGAGGAGATCGTCAAGGTGCACGTCCACACCGACCAGCCGAACAAGGCGCTGGAGGAAGGCCTGAAATTCGGCCCGCTCCTCACCGTGAAGATCGAAAACATGCGCGAGCAGCACACCGCCAAGGTGATTGAGGGCACGGCGGACGCGCCCAAGGAGCGCGTCATCGTGCCGCCTGAAAAGAAATACGGCTTTGTGGCCATCGCCGCGGGCGACGGGCTGAAGGCTGTATTCAGCGATCTTGGCGTGGACGTCGTCGTGCAGGGCGGACAAACCATGAACCCCTCGACGGACGATATCATCCACGCGGTGGACGCGGTGCCGGCTGAGATCGTGTTCGTGCTGCCGAACAATAAAAACATCATCATGGCGGCCGAACAGGCCGTGCATCTGGCGGAGGGCAAAAAGATCGTCGTCGTGCCGACCAAGACCATCCCGCAGGGGATTTCGGCCATGCTCGCCGTCGATACCGAGGGCGAGGAGGGCGCGATCGTCGCCGCCATGCAGGAGGCCGCGCACCATGTGCACAGCGGTCAGGTCACCTATGCCGCGCGCGATTCCGAGTTTGACGGTAAACGCATCAAGCAGGGCGAATACCTTTCTCTGTGCGAGGGCAAGCTGTGCGCTTCCGGCAAGGAAAGCTCGGTGGTGAAAAAGCTCGTGCGCGAGCTTGTCGAGGAAAACAGCGCGTTTGCCACCGTTATTTATGGCGAAGGCGTGAGCGAAGAGGCGGCGATGGAGGTGGAAGCCCTGCTCCGCAAGGAGAACAAGGGGCTGGAGATCTCGGTCATCAACGGCGGACAGCCGGTGTACTACTATATCCTTTCCGTGGAATAAAAGACAAAGGGCAACGAAAACAACATGTCGATATTTGATATCTTTGCAAAAATAGAGCGCGACCGGGAAACGCAGCGGACGCAGCCGATCGAGTGGCTGGTCGTCGGTCTGGGCAATCCCGGCGCCAAGTACGAGGGCACGCGGCACAACGCGGGCTTCCGCGCGCTCGACGGTTACAGCAAAAAGTCCGGCCAGAAGATCGACCGGATGAAGTTTAAGGCCCTCGTGGGCGAGGGCGCGCTCGGCGGCAAACGGGTGCTGTTCGTCAAGCCGCAGACCTTTATGAACCTTTCCGGCGAGGCCGTGCGGGATGCCGCCGCGTTTTATCAGGTGCCGCCCGAGCGCGTGATCGTCCTTTCGGATGATGTTTCGCTCGATGTAGGCACGCTGCGCATCCGGCCCAAGGGCTCCGCGGGCGGGCAAAACGGGCTGAAAAACATCATTTACCACCTGAAAAGCGAGGAGTTTCCCCGCGTCAAGATCGGCGTGGGGCACAAGCCGCACCCGGAGTACGATCTGGCGGATTGGGTGCTGTCCCGCTTTGGCGCGGAGGAGCAAAAGGCCATCGATAAGGCCTGCGCGGACGCGGTGGAAGCCGCGGCCTGCATCATTGCAGAAGGCTGTCCCGCCGCCGCGCAAAAATTCAACGGCAAACGAATGTAGTAACAACCAAAAAGCGCCTCGGACGAAAGCTAAAAAGCTTTTGCCCGAGGCGCTTTTTAAAAAGAAGAGAGAAAGAGAAGAAGAGCCGGATTATACGCCCGCGGTTTCGCGGATGTAATCGCGCGCTATTTTTGCAAAGTCAAGCGCGGTGGGCGTGGCCAAATATTGCTCGGCTTCGACCAGCATCCAGCCTGCAAAGCCGTGGCGGTCAAGAATATCGAACACGGTCTTAAAATCGACCGCGCCCTCGTCCCCGGGCACGGTGAAAATACCAAGCTTGACCGCGTTGTTAAAATCGATGCCGAACGCGCGCACGACCTGCAATACGAGCGGGCGTATGTTTTTCAGGTGCACATACTGGATGCGATCGGCAAAATGATCGTAGAACGTGGGGATGTCCACGCCGCAGAAGCACAGGTGTCCGGTATCCGCCAGCAGGTTGACATAGGCGGGATCGGTCATATCGCACAGCTTTTGCGTTTCCTCATACGTTTCCACGCAGGTCCCGGTGTGCACGTGATAGACGAGGCGCAGCCCGTTGTCCTTGCAAAAGCGGCCCGCCTGATTCAGTCCGTCCGTAAAAAGCTTCCATTCCTCTTCGTTTAGCTTTTGCACGCCCTTGGTCGCGCGGTATTCGCGCGGGTCCCAGCAGGAGGAATTGGTGCCTTCCGCCGCAATCACATATTGCGCGCCCATATCGAGGAAAAACTTCGCCTTTTCCTTGAGCGCTTCAAAGTATTCGTCGCGCAGCTCGCGGCAGGCGAACATCGTATCGCACCAGCCGGAGGTGAGCTGTAGGCCGCGCTTGTCAAATTCGGGCCGCAGCGTCTTGGCGTCGCGGGGAAATTTGCGGCTGTTTTCAATACCGGCGTAGCCCGCGGCGGCCGCTTGATCGATAATATCGTAGAAAGAGTAGCCGTCGCCCAGCAGCGGATCGGTCATATCGTCGTTGCACCAGTTGATCGGATGCACGCCGATCTGTACGTTTTTCATTATTTGTCTCGTCCTTTCACTTGCTCAAATACCGGCGCACATACTCGGTTACCTTTTTAATGTAGATCTTTTCGTCCTGTTCGCCCTCGTACTCGATGGACAGCGTGCCGTCGAATCCGGCGGCAGTCAGGATATCGAGGATCGCGGGCAGGTCGTACAGGGTGTCGTGGCCGTCCTCCGCCACCTCGTTGATTTTCAGGTGGGCGTGCGCGGCGACGAGCTGCACGGTGGCGCGAATACCGTCCAAACCGTCCACGTAGTTACCGGTATCGAGCAGCAGGCTCAGGTTGTCGCGGTTTGTCTGTCCAAACAGCCGCAGCACATCCTTGGAAGCGGAAAGGAAGCCGCCGTGGTTATGGTTTTCAATGACGATGGACAAATCGAGCGCCTTAGCATAGTCGCAGAGCTCCTGTACACACGCGACCATTTCCGCCCAAGCGGTTTCTGGTTTCAGTACGGCGGGCCCCTTTTTATGGATCTCGGGATCGGGACCGCCCATCCAGCCCGCGAACAGGCGAAAATGCGGGCTGCCGAGCGCCTTGCCGATGGGCATCCACGCCTTGGCGCGCTCCACCTGCGCGCGGTTCTGCTCGGGCGTCGGGTAGCCGAAGCTGCAATCAAAGGCGATATTGCACACGCGCAGCCGCTTTTTGTCAAAATAGGCTTTCAGGCTTTCGATATACGCGGGATCGGTCGATGCAAAATGCTTATCCTCTACCTCAATGAAAGAAATGCCCAGCTCCTCGGCGCAGTAATCGGCAAAATCAAACAGCGTGCACTGGTTCTGCATAAAAAGGTGGTCGAGAGACTGGGAGCTGCAACTGATTTTCATATTTATACTCCTATCACGCATCGAACCGGATGATCGAGCCGCCTGCCTTGGCGGATTCGTAGCAGGCTTCGATCAGTTCAACTACCTTGTATCCGTCGTCCACGCTGTTTTGGGGCGAAGCGCCGCCGAAAATGCATTCGTTAAACATATGGTCGTGCATTTGCGCGTAGCCCCATTTCACATTGTGCTCCAACGTGGCATACTGCTTGCCCTCCACCACCGCGCCGAGGCCGGAGGAATATCGGTAACTGTCCAGCTCCTCGGTGATCACGCTTTTGTGATCGCCGACGACCTGCACCCGCTCGAAGGGCGAGATCCACGAGGCGTGCCCGCAGGTGGAAATGACGCCGAACGCGCCGCTTTTGAATTTCAGCTGCACGGCAAAGTTGTCCTCGATGGGGTAGAACGACGCTTCGCCGAGCGCGCGCAGCTCGGTGATATCGCCCAGCAGATAGCGGGCCATATCCAGAAAGTGCACGGTGGTGTCATACATGAAGCCGCCGGTCATGGCGATGTCGGTCAGCCACGCGGGATTTTGCATATCGCCGTCGTTTTGGATGATGTTGACGTTCGCAGGTTTGAAGTCCGGCTGGCTGACCGTGCGCTTCGCTTCCAGATAAACGGGCGCGAAACGCCTGTTGTAGCCGACGAACACGTGCAGGCCGGTTTGGGCCTGCAAGGCGCGGATATGCTCCGCGTCCTTGAGCTCGGTCGCCAGCGGCTTTTCGACAAAAACATGCTTGCCGGCTTGCAGCGCCGCGACGCAAAGCGGACCGTGCGAGGTATTGGGCACGGTGATAAACACCATGTCCGCTTCGGAGGCAAGCAGCGCTTCGACCGAATCAAAGGCGGCGCAGCCAAAGGCGGCGGCGGCCTCTTTCGCGCGGGCAACGTTCATGTCGGTCATGCCATAGAGTTCTAGGCGTGGGTTGGATTGGATCAGGCCCGCGTGGAGCCGGCCCATGTTGCCTACGCCGATAATGCCAATTTTCATAATGTTACTACCTTCCTGAAATAAAATATCGTAATCGTGAAGCGTTCCGTGCTTTTACGGCAGCAGCTTATAATCCGGCATGGAATCAAACAGCTGAAAGCCTTTAAAGGCTTCCGCGTATCGGAAACCGGCCTGCATGCCGCGGAATTTTCCCTGCACCTCAAGCATTTCCTCCCAAGAGGTTTCCGCCGTGAGCTGTGAGCGGTGGCACAGCAAAGCTTGCCTTTTGGTTTCAAATTGGTCTGTGATATCTACGAAAGCGGTGGGCATCGGCCCGACGCCGGCATAGGTATCCATCAGAAAAACGGTGGGCTGCCGTTGGAGCGCCGGCGTTTGCACACGCACGTTTTCCAGCGGAAGATAGACGATGCTATCCTGTACGATTGCTCCGACCGTGTGGTGATCGACGTTTCCGTCGCAAGGATCATGCGTTAAAATCACATCGGGCTGCGCGCGGCGCATGGCGTCGATCATGAGGCGGCGGGTGTCTCGGTCGTTGAACAGCTCCCCGTCGTCCAAACGCAAAAACTGTACCGCTGCGGGATACAGGCTTGCCGCCGCAAGCTGCTCTTTTTCACGGCGGGCGATCAATTCCTGATCGTCCACTTTACAGTGCGTCCCTGTCCGGCCGTTTGTGGCGACGAGGATGGACACGGTATGGCCTTGCTCCGCATATTTTTTCAAGGTGCCGCCGCACCACAGGTCGGCGTCGTCCGGATGGGCCACAACTGCAAGCACATTCATGGGATTTCCCTCCTAATGCAGTGTTGTTTATTGCAAATAGTCCTTTACATTTTCCTTTGTAATGGGTTCAAATGGAATGTAGGTATCCTCTACGGACTCGCCTTTAGCCAGCTTGCTTGCCATTTCGGCGCAGGCCTTGGCCTGTGCGTTTGCGTTCTGGTAGGCGCTCATCACCATTTCGCCCGCGTCGATCGCCTGCAGCGCGTCGTCCACTGCGTCAACGCCGAGCACCATGACGCCGTCCAGCCGCCGCGCGCCCTTGAGCGCTTCGACGGCGCCCAAAGCCATCTGATCGTTTGCGCATACAATGGCGTCGAACTGATCGAAACTTTGAATCCAGTCCTCTGCGATCTGCATGCCCTTGGCGCGGTCGTAGTTGCCGTCCTGCTCGGATAGGATCGTCACATCGGGCCGCTTTTCTCCCAGTAGATTCTTAAAACCGTTCATGCGCAGCGTGGTGTGGTTCATACCGAGTGTGCCGGACATATACAGGATGTTGGCGTTTTCCGGCAAGTTTTCGATGCAGTATTCGGCTTGCAGCCGGCCGGCCTCCTCGTCGTTGGAGCCGCAGTATAGGTAGTCGCCATCCGCTATTTTTGCGCGGAAAGCAATAAATGGGATAGCCGCGTCATTCGCGGCCTTCACCGCGGGCACGAGCGCTTCGTAGTCCAGCGGCAGGGCGATCACGACGTTGACCTTTTGCGCGACAAAGTTCTCAATATCCGCAATCTGCTTTTCAATCTGATTCTGCGCGTCGGATGCTAGCACCTCCATGCCGTCGTACTCCTTGGCGTATTCAAGGAAAAACTCTTTTGTCAAACGGCAGTTGACATCGGAATCGGCCAAGTTTGCATAGCCGACGGTATAGCCGCCGGTGTTTTCTTTTGGGGTATCGTCCGGCGTGTCTGCTGCGGGCGGCGTGGATGAGCAGGCGCCTAGAGAGAGGATGAGCGATAGCGTGGCGGCGATAACGGTGAGTCGTTTCATGGTTGTTTCCTCCATTTTTTTATTTTTCGCGCTTGCCGGCGCGGTTTTTCAAAACGATTTGCTCGTTGATTTTTTGCTTTTCACGTCAATGATAACCGCGATCAGGATGACCAGCCCCTTGACGATCTGTTGATAGTACGCGGAAACGTTCTGCAAATTGAGCATATTGTTGATGATGCCGACGATCAGGCCGCCCGCGATGGTGCCGATAATGCTGCCGGAGCCGCCGCTGAGGCTGATGCCGCCGACCACGCAGGCCGTAATGCCGTCGAATTCATAGCCTACGCCGATGGCCGGCTGGCCGGAGTTGACGCGGGCCATCAGAATGATGCCTGCAAGGCCTACAAAGCAGCCGTTGGTGAGATAGGATAGCATTTTTACCTTTTTCACATTGATGCCGGAGGCGATCGCGGCGCTTTCGTTGCCGCCAATCGCATAAATGTAGCGCCCAAGCGGCCGTCTGCTCATAATAAACCACGTAATGAAAAGGACGATGGCCAAAATGATGACGGGGATGGGGATCAAACCGATATAGCCCTGCCCCAATACGGTCAGCCGGTCGAGATTTGAAATAGGAACGCCATTTGTGAATACCAGGGCAAGCCCGCGCGCGCTGGTTTGCACCGCCAAGGTAACGATAAACGCGGGAATACCATAGCGCGTCAGTACAAAACCGCTGAACAAGCCGCATAGGCCGCCGATCAGGATCGAGGCGAAAATGGCCAGAAGGACGCTGTTCGTCGTTACAAAGACCGAAGTGCCGATGCAGCCCGCCAGCGCAACGACCGAGCCGGGAGAAAGGTCGATGTCGCCGCCGGTAATGACGAGCTGTTCGCCGCAGGCGATCAGCATGATGACGACGATCTGCCGCATGATGTTGGTGATATTGGCTGGGGTAAGGAATTTGCTGTTCAAAAGTGATGAAACCACGATCATCAATAGCAAAATCAGATAAATACCGAATTTACGGAATATTTCTGTAAGCTTTGTTTTGGTTATCGTTGATGCTGCGCTCATTTTTTTATCCCTCCACCTTCGTTGATATCAGTCCCCAAGCGCCATTGTCATGATTTTTTCCTGACTTGCCTCTTCGCGCTGCAATTCCCCCTTCAGCCTTCCTTCGTGCATGACCAAGATCCGGTCGCTCATCCCAAGCACCTCCGGAAGCTCGGAGGATATCATGATGATCGCCATGCCTTTCTTTGCCAACTGGCACATAATCTTGTGAATCTCGGATTTTGCGCCGACGTCGACGCCGCGCGTGGGTTCGTCTAGGATCAACACGTTGATATCGGAGATCAGCCATTTTCCAAGTACGATCTTTTGCTGGTTGCCGCCGCTGAGGGAGTCCGCGCGATTGTTTGCGTCGTTCGTTTTGATGCGCAGCATATCGATGATTTCTTGCGAGCGTTTTGTTTCCTCGCGTTCGCTGAGCGCGATACCGCGGACAAACTCTTGTAAAAAAGCAAGCGTGATATTCTTCTTGATGGACATTCCAAGCACTAGGCCGGACAGCTTTCGGTCCTCGGGGACCATGGCGATGCCGTGCTGGAGCGCGTCCTGCGGCACATGCACGGAAATTGCGCGGCCGTCTAGAAAAAGCTTTCCTTCGCTTGCTTGGTCTAGCCCGAATATACAGCGCATGATCTCCGTGCGCCCTGAGCCGATCAGCCCGGCCACGCCAAGGATCTCGCCGTGCCGTACGGAAAAGCTGATATCCTGAAACACGCCTTTTCTGGAAAGACGCTCTACCCGAAGCGCCTCGCCCTTGATCTCCGCAAATTCCTTGGGGAAAATATCGGTGAGCTCTCGGCCGATCATCATCGATACCACTTGGTTTTTATCAAGTGCCGACGCGGGGCTGCTGCCAATCCATTGTCCATCGCGCAATACTGTGACTTCATCCGCAATGCGGAACAATTCGTCAAGCTTATGCGTGATGTATATAACAGCCGCGCCGTTTTGTTTGAGCTGTTCGATGCATGCAAAAAGGGTATCGACCTCGTTCTCGGTAATGGCCGAGGTGGGCTCGTCCATGACAATGATCTTGGCATTGCAGGAAAGCGCTTTGCAGATCTCCACCAACTGCATGATCGATACGCTGATGTCGCCCATTCGCGTGGTGGGAGGGTATTTGATATTCATGCGCTGCATGTATTCCGCCGCTTTTTCGTACATGGTTTTATAATCGATGCCGCGGCCGTAGGACAAAAGAGGTTCGCGCCCCAAAAATATGTTTTCGGCTATGGAGAGATTGAGGACGGAGCTCAATTCCTGATGAATCATGGCCACGCCATGCGCCGCGGCCTTTTTGGGCGTAAGCGGGCCGGCGTTGACCCCGTCGATCCAAATTTCCCCCTCGTCCGGTTGCATCAGGCCGTCAAGGATCTTCATCAGCGTGGATTTTCCGGCCCCGTTTTCGCCCATCAAAGCATGCACGGTGCCGGGGCGTACCGCAAGATCGACCGATTGCAGCGCCTGTACGCCCGGAAAACCTTTTGTGATATTCTTCATCTCAAGCAAATAACGATCCGACAAAACATTTCCTCCTATCTAAAAAATAATGTTTTTAATTCTATATTTTTTATTTATAACCCGGATTATACGCCTGCATTTCATGTGTGTCAAGAATAAAATCCATATATATTATAAAATATTGCACAATTAATTTTATTAATTGTGCAATATAACATATAAGGCTCGGCGGGATTGTAATAACTGAATAAATTAAAAAAATTATATATTTGTTGTTTAAAACGATTTGTGTTTTTATTTAACAAGTGATATAATGCATTATATTGAGAGTATTTGATAGAACAGGAATTTCTTATTCCTGCCAAGGATGTGATGCTATGCCTAAACGAGTAACACTAAAAGACATTGCGGAAAAAATGGCGGTCTCGCAAAATACCGTCTCCGTGGCCTTGCGCGGAGAGGCCGGCGTAAGCGACCAGCTGCGCGATCAAATTCTCGCCGTCGCACGGGAATTGGGGTATGCGCCGAAGCATGTTTCGGCGCGGCCTTCGGTGCTGATCTGCTCCACCGTAGAAAATTTTAGCGATACCTACTTTTTTTCCGACATGCACCGTTTGCTGCGTGAAAAGATAAAGGTGCGGGGTGGAAAAGCGGTATCGCTGAATCTGGATTCCTCTTATTCGCGGATGGATATCAATCAAATCATACGGCAGAACAATACTTGCGCGGTTGTATTATTGGGCGATTCCAGCGAACAGATCGTATCGTATTTTGCGGAAACGGGGCTTCCGGTTTTATGTTGTAGTTTCTTTTGCCCAACGATTTTAACGGATGTGGTGATCGAGGATAATTTCTCCGGCATTTATCAGCTCGTCAAGCATTTGTATGAGCATAACTACCGGCAGCTGGGTTTTATCGGCAATCCGGATATGTATTTTGCCTTCTTTGAACGGCTAATGTGTTTTCGCAGCATATGCGAGCACTTTTCTCTGGTGTTTGATCCTTCTGTTTGCATCTGCGATTATCCGTTGGATGGACCGATGAGCATCCGCTATATGAAAAAACGGCTTGCGGAGCTTCCGTACATGCCGGAAGCCTTCCTCTGCGCGGACGACCGGACCGCGGTGCTGACCATAAAGGCACTGACGGAATTGCATTATGCTGTGCCGCGCGATATCGCGGTCACTGGCTTTGATAATAGCGAGCTGTCCCGGCTAAGCACACCGACGGTGACGACCATCGATACCGAGATCGAGCTGCAGGCTGAGGCTGCTGTCGCGCGATTGTGGGAAAAAATAAGAAGCCGCGAAACCGAAGATGGGAAATGCGAACGGTTGGTGTTGCCGGTCACCTTTATTTCGGGTGATTCGGTCGATCTTTCGCACAAGATCACGACGGACAGATAAAAAGGCAGCGAGAGCCGCGCTTTGTGTAGCGCGGCTCTCGCTGCCTTTTCATTCCAGTATGTACTTTGCGGACATATCCCTTTGACAGCGATTGTCTTTTACCTTATACTGAACGTGTTCAAAAAATGTTTCGCGGAGGCCACGATGGCGCGCGTAATTTATTGATACGTTGGCAGATAATTTGACAAACCACGCAGAGAGGAAAGAATAATGAAAGTATTGATCGCTTATGCAACGAAATCCGGCGCAAGCCGTGATTGCGCGGAAGCGCTGGCAAGCCGGTTTGAAAACGCCGTGCTCGCGGACCTTTCTAAATCCAGTCCTTCGCTCGAGGGGTTCGACGCGGTCGTCCTCGGTTCCGGTATCCGGATCGGAAGAGCCTACCGCCCGGCGCGGCGCTTTTGGAAAGAAAATCAGACGCGCCTGTTGGAAAAGCCGCTTGCGTTCTATTTCTGCAATGCGGAACCGGAGTCGTTTGAAAAAGCGGTACAGCGGAATATCTCGCAGGAATTGATGGCGCACGCGGTCTGCGTCCGCTCATTTGGCGGTATCCAGCCGTTTTCCAAGTCACAAACCAAAGAATGGATGAACCACGCGGCGATGGAAGAGCTCGCAGCGGCGTTGGGCCAATAAAAAAGAGTCACTACCCATGCGTGGCGTGGGTAGTGGCTCTTTTTTCTCTTCATAGGTCGAATTGCAGCTGGTCCACACGATAGGAGCGCATTTCGCGTTCCGTGATCCGGTCGTCCGGACCGGGCGCACCGAATAGCAGGGGGGAGCTTGGATCGTGTGCCGCCGCGTTGCAAAGGGCGGCGCCGGGGCCGTCGTTTGCATAACAGTACCGGCAGCCGCCGGGGCAGGTGTGGTACGCGCCGATATCGATGCTTTCCACACATCCGCATGCAAGCCGTTGGTTTTTATCCTTTGTAATCGCAAGCGGGCAGTGCAGCAGACGGGTCAACAGCCGGTCGTCGATACAGCGGGCGTGCTGGACGCCGTAGGGCGCTAGCTCCAGTTCTTCGGCGCAGGTATCCATCTCAAGCCCGTAACGGTGCGCGATCTGAACAAGCTCCTTGGCAAGCGCCCGCTGTTCGGCGGGCGGAAAGGCCCGTAAGCGCAGCCCGGCCATGTTTTTCGCCGTGTTCCGGTATTGGTCAAGGAAACTAATGGTGCATTTTCGCGTGTAGGGATGCAGCCGCGCGGCAAACTCTGCAAAGCGGCGCAGGTGATAGGCGGGGGTATAGGCTTCGCTCAAGAAAATGGGGTCATACCGCCAGACGACCCGGTCGGGCCCGATCGTTTGGGCAAGCCGCTGAAAAGCGGGAATCAGGCAAGCATCCTTGTCGGGGATTTGCGGCTCAACATCCGGCCCGTAGGCGGTCAGCGTAAACTGAAAATAGTACATGTAATCGTGCAGCAAGGGCAGCGCATCGAGCATGGGCAGCGGATTTTTCGTCCAGAACACAATGGCGTCCACCACGTCGGGACGCAGGCTGACCCGGCTGATCTGGTGCGGATTCACCGGGTTCCGCGTCAAAACGTAACCAGCCTCAAGCCGGTTGAAAAACCATTTTGCATAATACGCCGGTATGTCGGTGCGGCGGCTCGCGCTGATGATCATGAAGTCCTCTTTCTGTATGGAAAAGCGTGAAGGAGAGAACGAAGGCCGTGTTGGCGCTGGAACGCTCTCCAGAAAATAAAAAAGAAACACCCGGAGGCGTTTCTTTTTTTATGGTGGAGTTGAGGGGGCTCGAACCCATGACCTCTCGCGTGTGAGGCGAACGCTCTGACCAGCTGAGCTACAACTCCGTGCAACAACATTACTATAACAGAATTGCACGGAATTTGCAAGTGCTTTTTTCCAAAAGGCCTTACTGCCGGTCGAGCCGGGAGAGCAATGTGACGATCAGCGCGATCACGATCAGCACGGTGAAAATACCCGCCATGCCCTGCCAAAGCAGGGTGAGGGCCATACCCATATCCGCATTCATTTGGATTTACGCTCCCTTCCTTACATGAAGAACCCGAGGATGACGCCGCCGGCGACGACCGAGGCGATCTGCCCCGCGACGTTCGCGCCCACCGCGTGCATCAGCAGGTGGTTCTGGTGGTCGGCCTCCACGCCGAGTTTTTCGATCACGCGCGCTGACATGGGAAAGGCCGAAATGCCTGCCGCGCCGACCATGGGATTGACCTTGTTCTTGCAAAACAGATTGAGCAGCTTAGCGAACAGCACGCCGCCCACGGAATCGAGTACAAAGGCAAACAGGCCGAGGCAAAGGATGAGCAGCGTTTCTTTGGTGACAAACTGCTCGGCCCGCATCGAGAACGAAATGGTAATGCCGAGCAGCAGCGTGACGAGATTGGCCAGCTCGTGCTGCGCGGTTTCGGATAAGTTATTGAGCACGCCGCATTCGCGGATAAGGTTGCCGAACATCAAAAAGCCGACGAGCGAGACCGACGCGGGCGCGACGATACCGGCGACAAACGATACGACGATGGGAAAGAGGATGCGCGTGCGGCGGCTGACCTGACCGGGCGAATAGGGCATGCGCATGGCCCGCTCCTTTTTCGTCGTGACTAGCTTGATGGCAAAGGGCTGAATAATCGGCACCAGCGCCATGTAAGAATAGGCCGCGACGGCGATTGCGCCCACATAGCGCGATTTCAGCACCTGCGATACCAGAATGGAGGTCGGCCCGTCCGCCGCGCCGATAATGCCGATCGAGGCGGCATCCCGGATATCGAACTGAAGTGCGGTGGCGAGGATGATGGTCAGAAAAATACCGAGCTGCGCCGCCGCGCCGAACAGAAACATTTTGGGGTTCGACAGAAGCGGTCCAAAATCGATCATCGCACCGATGCCGATGAACAGCAGCAGCGGAAACGCCTCGGAAATTTCAATGCCGTTTTCAAACAGCCACTGAATGATGCCGTGCGTCTGCCCGACGCCCTGCGTGACCTGATCGAGCACGCCGGAGGCCGGCAGGTTGACCAAGATCGCGCCGAAGCCCATGGGCAGCAGCAGCGCGGGTTCGTATTGCTTGCCAATGGCAAGGTAGATCAGGATACCGCCCACTACGTACATTACCGCTTGCTGCCATGTGATCGCAAGCAGGCCTTCCCATAAAAACGACATGCGGTTAACCCCCTTAAAGTGTATGTTTCCATTCTTGCCCTGTTCGCGCGGAGTAATCCATAGATTGTAAAAAAACGGCCGTTTCGATAAAAAAAGACCTGCGTTTCCCTAAACGGAAAACGCAGGTCTGGTCGTTTGATGCAAAGCCAGAACGCGATCAAGCCGCGTCCATGCTTGTTGACTTCGCCGCGCGGCGGACCGCGCCGACTACTCCCCTTTGTTTATGGCCGTATCGTACCATGTTTGGCAGCGGTTTGTCAAGTAAAATGTTTTATTTTGGTGTACGTTTTTCCAGCAGCTCGCGGTAATCCTGCACATGCTGCGGTCGGTAATAATAATAGCCTTGCGCCGCGCGGATGCCGGCGCTCCGCGCCAAATCGATCTGCTCCTTTGTTTCCACACCTTCGATGATGGTCGGAATGCCGAGCTGGTCCGCCATAAAGACAAATGAGGTGAGTAGCTGGCCGACGCGGCGTGTTGTCCGGGAACGCTTGGCGATCGAGCGAAGATCGATCTTGAGCGCGCTGATATCGATGCCGCTGAGCACATTGAAGGTGGAAAAGGCGCTGCCGAAATCGTCCAGCAGGATATCGAACCCGCGTTCGCGCAGCGTGCCCACGGTGCGCAGCATGGCCTCGATATCGGGCGTGGAGCCGCTTTCGGTGATTTCAAGGCGAAACAGGGAGAGCGGGATGCGATAGCGGCGGATCAGATCGGATAGCGTATCGAGCAGCTCGGGCCGCTGAATGTCGACGCGTGACAGGTTGACGGATATGGGGAGAACCTCGTAGCCGTCATCGATCTCGCGGCGCAGCTCGCGGCAGGTCTCCTCCCAAACAAAGCAGTCGAGCTTAAAGATGAAGCTGGATTTTTCAAACACGGGCACGAATTCGGAAGGCGGGATAATGCCGCGCTCCGGATGCCGCCAGCGGGCTAACGCTTCGCCGCCCATCACCCGGCCGGTTTCCATATCGCATTTTGGCTGAATGACGATGAAAAACTGCCCTTCCCGCAAGGCCGCGCCCATTTCGCCCACGATAAACTGTTCGCGCAGCACGCCGGCGCGAATCGCATCGCTGTAATACACGCTGCTGTCCAGATAATTTCCTTTGGTGGTCTGCATGGCCATATTGGCGCGGTCAATCATCAGGTCGACGGAAAGGGTGGGATCGGTCACCTCGTACAGGCCGAACCCCACGCGCACTTCATAGTCGGGAAAGTACGGGCCGATCGTGTGGCGGATATATTCGATGATCCCGGTGATGTTTTCCTCGGTGTTTTCGCAGCAGCACGCAAAAATATCCGCGCGGATGCGGCCGAACACGGCCTTGCCTTTGATGTGCCCATGGGTCAGCTCTCGGCTGGTATGCGCCATGCGGCGCAGCAAAGCGTCGCCCTGTTCTATGCCGAACAGATCGTTGACAACCTTAAAACGCTCGATATTGGTCCGGATGATGACATACTGACGCTCGGTATCCTTGGTAATCAGTTCGTGCGCGTGAACGGAAAAACCGTGCTGGTTGTAAATGCCGGTCTGCGGATCGTACTCGCTCAAATATTGCAAGCGGTTGTACATTAAAAGCTCCTGCTCGGCGTCAAGCAGGATGGCGGTGCATAAAAATGTTTGTGCGCTCCTGCGGGTAATGTGCAGCAGCAGGCGGAATAAGTGGTAGCCGCTGTCGCGCAACCGAAGCCGCGCGTAAAAGTCGGCCGAATCCTTTTCGGCCAGCGAACGGATTTGCCGCCGCAGATCGGCCAGATCGTCCGGATGGGTTACATCGTCCTCGCAAAGAACGGTGAGCAGATCGCGGCCGGCGTAATTGCCGTAAAGCAGATCGCCCGGCTCGGAGGAATAGGTGCGCACTCCGGTTTCCGCATCATATTCAGCAAACAGAAGCGCCGCTTGCATACAGTTTTCGCGTAAATAGCTATACTGCTCCATGATACTTTGATCCTGTCCCACAGTGCTCAACACCCTTCGTCATTTATCTACAGAAAAGCTCTTATATTAAGTGTATGAGCGTGGCTGCAATAATGCAAGAGTTTTTTTATGGCTTTGCCAAAATAATTGTTAAAATTCAACAGTTTACTGTAAGGCGCGCCGCGCGCCGCCGAACGGACGGCCTGCGGGCGTATATATGCTGCCGCGAAGCGCCGGTACGCAAGCGGTAAACCGCGTTATAAAATCATGCTACGGCGGTAGAAAAACGTCGTCAAGTCATATTTTGTTTACACTTTCTCTCGTTGACAGGGTACTTGATTTGCGGTATGCTTTTATTAATAAGGATCATCATGCTCTTACCAGAAAACGGAGGCAATTCCATGCGAAAATCGACTGCTTTTGCGTTTGCGCTTTGCGGCACGCTGCTTTTGGTGCTGCTGTTCGTTGGCGCGCGTATGCTGTATATCGGACACCACTCCCAGTCCTTTGAGAAAATCGCGGGCAAGGGGGAACAATTTCAGCTCACGCTGATGGAAAACGACACGCTGATCGCCGAATTGACGGACAGCGCACAGATTGCCGCCGTGACCGATCTGCTGAAAGGCTATACTTACACCGAATACCCGCACTTTTTCCACCCGCGCGATAACGAGCTTTCCGCCAACCGGCTGACCGTTCTGTTTGAAAACGGGCATTCGATCAGCGTCAACGCCGACGGTTATATTTTTGTTAACGACAAGCTGCGTGATGTGGAGGGCGGCAGAGGCAAGGAATTTTATCATCTGCTTTATATCACGTTCTACCCCAATGCGGAGTAAAACGCAAAACGGAGGCTGTTTATGAAAAAACTATTTACGCTTCTGCTCGCGCTGCTGTTTGCGGTCGCGCCGCTCACGGGCTGCGGGGCGGACAGCGTGCCGCCTGCCGCGGACGGCGGAAGCGGCGTTAACACCGGGCTGGATGAAACGGCGGACGAGCCCGCCGCGCAGCCGCCGGCGGACGAAACGCCCGCCCTGCCTTGGGACGAGGCGGATTACCCCGCCGTTACCGGGACCGAGACCATTGTGCGCGGCGAAACCGCGATCGACGAGGAGGGCTGGTACTCCGGTAAGGAGGAGGTCACCCTTTACCTGCTGACCTATGGCCAGCTGCCGCAGAACTTTATCACCAAAAAGGACGCCAAGGAGCTTGGCTGGCCGGGCGGTTCGCTCGAGCCGTACGCGCCGGGCATGTCGATCGGCGGAGACCGCTTCGGCAATTATGAAGGCGCGCTGCCCGAAGCGGACGGCCGGCACTACACGGAATGCGATATCGACACGCAGGGCGCGGAAAAACGCGGCGCCAAGCGCATGATATTTTCAAACGATGGGCTGATCTTCTATACGGAGGATCATTATAAAACGTTTACGCTGTTAATGGGGGAGGTATGAGCCATGCGGGAACTGCTGCTCGACGCGGAACAGATCCACACGCGCCAGCATTTACATGATGCCTTTGCCGGTTTGCTTGGTCTAGGGGAAAGCTATGGCCGCAATCTGGACGCGCTGTACGACGAGTTGACCGTTTGTCCGCGCACCCGGCTGACTCTGCGCCATGCGGAGTCGTTCATCGCAAATCTGGGCAATTACGGCGAACTGGTGCTTCGCGTTTTGGCCGACGCGGCAGTGGAAAACCCGGATTTTGTGTTGGAAATCGCCTAAAAAGCCTATAAAGACCGTTCCGCTGGATTGTGTTTCCGCGAAACGGTCTTTTTGTTGTATTCTAATTTGATTCAGCGCTATATATCGGTTTCAAAATTGTCGGTCAGCTTGCAATGTAGGGTCGCTCCAGCTTTCATTCCTAAGCTGAAATAGATTTCCTGAATAACAACTATGTAAGCGTTTATATGAGAAATAATTTCGTCTGTCTCATCCTTGCCGTATTTTTCGGTCAGAAGTTCTTCAAGTGTTGAAAACGCACTGGCTTCTCTTTCTTGGAAGCTGTCATTGTCAATAATCGTCTTGTTACTGCCCTCGCGGATATAAGCTCCTATTGTTTGCAGATTAAGCCGTCGCTTTATAGCGGATAAATAGCTTTCTGAGTAACCGCGCTGCCTATTTGCTTCTTCTCGGTGCTTTTCCCATTCGTTCATTGTAATTTCCCTTTCGCTAGATCAATGAGTTAAAAATGAATTGTACGTTTATCCCTAATAATTCATAAAAAATTTACACCTCCTTGAATTTGCTTTAAAACAAATAATATTTGTATTTATACGAATATTATACGGCTTATGACGAATGGTGTCAATGCATTGTTTAGGTATTGCCGAATGATGTTCGTATTTTGTTTGAAATTCTTCGTTAATAAACGTATAATTAAGAAAATGAGGTGATAAATTGTCTGCTGCAAAGAAGATAAAAATACTTTTAATTGAACGTGAAATGACACTTACGGATTTGTCTAGGCTGCTAAATAAAAGTCTTTCAACAATGAGTGGGAAAATGGCCCGTGATAATTTTTCCGAAAAAGACTTAAAGCAAATCGCTGATATACTGAATTATAACTATGAGGCGGTATTCACGGATAGGGAAACCGGAAAACAGATATAAACAGTTTGGATTTTAAAAGGACAAGACAGGCGGTATTGTGCCTGTCTTGTCCTTTTTTGTTATATCTGATTTCTCTTTGCGCTGGGAGAAAATGCGGCATGCTTTTTGTTTTAATTCGCGGCGGGGGATAGCGTGCCGACCGATTCGCCTTCGGCGAGCGTGGTCTCCACCAGAATGCGGTCGGGCTGCGGCTCGGAGCCTTGGATGAAGCTGACCAGCAGCCGGACGCAGACCTCGGCCTGCGCTTCACAGCGTACGTCGACCGAGGTGATCGAGGGCATGGCCATTTTGCCGATCATGCTGTTGTCGAAACCGACGAGGGCGACGTCGCCGGGCACGGATAGTCCCTGCTCGTGCAGCGCCTTGGCGGCTACCATGGCAAGATTGTCGTTGGCGCAGATAAAAGCTTCGGGCAAGCGCTTTTTGGAAAGCAGCGCGCGCTGTAAATTGTCGAAGCTGTATACGTTCTCCAGATCCAGATCGAGGATGAGGCTTTCGGGATCGCTATCCAGTCCAAACGCCTGTATGGCGCCCGTGTAGCCCTGATAGCGTTCCATGTAGCCGGTGGAATACTGCGGCGGGCCGATAAAGCCGATCCGGCGGTAGCCGCGCTCGAACAGATAACGGACCGCTTGGTGTGCGCCTTCCAGATTGTCCTCGATCACCGTACACACGGACAGGTCGTGGTAGCGCGTGCCGGTGGCCACCACGGGGATGCCGCAGGCCGCCACGTTGGCGACGATGCGTTCCTCCATATCGCCCAGAATGATAACGCCGGCAATAGAATTGGATTCAAATTTACGGCGCAGCTCATCGGGATCGACGTCGCAGTTAGCGCCCTTGAAAACCATCATATTATAATTGTAATCATGGGCAATGTTGAGGATATACTGGTGAAAGCTCATGTAAAAGTAAGAGTCACGCAGCCGTTCCCCGGTCGAGATCAGGCCGATATTATGAAGCTCCGTCCTGCTCTTCTGGTCGTAGTAGCCGAGTTCCTCCGCGATGCGCAAAATGGTTTCGCGCGTTTCCTGCTTAACGCTGGGCATATCGCGCAGGGCGAGGGACACGGTGTTTACCGACACACCGGCTCGCTGGGCGATATCCTTTAACGTGACTTTCATCTGTTTTCCTCCAAACCGCATAAGGGGGCGGCGGGTGCGGCTAAAACCGGTTCGCGCCTTCATATGCCGGATACAGCATGGCTATATCCTATCCTAATATTATTAGTGTATGTTATTTCTTGCGCGTATGCAATGATAAAATTCAAAAATCAGCATATTCACATGAAACTCCCGCCCTATTTTCGCGATTCTCGTGTAAAATCATAAGAACGCCGCCCGGAAATGATTTTTCCGGGCGGCGCAGCGTGTCAAAGAACTCCCTCGCGCCGCAGCGCGCATAAAATAGAATTTTGCCGTTTGCGGCAAAATTCATAAAAACCGGGAGCATGTATCTCGGTTTTTATACAAACCGGCTTCAAGTGTGCCTGTAAGGCGCGCGCAGAAGCCGGAATTTTCGATCGAAATGGGGCTTTGTTTCGATCGACAGACTGTCAAAACTTGTTTTTTGACAGTCTGTGCGCCGCCCGGAAATGATTTTTCCGGGCGGCGCTTTGTTTGATAAAACAGCTTTGCGTAAAAAGGATCAGGATTCGCGCTTGACGCCGGACTGGGCCATCTTATCGTTGACATCCGCGTAGAACGAGTCCACGTTCGAGGAATCGACGACCAGCACGTCTACCGCTTGATTTTTTTCCACGCTCTTGCCTTCTAGGATTTCTACGGCGTTCTTGACGCCCTGATAGCCCTCTTCGATCGGCTGCTGGGCCAGAGAAGCGGTCAGCTCGCCCGCCTGAATAGAGTCGAGCGCGCCGAAGGAACCGTCAAAGCCCATGACGATGGTCTGGCTTTCCAGCCGCGCGCCCTTGACCGCTTCGGTCGCGCCGAGCGCCATCTCGTCGTTCGTGCAGTAGAAGGCCTTGATATCAGGGGTGGACTGAATGATATTTTCCGCAACGTTCATGCCCTTGCCGCGGTCGGAATCGGCGGGCTGCACGGATACGACCTCCAGCCCGGCGGCCTCCATGGCCTCCTGCGCGCCGCTGACGCGGTCGTCATGCACGGTTTGGCCGACCGTGCCGCGGATGATGGCGACCTTGTCGCCCTTTTGCAGTTTGGATGCGATGTACTCGCCCGCGGTCTTGCCCGCGGCCACGTTGCCCGTGCCGACAAAGCATTCGTACAGGGAATCGTCCTCCGTATTCAGCTTGGTATCGATCAGAACGAGCGGGATCCCCTTGCTCTTGACGGTCTCCGCGGCGGATACCAGCGCGGTCGGCTCGTTCGCCGCCAGCACGATCGCGGCGGCCTTGTTATTGCACGCGTCCTCCACCATGTTGATCTGGGCGGCGGAATCGGTCTCCGCGTTCGGCCCCACCACGTTGATGTTGTAGCCCAATTCTTTGCCCGCGATCTTCGCGCCCGCTTCGACCATGTGCCAGTAATCGCTATTGAGCGCCATGACGATCACGCTGATGTCCTTGCCGCCGCCGGAAGCTTCAGGGGCGGCGGGGTCCGCCGTGTCGGTCGGCGCGGGGGTGTCGCTGCCGCCGCCGCAGCCCGCGAGAACGCCTGCGAGCAGCACGCCGCTCATTGCCAATGCCAGATGCTTCTTCATGGTTTTCATTTTTCTTTCCTCCTTGATTGGCGGCGCGCCGCTTGCATGTCCGGCGCGCCAATGGTTTATCATGACCCCTAGCGGGGTTATGCGCTTGCCGCTACGGCGTCGTCCTCTTTCTTCATGCGCTTGACGCGGGCAAAGCCGCCCGAGCGGATGACGTCGATAAACACCGCCACGATGATGATTGCGCCGAGGAAGATCGTCTGCATATCCGAGGATACATTGAGCAGGTTCAGGCCGTTGCGAAGGACGGAAATGAGCAGTACGCCGGAAAAGGTGCCCAGCACGTTGCCCTTGCCGCCGAAGAACGAGGTGCCGCCGATGATGACGGCCGCGATCGCGTCGTTTTCCAGCAGCAGGCCGGAAAGGGGATAGGCCGAATTGGTGCGGCCGGTCAGGATGATGCCGCCCAGCGCGGCCATGACGCCCGATATCACATAAACACTGGTGCGCACAAAGTCCACATTGATGCCGGACAGGGCGGCCGTGGTGATATTGCCGCCCACCGCGTAGATATGGCGGCCGAGCGTGGAGTAATTGAGGAAAACGCTGAATAGGATGTATGCGATCAGCATCAGCAGAAAGCTGACCGGCACCTTGCCCAAAAAGGAATCCGGGTCGCTGCTGAGGAAGGAAGCGCCCGCCCATTTGATGGCGGCGGGCATGCCCGCGATCGGGGTGGCGCCCGTGATGACCAGCGCCACGCCCTTATAAATGTTCTGCGTGCCGAGCGTGGAGATGAAGGGGTGGGGCAGCTTGCACTTGGTGAGCAGCAAACCGTTGACCAGACCGAGCAATCCGCCGGACAGGATGCCGATCAGCAGGCAAAGGATCGGGTTCCAGCCCATCCCCACCGCGCATTTGGCCATGATGATGGTCGAAAGCGTCATGGTGAAGCCGATCGACAGGTCGATGCCCGCCGTCAGGATACAAACCATCATGCCGAGGGCCAAAAAGCCGTTCATGGCGGTTTGCCGGGCCACGTTCATCAGGTTGCCCACGGTCAAAAAGTTTTCGTTTTGAATGGTCAGAAAAATGCCAAGCAGGATCAGCGCGATGATGGGGCCTGCCTTGCCGAGCAGCTCCTTTGCCCCCGCGGCCGCCTTGTTGTCCTTGTTCATCCGATATTACCTCCCGTTGCCAGCGTCAATATTTCCTCTTGTCCCACGGCGCCGTCGTTTGCGACGACGCCCGTCTGTTTGCCTTCGTACATGACCATGACCCGGTCGCTCATGCCCAAGATCTCCTCCATTTCAGAGGAGACCATGATGATCGACGCGCCCTGCTCGAGCAGCCGGTTCATGATCGTATAGATCTCCACCTTGGCGCCCACGTCCACGCCCTTGGTCGGTTCGTCGAAGATGAATACCTTGGCGCCGGAAAGCAGCCATTTCATAATGACAATCTTTTGCTGGTTGCCGCCGGAAAAATTCACCGAAGCCTTGTCGGGCTGCATGGGCCGCAGGTTCAGTTCGTTGCCGTATTGGGTGACCATCTCGCGGCGCTTTTTGTTGCTGACCAGCCCGAATTGATTGCGAAATTGCTTCATTGTGACCAGCGTGCCGTTTTCGATCACATTATGAATGAGGACAAGCCCTTCCTCCTTGCGGTTTTCCGTGATCAGTACAATGCCCTTTTTGATGGAATCGCGCGGATTTTTCACGGTGATCTGTTGACCGTTCAAATACAGACGTCCGTCCGCCAACGGGTCCGCGCCGAAGATGGCGCGCATGGTTTCGGTGCGTCCCGCGCCGACCAAGCCGAATACGCCGAGTAATTCGCCTTTTTTAACGTTAAACGAAATATTATCAAATTTTTCGGCGCACAGATTCTCGCAACGGAAGACCTCTTCGCCGATGGGTACGCTGCGCTTTGGAAATTTTTCCTCAAGCGACCGGCCGACCATCAGTTTGATGATCTGATCCTCGGTCACGTCCGCGACCGGGATGGATGTTCCGGAGTTCTGGCCGTTTTTCAGCACCGTCACCATGTGGCCGACTTTTTTAGCTTCGTCCAGCTTGTGAGTGATGAAGAGGATGGCCACGCCCTGCCGGTTCAAATCGAGCATTAGGTCGAGCAGAAAATCGATCTCCTTGCGGCTGAGCGAGGAGGTCGGCTCATCCATGATGAGCAGCTTGGCGTTGCGGTCGACCGCGCGGGCGATCTCGACGAGCTGCCGCTGCCCCATGCCCAGCTTCTCCATGGGCATATCCACGTCGATATCGGTCAGGCCGACGCGGGCGAGCGCTTTCTTGGCGGATCGGCGCTGTTCCTTCCAGTTGATCAGTCCGGCCTTTTGCTTTTCGCAGCCTAAGTACATGTTTTCCACAACGCTCAGGCAGGGGATGTTGCTCAGTTCTTGATAAATGACCGCAATGCCCAGATTGTAAGCGTCCTCCAAGGAACGCAGCTTGACGGGCTGGCCCATCCAGCGCATTTCGCCGCCTTCCGGCTTATTGATGCCGATGATCGTTTTGATCATGGTGGACTTGCCGGCGCCGTTTTCGCCCAGCAGCAGGTGAATCTCCCCTTGGCGGATGGTCAGGTTTACGTGGCTCAGTGCGACGACGCCGGGAAACATCTTTGTGATATCGCGCATTTCGAGCAGCGGAACGGAAGGGACGGCTGCCGCGGCAGCGCCGGTATGCTGTTTGGTCTCTGTCATCTTCACTCCTCCTTTTGAGCGGTCGGGGAACGTTGTTTGGGGAAATCGTGAAATTAATATTCGTTGGTAATAGTATATTTCATATCAAACTGGCTGTCAATAATATAAATAATAATATGATAAACAAGAAAACAACCAACAAAATATGCAATTTGACGGAAGGAGGAAAAGAAATACATTTATAAAGTCAAATAAAAACTGTGGATAAATGTCGATATACGTCGAAATACATGAAATAAAATGCTATATATAATAAGAATGTCGAAAACGCGGTTGAAGTGATGTGATGTTTGACATAAGCGTGACGAGGGGTATCGAAACCGCCTTATCAGTTTTGCACAAAAATAATAATCTGTATTTGTTATATGAAAAATATGAAATTATATTGACAAATTAATATTATGTGATAGGATGGACTCAAGAAAAGAATCGTAACTGAAAACCAAACCGAAGCAATTTGAACGTTATCATGTATATTATCGGAGGTGCGTAAAATGAAAAAAACACTGAAAATCGGCGTGATCGGTCTGGGGCGGCTGGGCTACCACCATACCATGAACGTGACCCGCACGATGGGCGCCCGGTTGGTCGCAGTGTCCGATCCGGTGCAGGCCGCGCTGGACCGCGCGGCAAATGATTTCGATGTAAAGGGGTATCTGGATTATCGCGAAATGATCAGCGATCCCGAGGTGGAGGCGGTTGTCGTCGCCACGCCCACGCAGACCCACTACGAGGTGCTGATGGATATCATCGCAACCGGCAAGCCGATCTTTGTGGAAAAGCCCATCACCTTTACGGTGGAAGAGGCGGAAAAGATCATGCAGGCCGTCAAGGAGGCGGGCGTGTACTTACAGGTCGGCTTCATGCGCCGGTTTGATCCCGGCCATGTGGCGGCGAAGAAGATGATCGAATCCGGCGCGTGCGGCAAGCCGATCTACATCCACGATTGTCAGCGCGATCCCAACGGTCCCCCTCCGGCCTATGTGCCGCAGTCGGGCGGCCTGTTCGTCGATATGGGCATCCATGATCTGGACGTGGCGCGCTGGCTGATGGGCTGCGAGATCACGGAAATCTACGCGCAGGGCGCGGTGCTCAAGCACGAGTTCCTGAAAGAGCTGAACGACGTGGACGACGGCCAGATGCTGCTGAAGTTTGAAAACGGCGGCCTCGGCATGATCGAGATCAGCCGCAACGCCAACGATGTTTACGATACCCGCACCGAAGTGATCGGTCTGGACAAGAGCGTCTTTGTCGGGCAGGATCAGCTTACCCCGTACACCGTTGTGGGCGGGCAGCAGGTCACGGTCGATATGGCAAACTGGTGTCTGGGCCGCTTCAAGGATGCGTATGAGCTGGAAATGCAGGCCTTCGTCGACCATGTGCGCGCGAACGAGCCTTCGCCGGTCACCGCGTACGACGGCATGATGGGCATCAAGCTGGCGCTGACCGCCACGGCGTCCTACCGCGCGGGCACGGCGATGCAGCTTAGCTGATAAAATTTGCTTGTATCATTTCTTCTTCATCCTTATAACGCCGAAGGGCGCTGACGGAAACCCGTCAGCGCCCTTCGGTCAGCGTGTCAAAGAACCTCTCGCGCCGCAGCACGTTTAAAATAGGTTTCGGACAGTCTAAACAGCAAGAGCGGGCCGATTGGCCCGCTCCGCTGTGCTAGAGGGATTAAGGAAAAAAGAAAAAAGAAAATGAAAAGAGGGTGTCAGCAGTATTTCGCAACGTGTGCGCGGGTGACCTCGGCCGCCTTCTTGACGTTCTCTTCCTGAGAGAGCTCGTAGTAGGCGGGGCGGAACACTTCCATGGTGCATACGTCGCCGGTGAAGCCGATCTTCTTGAGCGTATCGGCGTAGCGCTTGTGATCCAAGCAATCGCCCGGCTCGCCCGGCCACAGACGCTTCTCGTCGTTGTTGTAGGCCGCGCCGCAGGGCATATCCTCCATGCCGTTCAGATGCCAAACGAAGATGTACTTGCCGTCGGCCTGCTCGAGGGACTCCCACTGGGAAGCCATCGCATGGAAGTGGTACTGGTCGAGCGTGATGCCGACGAACGGGGAATCGACAGCCTTCACGATATCGTAAGCGTATTCAAAGCGGTTGATGGACATGGTGGGCGCGCCGCAGAATTCGAGCGACAGGCGTATGCCGTGCGGCTCCACCTTTTTGACCATTTCTTTCAGAACGGCCACGGCGTCGTCCTTGATCTCGCCCACGGTCGCGTGGACCGGCAAGTCCATGGAGGGCACGACGACGATCATTTTGCAGCCGAGGATGTTGCAGCGGCGGATAATCTCGTCCAGCTCCGCCATGACGGCGTCCTTCTCGGCCTGCGTCTGTTTCATGTTGAAGAAAATAAGCGCGTTGTAGGAAAGCATTTTCAGCTTGTGGGTCTTGAACCACTCGCCCAGCTCTTCGATGGTGTACTTGCCGGCCTCGAGGTCGCGGTTGAGGCATTCGGACTGTACGTCGATATAATCAAAGCCATACTTTTCGCACAGATCGAGGTCCTTTAGTACCGAGTGATCCTTGCAAAAACGGTTGCAGCCTTCGTTAAATCCGATTTTCATATGTATGTTCCTCCCTTACTTCTGATAGAAAGCGGGCGTGCCGCCGGTAACGACCTTTTCGATCTGGCCTGAAGTCTGCGCCTTGACCAGCGCGTCCGCGGTGATGGAAGCCACGTAGCCGTCCCAAGCGGAGGAGCCGCCGGTCTCGCCCTTCAAAGCGTGGTCGACCCAGTCCTGAATCTCCACATCGTAGGAATCGATGAAGCGCAGGATCCAGTTGTCCTCGATCTTGGTGGAAACGTTGTGATCGTAACGGACGGTCGGGAAGGACGGGCAGGGCAGGTTCATTACGCCGTTTTCGCAAACGACTTCGCAGTTGATGTCGTAGCCGAAGCCGCAGTTGACGTTCACTTCGAGAACGGTGACAACGCCGCCCTTGGTCTTGAGGATCATGACCTGCGGGTCCTTGAGGCCTTCGTGCGCCTTGCTCGTGACCTTGGGCATGATGCACTGTACTTCGTCCCACTCGTCGTTAACGAGCCACGGCAGTACGTCGATCTCGTGGATCGCGGTGTCGGTCACGGCCATGGCGGTGGTGTAATCCTCCGCAACGCCGTCCGCGCGGTGGGTGCACTTGATGACCAGCGGCGCGCCGAACTTGCCTTCCTCGATCAGTGCCTTGAGCTGGTTATAGCCGCGGTCGTAGCGGCGCATGAAGCCGACCTGTACCAGATGCTTGCCGGAGGCGACCTCCGCGTCGACGATCTCCTTGCAGTCCGCGGCGGTGTTGGCCAGCGGCTTCTCGCTGAATACCGGCTTGCCGGCCTTGACGGCGGCGACGACCGGATCCTTGTGGAACGCGCCCGGGGTGGTGACGACAACGGCGTTTACGTCGGGATCGTTAATGGCTGCGTTGAAATCCGTGTAGACCTTGACGCCGGCGCCCGCGATCTCGGCGCCCTTCTGCGCGCCTGCCTCAAAAACGTCGCAGACCGCAACGACCTCCGCTCCCTTGATACGGTTCTGGATGCGCTCGATGTGTTCGCGGCCGATCATGCCGCAGCCGATAACAGCGATTTTCAGATTGTTCATAGTATTTTCTCCTTTTCCAAAATAATAAGTAAGCGAATGTGTACGGAGCGTCCTGCTTGGGGCCGGGGCGCTTTTCTTAAAGCCGTGCCCTCGGTGAGGCGCGCGGTTTTAGACGAATCAGGCCGCAATACCGAGCGGAGAGAACAGGATGTAAATGCCGATCGCGATGATAACGCCGACAATGGAGACCACGTGGCGGTATTTCCACGGCGTCAGGTCTACCGCGCCCACGTCGTGTATCTCGTAGGCTTCACCCGGGCGGAACTTGTTCAGCGCCCACATGATGATCAGCTCGACCGGGAACAGCACCGCCATGGCGTATAGGTAGTGGATGGGGTTCTCGGAACCGGGGTAGCAGGGCTTCACCAGCAGGAACAGGCCGTAAAGAACCACGTGGAACACGGTGATGACCTTGGGCGTGTACTTGGGCAGCCGCTTGAACAGGAATACGCCGAGAATGGTGCAGAGCACCGGCAGCGAAACAAATTGGCTCATGGAGTTCAGGAAGGTGGTGATGCCGCCTGCGTACATAACGAACGGTGCGATGATGATCGAAATGCAGCCCGCGATGGTGCCGTAAATCTTGCCGACCTTGACGCACTTGATATCCGAAGCCGCCGGATTGATCGAGGAACGGTACAGATCGAGCGTGAACATGGTCGAAGCTGAGTTAAGCACCGAGTTAAAGGAGGACAGGATCGCGCCAAACATAACGGCGGCGAAAAAGCCCATGACCGGCTTGGGGACGATCGCGGAAATCAGCGCCGGGTAGGCGAAGTCGATCGCCTGCGAACCGGCGGCGGCCAGTTTGTCCTGAATGGTGGGCAGATAGAAAGCGATAATGCCGGGGATGACCAGATAAAGCGGGCCGAGGCACTTGAGGAAGCCGCAGAAGATCGCGCCCTTTTGGCCTTCCTTCAGGCTTTTCGCGGCGAGCGAACGCTGTACAAAGGACTGGTTGGTGCACCACCAGTAAAGGTTGTTGAAAAACATACCGGTGATCAGCAGCGGCCAAGGAACCTCGGGTTCGGGCGCGTTCCATGCGTTGATGGCGTTGAGCTTGGCCGGATCGGCTTCGACAATGTAGCGGATGCCGTCCATGATGCCGTGGCCGCCGGTCGCCGCAGCGAGCGCCGCGAAGCCGAGGAACGGGATCATCAGGCCGCCAATGATCAGGCCGACGCCGTTGATCGTATCGGATACCGCCACCGCCTTCAAGCCGCCGAAGATCGCGTAGCAGCCGCCGACGATACCGACGATCACGCACAGCACCGCGACTGCCTGAAACTTGGTGACGCCGAACATGCCGGAGATGTCGAAGATCTGCTCAAATACGACCGCGCCGGAATAAAGAATGACCGGCAGGTTGAGGATCGAATACATGATGACGATGACGAGCGAGAACATCGTCTTGGTTCCCTTGCCGTACCGTTCCTCCATCAGGGAGGGGATGGTCATGGCGCCCATTTTTAAGAAGCGCGGCAGGAAGAAGTAAGCCAGAACGAGCAGCGTGAAGAGCGAACCGACTTCCCATGCAATGGGGCCCATGTTGGTTTTCCAGCTTTGGCCGTTCAGGCCGACGAGCTGTTCGGCGGATAGGTTGGTCAGTAACAGCGACCCGGCAATCACGATGCCGGGCAGGCCGCGGCCTGCTAAGAAGTAACCTTCGGTTGTTTCCAGATTGTCGCCCCGCGTTTTAAGGCTGGAGACGATGGCGACCATTGCGGTAAACAACACAAAGGAGATGCCGGTCCATGCCAGCGTATGAAAAAAGTTCATTTGTTTCCCCCATATAAAGCTGTAGAGCGTGTTTTCTGTTTTGCGATTATCCAAAATGTGTTGCGTGCACGTGAACATATCTTGTTGTACTAACAATATCACGATAAAACAGTGGATGCAAGACGGGAAAATCACCAAAAAACACAGGCTGTTTTTGGCGAAAACGCAAAGAAAACGATTTTATGTACAAAAAGACGTGCATTTGTACTTGCGTTTTCGTGTTTTGCGTCCTATACTGGTAGGGAAATGAACGCGATTGCACGCAAAAAACAAGTAAGGGGGCAACCACAATGGCGGTAACACAGGCGCAGATCGCCCAAATGGCCGGCGTATCTCGCGGCACGGTCGATCGCACGCTCAATAACCGCGGCAGAGTCGATCCGGAGGTAGCGGAGCGCATCCGCAGGATCGCGAATGAACTGGGCTACCGCCCGAACCGGGCGGGCAGCCTGTTGCAGCGGGCCAACCGGCCGGTTCGCCTCGGCGTAGTGATACAATCGGTCGAAACGCCGTTTATGGCGCTTATGCTGGAGGAAATAAACAAGGCGCTGCCGCACATGCGGGAGCTGGGAGCCGAGGTGATCGTCCGCGCAAATGAATTCGTGGATATCGACCGGCAGCTGATATCGCTCGACGAGTTGGAAAAGGAAGGCGTGGACGGCATCGCGCTGACCCCGGTGGAGGATATGCGCATTTGCGACCGGATCGACGAGCTGGCAAAAAAAATGCCCGTCGTGACGTTCAATACCGATTTGCCCGATTCCCGCCGCCTATGCTATGTCGGACAAGAGAACTATTTAAGTGGGCGCGCGTGCGCGGGACTGATGAATATGTTGCTGGGCGGCAAGGGAAAAGTGCTCATGATCGCCGGACATCCCGCCAGCCAATCGCACCGCCGCCGTATCGACGGCTTTCGGTCCGAAGCGATATCGACGTACCCGGGGCTGTCGCTGCTTCCGCTGGAGCGCAGCAACGACAGCAGGCAAAAAGCTTATGAGATCGTCAAAGAAGTATGGGCGCGCCACCCCGATCTGCGCGGCATTTTCATCGCGGCGAACGGTCAGGTCGGCGTGTGCGACGCGATGCGCGAGCTGGGGCTAAAGGGAAAAGTCCATATGATCTGCTATGACCTGCTGCCGGATACGGCGGAAGGCTTGCGCGAGGGACTGATTGATTTGCTGATCGATCAGGACGCGCACGCGCAGGGCGTTCGCCCGTTGGAAATTCTGTTGGAGAACATTTTGACCGGCGCCCGTCCGCCGGAAGAGTATATGCTCACGCGGATCGATATCCGGAATCAATATAATATATAATCATCGGGCGCGTTGTCGCGAAAGCGGCGGCGCGCCTGTTGCGTGCTTTGCCGTGAATATGAACACGTGCTGCTTTTCAATATTGAAATAGCCTGAATGCTTTTTGCACGGCGTATTTCATCCATTTTCCGTCCTGTTTTTGACGCGTGTCAAAAAATGGGGCGGTTTTTTGGTGAAATTGCGTGCACGAGAACACAGGGTGCAGGTAATTTCGTACAATCAAGCGGGTCGAAAATCGGTAAAAACCATGAAAAAGGGTCGGAGGCACAAATAGTTCTTGCCTTTTCGAGGCGGGGGAGCTATAATTTGACCATCGAAAGCGTTCACGTGAACGCGGATAAAAGAACACATATATTTGTCAAATCAAGGCTAATTATGCGTCTTTTTGAGCGTTTTACTGGACGACGCCGGAACGGAGAAGCAAAAAGCACGCTCCGCTGGTGCAAACCGATGACAATAGAAGAAGAGGAGAGAAAAACATGAAGAAATTACTGGCATCTGTACTAACGGGAACCATGGCGCTCAGCCTGCTGGCGGGCTGCGGCGGCGGTGGCGGCGGCTCGACCGAGGGCGGCGCAAGCACCGAGGGCGGTTCGAGCGACGGCTCCAAGAACATCACCATGGTACTTTCCCAGCGCGACGAGTGGCTGTCCACGCTGGACACCGCCGCAAAGGATTCGGCTTCTGCGGCCGGTTACAAGATGACCTCGCAGGATTCCCTGAGCGATACCAACAAGCAGATTCAGTTTGTTACCTCGGCTGCAGCCGCTGGTGAAAAGGCGATCATCGTAAACCTTGTGGACCCCAACATCGCGGGCGACATCATTGAAGCCGCGGGCGATATGAAGGTTGTATTTGTGAACCGTCCGCCGCAGGATATGAGCCTGCTGAACGAAAACGCCGTTTACGTCGGTTCGGACGAGCTGACTTCCGGTAAATTCCAAGGCGAATGGCTGGTCGAGCACTTTAAGGCGGAAGGCAAGACCGATATCAAGTACATTCTGCTCAACGGTATCATGGGTCAGGTTTCGACCACCAACCGCACCGCTTCCGTGCTGCAGGCCCTGAAGGACGGCGGCATCAACGCCACCGAAGCTTCCGCGCCGCTTGCCTGCGACTTTGACCGCGCCGAGGCGATGACGCAGATCACCCCCCTGCTGACCGGCGGCAAGCAGTTCGACTGCATCATCTCCAACAACGACGCGATGGCGCTCGGCGCGATCGAGGCGCTGGAAAACGCTGATATCGACCCCGCTTCCATCCCGATCGTCGGCATCGACGCTACGGCTGACGGCCGTCAGGCAGTCAAGGACGGCAAAATGTCCATGACCGTGTTCCAGAACGCCAAGGGTCAGGGCGAAGGCGCGATGAAGGCCGCGCTGAACATGCTGGAAGGCAAGCCGATCAACGACGGCACCGAGTATGAAGTTGCTTCCGACAACCCGTACGTTATCTGGGTTCCGTTCGAGCCTGTTACCTCGGACAACGTTGCAGAATACGACAACCGCTGATTTGTAATTAAAGTGAGACATGGCGGCGGCACGGCCGGAAAACGCGCCGCGCCGCCGCTTCTTACTTACTAAAAAAGCGCTGCTTACGATAAAAAGGGGTGAACTACGTGAGCGAAGAATACATTCTGGAAATGCAGGATATTGTTAAGGATTTTCCCGGTGTGCGCGCGCTGAAGGGCGTTCAGCTCAAGGTGCGGCCGGGCACCGTCCACACGTTGATGGGCGAGAACGGCGCGGGCAAAAGTACGCTGATGAAGTGTCTGATCGGTATCCATAAGCCCACCTCGGGCAAGATCATCTATCAGGGCAAGGAGATCACGTTCCCCAATACGCTGACCGCCATGAACGCCGGTATCTCGATGATCCACCAAGAGCTCTCGCCCGTGCCCGAGCGCACCGTGTGCGACAACGTGTGGCTGGGCCGCTACCCGCGCAAGGGCCTGATCGTCGACCGCCGCAAAATGCGCAAGGATTGTTTGGCGCTGTTCGCGAAGCTGGGGCTCGATCTGGACCCGGATGAAAAAATGGGCAACCTGACCGTCGCCAAGATGCAGATGGTTGAGATCGCCAAGGCGGTCTCCTATGATTCCAAGATCGTAATTATGGACGAACCGACCTCCGCGCTGACCGAGACCGAAGTGGAGCATCTGTTCCGCATCATCGACGATCTGAAGTCGAAAAACGTCGCGATCATTTATATCTCGCATAAGATGGACGAAATTTTCCGTATTTCGGACGATATTACCATTTATCGCGACGGCGAGTACATTGCGACCGACCGCGCCGCGAATCTGGATATCGACAAGCTGATCACGCTGATGGTGGGCCGCGAGATGGATTCGATGTTCCCGAAGGTCGATTGCCCGATCGGCGAGACCATCCTCAAGGTCGAAAACCTGTCCTCGGGTCGCGCGGTCAAGAACGTTTCGTTCGAGCTGCACCGGGGCGAGATTTTGGGCTTTGCCGGTCTGGTCGGCGCGGGCCGTACCGAAACGGTGGAAACCATTTTCGGCATGCGGCATAAAACCGGCGGCAAGGTGTATAAGGATGGACAGGAGCTGCACATCAAATCCCCGGAGCAGGCGATCAAAAGCAAGATCGCGCTTCTGACCGAGGACCGGCGCGGCAACGGCATCGTGGGCCTTTTGAGCGTCCGCGAGAACACCGTTCTGGCCAATTTGAAGCATTACGGCCGTCCGCTCAACCACAAGAAGATTTCGGCGGACGCGGAAGAGTACGCAAAGAAGCTGAACGTAAAGACGCCCACGCTGGACACGCCGATCATGAACCTTTCGGGCGGCAACCAGCAGAAGGTGCTTGTCGGCCGCTGGCTGCTGACCGATCCGGATATCCTGATCGTCGACGAGCCGACGCGCGGTATCGACGTTGGCGCGAAGGCTGAGATTCATTCGCTCATCACCAAGCTGGCGGGCGAGGGCAAGGCCATTATTATGATCTCGTCGGAGCTGCCCGAGGTGCTCGGCATGGCCGACCGCGTGCTTGTCATGCACGAGGGCGAGATGACCGGCATTCTCGATCGGAAGGACGCCACGCAGGAACTGATCATGAAATACGCCACCGGCGACGTCAACGACTTCGCCGCGTCCAATTAAGGGGGTACGGAAATGGAGAACACAAAAAAGAGCTTTAACTGGAAGCGATTCCTGTCGCAAAACTCGATCTGGGGCGTACTGATCCTGATGATCATCGCGCTCAGCATCGTTCGCCCGGTATTTTTGTCGCCGGCCAACCTCAAGGGTTTGCTGGAAGGCGAATCGGTCAAGGGCATCATGGCCTTCGGTATCATGTGGGCCATTCTGGCAAAGGGCATCGATCTGGGCCCCGGCTCGGTCGTCGCGCTCGTATCGGTCATCACGGCTTCGCTCGTGCAGCCGTCTGATCTGGCCACCCGTATTCTCGGCGTGGGCGGCATGCATGTGCCCACGTGGGCTGCCGTTATCATCGGTATCGCCATCGGCGCTTTGATCGGCGCGATCGTCGGCGCGGTCATCGCCTTCACGCACATACCGCCTTTTATCGCAACGCTCGGTTCGCAGCTCATATGCCGTGCGCTGAGCAAAATGTATTCCACCTCGCCTGTTTCCAACCTGCCGGATGATTTCCGCTGGCTGGCAAAGGGCAAGCTGTTCGGATTTATCCCGATGATCGTCGTTATCTTTATCGTTATGTTTATTATTTCGGCGTTCCTGCTCACGCAGACCCGCTTCGGCAAGAACATTTACGCCATTGGCGGCAATGATCAGGCGGCGCGCGTGGCCGGTATCAATGTGGAAAAGAACCTGATCCTCGTTTACTTATGGTGCTCGGTCTGCGCGGCTATCGGCGGCATCCTGCTCGCGGCCCGCACCGGCTCGTCCGACCCGTCCACCTCGGGCCTGAACTACGAGCTCGACGCGATCGCGGCGGCCACCGTCGGCGGCACCAGCCATACAGGCGGCGTGTGCCGTGTTACCGGCGTACTTTGCGGCATCCTGATCCTTGGCGTTATCAACAACGGCCTTGTTTTGCTGGGCGTTGACGATAACATGACCAACGTGATCAAGGGCCTGATCATCGTCGGCGCTGTTGCGATCGACATGCGCAAGAACACCCGCAAGGCTTAAAACTTCGGTTAAACCTACTTTCACCCCGGCGTCCGCTGCCCCATGGCGGACGCCGGGGCTTTTTATGGTTTATGGCCCGTGTGGCTCGCGGTGTTGGCCGGGCGGATCACCCGGCCCTACGGCTCGGCGGATTACGACCTGCTTGTGGGCGGCGTGACCTCGCGCCGCCGTCCCGGTGCGCGGGAGACGTTTATTGGGGGTTATCGTCGTGCTCTTGCAGTATTTTACAGAAGCAGAGAAGCGCCAGTAGGAAAAAATCCTTTTTATCCATTGCGTGCTGTATGCTTGCTTCGAGCTCTCCCGGAGCAAATTCGCTATTCCTGCACATTTCTTCCGCAAATGCAAAGTGGTTGATGATCCATGCCATCCCCTGTTGGGCATCTGGCGGTAAGCGTTCTAAGGATTGCAAAATATAGTTGATCTGCGCTTCTCGGTTATCCATGGTTACTACCTCTATCTTGATTGGATTTGTCAAATCAGCCGCAAATGAATTTGCGTTTCCGCTCCTCGCCGCGTGGAGGCTTTGACTTGAAGAGCTTGCATCAGGTGCCAGATGTATAGATTTTAAAGCGAATGAAATTCGCTTTAATCTTGATTGGATAAGTTTAACTGCGTATATTGCTCAAGGCATTTAATAATTAAGGCATTAACGCTTTCGCCTTGATTTTTTGCATATTGCCGTAATTCCTCGCGTTTGCCTTTCGGTACCCTAAATGCAATGCGTTCATAATTCTCACGGTCATAGTTCATTTTATACTCGTTTTCGTCAAAAGCCATGCTACCACCCGCCTTTACGTGATGTATAAATTATACCACGCCTACAACTGGGGTGCAATCAGACTTTTAATAATGTTTCTTGTATCATACCACATCAGGTACCTGATGTCAAGCGGAAATATTACTTTTGTGGGGGCGACCACGCCAGATCGCTGGAGCCGCATGAAAACCCTACATTCCCACTTGTGCCTCCATCGGCCGCGTTGTATAATGATACGGAAAGGTAAGGAGAGACAAAACCATGCATTATTTGGATAACGCGGCGACCACGCGGGTGCTGCCGGAGGCCGCCGAGGCAGCCGTTCACGCCATGTGTGAGGAATTCGGCAATCCATCCTCGCGGCACAAAATGGGGATAGAAGCCGAGCGCCTGTTGGAAAACAGCCGCAAAACCGTGGCGGGCGCGCTGGGCGCTTTGCCGGAGGAGACCTTTTTCACCTCCTGCGGCACGGAAAGCACCAATATGGCCCTGCGCGGCGCGGCATATTTGAACCGCCATAAAAAAGGGCATATCATCGTGACCGCGATCGAGCACGCGGCGACGTTAAACACCGCGAAACAGCTTGAGGCCGAAGGCTTCCGCGTCACCTATTTAGCGCCGGATGAAACCGGACATATCCTGTCCGCCGCGCTGGAAAACGCGCTGACGGAGGATACGATTCTGCTATCCTGTCAGCTCGTCAACAACGAAATCGGCACGGTGCAGCCGGTGGACGAGTTGGGCGCGCTGCTGAAACGGCGCTGCCCTAAAGCGCTGTTCCATATTGACGCGGTGCAGGGCCTGTTCCGCGTGCCGCTGACCCCGAAAAAATGGAACTGCGATTTTATGAGCGTAAGCGGACACAAGATCGGCGCGCCCAAGGGGATTGGCGCGCTGTATGTCAAAAAAGGCGTGCGCCTGCCGCCGCTGATGTACGGCGGGGGACAGGAAAAGGGCCTGCGCCCGGGTACCGAACCGCTGCCGGGTATCGCGGCGTTTGCCAAGGCCTGCGCGCTGCGCGCCGCGCGGCTGGATGAGGACCTTGGCCCACGTGGCGGATTTGGCCGCCTATTTAAAGGAACAGGCGGCTGAAAAGCTGCCCTACGCTGTTTTCAACAGCGTTTCCGATGTGCCGCATGTACAGAATTTTTCCATACCCGGCTGTAAGAGCGAGGTCATGCTGCGCGTGCTCGAAAGCGACGGGGTGTTCGTATCCTCCGGCTCCGCCTGCTCCAAAGGCAAGCAGAGCGGCGTTTTAAGCGCCATTGGCCTGCCACGGGAACGCACGGACAGCGCGCTGCGCGTTTCGTTCGCGCCATTCAACACCAAAGCGGATGTGGACGCGCTGATAGGCGCGATCGAAAAGGGGAAAAAGCTGCTGGGACGCTGACGCGAAAGGAGCGCGACCGGTATGGAACGGATCGAATATTCAAAACGGCATTACGCAGTCTCGTTCGCAATGTGCGCGGTTTGCGCCGTTGCGCTGGGTTACCTGACGTTTGGCAGACGGTATGGCGAGATGTTTATGCCGCTGGCAGGTGGGACTGGCGTGGCGATCGGCGCGGCAATCGGCCTGCTGATCAACCGCTATATTGGTGCGCCTAAACCGGTTGAGGGTGGCGGCTGGAAACGGTTCAGCGATGCGATTATCACGATGGGCGGCACCGGCATGTTTGCGCTTAATATTTATTTGCTTTATAAAATGCCCTTACAGCCGCTGACGTGGGCTTTAACCGGGCTTTTTCTGTGGTGTGTCGCGCTGTTTGCCGCGCCGCGTCTGCGCTACGCTACCAATCCGATGCTTTACGGCGGTATTGCGACTGTCATGCTGGTTTCGGCCGCGGCATATCTTCTGGTGCTGCACCCATTGACCGCCGCGCAGGCAAAGGCGGTTGCGATTGAACAGGGCTATACCGGAACGCTGTATACGGGTTATGATCATGAGCAAACGCCCGCCGGTTGTTACGTGGTTTATGGTAAACGGGGCGGCAAGTGGTACTACCTGTACATTGATGCGCTGGACGGCGAACTGCTCTTGGCGAGTCCGGAACGATAAAGAAGGGCGAGAATATGACAAAAAAGAGGGTTTTCCATATCGGCATATCGGTAGCGATGTACCTCATCACTGGCGGCATGTGGCTTTGGCTTCGATTTTTCGCATACCGTGGAGCGCTGCCGGCGTCGTTTCTTGATACATTGTTGATATTGGTGCCTATTTTGACTGTGATGACGCTGATCCGTTCCGCGGACGGGGGACTTTCTAATATTTGGGCGAACACCCGCGTGGGCGCGGTTTTTGTATGGCTGTGCTGCGTAGCAATAGCGTTTTTGTTAGTTGAGCAACTTGGTAAAACGCGGTTCTATTTAGATGGGTGGCTTTATGCCGTGCTGCTCATCGTGGCCGGACTTGTTACGGTGGTGCCAGCACTGCATCGCTTTAACGATAGCCAGCCTCTGTTTTTTGCGCTGCTATTCGCTGCACTGCTTGTTGCCATGCTGCTGTTCCTTGCCGTTATGCGCCCCATGACGGTGCGCGGGGCTAAACAGCTGGTCGAACAGGCGGGCTACCAAAACGCGATATACCGTACCACATGGGAAGGGCCGCATGCGCATCTGATCACCTCGCACGGTATACTGGAACCGGAAAGCTTGGATGAAAATAGCTGGGGCTATTATTGGCTCAGCGCACAAAAGGGCGGGGAAGAATACGCTGTTGCCGTTTCCGTGGCCGAAGGGCGCATTTGCGCCGCTGAAAAACAGGATGGCAACGCGATTCAATACTGGTAAAGACCATGACTGACTATATATAAAGGAGTACCTATGAAGGAAGTATTATTGCTCAAATGCGGCGAGATCGTTTTAAAGGGTCTGAACCGCAAGACTTTTGAGGACCGCTTGCTGCAAAACCTCCGGCGGCGGATGAAGCAGGTCGCGGAATGCGAGATTTCGATGCGGCAATCGGTCATCTACGTCGAGGTGCCGGAAGCTGCGGACAAGGACGCCGTAATGGACTGCGCGCGGCGCGTGTTCGGGATCGCGACCATTTCGCGCGCGGCTGTTTGTGAGAAATCGCTCGACGCGGTGGTGGATTGCGCCGCGTCGTATTTGGGCGACCGCTTTGCCGCGGCAAAGACCTTTAAGGTGGAGACCAAGCGCGGCGACAAGAAATTCCCCATGACCTCTACCGAGATCAGCCAGCGCGTCGGCGGCGATCTGGCCGACCGCTTTCCGGCGGTGCGGCCCGATATGCACGGCCCCGATCTGACCGTGCATGTGGAGATTCGCGAAAACTATGCCTTTGTCCACCCCGGACCGGAGCCGGGCGCGGGCGGCATGCCCACCGGCTCGAACGGCCGCGCGGGGCTGCTGCTTTCGGGCGGCATCGATTCGCCGGTCGCGGGCTGGATGATGGCCAAGCGCGGGTTGGAGCTGGTCGGTATCCACTTTTTCAGCTATCCCTATACCTCCGAGCGCGCCAAGGAAAAGGTGCTGGAGCTGGCGCGCAAGCTCACCGCGTGGTGCGGGCGGCTGTCCGTTATGGTCGTGCCGTTCACAAAGATTCAGGAACAGATCCGCGAAAAGTGCCATGAGGAGCTGTTCACCCTCGTCATGCGCCGTTTTATGATGCGCATCGCCGAGCGGGTGGCGGAGGAATACGGCTGCGGCGCGCTCATCACGGGCGAAAGCCTTGGGCAGGTCGCTTCACAGACCATGCCGGCCATGGCGGTCACGGGCGCGGTGTGCGAGCTGCCGGTGTTCCGCCCCTGTATTGGTATGGATAAGGAGGAGATCGTGCAGATCGCGCGGCGAATCGATACCTTTGAGACCTCGATCCTGCCGTATGAGGACTGCTGCACCGTCTTTACGCCCAAGCACCCGAACACCAAGCCCAAGCTGCCCAAAATTTTAGAGGCCGAAAGCCATCTGGATGTGGACGCACTGGTGGAGGAAGCGGTAGCGGGCGTGGAGATCGTACACCTTTAAATAAATTAATTAGTAATTAGGAATTAGAAATTAGGAATTGAATGTGTCGCGCGGCGCGCGATTGATTTTATTGCGCGCTTTGCGCGCTGCCGACAACTCCTAACTCCTACTTCCTAACTCCTAATTTCCCCCGGCTTACGAACATGAATAAAACTTACTAATTACTAACTACTAATTCCTAATTAATAAACGGAGGTTTTTAAAATGAACGCAGAACTGATCGCCGTCGGCACCGAGATCCTGCTCGGCGACATCGTCAACACCGACGCGCAGCTCATCTCGCAGGGGCTGTCCGAGCTTGGAATCAACGTATTTTATCAGACCGTCGTCGGCGATAACCCGGAGCGCTTGCAGCGCGTCATTGAGGAAGCGCGCTCGCGCGCCGATATCATCATCACTACGGGCGGCCTTGGGCCGACGCTGGATGATTTGACCAAGGAAACGCTCGCGCGGGTATTTGGCAAGGAAATGGAATTGCACCAGCCCTCGCTCGACCGCATCGTCGGCTTTTTCAACAAGATCGGAAAGCCGATGACTAAGAATAACGAAAAGCAGGCGTGGCTGCCCGCGGGCTGCACGGTGTTTACCAATTTGTGGGGCACCGCGCCCGGCTGCGCGTTTGAGGCGGATGGCAAGCATGTGCTGATGCTGCCCGGGCCCCCGCGCGAATGCAACCCCATGTGGAAAGAATGCGCCATGCCGTACCTGTATCCGCTCGCGGGCGGCTGCATCGTTTCGCGCAACATCCGCGTGTTCGGCCTTGGCGAAAGCAATATGGAGACCATTCTGCACGATATGATGGCGTCCATGCAGAACCCGACCATCGCGCCCTATGCCAAAACGAGCGAATGCTTTGCCCGCGTGACCGCCAAGGCGGAGACCGTGGAGCAAGCGGAGGCGCTTTTAGAGCCGGTCGTGCGCGAGGTTTGCGAGATCCTCGGCGACGATGTGTACGGCGTGGATGTGGATTCGCTGGAACAGTGTGTGGGCGACGGCCTGCGCGCGCGCGGCATGACGCTCGCGGTGGCCGAAAGCTGCACCGGCGGCCTGCTGTCCAAGCGCATTACCGATGTGCCCGGCTGCTCGGACTATTACAAGGGCGGCGTGTGCTCGTACTCGAACGATGTGAAGATGCGCGTGCTGAACGTTTCGGCGGAAACGCTGGAAGCGAAGGGCGCGGTATCGCCCGAGGTGGCCGAGCAGATGGCGCGCGGCGTGGCCGAAGCCCTTGGGGCGGACGTCGGCGTGGGCATCACCGGCATCGCCGGGCCGGACGGCGGCACGGAGGAAAAGCCGGTCGGTCTGGTATACGTATCGGTTTATACAAGCGGCCGGTTTTTTACCCGGAAACTGCAGGGCGCAAATGGGCGCGACCGCGTGCGCAATCAGGCGGCTTCCACCGCATTGGATATGATACGTAGGAACCTGTTTACTGCGTAAAATGGGGTAAGTTGTGCGGTTTTCACACATTTCCCAACATTCCCTGTGGAAAGCAACCAAAATTCGAGCAAAAAAAGTCCGGTAATTGTGTAAAATTACTGGACTTTTTTCTTGCTATGCTGTATACTATATCTAACTAAAGTGGAAGACAGCTGTCCAAAAACGTGCGAAATGTACAAAAAGGTGCAAAATACTTACAGATTCGTGGGCTTTTGGCAGTCAAAAGGGAGAGGATAGTTATGAAGAGGAAATCCGCAGCGCCGGCAAACAAGAAGAGAGATGAACTGTTTTTCTCAGGACGTGACTGCCGTGCGTATGATTATATGGGCGCGCATCCGGATAAACGGGATGGCGAGCCCGGATACTTATTCCGTGTTTACGCGCCCGAGGCCGAAAAGGTTTCCGTCATGGGCGAATTCAACAACTGGGACCGTACGGTCGATCTTATGGAGCGGGACGAGCAGGGCATATGGGAGCTATTTATCCCGCATGTTCAGCAGTACCACGCATATAAATATAGTGTGTGGACAACATCCGGCGATATCTTTGATAAATCCGACCCGTACGGCTTCCACGCGGAGACCCGTCCGGGCAACGCCTCCAAGACCTTCGATCTGGAAGGCTACGAGTGGGGCGACGCCACGTGGATGGATTGGCGCAAGTCGCATCTTCCGTATTCCAACCCCGTCAACATCTATGAGTGCCATCTCGGTTCGTGGAAACAGCACGAGGACGGCAACTTTTACTCCTACCGCAGACTGGCGGACGAGCTGATCCCTTACGTGAAGGAGATGGGCTACACTCATATCGAATTTATGCCGCTGACCGAGTACCCGTTCGACGGCTCGTGGGGCTATCAGGTAATCGGCTATTTCGCCGCCACCTCGCGCTACGGCACGCCGCACGATCTGATGTATCTGGTCGATAAGGCGCATCAAGCGGGGCTTGGCATCATCATGGACTGGGTGCCCGCGCACTTCCCGAAGGACGGCTGCGGTCTGGTGGAGTTCGACGGCTCGTATCTGTACGAATACGCCGACCCGCTCAAGATGGAGCATAAGGAATGGGGCACCCGCGTTTTCGACTACGGCAAGGTGTCGACGCGCAACCTGCTGTTCTCCTCGGCCATGTTCTGGATTGAGCAGTTCCATATGGACGGCCTGCGGGTGGACGCGGTCGCGTCGATGCTCTACCTCGATTACAACCGACAGGGCGAGTGGAGGCCCAACATCCACGGCGGCCGCGAAAATCTGGAAGCCATCGATTTTCTCCGCATCCTGAACGAGTTTATCCTGACCGACCATCCGGACGTCATGATGATCGCCGAGGAATCCACCGCGTGGCCCATGGTCACCAAGCCGGGGTACGACGGCGGCTTGGGCTTCAACTTTAAGTGGAACATGGGCTGGATGAACGATATGCTGTGCTACTGCTCGGCCGACCCGTTCTTCCGTAAAGACATGCATGATAAGATCACCTTCTCGTTCATGTATGCCTTTTCCGAAAACTATATCCTGCCGCTTTCGCACGACGAGGTTGTGCACGGCAAAAAGTCCCTGATCGACAAAATGCCCGAGCCGTACGAAAACAAATTCGGCGGACTGCGCGCGCTGTACGGCTATATGGCCGGACACCCCGGCAAAAAGATGCTCTTCATGGGCGGCGAGTTCGGCCAGTTCTCCGAATGGGCCTATCAGCGCGGGCTGGATTGGATGCTGCTGGATTATCCGGCGCACAAGCAGCTGCAAACCTATGTGAAGGCGCTTAACCATTTCTATCTTAAGACCCCGCAACTTTGGGAACAGGATACCGATTGGCGCGGTTTTGAATGGATCGCGCACGAGGATAACCGCAACAACGTCATCGCGTTCCGCAGGGTCGCGAAGGATGGATCGGATATCATCGTTGTCGTCAACTTCTCGCCGGTCGAGCAGCCGGAGTACCGCGTCGGCGTACCGTTTGCCGGTACGTATGAAGAGCTGTTCTCCTCCGATCAAAAGGAGTTCGGCGGCGGCGATATGCTGAACGGCAAGGTCCGTTCGGAAAAGAAGCCCATGCATGGACAGGAACAGTCGATCAATATCCGCATCCCGCGCTTCGGCGTATTGTTCTTTGCGGGCAAGCCGCGTGTGCGCCGTCGAACCAAGGACGAGATCGAGCAAGCCAAGAAAGCGGCGGCAAAGACGCCCTCCAAGGCTTCGGCAAAGGCGCCGGGCAAGGCGGTATCCAAGACCGCGACCAAGGCCGTGGCCAAAACGGGCACCAAGGCCGTGGCCAAGACCGGCACCAAGGCGGTAGCCAAAACACCCACAAAGGCCGTGGCCAAAACACCTTCCAAAGCGGTCGCTAAGACCGCTACCAAGGCAGTTGCCAAAACGCCTACTAAGGCCGTGACCAAGACGGCCCCCAAAACACCGAAAGACCCGGCGGAGCAATCGCCGGAGAAATAACGCGCAATGGCAGTGAGCGCCGCTTTTTCCGCCTTCGGGCGGAGGGGCGCGCAAAATGATCTGATTTGCACAAAAAAAGGAGAGTAATCAATGTATCGGAAAAAAGAATGCGTGGCCATGCTCCTCGCGGGCGGTCAGGGCAGCCGTCTGTATGTGCTGACGAAAAACGTCGCTAAGCCCGCGGTCCCCTTCGGCGGTAAGTACCGCATCATCGATTTCCCGCTGTCCAACTGCGTCAACTCCGGCATCGACACGGTGGGCGTGCTCACCCAGTACGAGCCGCACGCCTTAAACGCCTATGTGGGCGCGGGCCAGACGTGGGACCTCGACCGCCTGCGCGGCGGCGTGTACATCCTGCCGCCGTACCAGAAGGGCAAGGCTTCTGAATGGTACAAGGGCACCGCGAACGCCATTTACCAGAACATACAGTTTATCGACGAGTACTGCCCGGAATATGTGCTCATCCTTTCGGGTGACCATATCTACAAGATGAACTACAACAAAATGCTCCAGCAGCACAAAAAGACCGGAGCGGACGCGACCATCGCCGTTCTCGACGTGCCGCTGGCGGAGGCCAGCCGTTTCGGCATCATGAACTGCAACCCGGACGGCACGATCTACGAGTTTGAGGAAAAGCCCAAGAACCCGAAATCCACGCTCGCTTCGATGGGTATTTACATCTTCTCATGGAAAAAGCTGCGCAAGTACCTGATCGACGACGAAGCCAATAAGAAATCCTCGAACGACTTCGGCAAGGATATCATCCCCGCCATGCTGGGCGACGGCGAAAAGCTGGTCTCCTACCGATTCGAGGGCTACTGGAAGGACGTTGGCACGATCGAGAGCCTGTGGGAAGCCAATATGGACCTGCTCTCGCCCAATTCCGGCCTGAACCTGTCGGATGATTCGTGGAAGATCTATGGCCGCAACAACGGCGCGCCTCCGCACTTTACCGCGAAGGACGCGGTGGTCAAGCACACGCTGGTATCCGAGGGCTGCGAGATCTCGGGCGAGGTATCCGAGTCCGTCCTCTTCTCCGACGTGCGGATCGCCAAGGGTGCAAAGGTCGAATACTCGATCCTGATGCCGGGCGCGATCGTGGAGGAAGGCGCCACTGTCCGCTACGCGATCGTGGCGGAAAACGCGGTGATCGCGCGGGACGCGATCGTCGGCGGCAGCCCGACCGAGGGCGACGTGGACAAGTGGGGCGTGGCAGTCGTGGCCGAGGGCGTGCGCATCGGACGCGGCGCGAAGCTGGGCGCCAAGGAAATGGCGGATAGCGATCTGCCGGACAAGATTTAAGGGGGCGGTAAACTATGAACAACGTATTGGGCGTCATCATTGCGTTTGACAATGACAACGATCTGCGCGAGATCACCGATCACCGCACGGTCGCGGCCGTGCCGTGGGGCGGCAGATACCGCGTAATCGACTTTATGCTATCGAACATGGTAAACTCCGGTATCTACCGTGTGGGCATTCTGATGAAGGATAAGTACCAATCCCTGATCGACCATATCGGCAACGCCAAGGATTGGGACCTGTCCCGTAAGAATTCCGGCGTTACGCTGCTGCCGCCGTATTCCTATTCTAAAAAGGCTTCGCCCCTTGTGACGGGCGAATACCGCGGCAAGATTGACGCGCTGGCCGGCGCGGTCGATTTTCTGCAAAAGAACCGTTCGGACTATGTCGTCATCGCGGACGGCGATATCGTCGCCAACGTTCCGCTGGACGATGTGATCGACCGCCACGTGAAATCGGGCGCCGACCTGACCATGGTCTGCACCAAGAAGACCAAGGATTCGCCGTATACCACCTATGTGGAGCTCAACCGCCGCAAGGAAGCGGTTGATATCCGCGTGGGCGACTCGAACGAGGGTAAGTGCAAGCATGTCGCGCTGGGCATCTATGTGATGAGCCGTCAGTACCTCATCCACCTGCTGTCGGACTGCGTCACGCATAACTGCATCCATTTCGAGCGCGAGCTCCTCACCCGCGCCCTGATCGACGGCACGGTCGCCGGGTACATTTTCTCTGAATTTGCGGTAAAGATCGAGGATACGAACGATTATTTCCAGTCCAACATGGACATGCTCGACAAGGATGTACGCGACGAGGTGTTCCTCCGCACCCGGCCCATTCTCACCCGCATCAAGGACGAGGCGCCCGCTTATTACGGCGACAAGGCCGTGGTTGAGGATTGCCTGATCGCGGATGGCTGCCACATCGAAGGCCAGATCAGAAACTGCGTGCTTTTCCGCGATGTTTTGATCGAGGAAGGCGCCGATGTGCGCGACTGTATCATCATGGAGGGCGGTCGTATTTTGAACGGCGCGTCCTTGCGCCACGTCATCACCGACCGCGGCGTGACCGTCCGCGACGGACGCACCATGATGGGCCACGAAAACTATCCGATCACCATCGCCAAGAGCTCCACGGTATAACAACTGTCCCTTGAAAGCATCACAATAATGCCAAAAACATGGCAAAATGTGTGTGATGTTCGTTCAAAATCCCCATATTGTTTGGGGATAGGATTTAGTATAATAGATGAATAGAAGCATGGGGCGCGGAAGCGGAGGATACCTACGCTTCCGCGCGGCCTTGAGGGAGGTTCGGCTCTATGAAAATCATGTATGTAACGAGCGAATGTGCGCCGTTCGTCAAGACCGGCGGTCTGGGCGATGTAGCGGGCTCGCTGCCCAAGGCGCTGGCCGCTAAGGGACATGACGTGCGCGTGTTCTGCCCGTTGTATTCCGCGATTGACGGCGGCATGCGCGAAAAGTTTTATTTTATCAAAAACGCCTATGTCCGCCTCGGCTGGCGCAATCAGTATTGCGGCGTGTTTGAATACAAGCAGGACGGCGTGACGTTTTACTTTATCGATAATGAGTATTACTTCTCGCGCGGTCAGATCTATGGCGAATATGACGATGCCGAGCGCTACGCCTACTATTCCAAGGCCGTGCTTGAGATCCTGCCCGATCTCGATTGGAAGCCGGATGTGATCAACGCCAACGATTGGCAGACCGCGCTTGTACCGGTGTATTATAACCTGATGTTCTCGTCCCGGCCGTTCTACTCGGGCATTAAAACGGTGTTTACCATCCATAATATCCAGTATCAGGGCCGCTATGGCCGCGAGATTTTGGAATATGTGCTGGGCATCGACGACGCGCATTTCCGTTCCGGCTTTATGTCGATGGACGGCGACGTCAACCTGATGAAGGCCGCGATTGTCGCGTCGAGCGCGGTGACCACCGTGTCGCCCAGCTACGCGCAGGAGATTCAGACCGAGTACTACGGCTACCGGCTCGATTCCGTGCTGCGCATGAACAGCTATAAGCTGCACGGCATTTTAAACGGCATCGATATGAACGCGTTCAACCCCATGACCGATCCCAAGCTGTTTAAAAACTACGGCCCGCGCAATCCGCAGGACAAAATGGTCAACAAGCTGGAGCTTTTGAAGCTCTGTGGGCTGGAAGGCAATGAGAACACCCCGGTCATCGGCATCGTCACGCGCTTTGTCGATCAGAAGGGCCTCGATCTCGTCGAAGCCGTGCTGCACGATCTGCTGTCGGACGACCTCCGCCTGATCGTTTTGGGCACGGGCGACTGGCGCTATGAGCAGATGTTTATCGAAGCCAAGCGCCGCTATCCGGCAAAAATATCGGCGTCCATCATGTTCTCCGGCGATCTGGCCAACCGCATTTACGCGGGCGCGGATATGTTCCTGATGCCGTCCAAGTTCGAGCCCTGCGGCCTTGCCCAGATGATCGCGCTGCGTTACGGCACCATTCCGATCGTGCGCGAGACCGGCGGCCTGAAGGACACGGTGCAGGCCTTTGTCGACTATACCGGCACGGGCAACGGCTTTACCTTCAACAGCTACAATGCGCATGATATGCTGCACGTCATCCGTGAAGCCTGCGGTGTGTTCCGCTACAACAAGGCGGCGTGGAACAAGCTGCAGCTTCAGGGCATGAAATCGGATTTCAGCTGGGGCAGCTCAGCGGATAAATACATAGAGGTCTATCAGTCCACCATGGGATAAGGGACCCGAGCAAGCGCCCTTTTGGGCGCTTGCATCGCCCGCAAAAGGGGCGAGAGATGAAATAGTGAGGAGAAATAGAAACCATGCCAAAGAAACTTTACACGAAGAATGCACTCAAGGAGGCGATCGCCGCCAAGCTGCGCCGTCATTTCGGCCGCGAGGTGGCGGACGCGTCCAAAGAGCAGGTGTACGAGGCCTGCGCGCTTGTTGTCCGCGATGCGCTGACCGAGCACATGATCGAAACGCAGCGCAAGGTAGAACGCGACGGTGAGCGTCAGGTGCACTATTTGTGCATGGAATTTTTGGTCGGCCGCAGCCTGCGCAACAATGCCTATAATCTCGGCATGCTGCCCACTCTGACCGAAGCGCTCGCGGACATGGGCTATGATATGGCCGATGTTTTTGAGGAAGAGGCCGATCCCGGCCTTGGCAACGGCGGCCTCGGCCGTCTGGCCGCCTGCTATATGGATGGCATGGCGACCACCGGCGTGCGCGGCACCGGCTATTCGATCCGTTATGAACACGGTATTTTTAAGCAGAAAATCGAAAACGGCGAACAGATCGAGCTGCCGGATTCTTGGCTCGCTTCGGGCGATGTGTGGCACATCCCCGCGATGGACGATACGCGCGAAGTCCGCATCGGCGGTACGGTCAATTCGTATTTCGACGAATCGGGCAAGCTTGTGGTAGAGTACCATGATTACACGCCCGTGCTCGCCGTGCCGTACGATATGCCGATCTCGGGCTATGATACGGATAACATCGCCCGCCTGCGCCTTTGGGAAGCAAAAAGCCCGATCGCGCTCGATATGAAGCTTTTCTCCTCCGGCGAATACCTTAAGGCGCTGGAAAAACATGCCATGGCCGAAACCATTTCCATGGTGCTCTATCCCGAGGATAACCACCGCGAAGGTCAGTCGCTGCGCCTGAAGCAGCAGTATTTTCTGGTTTCTGCTACCATTCAGGATATCTGCGCCAAGCACAAGGCCAAGTATAAGACGCTCGCGAACTTTGCGCACAAGCATGTGCTGCACATCAACGATACCCACCCGACCCTTGTCATCCCGGAACTGATGCGCATCCTGATGGATGAAAACGATATGACGTGGGAGCAGGCGTGGAACATCGTTTCGCAGTCCGTCGCTTACACCAACCACACCGTTATGCCCGAGGCGCTGGAGTGCTGGCCGATCTCGCTCATGACCGAGCTGATGCCCCGCATCATGCAGATCGTCTATGAGATCAACGAGCGTTTCTGCAAGGAGCTTTGGGACTTCTTCCCGAACGATTTCCAGAAAATCTCTAAGCTTGCCATCGTGTCGGACGGCATCGTGCGCATGGCGAATCTTGCCATCGCGGGTTCGTTCTCGGTCAACGGCGTTTCCGCGCTGCACTCCGAGATCCTCAAGGAGCGCGTCTTTAACGACTTTTACACCATTTACCCGGCCAAGTTCCGCAATGTCACCAATGGTATCGCGCACCGCCGCTGGCTGTGCGAGGCCAACCCGGAACTGACCGAGCTGATCACCGATAAGATCGGTCAGGGCTTTATCACCCATCCGTCCGAATTGCAGGTGCTGGCGAACTTCGGCGATGATAAGGATCTGCTGAATCAGCTGGGCGAGATCAAGCGCCGCAACAAGGAACGCCTTGCCGCCTATATCAAGGAGCACAACGGCATCGAGGTCAATATGAACTCGATCTTCGACGTACAGGCCAAGCGCCTGCACGAGTACAAGCGGCAGATGCTCAACCTGCTTCACATCATCGCGCTGTACCACCGCTTGAAGGATGATCCGCGCCAAAGCTTCGTGCCGCGTACGTTTATCTTCGGTTCCAAGGCGGCGCCCGGCTACGCGGTCGCGAAAAAGACCGTTCGTCTGATCAATTCCATTGCGAATATGATCAATAACGATCCCGTAATCGGCGACAAGCTCAAGGTCGTTTTCCTTGAGGATTACAAGGTCTCGCTGGCCGAAGTGCTTATGCCGGCGGCCGAGGTCTCTGAGCAGATTTCGATCGCGGGCAAGGAAGCTTCCGGCACGGGCAACATGAAGTTCATGATGAACGGCGCGCTCACCATCGGCACGATGGACGGCGCGAACGTCGAAATCTGCGAAGCCGTGGGCGAAGAAAATATCTTCATCTTCGGCATGGAAACGCCGGAAGCGGAGGCGCTCGCGGCATCCGGTTCCTACAACCCGATGCTAATCTATCAGAACGATCCCACGCTCAAGCGCGTGATGGATCATATGATCTCCGGCTTTGGCGACGGCGTGGATTACACCGACCTTGCCAACCTGCTGCTGCACGGCGCGGGCGGTCAGGCGGATCGCTATATGAGCTTCAAGGATTTCGGGGCGTATGCCGCCGCGCAGGATCGCGTTTCGCAGATGTACCTCCGCCCGGAAAACTGGAACTATATGTCGCTCATGAATATCGCGAACTCCGGCCGTTTTGCGGCGGACCGTTCGGTTGCGGAATACGCGCAGAACATCTGGCGCGTCAAGACCAACTTCGCATTTTAAAAGAGAAGTACCGGCCAATTTGGCCGGTACTTTTTTGCGTAGAGGGGTCGCTGCGCGCACGATTTGGATGCGCGGCGGTAACCGCGAAGGGCTAGGAGGTTCGCTTCGCTCATAATTTAAATGCGCGGCGGTAGCCGCGGACGGCCGGGTGAGGTCACCCGGCCCTACGACGCAAGCATCAAAGTAGGGCGGGGTGACCCCACCCCGCCGTTCGCCGTTGCAATAAACCGCGACCCGTGCCATGCAAATTTTGCCTGAAAACGAACCAAATTTGCCAGAGGGCTTGACAAACCGAGTTATTTGTGCGGTTCCGCTTCTTGATAATGCGGGCAAGCTGGGGCATCCTCATGGCGCAGCTTGATGCGCGGATAGACACAATGCCCGCTGGGGGTTATGGTGTATCGATCTTTGGTTAGTCTGATATAATGCTGATAAAAATACTTGCAAGTTTTGCAAATTGCTTCTTTCATATGCGTCACCTCGCTTTCTAGTATAGTGCTGAACTGGAAGAAAGCATAGTGTCGTTATATCGACCCTGTATACCAAAAGCTTTTTGTGCACTATGCCCACGTGACAGAAAAAGCGCTTTGTGATAGACTATTCATTAGTCCCAACCCGGACTAATGGAGGGCTTATGAAAACACCTATTGAAAAGAATTTCTGGCGGTTTGTACTGCCAAGTATGTTTACCATGCTGCTCAGCGGCCTATATACAATCGTGGACGGCTTTTTTGTCGGCCACGCGGTGGGCGATGTGGGCTTGGCCGCGATTGGGCTGGTTTGGCCGGTCGCGGCGGTGCTGATGGCGCTGGGCGTTGGTTTGGGCGCGGGCGGCTCGGTAATGGTCGCCGCGGCGCGGGGCGCGGGCGAGGAGGAGCAGGCCGCGCGGGCGCGGGGCAACGCCATGGTGCTGCTCGCGCTGGCGGGCGTTGCCAGCGCGGTCGTCTTAGTACCCGCCTGCGGCGCGCTGGCAAAATTGCTCGGCGCGGAGGGCGAAGTATATGAGGCGGCGGTGGCCTATCTGCGCATCATCGCCATGGGCGGCGGGATGCAGGTGCTGGGCGCGGGGTTAACGCCGCTGATTCGCGGCGAGGGCCGCACGGTAGCGGCCATGTGCATCATGGGCGGCGGTCTGGTCACCAATATCCTGCTGGACTGGACGTTTACCATGGCGCTGCCGTGGGGGCTTGGGGGCGCGGCCATGGCCACGGTGCTGGCGCAGGCGGTCACGGCCGCCGCCGCGCTGTGCTTCCTGCTGCCGCGTCTGAAACCGCGGGATTTTAAACCGGAACCACGGCTGATACGGCGCACGGCGGCCACCGCCGTAGCGCCCTTCGGTTTGTCGCTGATGCCCAACCTGATCACCGTGATGAGCAACTTCCAGTGCCTGCATTACGGCGGCGATACGGCGGTCGCGGCGTATTCGGTGGCCAATTACTTTGTCGCTTCGGCGATCCTGCTGATCTCCGGCGTGGGCGAGGGGTTACAGCCCCTTGTCAGCTACGCCCACGGCGCGGCCGATACGCGGGGCAAGCGCGCGCTTCTGCGCCGGGGGATCGGGGCCGTGCTCGCGTGCGGCCTGCTGTTCGCGCTGGTCACGCTGCCCGCCCGCACGCTGCTGCCGCAGTTATTTGCCGCTTCGGACGAGGTAGCCGGTCTGCTGCGCACCGCCATGCCGGTGTTCGGCGCGGCGTTCCCGCTGCTCGCGGTGGGTAAGCTGTTTATTTCGTATTTCTACGCGTCCGGGCACACGCTTTGGTCGTCTCTGCTCGTTTACGGCGATCCGCTGGTGTTTACGCCGGTGGCGCTGCTGATTTTGCCGCGCTGGGGCGGGCTCACGGGCGTATGGGCGGCGCTGCCCATGGCGCAGGCGCTGGTGCTCATGCTCTTGGCGGTGCTGCTGGCCCGGGATAAAATAAGCAAAAAGGGGGCAGGTTATGATGCAGTCGCTCGATCAGAGTATTGACCGGTATTATGAAAGCTGGTTCGGTATCAACGCCGCCTATGATAAGTGGGCCGCGCAAAACGGCATCGCCACAAACGCGCTGTATGTCCTGCTTGCCCTGAACGATCAGCAGGAGCCGCTGCCCCAGCGCGCGATCTGCCTGCGGATGCAGCTTTCCAAGCAGACCGTGTCCGGCGTGATCGAGGGGTTTGTCAAAAAAGGCTATGTCACAAGCACGCCCGCGCCGGACGACAGGCGACAGAAAAACGTCGTGCTGACAGCGGCGGGGCGGCGCTATGCCGAAACGGTTTGCGGGGCGCTGCGTGAATTTGAACGGCGCGCGATGGGCGATCTGACCGCCAAGCAGCGTCAGGCGCTGGTGGCGGGCAGCGAATGCCTGTGCGCCGCGCTGCGCCGTGCGCTGGAATTGTAGTTTTTTCACACAGAAGGGTTTCAAAATCGATCGAAACTGCGGTTTCGATCGATTTTTGTTTACCGGACGGCCGCGCTGTGCTATAATGATATACAGAGTAATCTGGCCTGCTATGGTTTTACGGGCCATGTTAAATATGAGTTTTACTGGGGGAAACGTATTGAAAACCATTCCCGACTGCATGTATCATTCCCGCGATTTAGCCTGCAAAACGCCGTACGGAGCGGCGCCCGCCGGCAAACCCGTTGTTTTTTCCGCTTATCCGGAACGCGCGCGCGGCACGGCCCATGCGACCCTGTGGATCGAGGAGGACGGCGGCGTGGCGCGCAGCCTGCCCATGCGTTGGCACGGCATTTTTGGCGAGCGCGACCGGTACAGCGTTCAGTTTACGCCCGAGCATCCCGGACTTTATTGGTATTACTTTACCATTGAAATGTCGGACGGTCCGCATTACTGCATGCGCGGCTACGGCGGCCGGTGCGAGCTGCTCGATAATATCGGAGATAAATACCAGCTTACGGTGTACGACCCGGATTACAAGGTGCCCGCTTGGTTCGGCGAGGGCATTTCGTACAATATTTTTCCGGACCGCTTCTGCCGCGACCGCGTGCCGGTCCAGCCCGAGGGCGAGGGCATCGCCCCGCGCGTGCTGCACGAAAACTGGGACGACATCCCCGCTTATAAGCCCGATGAGAACGGAGAGATCCTCAATAACGATTTCTTCGGCGGAACGCTGCGCGGCGTGATCGACAAGCTGGATTATTTGGAAAGCCTAAACGTGCGCACCATCTATTTCAACCCGATCTTTCAGGCCTATTCCAACCACCGCTATGATACCGGCGATTACAAGCGGATCGATCCCCTGCTGGGCAGCGAGGAGATCTTTGTCGAGCTGTGCCGCAAAGCCAAGGCGCGCGGCATGCGCGTCGTGCTGGACGGCGTTTTCAACCATACCGGGTTTGACAGCCGCTACTTCAACGGCCGCGGCCGGTATGAAGGCCTTGGCGCGCACCAATCCAAGGATTCGCCGTATTACGGCTGGTATGACTTCCAATCGTGGCCCGACAAGTATTCCTCTTGGTGGGGCATTTACACGCTCCCGCAGGTGCGCGAAATGGATGAGGATTATCTAAACTATATCATTGAGGACGAGGACAGCGTCATCCGCCGGTACCTGCGCCTTGGCGCGTCCGGCTGGCGGCTGGATGTGGCCGACGAACTGCCGGATTCGTTCATACGCCGCCTGAACGCGGCCGCGCGCCGTGAAAAGGACGATGCGCTCGTCATCGGCGAAGTGTGGGAGGACGCCTCCAACAAGATCGCCTATTCCGAACGCCGCCGCTATTTGCACGGCGGCGAGCTGGACAGCGTGATGAACTACCCGCTGCGGGACGCGATCCTCGCGTTTCTGAACGGCGGCACGGCGGAGCACTTTGCCGAAACCATGGAGTGCGTGCGCGAAAACTACCCGCGCGCCGTGTTTTATAACCTGATGAACATCATCGGCACGCACGATACCGCGCGGGCGCTGACCGTGCTCGGCGCGCCCGAGGAGCTTTGGAACGCCGGCCGCGAGGAACGCGCGCAGTACGAGCTGCCGCCCGAGCGATTGGCCGCGGCCAAGGCGCGGCTTAAGCTGGCCGCCGTGCTGCAATTCACCATGCCGGGCTCGCCCACGATCTACTATGGGGACGAAGCCGGCCGGCAGGGCTTTGAGGACCCCTTCAATCGCCGCACCTATCCGTGGGGCGCGGAGGACCGCGAGCTTTTAAGCTTTTACCGCAACCTGTGCAATATCCGCGCCCACAGCGATACGTTGGCGCGGGGCGATCTGAAATTCCTGAAATCGTACGGCAGCCTGCTTCAGTTCGAGCGCAAGGGGCCGCAGTCGCGCATGCTGATTATGGTCAACCGCGGCTATCAGGATGTGCGCACCTATATCGACGCGGTGTACGCGATCGATCTGCTTTCCGGCGAGGAATTCGACCATGCGGACAGCAAGGGCGTGCGCATCACGGTACCGGCGGAGACCGCGTATATCCTGCGCTGCTTCGGCAACCCGTAAAAGGAGAAATTAAAGATGGATTTTACAGAAAAACAGCTTTCCGCCCAGTATTTCTTTGAAGGACGCATCATGAAGGCGCGCTTGGACGAAGTGCTGCTGCCCAACGGTAAAAAGGCCCGCCGCGAGGTGTGCGAGCATGTCGGCGGCGTCGGCGTGCTGCCGATCGACGGGGACGGCAATATTATTTTGGTGCGGCAGTTCCGCTATCCGTACGAAACGACCCTGCTGGAGATTCCGGCGGGCAAGCTGGACCACGGGGCGGAGGACCAAGCGGCCTGCGGCGCGCGCGAGCTGCGCGAGGAGACCGGCTGCACGGCGGGGCGCATTGTGCCGCTCGGCGCGCAGTACCCGTCGCCCGGGTTTCTGACCGAGGTCGTCTATCTGTTTGCCGCGCTCGACCTGACCGAGGGCGAGATGCAGCCGGACGACGATGAGTTCGTCGAGACCGTGCGCCTGCCGATCGGCGAGGTGGAGCGTATGATCCTCGCGGACGAGATACGGGACGCGAAAACCATCGTGGCAATGTACCGCGCAAGGCTCGCGGGGCTGTTTTGACCGAAACATTTGGCGTGCGGCGAAAAGCGGAGGTTTTACAACATGGAAAAGAAAACGATTCTGGTGGTCGAGGATGAAAAGGCGATCGCCGATATCCTAGTGTTCAATCTGGAACGCGAGGGCTATGCAACGCTCGCCGCATACGATGGAAACGACGGCCTGCGCCTCGCGCAGGAGGGCGCGCCCGATCTGATTCTGCTGGACGTGATGCTGCCCGGTATCGACGGGTTCGAGGTGTGCAAACGGGTGCGGGCCGATTCGGATACGCCGATCATCATGCTCACCGCCCGCGAGGAAGAAACCGACAAGGTCATGGGGCTGGAGCTCGGCGCGGATGATTATATCACCAAGCCGTTTTCCATGCGCGAACTGATGGCCCGCGTCAAGGCCAACATGCGCCGCACCCTTTCGGGGGAGGAACGCGAAAAGCAGCCCGCGCAGCAGGGCGGCGGCCTGCGTATCTCGCAGGAAAACGGCATGGTATATAAAAACAGCCGCGCGCTTGAGCTTTCCGCGCGTGAATTCGATATCCTCTGCTTTCTGGCGCAGGCGCCCGGCAAGGTGTTTTCCCGCGAGGAATTGATGGAAAAGGTTTGGGGCTATGAGTACTACGGCGATCTGCGCGCCGTCGACGTGGCGATCCGTCGCCTGCGTGAAAAGGTGGAGGATCAGCCGGCCAGCCCGCGCTACGTGATGACCAAGCGCGGTATGGGTTATTATTTTGCGGACGAGGGGTAACAGATGTTTCGATCGTTGCATATGAAGCTGGTGCTGATTCTAGTGCTGCTCATCGTTTCGGTGATGGCGGTCGTCGGCACGTTTCTGATCAACAGCGTTTCCACCTATTTTTTAGAGGATTTCAGCACGCAGGTAGACCGTGTGTTCAATGAAGAGGACACCATGCGCTCGCTGCAGGAAAGCGCCGCGCAAAAGGGCTGGGAAGGGCTGGACGAGGTCCTTTCCGTGCTCGCCCCCCGGCTCGGCGTCAACAACACCTCGCGCAACTATTACGTACTGGACAGCGCGGGGCAGTTTAAAAGCGGCTCCAACGCCATTCTCGGCGCGGAAATGACGCGCACGAGCAATATCGTGGCCGCCATGGCCGGCGAGGTGGGCGACCGCAGCGCGGTCTCGGGCAACGTGATGGACGTCGCCATCCCGATCGACGCGGGCGGCGAGCGCTACATCGTGTACATCGCGGATGATAAGCGGGATGTTTCCGAGCTGTCGGGCCGCTTTTTCTCGACCGTCATGCAGGCGATGATGTTCGGTCTGGTGGTCGCCATTCTGCTTTCGTTCCTGCTCTCCAAAACCATCACCACCCCGATCGAGCGCATCACCGAGGGCGCCAAGAGCATCGCGGAGGGCAACTTCGATCAAACGCTGGGCGTACAGTCCGCCGATGAGATCGGCGAGCTGACCAGCTCGTTCAACTACATGGCAAAGACCCTGAAAAGCACGGTGGGCGAGGTGCAGGGCGAGCGCGACAAGCTTTCCACCCTGTTTTTGCACATGACGGACGGCGTCGCAGCCTTCACCACTTCGGGCAAGCTGATCCATATGAACCCCGCGACCGAGAACATGCTCGGCATCCGCTTTGAGGAAAACCTGACCTTTGACGAGATATTTGCCGATCTGAACATGCCCGACTCGGACGAGACCGCCATGCGTTCGTTCATGACGAGCGAGATCACGCGCTTCGGCCGCGTGCTTTCGGTCACGCTCGCGCCCTACGGCGCGCTGGACGGCGAGGGCGGCGTGATCGCCGTCATCCACGATATCACCGAGCAGCGCAAGCTGGACGAGGCGCGCCGCGAATTCGTGGCCAACGTTTCACACGAGCTGCGCACGCCGCTTACCAATATCCGTTCCTATACCGAGACCCTGACCGACGCCGCGGGCGAGCTGCCGATCGAGACCGAAAAGCAGTTCCTCGGCGTTATTTCCAGCGAGACCGACCGCATGACCCGCATCGTCACCGATCTGCTCACGCTGTCCAAGCTCGATTACGGGCGCATGGATCTGCGTATGACGCGGTTTTCGCTGCGCGATATGCTGCGCGGCGTGTCCAAGGCCATGCGCCTGAACGCGGAGGAGAACGGCCATACCCTGATCGACGAGCTGCCGGACGATCTGCCCCGCGTGGTGGCCGATCGCGAGCGGATCGAGCAGGTGGTGATCAATATCCTGTCGAACGCGGTCAAATATACGCCAAAGGGCGGCCATATCCATCTGTCCGCCTGTACGCTGTCGGGGGACCGCGTGCGTATCACGGTGGAGGACGACGGCATCGGCATTCCCAAGGAGGATGTGCCGCGCCTGTTTGAACGCTTCTACCGCGTCGATAAGGCGCGCTCCCGCGCGGCGGGCGGCACCGGCCTTGGGCTCGCGATCGCCAAGGAGATCATCGAGCAGCATGAAGGCAAGATCGCGCTCGCAAGCGAGTACGGCAAGGGCACGATCGTGACTATCACCCTGCCGACGAACCTGAAGCCGACCGAGGAGGGAGCCGTATGACCGGGGCCAGCCACTCGGCGGGGAACACAGCGAAAAATATCCTGCTGGTGGCGCTGGTGGTGCTGCTCGGCGTTTTGTGCGCGGCGTGCTGGCTCACCGCGCTGAACGTATCGCAGATGTCCGCGAACAACCCGCTGCGCCGCGTATACGATCAGCTTTCCGGCGGCGCCGTCGGGTATGAGCTGCGCTCTTCCGGCATCGCGGCGGCGGAGCCGGTGCAGATGGCGATCACCGTGGACGGCAAGCTGACGGGCGTGCAGTATAATCTGGCCGATCTGGAAGCCGGATTAGAGGCCGCCAGCCCGCTTTGGGCCGAGGTGCTGGGTTCCGCCGTGCAGTTAAACGAAACGGACGATCAAACGCTTGCCGCGGCCCTTGCCGGGGGCGACGCCGCGCTGCTGCGCTACCACGGCGCGATCCGCGTGCCTGTCTTGGCCGGCTGGCTGGGCGGATCGTCGAATCTGAACATCGCGGCGGAAACGCTTGTGTATACGGAAAGCGAGGGCCTGCTGTTTATCCGCACCGGAGAAGGGGAACTGTACTCCGCGCCCGCGAAAGTGAGCGCGGACACGATACAGCGCGCCAAGGAGAGCTTCCGCGGCACGGTCTGCGAATTTTCCGGCAGCGCGTACGCGGTCTATCCGGAAACGCTATTGTTCGATCAGGGCGTCATGACCCTGCCGCGCCTCAAGGCGACCGCGCTCGACCTGTTTGACGCACAGGGCGGCGGCAGCCTGCAAACGCTGCTGAACGCGTTCCAGTATACGCCCTATGTGCGCTCCTATGCCGAGCAGGATGGCAAGAGCAAGGTCTTTGCGGACGATGTGTCGACCATGCGCGTTTACGCGGATGGCCTGACGCAGTATACCGCCTCCGGCGAAAGCGGCGCGATCTCCGCGTACGACCGGGGCGAGGCCGAAGGTCTTGCCTCGTTGGACGCGCAGCTCGACTGCGCGCGCACCGTGCTCGACACCGCGCTGCGCGCGGTGGAAGCGGAAACGCGCGCGTCGCTCTGCGGCGTGCAGCAGGAGGATGGTGTGACCACGCTCAGCTTTGTGCAGACCTATAACGGCGTGCCGATTCTGGGCGAGACCGATTTTGCCACCTTTGTGTTCCGCGAAGGGGCGCTTCTTTCGGCTTCGCTCCATCTGCAGCGGTTCGAGGCGGAGGACGTGCGGCAGGGCGTCATGCCCGCCAGACAGGCCGCCGCCGCGTCGGACGGCTCGGCGCGCGAACTGATCGTCGCCTATCGCGAGCAGGACGGGGTCTATGTGCCCGGCCGTTATTATTTGAAGTGATCAGAAGGGAGGCAGCGCCGCTTTGCAATGGGATAAGGTAAAAAACGTACTGATCGTCATTTTGCTGGCGGTGAATCTGTTCCTTCTGGGCAATCTGGGGTTTCAGTACTATCAGCGCGTATCGCGCGCCGAGGAGCTGAACAGCCATGTGCGCACGCTGCTTGCGGAAAGCGGCGTTACGCTCGACGAGAGCTTTCGGCTGCCCGATGACAAGGTTCTGCCGCCCCTGACGCTGGACCGCAGCCGCGCGGATGAGGAACGGGTCGCCCGCGCGATGCTGGGCGCGGATATGCAGCGCACCGAGCGGGAGGACGGCACCGTGCTTTTTGAAAGCGACCTTGGCGAGGTCGCATGGAACGGCGACGGCACCGTGCAGGGCCATGCCAGAGATACGCGCGGCGCGCCGGAGGGCATGCGGCAGGCGGAACAGCGCCTGCGCGCCTACATCCGCGATTGGGGCCTGCTCGATAAGGGCGATTCGATCGCCTTTGCGGAGGGCGCCGCCACGCTGACCGGTCCGGTCGCGGGCCTGCCGGTGCACAACCGGTCGCTGCAACTGACCTACGAGGGGGAAACGGTCTCCCTGTCCGGTTTTTGGAGCTTTGGCACGCCGTACACGACCGCGCGGGAGACCGTGGTGAACTGCGCGGCGGCGGATGCGCTGCTCGCTTTTGCCGCGTCCACGCCGGATATCGGGCAGATACAGGAAATGACGGTGGGCTACCGCTTGCAGCAGGACAGCGGCCGCCGTTTGCAGCTCACGCCAACTTGGAAAATCCGAACCAGCGAGCACGAATATTTGGTGGATTGTGCCAAAAAAACCGAGATTTAATGGGAAACGGGAAAAAGAACTTTCCTTTCCCGGAATTTGTGGTAGAATATATTGTGAGATTTTGTGCGGGGCGCACCAAGTGCGCCTTCCGGCCATAAAATGTGATGTAGAGAAAAGAAACGCGACTTTTTTTGTGGGGCGCGGGACAGAAGAGTGAGGAGTAGGTAGGCTTTGACCAAGTATGTAATCAACGGCGGCAAGATCCTGAATGGCGAGGTGACCATTTCGGGTGCGAAGAACGCGGCGGTTGCCATTGTACCGGCGGCGCTGCTGGCGGACGGCCCGGTTCGGATCGAGAACGTGCCCAAGATCATTGATGTAACATTGCAGCTTGAGATCATGCGCGAGCTCGGCGCGCATATCCGTTTGGTCAATGCGACCACGGTCGAGATCGAAAACAACCTCCGGCCGAGTCTGGAGCCCCACGAGCTGGAGCGCAAGCTGCGCGCCTCTTATTATCTGCTGGGCGTGCTGCTCGGCAAATACGGCTATGCCGAGGTGGCCATGCCGGGCGGCTGCAACTTCGGCGGCGTGCGCCCGATCGATCAGCATATCAAGGGCTTTGAAGCATTAGGCGCCAAGGTAACCCTGCCCAAGGGCGGCTTTATCCGCGCGGAAGCGCCGGAAGACGGCCTGCACGGCGCGCACATCTATTTTGATGTTGTCACCGTTGGCGCGACCATGAACGTGATGCTGGCGGCGGTGCTGGCCAAGGGGCAGACCATTCTGGAAAACTGCGCCAAGGAGCCGCACATCGTCGATCTGGCGAACTTCCTGAACGCCATGGGCGCGGACGTGAAGGGCGCGGGCACGGATGTGATCAAAATCCGCGGCGTGGAGCGTCTGCGCGGCGGCTCGTATTCCATCATCCCCGATCAGATCGAGGCCGGCACCTTCATGGCGGCGGTCGCGGCCTGCGGCGGGCAGGTGCTGGTGAAAAACGTCATCCCCAAGCATCTGGAATGCATTACCGCCAAGCTGAAGGAAATGGGCGTGGAGATCACCGAGTTTGACGACGCGGTGCTCGTGCGCCGCATGGGACGGCTGACCAAGACCAACCTGAAAACGCTGCCCTATCCCGGTTTCCCGACCGACATGCAGCCCCAGATGACCACGGCCCTTTGCTTGGCGGAGGGCACCAGCATCGTCACCGAGGGCGTGTGGGACAGCCGCTACCGCTATACGGGCGAACTCACCCGCATGGGCGCCAATATCCATGTGGATGGCAAGATCGCCATCGTGGAGGGCGTGAGCGAACTCAAGGGCGCGCCGGTGCGCGCGCACGACCTGCGCGCGGGCGCGGCCATGGTCATTGCGGGCCTTGCGGCCGGCGGCGTGACCGAGGTCGAGCAGGTGCAGAACATCGAGCGCGGCTATGAAACGCTTGTGGAAAAGTTTGTGGCGCTGGGCGCGGATATGTACCGTTCCGAGATCCCGGATAACACAAACGGCATGCAAGAGGCAAACTAAGCGTATATTGGGGCGGGGGACGGCAGTTCCCGCCCCTTTTCTCTTGACTGAGCACAAAGGAGTATGAAAAAATCTATGACGCAGCGCTTTTACTACAGCATTGCGAGCGGCTCATCGGGCAACTGCGGCCTGTATATGTGCGGCTCCACCGCGATTTTGATCGATCTGGGCGTATCGCTCCGCAAAATAACGACCGCGCTGCACGAGGTCGGCCTGTCGCTCGACCGAATCGCGGGCGTGGTCATCACGCACGATCATACCGATCATATCAAGGGCCTGCCGATGTTCCTGAAAAAAGTCAGGCGCCGGTCTACGCCTCGGCGGAAACCGCGCTTGCCCTGCATCTCAAGCAGACCGCGCCGGAGGGGCGCCTTACCACGTTCGAGCCGGGTGAGCGCTTCGGCATCGGCGAGATCGGGGTCACGCCGTTCGACACGCCGCACGACGCGGCGGGCAGCGTGGGCTACATATTGAGCAACGGCGACACGCGCTTTGGCTTTGCGACCGATTTGGGCTTTGTACCGGGCGAGATTGCCGACCAGCTGCGCGGGTGCGACGCGGTCGTTTTAGAGAGCAACCACGATCCGCACATGCTCGCGGCCGGGCCTTATCCCTACATGCTCAAGCAGCGCGTGGGCGGTCCGCGTGGCCATTTATCCAACCCGGACTGCGCGGTCTGCGCGGCGGAGCTGGTCAAAAGCGGCACGCGCACGCTGATTCTTGCGCACCTGAGCGAGCATAACAACATGCCCGCGCTCGCGTTGCAGCAAACGCAGCTGGCGCTCAAGGGCCTTGCGCCCTGCGCGGTGTACATCGCCCCGCGCGAACGCATGGATGCGCCCATTGTCTTAGAGGGAGGCGTGCAATGCTCTCTGTACGACTGATCTGCGTGGGCAAGCTGGGCGAGCGCTTTTGGGCGGACGCCTGCGCCGAATACCGAAAACGTCTGGGCGCTTACTGCAAGCTGGAAGTGGCCGAGCTGTCCGAGCAGCGCCTACCGCAGTCGCCCTCTGAAGGCGAGCTCGCCGCGGCGTTGGAACGCGAAGCCGCGGCGATCGAAGCGCAGCTTTTGCCGGGGGCCAAGGTAATCGCGCTGTGCGTGGAAGGCAAGACGCTTTCCAGCGAGGCGTTCAGCGCCTACCTGTCGCAGCTCACCGTTTCGGGCGTGAGCCGCCTGTGCGTACTGATCGGCGGCTCGTGCGGCCTTGCCCCGCGTATCAAGCAACGGGCCGATTTGCGGCTGTCCATGTCGCCGATGACGTTTCCGCACCATCTGGCGCGCGTCATGGCGCTCGAACAGCTTTACCGCGCGCTGAATATCGCCGCGGGCGGCAAGTATCATAAGTAAGCGGTTCACGCAAACGATCACAAAAGTGCCGATAAAATACAAAAAGCTCCTCGGATGAGGAGCTTTTTGTATGATAGAAATGAAGAAGTGGTCATTGTAATTGAGACGCGGCGCAAGTGGCTTGGCCGCAGTCTTTGCAGCCGCTCACGGGGAGCGATTACATTTTTGCTCTTCCATGTCACAAGAGCATGATTACTGTAACATCAAAACCATCGTCTGTAAATACCTTTGACGTGAAATGCAATTAACGCGACGTGAAAAGGTTTGGAAATAGAAAAATAAAGAAATATAACATATAATTTCAAAGAAAAAACGACAAAAGCCTCGTTTTATTTGGGAATAGGCAGGGGGAAAAGCGAACTTTTCCAGACTTGAAAAATTTGTCGCTTTAACGTATAATCAATATGACTCAGAGTTTGGAATTTCAACAATTTTTCCGTGAATTTGCGTCTGCGCGACTTGCAATGCAACGGGTGGGGAGGGAAGCGCAAAATGGTTTTGCAAGTTGTTGTTTTGGAAGATAACGAATGGGAACTGAAAATGTGCAAGGAAACGATCGAGCAAGCGGCACAGAATAAAAATATCAATGTTCATGTGACCGGTTGCGTTTCCGGGGCCGACGTTACCGATGAAAGAATCATCGATACCGATATCTTTTTTCTTGACATAGAAACCCCGGACCGCAGCGGGATCGAGACCGCCAAACAGATCCGCACCATATCGGAGGATGTGCCGATCGTGTTTGTGACCAACCACGGTCAGTATCAAATGGCGGGGTATTCGGTGCACGCCTATCATTACTTGCTCAAGCCGCTGAAAGAGGGGGACTGCGTAAAGTGCTTGGAGCACGCGGAGCGTTACGCGCGCTTGCGCGAGGACGCAAAGCTCGTCATTGCGCAGCGGGGCAAGCAGATCATTCTTTCCTACGCCGATATCCTGTTCGTCGAAGCCATGGACCACGAGTGCCGGATCGTACACAATCGGGGCGAGGTCACCTGCCGTATGACCATGTATGAACTGCTGCAAAAGCTGCCGCAGGAGAGCTTTATGCAGTGCCACCGTTCGTATTTGGTCAATGTCGATTATGTATCCAAGGTGCTGGGCGCGGAAATGATCCTGAAAAAGGATATTAAGGTGCCGGTAAGCCGCCTGTACCGCGATAAGATTCAGCGCGCCACCATTGAACGCATGGAAAGCGTTATAGAAAACCTATGATAACGGCAATGAACATTTTAATGATCCTTTCCTCCATGCTGGATGCGTCGCTCAAGCTATCCTTTTATAATACCGTACTTTTGCCGGAGGGAAGTAAATGGGTCCACAAAAAGTGGATCTGTTTTGTTGTGTGCAGCGCTGCGCTCTCGTCTGTCATGAGCGTCTTGCAGGTGTTTTACCTGATCAAATTCGCCATTGTTTTCGTGGGGGAGATCGTATTTTGCTATCTTGTCTCGGAACATAAGCGGTGTGTTTCACTTTGCCTGCCCGCGCTGGCCAACGCGCTGATGTATATTTGCGAAAGCACGGTGCCGCTCACGCTGTCGGCGCTTTTCAAAATCCCGGTCACGGTGGTGGCGGATACACCGTTTTTTATGGTATACGGGATTCTGGAATCGCGCGGCCTGATGTATTTAGTGCTCGGCGGCACGCTGTTTTTTCTGCATCGCAAGCGGAGCGTGCCGGATACGCGGCATCTCCGCGCGCCGCAGCTGATCTGTCTGAGCGCGGGCGCGGCGTTGCTGGGCGGCAGCGCCACGGCGCTTTCCTATGTGCTGAACAATACGGGTGATGTCGGTTATTTTCTGAAAGTGCTGCCGATCGTGCTTTTCGTGCTGCTGGTGCTGATCACCATACTGTTTATCAGCCTGTCGCGCGAGACCGAGCGGAAATACCGTTTGGAATCCGAAGCCATGCAGCAGGAGAATTTGCAGAGACAGCGTCAGGCGCTTACCGCCATGTACGAAAATATCCTTGGAATGCGGCACGATCTGAAAAACCATTTGCGAACGCTGGCCGGTCTGCTGGAACAGGGCGAGAGCGGTCAGGCGCTCGAATACGTGAAACAGATATCGGATACCGCAGAGGGCGCGGGCGTTTGGGTCAATACCGGCAACGCCGCGATTGATTCGCTGCTGCACGCAAAGCTGTCCAGCGCGCGCGAGGCCGGTATCGGGGTACGGGTCAATCTCAGCCTGCCGGACACAAACGAGGTAAAAACGAGCGACCTTTGCACCGTTCTGTTCAATGTGCTCGATAACGCGATCGAGGCATGTGAGAGGAACGCGGATCCAAAAAATCGTTGGCTGCGTCTGATTGTGGCGCAGCAGAAGTACCGGCTGGTCGTTTTCTGCGAGAACCCGAGTGAAAATGAACCCCTAGAGGGAAAAAACGGCTTCAAAAGCGCCAAGAGCGGCTTGCTGCACGGCATTGGCTTGACGCAGGTCAGGCGCGTGGCCGATAAGTACAACGGCATGTGCGGCGCGGAATACCATAAGGATACCGGCACTTTCCGCATCACGGTCCTGCTGCCGAACGAATGCGGCGAAACCATAAACATAAGTGTGATAGAGCCTGAAAAGGAGTAGACAACGACATGCTGAAACGATGGAGCGCCTTTCTGGTCCGCTGCGGCGTGATCAAGGAAGAGGATGCGGCGGTACAGGAGTACGGCCTGTTCTGCCTGCTCAATACGCTTGCGTACAATGTCGTGCAGCTGGCGCTGGCGCTTTGGTTCCATGTGCTTTGGCAGACGCTCTGGTTCGATCTGCTGTTCATGCCGCTGCGCAACTGGGCGGGCGGCTATCATGCGAAAACGCCGCTGCGCTGCTTTGTTCTGAGCAACGCGGTGTGGGCGCTGGCCATGCTGGGCGGACATTACCTGCCCGCCAGACTGTGTTTGGCGGTGGGGCTGCTGTCGGCGGCCGCGATCTGGCGCATGGCGCCGGTCCCGCATGAAAACAATCCGCTCAGCCCCGCGCGGTTCAAGCTGGCAAAGCGGGTGGCGCGCGGGATCGTGCTGGTAGTGGCGGCCCTTATGTGCGCGCTGCTTTGGCTGCGTGTTGCGGTATTCGGCAGGCTCGCCGGGATCGTGCTGTTTTGCACGGCGGTTTCGCTGTGCGTTTGCAAAATGAAGGCGGGGACCCATGGGGAGAGATGAACTTTTAAAGACCAAGTACCCCATTTTGCTGGTGCACGGCATGGGCTACTGGGACGAGTCGCCCCGCCCGTATTGGGGCAGGCTGCCGGCGTTTTTGCGTGCGCACGGCGTCGCCGTTTATTTCGGCGGACAGGATGCGTGGGGCGCGGTGCCCGGTAACGCGCGGCGGGTTGCGCTGTCGCTGCGCGACGCATTGCGGGAGACCGGACAGCCCCGCGCGCACCTGATCGCCCATTCCAAAGGCGGACTGGAGGCGCGCTATTTGATTTCCACGCTGGGGCTGGGCGGCTGCGTCGCGTCGCTCACCATGCTGTCCACGCCCAACCGGGGCGCGCCGCTGGCCGAGCTTCTTTTGCGTCTGCACCCCGGGGTGGAACTGTGGAGCGTGGCGGCCGAGGCGCACGCCCGCCGCCATGGCGACCGCGACCCTGCGGTGCTGCGCGCGGGCCGCGAAATCACGCGCGAGGCGCTTGTTCGCTTTAATCGGGAAAATCCGGATGACGCGCGCGTGTATTATCAAAGCTGGGGCGCGGAGCTGGCGGATAGCCGCACCGACCCGCTTATGGCGGCCAGCCATGCCGTTTTGCGTCCGCTGGTGGGCGAGACCGACGGCTTGGTCGCGCCGGAATCGGCCAAATGGGGCGTGTACCGGGGCACGCTGCACGGCGTTTCCCATCAGGAGCTGGTGGATTCCATGGGGCGCGATACGCCCCGGTTCCGGCCGCTATCCTTTTATGCGGAGCTGGTGCGCGGCTTGCGGGGGCTGGAAGGATAATCAGCCAGTTTCAGGCGAATTTTCAAAAAGGGTTTACATTGTGCTTGCAATTTTGTAAAATAGAACTATACGATCAAAGGCATACGGCATAGCCGCGCCCGCGGTCCTAGAGTTTGAGGAGGTCGCTCCCATGATTATTACTATTACGCTGAACACCGCGCTTGACCGTACGCTGCGTATTGACAAGCCGCTTGTGGTGGGTAAGCTCAACCGTGCGCTGTCCAGCTATCTAGAGCCGGGCGGCAAGGGCATCAACGTTTCCCGCGCGGTCAAGGCCCTTGGCGGCGAAAGCATCGCGCTTGGCTTTTGCGCGGGCGCAAACGGCCGCATTATGAAGGATTCGCTTACTTCGGCCGATATCCACCATGATTTTGTGGATATCGCGGGCCAAACCCGTGTCAACACCCAGATCATTGACGCGCAGGGCGGCCATACCGAGGTGAACGAGCCCGGCACCAAGATCGAAGACGCAGATTTTCTCCGCTTGATCGACCGCATGGAGAACTATCTGGACGAAGGCAATATTTTCGTGCTCGCCGGTTCGTGCCCGCCGGATTTTCCGCTGAAAAATTACTTAAAGATCTGCAAGACCATCAAGCGAGCGGGCTGCAAGCTCATTATCGACGCCGAGGGAGAGCTGCTCAAGGCCGCGCTCGACTGTGAGCCGGATTTTGTCAAGCCCAATATCTTTGAGCTGGCCGACGCCGTGGGCGATAAGCCCTCCGCCGATCCGGAGGAGGTCGTCGTATCCGCGCGCAAGATGCTCGAGCTTGGCGCGCGCGCCGTGTGCGTATCCATGGCGCAGGAAGGCGCGCTATTGGTCTCTAAGGACGAGAGCGAAGCGCTGTATGTCAACTGCAACCCCAAGATTTATGACGAGGGTTCGGTCGGTACGGGTGACGCCATGGTTGGCGCGATCGCCAATTCGCTCAGCAAGGGCCTGCGGTTCGACGAGATGGCGCGCTTTGCCGTAGCCACCGCCCGCGCGTCCAGCCGCCTCGCCGGTACCGAGATGGCCACGCTGAAAAAGGTGTACGAGGTATACGAGACCACAGAGGTCTATGTAGTTTAAAATGAGTAAAGACCGCCGGAGCGTTTGCTCCGGCGGTCTTTACTATGGAACGGGTACCTGCAATGGATCGTCAGGCTCCGTTGGCGCGTCGATTCCGCTATCGGAAGCGACCGGTGAGCCGTCGCCGTTTGTGACAAAGTGGAAGCTGTAGCCGTACTGTTCGCTCGCGGCAAAATCCAGCAGCTGCTGTTCGGTAAAATAGCCCGCCGTATAGCGCAGGTCGCGTTGCGTGCCCTCGCCCTCATAGGTCCAGCAGGTGGCATATCCAACCTGATAGCCCAGCTTGGTCAGCCGGTTCAGTTCCGCCGTGACCGCGTCGCTGTCAGCAGCCAGCGGAGCGCCGTCGGCAAAGAAGTTTATCCCGAGAAAATAGAGGGTGTTCTGTCCTGCATGCTCAGATATAGTCTCCTGCACGCCGTTCATAAGCAGTACTGTTCCGTTTTCCGGCGGAGCGTATAGGCTGCTGTTTGATGGGGTGGAAGTATAGCTTTCAATCACCCTATTACCATTCTGTGTAGCGGAGCCGCCATTCGTTTGGCCAGAATGGGTGTATAAACCGAATGCCCCGGCCAATACCAGACACAGGCACGCAGCCGCAAAACCCCATTTGAACCAAACGTTTTTATGTATGCTGCGGTTTTGCGTTTGCTCGCAACGCGCAAGCAAAACATCATCCACATTCCCGATTGCGAGAAAAAGCCGTTCACTCTGGCTCATAAAATGATTCCTTCCTTCTTTAAAAAGATTTTGAGCTTGGCGCGAGTGCGGAACAGCCGGGTCTTCGCGGCGGTTTCCTTGATGGAAAATTGCCCGGCGATCTCTTTTAGTGATTTGCCGTACCAATACCGGCATAAAAAGATGCTGCACTCCTGTTCCGGTAATCCACGCAGGAACCGGTTGATGCTTTGGCTAAGTGCCGCGTCCAATACGGGCTCTTCCGTGCTGCTGGAGGAGGCAACGCACTCCTCCAGCTCCTCCAGCACAAGCGGAAGTTCGCCGCCGCCTCGCTTTTTTGCATTTCTTTTTTTGTATTGATCAAATGACAGGTTGCGGGTGATTTTTGCGAGAAAAGCGGATAGGATGGCCGGACGTTCCGGTGGGATCGCATGCCATGCTTTAAGCCATGTGTCGTTCACGCACTCGTCTGCGTCTTCACGACAATTTAATATGCGGTAGGCGATAGAATAGCAATACCCGCCGTACTGCTTGGAGCAAGCCGAAATAGCTGATTCCTGTCGGTCCCAGTATAAAGCGATGATTTCGTCGTCTGTCAAATTTATTCCTCCTTGCGCGAGAGCAAAGGCCTTCACCCATATAGACGAGAATCGCGGCGTCGAGGTTACGGCTTTTCATAAAAAAACTGCCTGCGGGTTAGGCAGGCAGCAATGCGGCGCTTATGTTTGCTCATCCTCTTCAATGCGGCGGAGCAGTTTTTGGTCGGTCTTATCGCGGGGGATGAAATGGGCGAATAGGTCGGGGCGGTCCTGCTTGGTGCGGCGAAGCGACATTTCGCGTCGCCATGCTTCTATATTGGCGTGGTGTCCGGAAAGCAGAACGTCGGGCACCGGCCTGTCCCGCCAGTTCTCCGGGCGGGTGTAGTGCGGGTGTTCCAGCAGCCCTGCCCAGTGGCTTTCGGCGGTAAATGCCTCTTCGTCAGGCAGCACGCCCGGCACCATGCGGCATACCGCGTCCGCCACGGCCATGGCGGGGATCTCGCCGCCGGTCAGCACAAAATCGCCAATGGAGATCTCCTCGTCCACGCAGGCGTCAATAAAACGCTGGTCCACGCCTTCATAATGGCCGCAGACCAAGATCACATGCTCGCGCGCAAGCAATTCGCGCGCTTTGGCTTGGTCAAACGGACGGCCCTGCGCGGAAAGAAACACCGTATGCACCTGCCCGCCCGCGCAAAGCGCTTCGTGACACAGGAAGAGCGGCTCGGCCAGCATCACCTGTCCGCGGCCGCCGCCGTAGGGGGCGTCGTCCGCTTTATGGTGCTTGTCGAGCGCGTAATCGCGTATGTTCGTGGCGGATACCGAAACAAGCCCCTTTTCCTGCGCGCGGCCGATGATGCTTTCGCGCATCACGGCTTCGATCATTTCGGGGAACAGGGTCATGATATCGATCTTCATAGCAGACCCTCGATGGATTCGATATAAATAACGCCTTTTTCCATATCGATGGATTGCAAAAAGGGCTTTGCGGCGGGGATATAAACCATTTGTCCGTCCTCGCCCGTAATCTCGTACAGATCGTGCGCGGGACCCGTCGTGATAACGTCGCGCAGACGGCCCACGGTCTTGCCGGTGCGGGTATCCGCAACGGTAAAGCCCAGAATATCTTGAATGAAGACCAGATCCTCGGGCAGTTCAGCGTCCTCGCGGTCCAGCAGCAGCACGCGGTTTTTGAGCGCCTCCGCCGCTTCGAGCGTATCGACGCCGGACAGGTGCAGCAGCACGATATTTTTGTGCACCTGCGCGCGCTCGACCGTCACCTTGGTCTTATCCTCGAAATAGAGCGTGTCGAACTCGCACAGCGTTTCGGGGCTGTCGCACCAGGACTGCACGCGCAGATCGCCCCTTACGCCGTGCGTGCCCACGATCTTGCCCGCCTCTAAAAATTGTTTCTGCATAGGTTGTTTCCTCCGAAAATGATAGAAAAAAGACCTGTCAAATAAATGAACAGGTCTTTTAAGGGCGCTTTTAGTCGACAATGTCGACAGTGACGCGCTTGTTTTCACGATTGCCTGCCGCTTTCATGAGTGTGCGGATTTCCTTGGCGATGCGGCCGTGGCGACCGATAACGCGGCCCATGTCCCCGGGCGCTACGCGCAGGGAATAGGTCACATTGTCGCCGTCGATCTCTTCGGTAATGGCAATCGCATCCGGCTCGGAAACCAGATTCTTCACAATGTAGCTGAGTAGCTCTTTCATTTCGACAACCTCACTCATTCTTACAGCACGCCGGCTTTCTTCAGGATGCCGCGAACGGTATCGGTCGGCTGAGCGCCCTTGCCGATCCATTCCTGAGCGCGTTCAGCGTTCACCTGGATTTCAGCCGGGTGGTTCAGCGGATTGTAGGTGCCGAGCTCCTCGATGAAGCGGCCATCGCGCGGGTAGCGGGAGTCCGCTACGACGATGCGGTAGAACGGAGCCTTCTTAGCGCCGAGGCGGCGCAGTCTAATCTTTACCATCTTTGTTTCACCTCCCATAGAACAATTCTCTATTGTAAAATAATTTTACAAGCAACGGATGGTATTTGTCATTCTGAGGGTGTAGCCCGAAGAATCCCGCGCGAACGCGCGATCGGGGCCGTAAGGTTTCGCGCGTTCGCGCGAGATCCCTCGCTGCGCTCAGGATGACAGGATACGTTAGAACGGTAGCTTCATGCCGCCGAAGCCCCCAAAGCCGCGGCGCTTTTTCTTGCCCTTGCCGCGCGCCATGCCGGTAAGCTGGCGGGTCATCTTTTGCATGGCTTCAAACTGCTTGAGAAGCTTGTTGACTTCCTCCACGGTTTGGCCGCAGCCCTTCGCAATGCGTTTTTTGCGCGAAAAGTTGATAACCGAGGGATTATCCCTCTCCTTGGGGGTCATGGATTGGATGATAGCCTCGGTGCGGGCCATCTGCTTTTCGTCGATCTGTGCGCCGGCGAGGGCTTTTGCGTCCACGCCCGGCAGCATGCCGAGCATTTCCTCCATCGAGCCCATATTTTTCATCTGTTGCAGCTGGCTTAAAAAGTCGGTCAGCGTCAGGCGGCCGGTGGCCATTTTGCGGGCGGTCTCTGCCGCCTGCTTCTGGTCGAAGGTCTGCTGCGCTTTTTCGATCAGCGTGAGCACGTCGCCCATGCCGAGGATACGGGACGCCATGCGGTCCGGGTGGAACGGCTCGATATCCGAAAGCTTCTCGCCCGTGCCGATAAATTTGATCGGCTTGCCGGTGACGGCTTTTACCGAAAGCGCGGCGCCGCCGCGCGCGTCGCCGTCCATTTTGCTCATCAGCACACCGTCCACGCCAAGCGCTTCGTTGAACGTTTGAGATACGGTGACCGCGTCCTGACCGGTCATCGCGTCGACGACGAGGATGATCTCGGTCGGCTTGACAGTGGCTTTGATGTTCTTCAGCTCGTCCATCAGCTTTTCATCGATGTGCAGGCGGCCCGCGGTATCGAGAAAAACAAGGTCGTAGCCGTTTTTCTTGGCAAAATCGATGCCGTGCTTGGCGATTTCGACCGGGTCGCCTTGCCCTTCGTCAAACACGGTGATATCGAGCTGACGGCCCACGACCTTGAGCTGTTCGATCGCGGCGGGGCGGTATACGTCGCACGCGACGAGAAGCGGGCGGCGCTGCTGCTGCTTGCGCAGCAGGCCCGCAAGTTTGGCGCAGTTGGTGGTCTTGCCAGCGCCCTGTAAGCCGGCCATCATCACGATGGTGGGCGGGTTGGGCGATATGGTGAGGCGGGTGTTTTGCCCGCCGAGCAACGCGGTCAGCTCTTCATTGACGATCTTGATGACCTGCTGCGCAGGGGAAAGGCTTTCCAGTATCTCGGCGTCGGTCGCCTTTTCGGTGACCGCTTTGATGAAATCCTTCGCGACCTTAAAGTTGACGTCGGCCTCGAGCAGGGCGAGACGAATCTCGCGCATGGCCTCTTTCACGTCCGCCTCGGTCAGGCGGCCCTTGCTTTTCAGGTGCTTAAAAGCGGAGGATATTTTTTCGGTCAGGCCTTCAAAAGCCATAGAAGCCTCCTTTAAGTCGAAAGCTCGTCGATCAGCTGCGTCAGACGGGCGGCGATCTCGCCGAGCGCTTCGCTGTGCAGCTGGTTTTGGTTAAGTTCCGTCAGTGCCGCGGCCTCGTGCCGCAGCGCGGCGGCGCGCCGCTCGGTATCGCCGTAGCGGGCGACCAGACCAAGCCGCCGTTCGGTTTCGGCAAGCGTGTGCTCGGCGCGTTTTACCGCGTCCCGCACGCCTTGGCGGGTGATGCCCGCATGCTCGGCGATCTCGGTCAGGGATAAATCTTCGTTATAATAGAGGTCGAACAGCTCGCGCTGCTTGCCGGTGAGCATGTCGCCGTAAAAATCGTACAGCAGGCTCATTTCCAGCGGTTTGCCCTTCATGGCCCGGCCTCCTTATGTGTGTAAAGCGAATTGCCTTTACATCGAACGTGATTATCATACCGTATAATTTGCCCCTTGTCAAGGGAAAATTACTGTACAGGCGTGAAACTTTGTAGTTTTAGTGAACACACCGAAAAGATTGCGCGCTTATTCATTTAATGATATAATATTTCACATGGAAAAATTTCTCCGGAAGCGAGGCAAATTATGCAACAGGTGACGAGAAAAAAATTGGGCGCCGGGGTAAGCCTTACCTGCGTGACCACGCCCAAGTTCAAACGGTCTGTCATCCGGGCGGCGCTGCTGCTGCCCCTCGGCGGGCCGGACGCGGCGCTCCGCGCGGTGCTGCCGCACGTGCTGCGGCGCGGCACGAAGCGGCTGACCGACCTGCGCCAGCTTGGGCAGGCGCTGGACGAGCTGTACGGCGCGCGCATCGAAGCGACCGTGCGCAAGGAAGGCGAAACGCTGGTCGTCGGCTTTTTGTCCGATGTGATCGACGAGGCGTACGCGAAGGGCGCGGACGGGCTGACTGGCAAGGCCATCGACCTGCTGACCGAGCTGCTGTATGATCCTTATATTAAGGATGGCGCGTTTGACGCGGACTATACCGCGGGCGAGCGGGACAACTTGAAGGACCGCATCGCGGCGCAGAAGAACGACCCGCGTTCGTACGCGCCGAAGCGGTTGACCGAGCTAATGTGCGCGGACGAAGCTTACGGGCAGTCCGCCCTCGGCACGGCCGAGCAGGCCGACCGCATCACGGAGACCAAGCTGTACGCGGCCTATCAGCGCGCGCTGAGCGAGGCCCGGATCGAACTGTTCTACTGCGGCACCATGCAGCCGGACGTGGTCGAAGCGCTTTTTGCAAAAGCGCTGCCGCACCGGCGCGAGCAGAGCTTTTACGTGCCCGAGACTAAGGTGATCGCCGCGCCGCAGGGCGAAGCCCGCGAAGTTGTGGAGGAACAGCCGGTCACACAGGGCAAGCTTTCCCTAGGCTTCCGCACGGGCGGCGCGAGCCTGCTGGGCGGCGATCCGGTCGTGTACTGGATGTTCCAAACGCTTTACGGCGGTTCGACCAGCTCCAAGCTGTTTTTGAACGTGCGCGAAAAGCTTTCGCTCTGCTACTATGCGAGCGCGCAGTTTGCCAGCCTGAAGGGCGTGATGCTGGTCAACTCCGGCATTGAAAACGATAAGTTTGAGGTAGCGCGAGACGAGATCCTGCGCCAGCTGACGCTTTGCCGCGAAGGCGACATCACGGACGCGGAGATCGATTCCGCCCGCAAGACCCTTGCGGGCGCGTGGCGCGCCATGCTGGACGAACCCATACAGCTGGAACGCTATTGGCTGCAGCAGGCCGTGGCGGGCACCATGCTTGCGCCCGAGGAACGCATCGGCCGTCTGGACACCGTCACGCGCGACGAGATCGTCGCGGCGGCGCAGGCCACGCAGCTCGATACCGTGTACTTTATGAAGGGGGTGGCAGGATGAGCAAGCAGTACGCATTGCTGCACGAAAAGATCGAATGCCGCACGCTGGAAAACGGCCTGCGCATCGCCTATATTCCAAAGGAAGGGTTTTCAAAGACCTTTGCCGTGCTCGCGACCGATTTCGGTTCGGTGGACGCGTCCTTTACGCTGGACGGCACGCGCTATGACACGCCCGCCGGCGTGGCCCACTTTTTAGAGCATAAAATGTTTGAGGACAAGGACGGCAACGCCCTGCAAAAGTTCTCTGTCACGGGCGCGAGCCCGAACGCATTCACCAGCCAGACCATGACCGCCTACCATTTCTCCTGCACCGAGCGGTTTGAGCAAAACCTTGATATCCTGCTCTCCTTCGTGTTCACCCCTTATTTTACCGAGGAGAACGTCGAAAAGGAACGCGGCATCATCGGGCAGGAGATCGGCATGATGGAGGACACGCCCGGCTGGCAGGCCTATGTCGGCCTGTTCGAGGGGCTGTTCCACGAGCATCCGGTCCGCGTTTCCATCGCGGGCAGCGTGGAAAGCATTTCGCATATCACGCCGGAACTTCTGTTTACCTGTCATAAAGCGTTTTACAGCCCGTCCAATATGGCGCTGGTCGTTTGCGGCGCGGCGGATTTTGAACAGGTTTGCCGCGCGGCGGAGCGTCTGTCGCCCCGCGTGCCCACCCGCATCGGTGAGCGGCATTACGGCGAACGGCGCGATACCGTCGCAAAAAGCCTAGTCACCCGCAAAATGCAGGTTTCCCAGCCGCAGTTTTTGCTTGGCTTTAAGGATGAACCACTCGCGCCCGGCGAAAGCAAGCTGCGCCGCGCGCTGCTTGGCGAACTGGCCGTGCGCGTGCTGTGCGGCGATACCGCGCCGCTTTACAGCGACCTGTACGCAAAGCGCCTGATCAACCGCTACTTTGAGACCGAGTATTCGCTGATTCCCGAGGGCGCGGTCGCGCTCATGGGCGGCGAAAGCCGCGACCCGGGAGCGGCCCGCGCGGCGATCGAAGCGGAGGTGCGCCGCATTGCCCGCGAGGGCGTGGACAAACCGCTGTTCGAGCGGATGAAAAAAGCCGTTTACGGCCTGCACCTGCGCGTGCTGGACGATCCGGAGGAGCTGGCCCGCATGCAGGTCGGCGCGATGTTCGGCGGCGAGGATTATCTCGACTTTGCCGCGTTGTTCGATACCATTGAAGCGTCCGATATCCAGACGATGGTGGCCCGCTGGGCGCGGAACGACCATTCCTCCATGTCGGTCGTGGAACCGGCGGAAGCATAAGCCCAGACAAAAAGAAAAGGAAGACATTCATGGAACACGCTATCTCATTTCCCGGCTTGGGGATCGCTTTCGATCTCAACCGGGTGGCCTTTACGGTATTCGGTAAGCCGATCTATTGGTACGGTATCATCATCTGCATCGGCTTTTTGCTGGGCGCAATGTATTTGAACGCGCGCGCCAAGCAATTCGGCTATACGTCGGACAACCTGATCGATTGCCTGCTTATCTGCGTGCCCGCGGGCATCGTCTGCGCGCGCATCTACTTTGTGGCGTTTGAATGGGATTATTATAAAAACCATTTGAGCGAGATCATCAACATCCGGAACGGCGGCATCGCGGTTTACGGCTCGGTGATCGGTATTTTGATCGGCCTGTTTGCCTACAGCCGGTTTAAAAAGATATCCTTTACCGGCCTGTGCGACATGGCGGCGCTCGGTTTGCTGATCGGCCAATGCATTGGCCGCTGGGGCAATTTCGTCAACGCCGAAGCGCACGGCGGGCCGACAAACCTGCCGTGGGGCATGTCGATCGACGGCGCTGCGCCCGTGCACCCGACCTTTTTCTATGAATCGTTCTGGAACCTGCTCGGCTTTATCGTGCTGCATTTCTACTCGAAAAAGCGTAAGTTCCCGGGGGAAATCGCGCTGCTTTATGTGATGTGGTACGGTCTGGGCCGCGCGTGGATCGAAGGCCTTAGAACGGATAGCCTGTACCTTGGCGACCTGCGCGTGTCGCAGGTGCTGGCGATTGTCAGCAGTTTGATTGCTATATTCGTGCTGGTGCGGCAGTATAGCCGCATTAAGGTAGCAAAAGCGTTTTATCAGCCGCCCGTGCCCGCGGCAGGCCCCGCGCCTGCCGCCCCGGCGGCCGCAAAGGCGGAGCCCACGCCCGAAAATGAGGCCGCGCCCCTGCCCAAGCAAGCCCCCTCGCCCGCGGGCGAGCCCGACCCAAAACCGACGCCGAAGGAGGACAACGACAAATGAGTGCAGTAAAAATGGACGGCAAGGCGCTTTCCGCAAAGGTGCGCGGCCAGATCTTGGCGGAGACCGAGGCGCTGAAGCAAAAGGGCGTAACGCCCGGGCTGGCGGTCATCATCGTCGGCAACGACCCCGCGAGCGAGATTTATGTGCGCAATAAGGAAAAGGCCTGCGCGGAATGCGGCTTTTACAGCGAAAAATACGCGCTGCCCGAGGAGACCACACAGGACGAACTGCTGGGCCTGATCGCCCAGTTAAATGAAAGCCCGCAGATTTCGGGCATTCTGTGCCAAATGCCGGTGCCGAAGCACATTTCGGAGCAGGCGGTGATCGACGCGATCGACCCGCGCAAGGACGTCGACGCGTTCCACCCGGTCAACGTGGGCAAAATCATGGTGGGCAATTTTGATTTTGTGCCCTGCACCCCGGCCGGTGTGATGGAGCTGCTCGCTGAGTACGGCGTCGATCCCAAGGGCAAGGAATGCGTGGTGGTTGGCCGGTCGAATATCGTCGGCAAGCCGATGAGCATGCTGCTGCTGCACAAGCACGGCACGGTGACCGTCTGCCACAGCCGCACCAAGGACTTGGCGGAGGTTTGCCGCCGCGCGGACATACTGGTCGCCGCCGTGGGCAAGGCCGCGTTCGTCACGCCGGATATGGTTAAGGAAGGCGCGACGGTGATCGATGTGGGCATGAACCGCAATGCCGAAGGCAAGGTCTGCGGCGACGTGGACCCCGCCGTGTTTGAAAAAGCGGCGTTCATGACGCCGGTTCCCGGCGGCGTCGGCCCCATGACCATCACGATGCTGATGAAAAACACACTGAGGGCCGCGAAGGTGCTGCACGGGCTGTCATAGCCCGTCCGGCTCCTGACAGCGGATCAGCGCGCCAAGCTGTATACCGTCCAAAAAGCACTGCCTTGCTTCGCCCCGTATGCGGGCGTTGTCCTTGTCGATCAGATCCAGCATCCTGTGGCGGTCCGCTTCGCAGGCGCACAGCGCCAGCCATTCGCTCGGATCTTTGACTTGATGAACGGATGAGTAATAGCGGCTGAAAAATGAGTACATAAAAATCACTCCTTGGCTCTAATTTAAAGTTATTGTAACATGACTCTAAATTAGAGTCAACATGCTGAGGCTAATTTTATGGATTATATGGAGATCATTCGTAAAACGCGAGAACAAAAAGGTATTTCCCAACGGCAGTTTAGTACAATGCTGGGTATGGGTACGACTACATATGGACATTACGAGATGCATAGACGCAAGCTGACTGTTGATATGTTGATTCAGATTTGCAAGCTGCTCGATCTATCCGCCGATGAAATCCTCGGCCTTAAGTAGGGGGGCGACCCCACCAATGTCATTCAGTTAGGAGTGAGAAAGTGCTAACTGGGTAGCAAACGCCCTTTGGGCTTCCCCGGCGAGGGGAAGCTGGGCCGCGCAAAGCGCGGGTCTGAAGGGGGGCGTAAGAACCATTGGCATTGATGTGCGCAGTAACCTTTAAATGCGCCATTCGTTAAGCCCCCCTTTCGTCACGCGCCTGCAGCGCGCGCCACCTTCCCCTCGTCGGGGGAAGGCCAAAGGGCTGCGCTATGCCGTATAGGAGTCAGCTATTCTTATCTTTATGACATTGGTGACCCCACCCCGCCGCCTTACAGCAAAGCCGCCATGGGTAACCGCTTCGTCCTGACACGGGCGGGGCGGTTTTTTCTTTGCGCGCCGAGCCGCCGTTACCATTTTGAGACCGCCCATACGGGGGAGAACCGCTGAGAAAGGATTGACCTTTTGCGTGGTTGCACTTATAATGGAAGTACCAACTTCAGGGGAGGACAATGTGTTATGGATATGAAGAAAATGGCGGGCGACAAAGCCGCCGAATATGTAAAGGACGGCATGGTGCTTGGTCTGGGTACCGGCTCTACCGCGTTCCACCTCGTCAACGCGGTGGGCGAATTGGTTAAAAACGGCATGAAGCTAAAGGCGATCCCGACCTCCAAGGCCACCGAAGCGCAGGCCTGCGAACTCGGTATCCCGCTGCTGACCATCGACGAGGTCGAGCATATCGATCTGGCGATCGACGGCGTGGACGAGATCGACCCGCAGTTCAGCGCCATCAAGGGCGGCGGCGGCGCTTTGTACCGCGAAAAGGTCGTGGCGACGCTGGCGGACGAGGTGATCTGGATCATGGACGAATCCAAACTCGTTGATCAGATCGGCGCGTTCCATCTGCCGGTTGAAATCGCACAGTACGGCTCCAAGCAGGCCATGAAGAAGATGGAGGAGTTCGGCTTCCATCCGGTGCTGCGCGTCAAGGAAGGACGCACCTTTGTTACCGATAACGGCAACTTTATCGCCGATCTGCATCTTGGCGCGGGCTTCGATATCGAAGATGTCCGCCAAAAGCTTGGCACCATCGTGGGCGTGCTGGAGCACGGCCTGTTCCTGAATATGTGCAAGCGCATGGTCGTTGGCACGAAGGACGGCGTAAAGGTGATCGAGAACCCCGCAAAGTAAAACAGGTAAAGCAAGATCAGCCGCAGCCGATCGGTTGCGGCTGATACACTATCCGGGAGGTGTATGCGTGGAAGACGGACGGATACCAGAGGAAGACCTTTGGACAACGGGAGAAATAGGACGGGCGACGGAGGACAGCCTTTGGACGGAGGCGCACGAGGACAGCCCGGCGCCGGCGGAGGAACGCCGCAGGACGGCGCAAAGCCGGCAGCGGTCGCGGTCGCATAGCAGCAGGCGGCCGCCGAAAAAGATAAAGCTCAATTATCGCATGGCGCTTTGCATCGCAGTGCTGGTGTGTTTTGTGCTGGCGGTTTTATTTTTCGCGCTGTTCATGGGGCAGCGGGGAAAAGCCAAGGGCTTGCAGGAAGAACTGACCAAGCTGGGCGATGAAAAAACCGCGCTGACGCAGCAGGTGGGTACGCTGACGCAGGAGAATCAGACCATGCTGAGCGGCGTGATGAAGTCTGTGCCCGATCCGACGACCGCGAACACGCAAAGCCTGCCGGACCTGATCCCGCAGTTGACGGAGGGTGTTTATATCGTTTCCAACACGGGTTCGGGCTACCAGTACCTCAAGGTGCCGGAGGGTTATCTGACGGACAAGCTCAATGCGTTCCGCGACAACGCGGACGGCTACAAGCAGGCCGCGTCCGGCGCGGCGGCTGATTGGACCTACTGGGTGCTGTACAGCGACAAGGTGATCGGCATGAACGCGAGCGATCACGGCTTTGTCAGCACCGACCGTTCCGCGACCGGGCCGGAGTACGACCTGCCCGCGGGTTTCAGCGCTTTTGTCGCTTCTGTGTTCAATAAAAGTGCTTGACAGCGCAAACAAACCGTGTTATCCTATTAAAAGCCGCATTGTGCGATGGCTTTGGTTAAGTGCGTCCCAAACGGGCCGCCGCCGCGCCAAGCGTGACTCTATAATGAAAGAGAGGGAAAACCCATGTACGCAATTCTGAAGACCGGTGGCAAGCAGTATAAGGTAACCGAGGGCGACGTGATCTACGTTGAGAAGCTCTGTGCCGAGGACGGCTCCACCATTACTTTTGACGAAGTTCTGGCCGTAGGGGAAGGCGACAGCCTGACCGTCGGCGCGCCTTTCGTTGCCGGCGCAACCGTTTCCGGCACGGTCGAAAAGACCGGCAAGGCGAAGAAGATCAACATCTTCAAGATGAAGCCGAAGAAGGGCTACCGTCGCCGTCAGGGCCACAGACAGCCTTACACCAAGGTAACCATCGGCGCGATCAAGGCCTAAGGCCGTGACACGCGTTACCTTTCAAATTTCGCCCGATCAGTCGATCCGATCGGTGGACATCCTCGGTCACGCGGACTACGCGGAAGCCGGAGAGGACATCGTTTGCGCGGCGATCTCAAGCGCGGTGATGCTTACGCACGCCCTGCTATTTGACGTTCAGCACATCCCCGTCGATACTCTGATTGAGGACGAGGGCGCGCATATCCGCATCACCCTGCCGGAAGGCGAGGATGGCAAACGCGGACAGGACGGTTTGCAGGCGCTTCGTATGCATTTTACCGAGCTGACCCAGAATTATTCAGAGTTTTTAAGCGTAATGGAGGTGCAAGAATAATGCTGAAGATCAGTTTACAGTTTTTCGCTCATAAAAAGGGCGTTGGCTCGACCAAGAACGGCCGTGATTCCGAGGCCAAGCGCCTTGGCGTCAAGCGCGCGGATGGCCAAACCGTTCCGGCGGGCAATATCCTCGTTCGCCAGCGTGGCACGAAGATCCATCCGGGTACCAACGTTGGCCGTGGTTCCGACGATACCCTGTTTGCCAAGGTAGACGGCGTTGTTCGTTTTGAACGACTGGGCAAGGACCGCAAGAAGGTTTCCGTTTACCCGCAGTAACAATTAAAATACGTGCGTTTCGCGCGTATGAAAAAGATCATGAAATCCCAGACTAATGGTCTGGGATTTTGTTTTAGCCCCCCGAAGGAGGGAAAATATGTTTATTGATGTAGCAAAGATCAAGATCGTTTCCGGTAAGGGCGGGGATGGCAAAGTAAGCTTTCACCGTGAAAAGTATGTCGCATCCGGCGGACCGGACGGCGGCGACGGCGGCCGCGGCGGCAGCGTGATTTTTCAGGTGGACGATAACCTTTCCACGCTGCTGGATTTCCGCTATAAGAAGAAATACGTGGCGGCGACGGGCGAAAACGGCGGCGGCAAGCGCTGCAAGGGCAAGGACGGCGAAAGCCTTGTGATCCGTGTGCCGCGCGGCACGCTGCTGCGCGATCAGAAAACCGGGCAGGTAATCTGCGATCTGTCGGATGACGAGCCGTACGTCGCCGCGAAGGGCGGCAACGGCGGCTGGGGCAACACCCACTTTTCCACGCCGACGCGGCAGGCGCCGCGTTTCGCCAAGCCCGGTCAGCCGGGTGTGGAGCTGGATGTGATCTTAGAGCTCAAGCTTTTGGCGGATGTGGGCCTGATCGGCTTCCCGAATGTCGGCAAATCGACGCTGCTTTCCATGGTTTCCGCGGCAAGACCCAAGATCGCGAACTATCATTTCACCACGCTTGTGCCCAATCTGGGCGTGGTATCGGTTGGCGAGGAGCAGTCCTTTGTCATGGCCGATATCCCCGGCATCATCGAAGGCGCGGCGGAAGGCGCGGGCCTTGGCCACGATTTTCTCCGTCATATCGATCGGTGCCGCCTGCTGCTGCACGTGGTTGACGTAGCGGGCAGCGAAGGCCGCGACCCGCTGGACGATATCGAAAAGATCAATCAGGAACTTGCGGGTTACAGCGAGTTTCTCGCCGCGCGGCCGCAGATATTAGTCGCGAACAAGGTCGATTTGTTAGGGGAGGACCGCGCGCCGGTCGACCGGCTGCGCGCCTATGCCGAGGAACATGGGCTGAAGTTTGCCGAAATGTCGGCCGCGACGAGTCAGGGCGTGACCGAACTGATGCGCCTGACGTGGGACGAGCTTCGCGAGCTGCCGCCTGTATTCCGCTACGAGCCTGAATTCGTGCCGGAGGAGGAAACGGTATCCGAGCGCGACTGGACCGTCGAGCAGGTGGAGGATTACTATGTGGTATCCGGCGCGTGGGTCGACAAGATCATGGCCTCCGTCAACACGGATGATTACGAATCCCGCCAGTATATGGACCGCATGCTCAAAAACGCGGGCGTATATGAAAAGCTCGAAGCAATGGGCGTTAAGGAAGGCGATTTCGTCGTCATTGGCGATATGGAATTTGAGTACGTCTATTAAAAAGCGCAACCGCCCTTACCGGATACTCTCGGTAAGGGCGGTTGTTTTGCTGTTTTTGGAACAAACATGCTTTGGCAAGCTGCTACTGTGTGGTATCTTAATAAAACGGTTTTTACACGCGGATTGGTTAAAATAGATAAAACAAAGGACCTCTTTTTAACAAAATGCTTCATGACAGTACCTATGAGACATGCTATGATGAAGAGGTAATATAGCATTTTGTATAAGGGGATGTGTTTTGATGGCAAGGATCAAAAAAATAGTGGCTATGTTGCTTTGCTGTACGGTGCTGACCGCATTCCTTCCGGCGTTCGCGGCAGGAAAATCCGAGCCTGAGCCGCCGCCGTGGTGTGCCGCGTATGATTATACGGTTTTCCCAAATTCCGCGGCGTATGATGCCGATATCTGGGATCAGATCATCAGCCTGCGGAAGGATGCGGCTTCCGGCAGCAAGGATCATACCGAGGCGCTGCATGAAAAATTTACTGAGCTGTCCAAGACATTTGAGGATGACCCCGGCGTACAATTTGAACTGGGACTGATCAATTTTAAATATTTTTTGAACCGTGCAGATTCTATCGTTGCAAATTGCGGTTTTACGCAATTTGAAAATGCGTACCGTCGAAGCAGCGGCATGGACCCCTCGCCGTATGCCGCTGCGCTGTGGTATGCGCGTATGGGTACGATCTATTATAAACAGGAGACCGTCTGCTATAACCATTTGGAAGACGTGATGTCTTATCCGGAGTTTACAATGGACGGTTTCTTCGACACACCGCTCTACGATTTATATCCGCGCCGGGAACAAATTTGCCGGTCGCTTACCTATGTCGCGATCGATGGTCACTGGATCCTGCCGTATTCCTATGAAAAAACCGACATTGTCGAAATAGAAGGACGTGTTTTGATCCCGCTCGGTTACTTTACGGAGCACATGGGCTGCGGTTCGGAATGGGACGGGAAAGATACAACGGTCACCGTGCACCACGTACAGGACGAGATCAAACTCACGCTTGGCAGTACGACTGCTTATAAAAATGGGCAGTCCGTAAAACTGGATGTCGCTCCGTTCAGGCGTGATGGAAAAGCTTTTGTTCCGTTGCGCTCGGTCGCAGGTTTGTTGGGGCAGGTCGTTGAATACAGCGCGCCGAAGCAGTTGATTAACATTTTGGAGGATAAGTCGGTCGTCGGAAATTCCAATTTAGACGCATGGGCGCGCGCGATGGGTAGCATGATTAATTACATATCTTGGTTCGTCACACCGGATGAGTTCGGCGGTCTGCGACGCGGTACATTTGGCTCGACAACGGCGGTGGGCTCGTTTTCTGATACCGCGCCCGTGCGCGCAAGAGAAACGCTTTCCGGCAGTTGGGGCGTGTATAACCGCGAGGACCTGCTCTATCAAATCGCCGCATTAACGGAAAGCGGACACAATGACGCGTTCCTGAACGATGTTGCATATATCAATGGACTATCGCAAGCACAATATGACGCGTATCTGTCGAGCGGCGGCATGGATGCCTATATGATCCCCTATACCAAGGAGCTGGGGAAGAAATGGGGAAGCCGGGGGATCATGTGCTGGGATCTGTTCCGTGTCGGTAATCTGGTGCAGTGGGGATATATTTCAGGCTATCTCACGTATGCGGAGGCCTGCGCGATGGCGGAACCGGCTGCACGGAAGATATGCGCCGAGTTTAAAAACTGGGACGAAGCCTATGATAACTATCTGGACGGATATAATTGGTGGGCCCGCGTTGATTTATCCAAAGGAAAAGAGCGCGTGAGGCAAAAGGACTATGACCATATGAAAGCAAATCATAATAAGCCGGGAGATTTTCTGGACGATCAAATGTTCGAGCAAGGGGTAATTCCCGTGCCGGGGCTGAGCTATGAACAGATTTTAAAGGATGCAAAGATCGAAAGGTAACGTGAGGATATCTGTTTTTGTTCTGGCACAATGAAGCGGCATCCGCAGGGAAGAAGGGAGGCGTAGCGGCATGGGCTTTTTTCATAACGAGCTGGAATATCTGCAAAAGGAAAACCGTTTACGCCGAGAGTCTCTCAGCGAGGACAGCAACCGGTGGATTGATAAACTGATGCGCAGGCTGTTGACCGCGCGCGTCGGCCAGTTTGAGCGCGCCCGTGTTGAAAAAGAGCTGATCGGCAAGGCGCTCAAAGCGGAAAGCCAAGGCCGTGCCTGCTCCGGCAGGCGAGCGGATGAGGAAGCGTTTTTGGAATCGATTCTGACAGGACAGGGTGCGCGGGTCGGGGAAATGCTTCTGGATTCGCTATTTGACACGGCTAAAATGTTTTTTGTTTACTCGATTATTCCGTTTATCCTTGAACTGCTGGATTCTTTGGGCGCTCCGGAGCGGTTTTCCATGCAATTTTGGACGCGCGGCGCGCTGGAATATATGCTGTGGATGATCGGCTTGGCTCTGATCACAACGCTTATGATGCTCATTGCCGATCTGTTTGCGCTGCATCCGCGCATACGGAACGCGGTAGTGGTTGTTTTGGTGCTGGCAGTCATCCTGCTCCCTATCGTATTTTTTACGGATAAGCTCCCAAGGATATATAATCAGGTATGTGTGGGTACGGTGCTGCTGTCGGCCGTCTGGCTGATCGGCTCTCGTTTGCTGTGGAACGCTCATATCCATGCCGAGTCCGAGCGGCTTGAATGGCGGGACTGAATCCGCTGCAAAAAGGGCGCGCCTTCGGGCGCGCCCTTTTTTGCGGCAGATTCAAGAAGCGGCGGCAGAATTGCCGCTGCCCTGTTTAGCGTTGGCCAGCAGGAAGAAAATCTTTAGGAACAGGAAGATGATCGTATAGGCTAGGCCGAACGCGGCGGCCCATTCGTATTTCTTGGGCAGTTCGCGCTCGACCGCGCGCTGGATTGTATCGAAGTCGACCAGCAGGAAGGCGCACGCCACGATGATGTAGATTACGCCCGCGATCAGGCTGAAGATCGGATCGTTCTGCGCATAATGCACGATGCCGCGCAGCGGGGGGATGAGCGAAAGCACGAAGCCGATCAGGCCGCTGCACGCCACGGTGATAAACAGCGCGGTGACAACGGTACGGAATTTATGCCCCACCTTTACCTTGCCGGTTGCGTACAGGAAAGCCATGACGGCGACCAATACGATCGTGATGCCAAGCGCCAGAAAAATAAGCCCGCTGTATTCGCCGCCCATGGTCGCGCCCAGCCAAGTAATGGTGTAGGCGGTAGACAGGCAGTAGATCAGGCCCAGAATGGGAACGAGCGGGCGAATCGCAAATGCGAGCAGCGGCGAAAACACCGAGACGACCAGCGCGATGATCGCCACCAACGTTTCAATCAAGTAGATATGGTAGCCGCTCGCTTGGATCGCTTGCTCATCCGGCAAAAGCGCGTGCAGAATGAAGTACCCCGCCACGCCGGCCGCCGCCGCCAGCATGAAAAACAGGGTCTTTGCGGCAATTCCGCCATAGGTCGCCGGCCGCTCGGGGGACTGTTCCTCCACCCGATCAAGCTTCCGGATCATCGGATTCATCATCAGAGAGCCGCGCCGAGAAGGGGCTGCTTTTTCCATTGTATCCATTTTTACTCCTCCTTTATGGTTTCATTGTAGCGCTGTCTGTCGCAGCCTGTCAATCAAAAGGAAAAAAGAAAAGAAAAATTAAAATTCCGTGTGATATTTTGAACATTTGAAGTGTATTACTGATGAAAGGCCTTTCAAAATACCCCATAGACGAGGTGCACAATGCAGGACGAAGCCTTTGAAACGATCGTGCGGCAGTACCGGGACAATCTGTTTGCCATTGCGTTTCAATATACCAAAAACGCGGCTGACGCCGACGATATGGTGCAGATCGCACTGATTAAGTGCTACAAATCAGATAAATGCTTTGAAAGCGAGCAGCATATCCGAAACTGGCTCATTCGTGTAACGGTAAATGAGTGCAAACGCTATTTGGTATCCCCATGGCGGCGCTATACCGCGCCGATCGAGGACTATGCCGCAACGCTCGGGTTTGAAAGCCCGGAGCAATCGGCCCTGTTCTTCGCCGTGATGGCGCTGCCGCAAAAATACCGCGTGCCCATCCACCTATACTATTACGAGGATTATTCGGTGCGTGAGATCGCAGAAGTGCTCGGCCTGCGCGAAAGCGCGGTGCAGACCCGGCTGATGCGGGCCAGACAAAAACTAAAACAAACGCTGGAGGGTCAATATCATGAAGGAACTTTATAAAGCCACCTTTTCGCATTTGCATGCCTCCGGCAGAAGCATACGGGAGGAAAAAAACATGCGTATCAAACATTGGCGCAAGGGACTGGTGATCGGCGTCGCGGCGGCGGCGCTCATGGCTACGGCGGCGGGCGCGGTCAACGCGGCGACCGACGGCGCGCTGGTTGATTATATCACCTTTTCGATTAAGGGCGACATCAAGGAAAAAACCGTCAATCCGGACGGCTCGACAAGCTTTAAGGCAAAGGCGAGCGACGGCACGGATATCACCGTCACCTACCCCGGAGAAGAAGGCGGCAAGCTCGCCACCCTTACCCCGAAAGAAGGCGGCGACGCCGCGCCCCGTCTGGGTATTGAAGTAGGCGAATAACAAAAAAGGGCGCGTTGCAAAATAAAAGAATGTTCCAAATTCTTGTCATTCTGAGGAGCAAAGCGACGTAGAATCTCGCGCGAACGCGCGGCTTCCACGTTCATTCCGCGCGTTCGCGCGAGATTCTTCACTTCGTTCAGAATGACATACGGAAATTCTTTTGTTTTGCAACGCGCCCTTTTTTATGTTTTCTGCGGTAAAATAAAGTTGTCACAAAAGCCAGTCCTCGTTTGTGTTAAGGGTGAAAGGAGGAGGGAGCATGTATGATTGGACCGGAGAAGCGGACGCGGAACGCTTTGTCCGTACTTATGCCGATAGTATTCTGCGCCTGTGTTTGGCGCGCGGGTTGTCCCGGCAGGATGCGCAGGATATTTGTCAGGAACTGTTCCTGAAGCTGCTCACCGCCCGCCGCACCTTCCACGACGCGGAGCATGAAAAGGCGTGGGTGCTGCGCGCCGCGGGCAACGCTTGCAAAAACCTGCTGCGGGCTTCGCACCACAGCCGCCGCGCGCCGCTGGAGGAAGCGCAGACCGTTGCCGCGCCTGCAAGCGGGCCGCGCGCCGAAGTGCGGGACGAGGTGGAAAAGCTGCCCCCGCGCTACCGCGACACGGTGCGCCTGTATTACTTGGCGGGCTATTCGGCGGACGAGGTCGCCTGCATTCTGCACATTTCACCCGCCGCCGTGCGCAAACGGCTCGACCGTGCGCGCGACATGTTGAAAACCGGACTGGAAGGAGCTTTTGTATGAATGGATATGATCAGAGCGCCGGGTTTACCGAGGCGGAAAAGCTGGCGCTTACCGCGCGGCTGACGCGGGCGGCCGGAACGGCGCGCCGCCCTGTGCTTAAGCATGCGACACGCCGCGCCGCCGTGCTGTGCGCTGCGGCAATGCTGATGGTCGCCGCGGCGGGCGCGGCGGCCGTGGGGTACATTTGGCAGGGCCGTTCGCTGACCATTGAGGGCCAGCGCGTCAACGCCGACGCGCTGATGACGCTGCATGGCGATGGTTCGGCAACGGTGATCGTCACCGGCGCGAACGGCGAACACACCAGCATCGAGGTGCCCCCGGCGACCGTGCCCGGCTGGCTGGACGGCACGGCGGGAGACTTTACCGCCTCGTACGATTCGGAGGAGCCTTATCTGCTGGAGCCGCAGAATGGACGGCTGGTGCTCCGCATCCAGAACCGCGTGCCGCTCGATGTGACCGATTTGCTGGGCGAAGGCTATACCTTCACCTATGCGGACGGCGACGGTACGCAAAAGACCGCGACCGTGAAGGGCACGGTGGAAAACTACGCCGTGGAGTAAAAAAAGCCGGGCTGCTGCAAAAATGCAGCAGCCCGGCCAGCTTGTCAAAGAACCCCTTCGCGCCGCAGCGCGCATAAAATAGGATTTTGCCGCTTGCGGCAAAATCCATAAAAAGCCGCGACATGTGCGTGGTTTTTTATACAAACCGGCTTCAAGTGTGCCTGTAAGGCGCGCGCAGAAGTCGGAATTCTCGATCGAAATGGGGCTTTGTTTCGATCGACAGACTGTCAAAAATAGTTTTTTGACAGTCTAACCGGGCTGCTGCAAAAATGCAGCAGCCCGGCGTCTTTTTTATGTCCGTATAGCGGATTGCCCCTCATAAGGTGGAAAACCGTTTCATAGGCAGAACGCGCAAACCCACATAAATAGGGATTTTCTAAAAATCCGTGGACTAGCCAGCACGATCTGTAACAGTATGGTGATGTGAGCAAATACGCCTTGACGCAATAAGGCCAAGTCGCATCAATTTCGCAGCTTGATATAATCACAAATCGTACTGGCTGCGGCTTCCACACCGCACGAGCTGTCGATACAGAGGTGATAGCCGTGAGGATCGCCCCATTCGCCGCCCGAAATACTGTTATAGTAGGAAGCGCGTGCCGCGTCGGAACGTGCGATGCTTTTCCACCCCGCTTCTTCCGTGTCGCCGTACATTTCCATCACCTTTTTCACGCGGTATTCTTTGGGGGCGTGGATGAAGATACGAACCACATCGGGGTAATCACTTAAGACGTAGTCTGCGGCGCGGCCCACAAGCACGCACGAGCCGCTATCGGCAATCTTGCGGATGATCTGTTCCTGCGCGATGATCGCTTTTTGAACCACATTCGTACTTAGGTACAGGGAGCGCAGCAGTTCCGGCGCATTTTCATTGATATTCGATACAAAGCTTCGGTCTAAGCCGATTTGCTGTGCGGCCAGCGCGGTCATCTCCTTATAGTAACAGGCTACACCCATTCGGTCCGCCACCAGTTGGGCGATTCTCTTGCCGCAGGAACCATGCTCGCGGGCGATCGTGACAATGACCCCTTTCTGCGATGGACGGATCACCGTACTTTCCGGGACAGGCTCTCGGCCTTCGCGGGATTCCATTGTTTTGAAATAGCGCACCGTCAAGCACACGGCAACGATCATACCAACGATATCTGAGGCGGGCGCGGCAAATAGGATAGCATATATGCCGCTGCCGGGTTGGTTTCCCTCGAAAAAAGCGGGGATCAGAATCACAAGCGGCACAAAGCAGACGATATCGCGGGTCAGGGACGCGATGACCGCCATGACAGGTTTGCCCACAGCCTGAAAGAAGATGGAGGACATTTTGATCACACAGGTAAAGATGACGAGCGACAGGAAAATGCGGAACGTGCGCGTTGCGTAATCCAGATAAAGCGCATCATTTCCGGAGCCGAAAATATGGATTACAACCTGCGGGCAGATTTCAAAAATCAAAGTAGACACGGCGCCAACCGCGAGCGTTGCAATGAGAATCGTGCGGTACGTTTCCTTGACGCGATCATACTTTTTCGCGCCGTAATTGTAGCCTAAAATCGGCTGCCCGCCAAGGACAATGCCGACAACGATGTTGATGACAATGGTAAACACCTTGGTTTCAATGCTGATGACCGAGATCGGGATATCCTGCCCGTAAATGGACAGAGCGCCGTATTTGGCAAGCATGATATTACAGGCCAAGGAAATGACGACGATGGACATTTGCGTAATAAAAGAAGATGCGCCTAGTTTCAAGGCGTTGGTAAAAATTTTGAAATGCGGCACAAAGCTCTGCTTCGACAAGCGAAAGCTCTTGGTTCTAAAAAGTACAGTACGCTCACGAGAAACGACACCGTCTGGCCGATCACCGTTGCCCATGCCGCACCGGCGATCCCCCAGTCCAGACCGAAGATAAAGACCGGGTCAAGAATGATATTCAAAATCGCGCCTAGCGACATGGACGCCATGGAAACCGCCGGACTTCCATCCGCGCGAATGACGGCGTTCATCATATTCATCAGCATAAAAGCCGGAAAAAAGCAAAGCACGATGGTGAAGTATTCCATTGCCATTCCGATCGTCTGGTCCGACGCGCCGAACAACCGGAGCAGAGGTTCTTTCCATACCGCGCAGAGGGCCAGCATGATCATACTGAGGATCAGCGTGACCGTTATGCCGGTTCCAATACAACGGTGCGCATTTTGTGTATCTCTTTTCCCTTGACAAATGCTGAGATAGGCGGCGCAGCCATCCCCAATACACCACGCAAAGGCTTGCGCGATAATCAGGATAGGAAATACAATACCCGTGGCCGCGTTGCCAAGATACCCCAACGCGCTGTTTCCGACAAAAATCTGGTCAACGATGTTATAAAGCGCGCTGATGAGCAGTGAGAGGATACAGGGAATCGAAAATTTAACCAGAAGTTTCGATATTTTTTCCTCACCCAGCATTCGATTTTGTTTTGTTTGTTCCATGATTCTCCTCCTAATACAGAATGTATGATTTGGAGTCTTTATCAGAGAAAAGCTGCCTAAAAACTGCGGAGGACAAAAAAATAGCGCGTAGAATTCGTTCGGAATTCTACGCGCTTAGCTGTCCAACTTGATCATAATATCATATTTTTAGTTGAAAAGTCAAGAAAACCTTTTTCGCCTAAGGCGAAAAAACACATAAACAGCATACGCTCAATCGATCAATGTCATTTAGTTAAGGAATTTTTATAAGTTTGTCATCCTGAGCGAAGCGAAGGATCTCGCGCGAACGCGCGGAATTTACCAAAATCGCGCGTTCGCGCGAGATTCGCTCTCATTCGATCGCCGCTCGGCGGCGAAATGAGGATAGAGGACTACGGTCTCGTCACTCTGTTCCTCAGAATGACAATCGGATAAAGCTTATCTTAATGACATTGCTCAATCGATACGGATTTTTATAACGTACTGAGCCCGGGGAACACCCGCGCCAGCAGAAAGAACAAGATCGGTAGGAACATGGCGGGCAGCAGGTTGCCGACCTTGACCTTTTTATCAAACATTAAGTTGAATCCGATGGCGAAGATCAAGACCGAGCCGATGCACGACATTTGCCCGATCAGCTCGTCCGACAGCCAAGGGCGGATAAACCGCGCCAGCACCGTCATGCCGCCCTGATAGACGCCGAGCGTCAGCACGGACAGATACACGCCCTTGCCGAGCGAGGCCGCGAACACAATGGCGGCCACGCCGTCCAAAACGGCCTTGGCGGCCAAAATGGAGGGGTTGCCGTTCAGCCCATCCTCCAGCGCGCCGACGATCGCCATCGCGCCCACGCAGAACAAAAGCGAGGACGCGACAAAGCCTTCGACAAATTTTCCGTCCTGTCCGCCGCCCGCGAACCGGGCCTGACACCATACGCCAAAGTCGTTCAGCCGCCGCTCGATATCGAGCGCCTCGCCGATCAGCGCGCCCAGCATCATACAAAGAACCAGCAGCATGGTGTGCTGCGTGGCAAGCTTACCGTTCTGTATCGTCACCAAGCCGGAGACCGCGCCGCCGATGCCGATAAAAAAGGTGCACAGACCGAGCGACTGCGAGATCGTGCGCTCAAACCGTTTTGGCAGGCCGTTTTTGAGCAGCAGGCCGACCGTCGTGCCCGCCAGCACGGTGCCCACGTTGATGATTGTTCCAAGTCCGATCATAAGTAAAACCCCTCTAATGTGCGCTAACCTAAGTATTATAGCACATGAGAAGGGTTTTGCAAATCATTTGGTATGCTGAAAATATTCAACCGCGGCGACCACGCCGGTCAGCACGCCGCAAACCGGGAAGATGAGCCAGCCCGGGTCCCACAGATCGCCGAGAACGCCCATGCATAGGTAGATCATGGCGGCGATCGGGAACGTAACGCCCGCGAACAGCGCGGTCAGGCGGTATTTGACGCGGCCTCCGTGAGTCGTGTTGTCATTGATCGCGTTGATGAGCTGCACAGTGTCCTGCACATCGTCGCTGTCGCCCAGACCAAAGAACCTTTTGTAGTAGTTATCCCGCTGGCATGCCAGAATGATAAGCGCGACGCCCACCCCGATGCAGACGAACATGATGAACTGTCCAAGAAGAAAAATATTTGAAATGCCGTCAAAAAAGTTGCGCGCAATGGGGGAAAGGATAAACAGTGCGACCGCGACCGCGATCAGTAAATGCTTGCGGTCCAGATAGGCGCGGTACTCTTCGCGCAGCGCGGGGTCTATTTCAGGCTGCCGTGATGCGCCGGGTCCCGCCGGGGCGGGCGCTTCGTTTTCTATGCCGAGCTCCGCGCGCAGCTCCTCCGCCGAACCGATGGAGGCGACGACCAGCCCCACCGCTTCGTGTTCACCCTTGCCCTCGGCGCGCAGGGCGTTGTATTTCTCCTCTAAATTGGCCAGCATATCGATTTTTAGCTTTAAAATATCCGCTGTTTGCGGCAGCGGGGCGAACAAGGCCTCCACATAATTACGAATCGTTTCCATTCGTATCCTCCTTTATAAATGCGTCTACGACGCGCTTCAAAACCTGCCATTCGGCGCATTTTGCCGTGTAGGCCCTGCGTCCCTCGTCCGTGATGGTGTAATAGGTGCGCGGACGGCCTTGCGTTTCCGTGCCCTGATACGAAGCGACAAAGCCCTGTTTTTCCAGCCGCCCGAACGCGGAGTACAGCGTGGTTTCCTTGATCGGGTACTCGCCGCCCGACCGCCTGTCAATCTCGCGCGAAATGGCGTAGCCGTAGCTGTCGCCCTGCATCAGCAGGCAGAGGATGAGCGTATCGTTATAGCCGCGCATCACGTCGCTGCCCAGCATAGTTTCGCCTCCTCTACTTCATCTGATGGGGTAATTATAACAGGACTACTACGACAGGTCAAGTAGTTTTGCAAAAAAATCCCCGCCGGTACAGAAATACCGGCGGGGATTTGGGCGGGCCTATGCATTGTCCAGATCGATGATCAGCTTTTTACAGTAGGAACAGTAGAACGCGCGGGCTTCGGACCGCTGCGTGGGCACATGGGTGCCGACCGACAGCCCGCCCGCGGCCCAAAGGCCAAACAGAAGCTCCTTGTCCTTTGGGAGCCACTTGAGCGCCTTTCGATCGCCGAGCAGTTTACCATCCAGCAGTTCCTTGCCGCAGTAGGGGCAGTTTGCCATGGTCAGCACCTCCAATATTGATTTATGGGACATAGCGGAGCGTTCCCCGGAAATGCGAGCCGCCGGCGCGGGCGGCGGGATCGGGCAGGGTCAGTGCGAAAAGATCGTCCGCGAACGCGTCCCGCCGCAAGGCGGGCTGCAAAGCCTCCGGGAGCCGCTTTTCCGAAACGGGCTTTACGATGACCGGCAGCGCTTTTGGCGCGCGGCGGAGCAGCGCGCGGCCCCTAGGGCCGAGGGCGAGCACGCGCAGATAAGCGGGGGCGACGGGCGCGTTTGCCGGTATGGAAAGCGCGGCCCGCAGGTATGCGCGGCGCACGCGGGCGGCGGGAAAACGCCGCGTCTGCGCGAGAGCGACAGCTTCTTCATAGTCCCGCGCGCGGTAGACCGCCTTTTGCAGGCGTTGGTCGAAGCCGTCCGCCGAGCCGGTGAGCAGCAGACCGTGATAAAGCCGGTCCCGCAGCAGGGCGAGCAGCGCGCCTTTGGGCGCCGCCGCGGGGGCAAGTCCCCTTGCCGCGCTGTCCGCCAGCAGGCGATAAGCGTCTAGCGGCATATAGGGCGCGCACGCGGCGAGCTTGCCCGCGTAGGCAAGGCCGCGCAGGTAGGAAGCGGAGGCGAAGCCCTCCGCCGGGGCCGCGGCCCCGTGGCCCGCGCCGCGGCGGGCAATGGCGAGCGGCCGCATCGGCGTGTCCGCGAGCGCGCGGCAGTATTCCACCGCGAGCGTATTGTTTGGCGCGGAGAGCAATACCGCGGCGGCGGGATCGATCCGCTCCAACGCCTTTTGCCGCGCCGCGGCATAGGAAAGGCCGCGCGGCAGCGTGGGGGCGGGTTGCGCGTCCACCGTATCGAGCAGGCGGGCGGCGTGGCAAAGCAGGTCCGTATCCGCGGTCTCGCTGCCGAACGATAGGGTGTCGCACCCGAGCGCGGCCAGCGTGGCCACGGCGCCGCGCGCAAATCCTTCGGCGGAGCAAAGCGCGGCCGCGAGCGGCAGTTCGACGACCAGATCGGCCCCGCCCCGCACGGCCATTTCGGCGCGGGTGTATTTATCCAGCAGGGCGAACGAACCGCGCTGCACGAAATTGCCGCTCATCACGGCGATGATCGCCGTTTCCGCGCCGCAAATACGCCTTGTTTCGGCCAAATGATGCGCGTGGCCAAGGTGAAAGGGATTATATTCGGCAATCACGCCGCAGATACGCATGGGCCGCTCCTCAAAAAACAAAATTTTGGGTTGTGCAATCGGTTCAAATCGTGTAAAATAGGTTATACGAACATTATATCTGCTTTTGCGGCTTTGTGCAAGCCGCTAAAATACGGGCATGAGGGAGTTTTGAAAATGAAAGTACTGGTCATCAACGCCGGCAGCTCTTCGCTGAAATATCAGCTTATGGAGACGACGACCAACGATGTCATGGCCAAGGGCCTTTGCGAGCGCATCGGCATCGACGGCGTGCTGGTTCATACGGGCAATAAATCGGATGAGAAATTCACCATCCACACGCCGATGGCCACGCATTCGGAAGCGATTAAGGCGGTTATCGACATCCTGCTCGATCCCGAAAAGGGCGTTATCTCTTCGATGGACGAGATCGACGCGGTGGGCCACCGTGTGGTACATGGCGGCGAATTCTTCTCGGACAGCGTGATCATCACCGATAAGGTGCTCAAGGCGATCGAGGACTGCGTACCGCTCGCACCCCTCCACAATCCGCCCAACCTGATCGGCATTCAGGCCTGCCGCGAGGTCATGGGCCCGGATGTGCCGATGGTCGCGGTATTCGACACCGCGTTCCACCAGACCATGCCGCAGGCGCACTACATGTACGCGATCCCGTACGAGTATTACAACAAGTATAAGATCCGCCGCTATGGCTTCCACGGCACCAGCCACAAGTATGTTTCCCAGCAGGCGGCCGAAATGCTCGGCCAGCCGATCGAAAACCTCAAGCTCATCACCTGCCACCTTGGCAACGGCTCCTCCATCTGCGCGATCAACGGCGGCAAGAGCTATGATACCTCGATGGGCTTCACCCCGCTGGACGGCCTGCCGATGGGCACCCGCGCGGGCAACATCGACCCCGCCATCATCGAATTTTTGGCCGAGCACGAAGAACTCTCCGCGGCGGAAGTCATCAATATCCTGAACAAGAAGTCCGGCATGCTGGGCATTTCGGGCGTATCGTCCGATTTCCGCGATCTGGACGCCGCGATTAACGACGGCAACGCCCGCGCGGCGCTGGCCAAGGATATGTTCAACCTGTCGGTCAAGAAGATCATCGGCTCCTACGTCGCTGAAATGGGCGGCGTGGACGCGATCATCTTTACCGCCGGCGTCGGCGAAAACGACCGTTCCGTCCGCTGGGACGTGTGCGAGCACATGGAGTACCTCGGCATCAAGATCGACCCGGAAAAGAACAAGTTCCGCGGCCGCCAGATGGATATCTCGATCGACTGGGCGCGCGTGCGCGTGCTGGTCATCCCCACCAACGAGGAACTGATGATCGCCAAGGATACCGAGCGCCTTGTAAACGAGGCCGAATAAGCAAAACCGAAAAATGGGGGCGGGGCGCTTGGCTCCGCCCCGCTTTTTGCGCGAAGGGAGAAACGTATGGAAGAAACGGCGCTGCGGCGCGAGCGGAAGATCTGCTCGGCGCTGGGGCTGATGCTGCTGGCCGTTCTGCTCTGCTCGGTCGTTTGGTCGTTTTTGATGAGCGGCCTATATTATATGACGAACGGCGCGATCCCTTACGTGCTGTATCTGGCGCTCACGTTGGTCGGGCATTATGCTTTGTCGCTGCCGCTGGCGTTCCGCATGGTGCGGAGGGTGCCGCGCGTCGAACCCGCGCGGCGGCCGGTCGAGCCGCTCGCGCTCGTCCGGTGGATCGTGATCGGCCTGTCGCTCACATGGGTCGGGGCGCTCGTCGGCGTGGTGGTAAACCAGCTGATCTATCTGGCCACCGGGCGCGTCTCGTCGAATGATCTGGACCAGATCATCGATATGATGCCGGTCGGCTTGGTGGTGTTGTGCGTCAGCGTCATTGCGCCGGTGTGCGAGGAGATCGTTTTCCGCTACCTGCTGGCCGGGCGCTTGGCGCGGTATGGGCAGGCCTCGGCCGCGTTTATCTCGGCCCTGTTGTTCGCCGCGTTCCACGGCAATTTTTCGCAGTTTTTTCTGGCGTTTGCCGCCGGGCTGCTGCTTGCCTATGCATATTTCCGCACCGGCCGGCTGCTCGTGCCCATCCTCATCCACATGGCGGTGAACTTTTCAAACAGCGGCGTGGCGCTGCTGCTGCCGCCGAGCGACACGGCGTATGCCCTTTACGGCTTTGTCTCGCTTGTGATCACGGTGGCGGGGATCGCGCTGCTGATTTGCGGGCGGCGGGATATCCGGTGGGACAGCGGCTGGCGCAAGCCGACGCTTCGCGCCGTGTTCCTGAATCCGGGCATGGTGCTGATTTTCGCGGCGTGCTTTGCCGAATTTGCCATGACCGCATTTCTTTATTAGGAGGAGACCTATTCATGCTACTCGACCTGCACATGCACACCGGCTATTCGGAGGATGCCGAGCCGCATACCGTGGAACAGAAGGTGCGCGCCTGTATCGATCGGGGCTTGGAGATCATCGCGATCACCGATCATCTTGATTTTTGGCACCATTTGCCGCCGCAGGCCACCGATATAGAGGGCTGCATCCGCGATATGCGCGCGGCCAAAGCGGTGTTCGCGGAGGATATCGAGCTGCTGGTCGGCGTGGAGATCGGCCAGCCCTATGCCGATCCGCGCGCGGACGCGTTTTTAAAGACGCACGCGTTCGATACCGTGATCGGCTCGGTGCACGGCATGCCGAATGATGTGGATATCTATTTCCACGATTTTGAGCGCCTCGACTGCGACCGGTTTTTAAAGGATTATTTTGCGGAGCTGATGAAGCTGACGGAATACGGCGGGTTCGATGTGCTGGCGCATATCGATTATCCGCTGCGCGTGATGCGGCATGGGGATTATGTGCCCTCGTTCGATCAATATATGGATCGCGTGGAGCAGGTGCTGCGCGCGTGCATCGCGCGCGGCTACGCGCTGGAGCTGAACGCGGCGGGGCTGGCGGGCTGGCAGAAGAAAGTAGGCCCGCCGGAAAATATACTATATGAATATAAACGCCTTGGCGGCGAGCGCATATCGGTCGGCAGCGACAGCCATTCGCTGGAAACCGTGGGCCGCGGCATTGAGGAATGTCTGGCGCTGGCAAAGCGCGCGGGCTTCCGGTCGGTTACCGTATTCCGGGATCGCAGGGCGGAACAGGTGGAGATATAAGTGATTTTGGGGAGAAAACAACAGGTGGAACGGCGGGAAACAACGATTTTAGCGCATGCGAAGATCAATTTAACACTCGACGTCACCGGACGGCGGGAGGACGGCTATCATCTGGTAAAAATGGTGATGCAGTCCGTCGCGCTGCATGACGAGGTGCGCGTCGCCACTGTTTCGGGAGAGCGGAAGGGACGCGGCATCGTTTTAACGTGCAGCTTGCCTTATCTGCCGGTGGATGAGCGCAATTTGGCGTACCGCGCGGCGGAGCGCTTTTATGTGGAGACCGGCCTGCTGCTCGAAACGGTGGAAATTCATATCGAAAAGCGCATTCCGGTCGCGGCCGGGCTCGCGGGCGGCTCTACCGACGCTGCGGCTGTGCTGCGCGCGCTGAACGATCTGACCGGCGCCGGTCTTTCGCTGGACGAGCTGTGCCGCATCGGCCTAACGCTGGGCGCGGATATACCCTATTGCCTGCGCGGCGGCACCATGCTGGCCGAGGGGATCGGCGAAACGCTTACGCCCCTTGCGCCCATGCCGCCCTGCTGGGTGGTGCTGTGCAAGCCGCCCTTCGCGGTATCGACCAAGGAAGTGTACGAGGAAATGGACGCGGTGGAGCCTGAAACGCGTCCCGACACGGACGGCATGATCAAGGCGTTGGAAGCGGGCGATCTAGCGGGCGTTTGTAGTAGGCTGTGCAACGTGATGGAGCTTGTCACCGGGCAAAAGCGGCGGCAGATTGGCGAAATCCGCGCGTTTCTCACGGAAAACGGGGCCGCCGGTACCGCGATGAGCGGCTCCGGCCCCACGGTTTTCGGCCTGTTTACCGATGAAGGCCGCGCCCGCACGGCGGCCAAAATGCTGCGCCACCGCTTTGCGGATACGTTTTTTACAAAAACAGAATAAGTAAAAGCCCTTCGGGACATACTGAAGCATTCAGATTGTTCCGGAGGGCTTTTGACATGAAAAAAATGGACAGACACAGCCTGTGCGCCGTGATGATGGCGCTGACGATGCTTTTTACCGGCGCGTTTTCTCCCTTGCAGCCGAAAGGCGCGTGGTGGTGCACGGCTTTTTCCGTGCTGCCGGAACAGGCGGCGGAAACGCAGCGTGTAGATGACGGAGAAGTGGTCTTCAAATGGAAACTCGGCGAGTGGCTGGGACAACTGCTGAAGGCTTGAGTCAGCGGTCTTTCCTGTTGAAACAGGCGCTTTGCTGTGCTATAATGGCAAAGAAGCAAGAAATGCCATTACGACGGAGGATAACATATGAAAGTGATTAACGAAAAAGGCAAGCTGTTCGGCGTGATCAATATCGTCGACCTGCTCGTGCTGCTGGCGGCGATCGCGGTCGTGCTCGGCGTGGGGTACAAGCTCTTTGGCCCGCAGATCGAAGCGGCAACGCAAAAGCAGGTAGAAATGACCGCTGTGATCCGTGTGCGCGGCGCCACGCCTTTTTTGGTGGCCGAGGTAGAGCGGAACAGTCAGGTCGGCAAGCAGCTTGTCAGCGGCAACGACTATGTGAATGCCACCATCGAGGATATGTACATTGACGACTATGTGCAGCAGGTGACCACGGCGGACGGCCGCATCGTCGACGCGCTGGACGGCACCAAGCGCGATCTGGTCTTTACCATTAAGACCACGGTGGCGCAGGGCACGGCCTCGCCCAAGATCGGCACGCAGGAAGTCCGCGCGGGCCGTACCTTTATCCTGAAAACGAACGATTTTGAGACCACCGGCAATATCGATTCGGTCGATATCGCCAAGGAATAAGCGTATGAAGGGTATCCTGCAAAATAGTATCGTCGGGCGGGCGTTGGTCCGCCTGCGCGCTTGGTACCATATGGGTGCGATCGCGGGCTTTTTCGGCAAGGTACGGGATGCTTATGTGGATTCCCGCTTTCGCCGCCTGTGGGAGCATTTTTGCGCCGCCGCGCTGCCAAGCGCGGCGGGAAGCTGCTATGTGCGCTTTTTGGCCGCGCTGCGCCGCCTTATCGAGCGGGTGGGCGATTGGACGCGGCAAAGCGTGGTGTACCGCGCCTGTATCGCGGTCTGGAAGCCGGTCTCAAACTTTCTTGGCGGCGGGGTAATCGGCCGCCTGTGCCGCTTTTTCGGCATCCGCGGCATGCTGCTGACCGCGCTCGCGCTGTATCTGCCGCTGGATTATTTCATCCGCGCGGCGGCGAGCAAGGGCTATCTGCCCGCGTTTACCGCTTCCATCTGGGATGAATGCCTGATGCTCGCGGCGGTCGCTTACATCCTGTGGCACACCGCTATGCGGCGCGCGCCGGTGCAAGGCAGGGCCACGCCGCTGGACGGTTATCTGTTTTTGTTTATTGGCGTTGCGTTTTTCCTAATGTGCGCGGTCTCGCCCATTCCGAAGATCGCGCTGGACGGCTGGCGCGCGGTGGTGCAGTACCTGTTTTGGTTCCTGCTTGTCATCCGCCTGCTGGAGGACGACCGGGATTTCGGTATTTTCTATGGCGCGCTGCTCACCATGGCGATCGTTGTGGCGCTGCACGGCGTTTATCAGTTCATCGTCGCCACGCCCATACCGGCCGCCTGGGTATCCCAGACCGAGCAGGGCGTGCGCACGCGCGTGTTTTCCATCACGGGCAGCCCCAATATCATGGGCAGCCTGTTGGTGCTGTTCGCGCCCATGGCGGCGGGCCTTGCGTATTACTGCAAGAAAATGTGGGTCAAGGTGCTGGCGCTGGGCGCGGCGGGTATCATGTGCATGTCCATCCTGTTCACCTTTTCCAAGGGCGCATGGGGCGGTTTGGCGGTCGCGGTCGTCGTATTCGCGATCTTTTTGGATCGCCGCCTGATCGCCTTGATGGGCGCGGCGGGCGCGGGCGCGTTGATCGCGATTCCCTCGATCGCGAACCGCATCACCTACCTGTTTACCGCGGACTATGTGGAGGCCAGCCAGCGCGCGGGCCGCATGATCCGCTGGGAGACCGGCATTAACCTGCTGCATGAAGCAAACCGCTGGCTGGGCTTTGGTCTGGGCCGTTTTGGCGGCGCGGTGGCCATGCAGAACAAGGTCATAGAAGAGACCGAGACCTTTGAATACTTCTATATGGATAACTACTATCTGAAAACGATGGTGGAAATGGGGTATTTGGGGCTGATCTTCTTTATCATCCTGTTGATCGGTCTGATCATATGGTGCCTGCGTTCGATCGGCCGGACGAAGTTTACCGCGACCGACCGCACGCGCGTGCTCGCGGTATCCATGTTCGCGGGGATGATGGGCGTATTGACGCACTGCTATTTTGAAAATATCTTTGAAGTACCGTACATGATGGCCTACTTCTGGAGCATGGCCGCCGCGGTGCTGTATCTCGGCTATTTTAGAAAAAGGCGCAGTTCCTAGCGACGGCAATCGCACCAAGAACCTGTTTTTTAACGATGAAGCATTTGACGATACAGGACCGCCGCCCTTGCAAGTTCGTCCCCTCTGGCGGTAAAAAACGACTGAAAAGCTTGGCAGAAATAGTTCTGGCCGATCTCGCCGTTTGCTAGTACAAACCGTTCGCGCCTGCATCCATTGCGGCAGAGCGCAAAATAAGGGCAATCCCGACAGGCCGAAGGTACACGGAGAGAGCGTTCGATAAATTTGGCCGCCACAGGCGATTGCAGCATTTCCGCGAAGGATTGCTGACCAATGACGCCGAGTCGCCACTCGTCCAGCACATAGAAGTCGCAAGGATATACTCCGCCGTCGCCTTCTATGACAAATTGCACGGCGCACCGGCCTGTCATACTGCAAGCTTCCGGGCAATGGCCAAGCAGTATGGAGATCCAGTTGTCAAAATATCGAATGCTGATATAGTTTCCGCTTTTTAGTTCCGCATACCACAAATCAAATAGGCGGATCAGGAACTTTCCATATTGCTCGGTGGAAAGAAAGTAGTCGCTTTCTCCTCGGGTTGCTCCTAAGGGTTCCAAACAGGGTATGAACTGCAGCCAGCGAAATCCGTTTTTACGATAAAAGGAATAGATCTGCTGGATAAAACGGGCGTTTCTTCCGGTGACGACACAGAGCACATTATACGCAACGTTATGCTTATTGAAAAGCCGCACGGTGCGCATGACCTGATGAAAGGTTGCCTTTTCATGGGTGTCGATGCGGTTAAAATTATGTAACGCAGCGGGACCATCCAGCGATAGGCCAATCAAAAAATTGTTTTCGTGAAAGAAGACGGCCCATTCTTCTGTCAATGCGTAGCCATTCGTCTGCACATTGTTTTGAATGCGTAGGTTCTTGTGATTGTGCTTTTGCTGTAACGCGATTACATCGCGATAAAAGGAAAGTCCTGCAAGCGTCGGTTCGCCCCCCTGAAAGGAAAAGCTGCAAAAATGATCGGCGTATGCCAAGGCGGAAACAATAATGGTTTCCATGGCATCCAAAGAAAGCGGCCCTGCGAAGGCCTTGTCTCGTTTGGCGGCAACATCCCGGTAAAAGCAATAGCGGCAAGCCATATTGCAAGCCGAAGACGCGGGCTTGATCAATACATGAATCGGTGGCATTTTTAACTCCTTAAACTCTATACGGAACGGAAGTAGACCTGAACGATGTCGTTCAGGTCTACTCAGACTGTCAAAAAACTATTTTTGACAGTCTGTCGATCGAAACAAAGCCCCATTTCGATCGAGAATTCCGGCTTCTGCGCGCGCCTTACAGGTACACTTGAAACCGGTTTGTATAAAAACCGAGATACATGCTCCCGGTTTTTATGGATTTTGCCGCAAAAGGCAAAATCCTATTTTATGCGCGCTGCGGCGCGAAAGGTTCTTTGACAAGATGAGTAGACCTGAACGATGTCATTCAGGTCTACTTTTTTCTTTTTTACATGATAAATCCGAAGACTGCGTATAAAAGGAACGCTGCGCCAAATAGAATCAGGTTATACTGTAGCGACGTCTTGTTCATTTGATACATATCTACGCCAACCAAAGCCGAGGTGACGAAGGTTTCGTCAGAAATAGGAGAGGTTTGCGTCCCGAAGAACGCAGCGCCCCAAGCGGCCGCGATCACGAGCGGCATGCTTGCGCCGTTTGCCAAGGCCCACGGAATCGCGATTGGCATCATGCAGGAAACCGTCCCGAGCGACGTGCCCGTGGCATATCCGATGATGCCGCCGATCAAAAACACCAGCGCGGGCAGAATGGCGGGGGTAATAAGGCTGGCAAAGGTATTGGCAAGATACAGCCCCGTACCGATCGATTGCACCACCGCACCGAACGTCACCGCCATGACTAAGATAATCTCAATTTCCATAGAGGAACTCATACCCTTGAGAAACGCCTTCCATGCTTCGTCCATGGTCATATTTTTAGAAAACACATTCATGCAGATGGTGATGATGCTGGTCACAACGGTACTGAAAAGAATGCCGCCCAGCGCGTCGCCCGCTATAATATTACCGCCGCCGCTATACGCCATATAAGCGAAGGTAAGCGCCAGCAACGCAATGGTAGGAACGAACACAAAGGAAGCGCCGGCTTTTCGTGCGACCACATGCAAATCTTCGTCTTCGCCTTGATATCCGTCTGCATGGAGCAAACCGGTCTCTTTTGCCCGTAGCTCCGCTTTTTTCATGGCGAAAAAGTCCTTGTCAAAAGCGATCATCAGCAAAATCGCCACAACGGCAATGATGCAGTAAAAATTGAGCGGAATGACCGCAAAAAGCATGGCGTTGCTGTCAGCAATCCCGTTAGCAGCCAGCAGCCCCAGCAGCACGCCGCCCCATTGCCCAATGGGAATTAGCCCATTGACGGGAGAGGCTGTGGCACGGATGATATAGGCTTGTTTTACTCTGGATACCCTAAAGTTATCATTCAGCTTTCTGGTGGTCAATGTGGTCAGCACAATGCTCATCATACAGTTCATGTAAAGGATCACGCCGATCACCCAAGTCAAAAACATAGAACCTTTACGAGATTTTACAATTTGCCGTTTCAGCGTAATGTATTCGATAAAGCCGTTGGAACCGCCGGACTGCTCGATCAGTTCAGAAATGCCAAATGACAGAGCCATTACCATTAGTATAATGGCGGCATAGCGTCCCGCGAACGAAGAGATGACCCCTGTCATCGTATTGGTGACGGTTGCGATCGGATGAAACCCCGACATGATAAAAAAGCCTGCGACAGAACCCGCCAATAGTGCAAACACCGCATTTTTTAAGATCAATGCCAACGCGATAGCCAAAACTGGAGGTACTAGCGATAATATGCCGTAGTCTAAGACTTCCACAGAAATCTCCTCCCATCAATTTTCAAATTGCCGTTTGAATTACCGGAACCGCTGGCGCATGGCTTCTCTATCTTTTAGCCGTCTCTCTTGTTCACAAAGCTATTGCGCTCCACATCCGGAAACACATCCCCAAAGCGAACGAATTGTTTATCCGCGGAAGGGCCTGTATTGCCGATCTCCCAGGGCTGCCAGCGGCCGCGCTGCAATGCGTCAACGACCAGACGATTGCGCTTTTGCGCCTGTATGCAGACCGCATGAATGTTTTCCAGATCCCACTTTTCAGCGGCTAAAGCCTTTAACTCTTCCAAAACATCGGCATAAGCGGGGTCTTCAATCATATTTTGGCGTTCCAACGGGTCCTTGTCCAGATCATACAAAGCATCCCCGTATTCCTTGAAATGATTCCATACATACTTATAAGGACCCTTTTTGACCATTAGGCGCGTGCAAAGCGTTCGGTTCTCATTCTGCTCGCAGTATACGGTATCGGTCCAAGAGGCATCCTCTCCATGGAGCAAGGGGAGCAGGCTGTGACCGTCCAAATGATCGTAAAACTGCTCTAACGTATCTCCGCCGGACAATTCGACCATGGTGGGCAGCAGATCGACCAGAGAGGTATTCTCATAACGGCGCTGCGGCGTCAAACGCGAGGGATTGTGGATCAGCAGCGGAACATGAATGGCGTTTTCAAAAAAGCAGTTCTTGTACCACATGCCTCTTTCACCCAACATATCGCCGTGGTCTGCAGTTAAAATGATGATCGTGTTTTCATCTTGTCCGGTTTCTTTCAGGATTTTGCGGAGTTCGCCAATCTTTTCGTCAATATCGCTGATCATGGCGTAATACGCGCGGCGGGCGCGTTTGATCTGTGCATCCGTCAATTCATAAATATCCTGCCGCATACGTTTATGTACGGCCTGACGGCGGATGTCCTGCTCTTCATAAGGGATCATGGGGACCTTGGGCAGATCAATCTCATCATCGCTGTACATATCCCAGAACCGCTGCTTTGCAATATAGGGGTCGTGTGGCTGTGTAAAAGAAACGGTTAACAGAAACGGCTGTTCGGCATGGTCATAGCGCGCAAATTCATACAGTTTACGTTTGGCCTGAAAAAATACTTCTTCGTCATAATCCATTTGCAGGCAATAATCGGCAACGCCGGAGTCAATGACATTCCGGATATCCGTATAGCCGATTTCTTTTTCCGTTTCATAGCGGTATAGCTTGCCGCCGACATCCCAGTTGCAGGTCCATGAAAAGTCGGCGGGATAGGATTCTGTCGTCACTCTGTCCTCGAAACCATGGAGCTGGTCTGGCCCGATGAAGTGCATTTTTCCGCTCAAACAGGTATAGTAGCCATTGGAGCGCAGGTGGTGCGCGAATGTGGGAATACTGGCATGGAATTCGGAGCCATTGTCCCAGTTATCGATCTTAGAGGGAAGCTGCCCGGACATCATGCTAGCGCGGGAAGGGGAACAAATGGGGTATGTGCAGTAGTTGTTGTCAAAAACAACGCCCTCATCCGCAAGCTGTTGAATATTGGGGCTTTTCACCACCGTATTGCCGTAGCAACTTAGCGCGCTGGCGGACAGCTGATCGCACATGAGAAACAGGAAATTGGGTTTCTTGGTCGTGCTCATTTTAAATTCCTCCTTATATGATGAAAACGCAAATGCTTGCCGGGATCACAGAAATACCAGTTGTCGCTGTGAAATAAAAATTCCACTATAGGGCGCTGCCGTTGGGCTTTATGCAGATATGCTTGGTACGGTCGTGCATTCTTTTTAACATTCTTAGGTCCAGCACTAAAAAATAGACCGCGGAGACCGCTAAAATGAGAGGTACCATGATCTTTTTCCAACCGCTTAGTACATTGGAGAAGGTAAGGGCCGCGACTAAAAAGCTAATGATGGTGCGAAGATAAGCCAAATGCGTTCTTTCATAAGCGAGTAAGGTACGATCCAAAGCCAACCAGTCTCGTTGGATCATTTTCCGGTTATCATAGTCATAATTGATGTATTTCATCTTTACCGTTCCCTTAATAAATTCTTCATGAAGGTATGCCTTTGGCGCTGCTGGGCAGACATTGCGCTTTGTACAAATATAGTAATTTTATATCTGGTGTTTGTTGTATTAATCATAGCCTTTCTACGCGAAATATGGAAATACATATATTAAATAAATAATATAGCGATTTTGTTATAAGCGCTGCGTCTTTAAGCTTAAAAGTTATAATTGGAAAAATTTCTAAATCTGAAGCGGATATTTTTTAAATTTGTGCCGTTGCCTGTTGCCAAGGTTGAAAAACATGCTATAATTTAAATAAATCCCGATCTAACCGCAATAAAAATGAGTATGCGGCACACAAACGATGGATAGCCGTTCCGACTATTGGGGGAAGGAATATTGCTATGACCCTTAGACACCTTCGGATCTTTGTCGCGATTTGTGAAACAGGAAGCGCTACCGCTGCGGGAGAAATGCTGTATTTGGCGCAACCATCCATCAGTCTCGCCCTTTCAGAATTGGAATCGCACTACGGCGTTAAGCTCTTTGATCGCATCGGCCGACGATTACAGATCACGCAGGCGGGCCAGTTTTTCCTTCCTAGAGCGATCCAGATCGTCAATCTTTTTGATACCATAACGCAAGAAATGAGTAGCTTGGACTTTAAGGGGACTTTGCGTGTTGGCGCCAGCGTGACCATTGGAACCTACCTTCTGCCTGCCGCCTTAGTCGCTTTCCGCGAACAATTTCCTGATATGGAGGTTATAGTAAGCATCGCGCACTCCGGGAAAATAGAGCAGGATGTTTTGGAGAACAACATCGATCTTGGACTGGTGGAGACCAATATTCAAAACGAGAGCCTGTGCCAACAGCCGATTGCAAGGGATCATATCCTGTGGATCTGTGCGCCTGACCATCCGTTCGCTAATAGTAAAAATGTATCTTTTGAAAAAGTCGTCACACAGCCGATCCTGCTATGGGAGGCTAAAAGCCGCAGACGTTCTCTGCTTGAATCGATCTTCCGGGAAAAGGGCTATATCCTAAATCCAACTTGGCAAAGTATCAGCGCACAGGCGATTTTAAGCGCCGTCATATCCGGAATGGGTATTTCGTTCCTGTCCCGCACGTTAGTTTCGGGGGCGTTGGACCGCGGGGAAATCTCATCGTTTCGTGTTGATAACATGGACTTCTATCGGAATTTTTCAGTAATTCGCAATAAAAACAAGACTGTTTCCCATTCCATGAACGTGTTGATCGACCTTTGCCGTGCACAAGCCGAAAGCAAATGCCTCGCTGTGAGTTTTGATTTTTAAATAAGGAAAACCGCTTAAAAATAAAAGGGCCCGTTGCAACCAGAGTTGCAACGGGCCCTTTTATAAATGAAAACCAGATGTTAAGGCTGATTTTCACTTTGCGATGAATCAGTAGGAGCCTTCATGTTGGTAAGTGCATACTCAATACATTGTCCAATAAAGGCGTTTCGGCTTAAATCCCAGTCTTTTGCGGCTTGCTCTACTGTTTTTAATATTTCGACATCAAGGCTGATAGATATTTGCTCTTTGCGATATTGCTTAGGAATAAAGTTCGACAATTTAAACATCTCCTCTTGTAAAAGAGTAAGGGATATTATATGCTATTTATATGATTATTTATTAATCAAAAATATAATCATAGATAGGGCGGATTGAGATGTCAAACCAACAAAATGAAAACCAAATTTATTTATTTCCCACCTTAACACAAGACATTGATGACGAGTATATTTATCGTCCGTTAGTTGCAGTAGAGCAATATGCGGCTAAGCATTTTGACCAACATCAAAGACTAATGGAACAAGAACAAGCAAGCTTTTGGAAGATGATGGAGGGTCAAGGTAGGGCTTGGATCCAACTTGAGGACGCCCTATTAGAGTATACAGACTTTCTAAACAGCATACGGCGATATTTTTTGTATCATGGCACCCAAATTGCGCTACATGAATTTATGGGTACGCGTAGACGCTGTTGTGAATATTTTGAAGTGATCAATACTGGTATGGCCGGTTTTTTTCGGTCTGACTATATGATAGAGCAACGAGAAGCAGCGTGGAACGGCATAAAAACCATTGCAAAACAAATTAATAAAGAAGATATTGAACGGAAAAATCGCCTGCAACGAGCGAAAAAGAACTTAATGAGCTGCTATTTGTGTGTTATAGCTGGTTATGAGCAAACAATCATAGATATGCTGGGCTTTATTGATACATTTAAACTGGACGAAATATATTTAAAGCAACTTCATAAGACTTTTTGTATTCCGTATGAATCAGACGCATTAAATTGGATTGCAATGCAGTAATGTTAAAGCTTTTTTATTGGAATATAGTGTTTTAAAGTTTTATAGGCAATGCCTGTTTTCAAGAAACTTTACATTGTAAAATGACTTTACACACATTTTACAAACCGCGGCTTTTTGATTTTACATTGTTTTTGTATGATGAATTTGTAATGAAAAACAAGTACACGATCAAAAAGGAGAAATATTGCCCATGAAAAAATCCATTTCCCTACTGCTGGCCGGTTTGATGCTGACCGGCGCGCTCGCGGGCTGCGGCAGCGATGCAAGCACAGAGACCCAGCAGCCGGGCGCGGGTGCCGCCGGCAATGAGGACGGCGGTGTATCCGGCGCGATCACTGTGATTTCCCGCGAGGACGGCTCCGGCACGCGAGGCGCGTTTATCGAGCTGACCGGCGTGGAGGAAAAGAACGAAGCCGGCGAAAAAGGAAGACAACACCACCGCCGACGCGGAAATCGCGAGCAAGACCGACGCGGTGCTCACCAGCGTTGCGTCCAATGAAAAGGCCATCGGCTATGTTTCGCTCGGCTCGCTGAACGACACGGTCAAGGCCGTTCAAGTAGACGGCGTGGAAGCCACCACGGATAATGTAAAGTCCGGTTCCTATAAGCTGGCCCGTCCGTTCAATGTCGCCGTGAAGGGCGAGGCGACCGGCGTTGCCAAGGATTTTATGAATTTCATCATGTCCAAGGAAGGCCAAGCGGTCATCGCGGAGAACAAGTACATCGCGGTGGACGACGCGGCGGAAGCTTTTACGACGGACGGCTCCTCCGGCCAGATCACGGTTGGCGGCTCCTCCTCGGTCGCTCCGGTGATGGAAAAGCTGATCGAAGCCTATCAGGCGCTGAACACGAGCGCGAAGATCGAGCTGCAGTCCTCTGATTCGACCTCCGGCATGACCGGCACGATCGACGGCACCTTTGCCATCGGTATGGCGTCGCGCGAATTGAAGGATGAGGAAAAGACCGAGCTGACCGGCACCGCCATCGCGCTGGACGGCATCGCGGTCGTCGTTAACCCGATGAACGCGGTGAGCGAGCTGTCGATGGACCAGATCAAGAGCATCTATGTCGGCGACGTCACCGAGTGGGGCGACGTTCAGTAACGCAAAAACGGTATATCGCAGGGAGAGGGCGAAAACGGATTTCGCCCTTTCCTCTGTATACGGGGTGAAAATATGAAAGAGTTCCGCGAAAAAGCAATGCACGGCGTGTTTTTTGCCTGCGCGTTCGCATCTATCTTCGCTGTCGCGCTGATCTGTGTGTTTCTGTTTGCAAACGGCCTGCCCGCGATGCAGGAGATCGGCGTGTTCGATTTTCTGTCGGGCGCCAAGTGGAAGCCGGGCAACGATATTTACGGCATATTGCCCATGATTCTCGGCAGTATCTACATCACCGCCGGGGCGATCATCGTGGGCGTGCCGATCGGCCTGCTCACCGCCATTTTCATGGCGTTCTATTGCCCAAAACGCCTGTACGGCGTGCTCAAGCCCTGTACCGAGCTGCTGGCCGGTATCCCTTCCATTGTGTACGGCTTCTTCGGTATGGTCGTGCTGGTGCCGCTGATCAGTAAGGTGGCGGCGCTGCCGGTCTTTGGCCGGGATGTTTCGGGCTCCTCCATACTGGCCGCGTCCATTCTGCTGGGCATCATGATCTTGCCCACCATCATCGGCGTGTCGGAATCCGCGCTGCGCGCCGTGCCCCAAAGCTATTACGAGGGCGCGGTCGCCATGGGCGCGACGCATGAGCGCGCGGTATTCTCCGTCATGCTGCCGGCGGCCCGCTCGGGCGTGCTGGCGGGTGTGGTGCTCGGCATCGGCCGCGCGATCGGCGAGACGATGGCCGTTATCATGGTCGCGGGCAATCAGCCGCGCGTCACGGGCGATCTTTTCAAGGGTATCCGCACAATGACCGCCAATATCGTCATTGAAATGGGCTATGCCTCCGGCCTGCACCGCGAGGCGCTGATCGCGACCGGCGTTGTGCTGTTCGTGTTCATCCTGCTCATCAACCTGACCTTCTCGGTGCTAAAAAGGAGGAAGGATGCATGACAAGCGAGATCGCAATGAAGAAGAAAGCGGCCCATACGGCCACGGTAAAACAAAAAAAGCTGTACGGCCGCGGCAAAGCAAGGGTACAGAAAGGGCTGGTATACGGCGCGGCCGCCATCACCTTTACCGTTTTGCTGTTCCTGATCGGCTACATCTTAATCAACGGCATACCGAATCTGGAAGCCCTCGCTGTTTTCGCTCACGTATACCTCGGATAATGTATCCATGGTGCCCGCGATGATCACGACCGTGCAGATGACGCTGCTTTCGCTGCTCATCGCCGTGCCGCTCGGCCTGTTTACCGCCATTTATTTGAATGAATACGCGTCGCGCGGCAACCGGCTGGTGCATATTATCCGCATTACCACGGAAACGCTGTCCGGCATTCCGTCCATTGTGTACGGCCTGTTCGGCATGCTGTTCTTCGTCACCTACCTGCGTTGGAACTATTCGCTGCTCGCGGGCGCGATGACGCTGGCAATCATGATCCTGCCGCTGATCATGCGCACCGCGGAGGAAGCGCTCATGAGCGTGCCGGATACCTTCCGCGAGGGCTCGTTCGGCCTTGGCGCGGGGCGGCTGCGCACGGTGTTCCGCATCGTGCTGCCCAGCGCCATGCCCGGCATCCTGTCCGGCGTCATACTCGGCATTGGCCGTATTGTCGGCGAAACGGCGGCGCTGATCTTCACCGCGGGCACTATGGCGCAAATTCCGGGCCTGATGCAGTCGGGCCGCACGCTCGCCATCCATATGTACGTGCTCTCGGGCGAGGGCCTGCATATGAACGAGGCATACGCGACCGCGGTCGTGCTGCTGCTCGTCGTGCTATTGATGAACGCGCTTTCCGCGCTCGTCGCCCGCAAGCTTACCAAAAAGTAACGGAGGCAACTATGAATCAGGAGAAGATACAGATCAGGGATATGAACCTCTTTTACGGGGCGTTTCAGGCTCTGCGCGATATCGACCTTGCCATCAAGGAAAAGGAGATCACGGCCTTTATCGGCCCTTCGGGCTGCGGCAAATCAACGCTGCTGCGCTCGCTTAACCGTATGAACGATCTGGTGGAGGGCTGCCGCATCACGGGCGACATTTTGCTGGACGGCGAGGATATTTATAAAAGCGGCGATGTGAACCTGCTGCGCAAACGCGTTGGCATGGTGTTCCAAAAGCCCAATCCGTTTCCCATGTCGATCTACGACAACATCGCCTACGGGCCGCGCACGCACGGCGTGAAAAGCCGCGTGCGGCTGGATGAGATCGTCGAGACCTCGCTCCGGCGCGCCGCGATCTGGGATGAGACCAAGGACAACTTGAAAAAGTCCGCTCTATCCATGTCGGGTGGCCAGCAGCAGCGCATTTGCATTGCCCGCGCGCTCGCCGCCGAGCCCGAGGTGCTGCTCATGGATGAGCCGACCTCGGCACTCGATCCGATCTCGACCTCGAAGATCGAAGACCTTGTGCTGGAGCTGAAAAAAGATTATACTATCGTTATGGTGACGCACAATATGCAGCAGGCCACCCGCGTTTCGGATACGACGGCGTTTTTCCTGCTCGGCGAGATCGTCGAAACAGGCGATACGGAAACGCTGTTTTCGGTGCCGAGGGACAAACGCACCGAGGATTACATCACGGGGAGGTTCGGCTGAATGAGAAACCGATTCGATATACAGCTCGCGGAGCTGAACAACGAACTGATCGTCATGGGCGCGAAGTGTGAAAACGCGATCGCCAGCGCGGTGCGCGCGCTCGTGACCGGCCAGCCCGCGCTCGCGGCGGACGCGGTCGCGGCCGAGCGCGAGATCGACCAGATGGAGCGCACGATTGAAAGCCTATGCCTAAAGTTGCTGCTGCAGCAGCAGCCGGTCGCCTCCGACCTGCGGCTGATCTCGGCGGCGCTCAAGATGATAACGGATATCGAGCGCATCGGCGATCAGGCGGCGGATATCGCGGAGATCGTGCCCTATTTGACGAATACCAAGCGGCAAAGCGTTCATATCGAGCCCATGGCCCGCGCGACGATACAGATGGTGACCGACAGTCTGGACGCGTTTGTTCGCCGCGATCTGGCGCTCGCGCGCCGCGTGATCGAGCAGGACGATGTGGTGGACGATTTGTTCGATAAATGCAAGACCGACCTGATCCGCGAGATCAGCGAGGACCCCGCGGACGGCGAGCGGGTTCTCGATGTGCTGATGGTGGCCAAATATTTGGAACGGATCGGCGACCACGCGACCAACATCGCCGAGTGGGTAGAATTCTCCATCACCGGGGAACATAAGTAAGACCGGGAAACGTGCCGCTGCGGCAAACGGATAAGGAGTGGAATTCGCATTGATTTACTGCGTCGAGGATGACGAGGGCATCCGCGAGCTTGTTGTATACACCCTGCAAAATTCGGGACTGCCCGCCCGTGGTTTTGCCGACGGCGACGCGCTTTCATCGGCGCTGCGCGAGGGAAAGCCGGACCTGATCCTGCTCGATATCATGCTGCCGGGCGAGGACGGCGTATCCATCCTGCGCGCGCTGCGCCGCCGGCCGGATACGGAAAAGCTGCCCGTAATCCTGCTCACGGCCAAGGGCAGCGAGTATGACAAGGTGATCGGGTTGGACAGCGGGGCGGATGATTATATCGCCAAGCCCTTTGGCATGATGGAGCTGCTCGCGCGCGTGCGCGCGGTGCTGCGCCGCATCCAGCCCGAGGGCGAAGCCGTGGCGGACGCGCTCCGCGCCGGGCCTGTCTCGGTAGACCCGCGCGCGCATGAAACCTTTGTAAACGGGCAAAAGGTTCGCCTGACGCTCAAGGAATACGAGCTGCTCTGTCTGTTGATGCGCAGCCGGGGCGCGGTGCTCACGCGCGACGTGCTGCTCGAAACCATTTGGGGCTATTGCACGGAAAGCGAGACCCGCACGGTCGATGTGCATATCCGCACGCTGCGGCAGAAGCTGGGCGACGCGGGCGAGATGATTGAGACCGTGCGCGGCGTGGGTTACCGCCTGCGGGGTGAGGCATGAGAAAACGCGTATTCGGCAGTATTTTCATTACCGCGTTCCTCGCGGTCGCGCTCACCGTGTCCATGATGCTGATCGCGTTTTATACCGGCTTGTCCGAGGACGTGCGCGCTCGCCTGCGGGATGAGTGCGCCGCGATCGAGCAGCTTGCCGGACAGGAAGGCGGCGCCGAGCAGACGTTTATCGGCATTGGGCAAAGCTACGCCGACCGGCTTACCGTGATCTCGGCCACGGGCGAGGTGCTGTACGATAACCGTACGGACGCGAGCCAGATGGAAAACCATCTTTCCCGTCCGGAAATACAACAGGCGCTGAAAACCGGCGAGGGCGAAGGCGACCGCCTTTCCGAAACGCTGTCTACGCGCACGTATTACGCGGCGCGCCTGCTGCCGGATGGCAGCGTGCTCCGCCTTTCCGCAACGGCGGAAAGCTCCTTTGGCGCGCTGTCCGCAGTGTCGCCGCTGATCGTTTTGGTTTTTTTGCTCACGCTGCTGGCGGCGGCGCTGCTCGCCAGCTGGCTGACCGGCGTATTTTTAGCGCCGATCGAAACGCTTGATCTGAGCGATCCGACCAAAAACAAGGCGTATGACGAGCTTTCGCCGCTTTTGCAGCGGCTCGCGCGTCAGAACCGGCGTATCGAAACGCAGATGAACGAATTAAAGCGGCGGCAAGCCGAATTTGACGATATCACCGCGCGTATGGATGAAGGGTTGATCCTATTCTCCGCGGAAGGCGAAGTGGTGTTCCAAAACCGCGCGGCGCGCGCGCTGTTCCCGGCAGAAGCGGCGCACGGCGGTTATCCCGCGCTTTGCCGCGACCCTGCTTACCTGCACGCGGTGGCCGAAGCGCTGGGCGGCGGCAGCGATCATGGCCGGATGGAGCGAAACGGCCGCATTTACGAATTGGCTTCTAATTCCACCCCGGATGAGGGCGACGGCCACGCGGCGGTGCTGTTTTTGGTCGATGTGACCGAGCGCGAGCAGGCCGAGCAGCAACGGCGCGAATTTTCGGCCAATGTTTCGCACGAATTAAAAACGCCGTTGACCAGCATCATGGGCTACGCGGAGTTGGTGGAGACCGGCATGGCCAGACCCGGGGATGTGAGCCGTTTCGCGGGCAAGATACACACCGAAGCCGCGCGTTTGCTTGGGCTGATCGAGGATATCCTGCGTCTGTCCCGTCTGGATGAGGGCGGCATGCAAAGCCAGTTTGAACCGGTCGAGCTGCGCGGCCTTTGCGAAAGCGTGCGGGGCCGTCTCATGGAAAAGGCGGAAAAAAACGGCGTATCCATCACCGTTGCGGGTGAAGCGGTCACGGTGTCCGGCGTACGGCAGACGCTGGAACAGATGGCGTTTAACCTGTGCGACAATGCGATTGCCTACAATAAGCCGGGCGGCAGCGTCACCATGACGACGGGCGATGAAAACGGCGCGCCGTATCTCTGTGTCAGCGATACGGGGATCGGCATCGCGCCCGCCGATCAGGCGCGCGTGTTTGAGCGGTTTTACCGCGTGGACAAAAGCCGCTCCAAGCAGACCGGCGGCACGGGGCTGGGCCTGTCGATCGTTAAGCACGGCGCGGGCCTGCACGGCGCGGCGGTAACGCTGAAAAGCGAGGAAGGGAAGGGTACGGAAATCCGAATCGTGTTCCCTATCCAGCGAAACTAAAAAAACAGACAGGGGAGAGGCGCGCGAGCAGCGTGCCTCTCTTTTTTCGCTCTGCACAGTTTGGCGGAGAAAAGAGAAGAAAAAACTGTCGTTTTAAATGGTTGCGGAAACAACTAGTTGATGGTAAAATAAATATATAGTTGCACGCGCAACTTCGTGGATTATAAGAGGAGAATAACACGATGTCTGTTCCGCTGTTTTATAAATACGCGTCCATCCTGCACCGGTGTGGCAACCGGTTTTACGATCAGGCGCTCGCATCCTTCGGCATCGGCTGCGGCCAGCAGTTTTTTCTATCACGCATCGCCGAGCACGAGGGGATCACCATGTACGATCTGGCGGCGCTCGGCCGTTTCGATAAGGGCACGGTGACCCGCGCCGTGCAAAAGCTGGAGGAACTGGGCTACCTGCGCAGCGAGGTCGACGCGCGCGACCGGCGCATCCGCCATCTGTACACAACGAGCGCCGCCGGGCCGGCGCTGCTCGCCATTATGGAGAGCAGGCGCGAGTGGGTCGGCCGGATCTCGGAGGGGCTGTCGCCGGAAGAGATCAAGCAGGCGGAAAGCCTGTTCGCGCGCCTTGTACAAAACGCTTGCCAATGCAATATTGAAGAAGGAGAGAGAGAGAATTCATGAAAACCACCGCATCCCAAACGCTGCAAACCGGCAACCCTCTGGGCTACAAGCCGATCGGCGGACTACTGCTTTCCTTTGCGCTTCCATCCACCATCTCGTGTCTGGTCAACTCGGTCTATAATATTGTGGATCAGATCTTCATCGGGCAGGGCGTGGGCTATCTCGGCAACGCCGCTACAACGGTATCCTTTCCAATCGCGACCATTTTAATGGCCTTTGCGACCATGATCGGCTCAGGCGGCAGCGCTTACGCGGCCATCAAGCTCGGGCAGGGCGAGGAGGAAGAGGCGCAGCGCACACTTTCCGGCGTGCTTGGTCTGTCGGTCCTGATCGGCATTGCCTGCGCCGTGCTGGGTCTGGTATTTTTGGAACCGATCCTTCGTATGTTCGGCGCAACGGACGCCGTCATGCCTTACGCAAAGGATTATACCTCGATCATGCTGCTGGGCGCGCCGTTCAGCGTAATCGGCGTAGGCCTATCCAATATGGCGCGAACGGACGGCAGCCCGCGCCTTTCCATGTACGGCATTTTGATCGGCGCGGTGCTCAATTCGATCCTTGACCCGCTGTACATTTTTGTGCTGCACTGGGGCGTCAAGGGCGCGGCGGTCGCGACCATCACCTCGCAGATTCTGTCTGCCCTGATTATGCTGACCTATTTTTCCCACGCGGGCAAGCGGCCCGATCATATGCGTTTTACGCGCCGCTATCTCCGGCGGCCGACGGGCCGTGTGCTCGGTAAGATACTGACGCTGGGCGTGTCCTCCGGTATTACCTCGGGCGTGGCCTGCATTATGCAGGTGGTCATGAACAATTCGCTCGTGCATTACGGCGATCAAAGCGCGGTAGGCGGCGAGGTCGCCCTCAGCGCGATGGGCATTGTCATGAAGTTTACGATGATCCTTGGCTCCGTGGCGATCGGCATCGGCGTGGGTTCGCAGCCGATCTTGGGCTTTAATCTGGGCGCGGGCCACTTCCACCGCATCCGCAAGACCTATTTGACCGCCGCGCTCTCGGCCACAATCTCCATCTCGCTGTGCTGGGTGCTCTGCCAGCTGTTTCCGTATGGAATCGTCGGTATATTTGGCGGCGGCAATCCGCAGTTTACCGAATTTGCGGTTAAGTGTCTGCGCGTTTATCTGTTCGGCATTTTCTGCGCGGGCTTCCAGATCGTATCGACCAACTACTTTCAGGCGACCGGACAGCCGCTCAAGGCTTCGATCCTGTCCATGCTGCGACAGCTGTTGCTGCTGATTCCGCTGATCGTGATCCTGCCCATGTTCTTCGGGCTGGATGGTATCCTATTCGCGGGTCCCACCGCCGATATTCTGTCGGCTGTGATCGTCGCGCTGTTTATCATACCGGAAATGAAGAAGCTGCAAGCCAAGGTGCGCGAGGAGGATTCCGCCGCCGACGCGCTGAAAGTGCAAACCGTATAAAAACATCCCCACATGTCGACCATGTGGGGATGTTTCAGGCTGTCAAAAAACAATTTTTGACAGCCTGTCGATCGAAACAAAGCCCCATTTCGATCGAGAATTCCGGCTCTGTCGCGCGCCCTTTGGGCACACTTCGCCGCCGGTTTGTTCAAAAACCGAGATGCATGCTCCCGGTTTTTTGGTCAAATTGAAGCTTTGCTTCAATTTTCAATTTTATTACGCGCTGCGGCGCGAAGGGTTCTCTGACACGCTGAAACATCCCCACATGTCGAACATGTGGGGATGTTTTTTATACGGTTTAGGAAAGTCTGGACTTAAAGTCCTCATAATCAAAGGTCTTTACAATTTCGTCCGTGCCGTCGGCGCGGCGAAGGGCGATGCTGGGCAGGGGCACGCCGTTAAAGGTATTGGTCTTTACCATGGTGTACAGCGCCATGTCCTCGAACACGACCTGATCGCCCGGGCGCAGCATGTTGTCGAAGGAATATTCGCCCACCACGTCGCCCGCGAGGCAGGAACGGCCGGTGAGCAGGTAGTTAAACGCCTTTTCGTGCGGCTTGGCCGCGTGCCAAACGGGCGGCCGGTAGGGCATTTCGATCACATCCGGCATGTGGCAGGCGGCCGAGGTATCCAGAATCGCGATGTGCGCGTGGTTTTCAACGATCTCCAACACAGTGGAGACCAGATAGCCCGCGTTCAGCACAACGGCTTCGCCGGGTTCCAGATACACCTCAACGTCGTATTTCTTGCGCAGATACTTGACGCATTCGACCAGCACCTCAATATCGTAATCATCCCGCGTGATGTGGTGGCCGCCGCCGAGATTGAGCCACTTCATATCCTTGGCAAATTTGCCGAAGCGGGAATCGAACGCGGCGACCGTGCGGACAAGGTCGTCTGAATTTTGTTCGCACAGGGTGTGGAAATGCAGGCCGTCCAGCCCGTCGAGCAGCTCGGGTTTAAAGTGGTCGGCTGTGACGCCAAGGCGCGAAAACGGGCCGCAGGGATCGTACAGCGCGTGCTCCGAAGGCTGGGTCGAGCATTCCGGGTTGACGCGCAGGCCGCAGCTTTTGCCTGCGGCGCGCGCGCGGTTGCCGTAGATCTTCCATTGGTTCATGGAGTTAAAAATGAAATGGTCGGCATAGGGCAGCAGATCGTCGAACTCGCCGGGGGCGAAGGCGGGGGAATACACATGCGTTTCCCCGCCGAAGTGCGTATGCCCCAGCCGGGCTTCGTATAGGCCGCTGGCGGTGGTGCCGCTCAGGTATTCGGCGATCAGCGGGTATAACGTATACATGGAAAACGCCTTTTGCGCCAGCAGTATTTTTGCGCCGGAGCGCTCGGCCACGTCCCGCAGTACGGCCAGATTCTGGACGATCTTGTTTTCATCGATCAGAAAACAGGGGGTGGGAAGCTCGGTAAACTTCATAATAACACCTATATTAATGATAATTAGTAATTAGAAATTAGGAATTTTTTGAGTTAGGAGTTAGAAAGCAAGCGTTGACCTTTGGAAATAGCGCATCAATTACTAATTACTAACTACTAATTACTAATTCCTGCATTCTTTTGGTTTATTCGACCAGCGTGGGAGCATGGCTCTCCTGCCACGGCAGGCCCCATTTGTTCAGCGCGTCCATGAACGGATCGGGATCGAACTCTTCGATGTTGTGCACGCCGGGCTTGTTCCAAGCGCCGGTCAGGATCATCGACGCGCCGATCATTGCGGGCACGCCGGTGGTGTAGGAAATGGCCTGCGAGCCGACCTCGCGGTAGCACTCCTGATGGTCGCAGATATTATAGAGATAGTAGGTCTTGGCCTTGCCGTCCTTCTTGCCCTCGAAAATGCAGCCGATGTTGGTTTTGCCCACCGTGCGCGGGCCGAGCGAGGCGGGATCGGGCAGCACGGCCTTGAGGAATTGCAGGGGCACGATCTGCTTGCCCTCAAACTCGATCGGCACGATCGAGGTCATGCCCACGTTTTCCAGACACTTGAGGTGCGTCAGATAGCTCTGGCCAAAGGTCATAAAGAAGCGGATGCGCTGGATGCCGGGGATGTTGAGCGCCAGAGATTCGATCTCCTCGTGGTGCAGCAGGTACATGTCCTTCCGGCCCACGCCGTCAAAGTCATACTCGCGCTTGATCTCCATGGGCTCGGTCTCGACCCAGTGGCCGTTTTCCCAATAAGAGCCCTTGGCCGATACCTCGCGGATATTGATCTCGGGGTTGAAGTTGGTGGCGAACGGATAGCCGTGGTCGCCGCCGTTGCAGTCCAGAATGTCGATCCGGTTGATCTCGTCGAATTCATGCTTCAGCGCGTAGGCGGAAAAAACGCCGGTCACGCCGGGATCGAAGCCGGAGCCGAGCAGTGCCGTAATACCTGCCTGCTCAAACTTTTCGCGGTACGCCCACTGCCAAGAATATTCAAACTTGGCGGTATCCTCGGGCTCGTAGTTGGCGGTGTCCATGTAGTGCGTTTTGGTCTTGAGGCAGGCGTCCATGATCGTCAGATCCTGATAGGGCAGGGCCAGATTCATGACGATATCGGGACGGAATTCCTCGATCAGGGCGACCAACTCGTCGACACTGTCCGCGTCCACCTTGGCGGTGCGGATCTTGGTGGTGGTTGTGCCGTCCAGCTTATCGCGCAGCGCGTCGCACTTGGATTTGGTGCGCGAAGCGATCATGATCTCCTCAAAAACAGCGCTGTTCTGGCAGCACTTGTGGATAGCGACCGAGGCGACGCCGCCGCAGCCGATGATCAATGCTTTTCCCATTTAGGTTTCCTCCACTTTTTCCAGCAGTTTTTGTACATAATTCGGTAAATAAAACGCGCCCTTATGCAGGTTCGTGTTATAATAGCGGGTTTCCAGCCCCAGACTGTTCCACCAGCCGGCCTTTAGGTCGCGCACCGGATGGATGCCGCGCGAAGAGAAGCCGAACAGCCAGTGGCCCGACGGATAGGTCGGGATATGCGCCTGATAGACGCGGGACAACTCGAACGAGTGCACGATGTTCTTGTGCGCACGCTGGCAGGCCTGCGCGTCGCCCTTGTAAAAGGGGCTTTCGTGCTGGTTGACGAGCACGCCGTCCGCTTTCAGCGCCTTGTAGCAGTTGCCGTAAAACTCCATCGTAAACAATCCCTCGCCGGGGCCGAAGGGATCGGTGGAATCGATGATAATCAGATCGTACGCATCCTCCACATGGCGGATGTATTTTAACCCGTCCTGATACAGCAGATGCACGCGCGGGTCGGTAAGCTTGCAAGCGACCGAGGGCAGGTATTCCTGACACACCGCGACGACGCGCTCGTCGATCTCGACCAGATCGATCCGGTCGATGTGATCGTAACGGGTAAGCTCGCGCACGCAGCCGCCGTCCCCGCCGCCGATGACGAGCACGCGTCGCACGCGCTCGCCAAGCACGGCGAGCGGTACGTGCACCATCATTTCGTGATAGATGAATTCGTCGCGCTCGGTCAACATCATATAGCCGTCCAGCGTTAGGAAACGGCCGAATTCCTCGCACTCGAACACGTCGATGCGCTGAAAGTCGCTTTGCTCGGTATAAAGCTGGCGATCCACCGCGATCTGCAAGCCGACGGTCGGCGTGTGCATTTCGGTAAAGGTCAGATGCATGGTGAATTTCCTCCTTTGATGACTTGCAGCTCGTTCACATCGGGGTCCTCGGTGCCGGTCAGCAAGCAGTGCTTTTCCTTGGCGTAGCGGATATAATCGAGGATCGCGCCGGTGATGCGCTCGCCGGGGGCGAGAATCGGGATGCCGGGCGGATAGCACATGACGAATTCCGCGCAGATATGGCCTACCGTTTCGCCGAGCGGCAGCGACTGCTTTTCCGCGTAGAACGCCTCCTGCGGGGCGGCGGCCACCTCGGGGTTGATGTATTCCTGCCGCATCAGCGTGGCCTTGGTGCGTTTGTAGCGGCGGCGGATATCGCTGAGCGCTGCGACCAGACGCTCAAGGTCGCGCTCGCGGTCGCCCACCGAAACATAGGCGAGCAGATTGCCAAGGTCGCCGAACTCGGTCTGGATATCATAAAAATCGCGCAGGATATCGTATACTTCAATGCCGGCCAGACCAAGGTCAAGCGTGTTCACCGCCAGCTTGGTCACGTCGAAATCAAAGACCGTGTCGCCGTTGCATAGCTCGCGGCCATAGGCGTAATAGTCGCCTATTTGGTTGATTTCGTTCCGGGCGTACTCGGTCAGGTTCGTCACCTTGCGGAAAATATGATCGCCGTGCAGGGCGAGCGTGCGCCGGGAAATATCCAGACTGACCATCAGCAGGTAGGAGCCGCTGGTCGTCTGCGTCAGGTTGATGAATTGGCGCACATGGTCGGGGTTCATGTTCTGCCCGCAGAGCAGGAAGCTGGACTGCGTCAAGCTGCCGCCCGATTTGTGCATGGAAACGGCGGCAAGGTCGGCCCCGGCGGCCATGGCGGATACCGGCATGTTTTCTCCAAAATAAAAGTGGGTGCCGTGCGCTTCGTCCGCCAGCACCTTCATGCCCGCGGCGTGCGCCAGTTTGGCGATCTGCCGGATATCCGAGCAAACGCCGTAATACGTTGGGTTGTTGACCAAAACGGCCTTGGCGTTCGGGTGCTTTTCGATCGCGGCCTTCACGTCCGCGACCGACATGCCAAGCGAAATGCCAAGACGGTCGTTCATCTGCGGATTAATATAGACCGGCACGGCGCCGGTCAGCACGAGCGCGTTGATGACCGAGCGGTGCACATTGCGCGGCAGGATGATCTCATCCCCCCGGCTGACGGCGGCCAGCACCATCGACTGCACCGAGGAGGTCGTGCCGCCCACCATCAAAAAGGCGTGCCGCGCGCCGAAGGCCTCGGCCGCGAGCTCCTCCGCCTCGCGGATCACGCTCGACGGGTGGCAGAGGTTGTCCAGCGGTTTCATGGAGTTCACGTCCACGGTCATGCACTGCTCGCCCAGAAAGCGGGTCAGGTCGGGGTTGCCGCGTCCGCGCTTGTGCCCGGGTACATCAAACGGCACGATGCGCATAGACTTAAATTGTTCGAGCGCCTCCAAAATGGGCGCGCGGGACTGATCCAATACAGAGAACCACCTTTCTTTTTAATGAGTAATTAGGAATGAGTAATTAGGAATTATCGAGTCGGCCGCATGCGACGCTTTGCGCGGTGGGCGCTCGTTTAATTTGGGCGTATCCCCATTAATTACTAACTACTAATTTCTAATTCCTAATTATTTTAATAGATGTTCTTCCCGCTGAAGATTTCGATCATTTCACGGCGCAGGTCGGAATTGATCTTTAGGCGGGTCTTGGGCGGCAATTCATAAATATCGGTGTTGAACAAATAGTTTTGCAGGTCGACCTCTTTCAGCAGCATCTTGGTGTGGAACAGGTTGGCCTGATATACGTTGACATCGATCGCGTCATACCGTTCAAGCGTGGAAGGATCGATAAAATCTTGGATCGAGGTGATGTGGTGATCCATAAACAGCTTTTTGCCCTCGATATCGCGGGTAAAGCCGCGCACGCGGTAGTCCATCGTGATAATATCGGAATCGAACGAACCGATCAGGTAGTCGAGGGTGGAAAGCGGGGTGATCTCGCCGCAGGTCGCCACGTCGATATCGACGCGGAAGGTCGCAAGGCAAGTGTCCGGGTGGTATTCCGGATAGGTGTGCACGGTCACGTGGCTTTTGTCCAAATGGGCCACGATCGTGTCCGGTTCAAGCGCCGCGGCGCTTGACGGAACCATGTGCTCCTCCGCGATCAAAAAAGTGACCGAAGCGCCCTGCGGGTCGTAATCCTGCTTGGATATGTGCAGCACGTGCGCGCCGATCATCTCGGTCACGCGGGACATGATGCCCGTCAGGCGTTCGGAGTTATACTGTTCATCGATATAAGCGATGTAATCGCGCTGCTCGCGTTCGGTTTTCGCGTAGCAAACGTCGTAAATATTAAAGGACAGCGCCTTGGTCAGGTTGTTGAACCCGTAAAGTTTCAGCTTGTTCTGCATCGCCCGGCTCCTTTTCTGTTTCAAAAAATAAAAAATCCCCAAGTGCGGATGTGCGCATAGCAAACATCTGCTCTTGAGGTCCAAGCAATTTCTACACTGCCGCTTTCCGGCCGGGGCCGGGCAAAACGGGTTTCGGTGGCAGAGGAAGAGTCTATATAGCAAGAATCTACTTTTACTACTCTTATTGATGGTTTCACAAGCGTGATGTGCGTCGCGCACACGGCCTTTTAGACAGCCAACTTATAAAATTCAATAAGGCAACAAAGTTGCCATGTTCGGCATTTGACCCGGCTGTCCGTATGGCCTTGGCTCCCCTTGTGAATCCGGCGGGTGCAGGGGGCGGTCAAAGAATTCTGCTGGCAAAGGCTTTGCCTCTATCCAATCCGATCGAAACATATGTTTCAATGTAGCATTTATTATACAGCACAGGTTACAAAATTGCAAGGATTTCTCGCAGAAATTACACGGAAACAAAAAGTTTACAAGCAAGGGGTTTCAAAAACCTGTACTTTGGGTGTACAATGGGTAGCATATAGAAACAATGGGGAGCGTAGGTACTGGTGAGAGTAGTGGGGTTTTACAGCAAGGGGCGCGGCGGCAAGCGGAAACGGAACCTGCGCCCGCTGCTGCTTCTTTTGATCGTGATAGGCGCTTTTGCGGCGGGCATGCTGGTGCATCGCATTTTTGACAGGCCGATTCAGGAGGATGCAAATATCTCCTATATCGGCGACCTGCCAGTGCACGAGGATTTTTTGGCAGAGGGCAGCAAGACGCGGCCCGGCCAGAAACGGGAGATCAAATATCTGGTTATTCATGAGACCGATAACTTTTCCGCAGGCGCAAACGCTTCGGCGCACAACGCTTTTTTACATAATATTTCAAACGATGAAGAGCTGCGCTCGTGGCATTACACGGTGGACGACAAAGAGGTATACCACCACCTGCCGGATGATGAAAACGCCTTTCACGCGGGCGACGGCATGGAAAAGAACAGCGGCAACATGAACGGCATCGGCATTGAAATGTGCGTCAACGAGGATGGCGATTACGAAAAAACGCTGAAAAACACCGAAAAGCTTTGCGCGCGCCTGCTGCTGGAATACGATTTAAAGCCCAAAGCGCTGCGCAAACACGAGGACTTTTCCGGCAAGGTGTGCCCGGCCAAGCTGATCGGGGCAAACCGCTGGGACGAGTTCTGCGACGCGGTGGAGGACCAGTGGAAGCAGATGAAAAAGGAAGAGGCGGAAAAGCAAAAGTAACGCTGCGCATGAGAAAAGCAAGCTTTTAAGGGGCGATTTTTGATAAAATCGCCCCTTTTCTTTTGCGTTTTTTCGTGTTATACTGGTTCTGCATTTTATCTGATAAAGGAGTAAACTGACATGATCGTCGTACTGAAACAGAACCCTGAAAAAACGCGTGTTGACCGGTTGATCCGGCACTTTGAAGATATTGGTCTGAAAATCAACTATTCCGAGGGCGCGAACACCACCATTCTTGGCCTGATGGGCGATACGTCCAGCATCGATGAAAACGATGTGCTGGCCTATGAAGTAGTCGAGCGGGTACAGCGCGTGACCGAGCCGTTCAAGGCCGTCAACCGCAAGTTCCACCCGGACGATACCGTGCTTGAGGTAGCGGGCCGCAAGATCGGCGCGGGCTATTTCAACGTGATGGCGGGCCCGTGCTCGGTCGAGAGCGAGGAGCAGATTCTGGAGGTGGCCGAAAGCGTCAAGCGCGCGGGCGCGTCGTTTCTGCGTGGCGGCGCGTTCAAGCCGCGCACCTCGCCCTATTCCTTCCAAGGCTTGGAGGACGCGGGCCTGAAACTGCTGCTGGAAGCCAAACGCCAGACCGGCCTGCCCATCGTGACCGAGATCATGAGCGAAAAGCATCTCGATTTATTCGCGGACGTCGATATCATCCAGCTTGGCGCGCGCAACATGCAGAATTTTATGCTGCTCAAGGAGCTGGGCCGTTCGGATAAGCCGATCCTGCTCAAGCGCGGCCTTTCCGCCACCATGGAGGAGTTCCTGATGGCCGCCGAATACATCTTCGCCGAAGGCAACCGCAACGTTATCCTGTGCGAGCGCGGCATCCGCACGTTTGAAAACATGATCCGCAACAATTTGGATATCACGGCGGTGCCGCTTGTCAAAAAGCTCAGCCACCTGCCGATCATCATCGACCCGAGCCATGCGGCTGGACGGCGCGACATGGTGCAGCCGCTTTCCCGCGCGGCAATCGCCGCGGGCGCGGACGGCCTGATCATCGAAGCGCACAACAACCCGCGCTGCGCGCTGTGCGACGGCGCGCAGTCGCTCGACCTGCCGCAGTTCGACGAGGTCATGGCCGATATCAAGCGCCGCGCCGAATTTGAAGGCAGAACGTTTATTACCGAATAAGAACAAAAAAAAACGCCCGCCGCAACCTTCGTTGCGGCGGGCGTTGGGCTGCCCAAAAAAGAATTTTGACAGTCTGAAAGGCTGGCGGCTATCTGGATACACGCAAAAAGGTTAACTGCCGCCGCAGCAGCGTGACCAGCAGCGGCGCGAAGATCAGCTGCAAAAGGATGCCGGGCAGACCGGTGACGACGCTCGTCAGCACGGAGGCGGGCGCGGCGCACTGCATGCCGAACAGCGTGCCGCCGACAAACAGCGCCAGCGCGTAAACAATGCGCCCGGCGGCCTGCGCGCCGATCAGCGCGGGATAAAGGGGCAGCTTCCATGGCGAGCGCGCCCGATACCGCGCCGTAGGCCGTCAACTCACAGAGCATGAAGGGCAGCAGCGCCATCGGCGGCATGCCCGAAAGCAGGGCCGAGAGCAGCGGCGTGGCAAGGCCCGCCGCCGCGCCCCAAGCGGGGCCGAGCAGCAGGCCGCAAATCAGCACGTGCAGATGCATGGGCGAAAAGACCGAACCGGCGGCCCGGCCGCCGATCAGATGAAAGATCTGCGGCAGCAGCACGCCGACCGCGATGAGCAGGGAAGCCGCGCATAGGCGGCGTGTAAAGTCCTTTTGTTTTACCATGTGGGTCGTTCCTCTGTGTTGTCAAAGATTTCGGCATGCTCGTCCGCTCCGGGCGGCTCGAATTTCGCGTCCATACGGCCGAGCAACGCGCCTTCGATCAGGTAAACGCGCCGTGTTTCGTGTCGCAGGCCCTCGTTTCGGCGGGAAAGCCGCGCGAGCCTTGCCGGTTCCGCCGCTTGCACGACCAAAAGCCGCGCGGCAAGGCCGCGCGACGAAAAGTAGGCGCGCGCCGCGTCCCGTTCGGCGCGCAGCCAAAAGCCATAGTCCAAAACAGCGTCCACGCCCTTTCCCGCAAGCTGCGCGGCGAGAGAAAACAGGTAGGAAAGGCAGCGCAGGGCGGTTTCATCGTGCCGGGGACCAAGGCAGCCGTCAAACAGGGTGAGCATCAGCTCGTCGCACGAGAGGACGACCGCGCCCTGATCGGCAAAACGCCGCGCGAGCGCCGTTTTGCCGGCGGCGACGCGGCCGCATAAGATCGTGATCAAATTTTCACCAACTCGTACTGCCGCGTGCCGAGGCCGAGCGCCTCGCCGTGGTCGAGCGCGACGACCCAGTTCGTATCCGGGTGGGCGTAGTGGAAATGATCGTGCGCGTGCCCGCCGTGAGAAGCATGCTCGTGCACATAGGAATCCGGGTTGGCGGGCATGGCGTTTACCGCGTCCGCGCAGGCCTGATCGAGGGCGATCGGGTCGTACGAGGCGAACATGCCGACGTTCGGCACGATCGGCACGTCGTTTTCGGCGTGACAGTCGCAGTTGGGCGAAACGTCGAGCACCAGCGAGATATGGAAGCAAGGTCTGCCGTCCACGACCGCCTTGGTGTATTCCGCGATCTTGCAGTTGAGGATATCGTTGGATTCGTCGTTCGCGGCGTCGACCGCGTCGCGCGGGCATACGCCGATGCAGCGACCGCAGCCGACGCATTTGGCATGGTCGATTGTGGCCTTTTTCTCCGTGATCGTAATGGCGGAATGCGCGCAGATTTTCTGGCACATGCCGCAGCCGATGCAGTGGCCGTGCAGAACATGCGGCTTGCCCGCCGAATGCATTTCCATCTTGCCGGCGCGCGAGCCGCAGCCCATGCCGATGTTTTTCAGGGTGCCGCCAAAGCCGGTCGCCTCGTGGCCCTTAAAATGGGTCAGGGTGATGAAGATATCAGCGTCCATCATGGCGCGGCCGATTTTGGCTTCCTTCACATATTTGCCGCCTTCGACGGGTACCAGCGCTTCGTCCGTGCCCTTCAGGCCGTCCGCGATGATGCAGTGGCAGCCGGTGGAGAAGGGGGAAAACCCGTTGAGATAGGCGGAATCCAAATGATCGAGCGCGTTTTTGCGCCCGCCGACGTACAGGGTGTTGCAGTCGGTCAAAAAGGGCTTGCCGCCGCGCTCGCGGATAAAGTCCACCACGGTTTTGGCCCAGTTGGGGCGCAGGAACGCGAGGTTGCCCGGCTCGCCGAAGTGGATCTTGATGGCGGCGAATTTCTTGTCAAAGTCGATTTTGCCCATGCCTGCCGTCTTTAGCAGGCGGGTCAGCTTTTGTTGCAGGTTTTCGTTCATCGACGCGTGAAAATCCGCAAAATAAACCTTGGATGCTGGCATAGTGCACTTCCTTTCCGTATGCTTGCTGTTAATTTCAGTATAGCACGCGAAAAGGCGGCGGGCAATGGGCAATCAGCCCGCCTGCGTCAGGTCGGTCAGCGCGCCGAAGGTATAGCCAGCCTGCTCCCATTTGGTCAGCAGTTCGTCAAGAATGCGGGCGTTGGTGGACGAGGTCGAGTGCAGCAGCACGATCGCGCCGTTGTGAATGCGCGGCAAAAGTTTGGAATAGGCCTGCTCATCCGTGGGCTGGTTGTCGGTATACCAATCCACATAGGCAAGGCTCCAGAACACGGTCGTGTAGCCGAGGGCCTGCGCCTGCTTCAAATTTTCTTCGGAAAACTTGCCCTGCGGGGGACGGTAAAACTTTTGCATCGGCTTGCCGGTCAGCGCTTCAAACTTTTCGGACAGACCGTTTAATTCGGCTTCAAAGGAGGCCTGATCCGCTATTTTGGACATATCCGGGTGGTGCATCGTGTGATTGCCCACGATATGGCCCTCATCCACCATGCGCTGCACCAGTTCGGGCGCGGTGTCGATAAAATTACCCACGAGGAAGAAGCACGCGGGCGCGGAATGCTTTTTCAGCGCATCCAAAATGGCCGGCGTGTTGCCGTTTTCAAACCCCGCGTCAAAGGTGATGTAAATGGTCGGTTTGGCGGTATCCGCGACGTAAAACGCGTTCCACTGCCGCAGCGTGTCGGCGGAAACGTTGCCCACCGGCGGCTGTCCTTCGGTCTGGAAGGAAAGGCCCCAGTCGGATACCGAAGCGGGCACAGCCGCCTCCGCTTCGGCGGAGGTCTGCGCGGCGTCATCCGCCGGCAAGCGCCAGAACAGCACGGCCAGCACCACACAGACCGCCGCCGCCGCAGCAATGCGATATAACGTATCGCGCGTGATCGTAATAAACATAGTGAAACGCCCCCTTGGTCAAACAGTATGACAGGGGGACGTGGATTATGCGCTTTTTTATGCGCGCGGGCGGCGCGGAAAAAGGGTGGCGTAGCCGCGGCGGATCCCCCCAATAATGCGCGTGACATTCCTGTGGGCGCATGATAAACTATAAGTACCAAATAAAAGGACGGAGGTAGGTCTTTATGGTACGAAAGCTGAAACGGGCGCTCGCGCTGCTGACGGCGGCCCTGCTGCTCGGCACGATGGCCCCCTTGGCGCTTGCGGCGGGAAACGGGCAAACGCCGCTGTATGAATACCTTGGCTATGGATCTGAGCAGGCCTTTTTGGACGAATGGAACTGGTCGGAAAACGAGGAGGCAACCTACGACTGGTGGGAGGATACCTACCAAAACTTTGTGCTGCAATGCACGGAGGACCCGCAGCTGATGGTGGATTGGTACGGCTATACGCTGCCCACCGCGGCGGAAGTGAACGGCTTGACGGTGGAGGAGCTGCCGAAGGCCGCGGCGTGGGAAATGACCGAGCAAAAATACGAAGAGACCTACGGCTGGAATTATGGCTGGGAAGAGCCCGAACCGCCCACGCTTTCCGTGCAGCTGATGGGGGAGACGGTCGCCTTTCCGGACGCGCAGCCCGAAACCGTGAACGGGCGCACGATGGTGCCGCTGCGCGCCATGGTGGACGCCCTGCATGGCGAGACCGGCTATGACGGCGGGGCGTCGTCCGTCACCGCCAAGGTGGGGGAAACGACCGTGCGCTTCGCGCTCGGCGGCGATAAGCTGTACTGGACGGGCCCGGCGGACAAAGCGCCGGAAGGCCTTGTAAAGGACGGCGCCGAAAGCTACCTGCCCATGGATGTACAACCCTATGAAAAGTCCGGCCGCACCTATGTGCCGGTGCGCTTTTTCGCGGAGGCGTTCGGCCTGACCGTCCAGTGGGACGAGTGGCAGCAGACGGCGGTGGTTTACGATAAAGCCGCGCTGATTGATTCCATCGACAGCCGGTTTACCGTGCTCAACCAATGGCTCGCGGCGCAGCCGGCGCGGGATACCGATCAGGCGATGCGCATGGCGGCCACGATCGCGGTCACCTATACGGCCTTCAACTCGATCGATGGGGACGAGAGCTTTCCGCTGAACGGCACGCTTTCCGTGCTGACAGAGGGCCAAAGCTACCAGATGGATCTAAAGCTCGATCTATACGCCATGGTACGCATGCTGATCGACAAGGCAGCGCCGTATGTAGACGAGGAGCTTTCCAAAGCGATCGACCTATTAAAGGGCGATCTGCAAAACGCTACCTTTGAAATGATCTATAACGCGGATGAAAACACCCTGTATTTCCGCTGCCCGCTGCTGCTCAAGGCGATCGGACTGGCCGAACCCGACATGACGCCCAAGGAAGGGACGGACGCTTGGGTGCGGATAGAGGACGCGATCGACCAAAGCCTGCTCGACGCGGCGGGGCTGTATAACCGCATCGCGGAAAACGGCGGCAAGCTGACGATCGGCGCGCTGATCGTCGAGCCAAACGAAGCCAGCTTTAAAAAGTGGTTCGTGGCCTCGTTCTGGCAGAGCGCGAACGATGCGGCGGATGGCTTGGAGCTGTTTTTGGGCGACGGCAAATTTACCAGAAACGGCGACGCCTATACCGCCCGCTTTGACGAGACCCCGCAGGAGGGCGCCGAAGGTCTGGCGGGCATGCTGGTAGACCTTGATATCGCCTATGTGAAGGGTTCGGTCGTGCTGAATACCCGAACCGGCGTGGCGAGCGGCACGCTTGCGGTGCGGCAGGATACGTATTGGAGAGATCAGCTGCTGACCTATGAATTTGAGGGCGACGCGCAAAACGCGGCCTTTAAAATGAGCATACACACGAACAACACCGGCAAGCTTGAAATGGAAATGCAGATCACGGAAAAGCCCGCCTCCGGTTCTCCGGCCGCCCGGCCGCCGGAAAACGACAAGGTGATTGATCTGAACGATTGGCTCGGTTTGCCGGAATCGGAGCCGGAAAGCCAAAACAACGTGATCGCCGTCATGGTACCATAGTTTGTAAAAAAGGCTGTAGCAGGATGATTCCAGAGGGAATCGCCTGCTGCAGCCTTTTTTATGTACCGCGCCGGTTTTGATGAACCGCATGAGCGTGGGCGGCCGCAACCGGTGCCGCGCTGATTAACATATTCGATTCATTCCTTCGCTTGCCGCTTGCCGCGCGCATGGGTCAGCAGGATCACCAGCCGCGCATGCGCTGCTTCAACACTTTTTTGCGGCTTTGCGCCGGTCAAATAGCCCAGCGCTTGGTTCCATTCGCTGAGCGCCGTGGTATCCGGAGGGGCTGCCAGCAGTATTTCGATGAGCCTCTTTTGCTGGCCGCTGTCCATATCATGCAGATCGGATACGCGGGCAGCGCCGCACTGTTCGGCTAGCTTGTCCAGCAATGATCTTTTATGGATCGCCAAATCGTTCACCTCCCGCCGTTTCTGTACAAAATCAATATTTTGTATAGAAGCGTCCCTTGACGGCGACAGAAGAAAACACAGAACATGTAAAAAAGCCGTCACATCCTGTCGTGATAAGGAGCGAAAGGGCGCAACAAATGCAGGCCGCAAAAGGAAAGCGCGCGCGACCTGTGTTTGCTGTGCCTAAAATTCCCATATGACTTGCGGTTTTAGACGAAACATGCTATAATTCTATGAAAATATGTATTTCAAAAGCATGAGCGCCGGCAGCAAGCAAGGCAAAATATTGATTTTGTCTAACTGACCAGCCCCAAACGATCCAGCTGGCGAACGTGTTCCGCGCCGGTGGTGAGAAGGTAGAGCCGCGTGGTTTCGATGCTGGAATGGCCCAGCGTATCCGCTAGACGCGTGATGTCTTTGCAAGCCTTATAAAAGGTCGTGGCGAACAGGTGCCGCAGATTGTGCGGAAAGACCTTGCTTGGCGCTATTCCCGCCAGTGAGCACAGGCCCTTCATTTCCGCCCAAATTTGCCGCCGGGATACGCGGCTTCCGCTTCTGGTGAGGAAAACTTCGCCCGAAGCGATCTTTTCTTTTTGGGCGTATTTCAGCAGCTTGCGGCACAACTTGGCGGATAGCAGGATTGTGCGCATTTTGCCTTTCAATGAAATTTCCGCCCGGCCGCGCCGGGCCGCTTCCACGGTGATATACCGTACCTCGCTTACCCTGATCCCTGTGGCCGCCATCGTTTCCATCAGCAGGGCCAGCCGGTCGCGGCCTTGGTTGCGGGCGGTTTCGACCAGCCGGTCGTACTCCTGCCGGCTAAGCTCTCTTGCGGGATCGCGAAACATCCGCCGTTGGAGCCGCAGGAATTTGACGCGGCATTCCGTCCAGCCTGTGAAGCGCAAAAACGCGTTCAGCGCGGCCAGCATGGAATTCACCGTGACTGGGGCGTATCCCTCGGTCAGAAGATTTTCCTTCCATCCGGCGGCGGCTTCCTTTGTCACCGGCTCGCCGTTCAGCCACAGGGAAAAAGAACGCAGGTCGCGCAGATATTTTTCCCGTGTGCCGGGGCTGCGTTCCTCGGCTTGCAGGTATCCGCCGAAGGCGGCGGCCTGCTGTAGGGTTACATAACGGTCGTTCATAAAAAAATGCCTCCCTAATACGATAATATCCTTATTTTATCGTGTAGAGAGGCATATATACGATTTTTTGTCCGCTTTAGGAGCCGTAATCCTCCAGCAGCTTTGCCAATGCTTCGGCGTCCGACAGGATCACGCCCCTGTTCAGCGCGTCGCGGTCGGCCTGAGGAAGCGAGCGCGTGTCGATCTCGGTGCGCATGAGCAGCGCGCCGTCGCGGTAAACGGTAAGCCGTCCGTCCTCGCTTACCGCCGTGTAGCTTACCGGCACCGCCTGTTCGCTAAGCGCCGGAACGGCGGTGAACCAAGCGCGGGCGGCGAAAAAGGTAAAAATAAGCGCGGCGGCGCAGGCGGCCAGCGCGATCCGGCGGCGGCGTTTCAGCTGCTGCATCGCCAGCATGTAAAAGCCCTGCATCATCTTTTTTTCACTTCCTTTTTTCAGTGTTTCATTTCATTTGATCGGAGGATGTCCAAATAATTTGGATTTATTCACCAGATTGATGAAAAAAAGTTTGGAATTCTGAGGGCATTGTGGTATAATAGCCGCATGGCGGCTGTGATACGCGTATTTAAAATCTTATACCGTCAGCGGCGTTTCGGCGGATGCTAGGCTTACAAAAAGCAGCCGCTGTGGTATAATATCACCGTATGCTGGGAACAAAGCGGATACTTACCGCGTCCCAATCGAAAAAGGCCCCATGGTACCGACCACCGGGCGGGGAGGAAACCGAATTGGCAACTGGCAAAAGAAAATCGCATCGCTTTGGGCACGGCTTAGCGCGCGTGCTGCTTACGCTGCTGCTTATTGGCGTGCTGTGCGGCTGCTTCTGCGGCATGGCGTTCGCCTATTATGTGCATGCTTATATCAATCCCTCGATCGAGGAGACCGTAAGCGAGATGAGCATGGGGATGGGGCTTGACCTCAACTCGTTCATCTATTCGGTCGACCCCGAAACCGGAGAGGAAAAGCTGTACGAAACGCTCAAAGGCACGGAAAACCGCATTTGGGTCGATGGCGACCAGATCCCGCAGAACCTGAAAAACGCGGTCGTCGCGATCGAGGACCAGCGCTTTTATCAGCACAAGGGCGTGGACTGGAAGCGCACGCTGGGCGCGGTTCAGACATGGCTGTTCGGCGGCGGCCAATACGGCGGCTCGACGATTACCCAGCAGCTGATTAAGAACATGACGCAAGAGGACGATTACTCGGTCAAGCGCAAGGTGAACGAAATTTTCCGCGCGCTCGCTTTTGAAAAAGAGATCGACGACAAAGAGCGCATCCTCGAAATGTACCTGAATACGATCTATCTGGGGCGCAACACCTATGGCGTTAAAACCGCGGCGGCGACCTACTTCGGCAAGGAAATATCCGATCTCGATCTCGCCGAGTGCGCAATCTTGGCCGGTATCACCAACAATCCTTCGCTGTACGATCCCTACACCTACCCGAGCAACATCAAAAAACGGCAGGAGACCATTCTGGAGCAGATGCTCAAGCAGGGGATGATCACGCAGGCGGAGCACGACGCGGCGGTGGCCGAGGAGCTCAATTACCGTTCGGTCGAACTGTATAACCAAGATCTGTCCGAGCCGTACACCTATTTCACCGACGCCGTCATCAAGGACGTGATTAAGGACCTGATGGATCAGAAGGGCGTATCACAACTGGTTGCGTCCAACATGGTAAACTCCGGCGGCCTGAAAATTTACGCGACGATCGATACCCGCGTCCAGCAGATCATGGACGAGGAGTATAATAACGCGGAAAACTTCCCGAACTATGAGCGCGACGGCATGCTGCCGGAAAGCGCGATGGTCATCACGGATAAGCAGGGCAACATTCGCGGCATCGTTGGCGGTCGAGGCGAAAAGAAGGGCAAGCTGTCCTTCTCCCGCGCGACGGATGCCAAGCGTCAGCCCGGTTCGTCGATCAAGCCGCTGTCCACCTATGGCCCCGCGATGGACAAGGGCATTATCGTGCCCACCTCCAGCGTTTATGACAAGCCGCTCAAGGAAGTGGACGGCAAGATGTGGCCGCGCAACGACTCCGGCCGCTATACCGGCGGGGCGATGGTCGTCAAGACCGCGCTGGCCCACTCGGTCAACACCGTGGCGGTGCAGATCATGAATATGCTCACGCCGCAGGCTTCTTTTGACTTCCTGACCCAGCGGCTGGGCTTCCAAGGATCTCTTGTTGCAAACCGTCAGAACGCGGACGGCTCGGTATCCTCCGATATCGATCTTGCGCCGCTGGCGCTCGGCGGCCTGACCGACGGCGTGACCGTACGTCAGATGGCGGGCGGCTTCTCCGCCTTCATCAACGACGGCGTGTTCGGCGGTACGCGCACCTATACCAAGGTGCTCGATTCCGAGGGCAATGTGGTGCTGGAAAACAATCCGCGCACCGATCTCGGCTTTGAAAACGTGCGGACCGCCTACTACATGCTCGAATGCATGCAGGGCACCACCTCGTTCGGCACCGCGACCAACGCGACCATCCCCGGCGTACAGACCGCCGGTAAGACCGGTACGACGAGCGCGAACTACGATATCTGGTTCTGCGGCCTGACGCCAAAGTATTCCGGGGCTGTTTGGGTCGGCTATGACAAAAACTATACGCTGAACGGCCTATACGGCCGAAACGCGGCCGCGATATGGACCACGATCATGCGGCGCGTGCATGAGGGCGATTCGGGCCTTGTGTTCGATTCGCACCCGCAGGATTTCGTCAACGCAAGCTACTGCATGGACAGCGGTCTCGCTCCCTCAGGCGCGTGCCGTTCGGCGGGCCGCGTTGCGACCGGTCGTTTCTACAAGGATCAGGTGCCCACGGAGATCTGTAAGCATCAGGGCTATCAGAAATATAACCTGAGCGGCGGCATCGACGTGCCGGACGAGACCAAGGAACCCGATGATAAGGATAAGCCGGAAGAAAAGCCGGAGGAAAAACCGGTCGATCCCTCGACGGTCGACCCGGAAACCGGCTTGCCTTCCACCACTGATCCGGAAGGCGGCGTGACCAATCCGGGCGGTACGACCGATCCCGGCGGCACAACCGATCCGGGTGGAACGACCGATCCCGGCGGTACGACTGACCCGGGTGGGACGACCGACCCCGGCGGTACGACCGATCCGGGCGGCACGACCGATCCCGGCGGTACGCCGGAACCCGAGCCGGAGCCTTCGCCGGACGACCCGGAGGCATAACGTCCGGCAAAACAGCACAAACTAGCAAAACAGCAAAACTTTTTTCAGCGCCGCACAAGGCCGCACACATTGGGGAGGCAGCGGTGCCCTGTACCCGCAATCCGCTATAGCGGGGATGATGCGGGGAAGGAGGGACGTCGTTTCGATGCGGCGTCCGCCCACAGAGCGATGAGAGACCGGTACTGCGCAACGGAGGACTGCGAACCATGTCAGGCGGGGAACCGAGCAGCATTAAGCAGAAACCATCGTGTGCCGCAGATCTGCCGATCTTGAGCTCGACGTGCGGAAAGGCAATCGGGAAGGCGATCTCGAATTTCCCGCGTGCGGTCTTGTGGGGCGCTGAAAAAAGATCAAATGCGCTTTTGCATAAAGTTCATAGACTGAGGCGGGCATACGCCCGCCTCTTTATGGTATTATTGATGGAAAGGGGCGGTGTGCATGTATCAGGCGCTGTATCGGAAATGGCGGCCCATGACGTTCGCGGATGTAATCGGGCAGCAGCATATCACGGATACGCTGCGCGCGCAGCTCGTTTCCGGCAGGCTCAGCCACGCCTACCTGTTTACAGGCACGCGCGGTACGGGCAAGACCACCTGCGCCAAGATCCTAGCGCGCGCGGTCAACTGTGAAAACCTGCAAAACGGAGACCCTTGCGGCGAATGCCCGGCCTGCCGCGGAATTTTGGACGGCTCGGTGCTCGATGTGACCGAGATTGACGCGGCTTCCAACAACGGCGTGGACAATATCCGCGATTTGCGGGATGAAACCCGCTATACGCCCGCGCAGGTAAAAAAACGTGTGTTCATCATCGACGAGGTGCATATGCTGTCGACCGGCGCGTTCAACGCGCTGCTAAAAACGCTCGAGGAGCCGCCCGGGCACGTACTGTTCATCCTCGCGACGACCGAGATACACAAGGTGCCGGCCACCATCCTGTCCCGCTGCCAGCGGTTTGATTTCCGCCGCATCGGGGCGGAGGACATCGCCCGCCGGCTGCTCGACATCGCGGCAAAGGAACAAATCGAGCTGACCGAGGGCGCGGCCCGGCTGATCGCCCGCCTTGCGGACGGCGCCATGCGCGACGCGCTCTCCATGCTCGACCGCGCGGCGGCTTCCGGCGCGGTGAACGAGGACACGGTGACGAGCGCCCTCGGCATCCTTGGACAGGACGACGCGGTGAGTCTGGCCGAATACTTTAAAAAAGGCGATTTAGCGGGCGCGATCGCGCTGCTTGGCGAATATTACAACGCGGGGCGCGACCTTGCCGCTGTGTACGACCAAATGCTCACGCTGATTCGCGACGCGCTGCTGATCAAAACCGCGCAGCAGGACGACGCGGCACTCGCGGCGCTGATCTCTCCCGCCTATTCGGTGAGCACGCTCAAAAAGCTGTGCGACGGATTGGCGGCTTCCACGCTGCTCGCGTGGAGCCGGGGCATCGGCGCGTCGCTTGACCGGATGCGCAGCGCCTCCAACCGCCGGATCGAGGCCGAGCTATGCGCCGTGCGTTTATGCACGATGGGCGCGGAGCAGTATGACTCGCTTGGCGGACGTCTGGAAGCGATTGAGGAAAAACTGAAAAACGGCGTGCCGGTCGCGGTCCCGGCGGCTGCTCCGGCGGCGCAAGCGGCGCCGGAGGACGGCCCGCCCCCGCCGGGCGATGAGGACGCGCCTCTCCTCGCGGAAGAGGACGGCGGCGCGGCGCAAAGCGCGAAGCCCGCGGCAAAGCCGGTAGATAGCTGGCCCGCATGGCCGCGTCTGCTGGAAGCGCTCACCGGCAAGATCAATACGGGCGCGCACACGAACTTAAAGCTTTCCGCGCGGGGCGTGATGGAGGACGGCGCGCTCGTTCTGCTGTGCGAGGACGGGATTACCGCCATGTTGGCAAAGGCTGAACCGACCATGAAGGCCATCCGCGAGCAGGCGGCCGTTTTGGCGGGCGCGCCGATTAAGGTAAAGGTGCGGGAAGCGGACGCCGCTCCGCCGCCGCAGACCGGCGGCGCGGATGAGCTGATGGATCGCGCAAAAGCATTCCATATAGAAATACATGAACTGTAAGATACGAATTTAAAGGAGGACATCGTTTCATATGGCAAAGGGAAAATTTGGCGGCTTCGGTGGAGGCGGCATGAACATGCAGGCGATGATGAAGCAGGCGCAGAAGATGCAGGCCGATATGGTCAAGGCGCAGGAAGAGATCGCCCAGATGGAGACTGAGGCGACCGCCGGCGGCGGCGCGGTGACCGTGACCGTTTCCGGCACGAGCGAACTGAAAAAAATCGAGATTAAGCCCGAGGTGGTCGATCCCGACGATATTGAAATGCTGCAGGATCTGATTCTCGCGGCGGTGAACGAGGCGTTCCGCACGGCCCAGCAGAAGAGCCAGAGCCAGATGTCCGCGATCACCGGCGGTATGGGCGGCTTAGGCGGCATGGGCGGCGGCCTGTTCTGATGGACTACTTTGCGCCGCCCGTGGAGCGGCTGATCGAAGAATTTGCCAAGCTGCCGGGCATCGGACAAAAGACCGCCCAGCGGCTGGCTTTTCATGTTCTGACGCTGCCCATCGAAGCGGCCGACCGCTTTGCGGACGCTATCCGCGACGCGAAGGCGAAGACCTGCCTGTGCAAGCGGTGCCAGAACCTGTCGGACAGCGAGACCTGCCCCATCTGCGCCAACGCTTCGCGCGACCAGAAAACGGTTTGCGTGGTGGCCGATCCGCGCGATGTGATCGCGTTTGAGCGCACCAAGGAATACGGGGGGCTGTACCATGTGCTGCATGGCACGCTGTCGCCCCTGAACCACGTCGGGCCGGATGATATCCGCATCCGCGAGCTGGTGCAGCGTGTCGCCGACGAGGATGTGCAGGAGGTCATTCTGGCCACCAATCCGGATACTGAAGGCGAGGCGACCGCGATGTACATCTCGCGCCTTTTAAGCCCGTTTGAGATCAAAATCACGCGGCTGGCCTATGGCGTGCCGGTCGGCGGCCATTTGGAATATGTGGACGAGGTCACGCTGACCCGCGCCCTAGAGGGCCGCCGCGAGCTGTAACGCCCCGCCCGCCACCTGCTTTAATTCATCCACCGGGAGGAAACCAACCTGTGTCAAACCTAGTCAAAGAAATTGAAAACCGGCGCACATTTGCGATCATTTCGCACCCTGACGCCGGCAAAACCACAATCACGGAAAAATTCCTGCTGTACGGCGGCGCCATTCAGGAAGCCGGTATGGTAAAGGGCAAGAAAAACAGCCGCCACGCCGTGTCCGACTGGATGGAGATCGAAAAGCAGCGCGGTATTTCAGTCACCAGCTCGGTTTTGCAGTTCCAGTATAACGGCAAGTGCATCAACATTCTGGACACGCCGGGCCATCAGGACTTTTCTGAGGATACCTACCGCACGCTGATGGCGGCGGATTCCGCCGTTATGGTCATCGATGCGTCCAAGGGCGTGGAAATGCAGACGCGCAAGCTGTTCAAGGTGTGCGCGATGCGCGGCGTGCCCATTTTTACCTTCATCAACAAGATGGACCGTGAAGCGCGCGACCCATACGAGCTGCTGGAGGAGATCGAGAACGAGCTCGGCATCGGCACCTATGCGGTCAACTGGCCCATCGGCTCCGGCCCGCGTTTCCGCGGCGTGTATGACCGCATGGACGATCAGGTGATCCAATTTGACGGCGCGGATTTTCGGCATGAGATCAAGGCGACCCGCCTGTCGATCGACGACCCGATTCTGGAAGGCACGATGCCAAAGGAACAGTATGATACCCTGTGCGACGATATTGAGCTGCTCTCCGGCGCGGGGGATGCGTTCGATCTGGAAGCGGTGCACGCGGGCAAGCTGTCGCCGGTATTCTTCGGTTCGGCGCTGACCAATTTCGGCGTGGAGCCGTTTTTGGAAAAATTCCTTGAAATGTCCACGCCGCCGTCCCCCCGTAAGGCTGATATCGGCGTGATCGACCCGTTTGACGAGCATTTTTCCGCGTTTGTCTTTAAAATTCAGGCCAATATGAACAAGGCCCACCGCGACCGCGTGGCCTTTATGCGCATCTGCTCAGGCAAGTTCGAGCGCGGGCAGGATGTGCTGCATGTACAGTCGGGTAAAAAAATGTCCCTTGCCGCGCCGCAGCAGCTGATGGCGCAGGACCGCTCGGTCGTCGACGAGGCGTACGCGGGCGATATCATCGGTATTTTTGATCCCGGCGTGTTTTCCATCGGCGACACGGTGTGCGATCCCAAGCGCAAATGCGTCTATTCCGGCATTCCGACCTTTGCGCCCGAGCTGTTCGCGCGCGTCCGGCAAAAGGACACGCTTAAGCGGAAGCAGTTCGTCAAGGGCGTGGAACAGATCGCGCAGGAAGGCGCGATACAGATCTTCCGCGAGCCGAACTCCGGCATGGAGGAGGTCATCGTCGGCGTGGTGGGCGTTTTGCAGTTTGAAGTGCTCGAATACCGCCTGAAAAACGAGTATAACGTCGAAATCATCCGTGAGATGCTTCCCTATGAGCACCTCCGCTGGGTCGAAAACGACGAGGAGGACTTTGATATCAAGTCGCTCGTACTCACGAGCGATACCAAGCCGGTGCAGGACTTCCGGGGCAATTATCTGCTCCTGTTCACCTCGCCTTGGAACGTCACCTATGCGACCGACCACAACGAGGGCCTGCGCTTGGCCGAATTTTCGGAAAACACCTGAGCGTTCTGCCGATCAGAAGAGGTGCCTAGGAAAGAAAGGTACCTTCAAAATAAACTTGACATAATAGCAAGGTACCTGTATAATGAAAATACAAGGTACCTTGCTATTATTTTTTTAGGAGGCGTGATCCATGTCTGATCTGAACGAACAATTACTGGAACAGCTTTTACAACTCAGCGCACAGCTGCACCGGTTCCAGATACTGCGCTACCGGGATCGCGGGCCGCTGGGCAATCCGCACCGTGGGCAGGGGCGGGTGCTGTCTATTTTAAAGCTGCAACCCAAAATCAGCCAGAAGGAATTGAGCTATCTGCTTGATATGCGCAACCAGTCGCTGGGCGAGCTGCTGGGCAAGCTGGAGCAAAAGGGCTACCTGACCCGCAAGCCGTCGGAGACCGACCGGCGCACGGCTATGATCGAGCTGACGCCGGAGGGCGAAGCCGCGGCAAACAGCGTGGGGGACGACCAAGGCGATACCGATAAGCTTTTTGCTTCCCTGTCCGACGAAGAGAAGGCCGAGCTGGAGGAATATCTGGCCCGCCTGATCGCCTCGCTGGAGGAAACCTTGGCGCAAGCCGGCGCGGACGACCGGCGGCCGGGCTTCGACGGCCCGCCGCACCGTGGCCCGCACCACGGCGGCCCGGACCCGCGTTTAGCGTTCGGCGGTCCGCATGAGCCGCATGGTCCCCGCGGCCCGCTTGACCGGAGGGGCGGATGGGGCGCGCCGCATGAAAGGCCGCCCTTTCCCCGCGGCTGGGCCGATGCGTCCGATGAGAGGCAACCTCCCGAGGACGACGGCCGCGAGCAGCCGTAAAGGGGGCTTGCTATGCGTGTTTCGCCGGAACGGCTGAAGGCATTCAGCGACGGCGTGATGGCCATTGCCATCACGCCGATGGCGTTCGGATACCGCTGCCCGAACAGTTTGACCGGGCGGGTGTTTTAAGCTTGCTCGCGGCGGCGCGCGGCGGATAACTGAAGAAAACGCGGCCCGCATGGAATGGGTTCCATACGGGCCGCGTTTTATTTGTGTTTATGTGAGGGGATCGTCCTCACGGGCCTTTACCGCGCGAAGATACAGCCAAAACAGCGCGAGCATGATGATATAGCCCACATACTGCGCCGCGATGCTCAGCATGTACTGCTCCATCATCTGAAAGGTCGCCGCGACGACCGAGCAAAGCAGCGGCGCGTAGAAGCACCAGCGAATCCGGCGCGCGGGAAAGGCGTAGCCCTGCGGGATGATGCGCTCATCCAGCGCCCAAAACAAATTGAATTCGCTGAGCAGGTTGAAGATGCCCCCGGTCATGATCAGCAGCAGCGCGAAGATGGAAAGCGTGTCGACCGCGATCTGACGCTGCATCAGCAGCGAGCAGACGATCGAAAGGGCAAGCAGCACGACTGTGATGATCTGATACGCAAAGGCGCGGCCAAAGCGCACGGATTCGTCCGCAAGGCGCTTGAGATGAAGCACCATGATGGCGTAAGCCGCGAGGGAAAGCAGGCTGCCGGCGACGTTTACGGCAAAAGAATCGGTCAGCCCGGTCAGCCCTGCCAGCGCCGAGATCAACAGGGCGATCCAGATGGCGCGCAGGCTCGTATAGATTTTCATAGGGTTTATTTGCCTCCTTTAATCTTCCTATAGTATAACATGGAAATAAGAAAAATTAAATTATTTTTGGGAAACCTCTTGACAAGTGTGTGCGAATGTATTATTGTATTATCATCATAGTACAGAAGTACAGAGAGGAGCACGGCTATGCAATGGCAACTGAGGGGCGACCGGCCGATCTATCAGCAGCTGATGGAACAGCTGACCGAGCAGATCGTAAGCGGAGTACTTGGGGCGGGCGACAAAGTGCCGCCGGTGCGCGAGCTTGCGGCGGAAGCGGGCGTGAACCCGAACACAATGCAGCGCGCGCTGGCAGATTTAGAGCGGGAAGGCCTGCTGTATACCAACCGAACAAGCGGACGATACGTTACGGAGGATAAGAAAATGATCGATTCGGTACGCGAACGGATAGCGGCCGACCGCATCGCGGAGTTTCTATCCGGCATGAATCAACTGGGGTTTACCAAGGAACAAATCATAGCGCTGCTGGATAAGAGCAGCATCAAGGAGGGGGAGAAGCATGGAGAAAACAAATGATCTTGTCGTTTGCCAAGGGCTGACCAAGGTATTTGGCACAGTGCGCGCACTCGACAACCTGAATTTGAATTTGGAGCGCGGCCGCTTTATCGGCCTGCTCGGCCCGAACGGCTCGGGCAAGACCACGGCGATCAAGCTGCTCAACGGTCTGCTGCAGCCGACGAGCGGAACGGTCACGATCGACGGACACGCGCCCGGCGTATACACCCACAGCGTGGTGAGCTACCTGCCCGACCGGCCCTATCTGAACGACTGGATGAAGGTTTGCGATCTGCTGGACTTTATCGGCAACTTCTATAAGGATTTTGACAAGGTAAAGGCCAACGATATGCTCAAGGCTTTGCAGATCAGCCCGTTCGACCGACTGAAAACGATGAGCAAGGGCACCAAGGAAAAGGTACAGCTCATATTGGTCATGAGCCGCAAGGCGCAGCTTTATCTGCTCGACGAGCCGATCGGCGGCGTTGACCCGGCCGCGCGAGATTATATTCTCAACACAATTCTTTCCAATTACAGCGAGGACGCGACCGTGCTGCTGTCCACGCATTTGATCGCCGATATCGAGCGCGTGCTCGACGAGGTGATCTTCCTGAAAAACGGTGTGCTGACGCTGCATGAGAGCGTGGATACCATTCGCGAGGAGCACGGAAAATCCGTCGATATGCTGTTCAGGGAGGTGTTCGCATGCTAAGGAAACTGATAGGGTACGAGTGGAAGGCGTGCGCGCGCGCCTGCCTGCCGGTGTACGGCGCGCTGCTGGTAGTGGCGCTGATCAACCGCGTATTTTCCGCTTTAGACATGGGCCGCTTTTTGGGCGGCATGCCCGAGGTGCTGGCCGCCATGGCCTACTTCGGCGTTATGGTGGCGGTGTTCGTCGTCACGACAGTCATCCTCATCCAGCGCTTTTACAAAAGCCTGCTCGGCGACGAGGGTTATCTGATGTTCACCCTGCCGGTCACCGTGACCCAGCACATCTGGGCCAAGTCCATCATCGCGCTTGTGATGAGCTTTTTAAGCTGCATCGCTTCTGTGCTCAGCGTGGTGATCCTGTCGGCAAACAGCAGGCTGCCGCGCGATATCGCGCAGTTTATCTCCGAGATTTTCCATATGTTCGCCCGATCGGAGTACGGCGCGGCAAACAGTGTGTTCTATATGATCGAAGCCATTCTGCTGGTCGTACTGTTCAGCTTGGCCGGCCTGCTGTTTATCTATCTGTGCATCGCGCTCGGCCATCTGGCGAAAAAACACCGCGTGGCCATGGCCATCGTCTGGTACTTTGTGCTCACCACGGTGATGCAGTTCCTGTTCAGCATGATCTTCTTCACCACGGGCGGCCAGAACGTCTTTGAAGCAATGTTCCGCTGGGTCAATCATATCCCGGAGGCGGTCGCTATCCATGTGGGCCTACTGGTACTGTGCCTTGGCGCGGCGATTCCCGGAGCGATCTTTTTCCTCGGTACGCGCTATGTGCTGAAAAATAAATTAAATCTTGAATAAATAATACGGATTTCTTAAGAAATATACCACGTCCGGCGAAAGATTTTCACGGTATGATAAGACCATGGAAGGGAGGGGAACCGCATGACAGCCGTTATCACACAAACGCTGAAAAGACACACCGCTCGCGCGGCGCGGCGCTACAACGCCTACGAGCTTGCCATGCTGTTCTTCGCCTTTGCGATGATCGGCTGGGTGTGGGAGGTTTTCCTGCACATCATGTTTGACGGCGAGCTTGTCAACCGAGGGACGATGCTAGGCCCGTGGCTGCCGATCTACGGTGTGGGCGGCGCTATCGTGACGGCGCTTTTGCGGCGGCTGGCCGACCGCCCCGTCGCGGTGTTCCTCGCCTCGTCCGCCCTGTGCGCCGCCATCGAGTTTATCGCAAGCGTTTATCTGGAAGCGGTGTACGGACTGCGCTGGTGGGATTACAGCGCCTACACCTTCAACATCGACGGCCGCGTCTGTCTGGAAACGACGGTGGGCTTCGGCATCGGCTGCTGCATCGCGCTTTATATCGCGGCGCCCGCCATCGCGAACCGGCTGGGCAGCTTGCCGCAAACGGCAAGGCGCGTTCTGTGCGCCGCTCTGATCCTGCTGTTTGCCGCGGATTTTGTGTATTCCACCATTTCCCCGAACACGGGCAAGGGCATCACGGACGACGGCCCGGGTCAGGCCTTTGTGCAGGTGGACCCTACCGAAGTGTCGCAGCTAAACCTAATGGCGCTTACGGTCGTATACCCGCACCAATAAATTTCGTTTGAGCCGAAAGGCTTGCGCGCCCCCTTTTTCTCTGGTATGATAACTGTGAGAGAAAGGGGGCGCGCTTTTATGAAATGCAATAACTGCGGCGTTAATTTCGACGATGAGGATCGCGTATGTCCTATGTGCGGCACACCGGCCGGCGCGGGTAAAAAGCGGTATATGCCGCATTACACCGAGTATGGACATACGGATCACACGGACGGCTCCTGCACCCACCGCACCTTTACGCAAAAATATACAAGCAAGCAGCCCGCGCGTTCCGCGTCGTCCGGCGCGGGGCAGAGAAAAAACTCTTCCAAAAACGTGCTGGTCATCGTGGTGGTGATCGTGCTGGGCATGCTGCTTTCCGTGATACCGGAAGTTTTACAGGAAATGCGGCAGGCCGTCGAGCAAGTCGGCTGGAGCGCGCAAGGAGGCACCCCGGAACCCGAGCCGGAATCGGACTATTATGATTACGAAGCCAACCGCGTTGTACCGGCGGAGGTGCTAGGCGAATATCAGGCGGTGGACACGGGATTGGGCGATTTTATCCTGATGCTTGATGATGAGGATAATTATATTTTTGCTTTTGAGGGCGATGGCTGGCGCTATGACGAGTCCGGCTGGGCATGGTGCGTCTATAACCCGCCCGAGCAAGAACTGTATCAGGATATCTACACGCCGGATCGGTATGATAGCTATACGCTGTGTTTGGATTTTGAGGAAGCCGGCGATGTAGGCGGCACGCAGCCTGAAACCATCGCGGCGCATATCGAGCAAGGCGAAATGTGGATGCTTGTCTACGTGTCGCAAACAGACGGATCGATCGTGCTGGACGACGCCTACGGCGACGCCGGTGTGTTTTTCGGCGGCAACCAATTCCTGCCGCTGCAATCGATACAAAAAGGATAAAGTAAAAGCTGCTCAAAGGATTTTGAGCAGCTTTTCAGACTGTCAAAAAACTATTTTGACAGTCTGTCGATCGAAACAAAGCCCCATTTCGATCGAGTATTCCGGCTTCTGCGCGCGCCTTTTAGGCACACTTGAAGTCGGTTTGTATAAAATCCGAGATACATGCTCCCGGATTTTATGGATTTTGCTCTTGCGGCAAAATCCTATTTTATGCGCGCTACGGCGCGAGGGGTTATTTGACACGCTGAAAAGCTGCTCAAAGGATTTTGAGCAGCTTTTTTTATGCAGTTAGTCGCGCAGCAGGGGCAGGCTGCCGGTAAGCTTGTTCACCTTTTTCTTGGCCCCGCAAATGGCGACGCCAAGGTAGGTTAGATCGTTTTCGCTCGCCGCTTTCATTTTATCGATAAATATGTCGTAGGTATTGCAGCCCTGCGCCACATCGGAGAAATCCACCGTGGTCAAATCGGCGAAATCGGGCTCGTAAAGCCGCTGGCGGATCGACTTGATCTGTTCCGCGTTGCTTTTTAGAATGGGCACGGGAAGCGCGACGATGCCGAGGTGCTCGCTGCCCGTGCCGTCGGTCACGTCGGCCCCGACGGCTTCGGGTATTTTCTTGCCCAAGGTGATGCCCAAGATCGCCGCGGTGTTCGCGATCAGGCCGAGCGGCAGATTCTCATCGATCACCATCACGCATTTTTCATTCTGGTAGTCCATTTGTTTTCCCTTCCTTTGCAGTTGTTCGGCGCTCCGAGAGAAGCAGGCCCGTCAGTGTCAAAACAATGCCCACGCAGGCGAGCGGGGTGACCCTTTCGTGCAGAACGAGCACGGAGGCGACGGCGGTGATCACGGGCACCATGTAAATATACAGGCTGGTCTTGATCGCGCCCAGCACCTGTACCGCGAAGTTCCAAGTGACAAAGCACAGAGCGGACGCGCCCAGACCCAAAAACAGGATCTGGAATAGGTTTTTGGGATCGGCAAAGCGCGCAAAGCCCCACTGAAAGTCAAAAAAGAACAGGGTGGGCAGCATGAAGAGCATGCCGTATAAGAACACCCGCCGGGTCGTGAGCAGGATGGGCTGGCCAAAGGAGCTGATCCGCTTGGTCAGCACCGCGTAGCAGGCCCAGACAAAAGCCGCAAGCACCGCCAGCAGATCGCCGATGGGGTTGAGTTCCAGCCGCGCGCCGTTGAAGCTGATCAGGCAGATGCCGGTCATGGCGACGGCAAAGCCGATGAAGAACTGCCCCCGCAGCTTTTCGCCGTCCTTGATGACGAAATGGCTGAGCATGGCGGTGAAAAACGGCGAGATCGAGATCATCACGCCCACATTGGAAGCGAACGTATAGGTCAGCGCGATGTTTTCGAGCAAGTAATACAGGCAGATGCCGCACAGACCGGCGGCGGCAAAGGTGAGCTCCTGCCGGCGGCCTGTGCCGGTCAGGCGGCGCGGACAGATGAGCAGCAGTGCGAAAAAGCCGATCAAAAAGCGGAAAAACAAAATTTCCACCGGCTGGAACACGGTCAGTAAAAGCTTGGTGGAGATAAAGGTCGTGCCCCAGATCAAGATCGTGACGAGGGCGGCAAGATGGCCCAACGTGCCTTGGCGTTCCATATTATTTGCCCCCCGTCTGTTCTTTGAAGATATCCCGGTAAGCGGCGGGCGTCAGCCCGATAAAGCGGCTGAAATAGCTTGTAAAATGGCTTTGGTCGGAAAAGCCGGTTTGCATCGCGGCTTCAAGCGGCGAAAGCCCCTTTTCCAGCAGCTTTTTCGCTTCGCCCACGCGCACGGTTTCCAAATAGCGGTAGGGCGTCACGCCCTTGGATTTGGTAAAGGCGCGCAGCAGCGTCGACCGGCTCAGCCCGGCGCAATCGCAGATCTGGTCGAGCGATATGCGCTCGGCGTAGTGCGCGGACAGAAAGGCGCAGGCCCGCTCGATCTCCTCGCGGCATTCGGGGATGCAGCTCGCGAACGGCCCACCGTATTTCTGTATCAGCAGGGAGAGCAGAAAAAGCAGCTCTTCTTCCTTGGAAAATTCGCGCGAGCCGTTCATGATCATTTCGTGCAGCGGGTGCAGGCAACACGCGATCTCCTCGTCGATCACAATGGTTTCGGAAAAACCGGGCAGCTCGCGCTTGCCCGTCACCTCTTCCGCCAATTCCAGCATCACATCGGTTGGAATATTGAGCGCCCGGTAATCCAGCAGACTGTCGCCGATCGGGGAGCAGGCGTGGTTGTCGCCGGGATTGAAAAGGACAAGATGGCCCCGCTCCAGATTGTACTCCTTATTTTTACAGCACAGGTGGCGCTGGCCGCCCTCGATCAGGCCCACCACGAAATATTCGTGAAAATGGTTGGGGAAGCATTGCACAATGCCTTCCAGCCGGTAGGCTTCGATCCGCAGCTCCTCATCGTACACCACGGTGCGCGTTTCTTTTTTCATGGGTGTTTCCTCCTTGCCGTTTCCTATTGTACCACCCTGAAGGGTAAAAAGGCTTGTACAATATCTTCATTTTATGGCAAAGAAAAAATTAGTAATGGTACACCGCGCGGTAACGGCGCAGGCATAGGCAGGAAACGAACAGCGTCGTCAACTCGGCCACCGGCACGGCCAGCCATACCCCGGTCGCCTGAAAAAACAGGGGCAGCGTTAAAATCCCCAACGGCAGCAGGCAAAAGGTGCGGAGAAAGGAGATGCCGGCGGATACCTTGCCGTTTGACAGCGCGGTAAAAAACGCCGAAGCAAAAATATTGATCCCGCAAAAGAGAAAGCTGAAGGGAAAAATGAAAAAACCATGGCGCGCGATCTGGTAGACTGCGGTGCCGGGCGGCGCGAAAATACCGACCAAGGGCGCGCCAAAAACAAAAGAAAGCAAAAAAATAAGCAGCGACGCCGCGCTGACGACCGTAAGGCAGACCCGAAACAGCCGCCTTAAACGGGTATGATCGCCCATACCGTATTGGTAGCTGACGACCGGGGCCACACCCATGGAAAAGCCGATAAAAAACGTGGTCAGTAAAAACTGCGTATAGATCAGGATGGTGATCGCGGCAACGCCCGCTTCGCCCAGCAGCCGCATCATGGCGGCGTTGAAGAGGAAGGTGGTAACAGCCGCCGCAAGCTGGCTGACAAGCTCGGACGAACCGTTCAGGCAGCTTTGCGCCAGCATGCGAAAATCCCATTTGGGGCGGCAAAACCGAAGCGGCCCCCTGCTGCCAAGGAAGAATAAGAGCCCGGCCGCGGCGGCCACCAGATACCCCGCGCCGGTGCCGAGCGCCGCGCCGGTGATGCCCAGACCCAGCGGCGCCATGAAACAATAGTCGAGCGCGATATTGATTACGCCCGCTGCGGTGGACAACGCCATGCCGAGGCCGGGGCGGCCGGCCGCCACGATCAGGCTTTGAAAAAGCACCTGCAGCATGCTGGCCGGAGTGAAGAGCAGCAGGGGGATGAGGTACGCCCGGCAATAGGGAACCAGCCGTTCGCTCGCGCCGAGCGCGTAAATGATGCGGTCGGCGAATACCGTGCCCAACAGGGCGACGAGCACGCCGAGTGCCGCGCCGGTCAGCACGACCAGCGTAAAATTCTGCCGCGCCTTTGTGTGCGCGCCCGCGCCCATTTGCCGGGCGATGACCGCGCTGCTGCCGGTGGACAGCATAGCGCCCAACCCAACGATCAGATTGATCATGGGGCATACGATATTGAGCGCGGACAGCGCGTCCGTCCCGGCGAACCGCGCGACGAATATCGTGTCGGTGATCGTATAAAGGCCCATGAACAGCATGGTCACGATGGTGGGCGCGGCAAAGCGCAGCAGGGAAAACAGATCAAAATCACGCGCAAGGGCGTTTTCCGGTTTACACATCGCCGTCGCCCTCCATTTGCTCTTTGCGCAGAATAAAGCGCTGCGTCGGATAGCCGAACTCGGTCAAAAGCTCGGCCTCGGCAAAGCCGAGGCTCTTGATGACCGCGCGGTGGCCGGGATCGGCTTTATCGCCCTCGCGGAAGGTCGTAATGCTGACGGGCGTTTGCTCGGTCAGCTCGTCCAGTACCCGCCGCACGAACGCTTGGGCTATGCCGCGATCTCGGTACTGGGGGTGGATGCCGAAAAAGTCGATGCTGCCCGCTTCCGGACAAAAGGCCAAAATGCCGATCGCGACCTCGCCGTCCTTCATGATCAGCGCCCGCTTTTCTTGAATCTGCCGGTGCAGCGTCCGCAAATATTCCGCTTCGTTCAAATGCGGAAAGCCGTCCACAACCATGCGCACCAGCGCCATCCAAGCGGGAATGTCGCGCTCCGCGGCGGGCACGATATCGCGTCGCCAATCGATCTCGCCCTTGACCGGCGTGGGCGAGGCGTGCAGTTCGTATCGAAGCTGCAACGGATAAAACTCTCCCTCGTCCCGAAACTGGCCCGGCGCCTTTTTATACATGGCCCGAAAGGTGTTCGTGAAGGCCTGTTGGCTTTCATAGCCCGCGAGCAGCGCGATCTCGATAATCGGGCGATCCGAGAATACCAGAAGCTTGGCGGCCTCGGTCAGTCTGCGGCGCTGTGCATAGTCGTGGATCGTCATGCCGACCGTGGAGACGAATATGCGGTGCAGGTGGTATTTGGAATAGTGTACGGCCGCCGCGACGCCTTCCAGATCCAGCTTTTCGGTTAGGTGCGTTTCGATGAACTGGATGGCGGCGGCAACATTTTCAATATGGTGAAGCATGGGTTTCCCTCCTTTCTTTCGATTATAGCAAAGCGGAAATCGGCGGTTTTCATGTTTCTTGCTCTTCTGTATCTGGATATGGTGCCCGAAAATCAATGCTGCCCCCCATTTGCCAAAGCAAATGAAGGGCAGCAGGCAGGGAGGTAACGGTCATTTTTTTTGCAGGTTGCGCAGCGTTTCCGCCACGTTTTCCTGATGCAGCTCGGCCGCGTTAAAATGCAGATAGTGAAAATTTAGGTTGAATAGCGAGCCCAGCCCTAACGCGGCGATCACCGTGCCGATACCGACCTGACCGCCAAGCAGCCAGCCGGAAAGGATTACGATCACCTCGACCGAGGCGCGGCACAGACCGACCGAGCGTCCCGTCTTGCGGGCGAGCGCCACCATCAGCGCGTCGCGCGGACCGGAGCCGAGCGCGGACTGCATATACAGATAGGTGCCGAAAGCGAGCAGTTCCAGCCCGCCAAGCAGCATGAGAATACCGGACCACAGGCTGTGCATCGCAGGGATCCAGCCGAGGGCGAGCAGGCTGTCGATAAAAATCGCGCATAAAACAATGTTGATAACGGTGCCAAAGCCGAAGCTTTCCCCGCACAGCACCGCGATGCCGATCGCGGCCGCGCCGACGATCACCGAAGCCGTGCCGTAGGTGATGTGGATCGATTCTGCGAGGCCTTGCTGCAAGACGCTCCACGGCTCCAAGCCGACGTTCGCCTGCAGCATCATCACGATGCCGACCGCGCTGACCAGCAGGCCCAGCGTGAGCACGCCAAGGCGGCGGATGTAGTGGTGCTGTTCCATGCGGTCACCCCTCCGATGCGAACGCGCGCACGGCGGCGGCAACGGCGCCGATATCCTCCGCGGTAACGCCGTAGTGCGTGACCATACGGTATTCGCCGTCCATCAGGCCGGTCACCTTGATGTTTTGGGAAAGCATGAAAGCGGGGTAGCGCGCGGCTTTCTCCGCATTCCAATCGGCGGAGAAAAAGACCATATCGGTCTGGATGCGTTCGTGGAACACCGAAACGCCGGGGATGGCGGCAAGCAGCTCGCCGAGGTAATGGGCGTTTTCGTGGTCCTCGTGCAGGCGGTGGGCCATTTCGCTGAGCGCCAGCTTACCGGCCGCCGCGAGAAAGCCCGCCTGCCGCATCCCGCCGCCAAGCAGCTTGCGCACCTTTTTGGCGCGCAAGATCGTTTCGCGCGGCCCGGCGAGGATGGAGCCGACCGGGGCGCACAGCCCCTTGGACAGGCAACACATCACGGTATCGCAGTACCGCGTCAGCTCGCGCGCGTCGGTTATGCCAAGGTAGGCCGCCGCGTTGTACAGGCGCGCGCCGTCTAGGTGAACGGGCACGCCCTTTTCGTTTGCGGTTTCATATACGGCGCGCATGTTGTCCAGCGGCACAACCGTGCCGGTGGAGTGCGCGTTTTCCAGCACGACCAGCCCGGCGCGGGCGATTTGCAGGTCGCTGTCGTCCGTCAGGCACGCGCGGAGCGAAGCGGGGTCCATAACGCCGTTCGCGCTTTCAGGAAAGCGCGGGGAAACCCCGGCAAGCTGGGCGTAAGAGCCGGCTTCGTGCGCGGCGATATGCGAAGTGGGGGCGAGCACCACGCAGTCGCCCCGCCGGGTCTGCGCCATCAGGGCGCAGGCGTTGCCCTGCGTGCCCGAGGTGACGAACAGCGCGGCTTCCTTGCCGAACAGTCCGGCGGCGTATTCCTCCAGCTCCTTTACGGTGGGGTCGTCGTCGAACACATCGTCTCCAACGGCCGCGTGAACCATCGCGTCCCGCATCGACTGCGTCGGCAGCGTCACCGTGTCGCTTCTTAAATCAATCTCCCTCATGAAGAACACCCTCTCAAAAAACGATCCCGCGTTCGGCGCAACGCGCCGCAGCGACCGGCGCCGCGGCGCCGGTATTGAAATGCTTTATAAAACCGGGGCTCTGCCTCGGTTTTATCCCACGGCCTTTGCCTTTGGACACGTGTCCAAAGCCGCCTTTGCCGTGCAAAGGCGAGGGGGATATCGAAAAAAGTTTCAAGGGAACTTTTTTCGTATCTAAGGGGGACGGAGTCCACCTTAGACGAGGATCCCCCTTAGAGGTACAGTTCTCCCCACCGTCCGCAAGGGGCGAAACCGATGCGGCGGTATAGCTCCGCTACTTCGTCATATCCCGCGATCAGCCGGGGGGTCTTGCCCTTTTGCAGGATGCGCTGCGTCAAAAAGCGGCTGATATAGGAGCCCAGCCCCTGATGGCGGTATTCGGGCACAACGGCGATCGCCGCGAGCACGCCGCATTCGTCGTCCTCCGATACGATGCAGCCCGTGCCGACGGCTTTGCCGTCCCGCTCCAGCTGGTACAGCTCCAGCAGGCCGCGGCCCTGCTTCTGAGCGATGTCGCCCGCCCAAGAATCATACTCGAAATGCGTGCGGTAATATTCATGGCTGCGCCCCAAAACGTCGAACACCTTGGCTTTGTCGCCGGGTACGATATCGGGAAATTCCGCATGCGAAAGCGGGCCGCGGTATACCATGTAGTAGGAGCTTTCCGTCGTTCCGCCGAGCAGTCTCTGCAAATCCTGACATTGCGTCCAGTTGGTGTCCACTTCGGTGATTTGCTCCCGGCGGACAAGGTCGGCGATCACCTCGCTGTCGGCCCGTTCGTCGGAGGAAATGACCAGAACGCTGCCCGCTTGGTACAGCGCGGCGGCGGGCTCGCGCCCTTTGATGCAGACGTAGAACCGGGCGCGCGGGTCGCCAAGGCCGTAGGCGCGCAGCGCGGTTAGCGCTTTGGAGCCGAACACATGCTCATGCCCACACGCGGCCGTAAAGGCAGGGATCTCGGATACGGTGAGCGGCAGCAGCATGGCGTCACTCCTCCTTTTTCACTTGGGATAAGTATCGGTACACGCTGGCCTGCGAGCAGTGCAGCGCGTCCGCCACGTCCTTGACGGCGCCCTTGAGCAGGAAAATGCCGCTGGCTTCGAGCGCGGCAATGATCTGCACGCGTTCATCCGCCGTGGCGCGCTCCGCCGTGACGCCGAGCGCGTCAAGCTCGCGCCCGACCGCGTCCGCCGCGACCGCGTCGATCGTGTTGTGAAAAATCTCGGTCGGCGGGGTGATGTGGCGCGGTTTTTCGGTAGCGGTCTGCCGCAGCTGCAGGTTTTCGTCAATAAAAGCGTCCGGGTGACACAGCCGCAGGATGTCGTCGCTCACGGACTGGTAGCGGCTGTCGTCAAAATTAATGCACAGCATGCCGATCAGCCGCGCGCCCTGTTTGATGAACAGCGTGGAGGAGCGGAGCATTTTGCCGTTTGCCGATACGCCGCGGTAGTGCAGCAGATAATCGGAGGATTCGTAGGTTTTATCCATCAGGATCTGCAGCGCGACATTGGTGAGCGGCGCGCCGACCTGCCGGCCGCTGACATGGCTGTTGGCGATCGCAATGATCGAACGGTTTCGGTCGGTCAAATCGTGTAGAGCGATCTCGTAGTCCGGGCCGAGCGCCTCGCCGAGAAATTCGGTCAGCTTAACATAATGTTGCAGCAATGGGGTTGCCATAGGATCCACCTCGTTTCTGTTATCATAAGAAAAATTTATAAAGAAACAACGCTATGCAAAAAACAGGCGCATATATAGCACCCGTTTTTCTCTTACTTTCATTATAGCGTACCGCAATTGGCTTTGTCAAAAGAGAATAAAATAAATTATTACAATAATAAGGGATAAATTCTCATCAAAATGACAATGGTTATGGATAGTTTCCATAAAAGAAAAGCGCGATTCTGATAAATAATACAAAATGCACAAAATGGCATTGACAAAAGTTTATTTTGGTGATAAATTAGTTGCACAGAGAAAGGGAGGCGGGAACGAATGAAAAATGTAATTGCTACGGATCGAGCGCCGGCGGCGATCGGCCCGTACTCGCAGGCAGTTTCCACGGCAGGCCTGCTGATCACCTCGGGCCAGCTGCCGATCGACCCCAAAACCGGAGCTTTTCCGGAGGGTATCGCGGAGCAGACCCGTCAGTCGCTCATGAACGTAAAGGCCATATTGGCTGAAGCGGGCGTCGGCATGGACCGTGTGATAAAAACCACGGTTTTTCTTAGCGACATGAACAATTTTGCCGCTATGAACGAGGTGTACGCCACCTTCTTCGGCGAGGGCGGTTTCCCGGCCCGCTCGGCGGTCGAGGTCGCGCGTCTGCCTAAGGACGCGCTGGTAGAGATCGAAGCGATCGTGGCTCTGTAAGGCGGGGCGGTGGCCCCAGCCGGTTTTCCTTAGTCAAAGGTACTGTCCGCCAGTCGCATCAGCCGGAAGTCAAAAACCGGCGACCGATGACCGGGGTATCTCCAAATTAATGAAGGCGCAAAAGCGCCAAATATGGAGGTAACATAGTATGAAAGAGTATCCGTTGAGCGTTCCCGCCCCGCACCATTTTACATTTGCGGTCCGCGACCTTCCCGACGTCACGGTCGAGCAGCGCGAGCGCGCACTGAAAGCCACCCATTATAATGAGTTTGCCTTCCCCTCCGGGATGCTGACTATCGATATGCTGTCCGATTCCGGCACCACCGCCATGACCAACCAGCAGTGGGCGTCGCTGTTTTTAGGCGACGAGGCCTATGGCCGCAACACCGGCTACTATGTACTGCTGGACACCTTCCGCGACATCTTCGAGCGCGGCGGCGAGAAGAACTGGAAGAAGATTATCGATTTGGTCCGCACCGATTGCCGCGATGTGGAAAAGATGATGGATGAGGTTTATCTCTGCGAGTACGAAGGCGGCCTGTTCAACGGCGGCGCCGCGCAGATGGAACGCCCCAACGCTTTCATCATTCAGCAGGGCCGCGCGGCGGAGTCCGTTCTGATGGAGATCGTCAAGAAGATCCTCGCCCAGCGCTATCCGGGCAAGGTGTTCACCATCCCGTCCAACGGACACTTTGACACCACCGAAGGCAATATCAAGCAGATGGGCTCTATCCCGCGCAACCTGTACAACAAGGAACTGCTGTACGAAGTACCCGAAGGCGGCAAGTACGAGAAGAACCCCTTCAAGGGCAACATGGATATCGAAAAGCTCGAACAGCTGATCCAGACCTGCGGCCCGGAGAACGTGCCTCTGATCTTTACCTGCATCACCAACAACCCCATCTGCGGTCAGGCCGTTTCCATGGCCAACATCCGCGAGATCAACCGCGTTGCCCATAAGTACGACATCCCGCTGGTATTCGACGTTGCCCGTTGGGCGGAAAACTGCTACTTCATCAAGATGAATGAAGAAGGCTACGCCGATAAATCCATCGCCGAGATCGCGACCGAGATGTTCTCCTACTGCGACGCGTTCAGCATGTCTGCCAAGAAGGACGGCCACGCCAACATGGGCGGTATGCTGGCCTTCCGCGACAAGGGCCTGTTCTGGAAGAAATTCTCCGACTTCAACGAGGACGGCTCGATCAAGACCGACGTTGGCGTTCTGCTCAAGGTCAAGCAGATCTCCTGCTACGGCAACGATTCCTACGGCGGCATGTCCGGCCGCGATATCATGGCGCTGGCTGTCGGCCTGTACGAGAGCTGCGACTATAACTACATGAGCGAGCGCGTGGAGCAGTGCAACTATTTGGCCGAGGGCTTCTACAATGCCGGCGTCAAGGGCGTTGTCATTCCCGCGGGCGGCCACGCCGTATACATCAATATGGATGAGTTCTTCGACGGCAAGCGCGGCCACGACACATTCTGCGGGCAGGGCTTCAGCATCGAGCTGATCCGCCGCTACGGTATCCGCACCGCAGAATTGGGCGACTACTCCATGGAGTATGACCTCAAGACGCCGGAGCAGCAGGCCGAGCTGGCCAACGTGGTTCGCTTCGCGATCGACCGCAGCCGTTTGACCAAGGAGCATTTGGACTATGTAATCGCCGCGGTCAAGGCGCTTTACGAGGACCGCGAGAGCATTCCGAACATCCGTATCGTATGGGGCCACAATCTGCCGATGCGTCACTTCCACGCATTTTTGGAGCCCTACCCGAACGAGGAAAAGTAATCAACCGGCAGACGGAACAATCTGTGCGTAACCTGCGCCGCGTGGAAAGTGCGCAGGAAGAATGATTGGAAAACGTCCGCGGAAAAGTAAAGAGTTCCGCGGACGTTTTTTTCGGGTTTGAAAGAGAAAAAAGGGGTGTGACTACATATGAGTAACGAGACCACTACCAGCCGCGACGGCTTTAAAAGCAAGTGGGGCTTTATTCTGGCCTGTATCGGCTCCGCAGTAGGCATGGGCAATATCTGGCGTTTCCCGATCATGGTGCAGAAATTCGGCGGTTTGACATTCTTGATCCCGTATTTTATTTTCGTCGTACTGATCGCGTCCTCCGGCGTTATGGAGGAATTCGCCCTTGGCCGCCGCGCGGCGGCGGGCCCGGTAGGCGCGTTTGGCATGTGCACCGAGGAGCGCACGGGCAAGAAGGGTTCGGGCGAGCTGATCGGCGCGATCCCGATCATCGGTGCGCTGATGCTGGCCATCGGCTACACGGTCGTTTTAGGCTGGATCTTCAAGTATACGTTTTTGTCCATTTCAGGCGGCTTGTTCGGTCTGGGCACCGATATGGGCGCGATCGGCGGCGCGTTCGGCGCGACCGCGCCGGAAGCGGAGCACTTGGGCGAGGCCATCGGCATGATGGCGTCGAACGGCTTCTTCGGAATTGGCAACGGCGTTTGGCAGCTCGTTGGTCTGGTTGCTTCGCTGGCCATTATGGCGCTTGGCGTTGCGGGCGGCATTGAGAAGGCCAACAAGATTATGATGCCTGTTTTGTTCTTCCTGTTCCTCGCGCTCGGCATTTACATCGCCACGCTGCCCGGCTCGTCCGAGGGCTATAAGTACATCTTTACGTTAAGCCCGGGCGGTTTGCTCAATCCGCAGGTTTGGGTGTTCGCGTTCGGTCAGGCGTTCTTCTCGCTATCCGTCGCGGGCAATGGTTCGGTCATCTATGGCTCTTACCTGAGTAAGAAAGAGGATATCCCGAACTCCGCGCGTAACGTCGCGATATTCGATACGCTGGCGGCGCTGCTTGCGGCCTTCGTTATCATCCCGGCCATGGCGTCTGTTCTGGGTTCGGGGATCAGCGAAGTATCCGGCGGCCCCGGCCTGATGTTCGTCTATCTGGTCAACGTCTTTAACGCGATGCCCGGCGGCCGTATCATCGGCATGATCTTCTTTATCTGCGTGCTGTTCGCGGGCGTGTCGTCCATCGTCAACCTGTATGAGGCGCCGGTCGCCTTCCTGCAGGAAAAGCTGAAGTTCAACCGTCTGGCGGCGGTCGGAGGGATCGGTATCATCGGCGCGATCGTTTCCCTCAGCATCCAGCCTTGGACCTCGCAGTGGATGGACGTCGTTTCGATCTATATCTGCCCGCTGGGCGCAATGCTGGCCGGCATCATGTTCTTCTGGGTGCTCAAGAAAGAATCGGCGCTGGGTTCTGTCAACGAGGGCGCGAAGAAGCCTATCGGCAGTTGGTTCTATCCGCTTGGTAAGTACATCTATGTGCCGCTTGCACTGCTCGCGCTGATTTTGGGCGCAAAATACGGCGGCATCGGCTGATCTAAAAAACTATCCCATCCCCCCTTTCCCACGCATCGCCCGCAGCCTATCGGAGACTGCGGGCGATTCCCTTTGGCGTGGGCGGAAAATCGCAAAAAAGGAGAGTACTATGAACGCTAACCTGCGTGACAAAATCAACGGCGCGGTGACCGTGATCGAGATCGGACTGGGCGTCATCATCCTGCTGGCCTGCGTGATCTCGGGCGTCGGCATTCTCTTTTCCACGGACTTTGGGCTGCTGCTGGAAAACCCGGACTATTTACAGGCCCGCTTGTCGGATGCCTGCCTGATCATCATCGGTATCGAGCTGGTCAAAATGATCACCAGCTATACGATCGATTCCGTGGTGGACGTTATGCTGCTTGCTGTGGCGCGGCAGATGATCGTCGAGCATACCGCGCCGCTGGAAAACCTGCTGGCTGTTTTGGCGGTCGGCATTTTGTTCGTCATCCGCAAGTATTTGTACATTTCCCAGATCGACAAGCGCCAAACCAAGCGCGAAGTCGAAGCGGCAATCCGCGCACAGGTCTTCGAGCCGGACAAGCCGTATGAAAAGGAAGAAACGCAATAATAAAAATACACTGCCTTGGGGCAGTGTATTTCAGCGTGTCGACTTTGTCGACACGCTGTCTAGGGGGCATCCAATGCCCCCTAGATACTCGACCAGTTCCGGAGAAACCGGTCTCGATACCCCCGGGTTACGCGCCCGATGGCGCGGGTCGAGGTGTTTTTTCGAGGTACACGCCCCCGAAAAAACGAATTTTACGTCGCTTCGCTCCATTTTCCATTCTATGCGTGCTGCGGCGAGAGACCTTGTCTATAGTCTGAAAAACACTGCCGCAAGGCAGTGTTTTTTATTATTGCACGGCGACCAGCGACGCCGCGAGAAGAATCAGGAAGCTGCCGCCCGTGCACAGTGCGATACCGTTGAAATCGAGCGTGAGATCAATACCGGCTTTCAGCCGTGCGGACCGGCTGATCAACTTGCGGTATACAAGATCCGCCAGCACGAAACTGGCCGCCCAAATGAGCGTTTTGGTCACATAGCCCGATACGCTGATGGAAAGGGGAGAATCCAGAACAAGACTCAGCAGCGGCGCGGCGAATATGCCGGTCAGCAAGCAGAGCGCGCTGAGCGTGACCACGACTGCGGTCGACCAAAAGTCGTACCGAAAATCAATATCGCGTTTCGGGCCAAACAGTACGCGCCCGAATTTGACAAAGGAAAGGATGGTGCCGAAATTGATGATCAGAAAGCAGATGCTGGCAAGCGTCGTATCGGTCTGCGCGAGAAAGTATTTGGAGATGCTGCCGTTGAAAAAGGGCGCGCCCGTTATGCCGAGTATGCCCGCGATAATGGCCACCCCGGCGAGCGGGGCGCTGCGCATCACGCCGCGTATCTCGTAGATATTGCGCGTGCGGTACCGCGCGATCAGCATGCCCGTGGCGAGGAACAGAAGCGATTTAAACAGCGCGTGGTTCATGATGTGCAGCATTGCGCCCGCCTGCACGGTTTCGTTCGGGTAGCACAGCCCGGCAATGATCATACCGATCTGCGAGACAGTGTGATAGGCCAGAATCAGCTTGCAGTCGCTTTGGCAAACCGCCATGCAAATGCCCGCGACCGAGGTAATAACGCCCGCCCAGAAGAAGAACGGCGCGCAGTCGACGACGGGCGAAAACAGGCCCTGCATGCGGAGAAACAGATAAACGCCGCTTTTGATGTAAATGCCGGACAAAATAGCGGAGACCGCGGTCGGCGCGCCCGGCGTACCGTGCGCGAGCGGCAGCCAAAAGTGCATGGGAAACAGCGCGCACTTTAGCGCGGTGCCCGTCATCAGCAGAGCGAACGGCAGCACAAGCGTTTTTGGGTCGCAAACCGTCAGCGCGGCGGCGATGCCGTCAAAATCCAAAACGCCGGTCTGGCGGTACAGCATGCCGATGCCGAGTAAGAAAAACAGCATGCCGGTGATATTGGTCAACAGGTAGACAAGGCCGTCGTTGATCGACCGGCTCTCGCGCTTGAACATGATCAAAATGGCGCAGACGATCGCCGATACCTCCACCGCGACATAGATGTTGAACAGATCGCGCGAAAGGAAGATCAGCATGATCAGGCCTTCCAGAACGGTAAACAGAAACGAATACAGCTTGCTGGTGCGTTCGCGCACGCTGGTGAACAGGAACATGCACAGGAATAAAAACGCTACCAGCACAAGAAATACGGCGGCGATCAGGTCGCAATAGAGCGTGATGCCGAGAAAACCGCCGCCTTGATGCGTGGAGACCGTTTGTCCGAGAAAACGCACGCGGTAGAACAGGTGCAGCGTGACAAGCAGCACCGCGCCGTATACCAAGGTGGACAGATAAGTCGTTATCTTGTGGGGGATGAGGTACAGCAGCAGCGAGGTGAAAATAGGCAGTACGATCAAAAGATATAATTCCATCAGCGCCTCCGTTCCTCCCTGCGGATTTTATGTACCGTGCGCCAGTTGGTCGAACCGTAGCGGTGGTAAAGCGCCGAAAACATCATCAGCGCGGCCGCCGTAACCGCGATGCCGATCACGATGGCGGTGATCATCAGCGCCTGCGGCACGGGGTCGGCCGTCATGGCCTGCGCGGCGCTTTCGCCGATGGGCGGGCGCGAACCGGGCTGAAAACGCACGCCGAGGAAAAACGTGATAACGCCAACATCCATCACGCCGAGCGAAAGCAGCGTTTTGACGATGTTGCGGCGCGCGACAAGGCCGTAAAGCCCTATGAGGAACAGGAGCAGACCTGTGATCTCGACCGGGTTAAAATTCATGCTTCGTCCTCCGTTTCGCCTGCCATAAAGTGCAGATAGATCATAGATAGCCCGGAAAATACCTTGGCGCCAATCAAAACATTGATGATCAGCAGATATAAGCGGTGCTGCCGGTAGCTCCAGCCGCCGCTTGACGCAAGAAACACCATGCCGGTAATCAGGATGAGGGCGTACATCAGCTTTTCCAGCCGCGCGCCGGTTTGCAGGCGAAGCAGCTGCCGTCCCTCCGCAAAATGCGCGCTGATCACGATCGCGGCCAGAATAGCGCCGCCCTGAAAGCCGCCGCCCGGGCCGTCCATACCGGTGACGACCGTATAAACGCCCGCCAGCGCGATCAGCAGATACACAGGGCCGAGCGAACCGATCATGATGCGCGACGCGCCGTCATGCCTTGGCGCGCCGGAGGACGCGATGTTCGGATGCACCCGCTCACTGCCCGATAGGCTGCCAAATTGCGATACGCCGATGACCGATACGAGCAGCAGCAGCGCTTCTAGCAGCGTATCAAACAAACGGTAATCGAGATAAATGGCGGCGACGAGATTTTCCGCGCCGGTTTCAGTTAGGCCGCGCGAAAACACCGCGTCGAACAGGGGAGAGGGGCCGGGCGCGCCCATCAGAAAATATCCCGCGAACAGGCCGCCGCCCACCAGCAGGATGAATAGGAGGCCGATCTTTCTCTGCGTCATGCGCGGCCCTCCCTGTAATCCGTCGCGCTTTGCGCAAGGCTGTCTTGCAGGGAGACCGAAAAGCCTTCGGCTTCCAGCGACGCGAAGATCTCTTTTACATATTGGCTGCTTTCCTCGCGGTGCAGTACAATCGCGTTGCCGTCCTGCTCCACCACAAGATCGCAGCCGGGGCGGGAAAGGAGCGCGGCGGCATCTTCCTGTGCGCGCAGCATATGCGGCTCCAGTTCGCGCGTCTTCAAGGCGCGACTGATCGCCCCGGAAATGCGCGCGTCGCCGTCCGGCTCACCCGGTCCGGTCAGGTAGACGGTAAAAATACGGTACTTTTTCAGCGTTACCAAAAAGATCACGGTGGAAAGCGTCGCGCCCACCACGATCTCGGCAAGCGCCACATCGGGCGCGCCCAGCAGCAAATAGCCCAGCGCGGCAAAGGCGGAAAGCGCCCCCGCGAACACCACGGCGGAAAGCAGGCGGTCGGTGATCACGGTAAGCACGGCGGCGGCGACCATCAGCCCAAGCACCACATACAGCGGCAGGCTATTCGACATGCTCTTGCACCTCCTCGCGGTGGCCCGAAAGGTAAGCGGAGCGGCCAAGCTTATGGGTAATCAGCGGGGCGGTCAACAATACCGCGCCCATCAGCAGCGCTATTTTAAGAGAAAACGGCGTTAAGCCCTGACGGAGCAGCACGCCAAGCAGCAGGACGAGCAGGCCCGCCGTATCGACCAGCGCGCCCGCGAGCAGGCGGCGGTAAAAACCTCTTGCGCGGATCAGCCCGATCATGCCGCAGGCGATGATGACTAGGCCGAGGGCAAGGACCAGATTGCCAAGCAGCAGCATCAAAGATCCCCCTTCCGGCGCAGATAGACGGCGTAGAACTGCACATCCATAAACCCGAGCAGTGCGAAGGCGAGCGCCACGTCAAGGTACATGCTTTCGCCCGTATGGGCCGCCCACAGCACGATCGCGGCTACGATCAGAGCGGATTCTAGGCCGAGAAACAGCACGCGGGAAAACGCTTCCCGCGCGCGAACGAGCAAAACAAAGCACACGAGCATGCAGGCCAAAATGAAGCCAAGGGCAAAAAGAATCATGACCGCCCCCCCTTTTTCGGCAGCCGCTTTTCAAAATGGGCGGCCACGTCCTGCCGGGCTTCCGGTTGCGCGGGTGGGTCGGCGCACAGTACGGCGTATTCCGTTTCGTTTTCCTCCAAGGTCACGGTGCCCGGCGTGAGCGTGATGCTGTTTGCAACGAGCACGCGGCCTTGCTCGTTCGCTGCGGGACGCAGGTGCAAAATAGCGGCCTGAAAGAGGTGGGGACGCAGCACGGCGCGCATTTGCCGCGCGGTCGCCGCCGCCATATCGGCAAGAAGCAGCGCGCCGTAGCGCAGCAGCGACAGCCCATGCAGCGGCAGTACAGCCGCTTTGCCAATGGGACGAACGGCAGCGGCAAAAAGCAGCCCAGCGACAGCGCCGGTCGCCACGCCGCCAAGGCACAGCCGCTCGAGCAGGATGGAAAAGACGATCGCGCCGGCGCCGGCGCATAAGAGATGTGTCATGCGTATGCGCATCGGATTTCTCTCCTTCTATAAAGTTTGGTAACAAAATTATAGCATAGCAAGGGGGAAAAAGGATAGATAAACCGCAAGAAAATTCAAGAGAAATGGCACGCCGCGGCATAAATGCCTGCGGCGTGCCATGGAACAAGCAAACGATTAAGCTTTATGCGGCCGTCAAATACCGGTAGGTATAGGAAACCGCCGCGTCGAGCACGATGCGGGTATAATCAGGCCGGTCGCTTTCCAGACCAAGATCGTGATCCATGCCCGGCACGCAGAGATATGCCATGCCGGAATGCTCGATCACCCACTGGTAGGTCACCGGATTAATTACGCTGTCCTGATCTCCGTAGATCATCAGGCCGTGGCCGCCGTTTTGAATAAAGGCGGTCAGTTCGTCGCCGGTCTTGGAGGAATTCACCTGATCAAAAAAGGCTTTGGACATGGTGAGTTCGCGCCCTACAAAACCGGAAGCGGTCTCGTTAAAGACTTCGCCATTCGCCTGCGCGGCCGCGTTCAGCGTTTCCCAATCAAGCGCGGCCCCGGCGGCGGTAAGCAGCGAGGTCGCGCCGTTATCCGCGGCGGGGTTGAGCAGCACCATCGTGGAGATGTTGCTGTTTTGGGAAACAAATTTAGGGCCGACCTTGCCGCCCATGCTCCAGCCGATCATGGCGGCGCGGTTTGCGTCGAAATCATAGGTTTCCATACAATAGTCGTAAGCATCCTGCACGTCGGAAACGCAGTTATCCAGCGTATAGTTGCGGAAATCATCCCCCGATTCACCGGAGCCCGGCTGATCGATACGGATGGTGCCGATGCCAAGCGAAAGCAGTTGATCCGCCATGCTTTCGTAAGGATAGGTCTCGTCCGTGCCATTGGCAAAAAAGCCGAATTCTTCGTCTTTGGAACCAAGAAAACCGTGAACAAGCACGGCTACAGGGCAGGTTTTTCCTTCAGCGTGCGCCGGTACGGTCACACCGATTGGAATTTCGACAGAAGCGTCGCGGCTGGAAGGAATGGCGGCGTACGTATCGACCGCGTCGATGACTACGGGCGCCGGGGTTGCCGGGTCGCCCCCGTCGGCGGAGGGGGAAGGGCCGCCGCATGCGGCCATGGAGAGACAGAGGGCGAGTGTCAACAGCAGGGCAGTCAGTTTTTTCTTTTGCATCGCTATCTCCTTTTCATATGGCGAATGGGTGATAGCGCTTTCCGCGGGAAGCGACTGGGCGAATCGTTTTGTGTCAACACAAAAATTCAACCCATATTATAGGCCTTGAAATAAATATAGCACCATAAAAAGGCGTTGTCAATTCGACAACGCCTTTTTGGCGAATATTACAGAATGCATGGATGCTGGTTGGGTAGAATGCTTACGCTTCGGGCGGGATGTCGCCCACGCCGTTCAAGATATGGTGCGGGCGATAGGCATAGTTTTCAACTTCCGCGCGCGTGGTGCAGCCCGAAAGCACCAGAACGGTATCAAGGCCGGTCTCCATACCCGCGACAATGTCGGTATCCATACGGTCGCCCACCATGGCGGCCTCGTGCGAATGCACGCCCAGCAGGCGAAGGCCTGTACGCATCATCAACGGGTTTGGCTTGCCGACGAAGTAGGCGGGCTTGCCTGTCGCCAGCTCGATCGGTGATACGAGCGCGCGGCAGGCGGGGATGATCCCGTCCTCCGAGGGGCCGGTCAGGTCTGAGTTGGTCGCGATCAGGCGAGCGCCGCCGTTTACCAAGCTGACCGCCTTGAGAATCGTCTGGTAGTTATAGTTCGAGGTCTCGCCGCAGATGACGTAATCGGGATCGACATCGTTCATGACGATGCCGGCTTCATACAGCGCGCCGACCAGCCCGGGCGCGCCGATGATATAAGCCGATGCGCCCGGCTTTTGGCTGGCCACGAATTTCGCCGTAGCAAGCGCCGAGGTGTAAAAATGCTCCTCGCCGATCTCCAATCCCATGCGGGCAAGCTTTTGCTGCAATTCGCGCGGAGAGCGCTCGGAAGAGTTGGTCAGAAACAGAAAACTTTTGTTTTCCCGCTGCAGCCAATCGACAAAATCGGTCACGCCGTCCAGCAGCCGGTTGCCGTGATAGATGACGCCGTCCATGTCGCACATAAAGCCCTTTTTTGCGCGCAGCTCTTCTAACAATCCATTCATATATAATAATTCTCCTCTGTATGATATCATGAGTAGTATTCCGCTCACTGCTTCCATTATCGGAAAAAATTGCGCCGCCGTCAAGAGAAGAAAGGCAAGAAAACGTAAAATTTCCGTGAAGCGGTAGACGCTATGGCGTGAAACGGGTATTCGTGGTATAATAGCCGTAAAGCGCCTATTATACTTTGATTAAATTAATTATACCATCAGCGGCGCTTAGGTGCGTTTTAACTCTTCGGAATTGCTTGCCGCTGTGGTACAATAGCCGTAAAGCGGCTATTATATCCGGATTAAATTAGTAAGGCCGCCAACGGCGCTTAGGAATAGAAAAAGCCCGTTCAAATACCTGCCGCCGTGGTATACTAAGAACATTAAAAAAGAACGGAGCACAAATAATATGGCCATTAACAAGGCAATGCGCACCGCTTTGCGGGCGCTGTCCTATCCGGCTTCAATCGACCTGAGCAAAACCTATAAGGTCGAGCGGGTGCTTCGCGGATTGAGCGCGCCGCTTTCGCCGCTGTACCAGCTATGGGACAAAAAGATCGAGCGGGACGGGCACGAGGTGCGCGTGCGCATCTACACGCCCAAGGTGCAGACAGATAACCGGTTGCTGCTCTTTTTCCACGGCGGCGGCTGGGTGCTGGAAAATGTAGATACCTACAACACCGTGTGCCGTAATTTGGCCAAGCGGACGGGCTGCCGCGTCGCTTCGGTCGAATACAGCCTTGGCGCCCGAGCATGCCTTCCCCGAAGGGCTGGAGGATTGCTACGCGGCCGCGCGGGCGGTCTATCAAAATCCGGATCTATTCGGTGTGGATTGCCGCGAGATCACGCTTATCGGCGATTCGGCGGGCGGGAATCTGGCGGCGGCGGTCTCGCTGATGGCGCGCGATAGGGGAGAATTTGAAATTGCCCGGCAAATTCTGATTTACCCCGCTACCTATAACGATCATTCACCGGATTCCCGCTTTGAATCCGTACGGGAAAACGGGTACGATTACCTGCTCACGGCAAAACGCGTGCGGGACTATATGGCGCTTTACGCGGGGGACGAGCCGGAATGCATGAACGATCCCTATTTTGCGCCGCTGCTGGCAAAGGATCTATCGCGTCAGCCGCGCACGCTGGTTGTTACCGCTGAATTTGACCCGCTGCGCGACGAAGGCGAAGCGTATGCCTATGCGCTTCGGCGCGCAGGAAACGAGGTCATGCTTTACCGCATGCCCGATACGTTGCACGGTTATTTTTCCTTGCCGCCCCGCTACTCCGCGGTACGGCACACCTACGATATGATCGATCATTTCCTGAATGGAGAGGCTGCTTCATGCCGAGAGACAAAGCAAAAAGAAAGCAAAAACGTGTACCGAATGCAAAAACGAATAAAAAAACCTTAAGCTGGAGTCGGCTGGACAATGCGGCCAAGATATTCCCGCCTACCTCGCACGGGGCGGATTCGGGCGTGTTTCGTCTGTCCTGCGAGCTGCGCGAACCGGTCGACCCCGGCCTGCTGCAGCAGGCGCTGGATGATACGCTGACCCGTTTTCCCCACATGCTGATGGTTATGCGCCGGGGCGTTTTTTGGTACTATTTAGAGCAGACCGCCCAGCGGCCGCTAGTCATGCCCGAGCATGCGCCGCCTTGCGCGCCGCTCTACGAGGGGAGCGGCTCGCTCCTTTTAGAGGTGAGCTATTGGCGAAGCAAGATAAACCTTGATATGTTCCACGTGCTGGCCGACGGCGCGGGCGCGATCGCTTTTTTTGAAGCGCTCATAACGGCCTATTTGGCGCTGTGCCATCCGGAAGCGGGCACACAGGTACAGCTGCAAGCGCCGGTTTCCCAGAAATGGGCCGACAGTTTCCAGAAATATTACAAAATGCGCAGCGGCGAGCAATCGAGCGGAGCGGGTCGGGCCTACCGGCTGCGCGGTCCCAAGCGCCCGGACGGCGGTTTAACGATTCTGGAGGGCGTGGCGGATGTCCGTCAGGTGCTCGACGCGGCGCACCGCTATGGGGCGACGCTAACCGTATTTTTGACCGCCGTGCTGTTTGAAGCGATCCACGAGGAGATGTATGTGCGGCATCGCAAAAGGCCGGTCGTTTTGACGGTGCCGGTCGATCTGCGCGGCTTTTTTCCGAGCGACACCACGCGCAATTTCTTCAGTACCATCCGTGTGGGCTACCATTTTGGAGAGCGCAGCGGAGAATTAGAGGATATCCTCACGGAGACGGCGGCGGCCTTTAAAAGCGAGCTGACGCCGGAAAAGCTGGCGGCGCGGCTGAACAAGCTGGCTTCGCTCGAACACAACCCGCTGCTGCGGCCCATTCCGTTGGCGCTTAAAAACCCTGTGCTGCGGTTTTCGGGCTATATCGCCGATATGGGCGAGACGGCCGCGCTGTCCAACGTCGGCAAATTCAAGCTGCCGGAGGAACTCCATCCATACGTGCGCGGCTTCGGCGTGTTTATGTCGACGGGAGCGCTTGAGCTATGCACTTGCACGTTTGACAGCAGCCTGCATTTTGGTTTTACATCGGTCAAAGAGGCCACGGATGTACAGCGCCGCTTTTTTACGCGCCTGACTGAAATGGGGATCGAGGTCGAAATACGCAGCAACGAGTACAATGAGGAGGAACCGTAATGCAGCACTGTCCCTACTGCAAAGTGAATGTGGCGGGCCACAAGACCTGCTGCCCGCTGTGCGGCGGACAGCTTGCCGGCGAGCCCGAGCCGGATACCGAGATTTTTCCCGATTTGCCGCGTCGCCGCCTTTCCGGCAACTTTGTGTTGCGCGTGCTGGCGCTGATCGCCATTGTCGTGAGCGCCATTTCAGTATTGGTCAATATGGCGGTTTCAACGCGGGTCTGGTGGAGCGCGTTTGTCGCGGTCGGCGCTGCCTGCGTATGGGTCGCCGCGGCCATCGGGGTGCAGTACCGGCGCGATATTATGCAAAACATCATGTGGCAAATGTTTTTGATCCCGGGCCTGTCCATCCTTTGGGACCTATGGACAGGGTGGCGCGGCTGGTCGATCGATTTTGTACTGCCCTGCGTGTGTATGGCGGCGCTTTTGACCATGCTGGTGCTCGCGACTGCGCTGCGGCTGCCGGTGCGCACCTTTGCGGGCGGCTTCAGCGCCGCCTGTGCGCTGGGGCTGGTGCCGTTTATTCTGGTCGCATGCGGCAAGGTGAATATCCGCCTGCCCTCCTTCCTCTGTGCCGGTCTCAGCATTGTGCTGCTCGCCGCCCTGTTTCTATTCCAGTGGCAGACAATCAAAGCGGAATTGGCAAGACGGTTTCATCTATAAAAAACTCCCCTGTAGCCCCACTCGTTTGAGTCGGACTGCGGGGGAATATTTGCTTGCGGTAAATAATTATATATTATAATTTACTTTGGTGGTTTAACAATGAATAATTTCGATAGGAAATATTCTGGATAAGGGCTGGAAAAAATGTAGGATGCGTGTTATACTATTTTTAATCAAAAATTCTAAAAAGAAATATGTAAAATACTATATGTAAATAAATATATTTATTTATTTACATATAGTAATAATAAAAGGATGACAGTTTACCGATGAAATCTTCGATAAAAAAAATACGGATGCGTGAAAACGATGAAGCGCTACCTCTTAAAAAAATTTGTGTTGGTATTTTGATTGGATATCTCCTATTGACGGTTTGCTTTTATTTTTTGTCTGGGGAGCAACTGCATTATCGCAATTCGCGTGGAAATATTGAAATGCAAACAGCCAATGCGGCAACTATTGAGCTTACAACAGGTTCAACCGTAGAGCAACGCTTTCATACAAATATTCAAATTATTGATAACATTTCTGTACAGTGGGGGTCGTTCAACCGCGTAAACCAAGGCACAGTAATCGTCCAGCTATTGGATGCGGAAACGCAAAAGCTGCTTTTGGATGAAGTGCTTCAGGCAAACGAGCTAACCGAGGGAAAAGTGACAGACTTCACCCTTCCGGCACTGGAAGGTTATTTCGGAAAGACAATGCTTTTGCGTATTTTCTCGCCGAATTCCACACCGGGTAATGCTGTAACGCCATTAATGAAATCGGATGGAGCGCTTGAACAAGGACAGCTACTCATCAACGGAGAGCCCGTATCTGGGGTGCTAAGCTTTTCCATCTCCGGACGCGATTATATATGGTCTGGGTTACATTACTGGGAGTTTGTATTCGGCGGCTGGCTGTTCCTGCTTCTGTTTGATTTTATTATATTGTACAAGCAAAAGAAAGGACGCAAAAGCCTGCTGGTAAATGCACTGATTGCTGTACGGCGCTACCGGTTTCTAATTCGCCAACTTGTCTCTCGTGATTTTAAGACAAAATATAAACGGTCTGTGCTGGGGATTTTATGGAGTTTTCTTAATCCGTTGCTGACAATGTCTGTGCAGTATATGGTGTTTTCTAATATTTTTAGAATGAATATAGAAAACTATCCAGCCTATTTACTTTGTGGCGGCGTGATGTTCAACTTTTTTTCTGAAGCGTGTGGTATGACACTTGGTTCTATTACAGGAAACTCCACTTTAATTACAAAAGTCTATATGCCTAAGTACATCTATCCGCTTACTCGTACACTATCTTCGGCAGTCAATTTATTAATTTCTATGATTCCGCTTTTTCTTGTAGTGCTCTTTTCAGGCATTATGCCAACGAAAGCGTATCTGCTGCTGCCATTTGAATTGATTTGTCTTATTGTATTTTGTTTAGGGCTAGGTATGCTACTGTCTGCATCTATGGTGTTTTTCCGAGATACGCAGTTCCTGTGGGGGGTACTGAGTATGATCTGGATGTATATGACGCCGATCTTTTATCCAGAGAGCATTTTGCCGCCGGGTATGGATATTGTACTCAAGATAAATCCACTATACTATTTCATAAAATTCACACGTATTTGCGTGATCGACGGAATTTCCCCTGAGCCGATGCTCTATGTACAGAGTGCGTTATTTGCCGTGGGAATGCTGGTAGTCGGTGCTTGTGTGTTTAAGAAGACACAGGATAAATTCATTCTGTATTTATAAGGAGCACGATTGTGAGCAAAAAAATGATTGAAATACAGGATGTTTCCATGCGGTTTCGTTTGATGAATGACCGTATCCTGTCTATGAAAGAGTTTATTACCACTGCGGTACGAGGGAAACTTGTATATCGACAGTTTGAAGCCCTGCAGCACGTTACCTTCACGATTCGTCGCGGGGAAACGGTTGGTATTATTGGGCGGAACGGATCGGGGAAATCCACTTTGTTAAAAATCATATCTGGTATATTAAAGCCGACAGCGGGTACGGTTGCTGTGAATGGAAACGTCGTGCCCATGCTTGAGCTAGGATCCGGATTCGATTTTGACTTAACTGGACAGGAAAATGTTTTTTTAAATGGCGCGATTCTTGGCTACACAGAAGCATTTTTGAAGGAAAAGTATAACGAAATCGTTGAATTTTCCGAACTTGGGGAGTTCATCACAGTTCCTATCCGAAACTATTCTTCCGGTATGCTAATGCGATTGGCCTTTTCAATTGCCGCCATGGTTGAGCCGGAGATTTTAATTGCGGATGAAATTTTGGCAGTCGGCGACGATGCGTTTCAGAAAAAAAGTTTAAATCGAATGAAGCAGATGATGTCCGGTGGTACAACCGTGCTTTTGGTGTCACATTCGATAGAACAAGTACGAGAGATGTGCGGACGCGTAGTTTGGCTTGATCATGGTCAAGTAAAGCTGATTGGTCCGGCAGACAAGGTATGTGATGCATACCAGCAATAGGGGAGGAGTAAAATTGTGCAAATTTTAGCGCACCGTGGATACTGGAATAAAGAGATTCCTGCCAATTCGGAGCAGGCGCTATATGCAGCTTTGGCGCACGGCTACGGTTTTGAATCGGATCTGCGAGATTATCAGAAACGGTTGGTGATTTCACATAATATGGCGGATCGTGACAGCCCTCGGGCTGACCGCATTTTTTCTGCACTGGAATTGCAGAAGAATCGGTTTTGCTTCGCCATTAATATAAAAGCAGATGGTTTAATAGATGCTCTTCAGGATTTACTTTTACGGTACCATATCACCAACTACTTCACTTTCGATATGTCGCTGCCGCAAATGATCGAATACCGAGAAGCGGGGCTGACGTACTTTTCTCGACAAAGCGAATATGAAGAGCGGCCGCATCTTTATGAAGACGCGGCCGGTGTATGGATCGATGCATTTGTAGAAGAGGGATGGATCACACCAAAACTGGTGGAACAGCACCTTTCGGCGCGAAAGAGAGTGTGTCTAGTTTCACCAGACCTGCATCGGCGCCCATATTTGGCTTTTTGGTCGAAACTGCGTGATTGTTTTCCGAATACAGACATGCTGATGCTATGTACGGATCATCCGGATGAAGCACGACGGTATTTTTGTACCGAAGGAGGGATAAGCCATGAATAAGATCAAGGCCATTATTTTTGACATGGACGGTGTGCTTATAGATGCTAAGGAGTGGCATTATGAGGCACTCAATAAGGCGCTCGGCCTGTTTGGATTTGCAATCAGCCGGTATGATCATTTAGTCACCTATGACGGACTGCCAACCGCGCGTAAACTTGAGATGCTGTCTGCCGAACGAGGTCTGCCCAGACAACTACATCCCTTTATTAATCGGCTGAAGCAGCAATATACGATCGACTATATCCAAGCCGCCTGCAAGCCGATGTTTCAGCACGAATATGCGTTGTCCCGTCTGCAAGCCGAGGGTTATCGTTTGGCTGTGGCGTCGAATTCTATCCGCTATACCATCGAACAGATGATGGAGAAAAGCCATCTTATGCCCTATTTGGATTTCTTTCTGAGCAATCAGGATGTTAAAAAGGCAAAGCCCGATCCGGAAATTTATACGACCGCGATCGACCGCTTTGGCTTGCGTCCGGAGGATTGTCTTGTCGTAGAGGACAATCATAACGGGATCGCTGCAGCGCAAGCGGCGGGGGCCCATGTGCTGGAAGTGGCTACGGTGTATGATGTTACCTATGATAACATTGCAAGGCGGGTGAAGCAAATCGAATCAACTGCGGCTAACATAGAAAGAGGTGTTTCGGCGTGAATATCGTTATTCCCATTGCGGGAGAAGCCATGACCTTTGATAACAGTGCATATATTAAAAGTTTGTATGAAATTAATAAAAAAATTGCTTTTCAGTATGTTTTAGAGAGTTTAAATACTATTGATAATGCTCATTTTGTTTTAATCATCCGGGAAGAGGATGTAAAAAACTTTCATTTTGACGATATGCTTCGTCTTATGATCCCTTCGGCCACGATTCTGATATCACGTGGCGCAACAAAGGGCTCGGCGTGTACTTGCTTGCTGGCGATTGATGAAATCGATAACGAAGAGCCGCTGATTATTTCTGGTTATGATCAGATCATCACGCGACCGTGGACAGAGATCATCAACTCCTATACCGACCGGGATTTGGACGGTGGCGTGGTATGCTTTGACGCATTGCACCCCAAGTGGTCGTTTGTCAGAATCGACGAGGATGGACTGGTTTGCGAAGCTGCTGAAAAACATCCTATCAGCCGCAATGCTACGACCGGTCAATACTATTTCAAACACGGCAGCGATTTTGTGGCGGCGGCGTTCTCTATGCTGGAGAAGGATGCCAGCGTAAACGGCCAGTACTATGTGTGCCCCTGCTATAACGAAATGATCCTGCACCAACAGCGAATCGGCGCTTTTTTTATCGAAAAGGATGAGTATTTTTCCCTAAAGGATCAGAAAAGTATGGATGAGTATGGCGTTTTCTTAAAAGGGAGGCAGACTGCATGAAAACCGCCAAGCTAAATGATATGACCAAGGGGTGGTTTGTCGGCAATTTTGAACCAACCCTATACCGGACAAATGATTGTGAGGTTGCCGTTAAGGCCTACCGTGCGGGAGATAGCGAGGGCGCGCATTATCACAAGATCGCGACTGAAATCACCGTGGTAGTGCAGGGCACGGTTCGCATGAACGGCATAGAATACCACGCGGGCGACATCATCGTGATGGAGCCGGGAGAAACAACAGACTTTTTGGCGGTAACCGATGCGGTTAATACAGTTGTAAAGCTGCCGGGTGCAAATCATGATAAATACGTGGAGGAGACTAAAAATGCTTAACATCGTAGTGCCGATGGCTGGGCGTGGCAGCCGGTTTGCGAATGCCGGCTACAAGCTACCTAAACCGTTAATCGACATCAATGGACATCCCATGATCGAGGTTGTGACACAGAACATTCGACCTAAATGTGAACATCGGTTTATTTACATCTGCTTGCAGGAACATATCGAAACCTATGACCTTCCCCACGTGCTTTCACGTATTGCTCCGGGCAGCGTGATTGTGCCTGTGTGCGAAGTAACGGAAGGAGCTGCCTGTACCGTCCTGCTGGCGGAGCGGTATATTAATAACAGCGACGCGCTGATGATCGCAAACTCTGATCAATATGTGGATATTGATATTAACGACTATTTGTCGGCTATGCAGGAAAACGACGGTTTGATCATGACCATGACCGCCTCCGATCCCAAGTGGTCTTTTATCAAGTACGATGAACAGGGCTATGTAACCATGATCCGCGAAAAAGAAGTCATTTCCGACGAGGCGACGGTAGGTATTTATAACTATAAGCATGGCGCGGATTTCGTGAAATATGCGAAACAGATGATCCAAAAGAACGTTCGCGTTAATAATGAATTCTATGTCGCACCTGTATACAACGAAATGGTTGAGTCAGGAAAAAAACTAGTTTCTTTCAACATAGGCAGTGAAAATAATGGAATGTATGGGTTGGGGACACCTATAGATTTAACATTTTTTTTAGACTCACACTCATAATAAGTGATGAATTGATAGGTGTAAGTAATGACCATAAATGAAATTGATACGAAAGACATATCTATTGTTATTCAAGGCGCTGTAGATAGAGAAAATACTGCGCGCAGCATAGCGAGTATTCGCAAAAACCTTCCTCAAGCGGAAATTATTCTATCAACTTGGGAGGGTACAGATGTATCTTGTCTCAATAGCGATATCGTTGTATTTAGTAAAGACCCTTATGGATTTCAAGATAAATTTTGCAGTACATTTACGAATAATACATTACGACAACTAATTTCAACCCAAAATGGAATACATAAGGCTACTCGCCGATATATACTTAAAATTCGCTCGGATTTAATTATTAAATCTTGTAATTTTCTTAAATATTTTAATCGATTCACAGAGAGGGATGATCGATATAAACTGTTCCATCACCGTTTGATTTTTTCTTCCTTTTTCTCGAAAAAGTTTTGTTCGTCAGATATTGCTGATCAGCCACTTCCGTTTCATGTAAGCGATTGGCTCGCTTTTGGTTTTTCTGAGGATATCCGCCTGCTCTATTCTGTTGAACTGCCAAAAGAGCCGGAAACAGCTTGGTATTTAAACATTAATAAGTATAGGGGAGTGAAAGCAGATTTACTTCGAGGGTCTCATCGATATGCGCCAGAACAGTATATATTTTATAACGCTTGTAAAAGAGTGTTTCCGGAAATCGTTTTTGATAACTACTTGGATTATAATCGGTCTAATATTCAATGGTCAGAAAACTTAATTATACAGAATTGTATCTTACTTGATCCTTGGCAATTTCGCTTTGTTTGTGGGAAAAAGAAGGCAGGTAGTGATCGATATAATAAATGGACTAAATACCCTTTTACTATGCCCAAAAGTCTCAGACGTGGTATGTATTCGCATAAAGTGTTTATAAATGATTATGAAAAGTATTGTATGAACAAAACGAATGCAAAGAAAGGAGAGTTAGATGATTTATTACTTAAGCGATAAAAAGTGGAAGATTCATCAGTCCATAGCCATGCCTTTGATAAGCGTAATAATTCCTGTTTATAATACGGCAAGATTTCTAGGCGAATGTCTTGATAGCGTGCTTAAACAAAACTACAGAAATTTAGAAATTCTTTGTATTGACGATGGATCGACTGATTCGTCGCCTTCTATTATAGAATTCTATGGATCCAGAGATTGTAGAGTCCATTGTTATCATCAATCTAATCAAGGACAATCGGTGGCACGCAACTTTGGATTAATGCATGCGAAAGGGGAATATGTTTGTTTTTTGGATAGTGATGATCGATTGGTATTTAACACATTTCTCCAATGCATAGAAGTATTTAGCCGTCACAAAGTGGATGTAGTGCTATTTAATATGGAAATGTTTTTCCCTAATGGGAAACACTTTAAATGTTTCGATGGTCCCCTATATCATACGGAATCTCCCATTATTTATAGCAGGCAACAAGAAATAAGCGTAAATTTTACTAATGCTGCGGCAGGTCTTTATACTAAGAAGCTCTTGATCGAGAAGAATATCAGATTTCCTGAAGGAATGATTTATGAAGATTGGGTTTTTATGGTAAGTCTTATGTCGCATCGTATTCATTTTTTTTGGCTAAACTCTCCTTTATACTGGTACCGTAGAGATTTTGCCAATAGTACAACCTCTATAGTTACGGAAAAGTGTTTGGATTTGTTCCGCGCCTATCGATTGGCTGATGACATATTACGAAAAGCACCATGTGGTCTGAATCAACTGTTTATAAATGACGGTAAGATATTAAATGAGAGCATTGGATTTCTCATGACACGCATTAAAGATTGCCAAGATGCTGAATTGGTTTATCAGTTTATATGTGAAATATTTAAGATTTTTATTGGCTTTCCCACTGCATATTTTCGTTTACTATGTAATTACTTGAGCGGTGATCGAGAAAAGATAGCTAATATTTTGTACGGTATATGCTTTAAGAATTACAATAAAGATGAAACGCTAAAAATCTGGGATAAACTAAAGGTTATAATTACAAAAGAGCAAAAAATAGTAGCATGTAAAGACTGGTTACACAACCTGAAAAACAAGTTGAGAAAATACTGTAAAACAGTTTTAAGGTCAATGCTTCCAGCATACCGGGTGTCTAGTTCGATTAGAGAGGAATTGGAGCAAATGCAGTATGATGTTTGTACTTCCAAACAACAAATTGATAGATTGGTACAGACGATATCTGAAAATGCAAAGACACGAGGTATGGAGAATGAATCAAGAAAAGCAATCTAATGTGGAATTACTACGTATTATTGCAATGCTATTTGTAATTGCATACCATATAATATCTCAAAGTAACGCTTTAGATGTTGTAAATTCCGACAATTTCGTTTTTTGTGTTGTGTTTCACGCGGGTGGCAGAATGGCATGCAATATTTTCGTTATGATTGGAGCGTTTTTTCTTGTAGATTTACCATTCCGTGTGGAACGAATTACACAGCTTTACATAAAAACTTTGTTTGCATGTTTGCTGGTAAATGGATTTATATTACTGACTTTCCCACATATCACGAATACGAGTTTATATTTCCTCCAATTTTTTCCTATAGCTGGGAAGCCATATTGGTTTATTCAAAACTATATTTTTCTTCTGGTGCTTTCCCCATTTTTAAATCAAATTCTGCATAATAATAAAAATAACGCGTATATAAAAGGCTTACTATTTGGGGCTTTGGTAATTGTAGCATTGGGGTCCATTCCACTATTAAGCACATATATACCATTCTCAAATGATCTTGTGTGGTTTGTTTTTCTTTATTGCCTGATGGGATATTTAAAACAACATCCCATTCGGATACTTGCATCGAAGTATACCTGCTTGCTGATTGCGCTGATGATGTATAGTGTCATGTGCGTTTCGGTATTAATATTTGATCATCTTAAGACCATGTGGCTGCATGCTTGGGAAATTCGTTTTTTCTTTGTCTCAACTTATCAATCGTTCTTTTCATTTATCTGTGCGCTATGCCTGTTTTACTTTTTTGTGAATATTCGGATACCGACCTCTAAAATTATTAATGTAATAGCAAGACACTCGTTTGGTATTTTTATATTGCACCAAGTTCCTATCTTATACTGGGATGGTTGGGTTTGGAAGTATTTTTTTAAAATCGATGTACAATTCAACACTCCGCAATTCATTCCCTATTGTTTTTTTGTAATGTTCGCTGTAGTCATAATGGGGATGCTAATAGATAAAATCCTAAATTTATTTGTTATAAAAATAGTAGGGATAAGGCCTGTAAAATGCTTTTGTGCATTTGTTAATCGGAATGTTGAGGGTATGAACAATGGAACGTGTGAGTAAAGGTCATTCTCTCGCTTTGATGGATTCATTAGTCACAATAGTTGTGCAAGGAACGATTGACTCAAAAAAAACCAATTTATGTATACATAAGCTGAGGATTCTGTTGCCGAAAGCAGAGGTTGTTCTGTCAATCTGGAAAGGGAATAGGCTTTATTCATTTAACTATGACAAACTCCTGATGACAGATGATCCGGGATGCAGTACTTCCGACGATATTGCTAATACCTACAATAATATTAACCGCCAAATCGTCAGCACGCAGGCGGGGCTTGAAAAGGCGACGCGTCCGTATTGTTTAAAGATCCGAACCGATATACTCCTTGAAAATGTGGACTTTTTAAAGGAGTTTGGCCGCTATGATGAAATGGCTCCACCATTGCATGTTAAAAACCGTATTTTGATCTGCAACTACTATACACGGAACCCACGCGTTTATCCGTTGCCTTTTCATCCATCGGATTGGGTGCTATTCGGCCGAACAGAGGATCTCAAACGATATTTTTCCGCGCCTTGTGAATCGACTGAAGAAATCCGGTGGTTTACCACACACCCTAGGGAGCAGACTGGATTTTACACGAATCTGCTTTCTCGTTACGTTCCGGAGCAATATCTGTGTTTGAACTTCCTACGTCAATTTGAGCCAGTACATTGCGATTGCTTTTATGATGCTACAGAGGAAAACATTAGACAGACAGAACGTATGTTGGCTGGGGATTTTGTTGTACTCGATTATCAAAAGCAATTTGGTATTCGGTTTACCAAGTACCGGCCAAACCGTTATTTAGAAAAATCGAGTCTCGTATCCCACCGATATTGGAAACAGCTCTTTCAGGAGTACTGCCTGCATAAAACCGAGCTCCGGCCCTTTCGACTGTTTCTATGCTTCTTGGCCAGAATCGGTTTTGCGTTACGTCGTGTACTGCTTCACCTGCTCCATTGCCTACATATTAAGGAAAAAGTAAAACGACTATTGAGCCGCAAATGACAGATAGACTTGAAATGTAAACAGTAAGGACGCTTTGCCCGTTAAGCGGAAAAGCGTCCTTGCTTTATTTATATCAATATTCGATTTGCTTGTAATGCCGCAGGAAGCTCGGATCCGTTCTGAAACACGATTGCCTCCATCCCGCACTCCTTCGCCGCCTTCACGTTTTCCGGCATGTCGTCGATAAAGAAGCATTCCTCGGGAACTAAATCAAACTTTTCGCAGAGCCGTGCGTAGATTTGGGGGTCGGGTTTGGCTAGATGCTCGTTGGACGAGATAAACATGCCATCCATCAGCTCAAACACGGGATATTGCGGGGCGATCAGCCAGAAGCGAGGGCTGAAATTACTGAGCACATAGGTATGATAGCCGCGCGCGCGGAGCGCGGGGACAAGGGCGGCGGTCTCCTCGATCAGGGACAGGCATTCGGGCCAGCGGCCAAAGGCAAGAGCAATATCGCTGGCAAGTTCGGGATGCGCCGCGGTGAAGCGGACAAGTGCTTCTTCGTCCGTAAGCGCGCCCGAATCCAGCATCGGCCATTCGGGACCGGCAAAAATGATTGAATAAAGTGCTTCCGCGCGCTCCGGTTCAAACAGCGTATGCAGCCATTTGAGGGGCTCGAAACGCAGCAAAACCTGCCCTACATCAAATACGATATTGCGGATCATGCGTGCTCTCCTTTCTGGGGGGCAATTTTTTTACAATTTTTCTGAATTGACCACACGAGACAGTGTCATAAGCAGGATCTTTACATCAAACAGCAACGACCAATTTTCGATGTAATAAATATCATGCTCAATGCGCGCTTGGATCGAAGTGTCGCCGCGGTAGCCGTTCACCTGTGCCCAGCCGGTAATACCGGGGCGTACCTGATGCTTGACCATATAAAGCGGCACGCTTTCTTTAAACTGATTGACGAAATAGGGCAGCTCGGGCCGTGGACCGATGAGGCTCATATCGCCTTTTAGCACGTTGAAAAACTGCGGTAACTCGTCAATGGAAAATTTGCGCAGAAAAGCGCCGAACTTGGTCTTGCGGGGATCAACATCACGGCTCCAGCCGGTCGTCTGCTTCGCGTTGACACGCATGGAACGAAACTTATACATTTGAAACGGTTCTTTGCCGCGGCCCACGCGTTCCTGCTTAAAAATAATCGGCCCGGGCGAGGTCAGCTTGACGCCGATTGCAGAGATCAGCATAAGCGGCGACGTTAAAACGATGAGGACCAGTGAACCAACGATATCGACCGTACGCTTCAAAAACGCATTGCCGATATTATCAAGCGGAATGTGGCGCAGGTTGACGAGCGAAACGCCGCCGATCTCGTCGATCACCGGATGCGCGGGCATAAATTTCGTGTAAAATGGGATTAGAGACACCTTGACGCCGTCTTTTTCGCACGAAGCGATGATTTTTGCCAAATAAGGATAGTCGTCGGCCTCGAGCGCAACAACGACTTCGTCCGGCTTCAGGCGGGTCAGAGTGGAAGGGAGGGCTTCGTATCCCCCGCGGTAAGGGAGACCGGAAAGCTTGTCGTGCCGGGCAATATAACCGTTTACTTCAAAGCCTAGATCGCGGTTCTGCGCGAGTGCGTCCAGATACCCCTGCGCCAGTTCGCCCGAACCGACCAGCAATACATGCTTTAAGTTATACCCCTTTTTTCGGTAAAACCGCAGCATGCGGCGCATGAGCCAGCGCTTAGCGGTGACCGAAATCGTGCTGATGACAAAGAACACGATCAGCACCCAACGGGAAGGATGCATTTTATTTAAAATAAAGAAGGCGGCCATCAGCACGCCCGCGCCAAGAAAGTTCGCGCGCAGCAGCAGACTGAACTCTGAAATAAAGTTTTTGGAGCGGAATGATTCATAAAGGCCGAACAAGCCATATAACAGCAAAAATAGTGGCAGAGCTATCAAAATGGCGCAAACATAAAAGGATAGCCCCAGATGTCCCGGCTCGCCATGGAAAAAATAGAAACGGATAAAGTAAGCGAGCATCATGGACAAAATGAGCATTAAGCCGTCAGTAACGCCGTTTAAGCGGTTAAGCAGCGTTTGATTTTCTTTAACCAAGGCGAATCCTCCCCCTGAAAGGCTTTTTGTATTCGATACCCAGTATAACATAATCTGTCGAAAACAGCCATAGCAAATTGGGGAAACCCTGCCTTGACACAGGAGAAACGATGCGATAAGATACTTACATATGAAATTAAAGCGATAAAGTGCAAAAAAAGGAGGTCGTTCGGTTTCTGTGAAAAAAAAAGTATTGTATACGGCTTCCACTTTTGGACATTTAGCCACCTTCCACCAGCCCTATATGCGCTGGTTTGCTGAGCAGGGCTATGAGGTTCACGCTGCGGCGGGGGGCGAAAAAAAAACGCTGGCTGGCGTCAGTCGATTGATCGAGCTGCCGTTTGAAAAAAAGATGACCGCACCCGCTAATTTTCGCGCTGCCGGTATGTTGGCGCGATTGATGCGAGAAGAGGGGTATGCACTGGTCAGCACACACACCGCTCTTGCCGCGTTTTTTACCCGCTTGGCATTGCGCCGCGCGGGCAAGAGCGATACCGTAATGATGAATACCTCGCACGGCTATCTGTTCGACGCGGAGACAGCTGGCGCGAAGCGCTGGCTGCTTTTGGGCGCTGAGCGGCTGTGCGCGCCTGTGACCGACTATGTGCTGACCATGAACCGGCAGGATGAAAGGATCGCAAGGCAATACCATTTAGGCAAAGCGATCGTGCAAACACCCGGCATGGGCGTGGATTTTTCCCGATTCGCGCCAGCGAACGCAGAACAGCGTAGCGCGGCTCGCAAGGCGTTCGGTTTTTCCGCGGAACAAGTGATATTGGTATATCCCGCTGAGTTTTCCGGGCGAAAAAATCAACGGATGCTGATCGAGGCGCTGCCTTCCTTGCCGGAGAACGTCGGTTTGCTGCTGCCGGGCCGGGGGGAACTGCTGGAAGCCTGCGTTTCGCTTGCCGCAGAACTGGGCGTGAGCGGGCGGGTTGTATGTCCGGGGTTTATGTCCGATGTGGAAATGTGCTATCACGCTGCCGATCTCGCTGTTTCCGCAAGCAGAATAGAAGGGCTGCCCTTTAATCTTATGGAAGCGATGCACTGTGCCCTGCCGGTTGTGGCAAGTCGGATCAAGGGGCACGAGGACTTGGTCATAGACGGTGAAAACGGTCGGCTCTTTCCTTATAATAATAAGGAAGCATTTGTGCAGGCGGTTTGTTCTTTGCTCAGTGTGCAGCAACGCGCGGCGATGGGACAAGCCGCAAGGCGTTCGGTAGAATGTTATGGTTTGCCTACGGTTTACCCCAAGTTGATCGAAATATACGGCAGCGCGCTTGCGGGGCATTCTTCACAGTAGGCTTTGCACGATTGGATAAAATATGGTACAATAACCGCAGTGCGACTAAAGGCACTGCATGGAAACAATGGTACTGCCAGCGGCGTTTGACACAGGAGAAAATCTTAAGCGTTGCGGCAGTGCTATCATGAAGGACGTATCAATTCTTTCTGGAGGTAATCAAGATATGGCAACGAAGCCGATACAGGCTAAAAAGAAAAAATGGGGTGGTGCTCTGCGTACTGATGGCGGCGTTGCTGTTTTTCGTCACCGCCTTCACGCAGAATGGCAGCTACTTGACGGAAAAGGTGGTGGGCTTCGTCAGTCTGGCGGTCACCCTATGTATGGTAGCCTTTGCGGATAAAAAGCGCATCAAGCGGCTGTTCACACCGGTCGGCTTCGCGGTATTTGCCTATGTGCTGCTTTGCGGTATTTCTACCTTATATGCACGCTCCGGTAAATTCGCAATCGCGGAGTTTTCCTGCGTACTGGCGGCATTTGGGTTCTATATCGGCATCACCCTGTATGCGAAGGAATCCGCTGTTTCTTTCCGGCGTGTCGCGGCAATTTTGGCAGCGGCTTGCGCTCCGGTCGGTATCCTGTCGATCGACGCGGCGTCTTCCAACCTTTTGATGCGGCCGTTTCGTGCACTGATGACCGTGATGAACGCCGGCTATGGCGACACAGGCGCGTCCTTCTATGCGCGTCTGCATACCATCTTCGGCAACCCGAACATTTACGGCGGCCTGATGGCGATGGCCTGCCTGCTGTCGCTCTATCTCGCCTTGACGGCGGATACAAACCGGCAGCGTGTGCTTTGCGGCATTTTGTTGACGGTCAATACGGTTTCTTATTTGCTGGCGTTTTCAATGGGTTCGCTCGGTGTGTTTGCACTGGCCTGCGTGTTGATGCTTGTGCTCTGCCCCAAGGAGAGCCGCATGTCTTTGTTTCTGCTGCTGGTGCAAACCGCGGTAGTGGCGCTGGCTGCCGGCATGGTGGCGGCGCGCGGCTTTAGCGACACCGTGTCCGGATCGTTGCTGCCGCTGATCGTTTTGATCGCGGGCTGCGTTGTTTTCTGTCTGCTGGAGGTATTTGTTCGCGCCCGCGTAACGGAGGCGTTTCAGGGCAAGGGCAAGCTGATGCTGATCTTGGCGGCTGTGCTGGTCGTGGCCGCAGCGGCTTATCTGGTTGCGGGCCTTAATGTGACCGGCGCCTACACCTTCCGTGAAACCTCTGATTTCACCCGTACCGCTGACCTCGGGGCGGGTGAATACACGCTTGCCGTCGAGGCTTCTGCGCCTGTAAACGTACGCGTGGCCTATAAGAACATGAACAATTTGATTCAGAATACCGATACGGAACTTGCGACCGGGACCTCCGACGCGCCGGTGGCGTTCACCGTACCGGAGAACAGCGAATTGGTATTTGTCACCTTTTCGGGCGGCACGCCGGGAGTTACGATTGAAACCGCAGCATACAGCGGCGCGGCGAGCGGCGACCTGGAAGCTGGGCTACAAGCTGCTGCCCGCCTTCATCGCCGACCGTATTCAGGACCTTTCAGCGAATGGTAACGTTGTGCAGCGCGGTGTTTACCGACAGGATGCGCTTCGCCTGTTCGCGACCTCGCCGATTATTGGCCGTGGTCTGGGCGGCTTTGAAAATGGCGTCGTTTCCGTGCAGGACTACTATTATGAGACTAAGCACGCGCATAACCACTATGTTGAGGTGCTTTGTAATCTAGGTGTTTTGGGCCTGCTCGCTTATCTGGCGGTTCTCGGTACGGCGATTTGGAGTTTTGTGAAAAGCCGTAAAGCAAAGCCGTTGATCGTGATGCTGCTTGCGGCGTGTGTGCTACAGATGTTTGGTCAGGCGACGACGGACGTCATCTGGTCGGTCGGCGGTTGTTTGCCGATGTTCTTCTCCGTGCTGGCGCTTGTTACGCTGTACTGCGGCGACAGCCTGCGTTTAAAGGTACCGGAAAAGGATAAGGGAACGGCGGTCCGCGCGCCGCTGATCGCGGGCGCGAGTATCTTTATTATATTGCTTGGCCTGAATCTGTTTGCGCAGATCTCGATGTACGGTGAAAATCTGACGCTGGACACACTCAAGAATTGCGCGGCGATCGACTTCTTTGAAGCGAACGACTATAAGCTTTCCTATCTGCTCTCGGGCGGTAATGAAGAAGGCGTGGCGGATAAATATGCCGCTGATCTGCAAAAGGCAGAGTCAAACTCTATTGCAGTTCCGCTTGCCCAATACTATGCGCGCACAGGCCAATATGACGCGGCGCTGGATACGTTGGATAAAGGCGCGGCTTATGTCAGAGCCGATGCGACGGTTTGGCAAAACGTATTTACAATTTATGAAGCCATGATCGATCCGGTAGGGCAGATGGGGGCGATTTCGCTACTGCAGGATAAAGCTCAATATATTGACCGTATGAAAGCCACCTATGATAAGCTACGTGCATTAAATGAAGAGCAACTCGATAATTTGATGCTCACAGCAAAGAACAATACTTTTTTAGGAAAGCTTCTTGCAGTTTCCGCGATCGAACCATATGAAATGAAGTCTGCGCTGAGTATTTTTTCCAATATGGTCATTGACACAGCGTATACGGCCGATTGCGATGTGGACGGCACGCCCGACAGTGCGCAGACAGTGGAGGGAGCGGTCGCGTGGAATAGCGACGGTTCGTTTACTGCGCAGGCTGACAGTGTGGTGCGGCTGACGTATACGATCAAAAGCGACGGCGATTACCGTCTGACGGTGCAGTCTGGTGATCTGTCTGGCGTAACGGAAGTGTATGTTGGCGAAACGCTGGTCGCGCTGGATTCAGCCGGTAACAGTATTGCACTTAATAATGAGATTGAGAGCGATACGGAAAATACAATTACGATGCGTGTTAAGCAGGGGACGACCGTAGATCGGATCCTGTATACACGAAACAGCGAGAACGCATAATTTTTTGTGAAATGTGACCTGCGGGTAATAATGACCCGTCGGTCACTGCAATATTACACCTGTGTTACGTCGCGATTCAATCGCTTGACGGGGCGAAAACGGTATGGTACGATAGACAACGTAAAAGGGAGACATCCCAAAATTTTAAGGAGGTAACTTACCTATGAAGAATCTCAAAAAGATTCTGGCACTGGTACTGGCGTTCGCTTGCGCGTTCACCATGTTCGCTGGTGCTGCGTTTACGGATTCGGCCGACATTAATGTTGATTCCGAAGCTGTAGACACTCTGGTTGCGCTGGGCGTAATCAACGGTTATACCGATGGTTCTTTCCAGCCCAACGGCACGATCACCCGTGCAGAAGCAGCAAAAATGCTGTATGTTCTGCGCACCGGCACCGACAATGCGGATGCCTACAAGAGCGTTAAGAGCAAGTTTACGGACTTGAACACCACGAAGAGCTCCTGGGCCGCAGGCTATATCAAGTACTGCGAATCCCTCGGCATCATCGCTGGTAAGGGCGCCAACAAGTTTGACCCGGATAACACTGTTACCGGTCAGGAACTGGCTAAGATGCTGCTTGTAACCCTTGGTTACAATGCGGATAAGGCTAAGCTGGTTGGCAGCGGCTGGGGCCAGCGCGCTACCGCTCTGGCGGACGAGAATGGCCTGCTGGACAGCGTAACCGCTCCTCTGACGCTGGCTCTGCCCCGTCAGTATGCTGCGCTGATGATGTACAATGCGGTTGACGCTCCCACGGTTGTGTGGCGCGACGACGAGTACACCAACGCCAACATTCTGGGCGAAGACAACCAGACCATCGGCGAGAAGTACATGAGCCTGAAGAAGTCCACCTCTACCCTGACCGAGGTCTCCAAGACCAACGGCAAGGATACCTATGAGCTGACTCTGGACTCCAACAAGGACGTTGTTGACTGGAACGAGACCACCGATGCAGAAGGCAAGGCTATCTTTAGCTTTACCGATGTTGCTAAGGACTACTCTTCGATGAAGTACAAGACAGTTACCGTTCTGTACAAGGACAAGAAGACGGTTTACGGCGTGTTCGCTACCAAGGACAACACCGAGAACACCGGCATTCTGAAGAACCTGAAGATGGACGGCGGCAAGGCTAAGTTGGACGGCACCAAGTACGATCTGGCCAGCACCACCACCGTTTATCTGAACGGCGAGCAGTTGTACAAGGATCGCAATGGCAACTTCAGCACGACCTATTCTACCTCGAACGATACCGCTGTTACCATTAAGGAATTCATCAACAAGTATGGCGACGATGCTAGCGATAAGTACACCAATGCTGCTTACTTCCAGCCGACTGCTGTTTCCCTGATGGCGACCGACGGCACCTCCAACTACTCCATCCTGTCCGTCAAGACCTATGCGGTTGGTCAAGTCACTTCTGTTGGCTCTGACTACATCAACGTATCTGTCAAGAAGGGCGACAACAGCATTTCTGGCTCTACCAAGCTCGAAGAGGATGACTGGGATTGGTATGACGGCATTGCTAAGAACGACTATGTTGTTCTGACGGCTGCTGGCAATTACGCTTCCGGCAATGGTCTGGTCGAGAAGGCTACCGTTGTTACCGGCAAGGTTGACGGCACCAAGAGCGATGACTCTGTATCTCTGGACGGCGAATGGTACACCATGGCTGGCAAGGGCAATGCAATGGTCAAGCGCCCGAACACCGGCTCCAAGGTAGATATGGTTGTTGTAGACGGCTATGTTTACTACACCGATACCACCGCGGGTAGCGTGGACGACATTGCTCTGCTGGTTGAAGCAGCTCCGTCCGGCGGCGTTAACTCCAAGTGGGAAGCTCGCATGATCTTCGCGGACGGCACCGATAAGGTTGTCGAGATCGAGAAGAAGTGGGACGACAAGGATGATGGCGCGAACATTATCGAGTTCCACGAAGGCAATTATACCAACCCCAATATTTCTGGTTCGGCGACCAATGCTGAGCCGATGCTGGTCAGCTATGAGGTTTCCAAGGATGTTTACACTCTGACCCGTCTGGGTTATCCCAACACCGATACGAATGATAACACGATCGAAACCAACGGATATGATGAGTATATCACCGTAGACGGCGGCAAGACCGATGGCAGCATCAAGGACGGCACGTTCTCCAAATCTATTTCCCGCCTGTACTACGAGTCCACCGGCGTGGTATTCGTCAAGTACAAGGCTGGCATCAACGGCGATGATGGTGACTACAAGGTCGTTACTGGCAAGACCGCTTCGAACTATGACCGCAATATCCGTAAGGCAGCAGCGGTTGCAGACCAGAGCGGCAACAGCTACTACGCACAGTGCGCCTTCCTTGACCTTGGTAAGGAAAGCACCGGCGGCGGCAGCGACAATTACGCTGTTGTTCTGGAAGACGTTGTGAAGAAGACCGGCACGGCTGACGGCACTGTATACAAGATCACCGCCTGGAATGGTACGGAAGAAATCACCATTACCACCGATGACAGCGCAGCTTACAATCTGGATAAGGGTGAGGTTATCTCCTACACCGGCACCGGCGATACGCTGGCTGATATCGATACCTTTAGCTCCGACCGTCAGGGCGACTACTTTGTTGCCAGCTACGATTCGGGCTCCGGCGATATCTCGATGTACTCGCTGAATAGCGATGCGACTGTACAGACGGCTGCGGGCGGTTCTGAGTCGAATCGCGATGCTTGGACGATCGTTGATAAGAGCAATACGACGATCCTGTATGTTGACTCTGACAAGGGCGAAGGTCTGACTGGCTACGACATGAGCGACATCAATCTGGCATATGCCTTCGACAAGGACTTCTGGTCCCAGAACAAGGTGCCGGCTTCGATGAAGTACATCAATGGTGTCCTGAAGGATCAGAACGATTCCTCCAACATCATGAGTGAAGACTTTGCACCGAACGTACATGCCTTCGTTGATAACGATGGCGACGATCAGATCACTGTTCTGGTTGTCGATGTTGTGAACAACAACATCACCAAGTGGTAATTTAGGCACTTAACCTCAATTATCGCAAGACAAATAAAAAGGGCCCCCGAGCATATGCTCGGGAGCCCTTTTTTACTATTTCAGACTAACGGTTTACTTAACTTACTTGCGGGAGCCGTAAACACCAGACTCATAGATGTTGTTGTCGCCAACATCTACGATCAGAACCTTGATGTTGGAGGTATCGGTCTCATCGAACGCAAATACAGCATTCTCAATATAGCCCTTGGAGTCCTCTTCAGCCTCAGTAAAGGAGGTCTGAACAACACCGTTCTCGCCCTCCATATCGATGAACAGAACGATAGGATCGTTATCTTCGTCGATATCGTAGGTAGAAACGTTCTTGCCATCAGTGGAGAGGTTTACAGAACCAGTCAGATCCTTATCCAGATCGCCGCCAGTGATAGCAGCTGCCGTAAGATCAGACGCAGTCCATTTATTCTCAATGTTAGCAAATCCGTCAGTATCAAGATTATATTCGATAACAGTGCCTTCATTCAGAATTTCAGACTCATCTTCCGTGATCTTAATCTTAACATCGCCGGTGCCGTTCCAAGCATCATACTCGTAGTAGGAATCGTCATCGTCATCGTTAAATTCCGGACCAGAGAACAGGTAAGCGTACAGCGTGTCAGCGCCACCTGGAATACTGCTCTTCTTGCCGAGGTCAATATAAGCAACCTTGGTGTAGTTAGAGCCGTTGCTCTTGTCCGCTAGCACATCAACCTGATAGATATCAGTGGAATCGCTCCAGCTCTTCAGCGCCTTACCAGTGATGACTCGGTAGCTATCACCCTTATCATAACGAACCATTACTGTAGCGTTGTCGTCAATCAACTTAACATCGCCCTTGGTGAAGCGGTTGTTCTTAACCTTTACATACGGATCTGCAGTAGTGCCTGCACCAGTAGCGGAGCTAAATACATCGTAGCCAGCCGTCTTAGTAGAAGACATAGTAGTCAGCTTATACTTGCCAGAGCTCTTGGAATAGGCTACTAGGAAGGGAGAGTCAGTTGCCTTCATCTCAGTATCCTTCTTGCCATCCAGCCCCTCATCAGACTTCAGTTTTACTGTTTCACGAGTACCATCAGTAAAGAGCAGATCAGCTTCCCAACCAGAACCAACGCCCGAAGTCTTAGCAATCTCGATTGCGAGAGCCACGTCGTCAACAGAAGCATTCAGGTCGTCAACCGCTACACAGTAGCCGTCCTTCACAACGATAGCAACCGTGCTACCAGCCTTCATGTCCTTGTAGTCATCACTATTCTTAATGGCCATCTCGTACCAGTTGCCGTCGATCTTAACCTGATAATCATCAGCGGTATTGGTATTCTTAGAAGAAGTAACCTTGCCAGTTACAACGTTCAGCTTGGTAACGTTGTACAGATCGTCAGCGTTAACTGCAGGCTGGGTGATTGCAACGTAGTCATCCTTGGCAACATCCTTGTACCAAGTAGCGTCGTCATCAGTCAGCTTCGTCTTAACATCGCCGATCTTATCAGACTTGAAGCTTACGTTGATATAGTCAGAACCAACATAGGTAACCTGTGCAATAACCAGAGACTGAACATCCAGCAGATTGACCTTGCCGGAATCGGTGTTGGAGATCGCAGAAGCGTTGTAAGCCTTGATAAGGCCCTTCGCATCAATGTCAACATAGTCAAGCAGCTTTGCGGCCGTATCGTAGCCCTTCAGGTACTGATCATCAACCTTGACAACAGCCTTGTCAGCTACGCTGTACTTGGTGCCGTCAACCTTCAGCTTAGAACCATCCTTCTCCATGCTGCCAACCGTGCCGCTACCGATCTTGCCAGAGTCTACAACGTAAACGCCGTAAACATTGTTGGAAGCCTTGTACAGCACGCGAACCTTCTGGTTCTTCAGTGAGGAGTAGTCGGTCGTAACCTTGGTGAAGTTGTAAACAACGCCCTTCAGCGTGTTGTTTACATAGGAGTCATAAGTGGTCTCCTCGGTATCAACATCATCCGGATCGTTAGACAGCGTCAGATTGTAGGTGGAACCATCCTTCTCAACGTCGGTCAGGACAGAAGTGGTCTTCTTCAGGCCCATGTACTTTTCACCAACGGTGGGGTAGTAGGTGCCAATGATGTTCATGTTGGAGTACTCGCCGTCGGTGATCTTAACAGTGTGAGCATTCACAGTGTTGTAGATCATCTGGGCAGCGTCCTGACGGGGCAGAGCCAGCGTCAGAGCAGCGTTTACATCTTCCAACAGGCCATTCTCATCAGCCAGCGCTACAGCCTTCTGGCCCCAGCCGTGACCTACAAGGCCCGTCTTGGTCGCGTCGTAACCGAGGGTTACGAGCAGCATCTTAGCGGCTTCCTGACCGGTTACGGTCTCGTCCGGCGCAAACTTGGTCGCGGACTTGCCGGCAATGATGCCGAGAGCCTGACAGTACTTGATGTAGCCAGCACCCCAGGTGCCGTTTACATCGTTAAACGTGGTGTTGGCGTTCTTGTGTGCGTCAGCGTTGTCGCTGCCGGTACGCAGAACGTACATCATCTTCGCGAACTCAGCGCGGGTAATGGTTGCGGTGGGCTGGAAAGAGCCATCTTTGTAGCCATTGATGACGCCCAGCGCTACCAGAGTGTCTACGGCTTCTTTGTTGGTCGAGCTAATGTCGGCCGAATCCGTAAACGCAGCACCAGCAAACATGGTGAACGCGCATGCGAACGCCAGTACCAGTGCCAGAATCTTTTTGAAATGGCCTACATATGAATTTTATCCTGTTGTACATCGCGGAATAAAAGAAAAACTCCGAAATTTGAAACAAATCATGGAGTTTTTCTTTTGCTATATAAACTTGTAGATTTGTCGAACTACTTCGATACTGGAGGCAACAGCTTTTTACAAATTGCTTCATATTGGTCTTGCGCCGAAAGACAGGTATCGATCAGGTAACCCTTTTCGCGTCCTGCCTGATATTCTTGCAAACCGCGATAATAGAAAGCTTGATGCTGTGTATCAATAATAAACGGCATAATATTATATTTAAGACATTCTTTAAACATGATGAGACGACCGACGCGCCCATTACCATCTTGGAATGGATGAATCGCTTCAAATTTCGCATGAAAGTCAACAATATCCTCTATTGTAATCGTCACTTTTGCAAGATATTTTGATAACAAATGCTCCATAGCAGAATCCACATCGTCAGGCGCAGTTGTTTCGTGTCCGCCAACCTCGTTTGGTAAGAGTTTATAGTCGCCTACTTTAAACCAACTCTTACGAGCATCTGATGTGCCGCGCTTCAACTGCTTATGAAACTGCTTAATGAGGTTTGAAGATAGTAGTTCTTCAGCATTCTTCAGCATAAAGTCAAATAACTGGAAATGATTTTGGGTCTCAATAATATCATCAATATTAACCGCTTGATCTTGTTCAGAGAAAAGTGTATTTGTTTCAAAAATAGATCGCGTTTGGTCTTCCGATAATTGACTGCCTTCTATTCGGTTGGTATTGTACGCCATGAGTATTTGAGTTTTATGGTATAACCCACCGCGATAGTTCATGCTCATTTCCTCTCGGAGCGTTTTAAGTATTAGATTATCCATTGAAAACTCCTTTATTTACGGTCTGCTATATGATTTGAAATACTGAATAATTTCATTATACCAATTTTGCTCCAAACTAACAAGCGAGTCTATAAAACACCAACACTAAATTTTCAAATAAATTAGAAAAATCAAGGTTTTATCTTTAACATATCGGTTCAACTAAATAAATTATTCCCTTGCAGGCCATTTCAAAAAGATTCTGGCACTGGTACTGGCGTTCGCTTGCGCGTTCACCATGTTTGCTGGTGCTGCGTTCACGGATGAAGCAGATATCAACGCTGCTAACAAAGAAGCCGTGGACACTCTGGTAGCGCTGGGCGTCATCAATGGCTACAAAGATGGCTCTTTCCAGCCGAACGCTACCATCACCCGCGCCGAAATGGCAAAGATGATCTACGTTCTGCGTACCGGCAGCGACAACGCTGACGCACACAAGAACGCAAACACCACGTTCACGGATGTAAACGGCACCTGGGGTGCTGGCTACATCAAGTACTGTCAGGCTCTCGGCATCATTGCCGGCAAGTCCGCGACCAAGTTTGCGCCGGACGAGACCGTAACCGGTCAGGAAGCCGCTAAGATGCTGCTCGTGACCCTCGGTTACGACGCGACCAAGGTTGGCCTCGTAGGTCATGGCTGGGGCCAGAAGGCCGTAGCGCTGGCTGACGAGAACAGTCTGCTGGAGGACGTAAACGCCGCTCTGACGCTGGCTCTGCCCCGTGGCGATGCTGCGCAGATGATGTACAATGCTGTGAATGCTCACACTGTCAAGATGACTGATGGCGAGTACTCCAACATGAACATCGTAGGCACCTACTACCCGACTGTTGGCGAAAAGTACATGGGCCTGAAGAAGACCACTTCTGTGCTGAGCGACGTCGAGAAGGACGGCTCTACCTACAACCTGACGCTGGTTGACGATGATGATGTTATCGACTGGGAAGATACCACGTACAGCATGTACAATGCCAGCAACGTTAAGAAGGATTACATCACCAACTTCACCAAAGTTACAAACGACTACACCGCGCTGAAGAACCAGAAGGTTCGCGTTCTGTACAAGGCTTCCAACAACGTTTATGGCGTTTATGCTGTTGAAGATGGCAAGGTCAGCAACGGAACTTTGGGCAGCATGGAGAAGGATGGTAGTAAGCTGAAGGTTAACGGCACCAAGTACTCTGTTGCCGCCAAGGCTGATGTCAAGGTTGACGACGCTTACGTAGTTCAGGGCGACACCGAACTGCTGGAGTTTGTTGACAAGGCTGAAGGCCTGAAGAAGGCTTACAACGCTTCCGCGATTTCCAACACTTCCTCCGGTAAGATTAACCTGCTGGATGTACAGTCTGTTGTTATTGCACAGGTTACCTATGTTGGCTCTGATTACATCAACGTAAGCTTCAAGTCTACCAAGATCGGCGACGTTAAGACCAAGCTGACCGATGACGATGCTACTTGGTACAAGGACATCGCCAAGGACGACTACGTTGCGATCACTAGCAACAAGGTCAATGCTGACGACAACTACGGCGTTACCAAGCTGGACGTTGTGACCGGCAAGGTTACTTCTTCCAAGAACTCTAATACCGCTCAGGACTATCAGGTTAAGATCGACGGCACTTGGTACGAAATGGCCATCGATAATAAGGCTGATTTTAAGGACATGAACGCTGGCAGCACCGTTTCTATTGTTGTCAAGGACGGCTACTGTGTAGCAGTTGACGACCTGAACGCTTCTGTCGATGACGTAGCTCTGGCTATCGAGATCGGCAAGACCTCTGGCGTTGGTTCTGGCTGGCAGGCTGACCTGCTGTTCACTGATGGCACCCGTGAGACTGTTTCGCTGAAGTCGGGCGATGAAATCAAGAAGGGTAGCACTCAACTGAGCACTTCCGATCTGGCTACTCTTGACGCTAAGGACGACAGCGATCCGTTCCTGGTATCCTACTCCAAGAGCTCTGGCAAGTACAAGCTGACCATCATGGATTCCACCAATAAGGCTGGCTATGATACGTTTGCTTCTGAAGTAACTGCTGATGGCTCCAACACTATCAAAAACAACCGCTTCACCAAGGGCGACGTTAAGCTGATCGACGACAACGCTACCGTACTGGTTCGCTACGACGATGGCGATAGCTACCGTGTCATCACTGGCAAGACGATGAAGGGCTGGAGCGATTCCACCAAGATTTATCAGGCTGATATTCTGGCTGACAAGAGCAACGGTTCTAACTACACCAAGCTGGCGTATGTCAACCTCGGCAAGAAGAGCAGCATCCCGGGCGGCGCTGACACGCTGTACGCTTATCTGTTCTCTGGTCCGGAATACAACGACGATGACGACGACTCCTACTACGAGTATGACGCTTGGAACGGCTCCGACGTCAAGATCAAGATTACCGAGGACGAAGAGAAGTCTGTTCTGGACGAAGGCACCGTTATTGAGTACAACCTCGATTCTGACGGCTTTGCTAACATTGAGAACAAGTGGACGCCGTCTGAACTGACCCACGCTGCTGTTACCGGTGGCGATCTGGATAAGGATTTGACTGGCTCTGTCAACCTCTCCACTGATGGCAAGAACGTTAACACCTATGATATCGACGAAGATAACGATCCGATCGTTCTGTTCATCGATATGGATGGTGAAAGCGGCGTTGTACAGTCCAGCTTCACTGAGGCTGAAGAAGACGCTAAGGGCTACATTGCGAATGCTGTCTTCGCGTTCGATGAGACTGACACGAGCAACATCAAGGTTCTGATTGTTGATGTGGGCGACAACAACATCTACGAATCTAAGGTTTACGGTACCCGCTAAGGTGCTGCAATAAACCTAGACCCAAAAGCAAAAAAGGCCCCCGAGCGTATGCTCGGGGGCCTTTTTTGCATATTATCTTACAATATAGAATGTGTTTTACTTATTGTAAGTAACTTCCGGATACATCTTGTTGTTCTCAAGATCGTAGAGGATAGCAGCTACGTCACCGTCGCTGTTCAGTACGATCCGAGCGTTGGTGTAGTATGCGGTGCCTGCCGTGTTCTCTTCAGCAGAGGACGGAACAGACTCAATACCGCCTTCCATGCCCTTGGTATCCTTATCGTTGACCGCGATGAAGACGCAATCTTCATCCAGCGTATACTGCTGGGTTGCGCTATTCGCATAGTAGAAGCTGATTTCGCCTTCCTTAGCGCCATCGAAGCCGGTTACTGCAACCGCGTAGCCCGGGTTGTAGCTAATCTGCTCGATGAAGTCGCCGTTAACCGTGTAGGAAATCAATGTACCAGCAATAGCAGAGCCATTAACAGAGCTGGTGTCTTCATACAGGGTCTTTGCTCCGTCAGCAGTCCAAACATCAAACGCAACCTTCTTCTCACCGTTCTTGTCAGCCTGTGCTGCATCGGAAACAAGGTAAGCATACAGCGTATCCTTGCCGGAGTAAGGTACGTTATTGGACTGAGAAGCGGTCAAGGACGCTACCTTAACATAGGCAATGCCGTTGCTTTCCTTTGTCAGGACCGCGCCGGAGAACACGAGCGGATTAACCGTATCGGACCAGTTCTTAACCTGCTTGCCGGTCAGCACCTTGGTTTCCTTACCAGTCTGAACAAAGATGGTTGCATCATCCATAATAGACATGCCGCCGATCTTCTGCTTGTAATAAACGCCGTTGGACGAGCCGCTCATAACAGAAGGAGTCACATAGCTCTTAAAGCCAGCCTTGTTGGAAGAGCTAACGATCTTAACGTCATAAGTGCCGTCAGAGAGCTTGCTGTAAGTGACAAGCGAGCTGGCACGCGGAACGCTAGCGTCGTCATACATAACTTCGTCGCTGGAGGGGCTAGCCTTAACGATCTTGTTGCCGTCAACCTTGGAGATCTTAACAACTGCGTTGGTGTTGTCTTGGAAGTACATACGTGCATCCAGCGTGCCGGTATGCTCGCCGGTAACCATATCTACATCGCTACCATCAGCCTTATTGTCGATAGCGGAGATATAAGCAACACTGGTCGATTCAGCAGCGGTTTCGTCTGCACTGACAACAAAATTGCCCACAACATACAGATCATAGGTGTTGCCCGTGGTAACAGAAACGCCCATATCCAGCGCAATCTTATACCAAGAGTCGTTGACCTTTACTTCGTTGGTACGGGTTGCCTGAGCCTTAGCGGTAATCTTGTCAAGCTTAACCAGCGTATCCTTCGTGCTTGCGGTGTTGTCACCGTCGATGAAGGCTACATATTCATCCTTGGCAATGCCTTCGTAAATATCGTCATCATCGAACTTGAGTTGGCCGACCGTATTGTTTACGTTGACAGCGGTCTTGGTTACAGAAGTAACCTTGCCTACCTTGGAAGGAACATAGGAAACGTAATCGGCCTTGCCGTCGCCATCATTGTCAATCAACTTAACCTGAGCAGCAACACCGTTAGTCGCCTTGGCAGCCTTCGTGGTCTTACCCATCGTTACCAGATCATTCAAAGAAACTGCCGTTGTGTCCTTATTGAACGCATAGGCACTCTGGGTGGTCAGGGTACGATTCAGCTTGTAAGATACGTCATTGAGCTTAACCTTATCGGTAGCCGTGCCATCCGTATCCAGACCGCCGACGTAGCCGGTAGCCAGAACCTTGGTGTCCTCGCCAGCATACAGGCCGTAGACCTTGGACTTATCATTGTCCTTAATCATGATCTTAACATCCTGACCCATCAGATCAGAGTAGTCCTTCTCAACACGGGTGAAGGTCTGACCGGCAACGGTTACCTTATAAGTATCGCGGCCATCTTCCTTTTCAACAGCAGTGACAATGTTGGAATTGGTCTTGCTCTCAACCGTGTCAAGCTTCATCCACTTCTTACCCATGGTCTCGTTCTTGGTAACGGTGACCCACTGGGACGGATTGTTCATCAGTTCGAGACCCTGCGTTTCAACCTTTACATAAGTGGAAGAATCAGCATCCCACTTAACGGTATCGGCATTCAGCGCGTTGTACAGAACCTGTGCAGCGTCGTCACGGGTAGCGGCAGCGGTCACAGCGCCGTTAACGCCGTCCAGCAGGCCGTTCTCGTTTGCCAGAGCCAGCGTTTTGTTCTCCCAGCCATGACCTACCAGACCGGCCTTAGTAGCATCGTAACCCAACAGGGTCAGAGCCATCTTCGCGGTCTCGGAAACAGTTACGTTTTCCTTGGGCGCAAACTTGGTTGCGGACTTGCCGGCGATGATGCCCTGCGTCTGGCAGTACTTGATATAGCCAGCAGCGTAGGCGATCGAAGAGTCGCCCAAATCAGTGAACGTGCTGCTGATGGTCTTGTAGCCATCGGCATTATCGTTACCCTGATTGCGGATTGTGTAAATCATCTTGGCCATTTCAGCGCGCAGCACATTTGCCTGCGGCTTAAACGTGCCGTCCGGATAGCCCTTGATTACACCAAGAGCGTTGAGCATGTCTACAGCTTCGGTATTTTTGATATCTGCCGAATCGCTGAAGGACGCAGCACCAGCAAACATGGTGAACGCGCAAGCGAACGCCAGTACCAGTGCCAGAATCTTTTTCAGATGGCATGCAACAGTATCGAAACTATAAGATTAAAAGATATTTACATAAATATGAGATTATTTTGCAACTTTTTTCTGGAATACCTCCTCTATAATCGCAAAACGCTGTCTGCAAACTGCCGCAAAACAAATAGGAACGGACGACTCTTTTAATTTTAGGATTTTTCTGGTATAATAACACTGTAAATGTTTTAGAATCCAGTTTGGGGGAAGCGCCATGGCGAATGAAAAATTGGTTATCACAGGGATGGGAGCGGTGACGCCGATCGGTGTAGGCGTTCAGGCATATTGGGAAAGCTTGATCGGCGGTGTTTGCGGTGTTGGACCGATCACGCGATTTGACGCTTCGGCGCTGCCGGTACAGATCGCGGCGGAGCTGAAGGATTTTGACCCAGCGGCCTATATGCCGAAATCGCTGGCGCGTACGATGGACCCTTTTATGCAATACGCGTTTATTGCGGCAGGCGAGGCGCTGAAGGATAGCGGACTTATCGTCGAAACGGAGTCCGAGCGTATCGGTATCGTGATGGGCACTGCGATGAACGGTATCACTACCGTGGCACAAACACAGCAGTCCTTTGACAGCGGAGATACCCACCGCGTCGGGCCGCGTTTCGTGCCGATGGTGATCGGCAACGTGGCGGCGGCGCAAATTGCGATCGCACACGGGATCCACGGCCCGAGTTTTACGCTCAATACCGCCTGCTCAGCGGGAGGGGATGCGCTGATGACAGCAGCCATGCTGCTGCGGTCCGGCGAAGCCGACGCGGTGCTCGCGGTCGGCGGCGAATCTATTTTATGCCCGATCGTGGTGTCCGGGCTGTCACAAGCCAAGGCATTGTCCCGCCGCAATGAGGATCCCCAGCATGCCTGCCGCCCCTTTGATTTGGAGCGCGATGGCTTTGTGATCGGAGAAGGCGGCGGCGCGGTGTTGCTGGAGACCGAAGAACATGCCCGCAAACGAGGGGGAAAGGTCAAAGCGGTCTTAGCCGGCTATGCCAACACGAACGACGGCTATCATGTTACCGCACCCGAGCCAACAGGCGCCGGCGCGTCGGCGTGTATGCGCCGGGCGCTCACGCGGGCCGGGATGCAACCGGCGGACATCGATTATATTAATGCGCACGGTACCTCGACGCCGTTGGGTGACCGCGCGGAAACACAGGCGATCAAAAGCGTGTTTGGCGATAGGGTCACCGCGCCGCCGGTCAGCGCGACCAAGTCCGCGACCGGCCATCTGATGGGAGCGGGCGGACTCACCGAGGTCATTGCCTGCGTGCAGGCAATTCAAAATGGAGTGCTGCCGCCGACTTTGCATCTCGATACGCCCGACCCGGCCTGTGACCTCGATTATATTCCAAATCAAGCGCGCGAGGCGCGGATCCGTACGGCGATGTCCAATTCGCTTGGCTTCGGGGGACAAAATTCAAGCATTATTGTCTCAAAATATGAAAGGTGATGTATCCCATTTTGCAATATACCTATGATGTGACGATGTTTCGTGAGACTTTTGAGTCAGAATTCACGTATTTAAACGGCTTTATGCGTAATGTGTCACGTTTTGCAAACGCTCCGGCGCTAAACGATCCGCCATCCGGCCGCCGCTGGACGTACCGCGCGCTGAATGAGGACGCGAACCGACTGGCCCACGCACTGCATGAGGACGGCGTTTCTAAAAACGATGTGGTCATGTTCACATTGCTGAACTCGCCGGAGTTTGTGTTCTGCTATCTGGCGGCGCACAAGGTCGGGGCGATCGCCTGTCCGGTCAACTACCGGCAGGGCGCGGGCGAGCTGGCGCTGGTGATTGACGATTCCAGACCGAAGGTTTTGGTATACGATACCGCGTTCGGCGAGCTGACCCGGCAGGCGCTGGAACTGGCCGAACACAAGCCGCAGCGGGTGGTCATGGTGGACGAGCGAAGAGAGCTGACAGCGCCCACGGGCGAGATCAGCTATCAGGATTATGTGGCGGACAAGCCCGCAGACGATTTGCCCATTGACTTTGCGCCTCATATTTATGACGAGACCACTAGACTTTACACCTCGGGCACGACCAACCGGCCCAAGGGCGTGCCGATCAACAATGTAAACGAAGTACTCTCCGCCCATGACGTTATGATGCATTTCCCTATGAGCTCGACCGACCGTTCAATGAATATGACCCCTTGGTTTCACCGCGGCGGTCTGCACTCGGGCGGCCCTTGTCCGACGCTGTACGCGGGCGGCGAGGTAATCATTCTGCGCGATTTTCATCCGCGCACCTGTTTGGAATACGCGGAAAAATACAAGGTCACCTTCTTGATCGGCGTGCCGACAATCATCGCCATGCTGGCCCGGGCGCAGGAGCACACGCCTGCGGATTTACACGCGCTGCGCGGAATCGTCACCATGGGCGCGCCCTTTGAAAAGGCGGCGTGCGAACAGTATATGAAGCTGCTCACGCCCAATATTTTTAACGGCTATGGCACGACGGAGAGTTTCTGGAATACGTTCTTACGGCCCTATGACCTGCCCGCAATGGCGGGCACGGCAGGCCGTTCATGCATCGACGATGAGGTGCGCGTGGTCGAACCCTGTGAAAACGGACATGCGGAACCTGATCAGACCGTCGCGCGGGATAATAAGGCAATCGGCGAGATTATCATCAAATCACCCGCGAAATCCGCCTATAGCTACTATAATAACCCAGAGATGAACGCGCAAAAGTTCTATAAAGGCTGGCTGTATACCGGGGACGTCGGCACGTGGGACGAAAACGAATTCATCACAGTTGCGGGCCGCAAGGACGATATGATCGTTTCCGCGGGAGAAAATATTTATCCAACGCAGATCGAAGCGGTACTGAACGAGCATCCTAAGGTAGGGGAGAGCGCGGTGATCGGCCTGCCCGACCGGCTGCGCGGCGAACAGGTTGCGGCCTATATTGTACCGTCCGACCCGAGTCTGACGGTGGAGGAGCTGAAGGAATACTGCGTGCATCACCCGATGCTATCCTCCTATAAGTGGCCGCGCGTGTACCGGCTGGTGGACGAGCTGCCACACACCGCAACCGGCAAGCTGATGCATTATAAAGTGCGCGAGCTGGCGCAGAAAAACGAAATATAGATGCAAAAAGAACGCATCCGGCGCTTAAGCGCTGAATGCGTTCTTTTTTATGTGTATCTATTTCACGCTGAAGGAGAACAGCTGCCGGGCCCGCCGTTAGGCTTTCCGGCGGGCCGAATCAGTATCCGCGGGTTGCTCCGACCCGCGTTCCGTAGAAATGGGAGGTTTCCACTAAACGGCAGCTGTTGATGATCAGGTGGTGAAATCGAACGAACCTTACTTAGCAGCCTTGACAGCCTTAACAGCGTCGATCATCATGGGAACAACCTTGAACAGGTCGCCGCAGATGCCGTAGTCGGCTACGTCGAAGATCGGAGCGCCGTCGTTCTTGTTCACAGCAACGATGCACTCAGAATCCTGCATGCCGGCCTTGTGCTGGATCGCACCGGAAATGCCCAGCGCCACATACAGCTTCGGATGTACGGTCTTGCCCGTCTGACCAACCTGATGGTCGGCCGACAGCCAGCCCGAGTCGATCGCCGCACGGCTGCCGCCCACTACGCCGCCGAACTGGTCCGCCAGCTCGTGCGCCAGAGCGATGCCCTTATCGATATCCTTGGAGATACCGCGGCCTACGGATACGACTACCTCGGCGCCGGTCAGGTCGACCAGTTCCTTGGCTTCCTTGACAACTTCCAGTACCTTGGTCTGGATGTCCGCGTCGGATACCGCTACGTTCAGCTTCTCTACCTGTACGGCGGCAGCCTTTGCTTCATCGTACTCGCCGCGCTTCCAGCACGCCCGGGCGTACCGTTGCCATCTGCGGGCGGAAACGCGGGCAGATGATCGTCGCCATCAGGTGGCCGCCGAATGCCGGACGGGTCATCTTCAGGTTGCGGTCCGCGCGGTCAAGCGCGTCGATCTGCTCTACCGGAAGCGTGGAGGCTTCCTTCAGGAATGCCGCGTACTTCTCTACGTCCACATCGAGGTGGGTGCAGTCTGCCGTCAGGCCGGTGTGCAGGCGGGCTGCGCAGCGCGGGCCGAGGTCGCGGCCGATGTTGGTCGCCGCGATCAGCATGATCTCCGGCTTCTTGTCCATTACAACGTCGCAAATGACCTTCGCAAAGCCGCCGGTCGTGTATACGCCTAGCTTCTCATCGGTGCAGACATAGACCTTGTCGGCGCCGTACGCGCCCAGTTCCTTCTCCATGCCGGCTACTTCCTCTTCGGAGCCGATCAGCAGACCGCAGAGCTCTACGCCCATATCGTCCGCCAGCTTACGGCCCTCGGAGATCAGCTCAAGCACCGTCGGCTGCAATTTGCCCTGACGCTGCTCACAGAATACCCATACGCCGTGGAAATCGGCGATGTTGGTGTTATTGAAATCAGCCATTTTCGTTTCTCCTTTCAATTAAAGAATGTGCTTCTTCAGAAGCTCGCCGACCAATTCGTCGCAGGTGGACTTGTCGGCGCCTTCAAGCATACGGCCCTGACCCTTCTGGGGAGGCGTAAAGGACTTGAAGATGTTGGTGGGAGAACCCTTCAGGCCGATGGTCGCGAGGTCGATCAGCGGATCGTCCTTGAGCGCGTTAAAGTCGTAAACGTCGATCGGCTTGTCGTAGCAGCTCATGATGCCCTTGATGGACATGTAGCGGGGCACGTTCAGCTCCTTGATGCAGGTCAGCAGGCAGGGGGCGGAGGTCTGGATGGTCATGTAGCCGTCTTCCAGCATGCGCTTAACGGTAACGGTAGAGCCCTCCATCTTGATGTCCGCCGCGTAAGAGATCTGCGGGATGCCGAGCTTTTCAGCGATCTGCGAACCGACCTGAGCGGTATCGCCGTCGATCGCCTGACGGCCGCAGAATACGACGTCGTCGTCCTCAAGGCCGAGCTTCTTGATCGCGGCAGCCAGAATCTGGCTGGTCGCGAAGGTGTCGGAACCGCCGAACTCGCGGGCGGAAACCAGAATGCCTTCATCCGCGCCCATAGCAAGCAGCTCACGCAGCATGCCCTGTGCCGGAGGGGGGCCCATGGTGATGACGACGACCTTGCAGCCGGTCTCATCCTTGAGCTTCCAGAGCAGCCTCGATGGCGTTCTTGTCATCGGGGTTGATAATGGTAGCCATAGAAGCACGGTTCAGGGTGCCGTCCGGGTTGACGGCGACCTTACCGGAGGTATCCGGAACCTGCTTTACACAAACAATCGCTTTCATGTTTCGCTTTCCTCCTATTCTTACTTGCCGAGAATGTTGCCGGAGATAACGACGCGCTGGATCTCGCTCGTGCCTTCGTAGATCTCGGTGATCTTGGCGTCGCGCATCATGCGCTCAACCGGGTAATCCTTGGTATAGCCGTAGCCGCCGTGCATCTGAACAGCCTGCGTGGTGATCTTCATGCAGGTCTCGGACGCAAACAGCTTGGCCGTAGCGGCTTCGAGCGTGAAGCGCGCGCCGGAGGTCTTGACAGCCGCGGCCTTGTAGGTCAGCAGGCGGGCAGCCTCGATGGCAACGTGCATATCGGCGAAGACGAACTGGGTGTTCTGGAACTTAGCGATCGGACGGCCGAACTGCTCACGGGTCTTGGTGAAGGCCATAGCCTCTTCCATAGCGCCCTCCGCAATGCCGAGCGACTGCGCGGCGATGCCGATACGGCCGCCGTCGAGCGTCTGCATAGCGATAGCAAAGCCCTTGCCCTCGCGGCCGAGCAGGTTCTCCTTGGGCACGATGCAGTCGGTGAAGACGATCTCAGCCGTGGGCGAACCGTGCAGGCCGAGCTTTTCCTCGTGCTTGCCGACGGAGAAGCCCGGGAAGGAGCTTTCTACGATGAAAGCGGAGATGCCCTTGGTGCCCTTGGACTTGTCGGTCATGGCAAATACAACAAACACTTCGGCAACATAGCCGTTGGTGATGAAGATCTTGGAACCGTTCAGAACATAGTGGTCACCGTCAAGCTCGGCAACGCAGGTGCCCTTGGCAGCGTCGGAGCCGGCGTCCGGCTCGGTCAGCGCGAAAGCGCCCACCTTGTGGCCTTCGGTCAGCATGCGCAGGTACTTCTGCTTCTGCTCCTCGGTGCCATGCTGCATGATCGGGCCGCAGCACAGGCCGTTGTGGGTGGCCAGGATATCGCCCGTGGAAGCGCACTGCTTGGAAAGCTCCTCAATGGCAATGGCAGAGCAGGTATCGTCCGCGCCGGCGCCGCCGTACTGCTCGGGAACGATCATGCCCATTACGCCGAGATCAAACAGCTTCTCGATATTTTCGCGGGGATACTCGCAGGTTTTATCGGTTTCTGCAGCGATGGGCTTAACTTCGTTTTCGGTGAAGTCGTGCATCATCTGCCGGACCAACTCCTGCTCACGGGTCAGTTGGAAATCCATGTTCAAGTCTCCTTTTGGTAAGTAGTATATTTGCCGATGCCGGCCGTGGCCGACTTTCCGCCGTTTTAAAATTCCTGCCGCTCGGCAGAAAGCCGGACGGCGGGCGTACATCAAAATACTTCCCAGATGCGCGGACAAGGTCGGAAAAGCGCAAAAGGGTGCCATCAAATTGAAAAAATGGCACTTTCATGGGAAGCGATTGGTGTGAATGTGGTTTCGTTCGCGTAATATTTTGAATACATTCGTGTTAACTCTTGCTTTATTCGTACTTCAATATACCACACCCATACGCATTCGTCAATTATCAAAATCACTGTATTTCCCCAATAAATTTCGTAAAAATCGTGTTTTTTTTGTCGATATGCCAACGTAAAGTACTTGATCTGATATTATAACTAAATATGGGAAAGGAAATTTAGAAGATTTGCTTATGTTGCTGTGCCACGCGCCATCCAGTTTGCCTGTCTTGATCCGCAATGGACGGGAGCGGCTTACGCATACGGAAGCCACAGTTTGCGAGCAAAAACAATCCCGGCCTCTCCGCCGCAGGAGAAGCCGGGTCAAAGTGTGCGTGACATATTTGCTTGCTATTTGCAGGGAGCCTGAAGCTGCTTTGCCAGTCCGCCGCTCATATAGCTGGACATATCGATGGCCAACCTTTTGCATATCGGCGCGGTATTGAAAAAGGCCGCGTAATTTTTCGCGTGCATACTGGCTGCGATCGTATCCAGCAAATCGCATTCGTGATTGATCATGGCGGTCCATTCCGTCGCCTGCCAATAGGAATTTAACCGGCATAAAAGCGTGGCGATTTTTTGTCCATTTTCTTTCCACTGCTGTTTCAGCATATTTGTCTGGCTACCGCCCTGCATGACGCAGTCCACGTAGGAAACGAACAGCCGGTTGTTGTTTGCCATTGCCGACACCAGCGCTTTTCCTTCGCCTGATGGATAAAAGCTGGAGATGATCGTGTCATACGTTCTGCCCATGCTCATCAGCTTTTCCTTAGCGCCTGCTTTAAGCGGCGTATTGAAAGCCGCATTATTCAAATAAATCAGTTGCCAAAACAAATTTTCCGTTGCAAAGTTGCCGATTGCCATATAGATTCTCATATCATCTTGATTGATCATGCATATCCCTCCATGTCATTTTATGTGACAAAAATGGATAAGTTCTGTATATTATATAGCCCGGTCAGCAGGACTTAAGGAAGGATGGGTTAGCATTGGTTGTCCCTGCAAAATAAAAAAACAAGCGATTTCCGAAGAAATCGCTTGTTTTCACAGCCAAAAATGGTACGCCAGAAGGGATTCGAACCCCCGACCTTTTGGTTCGTAGCCAAACACTCTATCCAGCTGAGCTACTGGCGCGTTTGCAGTTTTGACTGCCTGAATATAATACCATATTTATGGGGACGTGTCAAATGTTTTTGTATTTTTTCTAAAAAAGATTTTTCCACTGATATTTTGAGGCGCGCGAATGGGGCAAAGCCGGCAAAGTTGCACGGCAATATTTTTTTCATTATAACGCGTTCTTGAGCGCAAGGTCAACAGCTGTATGACCGGTTTACACATAAGGTTGTGAAAAGTGCGAAAATATGATAATATGAGAAGCATATTCCGGCTTTTTGTTGGGGGATTTCAAAATTATGACAGATAAGAAACAGGGAAAAACGGGCGGCGCAATAAAGCCGCTTTGGCTTGCCGCCTCGTTTTTTCTGATGGCAGTGTGGTGCGAAGCCGCGTTTCGGTTGACGCTGGGCGCGTGGGGCAGCGCGGGCACGCTGCTTGCGGTGTTGTTCGCACCGGCGCTGGCGCTGGCGATAAGCGGCGCGGCGGCGCTGCTGCCCGCGCGCGGGGCGCGCATGCTTACCGTGGCCGCGGCTGCGGGGCTTTGGTTCTTTTACATATCGCAGGCGGTGTACTTTCGGGTATTTCAGACCTGCTACCCGCTCTATTCGCTGCTGAACGGCGGGCAGGTGCTTGGTTTCTGGCGGCAGATTCTGCACGCTTTCGCCGAGCGCTGGTGGCAAACCTTGCTGATCAGCCTGCCGCTGATCGTGCTGCTGTGCTTGCTGCAAAACCGCGCGTTCAGCGCGCGATCGCCGCGTATGGGGGTGGCGCTGCTGTTCGGCGCGTTTTTGTGGCACAGCCTTGCGCTATCCGCCGTGCCCGCCTTTGGCACAGGCGCGGCCACGCCGTACGACGCTTACTATAACGGCGGCAGCATGCGGGCGGGCGCGGAAAAGCTGGGGCTTTGGAACGCGTTCCGGCTGGACGCGGAGCGCACGCTGTTCGGCTTTCCGCGCGGCACAAGCCTGCTGGACGCCATACCGGAGGAGGAGACAGAGCAACCGCGGCCGGAGGAACAGCCCCGGACGGCGTACGGGGACAATGTGCTGCCGATCGATTTTGCGGCGCTGAACGAGACCGAGACCGACCCCGGGGTGCGGGAGCTGAACGGCTTTTTTGCATCGCGCGAGCCGACGCGGCAAAATGAGATGACCGGCGTCTACGAAGGGTATAACCTTATCTTTTTAACGGCGGAGGGCTTTTCTCCCTACGCGGTAGACCAAAACCTGACGCCGACCCTGTATAAAATGGTGCATCAGGGCGTCACGTTCACCAATTTCTATAACCCCATCTGGGGCGTGTCCACGATCGATGGGGAATATGTCAACTGTCTGGGGCTGGTGCCCAAGGCGGGCGTTTGGAGCCTGTATCAGTCGCGTGAGAATGCGCTGCCGTTTGCGCTGGGCAATCAATTCAGAGCCCTTGGCTACCAGACGAACGCCTACCATAATCACACCTTTGATTACTATCGCCGCGAGGTGTCGCACCCCAATTTGGGCTATACCTACAAGGGCTTAGGCAGCGGCGTGCGCGTGACCGAGGAATGGCCGGAATCCGACCTTGAGATGATGCAAACCACCCTGCCGGAATACTTGCGGAACGCGCCGTTTCATATCTACTATATGACGGTGAGCGGTCACATGGAATACAATTTCTATGGGAACGTGCAGGCGGCAAAGCATCGGGATAAGGTGCAAGGCCTGCCCTATTCGGACGCGTGCAAGGCGTATGTGGCCTGCCATATCGAGCTTGACCGGGCGATGGAATACCTGCTGGAGCAGCTCGAAGCGGCGGGAATCGCGGACAAGACCGTGATCGCCATGGCGCCCGACCACTACCCCTACGGCCTGACAAACGAGCAGATCAGCGAATTTTTGGGTCACGCAGTCGATCCAACGTTCGAGCTTTACAAAAGCACGTTCATTTTGTACCAGCCGGGCATGGAGCCGCGCACAGTCGATAAGCTCTGTTGGAGCGCGGATATTTTGCCGACGCTGAGCAACCTATTCGGCCTGCCGTACGATTCGCGGCTGCTGACCGGACGAGATATTTTTTCCGATGCGCCGCCCTTCCTCCTGTTTGAGGACCGCAGCTTTATGACCGACCGCGTGCGCTTCAACGCGTCGACCGGCGAAGCACAGTGGGCTGAGGGGCAAACGCCGGACGAGGCTTATCTGGAACGGATGAAGCAAGCGGTCTCTGCTGAATTCACGGCGGCCGCGCGTATCATCGAGACCGATTATTACCGGCATGTCCTGCCCAACGGCGCACAAAGCGCATCACAAATGAAATAGCCCAAACGGCGCGGCCCATATCGGGCCGCGCCGTTATTTCGATTGTGGAGATTGTGTGACGGTGTGTGAAGATTTGGTGACCAGCCCCAAAAATAGAAAAAACATGGCCGCATGAAAGAGTGAACGGCAAAACACGCATACAGGGAGGAAGTCACCATGAGTGCCTATCAGGACGTTTTTAAACGCTACGAGAAAAAATATGTCGTCACCCAACGCCAGTACGACCGGCTGGCGCAAGCGCTCGCCCCGCGCATGGCGCGCGATCGGTTCGCGGAATCGACCATCGGCAACATTTATTACGACACGCCGGATTTCCAGCTGATCCGCCGCTCGCTTGACCGGCCCGCGTATAAGGAAAAGCTGCGCCTGCGCACCTACCAAACGCCGGACGCCGGTACAGAAGCTTTTGTGGAGATCAAAAAGAAATACGACCACGTGGTTTACAAGCGGCGGATCGCCATGCGGTATGACGAGGCGCTGGATTATCTGGCCGGCGCGCCCGCGCCGGAGGACAGCCAGATATCCCGCGAGATCGACTGGTTCCGCACGTTTTACGCAGGTCTGAGACCGGCCATGTGTATTTGCTACGACCGGCTGGCGCTGTTTGACCGGTATCAGCCTGAGCTGCGCGTCACCTTTGATTCATGCATCCGATGGCGCACGGACGCGCTCGATCTGGCCGCCGGGCCGGATGGCGAGCAGCTGCTTGCGCCGGACACCTGCCTGATGGAGATCAAAATACCCGAAGCCACGCCGCTGTGGCTGGCGCGCGCGCTTTCCGAAGCAGGCATTTTTTCTTGCAGCTTTTCCAAATACGGCAGCGCCTATCAGACCATGCTGCTCGACCGGTCCGAAGAGAAACGGGGTGTTTTCTGTGCTTGACGCTTTGTTTGGTTCTATTCTCACGGCGGGCATCACGCCGCAGAGCTTTTTTATTTGTATGGCGGTGTCGCTGTTTCTCGGCGCGCTGGTCGCCGCCGTGTATATGTTCAAAAATACCTATACACAGTCCATGGCCATCACGCTGGCGCTGCTGCCGGTCTTGGTACAGTCCATTATTTTGCTGGTGAACGGTAATCTGGGCGCGGGCGTGGCGGTGGCGGGCGCGTTCAGTCTGGTGCGTTTCCGCTCGGCGGCGGGTACGGCGCGCGATATCACCTGTATTTTTCTGGCCATGACGCTGGGGCTTGCCACCGGCATGGGATATATCGGCATCGCGGCGGCAACGGGCCTTGCGGTTTGCTTGCTGCTGACTGTCTACTCGGCGCTGTCGTTTGGCAAAAAGCCCGAGGAGCAAAAGGAGCTGAAAATCACCATCCCGGAAAATCTGGATTACACCGGCCTGTTCGACGATCTGTTTGATACCTACACCCGCGCGGCCGAGCTGGTATCCGTGCGCACGACCGGTATGGGCAGCCTTTACAACCTGCATTATCATATCACGCTGCGCTCGGCGGAGATCGAAAAAGAGATGCTCGACGCGATCCGCTGCCGCAACGGCAATCTGGACATCATTTGCGGCAAGGTGCCGCAGGTACGGGAGACCCTGTAATAATGGGTCATACGGAAAGGAGAGACAGCATGAAACGGTTATTATCCGCGCTGCTGGCGGCGTGCTTGGCGGCGTGCTTGCTGCCGGCGGTCGCCTGCGCGGCCACGGACAGCTATACCGAAAAAAACGCGACGCTGATCGCGTTTACGAACAAGGGGGCCACGGGCACGGGCCTATACAGCGGCTACGAGATCGACGGCGCCGCCGTGTCCATTACAGAGGCGGGCACCTATGTGTTTTCCGGCGCGTGCGCGGACGGCAGTATTACCGTCAAGAAAGCGGTAAAGGACGTTACGCTGGTGCTCGGCGGGCTTGACCTGACCTCTGAAAGCACCGCGGCGATCACGCTGAATAAGGACAGCGCGGCGACGGTGCTCGCCGCGGCGGGAACGGATAACACACTGGCCGATTCGGCCGCGACAAACGAGGAAAAGGCCGCGATCAAGGTGAAAAGCGGCGCGAGCCTCATGCTTTCCGGCACGGGTACGCTGCACGTGGCGGGCAATTTCAAAAACGGCGTTAAGGGCGCGGCGGAGTCCGCGATCACGGTAGACGAGCTGACGCTTGATATCGAAGCGTCGGACGACGGACTTTCGTGTGACGACGCGCTGACCATACGCGGCGGCAATCTCACGATCACGGCGGGCGGCGACGCGATCAAGGCTTCGCCCGATACGACCGACGAGACCGCGCCCGATACGGTCTCCAAAGGCGACATCACGATCACCGGCGGCACGCTGCGGCTGACCGCGACCGGCGACGGCGTGCAGGCGGACGGCAGCCTGACGATCACCGGCGGCGCGTTTGATGTGACCACGAACGGTGGGCACCAAACGACGCTCTCGGATACGGACGGCTCGTGTAAGGGCTTTAAGGCGGCGGGCGCGCTCTCGCTCACCGGCGGCGTCTTTACGGTGGATACGGCGGACGACGCTTTTCACTCGAACGACGTGCTCTATGTTACGGGCGGGAGCTATACCATCACAACCGGCGACGATGCGTTCCACGCGGATAACACGCTGGCGATCGGAACCGAGGGTTCGTCGTCCACGGCGACGCCTCATATCGATATTGCGGCTTGCTACGAAGGGCTGGAAGGCGCTAAGATCTATTTATACAGCGGTAATATCGACTTGACCGCGGCGGATGACGGCGTGAACGCCGCGAACGGCGACTATGGCCGCGTCCAGAACGCGTTTGCGCTCTACATCCTCGGCGGCGAGCTTACGATCGACGCGGGCGGCGACGGGCTGGATTCCAACGGCGATATCGTGATGACAGGCGGCACGGTGGAGGTGTTCGGCGCGGCGAGCGGCGGCGACGGCGCGCTCGATTACGACGGCGCGTTTACCCAGACGGGCGGTACGCTGCTCGCCGTCGGCATGAGCCAGATGGCGCAGGCGCCGACCGCTTCGGCGGGCACGCAGGATTATGTGGCCTTTGGCCAGCTCAGCCAAATGGGCGGCGGTATGGGCGGACACGGCGGCATGGGAGGCGGCCAAAGGCCGGAAAACAGTACGCCGGGAGGCGGCACCCCGCCGTCCGGCGAGAATGGAGCGCGCCCCAGCCCACCTACGGAGGGCGCGCCAATGGACGACGAGACCGGTACACGCCCGGAAAAAGGCCGGATGGGCACGCGGCCGGAGAGCGGTTTGGGCGACGCAGGTGAGGCGGCCGCCAGCGCCCTTGGTATCGCAAAGGGAAGCGCGCTGGTGATCAAAAACAGCGCGGGAGAGACGCTATACAACACCGAAGCGAGAAAAACAGCGGAAAGCGTGGTGTTCAGTTCACCGGCGGTAGCGGGCGGCGAGACCTATACGCTGGTGGTCGACGGCGCGGAGGCCGCTTCCGCGGAAGCGACGGAGGCGACCGGAACGGGCGATGCGGACACCTCGTTTTCCCTCAGCGAAGCCGGGTTTGACGAGACTGGAAACGACGACGCTGCGGCCGCTCAGCCGGTGCGTGACTGGCTGGGCGCTGCCGTGCGGTATGCGGCGTCCTCCGGGCTCATGAACAGCGCGATCTGGCAGTGGCTTGCGGCGCTCTTCTAATTTCTTCATCGATCGAACCCGGTTTTTACACAGTCTCGACACAGCCGCTTTGTATAATGAACCCATCAGAAGAAGAGGGGAGGCGGCTGCTACATGCAGATCAGCCAGCAAGCGGTGCGCGCAAAGCAGGATCAGCCGTTTTTAGAGCGGTTCATCCAGTCGCAGGAGCCGTTCATCCTGCGCGCGGCTTCCAAATACGCGGGCCGCGCGGTCACGCGCAGCGACGATGAGTTTTCCGTCGCCATGCTGGCCTTTTACGAGGCGGTTCGCGGATACGACGCGGAAAGCGGCTCGTTCGGCTCGTTTGCGTATTTGGTGGTCGGGCGGCGGCTGACCGATTATTACCGCGCCGCGCGCCGGTTCGATCCCGAGGTGTCGCTCGCCCCGCAGACCTTTGACGGCGATGTGGACGCGGCCTGCGCGGACGCGGCCGTACAGTTTGCCGTGGCGGAAAAGCTGGCCGAGCCCGGCCCGGCCAGCGCGGCGGACGAGATCGAAGCGGCGGATGCGCTGTTTGGCGAATACGGCTTTTCCTTTTATGATCTCGCCGATTGCTCACCCCGCGCGGATAAAACAAGGAAGGGCTGCGCACGCGCCATCGCCGCGCTGCTGCGCACGGCCGTATTGTTTGCCGAACTGCAAAACACGCATAGCCTGCCGATCAAGGCGCTCGCGGCCGCGAGCGGCGTTCCTAAAAAACTGATCGAGCGGCACCGGCGCTATATCATCGCCGCCGCGTTGCTGCTGGACGGCGACTATCCCATGCTTTCGGAATATTTACAGACCATACGAAGGGAGGCCGGCTTATGCGGGCGGTGATCGTAGAGACGCGCGGCGGGCGCGCGGCCGCGCTTGGATTGGACGGCGTGGTCTACCTGATCGACGCGAAAGGCCGGTCGGTGGGGCAGCACGTCAGCATAGGCGCGCGCCGCGGCCGAAAATGGAAGAAACCGCTGACTTGGGCGGCCTGCGTAGCCGTGCTGTGCGCAATGGCGACGACCGGCGTATACGCCGCCTACGAGCCGTACGCCTATGTCGGTATCGACGCGGATTCTTCGATCGAATACACACTCAACCGTTTCGATCAGGTGCTGGACGTACGCGCGGGTGACGATGCCTCCGACGCGTTGGCGGACGAGCTTGCGCGCGAGGTAAAACGGTTCACCCATATTGATACCGCGCTCGATCATACGGTCGAAACGCTGTATGAGGACGGTTATCTGCGCGGCACGGACGACGACCTGATGCGGATATCGGTCTCCGCCAAAGGGAAAGACAAAGCGGGCGTGTTGAAGGAGCACATAGGCGAGCGCATGAGCGGCGAGCGGCGCGACGGCAAGCGCCGTCCACCGGCAGAGATCGTTCCGGTCAGCCATGAGGAGCGCCGCCGCGCGCCTAAACCGGCGGAATAAAACAGACGAAAGCACGGCGGCGCACTGGTTTACAGTGCGGCTGCCGTGCTTTCTATGAGTTAGGATGAAAAATGAGGCGTATTGTATGCGCTCAAGCCGCGTTTTCCGCGCAAGCGCCGCATGACGGGCGGCGGGCGCATCCCTGTTGCGTCCGGTCGTCAAGAGGGGTATAATGAAACAAAACCGACCGGCGGCCCGCTATGCGCCGATCAAGTATTCGAGCACTCGCCGCGCGTCGGTAAGATTCGAGAAATTCAGTTCGATCTCCGGCGTGTCCTTGCAGCAGCAGAAGTTTTGGAACAAGGCAAGCGTATCGGGTTGACGCTGGAGATCGAGCGAGCGCCCGCCGTCTAAAACCATGTAGACCGGGGAAGTACAGTGCGTAATGATGTCGGTGAGACGATCAAGCCGTCTGGTTTTATAAATTTTCATTTCCGGCGCCTCCTTGCTTGGTTTGTCATCGTACCTTTATCATACGCCGCCGGGGCGCGGAATGACAGACAGGAGCCGACAGGGAATGGCATGTTTCGGACAAAATACGCTGGTTTGGAAACGGAGCGGCATGCGGCTTTTTTACATGCCGGCGGCCGTGAGACGGCGCGAGGCATGCGTCTGGGTGGTAGCATCCGGCGGAAAAATGGCAAAATAACGACTGGTCAGGGGGCTGCCTATGGAACCGATCAAACGTCTGGATATTGACGAGCATAAGCGCGAGCTGTTGGAACAGCGGCAGCCGAGCGTGCCCTATCATGTGCACGAGGACCGGCTCGACCTTTTTTTCAACCACGAGATCCCGTGGCATTGGCACACGCTGTTTGAATTTTCCTATATTTTAGAAGGCGAGATAGAGTACCACTGGTCCGAAGGCATGCATACCGTTCGCGCCGGTCAGGCGCTTTTTATCAACAGCAACACCATGCATCGAATCCAGCCGGCCGGCGGGCAGGACTGCTGCCGGCTGCGCACCATTCTGTTTGACCAGCATTTTCTGTCCGGCGCGTATAACAGCACGCTGGAGCAAAAGTACTTTCTGCCTATTTTGCAGTGCGCGGACATACAGGTCTATCCGATCTTGTCCGATCAGGAAGCGGGCGCCTTGATGGTGGCGGCGCTGCTCAGGGCGATGGCGAGCGACGGCGCCAAGCAGCCGGGGTTTGAATTTCAGGTGCAGCGGCATTTGGCGGACCTATGGATGATGCTGTTTGAGCAAACGCGTGGGCTGCGCGAGCAAAGCCTTCCCAAAAACGACGTTAACGTCGAGCGGCTCAAGGAAATGATCACATATATCAGAACGCATTTCGCGGAGGAGCTCTCGCTGGCCGATATCGCCGCGGCGGCCAAGATCGGAGAGCGGGAATGCCTGCGCTGCTTCCGCAAAACCCTGTCGATCAGCCCGGTGGCCTATCTGAACCAATACCGCGTCCATATGGCCGCGCAGGCGTTGGTACAGACAAGCAAAACCGTGCTGGCCGTGAGCGAGGAATGCGGTTTCAGCTCGAACAGCTATTTTACCAAGGTGTTTCGGAAGATCATGCACTGTACGCCAAAGGAATTCCAGCAGCGGGGCGGCACGGGCTGAATACAAAAAGGGGCAGGGACGTTCAAAACTGAATGTCCCTGCCTCTTTTATTTTTCCACATATTCGATCAGATCGTCGACCCGGCATTCCAGTACGTAGCAAATGCGGGCCAAAATGTCCAGATCAAGCTTCTCCACATGGTTTTCACACCAGCGGTCGATCACCTCAAAGCGGGTATGGGCATTGCGGGCCAGCGCATTGCGGGACAGCCCGCTCGCTTCGAGCATTTCACTTAACTTTAGATGAATATGGCCGTAATCATTGATTTGGAATACGGTTTTTTGCTCATTCATGGAAAGACACCACCCCTCTCTGTGTTTATCGTATAGGTAGTTGGTCACCTTTTCTATACGCCTGATAAAACGGAATTGACAAGATGAATAAAAACAGTTACTATATATATACAGTGGAGGGTCGATAAATGGCGAAAAAGTGCTTTATTTGCGGTGAAATGACGATTAAAAAGGTGGAAAATAAAGAGGTTGAGAAAATATTGGCGCATTTGATTGTAGCGGAAAATGTGAAAGAATTTTACATGATTTCCACCGGCGCATTTGCCGCCGCGGTCGCGGATGCGATCAAGCAAATGCAAAGTATTGTTTCCGGCGTGCGTTTGCATGAAAACGCCAAAGCGTCGGAGCGCGCCGACGTGGTGCTGTGCCCCTATACGGAGGAGGAAGCCGCGCGCGACCAAACCATAGCCGCGCTGTTAAAGGCTCCCGCACCGCCGCGTCTGATCTGCCTTGGTCAATAACATACGGAAAAAATGGGCTCATGGCCCGTTTTTTTTATGCGCGCCCTTTGCCAGAACCGGTCCCCAAGGTGTATAATAAACACATGTTTCATTCAAGTGGCGCGCACCGGGGCGCGCATACGGCGCATGGCCGCCGGCCCGGATCGGAAAAGAAAACGTTGCGTTTGCCTTGCCGCTATGCGGCCCTGCTGAACATCCCGCTGGCGCTGGCGCTGTCCGTCGTTATTTGGCTGCTGGTGCTGCAAGCGGCGCCTGTAATCCCGCTTACGTTTTTTACAACGCCGCTGCTCGGTCTGCTCAACTGGCTGCCGGTCATATTGGTGCTTGGCGCGTGCGCGTTTTTGTTCGGTAATGTGTTTTCGGCCGCCGCGGTCACGCTGTTTGTTTTCGGCCTTGTGAATTTTGCCAACAGCATGAAGATCGACGCGCGGGACGATCCGCTTGTTTTGCAGGACCTTACCATGGTGCGCGAGGCGGTGCAGGCGGCGGGCGGTTATGATCTAACGGTGGACTGGAAGGCCGTCGGCCTATGCCTGTTTGCTCTGGCGGCGCTCATCGTGTGCGCTGCGCTGTTTCGCACGCGTCCCGTGCGCTTGCCGCGCGCGGGCAGGGTCGTCGGTCGTCTGGCGGGCTGCTTTGCGCTTCTCGGCACGCTGGTGGCGCTGACGCCCACCGTTTATACCTCCGCGGATATCTTCGCGGGCTTTCCGGTCACCAACCGATTTAATATGACCACGGTGTACGAGCAGGCGGGGTTCAACTATAGTTTTCTGCATACGGCGACCGCTTATTCGGTGCAAAAGCCAAAGGGCTTCGATAAAGCCGCGACCGAGCAAGCGATCGCGCAGACAAAAACGGCGGCGGCCGATCCCGAGCGGGTGCACGTGATCTTCGTCATGAGTGAAGCGTTTTGCGATATCACCAATCACGACGCGTTCGATTGGTCGCCGGAAAACGATCCCTTGCGGAATTTCAATGCCTTAAAGCAGTCTGAACACGCGATCAGCGGCAGGCTGATCGTGCCGAACTACGGCGGCGGCACGGCCAACACCGAATTCGACGTGCTCACCGGCATGCAGACCGCGCTGCTCAGCGAGACCGGCATTTCTTCCTTCCGCGCGCTGCACAAAAATGTCGGTTCTATCTTCCGTACTGCGGCGGACAGCGGCTGGCAAACGCAGTTTATCCACCCCGGCAAGGCGTGGTTCTACAACCGGCAAAACATTTACCGCTATCTGGGCGCGCAGGAGATCGTGTTTGAGGAGGCGTTCGCGGACGCCGCCCAGCGCGGCGGCTATGTATCGGACGCCGCGCTTACCGATTATATGATCGCGGACTTTGAAAAGCATAAGCAGGATGAAGCGCCGCTTTTCAGCTATGTAACGACCATTCAGAACCACATGGCCTATACGGAAAGCAAATACGGCAAGGCGGTCGATTTGCCGCAGCTTGAGCTCAAGCGCGAGATATCGGAGGAGGCAAAGACCATGCTGACCGTCTATACCTCCGGCGTGCGGGACGCGGACGCCATGCTGGGCCGTTTGACCGATTATTATGAGCAGCAGGAAGAGCCCGTGCTGCTGCTGTTCTACGGCGACCATCTGCCCAGTCTGGGCGAGGACTATATGTGCTATCGCGCGCTCGGCATGGATATGGACGCCGGCCCGGACGAGCAAAGCTCGCTGGACGCCTATGCCCCTCCATACCTGCTGTGGGCAAACAGCGCGGGCGCGCAGGCGCTTGATTTTGCAACGCTGGCCGACCGCATCGGCCTGCGGCCGAACGGAGACCTGAGCGCCAGCTTTTTGGGCGAAGCGGTGCTGCGCGCGGTCGGCTTGGGCACGGACGAACCGTTTTTCAGCTTTGTGGACGAGGTGCGGCGCGCGCTGCCCGTCGTGCAGCGCGGCGCGGCGATCGACGCCGCGGGCGTTTACCACGAACAGACCCCGGCGGAACAGGCCGCGCTGGTGCGGGAATATCAGGATCGGATATATTACCGGATGAAGTATGAGACCGTAGAGGAGCCATAAAACAAACCGGCTCACCGCGCCTAGCAAGGCATGCGGTGAGCCGGTTTGTTTTATTTTTGTGGCGGCGGTGTATCTTTGATCGCAAACAGAAAGCGGAGCGCTCGAAACCGTTTACACAGCGCATAGAGCAACGTGCTTAAAACGATGCTGCCCGATAAAATGAGCGCATATTGCAGGCCGCCCGGTCGGTCGGTCTGCAAGCAGTAAAAGCCAATGCAGACGATAATGGATTGGTGAAACAGATAAAAAGGAAAAGACGATGCGGACAAGCGCTGGGTCCATTTGTTTTGAAAATTCAGGTGGCGGCGCCCCATGCCAAGGATGGCCAAAATGCAGATCCATGAAGTGAAGAGCATGATGGCCCGGCTGCCTATGCCGCTCTTGAGGGAAACACGGTTCACCACGGTATAGGCGGTAAGCAAAGCCCCGGCCGACAGGAGAGCCAACCGGTACCGGCCGGTAAAAGCCTGTACCGGCTCTTCCGCCAATACGAAATAGCCCAATAAAAACAGAACCAGATATTCCCCAAGGCTTTTGCCGCCGATATCGAGCAGGTAGGAAAACGGCAATATCATGCAGCACAAGGGGAGGACCAGAGCCGCTGGTGTGTCATGCCAGCCGATCCGCCGTTTATGCGCGAGCCGAATGAGCGGCAGCGCGATCAGCGATATCAGAAATAAGTAGGAGATAAACCAAAGCTGCCCGGTGGTAAAGCCGCCGGTGTAGCCGGTTAGATCGGTTGGTTTGGTAAAGAACAGCAGGTATTGGCCGAAGTAGCCGCCCGTGTAGGCGTTATGAAAAACCTCTGCAAAGTAGGTTTGCATGGGCACCAGAAGCAACGTGCCGGAGATCAGGGGCACGAAGAGCTTGGCAAACCGTTCCCGGATGTACGCCCCGGTGCTGCGCTTTTGCAGGGCGTACCGGGTGCTGATGCCGGCCACCACAAACAGCAGCGGCATGAACCACGGCGTACAGGCCAGCACAAAAACGGTCGCGGCCCGCATTTCCGCGCCCTTCACATAAAAGGGCTGGACACCGTCGAATATCCGGGCGGTGTGGTATGGAAAAAGCAGCAGCACGGTAAGCCAGCGCACATTGTCGATAAAGTGTTTTCTCAAAGATTACCCTCCTGTATAAATGAATAATTCATTCATATAATACGCGTTCGCGGCGCCAATGTCAATACCGGCGTAGAAAAGAACCGGCACAGCCATCAGGCTGTGCCGGTCGTGCATACGTTTTGCGGCAAGATCAGTTTTTAAGCAAGGCGCGGTAGGCGTCCTCGTCCTTTGGCGCGCCGACAACGGAAAGGGAAGCGCGGGAGAAGTCGAACACCTCGCGGGCCAGCTCCAGCACGCCCTCGGTGGTCACCTCATCATACCGTGCGAGCACCTGCTCGATCTTGGCGACCTCGCCGCGCATGGTCTCGCTTCTGCCGATGGTCATCATGCGCGTGCCGGTGTTTTCAAGTCCCATCAGCAGCGTGGTCTTGACTTGCTCGCGGCAGCGGGCCAGCTCGTCCTGCGCGGGGCCGGACTGGCAGAACTCGCGTATTTCGCGGCAAATCAGCTCAAGCGCCTGCTGCTCGGTCTCCGCGCCCAACCCGACGTAGACGGACTGAATGCCGGTATCCAGATGCGCGGTGCCGAAGGTATAGATCGAGTAGCACAGGCCGTTTTGCTCGCGCACGGTCTGGAACAGGCGGGAGGACATGCCGCCGCCGAGAATGGAGGAAAGCAGGTTCATCTCAAACCGGCGCTCATCCAGAAGGGACACGCCGGGGAAGGTTAGGCACAGGTGGTTCTGCTCGATATCCTTTTCGCGCAGCACAATGCTGGGGTGATAAAGGGCGGGGGTCACCTCGTTGCGGCCTTCGCCGGGCATGGCGGAAAAAAGCTCGGCAATGTAATCGATATCCTCGTCCGAAAAGCTGCCGGAAATCGCGATGACCGTGTCCGCCGGCCGGTAATACTCGTGCAGGTAGGCGTGCATGGCGGCCGAATCGATGTGCGAGAGCGTTTCCGCCGTGCCGAGGATGGGGCGGCCGAGCGAGGAACCGGCATAGCAGGTCTCGAACAGCTTTTCAATGGCGACGTCCTCGGGCGAGTCCTCGTACATATCGATCTCTTCTAAAACAACGCCGCGTTCCAGCTCGAGATCGCTCTGCGCAAACAGCGAGTTCATGAACATATCGGCCAGCAGCGAAGCGGCGGTTTTGAGGCGGCTGTCCAGCACCTTCATATAGTAGCAGGTGCACTCCTTATCGGTAAAGGCGTTTGCCTGACCGCCCAGCGCGTCCATCGCGATGGCGATGTGGCGGGCCGAGCGCTTTTTTGTGCCCTTGAAGATCATATGCTCGATAAAATGCGAAACGCCGCCGAGCGGCGCGGGCTCATACCGGCTGCCGTTTTTGACCCAAATGCCGATGGAAGCGGTCCGTACGGTATTGATCCGCTCCATGATCAGGCGCACGCCGTTTGGTAAAACTTTTTTTCGTACATTTCAAACCTCTAAAAAGATCGATCGGAGCCTGAGCCCCGATCGGATCATGATAAATTCTTACGCTGCAGCGTGCTTAATAGTAGACCTTGTTGCCGTTATCGTCCAGCCGGTAGCGGTCGCCGTCGATATCGATATAGTCTCCGGTCTCGGGGTCGTAGGTAGCGCCCTCCTCCGCGAGGGAGGCCGGATCGACCTCGTCGCTGTTGCCGCCGCCGTTCGTCGAAGCCGGGGCGGTCGGCTCGGTATCAAAATCAACGCCGCCCATGGGGCCGGTATTGGTATCGTCGCCCGCGCCGGTCTGCGGCGTGTGGGCGGACGAGGTGTCGCCGGGGAATACATCGTCATAGATAAACTTTTGGATATGATCGGCCGCCACGTCGAGGTCGAACAGGATATACTCGCCCGATGAACCGGCGTATTCCCATTCGCCGTCCAGCGGAAGCCGGGTATGGGACAGCGCGGGCATACCGTTTTTGACCGCGCCGACGATCAGCGGCGCGATCTTGCTCACCGAGAGCGAGGTGGTGACGTTCGGCATCAGCTTTTGCATCAAGCCCAGCAGCTTGCTGGCGTTCAGGTTCTGCACCTCGTCGAACAGGGCCGAGAGAACGACGCTTTGCCGCTCCACGCGGCCCCAGTCGTCGCCCGTGCCGCCCTTGCGGATGCGGCTGTAACAAAGCGCTTGCACGCCGTCCAGCTTCTGCTCGCCTGCGGCGGCGACGGGCTCAAAGGTCTTGCCCTGCTCGATACCGTAGTCGCGGATGACGCGGTTAAGTTCCGTGAGCTCGTTGTCCTTCACGTTGACGGTCACGCCTTCCAGCGCGTCGATGATGGTGACGAGCTGTTCAAAATCGACCGCGATATAATCGCTGATATCGGTGCCGAAATTTTCGTTCAGCGTGCGGATGGCAAGCGAGGGGCCGCCCTCAAAATAGGCGGCGTTGAGCTTTTGGCTGCCGTGGCCGTCGATGGGGACGAGGCTGTCCCGCATCAGGCTGATCAGCTTGATCTTGCCGCGCGTGTTGTCCACCGTGACAATCATGACGCAGTCCGAATGGGACTGTGTGTCCCCTTCGCGGGTATCCAGTCCAAACAGGGCGATATTCGTGATGTTCTCATCCGCCTGCACGCCCGCGGCCAGATCCTGCCCGAAGAGGGAGGAATCGTAATTGTAGCCGAAGAAGGTGCGGTAGGCATAAAGCCCGATGCAGATTAGGATCGCGAGAATGACGACGACGGAGAGCACGCGCACAAGCGTGCGCTGCAAGCGTTTGACAGACATGTTTTATCAGTCCCGGAAGCCTTGCGCGAGAATCTGCTCGGTCAGTTGCAGCACGCGCAGGGTATTCGTATAGTTGACCTTGCCGACCGGCATGCCGGCGGTCACGGTGATGATATCGCTAGCCTTGCAGCCGCAGGCCTTGACGGCCGCATGGGCGGAAAGCTCGAACAGCTGGGTGCCGGAAGAAGGCCGCTGAGGAACCAGAATCGGGATGACGCCCCAGCTCATCGTCAGGCGGTGGAACGTTTTCTCGCTCGGCGTTGCGCCGACGATCGGCGCGCCCGGACGGTAGGTGGAAACGGCGCGCGCGGTCGAGCCGGACTCCGTAAAGGCGACGATGCACTTCGCGCCCAGATCGTGCGAGGTGGAGCAGGTCGCGTGCGCGATGGCGTTGGTCTTGTCATCGCCCGAAACGTCCATGTTCTGGAATTCAAGGCGGGTGGTGCGGCGGCGGTCGTAATGAATGGTGCGCTCCGCGTTCTCCGCGATCATGCTCATCGTGCGAACGGTCTCGACCGGATATTTGCCGACCGAGGTCTCGCCCGAAAGCATGATGGCCGAGGTGCCGTCGTAAACGGCGTTGGCAACGTCGGATACCTCCGCGCGGGTCGGGCGCGGGTTTTTAGCCATGCTTTCAAGCATCTGCGTGGCCGTGACGACGCGCTTGCCGCGCGAAATGCAGGTCTTGATCAGGCACTTCTGGATTTCGGGCAGTTCCTCAAAGGGAACCTCCACGCCCAGATCGCCGCGGGCGACCATGACGCCGTTGGCTTCGTCCAAAATCTCCTGTACGTTGCGCACGCCTTCCATGTTTTCGATCTTGGCGATAATCTCAACGTCCTCTTTTCCACAGGCCTTGAGGATGCCCTTGATATCGCGCACATCCTGCGCGGTGCGGCAGAAGGAGGCGGCGATAAAGTCAATATCCTGCGACAGGCCGAATTCGATATCGGACTTGTCCTTTTCGGAGAGGTAGGGCATGTTCAGCTTGATGCCCGGCACGTTGACCGACTTGCGGTTGGAAAGCGGGCCGTTGTTCAGCGCGCGGCACACGATATCGGTGCCGTTCTTTACCTCGGTCACGTCGAACGCGACAAGGCCGTCGTCGATCAGCAGACGGGTGCCGACCTTGACGTCCATCGGCAGGCCGGTATAGGTGATGGAAACGATGGACTCGTCCCCTTCGACGTCGCGGGTGGTAAGGGTGAACGCCTGTCCCTCTTGAATGTCGATACGGTCGTTTTGAAAAGTCTTGATGCGGATCTCCGGGCCCTTGGTATCCAGCATGATGCCGACCGGCACGCCGAGCGCGCGGCGGGTCTCCTTGATCGCATCCATACGTGCCTTGTGTTCCTCATGGTTGCCGTGGCTGAAATTCAGGCGCGCCACATTCATACCGGCCTTCATCAGTTCGGCCAGCACGGGGCCCTCTGTCGCCGGGCCAAGCGTGCAGATGATCTTAGTTTTACGCATCGTTTCCGTTTCCCTCTCTCTTAAACGATTTTCATCACTCTGATAACTTTTTAACGCATCTATTTTAACAGTTTTCGCGGCCTAATGCAATCTTCCGCGCGGCGTCGGGTTCAATTTCATGCTTTTCTACAAAAAACGGCGGACAGGTATCAAACATCTTGTGTTTTCTGATACGGTTTAGTATAATAAATGAAGCAAGAACCGCCGGATATTTACGGCTTGTTCACATTTTGCGGAGAAACAGGGGAAATTATTTATGGCAAAGCCTATTTTGGTAATTATGGCCGCCGGGATGGGATCCCGTTACGGCGGTCTCAAGCAGATCGATCCGGTCGGCCCGGATGGGCAGATCATTCTGGATTATACGCTTTACGACGCGTTCCGCGCCGGGTTCCGGCGCGCGGTGTTCATCATTCGCCCCGAATTGAAAAAGGCGTTCGAGAACGCCATCGGACGGCGCGCGCGAAAGCTGATGCAGATCGATTACGCCTACCAAACGCTGGACCGCCTGCCCGCGGGCCTTACGGCGCCCGAGGGGCGTGAAAAGCCGCTCGGCACGGCGCACGCCGTATGGTGCGCGAAGGACCTGTTTGCGGGCGCGCCGGTCGCGGTCGTCAACGCGGATGATTTTTACGGGGCGGACGCATTCCAAAAGGTATATGCCTATCTGGAAAGCGCGCGGGACGACGGCGTGGGCCGCTACTGCATGGTGGGCTACCGCGTGGAAAACACGCTGACCGAAAACGGTACGGTATCGCGCGGCGTGTGCACGACCGATGCAAACAGCATGCTAACCGATATCGTGGAGCGCACCGCCATCAAGCGGGACGCGGACGGCGTGATCCGCTGCGCGCCGGACGGCGACTTGCCCGAGACCGCGCTGCCCGAAGGCACGCTGATCTCGCTGAACCTGTGGGGCTTCACCCCTTCGTTCGCGGAGGAGCTGGACGCGGGCCTTCGCCGCTTTTTCGCCGAACGGCTGCCCGCAAACCCGATGAAGGGCGAATATTACCTGCCCTTCGCGGTGGACGAGCTGCTGCGCGCGGGCAAAGCGACCGCCAAGGTGCTTTCCACCGTGGCGCGCTGGTACGGCGTGACGTATCGGGAGGACAAGCCCATTGTAGAGGAGGCCATCCGCCGCATGACCGCCGAAGGGCTGTACCCCGAAAAGGCTGAAAATTAAGGAGCAACGAAAATGGATTTTTCCACGGAGTTTATCGCCCTGCGCGACCGCCTGCGAGCGGGACAGGATGCTAAGTTTGAAAGCACCGAAAACATGTCGCTTTTGGGCCGTATGGCCGCGCTGTACAGCACGTTCAGCCTGAAGGAAGAGCGCAAAATCCTCGGCATCATGCCGACCGGCGGCACCAGCCACGCGCACGAGTACCGCGCGCTGTTCGCCGCGCCCACCCTTGACGAAACGGGCCTGAACGATTGGTGGGAATACGCCAAACAACTGGAAAACGATTTGGTGGAGGCCGATCTGTCGCATGAGTTTTCCATCATTTCGCTCATTTTAGTCGCGGAGCAGCTCGACCGGACGGTGCAGAAAAAGCTGAAACGACTGGGGCAGGAGCGGCATTACGATAAACCGCAAAACGGCTGGAGCACCATCCGCTTCGCCGTGGTCGAGCTTCCGGCGCGTAAGATCCATACCAACCGCATGGGCGAACCGCTCAAGAACATCCTGAAGCCCTTGCTGTAAAAAACGCAAAAAAAGCTTGAAAAAGCATCATATCTGTGATATAGTACCATATACGCACGGATATGCGCGCTCCTTTTGCGGGCGCGGTACGGATATTTTGGAGGAATGGAAAACATGACTACCGCACAAATCGCTTTATCTATCGTTATGATCGTAGCGAGCCTGTTTCTGATCATCGTCGTGCTGCTCCAGAGCGGCGCATCGCAGGGCATCGGCGCTGTTTCGGGCGGCGCGGAAACCTTTTTCGGCGCCGGTAAGGCCAGCGCCGCGGATAAGATTCTTGCCCGTTTGACCACTGCCATGGGCGTGGTATTCGTTGTCGTCGCCCTCGTGCTCAATCTGCTGCACTGATGCAGACGGCGCAGAGACTGCTGCTGGTCGCCTTTATCCTGTTGGCCGCGTTTACCGCGTTGCAGCAGGTGCAATACGGCATGATCTGCGGCAGAAGCGAAGAGGATGACCAGCAGGAGGACCCTAAGGCCAAGGCCTGCCAGAAGCGCGCGCTGATCTCCGCGATCGGCGCGGCCGCCAGTTTGGCCGCTTGCATCCTCATCGGCGTACTGACGAAAAGATGAAAAACAACAGAACCCCGTTACAGTGTAACGGGGTTCTGTTGTTTTTTGCACTTGTTTTAGAATTAGCGAGCACACGCATATACAAAATGTATTATTTCGCTATTTCATTACATTTTGAAGAACCGGCAGCACACCCTCCCACTCCTGTTGGTGCAAGCAGCAAAACAACTCGCGCGGAATAGAGACTGCGCCGCCGCCGGGGGCGCGGGCGGGAAGCGGCGGCGCGCTTTCCTCGTGCGCGAGGGCAAACGCCGAAAGCGGGGCAAACACAAGGGCGGACACCTCGGGCCCGGGGGCGAAGGGGGGCAGACCGTCCATGCGGCATAGAAAGGCGTAGGCCAATTCATCGTCAAAACCGCCGCCCTCGCCGCGGTCGTACTGCTGGCGGTAAGCGCCGGCGGGGACCAGTGCGTCCGGCGCAAGGCGCAGACCGGCTTCCTCCCGCGCTTCGCGCAGGATCGCTGTTTCCGGCGTTTCGCCGGGATCGATATGGCCGGTGGCGGTCAAATCATAATGGCCGGGGTAGAGCGGCCGGTCGTCCGCGCGCCGTTGCAGCCACAGGCCGGGCTCGCCCTCGTATACGCCGCACACCCACAGGTGGCATACATGGTGGAAAAGGCCCTGCGCGTGCACCTCGGCGCGGGGTCTTTCGCCGCAGGCAAGGCCCGTTCCGTCGTACACGGTCAGCAGTTCGGCGCCGTCGGGAACGGCGAGCAAGGCCTCTTTTTGCGGCCGGGTCAGCTTTTTCAGCTGCGCTTCGCGCCGCATGGCTTCGCCCTGCGTTGCGAACAGTTCGCTGTAGGCGAGCCGCACCGGCCCACGGCCGCGCGTGTATTTGGCGCCTTGGCCGCTGTTGTGCGCCGCGAGGCGGTGTGTCAAATCATTGGTCCAACCGCAGTACAGGGTATCGTCCGCACAGCGGAGCATATAGGCGTATGCGCGCATACAGCACTTCCTTTCCGATCTTTGGGCAGGCGAAAGCCGCCGCAAAGCCATTCTTTGCGGCGGCTTTATTTTCGTTATTCCGCGTCTGATTCGGCGGCGGCTTCCTCTGCCTTCTTTTTCTTATCATAGATACGCTTGGTGATCAGATAGCCGATGCCGGCGCAGACCAGCGCGACCATGGTCGAACTGGGCATCTTGGTAGAGCCGGTCAGCTTATTCATAATCACGCCGTACAGACCGGTCAGAATATAGCCGGCCGCGATACCGAGCGCGACGCCGTGAAAGCACATGCGCGGCAAGCCGAAAACACGATCCTCATGCGGCGTTTCGATCTCTTCCTCGGCCTCCTCCGGCGTGAGAACGAGATCGGCTTCGGCGTTTTCCGCCTCATCCGCTTCGAGAACGGTCTCGTCCTGCGTGGGCTCGGCGGAAGTTTCGTCTAGATCCGTCATGGATTCTTTGTTTTCGCTCATGGGGCACATCCTCTCGTTTGTTTGGTTACTGGACGGCGCTTTGCGTCGGAATAATGATCGCCGCGATGATATATACGACGATACCGGAGAAACCGAGTGCGCAGAGCAACACCCAAGCGAGGCGGACGAGCGTGGGGTCGATCTCGAAATAATCCGCGATACCGCCGCACACGCCGCACAGCATGCGGCTGGTCTCACTGCGATACAGTCTCTTGTTTTTCATAGCAAAGGCTCCTTTTCTCTTATCATACGGGTTTTGGTTCAATTCGTCAAGAATAAACTTTGTTTTACGCGCCGGTTCGGCTTAAACCGTGCCGGCGGTCGTCAGTTCAATGGTGCCCGCGCCGACGCTCAGTTCAAGCTCGCGCGTGCCGTTTTTGGAGGCGCGGTGCGTGCCGAAGGGGCCGCCGCCGGCGAGTTCGGTTCCGTCAAGCGTCACGCTGCCCGCGGAAGCGGCGATCTCGTAGCCGTAATCCCCGGCGCTGCCCGCGAGCAGGACGGTGGCGCTGCCCGCGCCGCAGTCCAGTTCGAGTTTGTCGACGTCGAGCGCTTCTTTTACGGATAGGATCCCCATGCCGACCGCTATTTCAGCCTTGCGGGCGGCGAGCGGCGTTTCGATCTCAAGCGTGGCTGCGCCGATGGAAAATTCGATCTTATCGTAGGCCGCCTCCGGCAGCGTGATGACGACCTTGCCGTCGCCCGTGCGGCCGCGCACGGATAGCTCCCAGATGTCGCCGTTCATCAAGCTGTCCTGCACAACGCCGCCCGTTACCGCAAATTCATCGCCCTGTTGGATGCGGAACGCGCCCGCGCCAAAGGCAAATTCGAGCTCGCGGATGTCGGGATCGGGCAGGTAGGACAAATCATCCTTCATCTCGTCCGGCAGGTTGTCGAAATCGTCCAGCCCGTGGCGGTCGTCGAACCAGCCGGAGTGGTAGCTGCCGTCCGCCGCGTAGCCGCTTTCATAGTGCAGGCCGCGGCGAAACAGGTTGTGATCCGAGAATCGGTCCACCGCGTCCAGCGCGTCGCTGATGGAATCGGTGATCGGGTGGAGAGAGCCGTCATAATAGCTGCCGTAGAGCCTGCCGCCGGCGGCCGCGCCGCCGATCGCAAGGCCGCTGCCGATGAGCAGCAATACCAGACAGGCGATCATGAGCTTTTTCATTTTCTCATCGCTCCTCTCAGTTTATCGAACGGCCAGCGCAGGATCGCGACAAAGCCGCGGAAAATGGGCGGGATGAACAGGGTGCACAGCTTGATCATCAGCATCGTGACCAGTATGCCGATCGCGAGCACGGCAAGTCCGGCGCCGAGCGTCAGCACGGCGCTGGCCGGCGTCCACCATAAAAAGAATGAAACGCCGATAAAAGCTGCGCCGCAGACCAGCAAGACAAAAGGGATGACCGCGAAAATGATAAAAACCACAAGGACGATGCAGGCCAGTACCGCCAGCACGGAAACCAGAACGCCGCCGACAGCCGCCGCGAGCGGGATGCCGACCGGGATGGCGAGCAGCACCAGCAGGGCGAGCAGCCAAGGGTTGATGCCGCGCCAGCGGCGCTTGGGGCTGTTCGCGGCTTCGCCGGCGGCGGTGTACGAAGCGCCGCCCGCCTCCGCGCGATGCGGCGGCACGGTCAGTTCGCGGTAATCGTTTAGGATCTGCGCGGCCACATTTTCCGGCGCGCCCAAGCCCGCTATGGCTTCCCCTTCGTTTTCCGGCCCGGCGTCGTCAAAGTACTCCTCGTAGTAACGCAGGGCATTTGCGCGCTCTTCATCCGGCAGGCCGGAAAGAGCCCGCCGCAGCGCGGCCATATATTCGTTTCTGTTCATGATGCTTGCCCTCCGAAAAAGATGTGATCGATGCTGTTCCGGTAATTTTGCCAATCGATCCGGTGCTGGCGCAGTCTGGCGCGGCCGTGCTCGGTGATCCGATAGTAACGGCGGTTGCGCCCGGCGTACGCTTCGTCATAGGTAGTAAGGTAGCCGTCCTTCAGCAGACGGCGCAGCACGGGGTACAGGGTCGATTCCGAAATTTCGATCACCTGCTGTATCTCCTGCGTGATGCGGTAACCATAGGTGCTTTCCCGTTCTACCACGGAGAGCACGATTCCGTCCAGCAGGGAGGAGGCGATGGGGTATGACATAAATGCCACCTCGTTTCTGTGTTTATGTACAATATTATATGACGTATAATATAGTCTGTCAACAGGTATTTCAAAAATAAGTGGATAAAGCTAGAAAATTTCGTCAAATCGCTCTGCGTTTCACCGCGCTTTTTCATTGTATTTACGCCGCAAATAGCGTATAATGCTATCTGTATAGAAATATTTATCGCTGGGCGATCACCTTTCATAAAAGGAGAATCAATTCGTGAAATTAGCAGTTGTTTTCGGCGGTGTGTCGAGCGAGCACAGCATCTCGTGTCTTTCGGCGGCCTCTGTTTTGCGCAATCTGGATCAAAATAAATATGAAATTTTGGCGGTCGGCATCACGGAAGAGGGCCGCTGGTACCTATATCCCGACTATAATGTGGATAAAATCGAAAAGGGCCTCTGGCAGGAGGAGCCCGGTCTTGTTCCGGCCATCCTGTCCCCGGACCGGGCGGCGCACGGTCTTATTTTGCTGACGGACGGCGGGGTTCAAACCGTTCGGGTGGACTGCGTGTTCCCCGTGCTGCACGGCATCGGCGGCGAGGACGGCACGATACAGGGCCTGTTGGAGCTGGCCGCCATCCCCTATGTGGGCTGCGGCGTCGCGGCCTCGGCCAATTCGATGGATAAATCCATCACCAAGGTGCTGGTCGAAGCGGCACAGGTGCGGCAGGCGCGGTATTATCTGGCCCTTAAGCATGAATTCGCGGCGGACGCCGCAGGCGTTGCGCGCGCGGCGGCGGAGCGGATCGGGTCCTTCCCGGTGTTTGTCAAGCCCTGCTCGTCCGGCTCGTCGGTCGGCGTGGCCAAGGCGGCCGATATGCGGGAGCTGACCGAGGGATTGGAGGCCGCCTTTGGATATGATTCCAAGGTGCTGGTCGAAGAATTCATCAGCGGCCACGAGATCGAATGCGCGGTGCTCGGCAATCTGTCGCCGGTCGCCTCTACGGTGGGCGAGATCGCGCCCGCGCAGGAATTCTACACCTTTGACGCGAAATACGCCGATGAAGCCTCCAAACTGTTCATACCCGCGCGCATCACGGAGGAGCAGCTCGAAGAAACGCGGCAAAACGCGATCAAGGTCTATACGGCGCTCGGCTGCCGGGGGCTGTCGCGCGTCGATTTCTTCTGCACGTATGACGGCGGCGAGATCGTTTTCAACGAACTGAACGCCATTCCCGGCTTCACCTCGATCTCCATGTACCCCAAGCTGTTCGCCCACAGCAGCGTCGGCTATACCGAGCTGCTCGACCGTCTGGTCACGCTCGCGCTGGAGGAGCACCATGGATAACCGCGCCATCGGCGTGTTTGATTCCGGGCTGGGCGGCCTGACCGCGGTGCGCCGCCTGCACGAGATCATGCCGGAGGAAAGCATCATCTATTTCGGCGATACCGGCCGCGTGCCCTACGGTACGCGCGGCCGCAACACCATTATCAAATACACCCGGCAGGATATCCGCTTTTTGCTGGAATACGATTTGAAAGCCATCGTGGTGGCGTGCAACACGGCGTCCGCCGCGGCGCTGGACACGGTGCAGGGCGAATTTGACGTGCCGATTTTCGGCACGGTGGAACCCTCGTGCGAGAAAGCGCGGGCGGTGACGAAAAACGGCAGGATCGGCGTGATCGGCACGGCGGCGACCGTGCGCAGCGGCGTGTTTGAGCGAAGCCTGAAAAAGGCGGACGCCGCTTTAGACGTGCAAACGGTCGCCTGCCCGCTTTTCGTGCCGCTGGTGGAAAACGGGCGCGTGAAGCGCGGCGATGTCGTGATCGAGACGGTCGTGCGGGAATATTTGCAGCCGGTGCGGGAACGGGGCGTGGATACGCTGATTCTCGGCTGCACGCACTATCCGCTGCTGCACGAGGTGATCGCGGATTTTATGGGCCCCTCCGTCACTCTGGTCGATTCCGGCGCGGAAGCGGCGAACGCCCTGCGGCGCGCGGTCGCGCCCGCGTCCGGCGGCGCGGGGGAGACCCGCTATTTTGTTTCCGACGATCCCGCGGGCTTTGCCCAGCTCGCCAGCCTGTTTTTGCAGGAGGATGTGACGGGCTCCGCCGGGCTGGTCGATATTTCGGGATACTGACAACTTCTAAATCAGGAGTTAGGAATTAGGAATTTAAGGAAGTTTATATATGAAAAAGGATGTTTGGCTGTCGATCCTGTCCACCCAGCAGTTTGAAAACTGCGATGAGGAGCAGATCGATCTGGTCACCGCCGCGAAGCTTTACAGGCGCGGCGGAAAATACTATATTATTTATGAGGAGAGCGAACTGACCGGCCTGAACGGCACGCTGACCACCGTCAAGCTCGAAGGCAAGTCGGTCTCGCTCATCCGCACGGGCACCTATCCCTCCCGCATGCTGTTTGCGGAAAACCAGCGCCACGTCGGACTGTATCAAACCCCGATCGGCACCAGCATGACGATCGCGACCCACACCTCGCACGTACGCAACACCGTGGGGGAAAACGGCGGCGAGCTGATTCTCGACTACACGGTCGAGGTGGACAACAGCGTGATGGGCGAGCATCACTTTGAGATGACGGTCACATCGGAGCCGCTGGCGTAACGCCGGGCGGCGGTAAATAAAGAAAATTTGGAGAGTGAAACCATGAACGCATATGAATCCGCACGGGCCGAGGCAAGGCGCGTGGTCGAAGCCGCCTGCCGCAAGGCCGCCGAAGCCGGAACGCTTCCGGCGGGCGACCTGCCGCCCGTTACGGTCGAAACGCCGAAGGACGCCTCGAACGGCGACTGGGCCTGCACCTTTGCCATGCAGTGCGCAAAGCCGCTGCACATGGCCCCCCGCAAGATCGCGGAGGCGATACGCGACAATTTAGAGCTCGCGGACAGCTGCTTTGAAAAGGTCGAGATCGCGGGGCCGGGCTTTTTAAACTTTACCTTGGCGCAGAGCTGGTATGGCGACGCCGTGCGCGCGGTGAGCGAGCAGGGCGAGGATTATGGCCGCACGGCGGCCGCGCGGCCGGAAAAGGTGATGGTCGAATTCGTTTCGGCCAATCCCACCGGGCCGATGCACATGGGCAACGCCCGCGGCGGCGTGCTGGGCGACTGTCTGGCCGAGGTGCTCGACTGGGCGGGCAACGACGTGACGCGTGAATTCTATATCAACGACGCGGGCAATCAGGTGGACAAGTTCGCCCACTCAGTGGAAGGCCGCTATATACAAGAGGTGCGCGGGGAAGACGCGGTCGCGTTCGATCCTTCTTGGTATCAGGGCGACGATATCAAGGCGCTGGCCCACGATCTGGTTGAAAAATACGGCGACAGCCTGCTGGACAAGTCCCCCGAGGAGCGCTTTCAGATCATCGAGGGCTATGGCCTGCCGACCAACATCGCCCGCATGGAGCGAGACCTGAAGCGTTATAAGATCGATTACGACGTTTGGTTCCGCGAAAGCGAGCTGCATGGCTCCGGCTATGTCAAGGAGACCATTGACCTTTTGACAGAAAAGGGCGCGACTTACCGGACCGAGGACGGCGCGCTTTGGCTGCGTTCGACCGATTTTGGCTGCGATAAGGACGATGTGCTGTGCCGCGCGAACGGTTTCTACACCTACTTCGCGGCGGATATCGCCTACCACCGCAATAAGTTTGAAAAACGCGGCTTTGACCGCGTCATCAACATCTGGGGCGCGGATCACCACGGCCACGTCAAACGGCTGCAATGCGCGCTCGACGCGATCGGACTGGACGGGTCGAACCGCTTGGAGATTGTCCTGATGCAGCTGGTCCGCATGATGCAGGGCGGCGAGGTCGTCCGCATGTCCAAGCGCACCGGCAAGAGCCTGACGCTGACCGACCTGCTGGACGAGATCCCGGTGGACGCGGCGCGCTTTTTCTTCAATTCGCGCGCGGCCGAGACCCAGATGGAGTTCGACCTCGATCTGGCGGTGCGTCAGGATTCGGATAATCCGCTTTACTACGTGCAGTACGCGCACGCGCGCATCTGCTCGGTGCTGAAAAACGCCGCCGAAAGCGGCTTTGCGCTGCCCGACCCGCAGGCGGCCGACCTGTCCGTGCTGACAGGCGCGGACGAACGCGCGCTGATCAAGGTCATCGCGCTGCTGCCGGAGGAGATCGCGCAGGCAGCGGCTGCGCGCGATCCTTCCAGACTGAACAAATACGCGGTATCGCTCGCGCAGCAGTTCCATCATTTCTACAACGCCTGCCGCATCAAGGACGACGACAAGCGCGTGCGCGACGCGCGCCTGACGCTTTGCATGGCGGCCCGGCAGACCATCAAAAACGTTTTGCAGATCATTGGCGTAGAGGCCCCCGAGACAATGTAAGGGCGGGAAGGAAACAATTTCGTGAAAGCACTTGCCAAGAAACTGGCCGCGCTGGCGCTCTCCGCCGCGCTGCTGACCGCGCCGGCCGGCGCGGTGACCGCCGACGGACAGAGCGAAACGTGGTTTGACGGCGTTTGGGCGCTGATCAACAGCTTTGGTCTGAAAGCGGAGGACAACCCGTATATTTTACAAAACTATATCAACAAATACCTGACCGAGCACCCGGAAGAATTATACGATGTTTTAAACGACATCCTCTCGCTGATGGACACGCACTCCATGTATCTGTCCGCGGAGGAATATTCGCAGGGCTTTTCCTCGGTCGAAGGCTTTGTCGGCATCGGCGTCGGCATGGAGCAGACGGCGAACGGCGTGCGCATCGCCGAGGTCATGCGCTATTCGGCGGCGGAGGAAGCCGGCTTGCAGATCGGCGATATCATCGTCGAGGTGGACGGCGTGTCTGTTTTGGATACGCCCCTTGCCGACGTGGCGGAAAAGCTGCGCGGGCAGGAAGGCACGACGGTTTCAATCACCGTGCAGCGGCAGGGGCGCGGCGTGACCGTCACCTGCACCCGCCGCAAGATCAATGAGACCTATGTATCGAATAAAACGCTCGCGGAGGGCATCGAATATATTAAGGTGACCGCGATGGGGTCGGAAAACGACTGGAAGGCCTTTGAGGAGATCTGGAACGGCCTGCCCGACAAGGGCGCAAAGGCGGTCGTGCTGGATCTGCGGGGCAACGGCGGCGGCGTGATCGACGTCGCGATCCAAATGGCGAACGCCATGGTGCCGAATGCCGATGTGTATCTCGCCGGCGTACACTGGCGCGAGGACATGGGCGGCTTGACCCGGCATTATTCGACGGGCAGCCAAATCCGCATGGATAAGATCGTCGTGCTGGTAGACGGCGGCACCGCCTCGGCGGCCGAGCTGCTGGCGGGCAGCCTGAAGGAAACGTCGTCCGCCACGCTGGTCGGCACCAAAACCTACGGCAAGGGACAGGGCCAGTTCCATCTGGAACTGGTGAACGGAGATAAGCTCGTAATCACCACGCTCGATCTGGAACTGCCGAAAAGCGGCACTTATGAGGGCAAGGGCATCCAGCCCGACGTCACGGTCGAAAACGAGCAGGTCACGGTAAACGCGGCGGCGCTCAAGCCGCTCGATACCAAAACGCCGCTTTATTTCGGCGACAGCTCGGAAGGCGTGTACGCCATGACCGAACGGCTGCATTTGCTCGGCCTGCTCGGCGGCGCGCAGCAAGCGTTCGACGGCGACGTGCTCGACGCGGTGGCCGCTTTCCGGCAGACCTATGAGATGGCGCCCGCGCAGTATGCATCCCCCGAGATGCTGGATGCGCTGGATGGGGCGATGCGCTCGCTGGACGGTCAGACCTATGTGCTCGATTCACAGCTTCAGCTTGCGCTGGAAATGTGCCGCCTTGCGATCAAGTAAGCGCGGCGGCAAAATGATGAACGGTCCGCGCCGCGCGCGGAGAAAGGAAAACATGGATACCATTCCTTTGTGCCACAGTCTGCAAACCATATTGACCGGGGAGGATGAGCTGCCGCTTTACGCGGCGCGGCCCGCCGGTTTTGCGGCGGCGCTCGCGCCTGACGGGGCGAACTGTACCCGCTGGGCGGAACAGTTGAGCCCGCTGCCCGTGGGGCTGCCGCTGGTTTGCCCGCCCGCGCCCGACCCGGACGCGATCGAGCGGCCGGTGACCCTGCGCTATATCGAGGATTGCAAGCGGGCGTTTCGTCCGCTGCTGCATGATGACGCGGCGTTTTACTACGTTTGCGGCGCGGAGACCTTTGCCACGCTGCGCGCGGCCGTGCTGGCGCTGACTGATCTGACCGGCCGCACCGTGATTGCGGAACTGGAGGCGACGGGCGACGAGGGCCGCCTTGCGGACGGCACGGAGGTGCGCGCCGCGGTGGGTGTATTGCAGCGCATTGGCGTTACAACGGTCATTCTGCGGGCGGATCGGCCCGAAGCGCTTTCCGAAGCGCTGACGGAGACCGCGCCTTATGCGCGGCTGTCTCTGGGGGCGTGCGTGCGCGCCCAGTGGCTGCGGGATGGGCTGCGGCTGCCGAGCGTGGAGCTGCTCCTTCCCGTGCCGGGCGAAAGCGGAGAAGCGCTGCTTGCGCTGATCGGCGAGCCGCCCGCCGTGCCGCGCGACCATGATGATTTTATTATCGCGCCGGACGGCACGAACGCGCATTTTATCGATCCGACGATTGATATCTCGGACGAGATCGAATGCGGACACCGCTTGGGCGAAGCCCTGATTGAAGCAGAGGACGACGCGGGCGCTTTAAAGCTGGTGCTCGAAAGCGAGGAGGACGTCGTCGCGCTGGAGGAGCACCGCTATATGATATCGCGCCCGGTTTGCCTGTGCGCGGAATCGGCCGAGCTGCTGGAGCAGGGGCTGCGCGTCTACCCGGGGCTTGCCCTGTACGACGGCACATGGGAGCAGCCGGAAGAAGTTCTTCATTATTTGGAACATAAGTACGGGCTCATCCGTCTATAAATTTTGGCTATTGCGCGCCAAGACGGCGCAGGGAGGGAAACTGTTGGACTGGAAAGAGGTAACGATCTATACGACGACCGCGGGCATCGAACCGGTAGCGGATATGCTCCTGCAAAACGGGGTGGAAGGCTATGTGCTGGAAGATGCGGCGGATTTTCAGGATTTTCTCGCGGATACAGAGATATACTGGGACTATGTCGACGAGGATCTCATGCGCGAAAAATCCACGCAGGAGACTTGCCTCAAGATTTATCTGCCGCAGGATGAAGCCGGGGCGAAGCAGCTCGCGGCCATCCGCGCGGCGCTGGAAAACCTGAAAGCGCGGGACGAGGGCAGCGCTTGGGGGCGGCTGTGTTTCGATACCGCCGTCACCCGTCAGCAGGATTGGGAATGGGGCTGGAAGCAGTATTTCAAGCCCTTTCCGGTCGGCAAAAGTTTTTTGATCAAACCCTCGTGGGAAACGGTGGAGGATGCGGCGGGCCGCCGCATTCTGGAGATCGATCCCGCTTCTTCGTTCGGCACGGGCACGCATGATACCACGCAGCTTTGCATCGCGGCGCTGGAAGACACCGTGCGCCCGGGCGACGCCGTACTCGATATGGGCACGGGTTCGGGCATACTGGCAATCGCGGCGGCCATGCTGGGCGGCGAAGTGCGGGCCGTGGCCGATATCGACGCGAACTGTTTGAAGACCGCACAGGAAAACGCGGAGAAAAACCATGTTTCCATCGGGCAGGGCTTTTGCGGCGACGCGGCGCGCGACGCCGCGATGGCGGAAAAGCTCGGCACGGGCTATCAGGTGATCGTGGCCAACATCGTGGCCGATGTCATCATCGGCATGGCGCGGCTCTTTTGGGATAAGCTTTCGTCCGGCGGCACGCTCATTTGCTCGGGCATTTTAAACGAGCGCGCGGACGAGGTTTGCCAAAAATTGACGGAGACCGGCTTTGCGATCGTCCACGCCGCGCAAAGCGACGATTGGAGCGCGTTTACCGCCCGGAAAAACGCTGTTTGAACGAGTGCTTGCAAAATGGCCGAAGATTTGTTAGAATAGGAAAGGATTTGTGCGAAACACATGCCGAGATTTTTTGTGACGGACAAACCGAAGAACGGCGTGATCACCCTGACTGGGGAGGATGCGCACCATGCCTGCCGCGTGCTGCGGCTGCGCGAGGGCGAGGCCATCACGTTGTGCGACGGCGCCGGCACCGATTACGAGTGCGAGATCGCGCTGGCGAAGGAGAGCGGGGTTCAGTGCCTTGTTTTATCCGAACGGCCGTCGTCCGGCGAGCCGGAACAGCATATTACGCTGTATATGGCGCTGCCCAAGGGCGATAAGATGGAGCTGATCGTACAGAAATCGGTCGAGCTCGGCGTTCGGGAGATCGTTCCGTTTCTGTCGGCGCACTGTGTGTCGCGGCCGGATAAGACCGAAAAAAGGTGGCCCGGTGGCGCAAAATCGCGCTGGAAGCGGCGAAGCAATGCGGAAGAGGCTGCATTCCGCAGGTGCATGAAGTGCATTCGGTCGAAAAAGCGATCGAAAGGGCCGCTTTAGCCGAGACAAGGCTGTTCTTTTATGAAAACGAAAAACACACCGGCCTGCGCGACGTTCTGTCGAACGGCGTAGGGCGGAGCGTATCGCTGGTGATCGGCCCGGAGGGCGGCTTTGCCCCCAGCGAAAAGGATGCCGCGGAACGGGCGGGGCTTGTGAGCGTATCGCTCGGCACGCGCATCCTGCGGTGTGAGACCGCGCCGATCGCGGCGCTGGCCGCGGTGCTGTATGCCGGCGGCAATATGTAAGAAGAAAAGGGAGTTGAGAGCGTTGGCCAAAAGCAATACGAGCAAAAAGCCAATCAGCCATGGGAAGAATATACAACAAACAAGGTGCTCACTGTGTTTACCGTGTGCCTGATGGGCGTGCTGCTGCTCATGATCTTGCAGCGGCTGCTGGATTACGCGAACACATGGGCCGTGGGCATGGCGGTGCAGAAGGGACTGCTGGTGCTCGGCGCGATCGGCGTCCTTTGGGGCCTCTACCTGCTTGTGCGGGAGCGCACGGGCAAGCGCAGCGCGGCGCGCCGCATCATATGCGGGCGCAACGTGCTGATCGTCAGCGTGGTGATGGTGCTCGCGATGAGCGTGATCGGGTATTACGGCGTGCAGCCGATCAAGGCGCTGTACGTCATTTTGCCGGTATTGGCGGTCTACTATCTGGTGTTTCATTCCTATGCGCCGGAATTTTTCTGTATCGCGCTTTACAGCGGTGCGGCGGTCGGCCTGATCTGGGTCGTGCGCCGGGCGCAGGTATCTGATTCGCATCCGAACCTTGCGTTTATCGCGGCGGGCGTGATGGCGGCAATCGCCGTGATCGGCCTAATCATCCTCGCCGCCGTGCACGGCAAAAAGGGCCGCTTTACGCTGGGCGGCCGTAAGGTCGATCTGAGCTTCAGCCGCAATGCCTACGGCATGCTGGTGCTGACGCCGGTGCTGATGACCGTGCTGGCCGTGCTGGCCGCCGTGGTGCCGAGCATCAGCTTGATCTGCATGGGCGTTGCTGCGGGGTACCTGTTTATCACCGCGGTCTACTACACGGTAAAGCTGATGTGATCGCAAGAATCGATCGGAGCGGGCGGCGGAGGTCGTCCGCTTTGTTTACGGCAAATCACGATACAAGCGGGGAGGGGGCGGCATGAAGCGGTTCGGCAAGGCGCTGATTGTTCTGGGCGCGGTCGCCTGTGTGGCGCTGTACTTACTATACCCGCGCTTTGCGGCGGCGCGGGTGCAAAACCCCTATGAGGCCGCCGCGATGCTGGAAACGGCGCTGCGCGCCGGTGATACCGGTGAAACCGTGTTCCGCACCGAAGAGATCGATCTGGACGACGTGTATACCGCGCTGGAAGCGATCTATCCGTATTCGTTTGCCCTGCGCGCGACCACGCGGCCGGGCGGCACAACCGCGCTCGTGGTCGAGGTCTCGCGACCGGTGCGGCAGGATGAGGCCCGGCAATATGCCAAAACGCTGGCCCAAAGCGTCGTCACCGAGGATATGGACGAAACCGCCAAGCTGCGAGCGCTGCACGATGCGCTGATTCGCCAGTGCCGCTACGATACCGATACGGCGGAGAGCGAGCGCCGTGTCGGCTCTTCCGCGCCGTTTGCGGCCGATGGCGCGCTTTTGGATCATAAGGCCGTGTGCGCGGGCTACGGGCGCGCATACGCCATGCTGTGTGAAGCGGTAGGCATTCGCGCGGTCTATGTCACCTCGGAGGAGATGGATCACGGCTGGAATGCTGTGCGGCTGAACGGAACCACCTATTATATCGACTGTACCTTCGACGACCCCGTGCCCGACCGGGGGGAATATGTCTTTTCGGAGTATTTTATGCGCACCGGTGACGAGCTTGCCAAAACGCATGTTTGGGATCGCTCGTTTTATGAACGATTACTCGACAACCTCGGATAAAATATTTTAAAAATTTTCTTGACAATCCCGCATGTGTGGCTTATAATAAGATACGTCGCCGACGAACGGTCGACAGGAGAGAAAATGGCGGTATAGCTTAGTTGGCTAGAGCGTCCGGTTCATACCCGGAAGGTCATTGGTTCAAGTCCAATTACCGCTACCACTTTTCTTTGGCCCGTTGGTCAAGCGGTCAAGACACCGCCCTTTCACGGCGGTAACGCGGGTTCGATTCCCGCACGGGTCACCATTTGGGAGTTTAGCTCAGCTGGGAGAGCATCTGCCTTACAAGCAGAGGGTCAGCGGTTCGAGCCCGTTAACTCCCACCAAAGAAAAAGTTCCGATAATCAGGTTATTTGCTTGGTTATCGGAACTTTTTTTATTATTTCGTTACTACTTTCCGCATTCCTGCTTCGCACTCTTCGCCTGCCTTTTGCACGCTTTTAATGCCTTTTTCTAGTTTCGGTGTTGCACCTACTGTTGCACCTATGGCGGCAATCTTCTCCGCCGCGCTTGATAGCGTGTCCTCGCGCATATGGGTGTAAATTTTTGATGTAAGGACAATGGACGAATGCCCCATCAAGTATTTTGCCACGTTGAGCGGCACACCGGCGGATTCCAAGTCGGTACAATAGGTATGGCGAAAGCAGTACATATCCAGATCGGACGCAATTACGCTTTTTACAATAACCGGAACCCCGTATCGCGTCTTGGTTTTTCCGTCTGCATTCTTTTCGGTTTCAGCACCTAACGCCAGATCCATTTCCCGTTTGAAAATCGACCACGCGCGCCGCATAGATGTGTAGCTAAAATACTCACCGCGCGTATTGGTTAACACAAAGGCATCCAGATTGTCGGGGAACTTGAAGGAATCCCATAACATTGGAGGAATGGGAATGTTGCGCTTTCCTGCCGAGGACTTTGGTTCTCCGATTGTTCCACTTTTTTTAACAGCATGGCGAATCATCAACCGCCGATTCACTTGATCGATATCACACCATCGCAAAGCGGCTGCTTCTTGAGGCCGTAGACCGCAGCAGAGCATTAGTTTTATGGCTAGGCCAAACCTATTCGTCTCAGCAACGGAAAGCGCAGCAGCGCGCTCCTCCGTCGTAATGGTGCGGTGCGTGCCGTCCGTTGCTTTGGGGGCGCTAATATCCTCGGACGGGTCGCGCCGAATAACACCGTCCTTAACGGCCTGATGGAATATGGCCCGAATCGTCACAAGCAGCTTATCACAATGGGTTTTTGATTTCCCGGCCTGATTGTTCATTATCTCTTGCAAATTTGTGGGGCGAACGTTTTTCATTTTTAAAGGGCCGATGATGGGGATGATGTGGTTGTCGATGCGCGCGGTATATGCGTGGTAAACGCTGTCAGAAACCGTGGTCGACTTATACGTTTTTGCCCAGCGTATGGCATAGTCTGCGACCCGAATATCGTCGCCAATCAGTAACGATCCGTCTTCACGTTCCTGCTGTGCCTTTGCGGCCTTTTTGTCTGCATCGCGCTGGCTGACGGAGGAACGAACATAGTACCGCTTGCCCTCAAATGTGTATGTAGCGGTGTAAAGCTTTTTCTTTTTGTCTTTAGGCATAAAAATAACCCCTTTCTTCCCATAAAAAAGTATGGTAAAATGGGGGTAGATGTTTGGACGGCTAATCTTTACATCTACCCTTGTCCCGCTTACCGGTTGCAGCCGGTGGGCGGGATTTTTTTATTGAACGGAAATATCGACGGGAGTTTGCGGAACTATAGTCGATATTGCATGCTTATATATCATCTCCTGTGCTCCGCCAGCTAGAACCATGATAACGTTGCTGTCGAATCCGGTTACGGTACATTTAATCTGGAACCCGTTTGTTAGAAAGATGGTTACTGGTGTGTGATCTTTCCGCACGGCGTTTAATAATTTGTCCTGTAGGTTAACAGGTGTCTTACTATCCATTTTTAAATCTCCTAAAGCCACATCCGGCTTGAAACTGGTGGCACAAAGGCGGATTTTGTGCCACGATCTGACGAATAATCAGCGTTTGTGTTCATATGCCATTTTAATTTGGGAAGTATTGCTTGCGTAGGAAAACTTATTCCATTGATAGCATTCTGACGTAGTGGTAGTATATATATAGAAAGTGGGTATCTTGTTAATGACTAACATAACGTGTTAATGGTGGACGACCTGTGGTACGAAAAAACGTACTTTGGTAATAGTTAAACAATATACCGCAAAGGGGATGGTTGTTATGCTTTATATGCGGAATAAGTGCAAAAAACGTGATAAACTGTTTTTTGAACCTAGCGTCCGATAAAAATAGGCATTGAAAATCGCATAAGATGGTGGTATTATAAATACACCAAACGAATCGAACGTTCGTTCGATAAAATAAAGGATTGTGTAGGCTCACCGCTGGCGGCGAGGGGAAGGAGAATATTTATGACAGGCATAAACAAAAAGAATGAAAGACGGGCGATCGGGCCTGTACATAGAGCATATAACGAGGGATATCGGCAAGCCATAATTAGTGCGGTACAAGCGAATGATGATTCTCGATTTCTGGAATCGGTGTGTATGCATATACGATGTTTAGAGCGTGTGCTAAAAACTAAATAATGTCCTACTTTTTGTTAAGGTCGCTAATCAATCTTTTGATGGCGGCCTTTTCATTTTCCTCAAGATTCCAATATGCTTGCAGCATTTCACGTACGGATTCGTCTCCAGAAAACTCAATCTCAGTTAGAAGCTGGTGAAACTCTTCGTCCTTGGATAGCGGCGCTGTCATCTCGCCCTCTCCGGTGCGAAGCCAATTCTCGTCTATTTGATATTCAGAGCAAATCAATTTACACATATAATCTTTCAGTTCTGCACGTCCGCGCTCAAGATTGTTTATGACATCTCGGCTAACGCCGATTTTTTTTCCAAACTGGGCCTGAGATAAATTAACATGCAATCTTATCTCTTTAATTCGTTCATATTCAGACATTCTTATATCACCTCCTGATATTTGTTATTATACATACTTTATATGAGTCTGTCAACCCAAAAGCGGAATATATTTTCGAGTGATGGGGTTGACAAACTCATGCAATGAGCCTATAATGGGTTTAACAACTCAAGGAGGTGAGACCGGTGACTCAAGTTAGACAGCCCAACACATGCGAGTCGGACAAGGCAAACGATATAACAGAAATGGCAAAGATGGCAAAGCAATTTGACAGGTTGTCCGAAGAAGAACGTCTTTATATTAAAGGAGCCTTGGACATGGCAACACTTGCATCCAAAAGAATTGCCAAAAGCAAGAAAGGAGCGTAGACCATGCGAAAAACATCATTAGACCCACGAACGCTGGAAACCCGGTTGAGGGAGCGCGCGAAAGGGAGTGATTTTTGTACCTATGCAGATATTCAAGCGGTCGTTGACTGGTCGTACCACCAAGCGCGTAGCCACATAAACCCCGCGCTCGACCCGATTCCGCATTCAAAGCCTCACCGTTTTTTAATTCAGCATGTGGCACAGGTAATAGCGGAAGGGCGCGCATCATGAACCCCTACCACGCCACCGCCGCAACCCTCACCGTCGCCATAGTCATGCTGGCCGGTCAATCCGACATGGGCGCGCCTATCTGGCAAACCGCCCTTGGCCTAACCGCTTGCGGTATCATAGGCGCGGCGGCATGGGTACGGTACTATCGCGCTAAGGAGGACAAGCGACACCACGAGCAAACGGAGAGGAGGCACAGCGCGTGAAGCACACGACCTGCCACGAGCGCCGCACGATCATTACAAAGATGCAGCGCGACCTAGTGGCAAAAGCAATGCTGGCCGCAAAGGACGGCGACAAGTACCGGCAGGCAGGGGCACGGAGAATAAGCAAAGCGCATCTGACACCGGACGAGTTCTTTGCCACGTGTCGGCCCGGCTATCAGATCAGGGTGCGCCCAGACGGCACACCAGAGTATTACATACCGATGGGAGAGAGCGAGGTGGTGCTCGACGAGACAAAAATTGCCGCCCACAGTGGTAGCAACACTGTAAGCGGCGAGGAAGAGTATTTATAACCTAATAATAAGCGCATGGAGGCGAATTGTCAAGTGAATATGTATTTGGAACCGGCGACAGAACCCGCCGTGCGAGTAGATCAGGACAAAATAAACCGCTATTACGACATGGTAGAAGGACAAACCGCGATCGAGATGTTTCTTGCGGACTACAAAAAGCTGTTTCCGCAGGAGATCGATGCGTTTTTGTTTGATCTGTCGCTGGCGGTGCAGGACGAAACGGAGGAACAGGATGAATCTTTTTGAAAAAATGGCGGCTGTCATGCAGGATGTACAGTACCTTGCGAAGGACAACCGCGTTGAATTTAAATCGACGAATTACAAAGCGATATCAGAGGAAAAGGTAACTAGCGCGATGCGTAAGGCATTGCTGCAGCACGGTCTTGTGGTATTCCCGGTTGAGCAGGAGCGGACGCGAGTAGGCACGATCACGTCAGTTGATGTGAAATACCGGCTCCAAAACGTAGACGACCCGGAGGACTACGTTATTGTGGCATCTGCTGGCGACGGCGCAGACACTCAAGACAAGGGCGCGGGTAAGGCTATGACCTATGCCTACAAGTACATGTTTTTGCGGACGTTCGCGGTACCGACCGGCGAAGACCCGGACAAGATATCCTCCGCTGAACTGGACGCAAAGACGGCGGTCGAGCCTCTGGTGGGCGAGGTCGAGATCGAAACACTAAAAAAAGTGGTGAGAGCGCTGGGGGCAAAAAGCGCAAACGAATTTAAGCGCATTACGGGCGTAGCCCTGAAAGACCTACCCGGTATGACAAAAAGCCAATGGGGCGTGCTGATGGCGCAGTTAAATCAGCAGATGGACGACGCACAGCACAAGGCGGCCATGGCGGACGGTGATAGCGCGTGACGCATCTATTTGACAAAGCCAAAATGCAGCGCGATGAGGACGGCAAAAACTGGCTATGTCTGCGAGTGAAAAACGCGCCGATGGCACGCAACGAGACTGGGCATTTAAAGCCCGACAAAATCTACTCCGCTGAAATCAAGCTACACCGCGAGAGGCGCAGCGGACGTGCAAATGCGTATGCATGGGAACTAATGGGTAAACTGGCCGCCGTTACAGGCATTGCACGGGAGGAAATCTACCGGGAATACATACCGGATGTCGGGGACAATTTTCGCGCGGAATACTGCCCGGATGAAAAACTAAGGGATTTGGTATGCAGCCTATGGCGGCAGCGCGGCCTTGGCTGGGTAACGGAGAATGCGGGTGGCGGCTGGTTGCTTTGTTATTACGGCAGTAGCACCTACGATTCGGATCAGATGGCACGACTGATAAATCTGATCGTGCAGGACTGCCAAGAACAAGGAATTGAAACAGCGACACCAGAGCAGCAAAGCCGCTGGCTCGGAGATTGGAAACCACAGGAGCGCGCATCATGAAGAGTAAACGGACAAAGGCGCTTGAAATAAGCGCGGCGGTCAAGCGGCATGCTTACGAGCGGGACAAGGGCTGTTGTGTGCTTTGCGGGTCGCCAAATGGATTGCCCAACGCCCACTACATAGGCCGCGCACAAGGCGGCTTAGGCATCGAGAAGAACGTGGTTACGCTTTGCCCGGAGTGTCACCGAGAGTATGACCAGACGGCGCGGCGCGAGGAGATGCGCCAAGAGCTGCGGGACTATCTGCGAGGTTTTTATCCTGACTGGGACGAAAACGAACTAATTTATCGAAAATGGGAGATGTAAATCATGACACGAGAGCAGAAAATCGATATTTGCACTATGCGAATAGATGGAAGAACCTTGCCATATATCGCAGAAAAATACGGAGTATCAAAGCAATACATTCACCAGTTATTAAATTCTATAGCGAGTGAACGGGGCAATGTTATAAAAACGCAGGTTGCATATCCAAGGATACGCGTTGAAATGGAGAATCAAAATATCAACGTTTCCAAATTAGCGAAACTATCAGGCGTTTCCTATTATACGGTTCTCGGCGCTATAACCAAAACACGCGAATGTAGAATGAACACATATGCAAAAATCGCAAACGGCCTAGGAATATCCTTATCCGAAATGTTGGAGGAATGACAATGCTCAATAAGGCAATTTTAATGGGCCGCTTGACCCGTGACCCGGAGCTTCGGCACACGCAGAGCAACACGGCGGTAACGTCGTTCCGGCTTGCGATAGACCGAGACCGCAAGGGGCCGAACGGCGAGCGGCAGGCGGATTTCATCGACTGTGTGGCATGGGGCCGTCAAGCGGAGTTCGTGACGCAGTGGTTTGCGAAGGGTACTATGGCGATCGTGGTCGGCCGCATACAGTCTCGCCAATGGCAGGATCAGAACGGCAACAACCGCACCGCTATTGAGGTGAACTGCGATGAAGTTTCCTTCGGCGAGACCAAGAAGCAGCACGAAGGGAAATCGCCGAAGCAGACAGCACCAAACATTGCAGCAAACGAATTTGAAGAGCTTGAGGACGACGGAGAAGATGTACCGTTTTAAGGGGTGAACCGCATGAAGCGAATTAGAGATACCAGCCGAGAGAGCTACTGCAAAATAGATCACCAAACGCGTATACGGCAAATCATCCAAGTGCTTTCAGACGGAGTGCCGCGAAGCGCGTTGGAATGTTCTCAAGCTCTCGGAAAAAACGATCGAAGCTATACGCACCCGCGTATTACAAAATTGGTTAACGACGGTATGGTCAACGAATTGCCCGACCGTGTGTGGTGCAAGGATACCCAGCGTGTAGTACATGCCTATCAAATCAGCGATGCGGGTCGCCGATGGCTGTATAATCTCAAAGGAGGGCAAGATGGCGATTCCGTGGATACAGGTTTATAGCAACCTGACGACACACCCTAAAACATACGCGCTGGCCGATGCGCTACACCTGTCAGGCGGCACGGTAAGCGCCAATATCACAGCGGCGGGAATGCTGCTTGGCATTTGGTCTTGGGCGGCGCAGAACGCGGCGGACGGCAACATATCGGGCTGTTCGTCGCGGGCGCTGGCAGATGCCGCTGGGTGGCGTAAAAAGCCGGAAACGCTGATGCAAGTACTTATATCGTGCGGTTGGGTGGATCGTGATATGGACAAGCGCACGCTGCACGATTGGGAAGAATACGCCGCGCTTTACATGGAGCAGGTAGACAACCAGCGGCGCAAAACAAAGGAAAGGGTGCAGCGTTACAGGGACAAAAAAAGGCAGCAAGACGAACCGAATGTAACGCCAGAAAACCATGATTGTAACGCGGCGTGTAACGTTACAGACACGCCCGGTAACGCATCTACCGTACCTAACCTAACCATACCTAATACTCTTTCTTCACCTACGGTTCAGAAAGAGAAGCGCACAACGCGCCCAAAATTCAAAAAACCCACTGTGGAAGAAATTGCGAATTACTGTCTAGAGCGGAAAAACACGGTGGATGCGCAACGTTTTTTTGACTACTACGAGGCCAATGGCTGGAAGGTCGGCAAGAACGACATGAAGGACTGGCAAGCGACCGTGAGAAATTGGGAGCGGCGCGAAACCGAAAACTCGGCGGGGAAGAAGCCCGGCGCGCCGCCGAACACTACAGGGCAGGCCGCAGAGTGGGAAGCGGAGTGGATTAAGCGGGTAAAGGCGCATAGGGCAAAAAAGGAAGAGGTGGAGCATGACTGACACTTTATGCTGGCGCTGCGCCAATGCCTGCGGCCAATGCCCGTGGAGCGAGTACAAACGGCAAAGACCGGTACTGGGGTGGACGGCGATACGGAAAGACGTTGATGCGTCAATGAAAAACAGTCAAAAGCAATACGAACGCAAGCTGGAAAGCTATTTTGTGCTGAAATGTCCGCTGTATGTCAGCGATGGGCGCGAGCACAAGCAGTACCGCGAAATATACCGCAACGGGTGGAAGCCCGAAGAAACAGAAAAGGCGTTAAAAATGCGAGCGGAGGGAAAGACGTACCCCGTAATCGCAAAGGCGCTTGGGCGCACGGTAATGGCGGTAGAATCTAAACTTAAGGCGGAAAGGAAACGGCATGGTTAAATTTACGATACCACTGAATCCGGTCACAAAGAAAAATAGCAATGTCAGGACGCGAGAAGGTGGAATTATTGCAAGCAAGGCGTATCGGGTCTACGAAAAGGACGTGTTGCGCATCATCCCGCCGGCGGCACGACTACATATTTCGGGCCGGGTGAACGTCAGGGCGACGTATTACACCAAGATTGATTACTACAAGTCGAAGAGCCGGATAGACCTAAACAATCTGCACAACGCGCTTATGGACGTGCTGGTAGCGGCGGGTGTGCTCGAAGATGATAACTGCAAAATAGTGTTTTCGACGGACGGGTCACGGGTCAAGTGCGATAAAAAGTACCCGCGAACGGAGGTCGAAATATGGGAGTGTTAGGAATGAGCAGAAAAAAATTAATCGACGATGTGAGCATTTCAGAGATGCGGAAAATGCGCGAGCAAGGAATGAGCAACAAAGAGATTGCAGCGTCGCTTGAAGTGAGCGACGCAACAATTTACCGGTATATTGGCAGACAGGGGTGCCGGATGGAAAGCGGCGCGTGGTCGAAGCCGGTAGAAAGGCAAGCGAAGCCGGTCGCGGAAGTCCCGGAGAAACCGGTAGTGCCAAGATTGCAAATGCGGGTCACGTCGGAAAAGCTGCAATACACGGCGGACAGCGGAACAGTAATCAAAATGGCCGCGCAGTATTCGGAGGAGACCGTTGTTGTTGGCATCGGTGCGGAAAAACTTACGGTGCGGGTAGCGGATTTGCGCGAACTTGTTCAAGCATTAACAGCAACAACCTATCACGTGGAGGATGTGATGAAGCGTGAAATTGCGTGATAGGGAGCGGCACTGTCTGTGGAGGGTTGACGATGCGAACACAAATTAAAATATCGGGCATCCGCGCTGACGAAGAGCCCCTACCGCCGGTCTATCAACAAACCATCTGGGGGGGCGAGATCGCAATTTGCCCGTTTTGTACGGTAGCGCTGCAAGGGCGTAGGGTCTGCCCAAAGTGCGGACAACGGATTTGGAGGAAAACTGATGGACGATAAAATCACAGCCGCCATGATGGGCGACGCGAATATGGGAAACAAAAAAATCCTAGATGTTACGTGTGGATCTCGCACGATGTGGTTTGACAAAAACCACCCTGCGGCGCTGTATTGCGATAAGCGTAGGATTACATACAAACGCTACTGGAAAAGTGGTGACGGGAAGTCTGAACGGGATTGCACGGTGGATCCAGACGTGCTGTGCGACTTTACGGCGCTGCCCTTCCCGGACAACTCTTTCCCATTGGTGGTGTTCGACCCGCCCCACTTGACGGGGGCCAAGGAAACGGCGTGGCTGGTGAAGAAATACGGCAAGCTGGACGAGAGTTGGCCCCAGATGCTTCATGACGGTTTTGCGGAATGTATGCGCGTTTTGAAGCCTGACGGCACCCTCATTTTCAAGTGGTCGGAATACGACATTCCGGCACGGAAGGTATGGGACGCTATCGGACAAAAGCCATTGTTCGGACACCACAGCGGGAAACAATCCCGGACGTTTTGGGGATGCTTCATGAAATTGGACATGCAAGAAGGTGGAAAATAGACATGCCTGACACGAAAACTGATCTGATAGACAGGGCGGAAACGATAGACGCTATTAAACGGTTGGGAGACGGATATGAACCACAAGGGTACCGCACAGCGCTGCGAGATGCGGTTGAAGCAATCGAACAGGTGGATGCCCTCCACGCCCAAAACGAGGACAACCCGCCGCTGACGTTGGAGGAGCTGCGGGGGATGTCGAACACGGATTTGGTATGGGTTGTTTTTCCAGAGCTCCCGCCAGAAGATAACTGCTGGTATCGGGCGAAAAAGCTATATGATTTATATTCTCACGCCCACTACGGTAAAACGTGGCTTGCCTACCGCCGCAAGCCAGAAGGAGGCGGGGAGTGATGATGTGCCCGTATACACACCAACAGTGCCCGCATCCTTTCCCGATATGCAAAGCGGCGGGCGGTATAGAATACTTGGCTATCGCGTGTAAGCATGATTTGAGCCGATATGATGAGACAAAGGGCTGGGCCGCCCCGCCCGCGCCGGAGGAGGGAGACGAAAATGTATGAAAACCTGATTAAACGGTTGCGAGAATATCCAGATAGAGAAGAAAACGCAAACGGATATGTAGAAATAGACTGGCAAGACTTTTTGGACGCGGCTGACACCATCGAATCATTAACCGGCCAGCTTGCCGCCCTCCAAGCCTACCGCGCCCTTGGCCCCGTTGAGGAGCTGTCCGCGCTGGTCAAGGCGCATATTGACCAGCCACCCGCAAAAGAGGGCGACCCCAAGCCGGATTGCTTTGAGGACTATGGGGGAAGCCTCTGGTGCCTAGGGTATCAGTGGTCAGAAAATGACGATGAACCGTGTGACCGTTGTAAGCAGTGCTGGTATTGCGAGAGCGGAGATTATGCCGATGACCGCGCCGAGGCAGAGGCGGCGCAGCGAGAGGAGGGGCAGTGATGCTCTGGAAAGAGTTTCGACAACAAGAAAGCTGTGAAGGTTGCCCACTTTTGGAAAACGAAATATGCCACGGTGGATGGGTCTGTTACGGAGGAGCCCCTATTGAGCCGCCTTGTTGCAGTTTTGATGATAATACCGACTTGGACGACTATGTTATTGGGAATTTGGAACAGCAACGAGCATGGGAAGAGAGCGAGGATAGGCTTGTCCGTGAAAAGACTAAAAAGAAAGAACGTGCAAAGAAAGCCGCTGACACGCGCCGGGAAATTCGTTGGTATTGCCGCGAAGAATTGTACACCTTAAACCGCGCTCAAAAAGCGCTGCAAGCACAAGAGGCGGCAGAACGGTTTGCCAGCTCATTTGCCGAGGCAGTGAATTTCACCAATGAAATGTTCCGATATAAAGAACGGGTACAGATAAAACCTGAAATTTCTGATAAGGTCAAGCAACTTGAAGCGGAGGTTGCCGGTGCAAAGGAACGATACGATGCTAAGCGGAAAGAGTTTTATGCACAACGCAAGGCGGCGCAGCGTGAGGAGGGGAAGGACAAGCCAAGCTGCCACACGTGCGGCCACGACTGCGCCGGGTTGGAGGATGGGCCGTGCCGGGATTACACACCTTCCGCCGCCCAAGATACAACTACACTTTAACGTCCGGCCAGAGCCGGGGGAGGAATTAAAATGGAACTTTTTTGTTGCGCAGTCACCGCGCTTGGGATGGTAACAGTCGTCCCGTTTGCGCTGGGGTTCTTCTATGGCATCGGTCTGTGGTGTGCTAAGAGGGTAGTGCGGCCAGACCCTGCCACTCAAATCAATATCTACGGTGAGAACTTTGAGGAGGCCGACCATGAGGCTGATTGACGCGGACGCAAAGACCAACGAGATATATGTATCACAATTTGTAATCGACCAGATGCAAAAAATCCCCACCATCGACCCCATCCACACGGCGGGCGGGTGCTATTGCAGGGAGTGCTGTTTCAAGGACGCTTTCGATAGAGGGAATTTGTTTCGAGGGAAACGGATAGACAACGGCGAGTGTCAATAAATCTATTTGTCCGGCGTGTTTAGGCCAACTTAAAAAGGCGTGGGAACATCCCGGCAAGGTGGAGGAGTAAAACATGAAAAAGATACGTTGGAAATTAGGCATTGGATTTATAGGGCCAACCCGAAGCGGAATCATTGAATTTGATGATGATGCGACAGACGAAGAAATCATTGAATCGGTAATCGATGCAGAAAATTATTATATAAACATCGATTGGGAAGCGGAGGAGCAGGACGATGGATAGAGAAATTCTGTTTCGGGGGAAACGGATGGACAATGGAGAGTGGGTCGAGGGTTATCTATGGAGTCAGCACACTATAGGTCACATATCACCATGCGGGAACACCGATGAGATTATAGTTTTCCCCTCGACAGTCGGCCAGTACACCGGACTGACCGACAAGAACGGCGTGAAGATTTTCGAGGGGGATATCATTAAAGCAGACTGGATGGGAAAGAAAACATCGCCCGTCACATTCGAGACAGGAATGTATAAGGCCCACGGGATGAGCCTTATCACATGGTTGCACAAAGAGTACGATGGTGAGGTCATCGGCAACATCCACGACAACCCGGAGGCGAGGACGATGGATGAGTGGATCAGCGTCAAAGAGCGGTTGCCGAAGCAACCTGAACGTGTTCTGACGTGTGACACATACGGAAATATACATATTTTTGAGTATCGCGAGGGGAGTAGATACCTGTTCAACATTGGACCGGACGATGATAGATTTTTTGAACCTACCCACTGGATGCCCCTACCGGAGCCGCCGAAGGAGGAGAATGCATGAAAAACTGTGATATTATCTATGCGCTGGCCCAAAAGGTCATCGATACCATCTATGGCGAGTGGCACCACGAAGGGCATATTGAACTGGAGCATTCGGATGATTTTGCCTTTTCGCTGGATGGTCGAATGTATCAGGTCATCTTAAAGGACTGCGGAGAGGAGACCCGCCATGAATGATCAGGACAAGCCCGTGAAATTCCGCGACCCCAAGACGGGGAAAGTGATTAATATCAAAACTGGCGTGGAAATGTTTTGCCGCGGCAAACGCTGTGATACTTGCCCGATACACTCAATACATCACGATGATTATTGCTCGGTGTGGGCTGCTGACCACCCCGTCGAAGCCGCCGGACTGATGGGATATGAGGTGGTGGAGGAGCCTAAAAAGGACGTGCTGTGCAGATATTGCGGGGAAAAGATGCGACCTTACCCACATCAAGGAAACTTCTGGTTCGAATGCAAGTGCGGAAGTCGTTCCCCCGTTATTTGGCACGGAACAGAAGAAACCGCATACGAGGCGGCTATGAAAACGCCACAAAAGGAGGGGCCCATGGAACAGAACGCGAAGCCACGCATCTGCGAGGTACTGGGAGGAAAAGATAACCCGATAGAACCGGGGGAACACTTTATGTTTCGCGGGATGGAAGGCTATTTTTTCATAACGGGGACAGGAGACCTCGTTAGCGTGGATGGCGATGCGCATATCTTTTATACGCGTGCGGCTGCCCTTATTAACTGTCCTGACCGCATAATCCGCAAGCCACGATTCGCGGAGAAGGAAGTGGCGGATGCAAAAGCTCTTGTACGGATTTTAGGAGCGACTCAAGTCAAGAGGACAGAATACGGAGGGAATCTGCACGCCGTTATCGGGGACAATGCGGAGGTTGTCGTCAATCAGGACCTCTTCCCCTCGCTCATTCCCGGCCAGTCCGTCAGAATCAAGGACATTGTGGGGGGCGGGGATGATTAAATTTTTATCAGCATGGGCGTATGTTTTCACTTTTGTTAGCATCTCGTTTGGATTTTTAGCTGTTTCTGCAACTATTGCTAGGCTAAGTATCAAGGCTGTTGATAAGCTTATATATGCATGGGTACACCTTTCAGCAGCCGGTAAAAACGTACTTGATTACCTACATAACCGCAACGAATATAACCGATGGAAGCGCGAACAAAACAGAGAGAATTAACGGGAGGCAATATGACCGCAAAAGAATGGTTAAGCAGAGGGTGGGAAATTGACGGATCGATAAAGGAGTTGCAGGAAGCAAAGGGGGCGGCATTTACTCGCGCAACAAGCATTACGGCTTGCGGCGCAAGCGGAGTTTGCGTACAGGAATCGCGGGGAAATAGCAGTGAACGAAAGATGTTGGCCTATGCAGAATACGATGACGCTATAGACGAGCTAACGGCAAATCTATTCTGTGTACAAGGTGAAATTGTGCGGGCTATATCAAAGTTGAACAACCCTGTGCATCAACGTATTCTCACAGCTCGGTATGTAAACTTCAAAGAGTGGAAGTGGATTATGAGAGATATCCACTATGAGCGAGCGCAGATGTTCAGGGAACACAGTCAAGCGCTTCGCGAAATTGAAGAAATCGTGAGACCCAATGATACTTAGATAGGTGGTATTATGATATTGAGCAAAGCCCCGAAGGGGTGAACTCAAGGGACAAGCTCCTCCCATTTTTCCTCTCCCCCCGCCCTGCAATCGCGGGGCGGGACACGCCGGTGTAGTTCAATGGTAGAACATCAGCCCTCCAAACTGATTACGCGGGTTCGATTCCCGCTACTGGCTCCACCACTGGACTGTGTGCCATCCGTAACCAGTCGGACGCATGGCCGCGATAAGGCTGCATACCGCCACGCTAAACAAGGCATATCGGCGGTATATGATCGGCGGCAGGTGCGGGAGCCGCGCTGGTCTACATATCCGGTCGTGCGGGCTGGAACTTATCTGACAAAGCAGCTTCGGTGACGGGGCTGCTTTTGTTGTTGAAACATCTTTTGCTATGTAGTACTATAAAGAAAACAAAATCGTGAGGCGTGCTAAAAGTGCAAAGAAGATATTTAAAGAATTTGAGGAAACGGTTTAGAACTTTTAACGAGGAATCGGTGCGCGCTTGGGCAGAAAACAATTACGGGGACTGGCTAAAAAACATTCAACAACAAGATACGGAGCCAGATAGCCCGTGCGAACGCTTTTATCGGTATTACACGCAGGGTATTGGAGAGGTAGTAAATCAACATTTGCGTTCGGGGGCTGAAATAGATTCTTTTTTTCAAGATGGGCCTGTGACTACTGATATGATGCAAGCAGCGATTGCGGAAATGCATATGCTTCCGTGCCCGGATGATATCGTAACATACAGATACGTTGACCCGAAAGTGTGGGGTCTCATGAAACGTGATGCATCTTTGATATATGACCTCGCATTTTTAAGCACTACATTAACTCGCGATACAGTAGCTCAAAGACGATATGCATGCAATAAGCATAGCTACCTTATGGAGATATTTGTGCCTAAAGGAACCCCGTGTGCTTACGTCGAGTTAATAGCCGACATGCAGGAGAACGAGTTACTGTTTCCACCCAAAACAAAATTACGGATTTTATCCAAGCCGCTTTTGTCTAAGCGGATTTCGTGCATTATTGAGAATTAAGAGAATAGGAAACCACCTTACATGTAGTAGGGTGGTTTTATTATGGCATAAAGAGAGGGCAGGAGGCTGTGAATGCAGTAACACAAGAACAAATCAGACAATGGATAGCAGACGGAAACGAACTAGCCTTTTATACCTGCTATACATGGAAGAAGAAGCGCCGTGAAGTTCTGGCGTTGGATAAGAACGAATGCCAGAAGTGTAAGGCGCGCGGCAAGTACAGCAAGGCGACCATGGTACACCACAACAAACACTTACGGGATAGGCCGGACCTTGCCCTTGCCATATGGGACATAAAGCCCGATGGGTCAAAGGAACGTCAGCTTATATCCCTGTGTGACGATTGCCACGAAGAGGAACACCCGGAGCGGTTGAAGCAGTACAAGAAGAAGAAACCGATAACGGATGAACGGTGGTAGGATACCCCCGGTCAAATAAAAACGGAAATTAATGCGCGCCGTATCCACTCGGCATGGTGCAAGACAAAAGAGATTTTCACGCGCGCGAGAGAAAAGAGGTGGTATGGGTGGCGCGAAAAACGAATAGAGAGAAGCTGCGAGATGCAATCCGCGAAGAGTTGGCAAAGCAGCTTGAGCGTAATGGAACGAAAGAGAAGTATTATCTTGACTTGGTGGATGATTACATGGATATGTGGGACACCAAGAACGGATTAACGGACGATATTAAGAAGCGCGGTGAAAAAGTCACATTCACCACCGCCAGCGGGTCAAATATCAAAACAAATGATTCGGTGGGAGACCGGCTAAAGGTAAACGCGCAAATGCTTAAGTTGCTTGATAGCATGGGCATTAAGCCGGTGCAGGTAGAAGGTTTCGACAATGACGAAATGTAAATACATAGACGACTATATTGCTGCCATCGGATCGGGTACTATTCCTGCATCGAAGGAAATTAAACAGGCCGTCGTTTACATTGAAAGCAAGCTAGACGATTCGGACGTATTTGTGGACACCGAGAAGACCGAAAAAGCGAAGGAGCTGATCGAGCGGTATTTTAATATGAAGCTGTTCGATTGGGAACTGTTTGTGCTGGCTCTGGTCCATTGTTATTACCGATCTACGGATACTGTTGTTTTCGGGGAGTTTCTTATAATGATGGGGCGCGGAAACGGTAAAAACGGGTTCATTTCCGGGGTGGCGTGGTATCTATCCACTAAATACCATGGAGTGGACGGGTATAACGTCGATATCATAGCCAATTCAGAAGATCAGGCGAAAACGTCATTCGATGATATCTACGAAATGCTTGAGCGGACGTGGGAAAAATCTAAGCGCTTCTTCTATAAGTCCAAGGAGATAATTAGAAATTCAAACACGGGAAGTTATATCAAATTCAACACGTCGAACGCCAAGACCAAGGATGGTAAGCGTTCGGCGTGTTTGATTTTTGACGAAATCCACGAATACGAAAACAGCGACACCATCAAGGTATTTCGTTCCGGATTCGGCAAGCGGAAACATAGCCGGACATTTTACATTACGACAAACGGATATGTGCGGGACGGCGTTTTAGACGACCGTTTACAGATTGCCCATGATGTTTTAAATGGAGAGATCAAGCAATCACGTCTTTGCCCGCTGATCTACAAAATGGATGACGACGCAGAAGTAGACGACAAAACGCTTTGGGTTAAAGCAAATCCGTCCTTGCCGTACCTTCCAACTCTGCAACTTGAAATGGAGCAGAACTACATTGACAAAGAGTACGACACATCGGTATCTTTGGACTTTTACACCAAACGCATGAATTTACCTCGTTCGGACAAAGAAATTGCTGTCACCGACTGGGAAAACATCGCTGCGACGAATCTGGAATTGCCAGACATGGAGGGGTGGACATGCACATGCGGAATTGACTATGCAAAGATCAACGACTGGGCGTCTGTCAACCTGCACTTCCGGCGGGGGAATGAACGGCTCGATATCAATCACTCGTGGCTTTGCATCCGCTCTGCGGATTTGCAGAGGATTAAAGCACCATGGCGCGAATGGGTTGGCATGGGACTTGTAACGATTGTGGACGACGTAGAAATATCACCCGATTTGTTAGCGGATTACATCCGCGAACAGATGCAGAAATATTACATCGTTAAAATTGCGATGGACAACAACCGATTCGACCTGATGAAGCGCGCCATGCGTAAGGTAGGGTTTGCCCCGGAGTACAAGAATCTATGGTTGGTGCGTCCAAGCGATATTTACAAGGTGCAGCCGGTAATCGGAAGTTGTTTTAATAATCGTTATTTTGCGTGGGGCGACTGTCCGCCGTTGCGGTGGGCAACCAACAACACCAAACTTGTGCGGCGAGGCCGGGTCGATGGAACAGATACGGGCAATTTTTATTACGCAAAGATTGAAGCCAAAAGCAGAAAGACAGACCCCTTCATGGCGCTAGTAGCATCAATGGTTATCGAGGATGCCTTGGGTGACGGAATGGGTTATGGCGAGCTGACAAACCTTGGCGTGATTACAGGGTGAAGGGGGTGATAGATTGGGACTTAATTTTAAACGCTGGCTGTTGGAGAAGCTTGGCGGAGATCAAGCGCGTGTGACGGCGGAGGATATAGCAGCAAATAAAATGCTTGGCTTGTCCGCTGAAATCTACGTCCGGGAGCTGGCGTTTTGGCAGTGCGTCAATTTGATAGCAAACGCGGTAAGTAAATGCGAGTTTAAAACCTTTCAAGGCGGGAAAGAGACGAAAGGAGAAGAGTATTACCGGTGGAATGTAGAGCCTAATAAAAACCAGAATAGCAGCGTGTTTATGCAAAAGATGATATCCAAACTGTTTGCAAATAACGAAGTACTGGTAATAGAAGCAAACGGACAGCTGTTGATAGCGGATAGTTATTCTCGCAAGGAATACGCCTTGCTGGAAGATGTTTTCGAGCAGATAACGGTTGGAACATTCCGATTTGACCGTACTTTTGTTCAATCCGACGTTTTGTTTATTTCGCTTCACAGTCACGATATGCGACCGCTGGTTAATGGGCTGTATGAGACATACAAAGCCCTGATTGACTATGGCGTGCGGTCATACAACAAGTCGCGCGGGATGAAGGGCGTTATTAGTTTAGATGCCATAATTCCGGGAGATCAGTCAACAAAGGACGCGCTTGACACCCTAAAGAATAACGGATACAAAGACTTTGCAAGCGCAGAAAACGCCGTTATGACTTTAGGCCGAGGAATGACTTACACCGATCTGGGTAGCAAAACATATTCCAATGAAGGGACGCGAGATATACGCGCCATGATTGACGATGTATCAGATTTCACGGCGCGGGCATTCGGCGTTCCACCTGCGTTACTATCGGGCGACGTGCAAGGCGTGTCGGATGCGTTAGACCAATTCTTAACGTTTTGCATAGATCCTTTATGCGACATGATTGGGGAAGAAATAAACCGGAAGCTATACGGAAAAGAAATGCTGCACGGCGACTATTTGCGGATTGATACTAAGTGCGTCAAACACGTGGATTTGCTTAGCGTGTCGACGGCTATTGACAAACTGATTGCGTCCGGTGCATTCAGCATTAACGATATCCGCGACGTAGTAGGCGAACCGCCCATCGACGAACCGTGGGCAAACCAACATTTTATGACCAAGAATTATTCGACCGTGCAAGACCTGCTAGAAGCATTAAATCAAAATCTAAACCCGGAAACGGGTTAAAACATGGAGGTGAAAAAGTGAAAAAGTACTACGCCCTTGAGCAAGAGGGAAACAGCGCATGCGTCACGGTCTACGGGGACATCACATCATGGCCGTGGATGGAAAGCGATGTATCGGCCTATATGCTGTCTAAGCAAATTGACGGCATCGAAGCAGACCAAATCGATGTGTACATCAATTCGTATGGCGGTGAAGTGTCAGAGGGGCTTGCTATTTACAACGCCCTAAAGAGACATAAGGCAAAGGTAACCACGCACTGCGATGGTTTTGCGTGTTCGGCGGCATCTGTTGTATTTATGGCGGGCGATGAACGCATTATGGGTGATGCGTCGCTGCTAATGATTCACAATGCGTGGAGCGGCGCAACCGGTAACGCTGCGGAGCTTCGCAAGGCAGCGGACGATCTGGACACAATCAGTGCGGCGGCGGCAAATGCCTACCGCGCGGCAGTCAATATTGACGATGCAAAATTAGATCAGATGCTTGCGGAAGAGACATGGATTGCGCCGCAGGACGCGGTAGACATGGGGTTCGCAACTGGAATTGAAAAGTACGAGCAACCGAGTGTTCCAGCGGCAAGCGCCAGAACTGCGGTGCTGGCAAAGATGCAAGCGAAGCCAATTATCGCGGCAAACGTAAATGTTGATACTGACGCGATCGTTGAAAAAGTATTTGCAAAGCTGACGCGAGAAGCAGAACCTAAACAGGAGACTAAATCGAATACATTTTTGAATGCGCTTATGCGCGGGAAGGAAGCAAAATGAAGAATCTTGACAAAGTGAAGCAGGAGCAGGAAAAGTTCCGCCAGAAGTTGGCGGAAACCGTAAAGGAGGGTGACGAGGAAGCGGTTGCGCAAGCGTTTGGCGAGTTCGCGCAGGGCGTACAGGAATCGATTCTTGCCGAAGCGCAAGAGATGATGCAGTGCACGGATACTACCGTGCTTGCCTCTCGCGGCGTACGTCAGCTTACGGGAGAGGAGACCAAGTACTACCAGAAAGCCATTGAGGCCATGCGATCTAGTAATCCCAAACAGGCCCTTACGGACATGGATGTTGTCATGCCGAAAACGGTCATTGACGCGGTATTTGACGATCTGACTGATAAGCACCCGCTGCTGGATGCAATCGGATTCCAGAACACGTCCGGTATGATCGAAATGCTTGTTAACACCGGCACCAAGCAGCTTGCAACGTGGTCGCCGCTGACCGCCGAAATCGTGAAGGAACTGACCGGCGGCTTTAAAAAGGTGAACATGGGACTGAATAAGCTTTCGGCGTTTATCCCGGTGGCAAAGGCGATGCTCGACCTCGGCCCGGCATGGCTTGACCGCTATGTGCGAACGATTTTGCAGGAAGCGCTTTATCTCGGACTTGAGGAAGCGATTGTTAACGGCACCGGCAAGGATCAACCGATCGGAATGAATCGGCAGGTCGGAGATGGCGTGACTGTTACCGGCGGCGTATACCCCGAAAAGGCGACCGTTCCACTGAATAGCCTCGACCCGGTTACTTACGGAACTTTGCTTTCCGGAATGACCATCACGCCGAACGGACATTACCGTACTGTTGAAAGCGTAGTGATGATCGTCAACCCCAACGACTACCTGACAAAGATTATGCCCGCAACCACGGTGCGCACGGCGGACGGTACTTACACCCGCGACGTGTTCCCGTTCCCGACCACGGTTATTCAGTCGGTGCAGGTGCCGGAGAACCGAGCCATTATCGGCCTTGCGGATCGATACTTTATGGGCGTTGGTACTGGCAAGTCTGGCAAGATCGAATATTCGGACGAATACCACTTCCTCGAAGATGAGCGTGTTTATTTGGTCAAACTGTACGGACACGGCGAACCGCTGGATAACAACGCATTTGTTTACGCCGATATCTCTGGATTGAAGCCGGTCGTGCAGGAAGTCGTTGTGAACGAAGTAAAGGGCACCGTTAAAACCAAGGAACAGGCGTAATTAAGGGGGCGGGTCATGGCGTTACCTGATGGGCTGCTGGAAGCCGCCCGGAACTACTTAGATATCACGTGGGATGATCCGGACGGCGATAAAAAGCTGTCCGGAATCATTGAACGTGGTACGAAATACCTAAATAAAGTTGCGGGCGCGGAACTTGACTACACGGTCGAGGACGCGCCCCGCGCACTTTTATTAGATTATGTCCGTTATGTACGGGCCGAAGCGCTGGACGAGTTTCAGACGAATTACCTGCACGAACTTCTTACCCTGCAAATCGGGGAGGTGAAGCGCATTGATTCAAAACAAGAAGCAAACATTTAACGATGGGATTGTAAAAGTCTACGCAGTGGACGACCAAGATCGGTTAACGCTTAAAGAAACGCTGCGTTTTCACCGGAGGACAGTCGGAATCAAACGATACTATACGGCAATGCAAGTAAGCCAAAAGGTAGACGCGGTGTTGCGCTGCCCGTTTAGGGATTCCGTGGCCGCGCTGGATATGGCGTTAATCGGCGATGTACAGTACAGGATCGATTTTGTGCAGTATCCGGAAGATGCGGCTCCGCCGGTCATGGATTTAACGTTACAAAAGATCGGCGCGTTTTATGATATGGAGGTGCCGAATGAGAGTACCACTTGATGAACTGGGGGATGCGGTAAACGAAGCGCTATCCGAGTATGCAGACGAGGTAGACGATGCATTAAAACGCGCGGTTGATAAGACGATGAAGGAGGCAGACGCGGAAATCCGTTCTAACATCACGTTTAGAAACCGAACAGGGGACTATGTAAAGGCCTTTGCCACTACGCCCGCTTCGATGCGGAAGGGGAAAGCGTATAATCGGACTTGGTATGTCAAAGCCCCGCACTATCGCCTTACGCACTTGTTAGAGAACGGGCATCTGAACAGGGACGGAAGCCGCGCCCGCGCCTTTCCACATATTCGGTATGGAGCAAAGCTCGCAGAGAAAAACCTCGCGCCGAACTTTAAAAAGGAGTTATCCAAATGACAGAGAAGAAAATCCGCGAGCTGCTGGAATCTACAGGAATCACAACCGGCAGGGGACATTTTACTACCCCTAAGAAACTGCCGTATATGGTCTATATGGTTTCTGATAGCCCGCCGGTAGCCAGTGACTATGAAACCGTGGGCCGAATGCCGCACTACCGCGTGGAGTTTTACGCAACGCGAAAAGATGAAAAGGCTGAAAGAAAAATCGAGCAAGCGCTTGAGGGCGCGGGGGTCGTGCTAGAAAAATATGAGGTCGAAATCCCGGAACAAAGGATGATAGAAACGATCTATGAATTTGACACTTTAGAGGTGAAATAAATGTCTGATAAAAAGAAATTTGTGCTGGGTTCCGGCGAACTATTTGCGCTGGAATACACCGGCGCAATCCCAAGCGACGAGATTATTGAGACCGAGGAAAACCGACTGGGCCTGATCTCTGGCGGCGCTACCATCGAGTACAAGCCGAACTTTTACACGGTTGAGGACGATATTGGGCTGTGCAAGGAACCCATCCTAACGTCCGAGGCGTTGACGCTGAAAACCGGCGTTATGACACCGGACATGTCCTTTGTTGACAAGGCCGCACCGACCGTGAAAACAACGACCGCCGCGAATACCAAGACAACGAAGATCGGAGGGCTGAAAAACGCGGACGGGAAGAAGTATCTAGTGCGTTTTAAACATGTGCCTGCCGCGAACCCTGATTACAATTTGAGATTTACCATGATCGGCGTAAACCAGAGTGGGTTCTCGCTGGGCATGGTAAAGGACAAGGAAGTAATCGTAGATATGGAGTTTGCCGCAACCCCGATGGACAATACCGGAGCGCTTGGCCGGTTCGATGAACCTGCGGCTTTGGAAGGAGGGGCCTAATGTACGACCTAACAGCGGTGCGCCGCCGTTACTTTAAGGTCAAGCTTTCCAACGGTCGCGTAATCGACCTTGAGCCGCCAAAACTGAAAACGCTGAATCGGCTGGTGCACGTGGCTAAAGGCGGGCAGGAACCGGAAGAGCTTGATGAAACATTTGAACTATTTTCGAGGCTTTTGAGCAAGAATAAACAGCACTACCGTATCTGCGCCGCACAGGTGGAGGAATGGTTTGACTGGGATGAAATGATCGGAATCCTTACGGAATTTTTCGGTTGGCTGAATCAGGAGAAACGCGACCCAAACTGACAATCCCGTATTGTCCGGGAGAAAATGACGATGCGGGAGAAATGGAACCGATCAATACACTAGACTGTAAGTTTGTAGCGGATTATGCAGGACTCACACTTTCCGATGTTGAGAACTTATCAGTCCTTGAATTTTGGCTGCTGCTGCATGATGCGGTGACGTACCGACTAAGCGAAACCAAGGAGGGACGCGAGTATCTTGAAAAAAGCACTAGGTTAAGGCAGACACAACCTAACTTGGATAAATTAAGAAAAATACATTGAAAAGCCTCCCCCTTTTAGATATAATAATTCCAATAGAGGGGAGAGCGATATTTATGGAAGAAGAAAAAACACCGAATAAGAAGAAACTGGTCGATCGGATATTTAAGCCTGTAATGATTATATGCGCGATCATTATTGTTTGTAGCATTATTGCACTAAAGCTTTCGACTTGGAACGATGCGCGCAGGATAGAAAATATCATGCAGAATGGCACGACAGAACAAAAAATACAAGTTATCTTCACGGAACACTTTGAAAAGGACTATGACCTAGTTAATAGCTCGTTTGATGAAGAGTTCAAGGTAGCGGAGCTGACCCTTAGAGAGAAGTACGAAAGCACAATAGATTATTCAGTTAAAAATGCCGCAGTTGCATTTATAGGATTAGCAAAATACCTGTTCCAAATTGAAGGAATTGAAAGTATTTCAGTTGACTTTAATTACACATTCCTAGACGAATACGGGAATGAGAGCGAAAAACCCGGTATTTTATCGGGAACAACAAAAGAAGAAATGAGCGATGTGAACTACGATAACTTCCCCAATATGGTGTGGGATGATTACACAAAGCTTGAGAAAGTTGCACGGTTTATCGTGTCCCCGGCACTAAAAAAAGCATCGGAATAGCACAAATAAAACCACCTTGTTTTACAGGGTGGTTTTATTATGCTTGATTGTGGAGTAGGTGATAGAAATAGCTACTAAAATACAAGGAATCACTGTTGAGATTGGCGGCGAAACAAAAGAATTTAACAAAGCGGTGCAGGATGCCGGGAAACAGACGCGCACCTTGCAAAACGAGCTGCGCGAGGTGGAAAAGGCATTAAAGCTTGACCCCACCAACATAGACCTTTTGCGGCAGCGGCAAACCCTGCTAGGTCAGTCGGTTGATACCACCAGATCAAAACTGCAAGCGCTACAACAGGCGCAAGAAAAGATGTCGAAAGCTAACGCCGCTAATGCTGACTGGGAAGCCGCATATGCGCCGCTGGGTAAAGCGATTGACGAAACACAAACCGCGCTGAAAAAACTCATGCGCCAACAAAACGATGTGGAGGATGCTTTTTCAAACGGCGAGATCAGCGCGAGCGAGTACAAAAACTTTTACAAAGAATTGTACAAACTCGAACTAAAATCAAAGGATTTGATAGCGCAAAAGAAAAAGCTGGACGCGCGGTTTTCTGATGGGCATATAAGCGATGCGGATTATCGCAAATTTCAACGCGAGCTATCAAAAAGCGAGAAAGAGTTAGAAGGACTTGAAAAGGAATTTAAAAGTGCCGACGCATCTGCGGGAAGATTTGGCGCTGTCATGGGAGAGGTTGGGGATAAGGCAAAAAAACTAAGCGAAAAGTTTAAAGGGGTATCAACTGCCGCTGCTGGATTAATTGGTTCGGCTGTTGCGGCAGTAGAGGGGACCCGCGATCTACGCCTTAATCTTAGTGTTCTGGAGGAGAACGCGCGACAGGCTGGTGTAAGCCTTGACACGACGAGTGCGGCAATGGAAACACTGAGCGGAATATCTGATGAAACAGATTCAAACGTTGAAACATTGTCTAACCTGCTTGCTGCTGGCGTAAAAGATAACCAAATGCAAAAGGCGATTGAAAATGTCGCCGGAGCCTATATCAAATTCAAAGACACGCTAAAAATGGAATCTCTGGCTGATAGCTTGCAAGAATCATTAGCCACTGGCACAGCTACGGGCCAGTTTGCAGAATGGCTTGACCGCGTTGGGGTTGGCGTTGATGCTTTTAACGCGCGGCTACAAGAATCGTTTACATACAGCGATCGGCTTGACCTTGCGTTAGCAACGATGGCATCGGCGGGAATGGAAGATGTTTATCAGTCGTACCTTAAAAATAATCAAGAATCCACGGCATACAACGTGAATATGTTTCAGTTTCAAGTTACGATTTCGCGGTTAGCGGACGCGGTGCTGCCTCTAGTCAACGATGCGTTAGGGCAACTGCTGGAAATCATAAGCGGGCTTGTATCTTGGTTTTCTGGTTTGGACGAGAAAACAAAGCGTTTCATAGCGACAGCGATAACGGTTGTGGCTGTAATATCGCCGCTATTAAGCCTTCTGGGCGCGCTGGGAGGAATAATGAATAAAAACACGCTTATTATTTTAGGTGTTGTAGCGGCGCTTGCTCTTTTGGCTGGTGCCATTGCGGTCATTATGGGTAAGGGGGATCAAATGACAGAAGCTGCACGGGGAATAGGAAATGCAGTTAGTGGGATTGCGTCGGGGAATAATATACCGCAATACGCCAGCGGCACCAAAAGTCACCCCGGCGGCCTTGCCCTTGTGGGAGAGAAAGGCGCGGAACTGTTGGAACTGCCGCGCGGCTCGCGGGTCTATTCCAACCGAGAGACCCGGCAAATGCTTGGAGAGGGCGCGGCGGGTGCGTCGACCGAAATCTATCATATCAATATAACGGTGGATCATCTGAACGATATCCAGCAAATTATTAAAATGACCAAGGATGCGCGCCGTATGGAACGCATGGGGAAGGTGAATGCCTGATGGCGTTGATGTACCGTGAAAAAACGGTTTGGCGATTAAAAGCGATAGAAACCGGCGTGTCAAATGTAAGATACAATCACGCCATGCGGTGGCGCTGTGATGCGTACAAGATCAGCGCGGGTTCGTTGCAAGTATCATATAAGCCGAACGGACAGTACTTTGTGGTGCCGGTTACGCCTAGTTCGGAAGCGTATGCGAATATAGTAATTGGTCGTCAGGAAATAAGGCAGTCGTCTTCGGGTGCGACAATCTATGATATACACGAAATGTACAGTTTCCAAGGAACTGTAGATGCATCGGAAGGGTACTACACATCGCTAATTTGTATGCCTAGCGATATGATTGCAGAATGCCTTGAACTGTCGCAGTACTTTTTAGTTATTGACAACGTAAGCAAAAGAACAGACGTGTATTTTGTAGTGGAGTATCAAATTGATACCCCGTTACAGGTAACGGATATCACGGTAGACACGACGACCACTGACGGAGTAATCACGGTAGCATGGAAAACGCAATCGCAAACAGCGTTTGCAATGCAAATATTGGACAGCGCAGGAGCCATTGTTTACGACGTTGAGCAAGAAGAAGCCGAGGATATGCAACACGTTTTAGCTGCGCGCCTACTAGGTACAGGGAATTATAAAATACGTGTTAAAACGGCAACGTTTGTTACGACACAGCGCGACGTAGCGTTTGCGCACTTTTCGGACATGGACGGGTACTATCCCGGAACGATATCGGAATGGGCCGAGCGTGATATCTACCTTGCGCGAAAACATGCCGAGATCGTATCATTCGAGCCTGACGGCGTGGCACAACGTCGGGAACAGGATATTAGAGCCTATTGGACGAGCAACAACCAGCACGGCTATTCACTGCTTGTTAAGCAAAACGGCAATGTGCTGCGGACGTATGCGGGACGCACCGATACCGCTATCACAATACCGGCGAACACGCTGGCGCGAGGGTTGACGGAGCTTGAATTGACATTAAGTTATGTACCGGACTGGGGAACGGAGGCGGATACGGTGTATACCACAAAAACAATTACATTTGATGCTTACGGCACGCCGCCGGCGCCGGTACTGACTATCGCGGGAACGGTTAACACCGCATTTCCTACAGTCACATGGACGGCGGAAGATCAATACAATTTTCGGCTGCAAGTTCTATCTGGCGGTACGGAAATACAAGATACTGGCGAGGTTCCGAGTGAGCAACGACAATATCAACTGATAGACCCGCTACCCAACGGTACATATCTGTTACGACTGACGGTGCGCAACGAATACGGCCTATATTCGCCTACGGCAGAAAAAACGATAACAGTGTCATATGTGCTTCCACAAAAGCCGGTGATTTATTGCGCGGGAGATACGCGGGCGGGCGCTATCAACGTTCGCGTATTTAATGCGGCGCAGGGGAATTTCGATCATTGCGATTTATTCCGCCGAGCTGCTGGCGGTGACTGGGTGCGTGTGCTGGCCGGTCAACCCAAGTCATTTACTTGGGACGATTACGCTGTTGCATCCGGGGAAAAGTACGAATACCGCGCACGGGCGATCAGTAACACATCGGGATATCAAGACGGCGATGCGGGCAGCGCTTCGGTGGACGTGACCGGGACAGAACTATTTGAACCGGATGCGCCAGCGGAGCGTATTATTTTGCGGTTAGAACCGGAGCGCACCGAGACCCCTAGACGGGGAGTGTATTTAATGGAATATGCGGGAGCAAACGCGCCGTCCGTTGAGTATGGAGAAGATCGCTATTCTACCGTGTCTGCGTCTTTTTACGCAACACGAAAAGATGCCGAGCAGTTAAAAAAATTGTATTTCGATGCGGCAACATTGATTTATAGGGACAATCGCGGGAGATTGTTTTATGGTTGCTTGAGCGGAGAACCGCAAATTAAAGATGATGCCTACGGGTGGTGTAAGGTTTCTTTCCTGTTCACCGAAACAAGGCATGCGGAGGGCGTATGACGGACTTTGAGTTTTTGTCACAAAGGGGGCGGACAGTATCGTACCGGTATGAATTGCTTGACAAGTCGGACATGTACCGGCGCGACCTGACAACGGTCATTAACTGCACAATCACTTATGATGCAGAAAGCGACCTAAAGGTATCGGCCAACATCGAAATGGGAGACGATCAGGATGTTGACTACGCAAACGATCGTATTCGCGTAGTGTGTGTTGTTCAGTGCGGCGGGGAACGCCGGGAGTATCCGTTGTGGACGTTTCTTCTTTCTTCTCCGGCCCGAGAATCTGACGGGACGGTGGCCGAGAGAAATATTGAAGCGTACAGCAAATTGCAGGTTTATGCCGACGACAAGGTGGAGAGCCGCCACATCGTCACACGCGGAACAAACGTGGTAAACGAGGTAATCCGTTTGCTTGGAGTAAAGACATACCGCCTACCTGCGAGCGGACTGACATTGGCGACAGACAGCGAATGGGAGATCGGTACGCCAAAACTAGAGATTATCAACGGATTGTTGGAAACGATCAATTATACCAGTTTGCGCGTTGCTGCGGACGGATATTTTGAAGCAGAACCGTATGTGCTTCCGGCAGACCGAACTGTTGATTTTGCGTACATTGACGACGGTGTGAACCTGTTAGGCCGCAGCGTTGTTGACGATTTCGATCTGTTTTCCGTGCCCAACGTGTTCGTACGGTACGTGGACAACCCTGATGCAGACCCGTTGCGGTCTGTGTACGTTAACGACAACCCGCATTCTCCGTCGTCCACGATTGCACGGGGACGGCGAATCACGAGCTGTGAGCAAGTTAAGGACGTAGCCGACCAAGCGACGCTTGACGACTTGACGCGACGAGCGGCTTCTACGGCATCACAGATTTATTCATCCGTCACGTTCACGACCGGAGCCATGCCGGTGCACGGATTTGCAAACATCATTCGCCTGCGGCACGGATTGCTGGATGGAAAATACGAAGAGATTTCGTGGGAGCTTCCGTGTCTGGCCGGTGAGCTGATGACCCACACGGCGCGGAAGGTGGTGCAAGTGTAATGGACATCAAAACGGCGGTTGTGACTGGCGTGGAAGAAACAAAGGTAAAGGTCAGGTTTTCTGCCGACGAACAAGCGTCGTCCTTGTCCTATTCGGTGCTTGCGAGCTGCACGCCGCGTATTGGCGACATGGCGCTGATGCTACGGACAAGTACAAGCTATATTTGCATAGGGACAGTGAAGAAATAGGAGGACTGCTATGCTGGTTGAAACACACAACATATTACTTGATGTGACCGACCCGCGCGTGCTGGATACCGCGCTGACGCTGGTACGAAACGATGTTAAAGCCAACGTGCTGCATATACAACTTGCGGGCGTAGATGATTGGTCTAACGTTACGGGCATCATCAAGTATTTACGATCCGACGGGTCGTGCATTATAGATGATGTGGCGATCACAAGCGGGTATGTCGATCATGTTGTTCCGGTCGCCGCGCTGAATGTGGCGGGCGAGGTGCGGTGCGAGGTTGCGCTAATGCGCGATGGCGCGCGAGCCACAACAAACCAAATCATTTTCACCGTGCGCGCGGATATTGACAGCGACGGCGTGAAAGCTGATGATCGGTTCCCGGTGTTGGAAAAAGCACTGGAACAAATTAAAGAAATCGACAGCGTAGCGATACTGAATGCGGAAAAAGAACGCGGAACTGCCGAGCAACAACGCCAAGCCAACGAGGTGGAGCGTCAAAGGCAAGAAGAGCAGCGGGAGGCAGACCACGCCGAGATGCTGGTCTGGGAGCCATACGACCCGGAGACGCAATACCAGACAAACAACAAGGTATCGCTTAACGGATCAAGCTACGCGTGCAAGGTGCCATGCCGGGGCATTATGCCGCCGGATGATAGGTGCTGGGTGCTGATCGCGGCGAGGGGAGATAAGGGCGAGCGGGGTAAGGATGGAAAGGTAGGCAAAACCGGAGAACAAGGGCCGCAAGGTTTGCGCGGCGATAGCGGCATCACAACGCCCGTAGACGGCTTTTACACGCTGTACGTCAACGATGATGGAGACTTAATAGCGCGCTATCCTGCCAGCGCAGATGCGCCGCCGTTGTCGATTCGTGACGGCCTACTAATACTTACGGTCTAGGAGGACTTATGGCAGAAACAAAAGAAATTATTCTTGGAAGCGTGGCTGGCCCAATAGGCAAAAAGGGGAAGAGCCAATACGAGGCAGCCGTCGAGGGCGGTTACAGCGGCACTGAACAGCAATACGATCAAGCCGCCGCTGACATGCCGGAGCACATGGAGGACGCGGCAAAGCATTTCTCCACGGAGGATAGGGCGAAGCTGGCAAACGCGGTGGGTAAGCCGCTGGCGGCCACGGCCACGATCACGCCTACTTGGACGGGAAGCTATCCATATTCACAGACGATTTCCATTCCGGGTGTCACGGCGACGTGTACGGTGGACGTGCGGCTTGCGCCAGAGGCATCGGTACAGGCGGCACAGCAGTATCAGGTGCTAGGGCTGCAAGACGGCGGGCAGGCGGCGGGGAGTATTACGCTGCGGGCTTATGGAGCTCTGAATACGGTGGATATCCCGATCAGTGTGACGATTGGAGGGGATGGCTGATGAGTATCAATATTCCGGGGTCGGGAATCTGGGTGCCGGGGACGGATATGCTGGTTAATGGCGGGCTTTTGGTCAATCAGAGGCAGCAAACGTCGTACAGGGTGCCGCACAACACTTACACCGTAGATCGCTGGAAATCCAACTTGGACGCGCAGATCGATGTAGTAAGCGACGGTATTAAGGTGCATTCGTTGGGAAACGTATATGCAGGGATATGGCAGCACTCAGAAAATATGTATGTGCAATCGGGCGATACCTACACATTTAGCGTTGACTTCCCAGAAACGCCGGTACCGGGATGGTATATAGACTTACATATGGTACCGGTCACGGAGGGAAATCCGGGTGTTACGGCAAGTACTGTAGGCAAGAATCTACAGAAGGGCATCAACGCCGTCACGGCAACTGTGCCAAATGGCATTAATGGACTGTACTATTTTCGGGGATTTATCTGTAACGCCCTTGCGGAGGATACCGTCGCCCACATCCACCGCGCCAAGTTGGAACCCGGCCCCATCTCTACGCTGATGTATGACGCGCCGCCGGATATGGCAGTGGAGGAGGCGAGGTGTAAGAGGTATTTTGAAAGACTTGGTAATGCGCAGAGCGGAAAGCTGACGAATTGGACATACATTCCGCAAGGATCGGCACAAGCAATATTTTCTATTGCGTATTCCGCGAAACGAGTCGTTCCAACCGTTGCACTTAGCGCGCCAGATCAATACCGGGTGCTTTTACGTGAATCGGCGACGGGCAACATTTTTAGGGCACCAACAGTTATCGCCTTGGCCACAAACGAGGTTTCCAAAACAACTGCAACGGTCACTGCCGCAATCGGCACAACCGACCGACCAGCGCATGGCATGTTACAGCGAACAGATGTCGCAACATCTGCATGGATCAATATTGACGCAGAAATCCACTAAGGAGGAACCAAAATGCCAGAACAAGAACCCATCAAAGTCTACGTCAAAGTAGACGATCAAAACCGCATTACTGCCGTAGGCAGCAGCATCTTTATTACTGATCCCACCGGCTGGGTGCAGATCGATGAGGGCTACGGCGACCACTACGCCCACGCGCAGTCACAGTACTTTGATAGCCTGACCACCGGTGATGGCGTGTATAGGTACAAGCTGGAAGCCGATAAAGCCGTGGAGCGCAGTGCTGAGGAGATCGCAGCAGATGCGGCGGCGAAGCCTACACCCGCGCCCACCGCGCAGGAAGATGCGGACGCGCTGTTGGTAGACCATGAATACAGATTAACTTTGCTTGAATTGGGGGTATAAGAATGTTGTACAGAACTTTAAAGCGCATGATCGAACGCGGCCAGACCGTCGGGATGGCCGAAAAGTTGGATATCTTCTTTGCGGCGGACAAGATCAGCGAAGCGGAATACACGGAGCTGACCGGAATGATGGTGCAGGAGGTAAACCACAATGCATAAGGTGGAAAATGTAAAAATCTGGGGGGGGGGGGATAAAAACCCCTAATTACCCGTTAGGCGGTGGCTACTATGACTAACATACATGGTAGCGGTATGCCGACAAGCAATCCGAATTTGCTGGATAACCCGTGGTCTCAGATAAACCAGAGGGGGAAAACAGAGTACATTGGCAAGGTATACGGTGTCGACCGTTGGTTTGCACAAAACAATATGGAAAAGGTTGTCGTGCAAGACAGTTACGTTACGCTGGTTCCCGGAACTGATTATTCATCTTTTGCCCAACATATTGAAAGGTTTTCTGAATTGGCTAATAAGACGGTTACGCTATCTGCCATCGTGAGAGGTGTTGCGGGCCAATGTGTCGGCCTATATATTAATCCTTGGGATTATGGCGACGGTGTTTACTTAACCGGGGCGAATTGGCAGTTAATTAGTGTAACAATGAATTTGGCGAACTTGGCCAGATGCGAAATCGCAATATATGCAGACCGAAGCGGAAACAAAAACAGACTTGATGTGCGAGCCGTCAAGCTGGAACTCGGCCCTGCCTCTACCCTAGCCTATGACGCGCCGCCGAACTATCAACAGGAACTCGCGAAGTGTCAACGGTACTTTTATAGTACGCTGAATAACGACGGCGAACGCGGGGCGCTGTCCCGCGAAGCGTTTAATGTCAGTACGGCAAACATTTCCTACGGCTCAGGCGCTGAATTTCCGGTTGAAATGCGCACTGTACCAACAATTACGCTGTACTCAGGCGTTTCACGTACCGCTGGCAAGGTGGCGTATGGAACTGATGGCGCGGATTGCGTGGGACTTGCCGAAGCGCAGTTTGTGGGCAAAACTGGATTTCGCCAAATTCGTATATTAGACGACCCACACATGCCGGGTAATCAAGCATCGTTCCATTATACAGCCGACGCAGAAATCTACTAGGCCCACGCGGGCCGGGAAGGAAAATAATATGGACAACCGTATCCAGCAGATAAAAGAAAGGCTCCGAGCAACAACGCCCGGAGCATGGAAGGTATGGTTTTCGGATACCGAAAGATTCAGCCCTACAATGCCGGATGAAGATCCCTGCATTACGACTGAATCAGGAGACTATATCGCACAGACAACGTATGACGGTCTGTCAAGCACGTGTAGGCCAACGATGTACGCGGATGCGGAGTTTATTGCGCATGCGAAGGAGGATATTGAATATCTATTGGGCCTGTTAAAAATCTAGGGAAGCGAGGCACATACAGTGACGCAAAATACAGCAATATCCATCGGCCTGCTGATCGGGCTGATTGGCTGTTTTGTCGGTCTGACCGGGTGGCTATCCGCACGGGACAAACGCACCGGCGACGACCGCGAATGGCGCGGTGAGGTAAACGCAAAACTGGACGTGATCGTCGGCATTAAAACCGACGTAGAACGTCTGGAAAAGACAGTGAATTGCCATGGCGAACGACTGGCAAAGGTGGAAGCCAGCGCCACACAGGCACATAAACGGATTGATAGGCAGGAGGGTAAAGAATGAATATTAAAGTAAGAATTAAGAACCCCGTATTCTGGGTGCAGATTTTGGGTGGCGTATTGCTGACGGCGCTAGGCTATAACGCTATGCAGCCGCAGGACTTGACCACGTGGGCAGGACTTTGGGAGCTGCTAAAGGGCGTTGCGTTAAATCCGTATTTACTTGGCCTGTGCGTCTGGAATGCGTGGTCGGCGCTAAACGACCCCACAACCAGCGGCGTTACGGACAGCGACCGAGCCAAGGGCTACGACAAGCCCCTAGAGAGGTGATATTGTGAAAACCGTACTTATTATTTCCGGTCACGGCGGCACGCCATACGACCCCGGCGCGGGCGGCTGCGGCGAGGTTGAAGCCGTGCAGACGCGCGTAGTGGCGCAGATGATCTATGATGCAATGCGTAAGGTGGGCGGGTTGTGTCCTGTTCTATACGACACAAAAAAAGATGCATATAAGGTGCTGCGCGGGGGCGGCAGCTTGCCTCTGGTGGGCGTAGACTATGTGATTGAATGCCATCTGAACGCCTGCGTCAACGACGAGCGCGGCGACGGGCACACGACGGGAACCGAAGTGCTGGTACATACCAGCGAAAAGGGCGTGGCCGTGGAAGAAGCAATCGCGCGTCGAATCGCGGCGTTTGGTCTGAAAAATCGCGGTGTGAAGCGCCGGGGTGATCTTCTGGTGATGAACACCGTCAAGCGGCACGGCATCAGTCACGCGCTGATTGAATTTTGTTTTATCGACGACCGGGACGACATGAACGTTTTCTTGCCAAACCGTGAGAAGATCGCGCGGGCGGTTGTGGCTGGTGTATGTGAAGGATTTGGAATTGAATATGAGGAGGACACCGAAATGAGCACACAAGAAATGAAGAAGATGATCCGCGAGGAGATCGAAGCCTACATGGGCGAGCGGGAAGCAAAGCCCGTAAGCAAGTATGCGGAGGGCGCATGGGATAGGGCAACGAGAGCCGGGATCACGGACGGCACTATGCCGCGCGGGTTCTCCACGCGCGAGCAGGATATCGTACTGCTTGATCGATGCGGACTGATCGGGAAGTGAATATGACAAAAGCCCTCGCCAACCGCAATGGTCAGCGAGGGCTTTTTATTTAAGACATAGAAAAACCACCCTTAAACTTTGAGAGGTAGCAGGGTGGGACTTCTATTAAACTATACCATATTTTAACTTTAAGATATGGCCTCGGAATGTTTATGTGTTGTATTATAGCGCAACTGGTTTGCTTTGTCAAGGCCGGTCGGAAAACTTGTTGCTATTTTTTCGATCCTCTTGATGCTACGTGGCGATCATCCCACGATATCAGCGTCCAGCCTTTCCAGTGCATCGTTTTGTTTTTCTTCCGCGTTCCGGCCATAGAAGCTTTAACCATAATGATCCCGCTTGCGGCTTGCTTCGGCGTGCCGTCTATAATATCGGCATGCTCGCGGAAAAACCGGATTAGGTTAACGCACTCATATGTTTTTCCCTCCGGGGAGCGGATTACCCAACCTTTAGCGGTTGGCCATTTGTCGGGCGGCGTGTTGGCTACCAGTTTCGCTTGTTCTTTCTGTATTCGGGCTGCATGCCCGTATTCTATGGCTTGCCGTCTGCGTAATTCTGTAGCGCACGTCCGGCTGCATGTCTGCTTTTGGTCTGCTGGCGGGCAAGGAAATTCTTTGCCGCAGATCACGCAGACATTATAGTGCTGCCTAGCCAGTCCGGCACAACGGTACGAACAGTATTTGGCCCCGGCACGGCTAACGGGCTTTCCACAGTACAAGCAGCGGCTCATAACCACGCCCCCTTTTTATTTGACCAATTCACCGCAAACGTATTCTTCCATTGTTATACGCGTGCCTTCGGCCTGCATGTCCACATCGTAAAACGGCCACTGGTCGGACGGCGAAATCGAAACGCTACGAAATACGCGCGCAGGGGAGCAAACGCCATTCCGGCAATCGTGTTCCCACCAGAACAGGCGGTGCAATTCCATACTGCCCGCTGGTCGAAAACTAGATTCGTCGCCATTAAACATGTGCAGAATGGCGCGTTTTAGTATGGGCACATCATCATCTGAAAAACCTGTCTTTTCGGCAAGTTGCGGATGAATGCCGCCGTGAAACACGTAAACACCGCGATCTACAATGGACTTATTGCCGAATGTATCAGATGCACGCTTGTCGCCCGTTTCTTCCGCGTTAACGCTACGAGTTACTGCATAATCACGGAAAAACACAGGCGTAAGCGATTTTGCAAATGATATGGTCACTGGCCCACGCACGGGAACCGAAGCGTCGCCGGTACCCTTGAAGGCGAATACTTGGCCAAATGCGCGAACATCAAACCAATGTTGACAGCAGATATCTCGTATAGTATCTCTGCTCATTTTTTTATCAAAGCCCGGCGTGGTTTTTAGACGCATATCAAGGCTTTTGCATCCGTCATCGCTGCGTTCATTCGACTGTACGAAGATGCGCTGGCCGTCGTCTTGTAGCCGGTTGCGAATTTTGCGCTTGATGCAGACGGATGTTATTTCCCCCAAACCTTCGTAATCGGTGCGGGGGCGGTTGCCGTTCGTGGGGTCGCCGTTCGGGTTTGCGCCGTCTACAATGATAACACCCATGAAGTCAATTCGGTTCATTCCTGATCGTCCTCGTCTTCCATTACGCGGGTTACGGTGACCAACCCCAGCACATCGGCCATCATCAAACGGTCGTATTCCGCGCGACCGCCACGTGTTTCCCAATTTTCAATAGTGCGGAGCGGAATGGCGAAGCGTTCAGCAAATTTTGCTTGTGTCATTCCTACGGCTGCACGCATGTCTTTGATCGACATATGCGCGACATCCCAAATGTTTGTTAGGTCAGCAACAAACTGGTTGGCATCTTCGGGTGCCCACTCAGGGCACCCGACTTCACCAATAAACTGCTCCGCGCTTTCGCATTCCATTGCGTCGCGGATTAAATCGTAGTACTTTTTGTACGTCATTTTATACATTCCTTTCAGTCGTTGACTAAATCAAGGTTTGCGACATCGTAGCCGATGTCGTTTAGTACATCCTCTTCCGTGACCATTAGGCGAACGTCTAACAGCTCGCAAGCCTCTTCGATGGTCATGCTGTGATTTGTCATAATGGTTCCCAGAACCTCGCCGGTTAGCGTGTTAATTAGTTTCATGATAATACATCCTTTCAAAATTCCATTGCGAGAATCATTTCTGCGATCTTGACCTGATAGGTCAATTCGCCGCGCAGGTTAGCCTTGCGGGATTTCAGGTCTACGAAGCCATCCCCGCGTCGGCTGCCGCCGTTGATATACACGCGGTCAAAATTGCCCTTTGTCCAACGGGTCAGGGTGCGGGTGTAGCCGTCTGCGATCACGGTCATATTGTTTGTGAACTTCGTGGCGATGACGGTAATCTGTTGGGCAATGAACTTGGCCCGTTCCCACGCTCTCCGCAAGCATTCGCCAAAAGGAAGGTGGCAAAAATTGCGTTTGACACGCCAAGCGGCTTTCATGATTTCAGACATGTTATACTTTTTCATTTTGTTTGCCTCCGTTCCTTTACTGTGATTACATTATACCACTTGTTTGGTGGTACGTCAATAGGTGGTGCGTTATTTTGCGGCTAAAAGATGTACAAGTTTTAGATTGTTGTTTTGTGCATAATATCTCCCATTGACACAATCGAACGAATGTTCTATAATTAGCCCATGAGAGGTGATCCCATGGAGCAAAAGATGTATATTGATGTCCTAGCCCTATGGGCCAAAGACGGCAAGATAATCCCCAAGGCGATCAAGGTAGACGGCGAGCGCCACAAGATCGACCGCGTGATAAGCACTCGCCCGGCCTCGTCCCTAAAAACCGAGCAGGAAGGTATTCGCTATACCATTCAGATCGGACAGCGGCAGGACTTCTTATTTCGTGAAGGGGATAGGTGGTATCTTTCGGTGCGGCAGTCATAATATCGGTCGCTTTTTCCAGACTTCCTAAATATTACTCCTTGTTTATCACGCTTCACTGTTCCATAATTTAGATACGAACTATATTGAAAATTATGGGGGTGCGTTATGACAAAGAGATTTAGCAGCGCCGAGCTGGTGAAATGTGCGTATGCGTGCTATAAGGATGGAATAGTATGCGGACACGGATTTATGGGCACGGATTTTATGGAAAATACCGATCCGGAGATTAAGGACAAGTACATAAAGCTACCAATGCGGGACAGTTGGAAATTCCGCAATGCCATATCCGAAATCGTATACGACAACTTAAAGTTGTTACGTGCGTACTATAACGATCCGGGCGACAAGGATATAGAACAGCAGATAGAATCGTTGTTTAACATTCGTAAATTTGTAAAGAAGAAGCAACAGGAAAACATTGCCGATTGTACGATTAACCATGACGTGATATGATTTACAATATAGGTTAATTACAATAGGGGGTAAAGCATATGCAAAAACTGAAATTGTCCAACACGGAAGAATATTTGATGAATATATTCTGGGCGGAGAATGCTCCGCTTACAAGCGCCGATCTAGTGCGGTTATCAGAAGAAAAGGAGTGGAGCAGCGCCTATATCCATAGAATGCTTGCATCGCTGAAAACAAAAAAGTTTATAGCAACGTGCGGTGTGACACAGGAAGACAATCATTACTCACGGCTATTTAAGCCGTGTTTTAGCAAGGACGAGTATATAGTAAAAATTCTCAAGGAAAAGAACGTAGGCACAGCGTCTTTCGGTAAAATTGCAATGGGACTTGTGAAAAAAGCGACGGGTAAAAAGGCGGAGGAACAAAATAAAAAACTGGTAGCCGACCTTCAGGATATGATAGATCAGTTCAGGGGAAAGATTGAAGAAATCGAGGGCGGCAGTAATTCGGAATGAAAATAACCCTGTTTTCTTTTTTCTCAGCGATTTTTTGGAGTGGCATTTTAATTATTGCGATTTACTTTTTGCGAAAAACACAGTATAAGCGTTATTTTGGCATGTTTACGATCGTCCTGCTGTATTTGTTCTGCGCTGTCAGAATGTTCTTTCCGTTGGAATTTTCGCATGTGTATATCATCAACGACCAGACGGTATATCCGCAAATTTACAAGGCATTGACGAGCGATGGGGGATTCGGAACTGGCATATCCTTGCTTCGCGTTGTGGGTGCGGTGGAAATCAGCGTATTTGCCTTTTTATTAATACGTTATATCGCAAATTACCACAAGGCATTAAAAACCATTAAACGATATGCCGCATTAGTTCGCAGCGAGCGCACGCAAGACATATTGGGTGAGATAAAGCGTCTTACGAAGAAGAACCTTGACGTTTCTGTTCTTACTGTCAGCAATATTGATACGCCGTTTGGGTTTGGTATTTTCCGAAAAATGATATTGCTGCCTCGCAAAGACTATACGGATGAAGAATTGCGCTATATCCTGCTGCATGAATACACGCATCTTATTAATCGGGATATTCTGGTTAAGCTTCTGGTTTCGCTTTTCTGCATGTTTTTCTGGTGGTTTCCGGTATCCCATCTTCTTAAGCGGGACTTGGAACAAACTTTGGAGATTAAGTGCGATCTATCGGTTTCAAATCACTTGAACATGAGCGAGCGAGCCAGTTATCTACAAACGATCGTAAACACACTAAACAATAATAAATCGCAAAATACATTGCCATATGCCGCAACTGCTTTACTTGCTGGCCGCAAAAACACGAATATAGAGGTCAGAGAGCGCTTTAAAATGGTCACAAACTACGGTACGGGAAGGATTCGCCATGTAATAAACGTACTTATTGTATGCGTATTTGGCTTGCTGCTAATCTTGTCCTATTCCGTTATTTCACAACCTAGCTTTGAAGCGCCGGAAAGCACCGAGCCGGATGCAGTAGATTTCGACCCGTCGAACGCTTATATCCAACGCGAGGCGGACGGCTATTGGCTATATATTGACGACATTCCGCAGGTGCCCATAAAAGAGGATGAAGCGGAATTTTACCGCAATTTGGGGTTTACGATTATAGAAAGCGGGGATGAAAAGTGACCGCCACAGAACAGCGCTTGTTGCACCAACTGTTGCACCAATTCCCGAAAACCCGCATGGTGTCTAGCTTCGTGTCCTGCCTTACAAGCAGAGGGTCAGCGGTTCGAGCCCGTTAACTCCCACCATCAAAAAAAGACGCCTTGGGGCGTCTTTTTTGTTTTTGCAAGTGCAGAACAGACTGGGCTCATCATGAACCAACCGGTAGCGGGTCAGCGGTTCGAGCCCGTTAACTCCCACCATCAAAAAAGACGCCTTGGGGCGTCTTTTTTGTTTTGCAGGTGCAAAACAGACTGGGCTCATCATGAACCAACCGGCAGCGGGTCAGCGGTTCGAGCCCGTTAACTCCCACCATAAAAAAAGATGCCTTAGGGCGTCTTTTTTGTTTTTGCAAGTGCAGAACAGACTGGGCTCATCATGAACCAACCGGCAGCGGGTCAGTGGTTCGAGCCCGTTAACTCCCACCATCAAAAAAGACGCTTTGGGGCGTCTTTTTTTGTTTTTTATGGATACGGTGGGCCGGCGGGAGGAAACATTTACCGATTGCATAGATAGGCTATATATGGTACAATTTCCTCTAGAGGTGATATGTGTGAAATCCACGGGAATGGTTAGAAGAAGTGATGAGCTTGGGCGGATTGTGATACCGATGGAGCTGCGCCGTACATTGGATATAAAAATCAAGGACGCGCTGGAGATCTTTGTTGACGGGGAACTAATCGTTTTGCAGAAATACGAACCGGCCTGTATTTTTTGTGACAATGCAAGGGATGTTATCCGGTTTAAAGGGAAAAACGTGTGCCCGGACTGCTTGAAAGAGATGACCAATGTTAATGCATAAACCAAATCCCCGGAGCGCCTGTAGGCGCTCCGGGGATTTGTCAAAGAGGGAAAAAAGGGTGAATCGGGCCGTTCGCGATCAGTTTTGGCAACGCACTGAGTGGGATGCGTCAGCCTTGCGCGGTTTCGGCCTGTGCACGGTGCTTTAGGATGCGGCGGCCCAACAGGGTCGTCATGAAAATGCCCAAAAGAGACAGGCAGACCAGCAGGGCGAAAATGATCATATACGCCGTGGTGGGGTCGAAATGATCGATGATGGTGCCGAATACGGTATAGCCCCAAAGCTGCGGAGAATAACCGATAAAGGAGGCGACCGACATGGCGGCCGCGCCCATTTCAGCGGGAACGTTGGACTCGCCGATGGGCGCGAAGTACACGCCGCGTACCAAATAGCAGAACACGGAAATGATCATCAACACGATCATCGCCGGAATGACGAGGGTGGAGGTCTTGGGAATCAGGAGGGAAACGGCCAGCATGGCCGCCAGAATGATATAGCAGAAGCGCATCCAGTGCGCGCTGGTTTTAAACTTTTGATCCGCGAAAATGCCGGATACCGGGCCGGATATGAAGCGGACCACCGAGGTGTTGACCAAGCCGAAGATGCCGACCATGGCTGCGGGCAACAGATAAACGGACTGCAAATAAGGAACGAAGTAGGTGCTGACCGCGGTGAAGGTCGCGTAAACGCAGGAGGCGGCGATGCCGGTCATCCATATCTCCGGCATTTTCAGCGCCTTGATCAGACCGGAGAAGGCGATCTTGGTTTTGCCCGCGCCCGTCTTTACTTGGATCAAATTTTCTTCCGGCACGATGAACCAAACGAGAAGCGCGGATACCAGCGTGACCGCCGCGTTGAACACCATGGCGGCCTTGATGCCGAAGAACGTGCTGCCCAGAACCGTATAAAGGATGATGCAAACGCCGTTTTGCAGGAAATCCGCTAAGCCGCGGCCAAATTCCAGAAAGCCGAAGGCGGTCGCCTGTTTATCCTCTTTCGCGACTGCGCGCACGCTTTTGAGAACGGTTGCCCAGTAAAGCGGTTCGGTGAACAGACCGATGATGATGAAGCAAGGCAGCAGCAGCGCAAAATTGGTGGTGGGCGTGAGCGCGATAAACAGGCCCACCGCGCCGACGATCAGCGTATCGACGGTCAGTACCTTGCGCGCCGAGAAACGATCCTGAATCCAGCCCAGCGGCACGTTGCCGAAGGTGGACATAGCGCCGATGATTCCCATCAAAACGCCGAACTGCGCGTGCGAAACGCCGAGCGCATCGACGTAAGGATTGTATAGCACCTCGCGGATCGCGTTGAAGGAATAGATGATCTGGCTGTTTGCAACAATGATGATAAAGCGAATGAGTGTTTTCCGATCAAAGCCTAACCGGCTTAAAATGTTCATAAAAGGCATCCCCCTATATTGCCGCCTTACAGCGCGCCGCGGTAGTCTTCCACCAGTTTGCGCAGGCGCTCTCCCGTTTCTCGGGCGCGGGCTAGATACCCCGTATCCGTGGGATCGTTGCTGGAAACCTCTAAAACGATCGGATACTCATAAGGCGACTGCGCGACCAGCTTGGCAAAGCCGTCCCAGTCATACTTGCCCTCGAACGGCAGGCGGTGCTGGTCGCAGTGGGTCATTTTGATATCGTCCTCCCAGCAGTCCGGCGACTGAAGGCCGATGTTATCCGAGGTGTGGATGAAGAACATGCGGTCCACATAGCGCTTGGGCAATTCCAAGCAGTCGGTCTTGCTCGTGACCAGAGCGTGGCCGGTATCGCAGCAGTAGCCGAGGAAATCGCTGTCATACCGGTCAAAGAGCAGATCGAATTGATAGATCTGGTGCTCGTTCGGCGTGCCGAGCAGGTTTTCCACGCACAGCCGCACGCCGCGCGTTTTGCAGTAAAATTCCAGCTCGTCAAAGGATTTGCAGACCTGCGCGTAGTAGCGGTCGCGGAAGGACGGGTCTTCTTCAAACGCGCGGTAGGGCAGCTGCATGTGCAAAACGATCTCGGACGTGTCCAGCAAATACGCCATGTCCACGCGGTTTTTGATCAGCTCAACGCCAGCAATGCGGTTAAACTCGTTTTCCGAGGTGTAGTCGCGGCGGTTTTCGCGCTCCCAACGGTATTTGTACTTGCCGAGCACATTGGTGCGGTGGTGGCCTTCGGTGGCGTGGATGCCCTTCATTTTCAGGTTGTATTTTTTCATCCAGCCGCGGATTTGCAGCATCTCCATTACGGAGTAAGTGTACTCGCCATCCCAGTTGTGGCACCAGTGCACGTGGGAAAAGCCCGCGTCCGCGATCGCCTTGAGGCAATCCTCGATCTCGTAGATGTTTTGGCTCTCTCCGAGCCAATCGGTGTTGAATGCTAACATTGCAGCGACATCCTTTCTTGATTACAGTGAAGTTTTTTAACAGGGGCTTTGCTTGGATGTATTTAGCATACAGGCCGACGCGGCAATGCAAAATGGAAAAACTATAGAACAAAGGGGGAATAAAATAAGGGGCTGTAAAAAAACTGTTGCAAAACAGAAGAATACCCAAATGTCATTCTGAACGAAGTGAAGAATCTCGCGCGAACGCGCGGAATTTACGCTGGGAACGCGCGTTCGCGCGAGATTCTTCGTCGCTTCGCTTCTCAGAATGACAAAATTGGTAGCATTCTTCGCTTTGCAACAGTTTTCTATTCATTTGTAAGAACTTATTTTACAGCCCCTTATTTTATTGGGAAAAGTGGAAGGCGGCGGCTTGCGCCAGCGCTTCCGGGGTGTCGGCGGCGCGCTCGGCCGCTGACACATCCTCGAATAAATACGTCATTTTTGTGCGGATGTCGGCGGTGACCGGGAGGAAAATGGTATAATCCAGCATGTACATCGATCCGGTCAAAAACGCATTGTTATGAAATACCGCGTTCTCCGCGGCCGAAACAGAGGCCGGCAGGTGGTAGGTGGTCACACAATGGTTGACGGAGTTTTGACTATCCGCAAACGCAATGGTGAGGATTTCTTCGATGTCCTTTTGGTGGCGGCTGCCGGAATCGATGACATATACCATGGGGTGGGAAATGGTGATGGGCCGCCCGCCTTGCCGTACGGCGGGGAACAGAATGGGCACGTACTGCTCGATCACATCGTCCGCCAGCGCGCCGCATTCGATCATCACGTCGTACAGTGAATAGCTGGCGCCGAAATACACCGCTGCATCGCCGCTGGCGAACGCCTGATTGACGGCGACCCATTCCCATTCGGTCAGATCGGGCGGCAGCAGACCCTCCTGCGTCAGCGATTGATAAAAGCGGAGCATTTCCGCATAACGTTGTTCGTCAAAGGTGATGGAGCCGTCCGGCTTGCCCTCCAGCGCGCCATAGGCGCTGGCAAGCATATAGAAAAATTGGCCGTTCGGCGGGCGGTGCAGCAGGCCGTACCGAAAGCCGCCCTGCGCTTTCGCGGCGCGGGCGATATCGATCAGCGCCTCCATGGTAAACTCGCCGCGCGCGGTGCGTTCGGGCAGGGCCGAGGCTTCCGTCGCCGTGTAGCCCGCGGCGCGCAGCGCGTCCTTGTGGATAAAAACCATCTGCACATCCAGATCGATCGGCATGCCCCAATATTGCCCTTCGTATTCCACGCTGGACCAAACGGTGGGGAAGTACTCTTGCTGAAACAGCTCGCCGCGCAGCAGTTCGTCCATAGGGGCGATCACGCCGCCGTCCGCCAGCGCGCCGATGTATTCGTGACCGGTCGCAAACAGGTCGAGCCGTCCCTCCTCGTGCCGTTTTTCGCAAAGGGCCTGATACTCATCCCAGTCCGCGTCGCGGTATTTTTCTACTTGCAAGGCATAGGGACGGTCAGGGTGCCGCGCGTTAAAGGTCTGAACGGCTTGGTACAAATTCGTGTAGCGCGTATCCTCATAGCCCCAGTTTAAAATATTCAGCTCGGTGATCTGGGCCTGCCGCCCGGAACAGCCGCACAGCAACGTAAGGCAGGCCGCCAGCGCCAGCGCCGCCGCGTTTTTTGCTTTCATCGGATGATCCACCCCCATTAATTGCTTTTATTGTACAGGATGAGCGCGGATTTTGCAAACTGCTTGAGCGCTTGGGCTGCGCATGCTATAATAGCGGTAAACAATGCGTATGGGCGGAAGGGATATGAAGCTATGCGGACACGGTCGATTCGCGGCTATCTGATGCAGTCCCATCTGCGTATCTCGGCTATTTTGATCGCCGCTATTTTCGTGCTTTCCATTTCGGCCATGTTCCTTACCGTGCATTTACAAAGCGCGGGCCACGCGGCCGAAAATGCAGAGGTGCTGCGCCGGTCCGTCGAACGCTTTTGGGAAGCGTATGAACAGCAGGGCAAAACGCTAAACCGCAGCCAAAGCATCCGCATCTATTTGGCCTATGCCGCGCAGGGCGGCATGGAGGATGCGGAAACCGCGCCGCCCGAGCTGCCCGGCGGCGTGGCGCTCTATGATCTTGGTCGGCAGATCTACCCCACGACCCGCTATCCGGCCGCGCTGCCCGAAACCGCGCAGACGCGGCAAACCTTCGTGCATACCCTTTCAGAAACACAGATCGGTTACTTTACGCCGTTTTATAATTTTACAGGAAGCGAGGTGCTGGGCTACCTCTGCTTTCCTGTTCCGCTCGAAAGCCTGAGCCGTTCCGTGCGGCAGGCCATGCCCGAAACGGTGGGCTATCAGGTGTGCGACAGCGAGGGCCGGGTGCTGCTTGACGTGCAGCGGGGCTACCGCTATGTGCGTGAAGCGGCGCATGATACGCAGGGGACGGCCATGCCGTGCACCGCGTCGGTCGATATGGAAAGCGGCTACCAGTCGGTTCTGTTGTTGCTGCTGTGCCTGATCCCGATCAGCGTTTTTGTTTTCGCCGTCAGCGCGGTATTTTCCCGGCGCATCGCGGGGCGGCTGATCCAGCCGATCAACTCGCTCATCGCATCGATCAAGCGCAATGAGATGGGCGATCTGGGATATGTCAGCATTTATGAATCCGAATTAGAGGAAATCGACCTATTGTCCCGTTCGTACCAGTCGCTCATGGCGCGCATCGGCGAATTGATGGATAAAAACCAAAAGGAAAATTTGCTGCGCATCGAATCCGAACTCGATGTGCTGCAAGAAAAGATTAATCCGCACTTTTTGTTTAACACGCTGGAACTGATCAGCAGCCAAGCCATTTTGGAGGACGCCGATCAAACCGCCGTGCTGACGCAAAAGCTGGGCACGTTATTTCGCTATAACCTGCGCGCGCCCGATGTCATACCGCTAAAGCGCGAGCTGCAATATGCCAAAGACTATCTGTACCTACAAAACGTGCGCTTTAACCACTTGATCCGCTGCGCATACCGGGTGGACGACCGGTTGCTCCGGCAGCCGGTGCCTAAGCTGACGCTGCAGCCGCTGCTGGAAAACTGCTTTCAGCATGGCTTCGCGGACAGTTCAAACCAACCGCATCAAATTGACCTGACCATTTGCGCGCAGGCGGAGCTGCTGCGTATATGGATCGACGACGACGGCGCGGGCATGCCCCCTGAACAGCTTGCGCAGCTGGAAGCCGCGCTGCGGCAGGACGCGGAGAATTTCGCGCATTTCATTCAGCGGCGAGAGCATATCGGCTTGCGCAATGTACACGCGAGGCTTTGCTTGCAATACCATATCGGCAAAGCGATTTGGCTGTCGCGCAGCCCGCTTGGCGGCGTGCGGGTGGAGATATGCATCCCGCGCATGGAGGAGGAAAAAAGGAGGGGATGGCCCGTGCTGCGTGTGATCGTGGTGGACGACAATGATTTGATACGCAAAAGCATTATCAAGCGCGTGGATTGGGAAGGGCTGGGCCTTGTCTGCGTCGGCGAAGCCGCGGACGGGCACCGGGCTTATGAACTGATCGAGGAGCTGGAAGCCCTCTATTGTCATTACCGATGTAAAAATGCCGATCGCGGATGGATTTTATACCATCGGGCGCTGTCACAACAACTTTCCGGAAGTGCAGTTTATCATCATCAGCGGCTACGATGATTTTGTCTACGTCAAGCAGGCGATTCAGCTCAACGTGGTCAATTACATATTAAAGCCCATTGATTCGGACGAGCTGACCGAAACCCTGAAAAAAGCGCGCGATCAAGTATACCAATACCGGCGCGACCGGCAGGAACGGCAGCAAACACAGGTATACCGCAGGCATTATCAGGAGCAGCGGGTCGCAAACCTGTTCCAAAGGTTTTTTACCTATAAAATTGATTATATGGACCTGCAAGAGCAGCTTGATCAGGCTGGCTATCCGCTGCGCAATCCCTGCTGCGCCTGTGTGTGCATCAATTTTTGCGCGCCCGGCGGAGACAGCGCGCACACCCTTGCCACCGCCGCGACCGCGCAGCTTGAACAGGCGCTGGAAGCGCTATATCTTTTTAGCACCTGCAAGCTGCTGCATGTGTATAAAAATATCTATGCCGCGGTGTGTACCTACCGGGAGCGCGCCCCGCTTTCAGCGGCCGTGCGGGAAAAGACGTATCAGGCCATCGCGCAGGGGTTTCGGCTGGACGGGGAAACCAAGCTATGGCTTTCGTGGAGCGATACGTTGGAATGCGCGCAGCTGACGCAGGCGTATCAGCAGTGCTTGCAGCGGATGTTCAACCGCTTTACACAAACGGAGCAAACGGTGTTCGTCGGCCCGGCGCAGGGCGGGGCGAGCGTTGCGGGAGCCCTGACGCCGTTGCTTGACCGGCTGGAAATCGCGCTCGATCTGCATTTGAAGGGCGAGGGAAAAGCTGCGGTCCGCCAAATCGTCGCGCAAACCGCGCAGTCCCCGCGGCTGATCTTAGAGTATTTGCCGCGCGTTTTTCTCATGCTGGATGGAAAGGTGGACAACCGCTTATCGATTCGGGAATTTGATCCCTCGCTGCAAAAATACCATCTGCTTCGGTTTTATGATCTCCCCCAGATGGAAGAAACGCTATGCCGGCTTGTGGACAGCATTGTTTACCCGGCGGAAACGATCGATATCGGCGCTCAGGTGATCGCCTATATCGACAGATCCTTCACGCAGCAGCTGACGCTGCGCGAGCTGGGCGATCTGTTCCATGTCAACCATATTTATCTGGGGCAGCTCGTCAAGAAAAAGACGGGGATGCTGTTTAACGCTTACCTAAGCAGGCTGCGGTTGGAGCGAGCCAAGGAACTGATCGAGGCCGATCCCTCCATTGTGCTCAAGGACCTCTCCTACTCGCTCGGCTTTGCGGATTCGCACTATTTCACCAAGGTGTTCAAGCAAAACGTCGGTCTGACGCCAACCGAATACCGCGACCAAATGCTGCAAAACCATAGCCGTAAAGGGTGTGAATAAAGTTTCCGCAATGGAGAACAGAAATGTTCTCATACACAAAAGCGCTCCTGCTTGCAGGGGCGCTTTTCTTTTGCGGGATTCCATGTTATGGGATACCTTTGTGTGAAATGTGAACAAATATATTCTGAATTTTTTTCCTAACAGGAAAAACAATAGGAGGTATTCAATAAATAAACTTGTAATGATTAGTGCAATTAACTAAAAAAATAAGAACAGTTTAAAATAAACTTGTGGTAAATATAAAAATATGCTATATTGTGAGTAAGTAAAATATCCTGATAGGAAATATAATATCCTTGCAGGAAAAACGGCTGGACAGAAAAGATGATTTTGTTTGGCCGCGCACGTTTACACCATCCAACACCGATCACATAAGGAGGGACTAATCATGGCGCAAAAGTCTTACATGGAACGCGTGGAGCGGCTCAAGAGCCGCGTCTTAAACACACGGCCGGAAATGGATCTGGAAAACGCGGTGCTGCTCACACGCGGTTTTCAGGAATCCGAAGGAGAACCGCTGGTCGTGCAGAAAGCCTATGCATTCCGCAAGCAATGCATGGAAAAAACGGTTAAGATATGGGACGATGAACTGATCGTGGGCAACTCCGGCAGCAAGCAGCGCGGCGGACTGCTGTGCGCGGACACTTGCTGGTCCGTGCTGGACGATGAACTGGACACCATCAGCACGCGGGAATACGATCCGTTTTACCTGACCGACAAGGACCGCAAAGACTTTTTAGAGATCGTCCGCCCTTATTGGAAGGGGCGATCCACCTATGAAAAATGGCTGGTGCAAATTCCGGAGGAAACCAAAATACTGCGCGATTGCGGCGTGCTGTATATCAACCGCAAGGCGGTGCGCGGCTGGGGCGAAACGACCGCGGGCTACGCAACGATCATCAATGAAGGCATCGAAGGGCTGCTGAAAAAGATCGAGGAGGTCCGCTCCACGCTGGACATCACAAAGCCCGGACACTATGAAAAAATGACCTACCTGCGTGCTCTTTCCATCAGCGCGGAAGGCATCGTCCTGTTGGCAAAGCGCTACGCGGCGGAAGCGCGCCATCTGGCCGAAGCGGAGCAGGACGCGAAACGCAAGACGGAGCTTTTAGACATAGCCGCCGTTTGCGAGCGCGTGCCCGAAAAACCGGCCGGCACCTTCCGCGAGGCGATGCAGTCCTTTTACTTTTACCAAACCTGTATCATCATGGAGCAAAACGCAGCCAGTTACAACCCGGGCCGCATGGATCAATACCTATATCCCTTCTACAAGGCGGATCTGGAGGCCGGGCGCATCACAGAGGACGAGGCGCAAGAGCTGCTGGACTGCCTTTGGGTCAAGTTCAGCGAACCCTGCCTGTTTCAAGATGCGGTGACCGCCAAATTCTCCGCCGGTTATCCGATGTTCCAAAACCTCTGCGTGGGCGGCGTCGACCGGCGCGGCATGGACGCGGTGAACGATCTGTCCTACATGATCTTGCAGGCTACCATGGATGTGCAGCTTTATCAGCCGTCCCTGTCGGTGCGGTACAATATGGCGCGCAATCCGAACAAGTTCCTGAAAAAGGTGGTGGAGGTGCTCAAGCTGGGCACCGGTTTCCCGGCGTTCCACTGCGACGAGGTCGGCATCTCCATGATGCTGAACAAGGGCATCCCGCTGCCGGAAGCGTACGAATGGAACCCTTGCGGCTGTGTCGAGACCAACCTGTCGGGCAAGCAGCGGTGCTACACTTCCTACGCGGACTACAATATGGGTTCCGCGGTGGAGTTCGCGCTGCTCAACGGCCGCAGCCGCAAGTACGACCGGCAGGCATCCGTTCCAACCGGCGACGCGCTGCAATTTAAAAGCTATGAGCAGTTCCTCAAGGCGGTCAAAGCGCAGCTAGCCTATGAGATCAAAGCGGTCGTGGCTGGCAACCACGTTTGCGACGATATCTGCCTTGAGCGCGTGTGTCCCGCCCTTTCGCTCTCGTTTGCGGAGTGCATTGAAAACGCAAAGGATTATGCGTGGGGCGGCGCGAAGTATAACCTCGGTAACGGCATCGACGCAATCGGTGTTGCCGATCTGGTCAACAGCGTTTACGCAGTCAAAAAGCTGGTTTTTGACGACAAGAGCGTTTCCATGCAGCGTTTGTTGGACTCGCTGGCAGCCGATTTCGTCGGCTACGAGGATGTGCAGCAGCTCTGTCTCGCCGCGCCCAAGTACGGCAACGACGATGAAGAGGTCAATGCGCTCACGGCCGATCTGTTCACGTTTGTGGCGGACTATATCGAAGAATTTGAAAGCCGGTTCGGCCGCATGACTTCCGGCATCCTGCCGGTCTCGGGCAATACCCCCTTTGGGCTGGAGGTGGGCGCGCTGCCCTCTGGCCGCAACGCCTTCAAGCCGCTGGCCGACGGCGTCAGCCCCACCGGCGGCACCGATATGGAGGGCATGGGCGCGATCCTAAAGACCGTGTCCTATATCCCGCACGCGCGCTTCTCGCAGGGCACACTGCTCAACCTGAAACTCGACCCGTCGTTCAACAAGGGCGCGGGCTCGACCGAGGCGCTGATGAGCTTCCTCAAGACCATGTGTACGCTCGGCGTGTTCCACGTGCAATTCAATGTGATCGATAAAGAGACGCTGCTCAAGGCGCAGGAGCATCCGGAGGATTATAAGGGCCTGCTGATCCGTGTGGCGGGCTACACCGCGTATTTCACCGAACTCGGTAAAGAGGTGCAGGATGATATCATCTCCCGTACATCCCACACCTCGGTATGCTGCTAGGGCGTTAACTGGAAACGGATGCCACGGCGCGGGCGTTTCATGGTTCGCGTTGCGGTCTTGTAAAAAAGGAGGGCAACCACATGAAAAAGGAAGGGAAAAAGCGCGGGCTACTCGGCACGGTCGAGCCTATTGTATTCTTCCCTGCATTCATTGTCATGGTAGGCGTCACGATCATCGGTATCTTTAACTACGAAGCGCTGCTGTCCGGCCTGCTCACAGTTTACCAGTGGGCGACGACAAACTTCGGTTGGACCTATGCGGTGATTACGGTGATCAATCTGGTCATCTGTCTGATTTTGTTCGTTCATCCGGTCGGCAAAATCCGTCTGGGCGGTAAGGATGCGAAACCGGAACTGAGCGGCTTTGCATGGTTCGCCATCACGCTGACCAGCACCATCGGTATCTCGCTGATCATGTGGGGCAGCGTGGAACCCATCGTACACTTTACCAATCCCCCGGCCTTTGCCGGCGTGGCTCCGTACTCCGAGGGCGCCGCGACCTTTGCGCTCAGCACGGGCTATATCCACTGGTCATTCAACCAATACGCGCTTTACACCTTCGCGGCGGTAGCGGTGGCGATCGCGCACTTTAACCATAAGCAGCCGCTTAGCGTCGGCGCGGGCATGTACTTTGCAACCGGCGGCAATAAACTGGCGGGCAAAATCGCGGACGCTTTGTGCTTGGTCGTGATTGTCGGCGGTATCGCCACCTCACTCGGCATCGGCATCACGCAGCTTTCCACCGGTCTGAATTACTCCTTTGGTCTGGAACGGACCGATCTGCTGAATTTGGTGGTAGCGGCGGCGCTTGTCATCACATACAGCGCGGCGAGCGTTTCCGGTATCAAACGCGGCATTTCCTTTGTCAGCAATGTGAATGTTTGGATTTTCTTTGGCCTGCTGCTGTTCGTTCTGTTTGTTGGGCCCACGCTGTTTATCAACAAACTGGGCCTGCAATCGCTCGGCGACTTTTTGGACAGCGGCATCAGGCGCACGCTGATGCTGGGCCCCATTACGGAGGACCCGTGGCATGATAACTGGACGCTCAACTTCTTTATCGCCAACGCGGCGTACGCGCCGCTGATGGGCGTGTTCCTCGCCAAGCTGGGCAAGGGCCGCACGGTGCGTCAGTTCGTCGGCGTCAACCTCGGCATATGCTCCATTTTCAATATTGTTTGGTTCAACATCTTTGGCGGCGCTTCCATCTATTCTCAGATACATGGGCTGGATCTCGCGGGCATCATGGAAGCGGAGGGCTTGCAGAGCGCCGCGTTCGCGTTCTTCGCTTCGCTGCCGCTGGGCAAGATCATCGTGCCGATTTTCACGATCGCGATTTTCCTCTCATTCGTTACCATGGCGGAATCCATGTGCACGTCCATGTCCGCGCTCAGCATGCGCGGCGGTCTGGCGGCGAATGAGGATGAGCCCAACAATGCCTTGAAGCTGGTTTGGGGCGTGTTTGTGGGCGTGCTGGCCTATTTCCTGCTCGGGCTGATGGGCGTGGACGTGATCAAGTATACTTACATGGTATTTGGGTTCCCAATCTTTATTGTCATGGGCATCACGATCTATTCGCTTTGCAAGTATATGTTCTTCCCGAATTTTCAGCTGCTCGCGACACTCAAGGGAATGTTCCGGAAGAAGGAGCCTTGAACGGCAGTGTCCAAACGGCGTAAGGTGCAGAAAGGTGTAAGACATGGATAGGACCGCACCGATCCTCAGGATCGAAAAAATTTCTTTGCAGGACGGCGCCGGGCTGCGAACGGTAGTGTTTTTCAAGGGCTGTCCGCTGCGCTGCGCATGGTGCTCCACGCCGGAGTCGCAGGATGCGCGGCCGGAGCGCTACTATCAACAGGGCAAATGCACGCTGTGCGAACGCTGCGTGCAGGCTTGCCCCGCACAGGCGCTGTCCATACCGGCGGGCGGCGGGGCGATCGTCTGGGACACGGAAAAATGTACGCGCTGCTTCCGGTGCGTCGCTGCCTGTCCGGCGAAAGCGACCCAGATTTACGGCGTCAACATGACGGTAAAGGACGTAATGCGGCACATCCACCGGGATGAGGTGTTCTACTTCCACTCGGGCGGCGGCGTCACGCTGAGCGGCGGCGACGTGCTTTGTTACCCCGAATTTGCCAGAGACCTGCTGGCTGAATGCAAGGCGGCGGCCATTCATACCGCGGCGGAACTGACGATGTATGGAGATTACAAAAGGATCGCCATGCTGTTCCCACTGTTGGATAGCGCCCTGATTGACTTAAAGCTGATGGATGCGGAGCAGCACCGGCGGTGGACGGAAAAGGACAACGAGGGGATTCTGGCCAATATTCGCAGGGCGAGCGGGGATTTCGGCACGGTACCCATGCATATGCGGGTGCCGCTGATCGAGGGCGTCAATGACGACGAGGAAAACTTGACGCAGACCGCGGCGTTCTGCGCCGAACTGCCGAGCTGCGAAACGCTGGAATTTCTGCCGTACCATCGGCTGGGGCAGGAGACCTACCGGTACCTTGGCCGCACCTATACCTTGCACGACCTGCCGGCCATGACGCCGCAGGCGGCGCAGGAAAGAATCGCCTGCCTGACCGGACGGACATGGCCGTTTCAAATCAAGATTTCCGGCGAGCCGGCGGGGAAAGCGGCCGCGCCACCCATTCCCGCCGCGCCCGGCTAATGGCAAAAGCAAGGCCGCCACGTTTGTGGCGGCCTTGCTCGATGGTGAAATTTATGTTGTTTTGGGTGCGTTCGGGTCCTCATATATTTCCACCCAACTGCTGATACATGCTTCCGGCGATGTGTTGACGACCGTGTGCGGCGTTTGCGCGCGGATCATGATGCAGTCGCCTTCGACCAGATCGTACTTGGTGCCGTCCCCCAGCTCGACCGACATCGTGCCCTTGGATATGATGCCAAACTCATCGTAGCTATGGATCGAGTTATAATGCTCGTTTGCGCCGCCGCTTAGCGTCATGATATTGATTTTAAAATGCGGACTGCCCTCGTACACGGCTTCAAAACGCATCATGTCCGAAAAGTTGTAGATTAGGCAGCGTTCGTTGCCGCGCAAAACATAGGAGGAATGATCGTTGGCGGTGCTGAGCAGTTCGTCGCTGGTCTTGGTCGCCATCAGCTCATTCGCCGTGATCCCGAGCGCATAGCATATTTTCTGAATATTGTTGATGGACGGGTTGCCCACTCCGTTTTCAATTTTACTCAGAAATCCCGCAGAAAGTCCGGTTAGCTCGGACAGGGCCTGCAGCGTCATTTTTTTCTTTTGGCGACACATCCGCAAATGCATCCCTCTGCTTTTTTGCTCCGCGTTCATCTGTTTCACACCTGCTTATCTCAATCTTCAGCAACGCTTAGGCCGTGAAAAGTCCGGCGCCGCACGCTCATGTATCACATTATACCGTATTTACGGCTTTCTGACAATCAGAAAGTACGGAGGCCGCATCTTTCATTCCCGGCCTTGGCCGGCGGAGCGATAGGGGATGGATAAGGCTTGTAACCCTCAATAAATGTGCTATACTTTTGAATAAGATGCGGATGCATTATTTTAATGGGAGGCGGAAATCCATGCAGTATGTAAAGCTAAACAACGGCGAAAAAATCCCGCAGCTGGGCCTTGGCGTATTTCAAACGCCGGACGGCGCGCAAACGGCAAACGCGGTCAAGTGGGCGCTGGAGGCTGGCTACCGGCATATTGACACCGCGCGCTTTTACGGCAACGAACAGAGCGTTGGCGACGGCTTGCGGGAAAGCGGCGTTGCGCGTCAGGATATTTTTCTGACGACTAAGCTGTGGAACGATGATGTACGCAAGCGCCGTGCGAAGGAGGCCTTCGCGGAAAGCCTTGCCGCTTTGCAGACCGACTATGTCGATCTGTACCTGATCCACTGGCCCGTGGACGGCTTCGAGCAGGCGTGGGCCGATATGGAGGAGCTTTACGCGGCCGGAAAGATTAAATCCATCGGCGTGAGCAACTTCAATCAAAGCCATTTGGAGCGGCTTGCGGCGGTCGCCAAGGTGCGGCCCGCTATCAATCAAATCGAAAGTCATCCGTATTTCAACAATCAGGCGCTGATCAACGCATGCTTCCGCCAAGGGATCGCGGTCGAGGTTTGGAGCCCGCTCGGCGGCAACGGCAGCAACCTGCTCAAAGACGAGGTGCTGGGCGAACTGGCGCGGAAATACGGCCGTTCCACGGCGCAGATCGTTCTGCGGTGGGACATTCAGCGAAATGTTGTGGTCATCCCGAAATCCGCGCATCGGGAGCGCATCGTTTCCAACATGGCGCTTTTCGACTTTGAACTGAGCGAAGAGGATATGCGGGCGATCGACGCGCTGGATAAAAATCAGCGCGTGGGCCCGGACCCGGACCATGTTGATTTTTAAGCGTTGCATACAAAAAGATCGCGCTGTGAAAAGCAGCGCGATCTTTTTGTTTTGTCAGCCGGTAAAGGCGCCGATCAGGCCGCCGAGGCCGTCCGTCTCAAAAATGCGGCGGTAATGATCGAGCTCTCCGCCGATGATCTCATCGATCGCCTTCATGCCGAGCATTTCGACCGGGGCCTTGTCGTCCGTCAGCAGGCGGCCGCCGGAGGCGTAAGGCGTAAGCTGCGCGGAAACGGTTCGCATCATTTGCCGCAGCTCGCCGTCCGGCAGGCGCGAAAGAGCGGCCGTCAGATTGGCGGCGCAGTCCACGTCCATCGAAGCGAACAGCTCGCAGTTGGTGTTGTTCTCCACTTCGGCGGTGTATACGTGGGGAAAAACCGAAGCGATCGTGTCGGACAGGTACTCGTTGATGGAGTTTGCCTGTTCGGAATACATATTCATATTGACCACGATAACGCCGCTAGGTTTTAAATGGTCCTTCAACTGCTCAAAAAACTCGACAGAGGACATTTGAAACGGAATGGTGATATCCTGATAAGCGTCGATCATGATCACATCGTACCGCTGATCGGTCTGCGCCAGAAAGGCGCGGCCATCGTAGGTGGTGACGGGGATGTCGGCGGATAGATCGAAGTATTCGTGCGCCAGATCGGTGATCTGCTGGTCAATCTCCACGCCCTCGGTTTGTATCTGGGGAAAGTAGCGCGCGCACTGGGTGGCGTATGTGCCGGTTCCCATGCCGAGAATGAGCAGATCGAGCGGCGCGTCCGCCGCCGCGCCCGTCATCAGCGGGGCGGCAAGCGCGTAATCGTAATACATGCCGGTCAAGCCGCCCTCTTTCATTTTGACCGACTGTACGCCCGCCATCACGTTGGTGGACAGAATAACGGCGCGGTCGGTCTCGCGCACTTGCAGGTAGTTGTAGATGGATTCGCTTTCGCTCAGCACGCCGTCCTGCCAGAAAGCCAGACGGACGCGCGGCGCGGCAGCGCAGCTAAAGGCGAAAACCAGCGCCGTTAAAAGGCACAGCCCTTTTTTCACCCCGGCGGATAGAAAATAGACAACGCACAGCGCCAGCAGGATGCCCGCGAAGATCAAAAAGGTGATCGCGGTACCGACGGCGGGGATGGTGATGAAGGTGGGGGTAAAGGTGCCGATGATGCTGCCGATGGTGTTCAAGGCGTTCAGCGTGCCGACGGTGCGGCCGTTGTCCTCCAAGTTGTCCATCGTGTATTTGGCGAGCGAAGGCGTTACCGTGCCGAGCAGCAGCAGCGGAAAAACGAACAGACACAGGCAGGCCGCGAAGGCCGCGAAGATGAGGAACTGCTGCCGCACGAACACCGCCATCACGACCGAGATGCCCGCGATGACGAATGTGCCGACGAGCGGGATACACGCGATCCAGATGCCGGCGAAGAGGATGCGGCGGTACAGCCGGTCGGGATCGGGGTTTTTATCCGCGCTGCGGCCGCCCCAGACGTTGCCAAGCGCCATGGCGATCATGATCGTGCCGATAATGATGGTCCAAACAATCTGCGAGGAACTGAAATAGGGGGCGAGCAGCCGGCTCGCGCCCAGTTCGACTGCCATGACCGACATGCCCGAAAAAAACTCGGTCAAGTAAAGAAAGGTCTTGCTTTTTAAAATATTCCGCTTTTTCATACGGCGTTTTCCTCCTGCTTCCTGCCCGTATTATAGCACCGCCGGTGGTATAATTCATTTAATTTGGATATAATAGCCGCTTTGCGGCTATTATATCACAACCGGAATGAGGCGGCAACCGCGTTCATTCGTTGGAGAAACAGAAAAAAGATTAAAATGGTATGGGAGCAAAATGTAAGGCTAACATATTGCTTTTGGCCGAAAGGTCCGATATAATAGATATAAATGTTTAGCGGGGCATACCGTTGCGGGTAAGGAGAATTGAGAATGGATCACCATTGCGATACGGGGCATCAACAGGAGCTGGAACAAAAATATCAGGCCAGAACGCGGAATTTCCAGTGGATGATGGATGAATACGTGGGCAACGTGTATGTCAGCGACATGGAAAACTACGAACTGCTTTACCTGAATAAAAATGCCTGCGACACCCTGCGTACACGGCCGGAAGCTGTATTAGGAAGAAAATGCTATGAAGTGATTCAAGGCAGGACCTCGCCCTGCCCCTTCTGCACCAACGACCGCATCTGCGAGGAAGAGGTATACGAATGGGAGTTTTTCAACCCCGTTTTAGAGCGTACCTTTATGATTAAAAACCGCGTGATCGACTGGAACGGCCGCCGCGCACGCATTGAGCTGTCGCATGATATGTACAGCACGGAGTACAAGCTTGCCAAAAAGGACCGGGAGCGGGAAGCGCTGATCCGGACGATTCCGGGCGGCTTTGCCCGCGTGGATGCATCCGACCGGCGCACGATCCTTTGGTATGGCGCCGGTTTTTTGCAGCTGATCGGCTACACCAAAGAGCAATTTGAACAGGAACTGCACGCGCAGTGTACTTATATACATCCCGACGATCTGACGCGCATGCATGCCCTGATGCAGACAATCAAAGAGACCGGGGAAAGCGAGATCATGGAGATCCGCGTGATTACACATAGCGGCGAAACCAGAATATTAATGATCACGCTGTGCTACGTAGGCGGTGAAAACAGCTGGGATGGCATTTCGTCCTATTACAGCGTCAGCATCGATGTGACCCGGGAACGGCTCGAGCAGTCGCGGCAGCGAAAGGCGCTCGAGGAAGCTTATCAGGCCGCCCGCGTCGCCAATGACGCCAAAACGAATTTCTTATCCTCCATGTCCCACGATATCCGCACGCCGATGAACGCCATTATGGGCATGACGGCCATCGCGCAGCTGAATCTGTCCGTGCCCGACAAGGTGCGCGATTGCTTGGAAAAGATCAATGTTTCCAGCAAGCATCTGCTCAGCCTGATCAACGAGGTTTTGGATATGTCCAAAATCGAAAGCGGCAAGATCGATCTGATCCCCGAGGAGGTCGATCTGCCCGATCTGATCCAGAACGTGGTCGACATGTGCAGGCCGATGAGCATGGAGAAAAAACTGGAATTTCAGGTCAATGTCAGTCAGGTACGGCATGAAAAGGTCATCACCGATGGCGACCGTTTGCAGCAGGTATTCACCAACCTGCTCTCCAACGCGATCAAATATACGTCCGAAGGCGGCTCGATCCGGCTGATGATCCATGAACGTCCCTCGGCGATCCCGAATAAGGGCCAGTACGAGTTTGTTTTCAGCGATACCGGTATCGGCATGGCGGAGGACTATATCCCGCATATCTTTGAACCGTTTTCGCGCGCGGAGGATTCCCGCATCAGCAAGATCCAGGGCACGGGGCTCGGCATGGCCATCACGGAAAACATCGTGCGTATGATGAACGGTACAATCGATGTCAAGAGCGAGCCGGGCGTGGGCAGTGAGTTTACGGTCTCCGTACCGTTGGAGCTGAGCGAGCAGGAGGAAGCGTACGAGGGCGAATTGTCCGGCCTGCCGGTATTGGTGGTGGACGACGATCAAATCGTTTGCGAAAGCGCGGCGGCGCTGCTGCAGGAACTGGGCATGCGCGGTTATTGGGTGCTGTCCGGCGCGGAAGCCGTTGAGCGCGTGGTGGACGCGCATGCGAGCGCGGATGATTTCTTCGCCGTGATACTGGATTGGAAAATGCCGGAGATGGACGGACTGGAGACGCTAAAAGCCATTCGGCAGCACCTTGGGGAGGATGTGCCGATCATCATCATCTCCGCCTATGACTACTCGAATATTGAAGAGGAATTTCTGCGCGCCGGGGCGGACGCCTTTATCACCAAGCCGCTGTTTAAGTCCAAGATGCTGCATGTGCTCCAGCTGTTTTGCTCGGTGAACCGCACAGAAAGCGCGGGCGCCGAGCCCGCCGAAAAATATCCCGCCTTAAAGGACAAGCAGGTGCTGCTGGCCGAGGATAATGAGCTGAATCGCGAGATCGCGACCGAGCTGCTGGAAATGCAGGGCCTTCGGATCGACAGCGTGGAAAACGGGCAAAGCGCCGTGGAACGGTTCCGGGATTCCGCGCCCGGCGCGTACAGCGCGATACTGATGGACATCCAAATGCCGGTCTTGGGCGGCTATGACGCCACCGCCGCGATCCGTGCGATGGACCGGCCCGATGCGAAAACCATACCGATCCTCGCCCTCACAGCCAATGCCTTCATAACCGATGTGGGCATGGCGCGCAGCGTCGGCATGAACGATCACATCGCAAAGCCGATCGATATCGATCGTTTGATGGATGTGTTAGCCAAATGGATGCTGTAATATGACCGAGAACCCAAAGCGCCGCACCGCCGTGAAAAACGGCTGTGCGGCGCTTTGCTTATTCCCAGCGGAAAAAACGGAGGGCGGCCGCGATACAAACGACCGCGATGCAGGCCATGAGGAGGACCGGCAACAGCACGCTTTCCGCGGGCAGGCCAAGGGACGCGGCCTTGAGCAGCTTTATACCCTGCGTCAGCGGCAAAAGATCCGCCGCCCTTTGCAGCGCCGCGGGCATGACTTCGTAGGGAAGCGTGGCGCCGGAAAAAATCAGCATGGGGAAGTAAAGAATACTGGCGAGAACGCTCGCCGTTTTTTCATTGGGCGCTACGCCGCCCACCAGCATGCCGATACTGAACATGGAAAGCAGCACCAGCGCATAGCCGCAGAAGAACTGCGGTAGCGAACCGTGGATGCGCAGCCCGAAAAAGGCCGTGCCGGCCAGCCAAAGAAGCAGCAGCGAAGCGACGGCATACAGCGTATAGATCGCGACCTGCACCAGCAGGATCAGCGCGGGACTGACGGGCGTTACCTGAAAACGCTTGAGAATCTTACGGCTGCGATAATCCGATACCACCAGCGGCAGACCCATTACGCCGCCGGCGCAAATGGAGATCGCCGCGAGCGCGCCGAAGGAACTGTCTAAAAAGGTATGGTCCGCGCCCGGATACGCGGGTCTGCCGCCGTAAATCACCCCCAGAACGGTCAATACGATGAGCGGCATGCAGATGGCGAAAATAAACATGTCCATTCCCCGCAGGGAGAGCTTCCAGCTCGGTTTTAAACATCGTGCGAAACGTTTTCATCAGGCTGTTCCTCCTCTGTGTACCAAAGATAAGCGTCCTCAAAGCGTTCGTAGGGACTGGCGGCGATCGCCTCCGCGACGGTGCCGCAAAAAATGCTTTGCCCCTGCTTTAAGATGCAAATGCTGTCGCAAAGCGCTTGCACCTCGTCCATGAAATGTGAGGTGAGCAGAATGGTGAGCCCCTGCTCCTTGAGCGCGGCAAGGGCTTTCCACACCTCGCGCCGGGCGTGGGGATCAAGTCCGGTCGTCAGTTCGTCCAGAAAGACCACCTCGGGGTCGGGCAATAGGGCAAGCACGATAAACAGCCGCTGCCGCTGGCCGCCGGACAGCGCCTGAACGAAACTGCCGCTCTTTTCGGCGATGCCGAACCGCGCGAGCAGGGCGCGGTAATCCGCGGGCGCGCGGTAGAGCGAAGCCGTGACCTCACACAGCTCGCGCACGGTGATCCGTTCCTGATAGTTGCCCTCCTGAAACTGCACGCCCACACGCTGAAACAGCTGCTTCCTGTTTGTTCGCGGCTCTTGCCCTAAAATGCGCACGGTCCCGCCGTCCGGCCGTCTGGTCCCCAGCATGCACTCCATGGCCGTGGTCTTGCCCGCGCCGTTTGCGCCCAGCAGACCGAATATGGCGCCGCGCGGAACCGATAGGTCGAGCGCGCGCACGGCGTGCACGCCGCCGTAAGATTTGGACAGCTGCCGCGCGCAGATCGCATATTCCATAAAAAAACCTCCTTTTGTTTTGGTAACAAAAGAATACCACCGGCCAAAGGGCTGGTGGTAAAGTGGAGACTTAGGAATATTGACTTTTCATCTCGCGCAGCAGGTTCCGCATGGCACGGGCGTTTTGTTCCGCCGCTTGCAGGGAAAGGAGCAGCTTGTCGCAGACGGCGATAATGTCATCGTCCACCCTCGGCGTGTTGAGCGCCGCGTGGATATCGGTGTGCGGATCGCTCGACAATTCGTGCAGCAGTCGCAGGATTGCCTCCAGCGAGTAGTTGGCGCACCGCAGCGAGCGGATGATCTTTAACCGGCGGATATCCTCGCCCGTATAAACGCGGAAGCCGTTTTCCCGCCGTTTCACCGTCAACAGTCCGTTCATTTCCCAATTTCGCAAGGTGTCCACCGAAATGCCGAGCGCGCGTGAGACCGCTTGCCGGTTTTGGAGCGCGCCGCTTTCCGCGGGTTCGCCGGCTAGCAAAAGCCGCACGATGCGGATGGCCTCCTCCGCGTTTTGCCGCTCCTGCCGCACCTGCGCGATATAGTCGTCGGTCAGCCGGATGGCGGCGTCAAAATCGCCCGCCGCCGCGGTCTTGACTGTGCGGACGATCTTTTTGCGCAGCCCGTTTTGCAGCACCTCGACCCGAAAAGCAAGGCGGGCGAGCCGGAACTGCGCGATATGCTGCTCCGTAAATACGCGGTAGCCGTTTGCAAGCCGCCGTGCGCGCGGGACTAAGCCCAGCTCCTCATAAAGCCGCACGGTATTGGGATGGATACCGATCATTTTTGCCACCTGCGCGGTCCGATAGGTTTGCATAGCGCCGCCCTCCTTTTGTTCTATTATAGCATAACACAAAAAGGATTAGTAATTAGAGGACGGAGAAATCCGCACAAAACTAAAGAAAATCTAAGGGTATGTAGGAGATGGCACTATGACCGCACAAGCAACGAGAATTACCGCATTGTACGAGCGTTTGAGCCGTGACGATGAATCACAAGGGGAAAGCAACAGCATTATCAACCAAAAAGCGTTTTTAGAGAACTACGCCAAGCGAAACAATTTTACTAACATTCGCCATTTCACAGACGATGGCGTAAGCGGCACGACCTTTGACCGCAAAGGTTTCCAAGCCATGATTGCCGAAGTGGAGGCAGGAACGGTTGCGACCATCATCGTCAAGGACATGAGCCGATTTGGACGAGATTATCTGAAAGTTGGTCTTTACACCGACGTTTTGTTCAAGGACAAGGGTGTGCGCTTTATCGCCATCAATAACGATATCGACAGTGACAAGCAGGGCGATAACGATTTTACTCCCTTTTTGAATATCATGAACGAGTGGTACGCCAAAGCTTCCAGTCGGAAAATACAGGCGATTTTCAAATCCCGTATGCTGGAGGGCAAGCGTGTATCGCCCAGTGTTCCCTATCTAAAGAATGAATCAAAATCTATTGACAAATGTGTTTACAAGCAGTAAACTAATAATAGAGTTTACTGCTTGTAAACAAAAGGAGGTACAGTAATGATTGAATACAAATTAGGCGAAGTTGAGATGCGGTTTGCAGATATTATTTGGAAGAATGAGCCGCTACCATCGGGAGAACTTGTAAAACTTGCAGAAAAGGAACTTAGTTGGAACCGGTCAACTACATACACGATTTTGCGGCGGCTTTGTCAACGAGGTATGTTCCAAAATGAAAAAGGAAAGGTTACTTCTCTTGTTTCAAAGGCGGATTTTATTTCTGCACAAAGTGAAAAGTTTGTTGAGGAAACTTTCTCTGGATCGCTCCCGAAGTTTTTAGCTTCCTTTGCCAGACGAAAAAAACTGTCCGATAATGAGATAGAGGAAATACAAAAGTTTATTGATGAACGCAGGGAGGTGTAGCCATGTTAGATGGATTATTCTTATCTGTGCTGAACATGAGCATAACGGCAAGCCTTGTAATACTCGTTGTGCTTCTGGTAAGGCTTCTACTGAAAAAAGCTCCCAAAACTTTTTCTTATGCTCTATGGATAGTTGTTTTGTTTCGGCTTATTTGTCCGTTTTCATTTGAAAGTGCGATTGGCTTGCTGCCTATTAACAAAACCCCCATTCCACAGGATATTATGTATAGCACCGAGCCACAAATTGATACAGGGATAAATATAGTCGATAGCATCGTAAATCCGATACTGCCCGTTGCAAACAATATGGGTGAGAGCATTAATCCTTTGCAGGTGTGGGTACTTGTTGGAAGTACCATTTGGGTATTTGGTATGCTGATAATGCTAATTTATAGCATTATACAATTTGTGAGGTTAAAGCGAAAACTTGTTGGTGCAACACCGCTGCGAGGTAATATTTATCTTGCAGACCACATTAGCTCCCCCTTTGTCATGGGATTTATTAAACCTAACATATATTTGCCATCTTCAATGGCTAAAACTGAACAGGCATTTATCATTGCACACGAAAACTACCATATAAAGCGATTTGACCATATTGCAAGGATCCTCGGATTTATCGCTCTCACTATCCACTGGCTTAACCCCCTTGTATGGCTTGCCTTTGTTTTATCGGGTAAGGATATGGAAATGTCATGTGATGAGGCTGTGATGAGGGAAATGGATACTGATATTCGTGCGGAATACTCCAAGTCCTTACTGCGTTTTGCGACAGGCAGAAAAATTATTGCTGCCACACCTCTCGCCTTTGGCGAGGGCGATACAAAAGAAAGGGTAAAAAATGTCATGCAGTATAAAAGACCGATGCTGTGGGTGTCTATCATTGCAGTTATAGCGGTTGTCTGCGTTGTTGTAGGATTAATGAGCAATTCTAAATCAGAACCGGCATCAACACAAACGGGAAATCAGTCAATTGAACAATTATGGGAAAATCGCACAGAGTATGTAGGCAATAATGTAGCTGTAGGAAATATTATCTTAGGTCTTAGCTTCCCCGAAAAATTAAAATACAATGGAATTGAACTTCATACATCAGAGCCGCCTTATAGCATCACTGTGGACTTTGAGACTGACACCGACACGAGAAACTTTTACACAGGGGAACTCAATCAAACACCACTAAAACAAAATGCAATTATTATGTTCTCTTTAATTGAAAATGTAGAACAAATTATTTTTAATTTTGATGATGGTAAAAACCCATACGCCGAAACCTTTTACCGAGATTCAGCCCAAGCGATTATGGAAGATGAAAATTTGTTTGCAAGGACAGAAACTCTGGAAAGCTTTATTAGCTTTATAGAAGAAATATCAATTAAGTTGGATGCCAACACAGATGTGCAAAGCAATTCGCAAAGAGATATGAAATATAAAACAGAGTCAGAATTTCTTAACAGTCCAGACGGTGTGAAATTTCAGTCCACGGCTTACAAGGCAGCTAAAGCATATCTAAGCGGCAATACAGATGAGCTGTTGCAATATGCTACGGAAAGCCTAACAATTGACACAACGCATGATTTATTCAAAGACATTGACTACATGATTTTGAAATGGAGCCTTGATGATATAAAGGATAAGGACAAAATTCACGCTGCTTATGAGTTTAAGCTAAAGGGAGATGATTCCGTTTCTTATGTATCAATGGAACTGATAAGGCTTGATAGTGAATGGAAAGTTGATACTGTAGGAATAGAAAAATAGCCCGCTTTCCAAGTTAACAACAAAAAGAAAGAGGATTGTCATGTTTTTTGATGCTTTCAAAACCAATAAAACTAAAAAAGGAGTATAACACCACAATCCGCCTGTGATACCTTAGCTTCTTATTGCCCAAACACACAAAAGAATAGTTATGTCAATGCCCGATTGAAGTTATTTAAGTCGGGCATTTTTGCGTTCATGGTGCTGCATTGCCGTTCCCCACCGCCCCCATTCAGACAAAAAAATCTAAATGGAGGAACGGTTATGGAAATCACCATACAAATAAACGGACAAGCTCTGCCCATGGAGGTCAGCATTGAGGTCTATACCTTTCTCGACCAAGCAGCACATACTTACCCCCGAACAAATCGCTTGCCGTAAGGAAACCATGAGCGACAAAATCATGCGGCTAATTAAGCGTGATACTGATACAAAATAAAAACCGCACTGTGTCCTTGACAAATTGTCCGAAAGGCTGGCGTTATAAGGGAGTGTTTGCATAGTCAGAACCGGGCCGCGCCGCCGAGCGTTTGCCCGCGCCAATGGCGAAGCTTGCGGCCGCCGCGACGGCCGCCAACAGCATATTCACCGCCCATAGCGGCATATAGCCCAACCCCGCTTTGACGAGCACACCCCCGAGATAGGAGCTTACAAACGCGCCGATCTGATGTCCGATCAAGGTGAAACCGTATAGGATGGCCATTTGATCGGCCCCGAATTTGCGGGTGATAATACCGGAGGTGGGCGGCACGGTGGCGTCGCCGCTCATGCCAAGCAGCGCTGTGGCGACAAAGGCAAAGGGAACCGTCTTTGGCAAAATTAAAAAACCTAAAGAAATAAAGACTCTTGCGGCATAGACGCAGCCAAGAATATTTTTCATACGAAATTTCGTGCCGAGAAAACCAACGGCCACAGCGCCTATCATCGTGGCGACCCCGTAAACAGTCAGGGTAAGAGAAGCCGTTTTCCCGGGGATGCCATAGGACAGGTATTGTGAAAACAAGTGACTTTCTATGATCGACATATTGAAGCCGCAGGTGGAAAAACCGATGGCGATCAAGCGGTAGTCCCGATCTTGAAGCGCTTCCTTTAAAATAGAAGAGAGCGACCGATCGCGCAGGCTTTCGTCTTTCGGCTGTATCGCAGTCGCCTGATTCGTTCTGGCAAGCCAAAGGGCGACGGGGACCATCGTGAGGAAGGGGAGCGCGGTAACAGTCATGGCGGTATGGATACCAAATTTGGAAATAAGGGTTTCGAGGCCGGGGGACATCAGCGCATCCCCAATGCCGGCGCTTGCCTGCACGATACCGGAAACAACGGCCGCACGGCGTTCTCCAAGGATCGGCGTGATCGCGCCCATCACGATACCAAAGCATAGCCCCGTTGTTCCAAACGGTAAAACCAAGCCGAAGAAAATAAAAAGCGAGGGTAGGCCTCGGCATAAGGGCGTGACGGCAAGGCCGGTCACGGTGAATAAGATGCCGAGAAGGATCACAAAGGTGTTGGATTTTTTTAGCGCCAACATGCCGAGAAAGGGCTGCGCGAATCCATATACCAAGGCCCCCGCGCCAATGCACAGGCTGACGCCCGCGTAATCCACGCCCGTTACCGGGAGCAGTCCGTTCATCATGATCCCATAATTATCATGAACGCCCTGCATCACGCCGTGGACTAGGCAGGCTGCTGCCACAATGATGATCGCCTGAAAAATTCCCTTTGTTTTCTCGTTATCCCGCATCGTGTCGATCGTCCTTTCGGTATTTCGGATTGCATCCCGCCCTGCTTTCCTATATAATACACACAAGAAAAGGTTTTGTAAAATTGAAATATTCAAAATAACGATTCGATAAAACTGAATTATTGAGGAGAAAACATGGATCTGAAATACTTACATACCTTCCGCACGATCGTAAGCGAAGGCGGATTCTGCAAGGCCGCGGAAAAGTTAAACTACACGCAATCCACCATCACCTTTCAGATCGGACGGCTCGAGCAGGAATTATCCGCAAATCTTTTTGAAAAGATCGGGCGCAAAATGGTCCTGACAAAAGCGGGCGAGCATCTGGTGCCCTACGTTGATGAGATTCTGCAATCCGTTGACAAACTGCGCTTTTTTGAGGATGATATAGCGCAATGCCAAGGGGATATTAGGATCGGTATCGCCGAAACCATGCTGTGCTACCAATTCCCCGCGATCCTGAAAGAATTTCATAGGCGAGCGCCCAAGGCCCGCTTGTTTTTGCGCTCTATGAACTGCTATGATATCCGCAATGAGCTTTTTGCGGGCACGCTGGATATCGGCGTTTTTTACGAGGATGTCGGCGGCTTTGGCTCGGGCCTCACGACGCAGACCTTGGGCGGTTATCCGCTTATTCTGGTGGCTTCGCCCGAAGTGAAACGCGGTTTCCCGGATTTTGTTACGCCGGACCGGGTCGTGCCGGTCCCGTTTATCATCAACGAGCCAAACTGTATCTTCAGGCAGCTGTTTGAGCAATACCTGCGGGAAAAGTCCATCATCCTCGACCACACCATTGAATTGTGGAGCATTCCCACCATCAAAAACCTTGTCAAAAATGATGTCGGCGTTTCTTTCCTGCCCGCCTTCACGGTGCGGGAAGAGCTGGAAAGCGGCGCGCTGGTAGAAATTCCGATCGATCTGTCGGATGCGACCATCACGGCTGTTTGCGCGCACCATAAAAACAAGTGGATCAGTCCGCTGATGCGGCTGTTTCTGGATCTGTGCAGTGAAAAGCTGCCGATAAAAAAGGCCGCGGTCATCTGACCGCAGCCTTTTTTGTCATAAAAGTGCAATAAAAAAGAACGTCCCATGGGCGTTCTTTTTATAAGTCAACTTATTCCGGGATAACGTTGACAGCGCGCATCTTGCTGCTGTTCTTGGGATCAACCTCGGACTCGAACGAAACGCGCTGGCCTTCGTTCAGGGACTTGTAACCATCGGACTGGATGGCGGAGAAGTGAACGAACAGATCGTCGCTGCCGTCGTCGTTCTGGATGAAGCCAAAGCCCTTTTCAGCGTTAAACCATTTTACCGTACCTGTCATAATCTCAGATACCTCCTAAAAAAATTCGATCCTCGTGCCATTAAAAAAACTCACGCTCCGGAAATCATCAAATCGGTCAATGACTTACCGCGAGGTGAGTTGATTGATACATTTGGACGTGAGTACACTATAACATAGTCGATTGCCGCTTGTCAAACCTTATTTGAAAAGGTGCATAAAAAATATTTCGTGTCCAGTAAAAAACAGGAATATTGTCATTTCCGCTTCCATTTTCCGGCAAAGAACGCGCCGCTGCCGCGCTATACTGGAAAAACAAGGGAGGCATCACGAACATGGACAAGCAGAAAACCAAACGATCGGCGCCGCAGGCAGTGGGGCGGGCGGCGGCGCTCTTCGCGCAGGCTTTTTCAGAGGAACGGCTGCGCTTCTTGCTGCGCGGAATAGAACGGTTCGCGCTCTGCGCGGTACTCTCGCGCGGCACCGTGCTCGGCGGATATGCCCCTTTCGGACTGGCCATGGCCGCCGCGCTGATGGTGCGCGGGGCAGGGCTTTCCGCGATCGGCGGCGTGTTCTTCGGCGCGATGCTGCTGCAAGGCGGCACGCGCAGCGCGGTATACGCAGCGGCGGCGCTGCTCGTATTATGCGTGGTCAATGTGTGCGGCGGATTAAAATGCGTGCAAAAGCGCTGGTTCGCCTCCACGGTGGCGGCGCTGGCGGGCGCGGCGTGCACCTTTGTGTTCCTGCCTGTCGGGCAGGCGCTCAACACGGCGGCGATCTTTACTTTCGTGGCCGCGCAGGGGCTTACCTTCGCCGCGTGCTGGGCGTACGGTGTGGCGCTATCGCCGCCGCGCGAAGAAAGCGATTGGCGAAGGCCGGCCACATTGCTGGCGCTGACCGCGACCGTGCTGCTCTCGCTGGCTGATCTGGACTTTTTCAGCTTACTTGCGCCGGCGCGGGTGCTGGCGCTGCTTACGGTGCTGGCGGCCGGCTACCTCGGCGGCCCGGCGAGCGGCGCGGCGGCGGGCGTGGCCTTTGGCGCGGCAATGGATTTGTCGGTTGGGCAGGGGGCGCTGTTTACCTGCTGCTACGGACTGTGCGCGCTGGTTGCGGGCCTGTTCCGCGAAAACGGCCGCGCCCCGTATGCGCTGACCGCGCTGGGCGCGGGAATCTGCGCCGCGATGCTGGGCGCGGACAGCGTGCTGTTTGTGCCCATGCTGATTGAATTGATCTGCGCGGTGGCGTTTTTCGCCGCTCTGCCAAGCTTTGTCTGGAACGCGCTGCGGCAAACGCTGCTGCCTGATACGCTGCTGGGCGAGGCCGCGCAAAAGCGCGTGCGCCGTTCAGCGGGACAGTGCGCGAGCGAGGTGGCGCAGGCGTTTTACGAGCTTTATCTCGCCATGCTCACCGGCGTATCCGCCGGAAAAGCGGCGGGCGACCAGAATGTACATGCGGTATTTGACCGTGCGAGCGACCGGGTATGCAAAAATTGCGTGCTTTGTTCGCAGTGCTGGCAGCGCGATTATGTGACCACGCTTGCCGCTTTAAACGATGTGACCCAGCCCATGCTCAAACGGGGCCGGGCCGAGCTTTCGGATTTTCCCTATCATTTCGCCTCGCGCTGCGTGCGCCTGCCCGAATTGATGCGCGCGATCAACAGCGCGCTGTTTGCCCTGCGAGAACGGCAAAGCCTAAAGCAGCAGGAAGCGGAAAACCAGAACCTGCTGGCGCGGCAATACGCGGGCATCACGGATATCCTGCGCCAAGTGAGCGCCGAAGCGACGCAGGACTACACCGCCCAGCCCATGCGGGAGCGGCAGGTACGCCGCTATGCCGCCGCCTTCGGCTGGATCGACCGGGTGAGCGTGCTGCGCGACGCGAGCGGGCGCATGGTGGTTGAACTGTACGGCGAGGGCATCGGCGATGTGGAAAAGCAGTCCGGCGGCTTTTCGGCCGGCCTGTCCGCGCTGCTCGGCGTGGGCCTGACCGCGCCCAAAAGGGTGGAGGACGAGCTTGGCACGCGTCTTGTGATGCGTGAGCGCGCGCCCTTTCGCGCGGTCGTGGGCGCGGGGCGGCAGCAAAAGGAAGGCTCCGCGGTCTCGGGCGACAGCGGCTGTTATTTCCTGACCGACGACGGCGTGGCCTGCCTCTTGCTCGCGGACGGTATGGGTACGGGCGCGGCGGCCGCGCAGGACAGCCGCACCCTGCTTTCTTCGATGGAGCGCTTTCTCCGCGCAGGCATCACGCCGGTGGACGCGCTGAAAGCGGTATCTCCCGCGTTTCGTCTGCGCTCGGCGGGCATGCGCTTCATCACGCTCGACACCTTGACCGTCGACCTATTCACCGGCAAAGCGGAAAGCCTCAAGTGCGGCGCGGCGCCGTCCTACCTGCGGATCGGTGGGCGCTGGACCAAGCTGGATACGAAGACCCTGCCCATCGGTTTGGCGGAGGAGGATGGACACTCCGAGACCGTGCCGCTGCGTCTGGGCCATGGCGATCTGTTCGTGATGCTGTCCGACGGCGTATCGGACGGCGTGGATGACGGATGGGTGCTGGAGACCCTGCAAAAGCACGCGAGCGAAGGCGCAAAGGAGCTGGCCGCCCATTTGGTGACCGAGGCGCGCGGACGCGGCACGGACGACGACCGGACGGCGCTGGTGCTGCGTATTGAGAAAAACTGATTTTTACGCGGTCGATTTGGTTTAAAATAAGGCCTGCGCGGTGATACTTCCCATAAAAGGGAGGTATTCCGTTATGGTCAAAGGTGTGAGCCGGCGTGTGGTCGTGGTGGAGCCGGACAACCGTGCTCTGTTTGAGCAGGCGATTTTTTTAGTGCGCGATCACACGGTGTCGCAGGGCGAGGTGCTGCGCGAAGCCTGCCGGATCGCGGACCGGTATCTGGTCGCGGGCACGGTGCGGCGGCCTCGGCGGCGCTACCGGCTATGGCAGGTGCTGGCGGCTTTTGCGCTCGGCGCGGCGGTGAGCTGCCTGATCTGGGCGGCCGCAGTGTTCCTTTTGTAAATAATCTGTCAATTACGGCCCCTGCCACTTGTCTAGGCGGGGGCCGCTTGCTATACTGGAATTAGGAATTAGGAATTAGGAATTAGGAATTAGGAATTAGGAATTAGGAATTAGGAATTTACCTGATATAGGTTGGAAGAAGGTTCAAGATGGTATGACGGCAGATCAATTTTTTGCGCTGTTTCACCAATACGGCCTGATCTTAGTCTGCGCGGTGATGTTTTGTGAATATATGAATTTGCCCGGTTTTCCGGCGGGCATTATTATGCCGTGCGTTGGCGTGCTGATCGCGCAGAGCGAGCTGTCGCTGTTGCTGACGATCGCGCTGTCCATCGTTTTCGGCTTGTTGGGCAGTCTGGTGATCTACGCGTTGTGCTACTGGGGCGGCGAGCCGATCATGCGCAAGCTGTTTGGCAAGAGTAAAAAATTCAACTCTTTTGTCGCACGGTGCAACGATTTTATTGAAATGCACCGGGGCAGAGGGTTGGCCTACTGCCGCATCGTGCCCGTGCTGCGTACCATTGTATCCATCCCCGCGGGGCTGCTGCGCATGCCGGTCAAATGGTTTATCGGCTGGTCCGCGGCGGGCATCGCGGTATGGAACACGGTGCTGATTTCCTTTGGCTACTTTTTCAGCGAGAAAATTTTGATCATGTTTTAAATTAGTGGAATGCTAGCAAAACGGGCGGCCTGTGGTCGCCCGTTTTGGTTTAAGTTTGCGCCAGCGGAAGCGGCTGCTTTAGTTCCCTGTGAAGCCGCGCGGCCATCCACAGCGCGATGACGGCGGAAAGCACATCCGCCACCGGTTGTGCATAAAGGATGCCGTGCAGACCGAAGAGCCTTGGCAAAAGCAGCATGACGGGCACAAAGCAAAGTCCCTGCCTGCATGCGCCAAGAAAACAGCCCTCCTTCGCTTTGCCCAGCGCAAGGAAAAGTGAGGAATATACCGTATAAAAACCAAACAGCACAAAGGATAGACCATTTGCCCGCAGGGCCGTCCGGCCGATGCGGATCATTTCCATATCGTCTCTTGTAAACTGCGCCATGACCGGCGTGGCGCATAGAGCGGCCAGAAGGCCGAAGACCGCGCAAAATACCGTGGACCAGACGATAGTAGTCTTGATCGCTTCGTGTAAGCGGTCAAACCGTTTGGCGCCGTAGCTATAACCGGCGATCGGCTGCAAGCCTTTTAAAAAGCCGAATACCATCAAACTGCCCACGGACATGATCTTGGTGACAGGTCCCATCGCGGCAAGGGCGGAGCCGCCGTATTTCATCGCGCCGTTGTTGATCATAGAGATGGAAAGGCTCGTGAGCACCTGAAACGCCAGCGTGGGAATGCCGATCTTCAAAATTTCGGATAGGATTTCGCGGGAAAAGCAGCAATCCTTGATGCGGAAACGGAAGACGCTCTTTTTGCGTAGGATATAGCCGAGATAGACCAGCGTGGAAACGAACTGCGAAAGCGCCGTGGCCATGGCGGCGCCGGTGATGCCCAGATCCAGCCCGTAGATAAAAATAGGGTCCAATATCACATTCAGCACCGCCCCTGTCAGCAGGACGAACATCGTTGTTTTGGCCGCGCCTTCGCTCGATACGATATTATTCATGGTAACATTGAACACATTGAAGAGGGAGCCGGCGATATAAATGCGGGTATAGGCGACGGCATAAGGCATAACGCTGTCAATCGTACCCATGCGCCTTAAAAGGGGACCAAGAAAAACAAGCGCGCAAACGATCACGGCCGCGCCAACGGCAATGCTGCTGTATAGGGCGGTGCTGGCCACCTTGTTTGCGTTTTCCTTGTCTCCCTTGCCGAGCAGCCGGGATAGGTAGGAGGCCGCGCCGTTGCCGAACAGCAGCCCCAAGCCTACAACGACCTGTCCGAGCGGATAGGCCACGGTGATCGCGCCCATGGGATCGGTACCCAGACCGCCGACAAAGTACGCATCCGCCAAATTGTACAGCGCGTTTATCATCATTCCGATCATGGTGGGCAGGCCGAGCGCCAAAAGCGCTTTGGGCATCGGCGCGCTGCCCAGCAGTTCCATTTTTGTATTACGTTCCTTCATGCAGAACGCTCCTTTCACTTGACACGAGTTGCGGTTTATAGTACTATAAATTATAGCATTTGTGATCACGGTGCCTATACTACTATAATTTATAGCAAATGTCAAGGGCGGAAAAGGAGCTTGTTATGGCGACCATTGATTTAATCGTGCTGGGCATGTTAAAAAAAGAAGCGCTCAGCGCCTATGATATTCAGAAATTAGTGGAATATCGGAATATATCGCGGTGGGTGAAGATCAGTACCCCGTCCATTTATAAAAAAGTGCTTCAGTTGGAAGCGAAGGGGCTTGTCAAAAGCGAAACGGTGAAAGAAGGAAAAATGGCCGAGAAGGCCGTTTATTCTTTGACCGATGCGGGAGAAAGGGAATTTGAAAGCTTGATGCTTGAAATTTCGGCGAAGCCCATTCAAATTTTTTTGGATTTCAACGCGGTCATCGTCAATTTAGCCAGTCTGCCGCCGGATAAGCAAGCGGCGTGCCTAACGGATATCGAAAGCAATGTGAAAACGCTGAAATCCTATTTGGAGGAAAACCTGCATAGCAAAGAAAACGCGCCGGAAATCCCCGAAACCGGCATGGCGGTTTTGCGGCAGCAGCTGGCGCTGGCCGAGTCGATCGAAACATGGATCGCTTCCCTAAAAGAAAGCTTTGGCTGAAAAATGCAACAGCACACAAAAAAGCGGCGCAAACGTAAAGTCTGCGCCGCTTTTTTTGTTTTTTTATAATCGCATCAGATCGTCCGCCGGGATCGCGGGGCTGAAAAGGTAGCCTTGAAAGCGCCGGCAGCCAAGACTCAGCAGCAGGGTGTGAAGCGTCTCGTTTTCCACGTATTCCGCAACGACCTCAAAGCCGAGATCCCGGCCCAGATCGATCAGCGAGCGTACGATCTCCTGTGAGCGGGGGCTGTCCGGCAGGCTGCGGACGAGTGAGCCATCCAGCTTGACGAAGCGAAACGCGTTGTTTTGCAGATATTTGAGCGAGGTGTGGCCCATACTGAAATCATCGATCGCGGCGGCAACGCCGCTTTCGCGCAGCCGGTCAAGGTGGGCGGCGATGCGGTCGTACCGTTCCACCGCGTCTTCCTCTGTGATCTCCAAACAGATGCAGTGGCCCAGACCCGATTGCTGAATCAGTTTGATGACGGCCGCGATAAAAGCGGGGTCGTCGATCTGCCCGGCCGTGACATTGACGGAGAGCTGAAACGTACTGCCCAGCCGTAAACGGAGACGGGCGGCGGCTTTTGCCGCGCTTTCCAATATGCGGTGCGTCAGCCCGTCGAAAAGCCCGTCCTCCTGCGCGAGGGCGACGGCGATCGGCGGGGCCACGGCGTGGCCGTGGTATTGCCAGCGCAGCAGCGCCTCCGCGCCGACGATGCGGCCGTGCTCGTCTACCTGCGGCTGATAGTAAACCGGGATTTCGCCGCGTTCCACATCCTGCCGGAGCTGGCTGACAAGCTGGTTGGCCATCACGCCCGTGCGGTCGTTCCGGCCCAGATAACCGCCCGCGGCGGGCGTATCCCGCTCGTCCCAGAAGGTGTGGATAAAATCGTCAAGCAAGGAATCCTCACGCGCCTTGCGCATGTGCTCGGACAGACGGATAAAAGGCGCGTAGAGTAATACCCCGGCGATCAGGATCACCAGTTGAACGATAACGCCCCGGAAGGAACCCGTGGCAATATAGCCGCTGAACAGCGCGGGCGTGGTCCAAGTGACCGAGTGCATCACAATGGGCAGAAAGCCCAGCGCCGTTGCCCCATAGGCGATCACAAGGGATAGGATGGGCACGGCCAGAAAGGGGAGCAGCAGGACCGGATTCAAAATAACCGGCAAGCCGAACACGAGCAGCTCGTTCATATTAAAGATGGCAAAGGGAACGGCGGACCAGGCAAGCCGCCGGTCGTCCTTGTCGCGGGAAAACAGTAAAAGCGCCAGCAGCAGGCACAATGTAGCGCCGCAGCCGCCCATGAGCGCGAAATTATCGAGAAACGCCTTGCCGACGATCAGGTCCGGCGCGGAATCGGCGGGGATAAAGTAGACCTGCGCCACCTGCTCCATCACGTTGCCGCCGTGCATGCCGCAGAACCACAGCAGATCGAGCAGCGTGACAAACAGCACGCCGCTGCCCAATTCGCCCGGCAGGTATTCAAAGACCCGCGCCATCGCGGTGGCCAGCAGGGTGTTGAGATCGGGCTGGCCGGTCACAAGCTGCAGCACGAGCGCCGCCAGCGCGAATACCGTGATGCACAGCGCCAGCGGAACGATCATCGATACCGAGATGCGGAAATGCAGATCGGCCCCCGGGGCGTAGGAGCGGAAACGGTGCGGCAGGTAGGCGGTAAACGCATGGAACAGCCGCACGCCCAAGATCGCGCACAGCATGGCGCTGAACAGGCTGGTCGCGCTGCACGCGGAAAAGGGGAATTCGCCTGCGGGCGCGCCAAAAAACGCGATAAAGCAGCCGAGCGAGGCGATGACCGCCAGCAGGCGGAAGGAATCGTCGCGGGTCTGGTCCAGCGCGGAAGCATAGGCATAGCTGACGCCGCAGAGCAGATAGATCGAGATCAGCCCGAGGGTGGCGTCGTAGATCAGATCGAGCAGGCGCAGAAAGAAACCGCCCGCGGCCTGTTGCAGCGCCTCCTGCAAAGCGGGGACGGGCAGGCTGCGCAACATCAACGCGACCGAACCGGTGACCAGTATGGGCACAAGCATCAGCAGGCCCTTGCGCACGGATGAAAAAACGCGGCTGCGCTCCATCCGGTCGGTCAAGCGAAGCAATCTGTGGTACAAGCGGCATCCACCTCCCCGTAGGCGGTACGAATTTTTACACAAAATCATTATATACGGTTATCAATGTTTTTTCCAGCCTTTTGCCTTATAATATGCGGGTTAAATTGTTGCCGGCTGCGGGTTTGCATTAAGTGGGGATTTATGCTATAATCTATCCTGTTATTCTATCGCTGTGGGGGAGAGATATGCAAATCGGCTCTGTTTTACTCGGCGGACGTGTGGCGCTCGCCCCGATGGCCGGGGTCACCGACCGGGCGTTTCGCCAGATATGCCGGGAACACGGCGCCGCGCTCACCTATACCGAAATGGTATCGACCCGCGCGCTCGCCTATGGCGATAAAAAGACGCCGCGCTTGCTCAGCCTCGCGGAAAACGAGCGGCCCGCCGCCGCGCAGATCTTCGGGCACGACCCCGCGAGCATGGCCGAGGGGGCCAAAATCGCGTGCGCGCTTTCGGGCTGCGCCATCATCGATATCAATATGGGCTGTCCCGCGCCCAAGATCGTGAACAACGGCGACGGTTCCGCGCTGATGCGCGACCCCGCCCTTGCCGCACGGATTATCGAAGCGGTGAAAAACGCGGTGGACGTGCCGGTCACGATCAAGTTTCGCAAAGGGTGGGACGATAAAAGCGTTTGCTGCGTTGCGTTCGCCCGCATGGCCGAGCGCGCCGGGGCGGACGCGATCACGGTGCATGGCCGCACGCGGGCGCAGCAGTACAGCGGCCAAGCGGATTGGGACGCGATCCGCGCGGTCAAGGCCGCCGTGCATATTCCGGTAATCGCCAACGGCGATGTGTTTGAACCGGAGGATGTGCCGCGCATACTGGCCCATACGGGGGCGGATATGGTGATGATCGGCCGGGGCAGTCTGGGCGATCCTTGGATCTTTTCGCGCGCGAACGCGCTGCTTGAGACCGGCGTGTGCCCGCCGCTGCCGCCGTTTGCGGAGCGGATCGACACCGCGGTGCGCCAGATTGAGCTGGCCGCCGCGCAGAAGGGCGAGCGCGTGGCCCTGCTGGAGGCGCGAAAGCATGTGAATTGGTATTTGAAAAGGGAACGGGGCGTCAAGGCCTTCAAGCAGCGCGTGTGCGCGCTCGAGCGGATGGAGGAGCTTTATCCGTTGGCCGAAGCGCTGAAACATGCGGTAGAAGACGGGCCGCCCTGTATATAAGGAAAGGAGGCGCCCATGAGCGAGGATAAAAACATCCTAGCCCGCGCGCGGCGCGGCGAGCTGCCCGCGTTTGAAGAGCTGGTAACGCTCTATGAAAAAAGGGTGTTCGCGGTTGCGCTGCGTTCCTCTGGCTCGCCCGAGGACGCGGCCGATATCACGCAGGAAACTTTCCTGCGCGCTTGGCGCGGGATGGATTCCTTCCGGGGGGACAGCGGCTTTTCCACTTGGCTGTTCCGCATTGCGATGAATTTGTGCGTCGACTACGCGCGCCGCAAAAACGCGGCGCCGCTGACCCAACCCCTTGTGGGGGAGGACGATATGGAGCGGCCTATTCCCGACCCCGCGCCCACGCCCGAGCAAAGGCTGGACAACAGCGAGCTGGGGCGGGAGCTTTCCGAGGCCCTGAACGAAGTGTCCGAGGAACACCGGCAGATCGTTTTGCTGCGCGATGTTTCCGGCCTGAGCTATACCGAGATCGCCGAAACGCTGGAAATTTCGGAGGGCACGGTGAAATCGCGTCTGTCGCGGGCGCGGCTTGCTCTGCGCGATACGCTGCTGCGCCGGGGGAACATTCTGCCGCCCGCTCCGTCTAAACAACCGAAAGGAGGCGGGCAGGCATGAGAGATTGTGAGTATTTTGAGCAGCTCTGTTCCAACAGCGTCGACGGTACGCTGACCGAACAGGAGCGGCAGGAACTGAGCGAGCACGTGAAGGGCTGTCCCTCGTGTGCTGCGCTGCTGAATGATCTGGAACAAATGCGGGCGATGCTGCGGGCGGAACCCGAAATCCCGGATTCGCTGCACCATGATATTATGGAGCGACTGTCGGGCGAGGCGCGGCTGACTTTAGTGCAGCCGGAAAAGCCGGCGCGCCGCATGCCGGTATTCACCATGGTGGCGGCTGCCGCCGTCGTGGTGATGGTAGTGCTGGGAGGCGGCGTGGGCCAGCTGTTCGGCACCAAGAGCAACGGTGCTGGAAACGCCGATACCGTCACGGCGGCGGATGGCGGCGCGCGTCCGGTGGACGATAGCCGGATCGACGCTGCGCCGCGCGCGGCCGAAGCTGCGCCCGAGGACGCGAAGCCGCAGCCCGAGTCGGCTGCGCCGCGGACGAAGAGCGCGCCGCAGGCCCCGGCGGAAGCGGCTGACGGCACACAGCCGGAAGCAAACGCTGGCGCGGGAGAAGCGGCGGCGGGCGGCGAAATGCCCGCAGAGGCGGAGCAAAAGTCAGCTGCGGAAAACGATACGGCGCAGGAACCGGGCGCGGGCGCTGTCGCGCCGCGCGTGGCTTACTATAGCGGGGATCTGCCGGTGCAGGATGCGGAAGCTGAAACGGAGGAGACCGCCGCGCTGCCGGAAAGCATTCGGGGAACGGCGGTGGCGTACAGCTATCTGGCGGTCGGCGCGGGCGAGCTGCCCGAGCTGGACGGCGCGTTGCTTTTGAACGAGGGCGACTATTCATATTTTTCCCTCTCGAACAATATGACCGTGCTGGAAAAAACGCTGGACAGCGTTGAAAAAGCCGGTTATACGGTTTCCGCCTACGAAAATGTAGGTCTCGTCACCGATAGCAAGGCTGAAAGCTGGCTGCTGATCGTTAAAAAAAGCTAGAAGCTTTTTTTGAGTTAGGAGTTAGGAATTGCGGTATCGGCCGCTGGCCGATGGATCAAATCATCGCGCTTTGCACGATACCGCAAACGCCTACTTCCTAACTCTTGCTTTTTCTCAAAACTTTTATGAAAGTTTTGAGAAAAAGACCTTGACTTTGCAGGGAAAACGTAGTAACCTATAAAGGCACCTGCGAAAGCGGGAGAAAAAACGCGATGATGCCGGAGATTGCTGCTTTAAGCAGGTAACTTCGGCGGAGTAGGTCCGACAATCGGGCGGTTGAGATAACTGCTATCTGTCCAATGGGCGCGTGCGCCCGGCGGCGCAAACGCAATGTTCCTGCGTAAATTCGGGACTCGCAGCATTTTTGCTGCAAAGCCGATGGCACGAACCACTTACGTTTCTTTGTTGACCGGATCATTACACCAGAGGTGTGCCCGGTTATTTTCATGCCCGAACGTGATACACACGGCGGGGTTGCAGTTTCTCTCCGTAGCGAGTCACAACATTATTTAATGTATGGCACACATACGAGGAGGAAAACCACAATGGCAAACGCACAGAAGATTAGAATCCGCCTGAAGGCGTACGACCACGAGCTGATCGACCAGTCGGCCGAGAAGATCATCGAGACCGCTAAGCGCAACGGCGCTAAGGTTTCGGGCCCCATCCCGCTGCCGACCGAGAAGGAGATCATCACCATCCTTCGCGCGGTACACAAGTATAAGGATGCGCGCGAGCAGTTCGAGCGCCGTACCCACAAGCGTCTGATCGACATCGTCAACCCCAATCAGGCTACCATCGAAGCGCTCACCACGCTCGATCTGCCGGCTGGCGTTGAATTTGAAGTTAAGCTCTAAATAATTAGGAATTAGAAATGAGTAATTAGTAATTTTGAAATGGCGCGTAGCGCGACCGCAATTACTAACTACTAATTATCAATTACTAATAAAAACCACATTGTTTACAATCCGTCGGACTAACCCACCGCCGGTTTGAAGCCTTAGCCGCGTTTTCGTGCGGCGAGGTCATGTTGGCGGCCAAACGCCGTCAACCAATAACCTTTCAAGGAGGAAAAAACACTATGATGAACAAAGCGATCATCGGCAAGAAGGTCGGCATGACCCAGATCTTCAACGCCGACGGCAAGGTCATCCCCTGCACCGTCATCGAGGCGGGCCCCTGCGTCGTTACGCAGCTCAAGACCGAGGAGAAGGACGGTTACAACGCCGTACAGTTCGGTTTCGAGGACGTTCAGGAGCGCAAGCTCAACAAGCCCCAGAAGGGCCACCTGAAGAAGTCCGGCGACAGCCTCAAGAAGTACCTCAAGGAGTTCCGCTTTGAGGATTGCGCCACCTTCCAGCTGGGCGACGTTGTCAAGGCCGACATGTTCAAGGAAGGCGACTTCGTTGACGTGACCGGTATTTCCAAGGGTAAGGGCTACGCGGGCGTTATCAAGCGCTTCAACGCCGGCCGCTCCCCGATGAGCCACGGCGCCGGCCCGATGCACCGTCATCAGGGTTCCATGGGCGCGTGCTCCGATCCTTCCAAGATCATGAAGGGCAAAATGATGCCGGGCCACATGGGCGCCGAGCAGGTCACCGTTCAGAATCTGGACGTTGTCAAGGTCGACCCCGAGCTCAACCTGATCGCCGTTTGCGGCGCGGTTCCGGGCCCCAAGGGCGGCATCGTGTTCCTGAAGAACACCGTAAAGAACAACAAGCTTGTCAAGGGTGAGGCTGGCGTCAGCAAGAACCCGCAGAAGGCTTCCGCGAGAAAGTAAGGAAGGGAGGAATAACGAATGCCTACAGTAGCAGTTTTTGATATGACCGGTAAGAAAACCGGCGAGATGGAGCTTTCCGATGCCGTATTCGGTATTGAGCCCAATATGACCGTGGTACACGCGGCCGTCAAGAATCATCTGGCCAATCGCCGTCACGGCACGCAGTCCACGCTTACCCGTGCCGAGGTACGCGGCGGCGGCATCAAGCCGTGGCGCCAGAAGGGCACCGGCCGTGCCCGTCAGGGCTCCATCCGCGCGCCGCAGTGGACCCACGGCGGTATCGCGTTTGGCCCGAAGCCCCGTTCCTATAACTACACGCTCAACCGCAAGACCCGCCGTCTGGCTCTGCTCTCCGCACTGAGCGCCAAGGCAGCGGCCGGCGAGATCATCGTCATCGACGGTCTCGATATGAGCGAGATCAAGACCAAGAAATTCGTTTCGTTCCTCGGCAGCGTCGAGGCGACCGGCAAGAGCTTGGTCGTTACGCCCGAGGTGCGTGTCAATGTCGTGAAGAGCGCCGCCAACATCCCCGGTGTGCGCACGACCATCGCGTCCACGCTGAATGTTTATGACATTCTCAACGCCGATAAGTTCATTATCGACAAGGCCGCGGTCGAAAAGCTCCAGGAGGTGTACGCATAATGAAGTTTTCTTACGACGTGATCCGCCGACCGATCATCACCGAGCGTTCGATGGCGGGTATTCAGGATAACAAGTACACGTTTGAAGTAGCGCCGGGCGCCGGCAAGATCGAGATCAAGAAGGCTGTGGAAGAAATCTTCGGCGTTAAGGTGCTGAAGGTTAACACCATCAAGCTGCCGGGCAAGTGGAAGCGCATGGGCGTCCACGTCGGCAAGCGCCCCGACATCAAGAAGGCGGTCGTCACGCTGACTCCGGACAGCAAGAAGATCGAGATCTTCGAGAATATGGTCTAAGACCTTCTAAGGGGGACCAGTCCCCCTTAGATACGAATTCGGTTCCGGAGAAACCGAATTCGATAACCCCCTCGCGTTTGCCGTGCAAACGCGGCCGCGCCGCTCCGGCGCGGGCAGCGGTATCAAAGTCAGGCGGAGCCCGACTTTGATGAACGCCCCTGCGGGGCGACCAAATGCACAGAAGCGCTTCGCTGTCTGTGCTTGTATGGGGAGACACCCCGATAATAACGTAACTAAGGAGTTGAAAATCCAACATGGCTATTAAGACTTTCAACCCGACGACGCCCTCGCGCAGAAATATGACTGTGCTTTCCTACAAGGGCCTGTCCAAGGTGAAGCCCGAGAAGAGCCTTCTCGAAAAGGTCAAGAAGACCGCCGGCCGCAACAGCTACGGCCGCATCACCGTTCGCCATCACGGCGGCGGCAACAAGCAGAAGTACCGTATCATCGATTTCAAGCGCCAGAAGCTGGATATGCCGGCGACCGTCATGACTCTCGAGTATGACCCGAACCGCTCGGCCAACATCGCTCTCGTTCAGTACGAGGACGGCGTTAAGGCTTATATCCTCGCTCCCGAAGGCCTGAACATCGGCGACAAGGTCATCTCCTCTGTCGAAGCCGACATCAAGCCCGGCAACTGCCTGCCGGTCGAGCACATCCCGGTCGGTACCATGATCCACAACATCGAGCTGTACCCCGGCAAGGGCGCGCAGCTGGTCCGCTCCGCAGGCGTCGGCGCTCAGCTGATGGCGAAGGAGAACGGCATGGCGCAGGTTCGTCTGCCCTCCGGTGAAGTTCGCTTCATCCGTCTGGAGTGCAAGGCCACGATCGGTATCGTCGGCAATTCCGACCACTCGAACGTGCAGCTGGGCAAGGCCGGCCGTACCCGTCATATGGGCATCCGCCCGACCGTTCGCGGCAGCGTCATGAACCCGTGCGATCACCCGCACGGCGGCGGCGAAGGCAAATCGCCGATCGGCCGTCCCTCGCCTGTTACCCCGTGGGGCAAGCCGGCGATGGGTTACAAGACCCGTAAGAAGAACCACCGCACCGATAAGCAGATCGTGCGGCGCCGTAACGGTAAGTGAGAAAGGAGTTAACGTAATATGGGCAGAAGTGTTAAGAAGGGCCCTTTTGTGGCTCCTGAGCTTATCAAAAGAGTCGTTGAGATGAACGAGAAGGGCGAGAAGAAGGTTCTCAAGACCTGGTCCCGCGCCTCTACGATCTTCCCGGATTTCGTCGGTCACACCTTCGCGGTGCACGACGGCCGCAAGCATGTGCCGGTCTATGTGACCGAGGACATGGTTGGTCACAAGCTGGGCGAGTTTGCTCCCACCCGTACCTATCGTGGTCACGCGGGCAGCAGAACCTCCAATAACGGCAAGTAAGGGAGGAGTTAAAGTAACATGGAAGCAAGAGCAATCGTACGCAACGTACGCATGACCCCGCGTAAGATCAAGCTGATCTGCGATCTGATCCGCGGCAAGGATGCGGGCGAAGCGATGGCTATCATCATGAATACCCCCAAGGCGGCCTGCGAGCCCATGGCGAAGCTTTTAAAGAGCGCGGTGGCCAATGCCGAGAACAACCACGGCATGGATACCGACAAGCTGTACGTCAAGATGGTGCACGTCGGTCCCGGCCCCGTCATGAAGCGCGTTATGCCGCGCGCACAGGGCCGTGCGTTCAGAATCCTCAAGAGAACCTCGCACATCACGCTGGTTCTCGGCGAGAAAGAATAAGGGAGGGTAATCAATGGGCCAGAAAGTAAATCCGAACGGTCTCCGTGTCGGTGTTATCAAGAATTGGGATTCCCGTTGGTTTGCCAAGGATAACGCCTTCGGCGACCTTCTCGTGGAAGACTACCAGATCCGTAAGGACCTGAAAAAGCGTCTGTTTGACGCAGGCGTTCCGGCGATCGAGATCGAGCGCAAGAACGACGAGATCAAGATCTTTATCCAGTGCGCCAAGCCCGGCTTCGTTGTCGGCCAGAACGGCGACAAGATCAAGGCGCTTGAGGAAGAGCTGTCTAAGAAGTACGGCAAGAAGGTCAAGTGCTCGATCATCGAGATCAAGAATCAGGACACGAACGCCACGCTCGTAGCCGAGAACATCGCCGCGCAGCTTGAGAAGCGCATCGGTTTCCGCCGCGCGATGAAGCAGGCCATGGGCCGTGCGATGCGCATGGGCGCCAAGGGCATCAAAACCTGCTGCTCCGGCCGTCTGGGCGGCGCGGAAATCGCCCGCGTAGAGCACTACCACGAGGGCACGATCCCGCTGCAGACCCTGCGCGCGGATATCGATTATGGCTTTGCCGAAGCCAATACCACCTATGGTAAAATCGGCGTTAAGGTATGGATCTACAAGGGTGAAGTGCTGCACGGCGGTCCGAGACTCGGCCGTTCGATCGAAGTGCCGAAGCCCGCGTTTGAGCGCCGTGACCGCCGCGACCGTGGAGGTCGCCGTGATGATCGCCGCGGCGGCTTCAACCGTAACGGTCAGGGCCGTCCGAACGGCGGTAATGGCCGTCCGGCTAGACAGGAAGGAGGCAACCGCTAATGCTGCTCCCTAAGAGAGTAAAGTATCGTCGCGTGCATCGTGGCCGCCTCAAGGGCAAGGCCCTGCGCGGCAACACCGTAACCTACGGCGATTTCGGCCTGCAGGCCACCGAGCCGAGCTGGATCACCTCGAACCAGATCGAGGCCGCCCGTATCGCCATGACCCGCTACACCAAGCGTGGCGGTCAGGTATGGATCAAGATTTTCCCCGACAAGCCTGTTACCGAGAAGCCTGCCGAGACCCGCATGGGTTCCGGTAAGGGCTCGCCCGAGTACTGGGTAGCCGTCGTAAAGCCCGGCCGTGTTCTCTTTGAGATCAACGGCGTTTCCGAGGAGACCGCTCGCGAGGCTTTGCGTCTGGCCAGCCACAAGCTGCCCTGCAAGACCAAGTTCGTAAAGCGTGAGACCAAGAATGGCGGTGAAGAATGATGAAGGCTAGCGAGATCAGAGAGCTGACGGCGGAGGAGCTGAACGGTAAGCTCGCCGACCTGAAGAAGGACCTTTTCAACCTTCGTCTCCAGCACGCGACCAATCAGCTTGACAACACCAATAAGATCACTGAGGTCAAGCACGACATCGCGCGTGTGGGTACCGTTCTCCGCGAGAAGCAACTCGCGGATAAGGCGTAAGGAGGGTAACGAAGTTGAGCGAAAGAGCATTACGCAAGACCCGTGTGGGCAAGGTCGTATCCGACAAGATGGACAAGACCATCGTTGTCGCGGTAGAGGATCGCGTGCAGCATCCTCTTTATAAGAAGGTTATTCCGCATACCTTTAAGCTGAAGGCGCACGACGAGAACAACGAGTGCAAGATCGGTGATAAGGTTAAGGTCATGGAGACCCGCCCGCTTTCCAAGGATAAGCGCTGGCGTTTGGTCGAAGTGATCGAGAAGGCTAAGTAAGGAGGAGAGCACATGGTTCAGCAGGAAAGCTTTCTGCGTGCGGCTGATAACAGCGGCGCGAAAGAACTGAAATGTATTCGTGTTCTCGGCGGCTCCGCGCGCAAGTACGGTAACATCGGCGACGTCATCGTCTGCTCGGTGCGTAAGTGCACCCCGGGCGGCGGCGTTAAGAAGGGCGACGTGGTCAAGGCGGTCATCGTTCGTACCGTGAAGGGCCTGCGCCGCGCGGATGGCAGCTACATCCGCTTCGACGAGAACGCAGCAGTAATCATCAAGGAAGATAAAAACCCCAAGGGCACCCGTATCTTCGGGCCCGTGGCGCGCGAGCTGCGCGACAAGGATTACATGAAGATCCTGTCGCTCGCTCCGGAAGTACTTTAAGGAGGTCGCCGTATAATGAATAATTTGCATGTTAAAACGGGCGACCAGGCCGTCGTTCTTTCCGGTAAGGAAAAGGGCAAGCGCGGCAAGGTACTGTCCGTCAGCCCCAAGAAGGGCATGGTCGTCATCGAGGGCGTCAACATGGTCAAGTGCCATACCAAGCCCCGCCGTCAGGGTGAAACCGGCGGCATCATCACCCGCGAGGCCGCTCTGCGCGCCTGCAAGGTGATGCGCGTGTGCCCCAAGTGCGATAAGCCGACCCGTCCGGCGCACAAGATCACAGAAGACGGCGTAAAGCTGACAGTGTGCAAGCACTGCGGCGAAACACTGTAAGAAGAGGAGGCAAGCAATCAATGGTTCCGAATTTGAAAGCCAAGTACACCGCGGAAGTTGCGCCTGCTCTGATGAAGAAGTTCCAGTATAAGAGCACGATGCAGATTCCGACCATCGAAAAGATCGTTGTCAACGTCGGCTGCGGCAAGGAAGCAAACGGCAACGCGAAGGTGATCGAATCGGTCGTGCGTGACATCACCGCGATCACCGGCCAGAAGCCGGTCGTTACCCTCGCCAAGAAGTCCGTTGCAAACTTCAAGCTTCGTGAAGGCATGCCGGTAGGCGTTAAGGTCACCCTGCGCGCAGACCGTATGTGGCAGTTCCTTGACCGTCTCTTCAACGTGGCGCTGCCCCGTGTCCGCGACTTTCGCGGCATCAACGGCGATGCGTTCGACGGCCGCGGCAACTACGCGCTGGGCCTGAAGGAGCAGCTGATCTTCCCCGAGATCGCGTATGATCAGATCGATAAGGTTCGCGGCATGGATGTGGTTATCTGCACCAGCGCGAACACCGATGAAGAAGCGAAAGAGCTGCTCACGCTGATGGGCGCTCCGTTCGCGAAGTAAGGGAGGAGAAGATTCAATGGCTAAGAAGTCTATGGTACTCAAGCAGCAGAAGACGGCGAAGTTCTCCACCCGTGCGTACAACCGCTGCAAGATCTGCGGCCGCCCGCATGCGTATCTGCGCAACTATGGCGTGTGCCGTATCTGCTTCCGCGAGCTGGCCTATAAGGGTCAGATCCCGGGCGTGCGCAAGGCGTCCTGGTAAAAAAGATTCGATCGGGACCAAGGTCCCGATCGAGTATCCCGGTTTTGAAGCGCGGCCTTGGCCGGCTTCAATCCGGTTCGTATAAAATCCGAGGCGCAGGTCCCCGGATTTTATAAAATTTCGATTCGACGAAATTTTCTGTTTGAATACGCGCTTCGGCGCGTGGGAAAACGCCCTTTGAAGCGTTTTGACGGGATAGAGTGCGGTTATTTACCAAAAAATATGCACTTTGCAGCTTGTCAGCAGCGCGAAAAGCATGATATAATTAGTCGTTGCCCGCCATAGTGCGGGCTAAACGGCTGTTATAAAGTAGCAGTTTTTTCCCAGCCGCTGCCTGTGGAAAGGCCACGGAGCAGTGTAGAGAAAAGTGGGAGGCAAACAGGTCAATCAAGGGACTAACCCGCCCGGATTGCTGCACTACCCCCAAACTTCTTAAAAGGAGAGCATTAAGTATGCAGATCACAGATCCCATCGCGGATATGCTCACGCGCATCCGCAACGCCGGAACCGCCCGCCATGCGAGCGTTGACGTACCGGCATCCAAAATGAAGAAGGCAATCGCTCAGATCCTGCTCGACGAAGGCTATATCAAGTCCTTCGAGGTCGTCGAAGGCGGCGTTCAGGGCATCATCCGCATCACGCTCAAGTATGTCGACGGCCGCCAGAAGGCGATCACCGGCCTCAAGCGTGTGTCCAAGCCCGGCCTGCGTGTGTATGCCGGCGCAATGGAGCTGCCCCGTGTCCTCCGTGGCCTCGGCGTTGCCATCGTTTCCACTTCCAGAGGCGTCATGACCGACAAAAAGGCCCGCGAGCTGAATGTCGGCGGCGAAGTCCTCGCATTTGTCTGGTAAGGGGAGGTATAAAATATGTCTAGAATTGGTAGAATGCCGATTGCCATCCCGGCCGGCGTGGACGTCAAGCTTGACGGCACCACGGTAACCGTTACGGGCGCAAAGGCAACCCTTACCCGTGATATCCACCCCAACATGATCGTTAAGGTGGAAAACGGTGAGATCATCGTCACCCGTCCGAACGATGAAAAGCAGAACCGTGCGCTGCACGGCCTGACCCGCAGCCTGCTGAACAACATGGTGGTAGGCGTTACCGAGGGCTACAAGAAGGAGCTCGACGTACAGGGTGTAGGCTACCGTGTAGCCAAGCAGGGCAAGGATCTGGTTATGAACCTCGGGTACTCGCATCAGGTAACCATGAGCGAGATCGACGGCATCTCCATCGAAGTGCCGAACCCGAATAAAATCATCATCTCCGGTCCCGACAAGCAGAAGGTTGGCCAATTTGCAGCGGAAGTCCGCGAGAAGCGTCCGCCCGAGCCGTACAAGGGCAAGGGTATCCGCTACACGGATGAGTATGTCCGCCGCAAGGAAGGCAAGACCGGCGCTAAGAAGAAGTAAGGGAAGGAGAGTGTGCTAAATGATTTCTAAGAAAGATTCCAACAAGGCGCGTCTGCAGCGCCATAAGCGCGTTCGCGCGAAGATCTCCGGTACCGCCGAGCGTCCGCGCCTCGACGTGTTCCGTTCCGCCAAGAACATCTACGCACAGGTCATCGACGATGTCAGCGGCGTGACCTTAGTCTCCGCCTCGACTACCGAGAAGGACTTTTCCGTATACGGCGGCAACAAGGACGCGGCCAAGAAGGTCGGCCAGCTTGTTGCTGAGCGCTGCAAGGCCAAGGGCATCGAAAACGTTGTCTTTGATCGCGGCGGCTATCTGTACCACGGACGAGTCAAGGAACTCGCTGAAGGCGCCCGCGAGGGCGGCCTGCAGTTTTAAGTCGGGAGGAGGTAAAACATGGCTAAGTTTGATAGAAACGACAGACGTGACCGTGACGACGATCTGAAAGAGACCGTCGTTGCCCTGAACCGTGTAGCAAAGACGGTCAAGGGCGGCCGCGTCATGAAATTTTCCGCGCTGATCGTTGTCGGCGACGGTAAGGGTACGGTCGGTTTCGGCCTTGGCAAGGCTTCCGAAGTACCGGACGCCATCCGCAAGGGCATTGAAGACGCCAAGAAGAACATGACGAAGATCTCGCTCAAGGGCACCACGATCCCTCACGAGGTGATCGGTGCGTTCGGCGCGGGCCGCGTGCTGCTCAAGCCCGCCGCCCCCGGTACCGGCGTTATCGCCGGCGGCGCTGTGCGTGCGGTGGTGGAAGCTGCCGGCATCAAGGACATCCGTACCAAGTGCCTGCGCTCGAACAACCCGCAGAACGTGGTGACTGCCACCATGGAAGGCCTGAAGAGCCTGCGCGACGCGGCTCAGGTAGCTGCTGTTCGCGGCAAAGCCGTAGAAGAACTTTAAGAAAGGGGTAATCAGAAATGGCTAACATGAAAATTACCCTGAAAAAGAGCTTGGTCGGCCGCTTGGATAAGCATATCGCGACCGCTCATTCTTTGGGGCTTAAGAAAATCAACGATGTAACCGTTCAGCCGGATAACGCGCAGACGCGCGGCAAGATCCATCAGATCGGTTACCTGCTCGAAGTAGTAGAGGAGGCGTAACCGATGAAGCTTCACGAATTATCGCCGGCCGCCGGTTCGGCCAAACCCGCTTACCGTAAGGGCCGCGGCGCTGGCTCCGGCAACGGCAAAACTGCTGGCCGCGGCCACAAGGGCCAGTGGGCCCGTTCGGGCGGCGGCGTACGCCGCGGCTTTGAAGGCGGCCAGATGCCTTTGGCTCGCCGTCTGCCGAAGCGCGGCTTCCACAACATTTTTGGCACCACGTTTGCCCCGGTCAATGTTTCCGCTCTGGAGCGTTTTGAGGATGGCACCGAGGTCACCGCAGAGACCCTGCGCGAAGCCGGCATCGTCAAGAACACGCTCGATGGGGTCAAGATCCTCGGCACCGGTACCCTGAGCAAAAAGCTGACGGTCAAGGCCGCGGCTTTCTCGGCTGCCGCAAAGGAGAAGATCGAAGCCGCAGGCGGAAAGACCGAGGTGGTTTAAGGTGTTTCAAACCCTTAAAAACGCCTGGCACATGCCCGATCTGCGCAAAAAGATCCTGTACACCCTGTTTATCCTGCTGATCTTCCGCTTCGGTTCCAACATCCCCGTGCCGTTCATCAACACGGCGATGCTGGCCGAGTATTTCAACCAAGCGGCGGTATCCGGCTCGGCGCTGGGCTTCATTGATATGTTCACGGGCGGCGGTCTGTCGCGCGCGACGATCTTTGCAATGTCCATCACGCCGTATATCAACGCATCGATCATTCTGCAGCTGCTGACCGTGGCCATTCCCGCTCTCGAGCGCATGGTCAAGGACGGCGGCGAGGAAGGCCGCAAGAAGATCGCTTCCTGGACCCGCTATGTCGGCGTTCTGCTCGGTCTTTTGCAGGGCTTCTCTTACTACGCGCTGCTGCGTAATCAGGGCTTTTTGGCCAGCAACAGCGCGCTGGCGGGCGCGGCCATCGTGCTGACGTTCACCGCGGGCACCGCGCTGATCATGTGGCTGGGCGAGCACATCACCCAGAACGGTATCGGCAACGGTATCTCGATCATCCTGTTCGCAGGCATCATCTCCCGCGGCCCGCAGCTCGTGCGCACGCTGTGGAACCTGATGAAGCAGGGCGGCTCCAACATCGCGGTAGCGCTTCTGATGGTCGTGATCGGCCTTGCGCTCGTGGTGTTCATCGTGTTCATGTCGAACGCGGAGCGCCGCATCCCGGTTCAGTACGCCAAGCGCGTGGTGGGCCGCAAGATGTACGGCGGTCAGTCGACCCACCTGCCGATCAAGGTAAACGCTTCCGGCGTTATGCCGATCATCTTTGCCTCCTCCATCCTGTCCCTGCCCCAGACCATCGGTATGTTCTGGAAGCCGGCAACGGGCACGGTGGGCTGGCACATTATGAACCTGTTCAGCCAGAGCAGCCCGTTCTATATCGTGCTGTACGCTCTGCTGATTATCGCGTTCGCGTATTTTTACGCGTCCATTCAGTTTAACCCCATTGAGATCGCCAACAACCTCAAGAAAAACGGCGGTTTCATTCCCGGCTTCCGTCCCGGCAAGCCGACGAGCGACTTTATCATGAAGGCGCTCGGCAAGGTCACGTTTGTAGGCGCGATCTTCCTCGGCGTCGTGGCGATCCTGCCGCTGATCGTCGGTGCGATTTCGTCCAACCTGTCCAATGTGGCGCTCGGCGGCACATCGGTCATCATCGTGGTCGGCGTTGCACTCGATACGGTGAAGCAGATGGAGGCGCAGATGATGATGCGTCACCACAAGGGCTTCTTAGAGTAATACGGGAGGCGTAGAGCTGTGAATCTGATTTTACTCGGTGCGCCGGGGGCCGGCAAGGGAACGCTGGCGGCATACCTCATCGAAAAGATGGGGGTGCCGTCGGTATCCACCGGCAACATCCTGCGCGAGGCGATCAAAAATGATACGCCTCTCGGCCGTGAGGCCAAGCAGTTCATGGATAAAGGCCAGCTGGTTCCGGACGAAGTCGTTATCGGCATGCTGAAGGACCGTGTTGCGCAGGCGGACTGCGCAAAGGGCTTTATTCTGGATGGCTTTCCCCGCACCATTCCGCAGGCGGAAGCGCTCGATACGATCGCATCGATCGATCTCGCGCTTTCCCTCGAAGTGCCGGACGGCGTGATCGAAGGCCGTATGACCGGCCGCCGCGTTTGCCTGACCTGCGGCGCGACCTACCACATCAAGAACATGCCCCCCAAGATGGAGGATGTTTGCGATAAGTGCGGCGATAAGCTCGTCGTGCGTAAGGACGACGCGATCGAAGTCGTCCGTGACCGGCTTGCGACGTTCCACAAGCAGACCGAGCCGCTCAAGGACTACTACGGCAAACAGGGCAAGCTGAAGAGCATCGACGGAACGCAGGGCATCCATGAGACCGAGCGTCTCGCCGTCGAAGCATTGGGGCTGTAAGAGAATGATCCATATTAAATCCGAACAAGAGCTCGAGCGGATGCGTGTCGCCTGCCGCCTGACCGCTATGGCGCGGAAGGCGGCGGCGGACGCAGTCCGTCCCGGAGTTACTACGGGCGAGATCGATCGGGTCGTCCGCAAGACGATCGAGGAGAACGGCGCAAAGCCTTCCTTCCTCGGTTACGGCGGCTTCCCGGGGAGCGCCTGTGTATCGGTGGGCGACGAGGTCATCCACGGCATCCCTTCCAATACGCGCGTCGTAAAAGAAGGGGATATCGTCAAGGTCGACGTGGGCGCCTATATCGGCGGCTTTCACGGCGACTGCGCCTGCACCGTCGCGTGCGGCGAGGTATCCGAGGAGGCCAGACGCCTGATCGAGGTAACTCGGCAGAGCTTCTATGAGGGTATCAAATTTGCCCGGGAGGGCAACCGCTTATCCGATATCTCGGCGGCCATACAGGCCTATGTCGAGGAAAACGGTTTCTCGGTAGTGCGCGCATACGTCGGTCACGGCGTGGGCTCCGCTCTGCACGAGTCGCCGGAGGTACCGAACTTTGGCCGTCCCGGCCACGGTATCCGCCTCCAGCGCGGTATGACCCTTGCAATTGAGCCCATGGTCAACGTGGGTGTGTATGATGTCAAAGTCCTGCCGGATGGCTGGACTGTCAAAACGAAGGACGGAAAACTGTCCGCACATTATGAAAACACCATCGCCATCACAGACGGCGACCCCGAGATTCTGACGAATATCGACGGCGAGGTACTGTGATGGATTCCCATGTAGCCGATATTGTGTTATCGCTGTCCGGTAGGGACAAAGGCCTGCTTTTTCTCGTCGTTGCGGAGGAGGGGGATTTCCTCCGTCTTGCCAACGGCCGTGGACGCCGCGCGGAAAATCCGAAGCGCAAGCGGCGGCGGCACGTCTGCCGTCAGGGCACATGCGACGAACGCACCCGCCAGAAGCTGGCGGACGCCGGCAGGCTGACCAACAGCGAAATACGCAAAGCCCTCGCCCTATGGACGGGGGAACAAGACTCAAATTGACCGAGGAGGGTAAACATGTCAAAAGATGACGTAATCGAGCTGGAAGGTACCGTCATAGAGGCGCTGCCCAACGCCATGTTCCAAGTGGAGCTGCCCAATGGGCATAAGATCTTGGCTCATATTTCGGGCAAACTCCGTATGAATTTCATCCGCATTCTTCCCGGCGACAAGGTCACTGTTCAGATGTCGCCCTACGACCTGACCCGCGGTCGTATTACTTGGCGCTCCAAGTAATGAAAGCGGGCGGAGGCGCCTAGGTGACTTTGGGCGCCAGTGGTCACGGGAGAAACCGTGTCCCATCCCACCATATCAAATGATGGAGGTAAAATGTCATGAAGGTAAGACCGTCTGTTAAGCCGATCTGCGAAAAGTGCAAGATCATTCGCCGCAAGGGCAAGGTTATGGTTATCTGCCAGAACCCGAAGCACAAGCAGAAGCAAGGGTGATTTCGATCGCAACCACGTTTGCGATCGAGTCTGCTGTCGGCTGCGCGCGCCCTACGGGCAGAAGGTGAATTGTCCCTTCGGGACAAGAGAAGCCGGTCTGGGCCGCACTTGCCGCCGGTTTGTATAAAAAGTCACGCGCATGGCGCGACTTTTTTATGAAAATTGCGCTTTGCTGCAATTTTCTATTGAATGCGCGCCTTTGGCGCGGATTATCGTTTAGTGAACACGACAAGCATGCATGGAAATGCAGCGCTGCAGGGACGGAGGCGGTCCCTATACTGTGTTTGCCAACACGCCTCAGTGTATTAATCGGAGGTTATAAAAAGTATGGCACGTATTGCCGGTGTTGACCTTCCCCGCGAAAAGCGCGTGGAGATCGGCCTGACCTACGTCTTCGGTATTGGCCGCAAGACGTCGAATGAAATCCTTGGTAAGACCGGTATCAACCCTGATACCCGCGTTAAGGATCTGACCGAAGAAGAAGCCGCTAAGCTGCGTGAAGTCATCGAGCGCGACTACAACGTCGAGGGTGACCTGCGCCGCGAGATCGGCCTGAATATTAAGCGTTTGGTTGAAATTGGCTGCTACCGCGGCCTACGCCACCGCCGCGGCCTGCCGGTTCGCGGTCAGCGCACCAAGACCAACGCCCGTACCCGCAAGGGCCCCAAGAAGACCATTGCGAACAAGAAGAAGTAAGGAGGGGAACGTATAAATGGCTAAGGTACAGCAGAAGAAGGGCGCGACCCGTACGCGCCGTCGCGAGCGCAAGAACATTGAGAAGGGCGCGGCTCACATCCGTTCCTCTTTCAACAACACCATCGTCACCATCACCGACACGAACGGCAACGCCATTTCTTGGGCTTCCGCCGGTGAAATGGGCTTCCGCGGCTCGCGTAAGTCCACTCCGTTCGCCGCACAGACCGCGGCCGAGACCGCTGCCGCCGCTGCGATGGAGCACGGCCTCAAGACTGTCGAAGTTTATGTCAAGGGCCCGGGTTCCGGCCGTGAGGCCGCTATCCGCGCGCTGCAGGCCGCCGGCCTCGAAGTGACCATGATCAAGGATGTCACGCCGATCCCGCATAACGGCTGCCGCCCGCCCAAGAGAAGAAGAGTCTAATAGAGGAGGAAACCAAATAAATGGCTAAGAATACACAGCCCGTTCTCAAGCGCTGCAAAACGCTGGGTCTTTCCCCCGCGGTACTTGGTTACTCCAAGTCCACCAAGCGTCAGCCCAAGCAGTCCCGCCGCAAGCAGTCCGAATACGGCATGCAGCTGGCTGAAAAGCAGAAGGTAAAGTTCATCTACGGCGTGCTCGAAAAGCAGTTCCGCGGCTACTATGAAAAGGCCGAGCGCAAGCAGGGCATCACCGGCGAAATCCTGCTGCAGGAGCTGGAGCGCCGTCTGGATAACGTCGTGTTCCGTATGGGCTTTGGCAACACCCGCCGCGAGGCCCGTCAGCTCGTCAACCATGCGCACTTCACCGTAAACGGCAAGCGCGTTAACATTCCGTCCTATCAGGTAAAGCCGGGCGACGTGATCGCGGTCAGCGAGAAGAGCCGCTCTACCACCAAGTTCAAGTCTCTGCTCGAGGAAAACGGCAAGAAGGCTGCCCCCAAGTGGATCGACAAGGCTAAGGACTCTTTCGAGGGCAAGGTCATTGCGATGCCCGCGCGCGACGATATCGATTATGATGTTGCCGAGCACCTCATCGTCGAGTTGTACTCGAAATAATAAACCCTCGTTTTGGGCTTTGCTGCGGCGGCTTCGCCGCGGCACGGCCCGCCTAGAGTTTTTAACCAACGTGAAGGAGGGTACCCTATGATCGAAATCGAAAAGCCGCGCATTGACTGTGAACAGCTCGCCGAGGACGGCTCCTACGGTAAATTCGTTGTTGAGCCTCTCGAACGCGGATACGGCACCACGCTGGGCAATTCCCTGCGCCGCATCCTGCTTTCCTCCCTGCCGGGCACGGCAGCGTCGAGCATCAAGATCGCAGGCGTACAGCATGAGTTTTCCACGATTCCGGGCGTGAAGGAAGACGTTACGGAGATCGTGCTGAATATTAAGGGCATTATCGCTAAGCTGCACTGTGACGGGCCCAAGACGGTCTATATCGAGGCCGCCGGCGAGGGCGAAGTCAAGGCTGGCGACATCCATGCCGACGGCGAGGTCGAGATTCTCAATCCCGATCTGCACATCGCCACGCTCATGAGCGACGCGCGCCTGTCCATGGAGATCACGCTGACTTCCGGCCGCGGCTATGTTCCGGCTGAGAAGAACAAGCAGCACCAGACCTCCATCGGCGTCATTCCGGTGGATTCGATCTATACGCCGGTCTATAAGGTCAATTACACGGTGGAGAACACCCGTGTGCGCGACCTGACCGACTACGATAAGCTCACGCTCGAGGTTTGGACCGACTCGACCATCTCCGCGCGGGACGCTGTCTCGCTCGGCGCAAAGGTCCTGCGCGACCACCTCGACCTGTTCGTCGATCTCTCTGAGGAGATCGGTTCCAAGTCCACTGTTGTAGAAAAGGCTGAAGCGCAGCACGATAAGGTGCTTGAAATGACCATTGAGGAGCTTGACTTCTCCGTGCGTTCGTTCAACTGCCTCAAGCGCGCCGGCATCAACACGGTGGAGGATCTGATCAATACCTCGGAAGAGGACATGATGAAGGTGCGCAACCTCGGCCGCAAGTCGCTCGAGGAGGTCATCGGCAAGCTGGAGGCCATGGGCCTATCGCTCGCCAAGACCGACGAATAATGAACTGATCTGCGGCGGCAACGCTTTTGCCGCGCCGCCGCATTACTTTTTATGGAGGTAACAACGAATGGCTAACAACCGCAAGCTCGGTCGTCCTACCGACCACCGTATGGCCATGCTGCGCGCGATGGTAACCTATCTGCTGGAGAACGGCCGGGTAGAGACCACCGTTGCCCGCGCGAAGGAAGTCGGCCCGCTGACTGAGAAGATGATCACCCTTGGTAAGAAGAACACGCTGGCCACCCGCCGTCAGGCGATGGCGTTTATCACCAAGGAAGCGGTCGTCGCTAAGCTGTTCTCGGAGATCGCTCCCGAGTACGCTTCCCGCAACGGCGGCTACACCCGTGTCATCAAGACCGGCCCCCGCCGCGGCGATGCCGCCGAGATGGCGATCATCGAGCTGGTCAAGTAAGAGCTTTTAAAAAGGTTATCCAGTAGCGTGCTTACTGGATAACCTTTTTCTTTTATGGGTGGCTCGCGTTGCTCGCGATTGAATGCGCGGCGGTAGCCGCGGGGGGACGATGCGGCGCCCGCCGCGGGGGCAAAGGGGAGAGAACAACCTTCGCGGTTTTTCTCTCCCCTTGACCTCCACTTATTTCCCTTGCGACTGTCTGGGGCGGAGCATGCCGACCTTTTGCATGATAAACAATATTTGGATGATGCGGTATCGGGTGCCGGGGGATTCAGTGGATGGGTGCCTTCGCTCCGCCGGACCGGCGTGTTGGCGCGCCCACTTGTCCCGGCGCTTCGCTTTACTTGGAGGTTCGCTGACGCTCACAATGATATGCGCGGCGGTAGCCGCGTGCGGCCGAGTGGGGTCATGTATGGAGTAGTAAGATAGGTAACAGAAAGGGAAGAGAGAAAGGTAACAGTTCGAGTGATAAAATAAAGGCATCAGATAGAGAGCGGAAGTGAAACAGATGCCTTGGGAAGAGAGAACTGTTATGAAGCAGCGAGAAAACTTTGTAGAAGCCGCAGCGCGGCATGAGAAGAGCATGAGCGCTCTATGCCGGGAGTATGGGATCAGCCGAAAAACAGGCTACAAATGGCTAAAACGTGGATCGTTCGGGCAGAGTCTGGCGGACAAAAGCCGCCGTCCTCACGTGCAGCCGGCGAAGACGCCGCAGGAGACAGAGCGTCTCATTGTGGATACACGTGCAGGTCACCCGGCGTGGGGAGGGAAAAAGATCAAATCCGTTTTGGAAGCCATGGGTCATCCGGATATCCCCAGTGCCAAAACCTGCGGTACGATACTCAAACGCAACGGATGCATCCATCCGGAGGAAGCGCTCAAGCACAAGCCATACCAGCGCTTTGCGCGAGAGCACTGCAACGAGCTTTGGCAGACAGACTTCAAAGGCGACTTTCTGCTCGCGGACAACAGCCGCTGCTACCCACTTGACATTCTGGACGATCGTTCGCGGTTCTGTATCCGGATCGACGCAAAAAGTGCCGCCACAGGGGTAAAGGACAGCTTTATCCGCGCATTTCGGGAGTTTGGATTGCCCGATGCGATCCTTTCGGATAACGGGTCCCAGTTCTCCGGTTTTCGCGGCGGCTACACGCAGTTTGAGCGGTTTCTAATGGATTTGGACGTCACGCCGATCCACGGCCGCATCATGCATCCCCAGACGCAGGGTAAAATCGAACGCTTTCACCGCACCATGAAGCAGGAGGCCCTGCGCACCACGCCGGCAAATCTCAAGGCGGCGCAAGCGTGTCTGGACGTCTGGCGCCAATGCTATAATGAGCTGCGTCCTCACGCCGCTTTGCACATGAAGACGCCGGCTTCGCTGTACAAGCCGAGCAAACGCGCTTACTTCACACCGGCACCTTTTGTGTATGACACAGGGGCCCCGGTCATTAAAGTGAATAATTGGGGTTACCTGCGGTTTGGACCTGTCCGGGTATATCTCAGCGAGACCCTGCGGGATACTTATCTGCAGATCCGGGCTGAGGAAGACGACACCTTTTCCGTCATCTACCGCAATTACCGCATTGCTCGCATCGACGCCCAGACCTGCCTTTTAATTGATCGCCACATCCGCAAACTGTAACCTATGTCTCTTCCCTTTGTGTTACCCTTCTTTCTCTTTACAGGTCACCCGGCCCTACATTTCCGGTATGTTATGACCTTTTTCAAGCGATGTGACCCGTTGGGCTGTAGGGCGGGGTGACTCACCCCGCCGCGCGAAACGTTGATTGAGTTTAAAATTTCATAATAGGCACTAGACCATTAAAGAAATCGCTATATTCAGCCTTTAGTATGGATTTTATTGCAATTAAATCACTAACAAAAATATTGCGCACGCCTGTTTCGATTTGTGCATAGGTGGATTGCGACATAGGTCGACCAGCAATAGCAAGCTGTGCGCATACCTCACGTTGTGTTAGCCCTTGCTTTTGACGTATTCTTCGCAAGTTATCACCGATGCTTATATCTTGTAATATTTTGGACATTGTACATACCTCCTAATTATCACTATCTAGTAATTTTGTCTTGATTATATCATTCTTATCTGCTATAATTATCACTAGATAGTGATAAAGGCGCGTTTGGGAGGAAATAAAATGAAAAAGCAGCAACGTAAGAAGCAAACCCTTCGTTTCTTAAAGTGGATCAGACGATATGGTGGCTGGTGGTATTTGATCTGTACACCGAATGATGAGCACATGAATGCGGACATGATGATAATGCTGATCAAGCGTTTGGCGAAAGAAGGATTTTATGAAATCATCTTTGTTCTTTTGATGGTACACCGTGAAGATGAGCTTTTGCAGAGCGCAAATAAAGAAATGTTGCTGGAGCTGATGATCGATGAATGGAAAATGGACAGGCAGGATGAGCTTGTACAAAAGCTGATTTATTACATAGAATAAACGCGGTATTACATGACACCACACCGCACGCAAAGTCACGCGAAATGATTTTACCTTCGCTATAATGAACGTACAGAGAAAGGAGTGGAACGGATGGACTGGGTAAATGCACTGCAAAACGCGATCGACTATATGGAGGAGAACCTGACCGAGCCGCTCGACTATGTCGAGGTGGCCAAACGGGCTTGCTCGTCAAGCTTTCACTTTCAGCGGGTATTCGGTATTCTGTGCGGCTACACGGTGGGCGAATACGTCCGTAACCGCCGCCTGACGCTGGCGGGCAGCGAGCTTGCAAGCGCGGACTGCAAGGTGATCGATGTGGCGCTCCGCTATGGGTATGACAGCCCGGAGAGCTTCAGCCGCGCGTTCACAAAGTTCCACGGGATCACGCCGTCGCAGGCGAAGGCCGGCAACGCCGGTCTGCGGTCCTTCTCCCGCCTCTCTGTAAAACTCATTCTTGAAGGAGGCACTATCATGGATTATCGGATTGAAAAGAAGGGCTCGTTTGAGGTCATTGCCAAAGCGGAACGCATACCGGGCGGCGGAGAGATCAGCCAAGCGGAGATCAGAAAGCTGTGGCAGCGAACGGTAACGGACGGCACGATTGAAAAGCTGTGCGCCTACAATACGGGGGACAGCGTGTTTGGCGGCTCGGTCGCCGGTATCTGTCTGGACAACCCCTATGAGGGCGATTTTGACTATGCGATTGGCGTATCCTATCACGGCGGCGACGTGGCCGAGGGGCTGGAGGTCGTTGAGATACCCGCTTACACTTGGCTGATCTTCCCGTGCACCGGGCCGATGCCCGAGGCGTTCGTTACGCTTTACCGCCGTATTTACAGCGAATATTTCCCGACAAGCGAATACCAGCCCGCGGGCGGCCTGTGTCTGGAGGTTTATCCGAGCGACAAGGTCGATGATAAGGATTATCGCTGCGAAATTTGGATTTCGGCGAAAAAAAAGTAGCCAAAACGGCGCTAAAAACCGAGGTTTTTTGCAGAAAGATTTCGATCTTCTTGAAAAAGCCTTGCAATTCCGGCGCATTGGTGCTATACTATCACTGTTAAGTAAGATAAGTAATCGTAAGGAGTGGCGAAAGCCACTCCTTAACTGTTGCTTGAGGAGTTTTAAGGAGGGACGGCTTTGCAGGCAAAGCAGATCGTCGCCCGCGTGGAGGAACTGGTTCGGCCGCTGTGCGACGAAGCAGGCGTTTCGCTGTGGGATGTGGAATTTGAAAAAGAAGGCGGGCAATATATGCTGACCGTTACGGTCGACCGGCCCGAGGGCGTGAATATCGACCAGTGCGAGCAGGTATCCCGCGCGCTCGACCCCATGCTCGATGAACCGGAGTTCAACGATATGCCGTCGTATACGCTTTGCGTATCCTCCGCTGGCCTGAGCCGCCGCCTCAAACGGCCCGAACACTTTGCGGCTTTTCTCGGCCACACGGTCGAGGTCGGCCTTTATAAGCCGGTAAACGGCGCCAAGCGCGCCGAGGGGACGCTTACCGCGTATGACGAGGGCCGCGTCACGTTGGATTGCGGCGGCCAGACGATCGTTTATGAACCGAAGGACATCGCCGCCGTTCGTCTGGCGGTCGAGATATAATAAGGAGTTGACTTAGAAAAAATGGTGAACGCAGAATTTTTTGACGCTCTGGATCTGCTGGAAAAAGAAAAGGGCATTCCGGTCGATTACATGCTCGACCGCGTGGGGCAGGCGCTCATTACCGCCTATAAGCGCGATAACGACGGCATGACCGATAACGTTTTTGTGGATCCCGATCGTACAAAGAAAACCATCCGCATGTACGTGCGCAAGACCGTCGTGGACGACGTTTATGAGCCGTACGAGGAGCTCAGCGTCGATGAGGCGCTGGAATATAAGCGCGACGCCAAGCTCGGCGATATCATCGATATCGAAATCCCCACCAAGTCGTTTGGCCGTATCGCCGCGCAGACGGCAAAGCAGGTCATCATTCAGGGCATCCGCGAAGCGGAACGCGGCATGGTCATCTCCGAATTTGAATCCAAGGAACACGAGATACTCACCGGCGTGATCTCCCGCATCGATCCGCGCACGGGCAACGCTTATCTGGATGTGATCTCCGGCGGCGAAAAGACCGAAGCCGTGCTCGCTTCTTCCGAGCAGGTGCGCGGCGAGGAGATCGAAGAGGGCCAGCACCTGAAGGTCTACCTGATCGAGGTGCGGCGCGGTACGCGCGGCCCGCAGATCGTGGTATCACGCACGCATCCGGGCCTTGTCAAGCGCCTGTTTGAGCTTGAAGTGCCCGAGATCCACTCCGGCGTGGTCGAGGTAAAATCGATTGCGCGCGAAGCGGGCAACCGCACCAAGATCGCCGTGATGTCGAACGATGAAAACGTGGACCCGATCGGCGCATGCGTCGGCACGCGCGGCGCGCGCGTGACCAACATCACGAACGAGCTGGGCGGTGAAAAGATCGACATTATCAAGTGGAGCGAGGATATGCCCTCCTTCGTGTCGGCTGCGCTCGCGCCGGCGGATGTTGTTTCCGCCACCCTGCAAGCGGACGGCAAGAGCTGCCGCGTGCTTGTACCGGACGATCAGCTTTCGCTGGCTATCGGCAAGGAAGGGCAGAACGCCCGCCTCGCCGCCAAGCTGACCGGCTGCAAGATCGATATCGCGCCCGAATCCGCGGGCGAGTAAAAGGGAAGGAGAGCGGCAAACATGACCACCAAGAAAATACCCATGCGGCAGTGCCTCGGTTGCCGCGAGATGTTTCCCAAACGCGAGCTCATCCGCGTCGTCCGTTCACCGGAGGGCGAGATCGCGCTCGATTTTAAGGGCAAAGCGCCGGGGCGCGGCGCGTACCTTTGCAAGAACCCCGCGTGCCTGAAAAAGGCGCGCAAAAGCCGTGCGATTGCGCGGGCGTTTGCCTGCAAGGTGCCCGAGGCGGTATATGACGCGCTGGAAGCGCAGATGGAGGCGCAGAATGGCCAATGATCCGGTGCTCGGCATGCTTGGGCTGTCCCGCAAGGCGGGCAAGCTCGCTCCGGGCGATGAAATGACGTGCGACGCTTGCGCGGAAGGCAAGGCGCGGGCCGTGTTCCTCGCGTCGGACGCCGGCTCGGCTGCCGCCAAGAAAGCGGAATACTACGCGGAAAAGGCAAATGTGCCGCTGATCCGCCTGCCGCACAGCAAGGAGGCGCTCGGCGCGGCGATCGGCAAATCGCAAAGCGCCGTCTGCGCGGTCACCGATATCGGGCTGGCCGCTTCTGCCGTGCAAAAGCTCGCGGCGCAGGACGCCGCCTTTGCAGACGCCGCGCGGCTGCTCGCAGAGAAGAACACGCGCATCCAATCCCGTAAGGGTCGCAAAAAAGATAAATCCGGCAGGTCCGCCAACGAGCAAAACGGCGAGACCGCCGGCGCTGATACAAACACCAAACCAAAATTCACTACGGAGGTGAGCGCCAATGGCAATAGAAAATAAATACCGTGTGCACGAGGTCGCGAAGGATTTCGGCGCGACGACGAAAGAGATCACCGAAATCCTGACCGAATACTGCTCAGCGCCCAAGAACCACATGCAGGTACTGGGCGATAAGGAGCTATCCGTTATTTTTGAATACCTGACCCAGCACCATCCGGTCGAGGATATCGAAGGTACGCTGAACGCGCAGCTCGCCGCGGCCGCGGGCCCCGCGAAGAAGCCGCAGCAGCAGGAGAAGCCTGCCGCCGCAGCGCCGCAGCAGAACGCGCCGGGGGCGCAGGGGGCGCAGGGCGGCGATAACAAGCAGCCGCAAGCACAGGCGCAGCCCCAGCAGCAGAAGCCCGATCAGGCGCAGCAGGCAAGCAAGGTCAAGCAGATCCACCGTATCGATACGCGCACCGGCGGCGACGTAAACCTTGCCAAGTACGACGAACGCATCGACAATCTGGTGCCGGATAAGGCCAACAAGCTGGGCACTTCGACCAAGCAGAAGCTGACCAAGAAATCCGACCAGCGCGCGCGTCCCTTTGGCAACAAGCGCCGTCAGGAGGAGCAGGAGAAGATGCGCCGCTTGCAGCGCCAGCAGCAAATGGCCGCGCTGAAGAAGATTCCGGTCAAGGTCATGATTCCGGAGGAGATTTCCGTCGGCGAACTGGCCAGCCGTATGAAGCGCACCGCGTCGGACGTAATCAAGGGTCTGATCAAGCTCGGCGTGATGGCGTCGATTTCCGAGATCATCGATTACGACACCGCCGCGATCATCGCGGAGGAAATGGGCTGCAAGGTCGAGAAGGAAGTCCATGTCACGATCGAGGAGCAGCTCTTTGACGAGCACGAGGACAGCGCGGACGATCTCGTGGCGCGCGATCCGGTCGTGGTCGTTATGGGTCACGTCGACCACGGCAAGACCAGCCTGCTCGACGCGGTCCGCAAGACCAAGGTGACCGAGGGCGAAGCCGGCGGCATCACCCAGCACATCGGCGCGTACCGTGTTCAGGTCGGCGGCAAGCCGATCACCTTCCTCGATACCCCGGGCCACGCGGCGTTCACGTCCATGCGTGCGCGCGGCGCGCAGGTGACCGATATCGCGATTCTGGTCGTCGCGGCGGACGACGGCGTTATGCCGCAGACGATCGAAGCGATCAACCACGCCAAGGCGGCGGAGATCCCGATCATCGTCGCGGTCAACAAGATCGATAAGGAAGGCGCGAACCCGGACCGCATCGTGCAGCAGCTGACCGAGTATGGCCTTGTGCCCGAAGAGTGGGGCGGCGACACGATCGTATGCCAGATTTCCGCCAAGTTCGGCAAGGGCATTGAAAATCTTCTTGAAATGGTACTGCTGACCGCCGAGGTCGCCGATCTGAAGGCGAACCCGAATCGCAAGGCGCGCGGCACGGTCATCGAAGCCAAGCTCGATAAGGGCCGCGGCCCGGTCGCTACCGTACTGATCCAAAACGGCACGCTGCACGCGGGCGACAGCGTAATCGCGGGCACGGCGGTAGGCCGCGTGCGCGCCATGACGGACGACGACGGCAAAAAATTGCAGACCGCGGGTCCCTCCGTGCCGGTCGAGATCATCGGTCTGGCCGAGGTGCCGGGCGCTGGCGACGAGTTCTACGCGGTGGACAACGAAAAGATGGCCCGCGAGCTGGTCGAGCAGCGTAAGGAAAAGGAAAAGGAAGAGCGCAACAAGGCCTTCCACAAGGTCACGCTCGACAACCTGTTCGACTCCATCCAGCAGGGCGAAATGAAGGAACTGAACATCATCGTCAAGGCCGACGTACAGGGCTCGGTCGAAGCGGTGCGTGCTTCGCTCGAAAAGCTGACGAACGAAGAGGTCCGCGTCCGCGTGATCCACGGCGCGGTCGGCGCGATCAACGAATCCGACGTTATGCTGGCTTCCGCTTCGGGCGCGATCATCGTCGGCTTCAACGTGCGGCCCGACCGTTCGGCCGCTGAAACCGCCGAGATGCAGGGCGTCGATATGCGTATGTACCGCATCATCTACGATTGCATTGAAGAGATGGAGCAGGCCATGAAGGGCATGCTCGAGCCCAAGTTTAAGGAAGTCGTTCTCGGCCACGCCGAGGTGCGTCAGGTGTTCAAGATCACGGGCGCGGGCGCTGTCGCTGGCACGTATGTGCAGGATGGCTGTATCCGCCGCAACGCGCAGGTGCGCGTCGTGCGCGACGGCATCGTATTCCACGAGGGCCAGCTCAACACGCTCAAGCGCTTCAAGGATGATGTAAAGGAAGTTGCTTCCGGGTATGAATGCGGCATGAGCATCGAAAACTATAACGATATCAAGGAGCAGGATATTATTGAATGCTTCGTGATGGAAGAGATCAAACAATAATGCGGGATGAATTAGGAGTTAGGAATTAGGAATTAGTAATTTAGGAGGCGCGCTTTGCGCGCATATCAAGATGATAGGCCCGCGGCCGCTTCCGCAATGACTAACGACTAATTACTAATGATCAATTATTAGTTCTCCCTTCCTAACTCCGTTTTTCCACTTCCCAATTTATTTTGAAGGGAGAGAATCATTGTGCCATCGAATCGAATCGACCGGATCTCAGAAGAGGTCATGAAGGCTCTGGCGGAAGCCATCCGCACGGTCAAGGACCCGCGCGTGCAAAACGGGTTGGTCTCCATCGTGCACTGTGAGGTGACGGGCGACCTGCGCTATGCGAAGTGCTTTGTCTCCGTGCTCGGCAGCGAGCAGCAGGCAAAGGAAGTCATGAAAGGCCTGAAATCGGCTTCCGGCTACCTGCGCCGCGAAGTGGGCCGCAAGGTGCAGCTGCGCTATGCGCCCGAACTGATCTTTACGCTGGATACCTCGATCACACACGGCGCCCATATTTCCGAGGTGCTGCATGATTTGAAAAATCAGGGCAAGCTCGGGGAGGAGGACGGCGAATGACACTAGACATCGCAGGTGCGGCCGGGGCGCTTCTCGCGGCCGACCGCATCCTCATCCTGACGCACCGCAGGCCGGACGGCGATACCACCGGCTGCGCGGGCGCGCTCTGCCGCGGTCTTCGCCAACTCGGTAAAACGGCCTATATCCTGCCCAACCCCGATATCACAAAGCGCTATGCGCCTATGATAACACCTTGTTATCCGCCGGAGGAATTTTCCCCTGCGTATATTGTTACCGTCGATATCGCGGAAACAAAGCTGTTCACCGATAACGCTGTGATCTTTGAGGACAAGATCGATCTTGCGATCGATCATCACCGTTCCAACCCGTTGTTCGCCGCAAAAAATCTGGTGCGGTCCGACGCGGGCGCCTGCGCCGAGGTGATCTATGACGTACTGCTGGCCATGGGCGTTGTTTTAAGCGAGGACATCGCGGAGTGCGTTTATATCGGCGCATCGACGGATACGGGGTGCTTTAAGTATTCCAACACCACCGCGCACACGCACGCGGTCGCGGCTTCGTGCCTGTCCGCCGGCATTGACGGCGGCGAGCTTAACCGCATGCTGTTTGAGACCAAGTCGCGCGCGCGTTTCGAGATGGAGCGCATCGTGTTTGACACCATGGAATTCATCGAGGGCGGCGCGATCGCGCTGGCCATGCTTTGGCGGCGCGATATCGACCGCACAGGCGCGGATATGGACGATCTGGACTCGATCGCGTCGCTCACGCGGCAGATCGAGGGCGTGGAGATCGGCCTGACGCTGACCGAAAATAAGGATAAGACCGTAAAGGCGTCGGTGCGCACCACCAAGGAGATCGACGCTTCCGTTATCTGCAAAAAGCTGGGCGGCGGCGGTCATCTGCGCGCGGCGGGCGCAAGCTTTGATTGCGGCATGGACGAGGCGCGCCGCCTGATCCTCGCCGCGGCGAAGGAGCAGTACCATGAGCGCCACGGCTGACGGTCTGAACGGCATTTTGCTGATGGACAAGCCGCAGGGCTTTACCTCGCACGATGTGGTGGCAAAGCTGCGCGGCATTCTGCGAACGCGGCGAATCGGCCACGGGGGCACGCTCGATCCGCTCGCCACCGGCGTTTTGCCGGTGTTCGTCGGCGGCGCGACCCGCGCGGCCGATTTTGCCGCGTCGCAGGATAAGGAATATGTCGCGGGCTTTCTGCTTGGCCGCGCCACCGATACACAGGATGTGACCGGCGAAACGATAAGCGAAGCGCAAGCCCGCGCGTCGCTTGCGCAGGTGAGGGAGGCGGCCTCCGCTTTTCTTGGCCCGCAAAAGCAGGTGCCGCCCATGTATTCGGCGGTCAAGATCGGCGGCAAGAAGCTGTACGACCTTGCCCGGCAGGGCAAGGAAGTGGAGCGGCCCGCGCGCGATATCACCGTGCGCGAAATCGCGCTGATTTCGTTTGACGAGGCGGCACAGACCGGTACGCTGCGCATGACGGTCAGCAAGGGCACCTATGTGCGCACGCTGGTGAACGATCTGGGCGAGGCGCTGGGCACTTACGCGTGCATGACGAGCCTTCAGCGCACGCGCGCCGGGGCGTATGCGCTGGAAAGCTGCGTGGGGTTTGATCAGGTCGAGCGGGCCGCGCAGGACGGCGGCGTACAGTCGCTTTTACTGCCGGTGGACGGCTTGTTTCCCACGCTGCCCGCCGTCGCCTTGACGGATGAGGGCGAGGAGCGCATCTCGCGCGGCGCGGTCGTTTTTCCGCGTCAGGCGCGGGGCATGCCGGAAGAAGAAGGCGCGCTGTGCCGCGTTTATCATGCGGGGCGCTTTTTAATGCTGGGGCAGGTGCGGACGCTGGAAAAGGGCGGTCTGGGCCTGTTCGTCTATAAAAATTTCCGATAAACGGCCCACAGGCCGGAATAGGACTGGGGGAAACCCAATGGAAGAGAATACATTGCCCCGCGCGATAGCGCTGGGGTATTTTGACGGCGTACATCTGGGCCACCGGGCCCTCATGGAGCGCGCGGTACAGCGCGCAAAGGAGATCGGCGGCACCTCCGCCGTATTCAGTTTTGACGCGCACCCGGCTTCCGTCATGCTGGGGCGGCAGGTGCCGCTGATCACAGCTAATTCCTACCGCCGCGATGAGATTAAAAAGCTGGGCGGGGTGGACGAGGTCATTTTCGGCCACTTCGACGAGAACTTGCAGCACATGGATTGGCGCGATTTTATCCACGAAATGCTCATCGGCCGGTTCCGCGCGCGGTATATCGTATCGGGCCGGAACAACCGGTTCGGCTACAAGGGCCTTGGCACGGCCGAAGGCATGGCGGAGGAGTGCCGCAAGGCGGGGATCGGCTACGACTGTATCGATGACGTCAAGGTGGACGGCATCGTCGTTTCGTCCACCTACATTCGGCAGTTGATCGCGCAGGGCGATATGGAGGGCGCGTCCCGCTTTTTGGGCCATCCGTATACGGTCACCGGCGTTGTCGAGCATGGCCGCCGCGTGGGCACCAGCGTGCTCAAGGTGCCTACGGTCAATTTGCGTTTGCCGGTCGAAATGGCGCTGCCGCCCTACGGCGTGTACGCTACACGCGTGCTGGTGGATGATAACGCCTACATCGCGGCGACCAACATCGGCGTAAAGCCCACCTTTGTGGATGGCGGCGCGCCGACGATTGAGCCGCATTTGCTGGATTTCGCGGGCGATCTGTACGGAAAGCAGATCCATGTGGAGCTGCACAAGTTCCTGCGCCCGGAAAAGCAGTTTGAAAACGTGGAAGCGCTCAAGGCCGCGATAGAAGAAAACGTGCGCCAAACGCGGGCGTTTTTCGCAAAATAAAAAAGCGCGCCCTTCTTGGGCGCGCTTGACAATTTGCAGCACGGGTATTATACTAAAGATAGAAAAACGGTGCTGCCGGTAGACGGTCAGTCCGTTGCTAAGTCAAAGAAATGACCGTAACTTTGGACGAGCGGCGGTCATTTTCTTTTGCCTATCTGAATGATCAGACCTGCAAAGCCTATGAACACAAGCAGGAGCTGAAAAAGCTCCGAATATGTCACCATAAGCATCACCCCCCTTCGCAGGGAGTGACTGATCGCCTACCGTTGGCGCGGCAGCACCTGAAATAAGTATAGCGTAAACCGACAAAATGCGCAACATAAAAAGCAGTAACCGTATCATGCTTAAACGGTTACTGCTTTTTTTGTAAGTACACGCAAAAGTCGTAGGGCGGCGTGACTCACGCCGCCGTTTCCGTAGGCGGCTCGCTCCGCTCGCGATTGAATGCGCGGCGGCCGGGTGGGGGCAGCGATGTCATTTAGTTAAGGCAAACGATAAAAAACAGGGGATTCACCGAGCTAGTAGGGCGCGAGAAGGTGAATTGGCCGAAGGCCAAGAGAAGCTGGTCTGGACCACGCCTCGGCGCGCCGTCTCGAAGGGACGTAACACTTCCTGAGAAACCATGTGCCTCCGCTCGGCCGTACTGGCCTGTTTGATGCTCTCACTTATCCCGGTGCTTCGCTCTCGGCGCGCCGAGGGCTGTATAGCCCAGTCACATAGTAAACAGTTTGTCCAAGCACATGGTATACAGTTTAGGAGTAAAATAACGGTATAAGTGGGAAAAGGAGAATTGCTTATGCCGTGGAAAGAGAAAACAGTAAAGTCAGAACGAGAAACGTTTGTAAGGGAGGCACAGCAACGAGAGATAAGTTTTAGCGCTCTATGTAGAAAACACGAAATCACACGAAAAACAGGTTATAAGTGGTTACGAAGGTTTCAGGCTGGAGAGGAACTGACCGACCGCGGTCGGGCACCGACGCATCAAAGAACCCAGACATCGGCAGCAACGCAAGAACTGATATTGTCCGCGCGGGATGAACATCCGGCGTGGGGTCCCAGAAAGCTGGAGCGATATTTGCAAAATAAAGGCTACACAGAACTGCCATGCAAAAGCACAATCGGCAATATTCTTAAGCGAAACGAACGAATCGAACCGGAAATCAGCCAGAAACACAAGCCCATTAATCGCTTTGCCAGAGAATGTCCCAACGATTTGTGGCAAATGGACTACAAAGGCGACTTTACGATGCTCAATGGGCAGCGGTGCTATCCACTGACGATTTTGGATGACCACTCCCGGTTTTCTCTGTGCCTAAAGGCTGAGGACTCATTGTCCTACGAAAGGTTTTATCCTGCCCTTATCCAAGTTTTCGAGATGTACGGTCTACCGCATGAACTGTTGTGCGACAATGGGAAGCCCTGGGGCGACAGCAAGGGGGGTATCACCATGTTCGATGTGTGGATGATGCGTCTGAACATCCGGCCGATCCATGGCCGTCCCATGCACCCGCAGACCCAAGGCAAGGAGGAACGTTTTCACCGTACGTTGAAGGAAGAATTGCTTAGGCACCGCACAATGCTTAACTTATGTGATGCACAACAGGCATTTGATGACTGGCAGTATGAGTACAACTACGAACGTCCCCACTCCGCGCTTGGCCTTGATGTCCCTGCCAAGCACTATAAAGTCAGCAGCAGACCGTTCATTCAGCAGCCCCCGGAACCTGATTATCCTGATGGAGCTAGGCTTAGAAAAGTCAACTACAAGGGCTACGTTAGCATTTGTAGGCATCGCTACTATCTCTCTGAGGCTTTCGCTGGAACCTACCTCCAACTTACGGATTCGGGGGAGAATTCTGTTGACCTCCACTATGGCTCCTTCCGTGTGGCTTCCATCAATCTCAGCGAGAGATTGATTACTTCTAAGCACATTTATTGGGCCACATAAACTGTATACCATGTGCTTGGACATGTTGTATACCATGTGGGCTATACAGAGGGCGTCGCGCCCTACATTTTCTATGATGGCGTTACCATTTTGTCTTGCCTGACCTTATCTGAATGACATTGGTGACCTCACCCGGCCCTACATTGGATGCGCGCGGTTAAGGGGATCAATAAACATGCCGCTGGCCGCAATCTAAACCGAGGGTTTCGGTGACACGGATGATTTCCTCGATCTTCCGATAGCAGCGCTTGTCGCTTAGTTTTTCATCACGCAGAATGTCACGAATGCTAACAACAGCTTGATAGTATTCGTTGTTGATAATTTGCTCCAGCTCAGCCTGCTCTAAAACGCATAGATGAAGACGCTCTTGCTGGATAAGAAACTCGAACGTCTCTTCGTATGGTTGGGGAAGATTGAATGGCTTAACAGATATTTTCATAGGCACTACCTCAACGTTGGTTCCAGATCGTCAAGTGCAACGCGCACAGCTTCCACAACAAAGGCCGTAAATGAACACTCTGTTCCTGCTATTGCAGTTTCAACACGTTCTATCACATCGTTGGGAAACCTTATGGATTTAGTTGTACTAGAAGGTATTTTGGGCAGCTGGAATCTTTTCATAACACTTCACCACGCATTGCACTTTGTAATACAATTATGCACGTGTTTAAAATGAAAATCTGCATTGCAGAATAATTGCATATAGGAAGCCCGCTTCGATTGCCTAGGCAGAAGGATTGCAATACAATAAGACGCTGCGGAGCATGGCTGTAACCAGTTCAATTTGCTGGGGCGTGGCGCTTTTCCACAAGGCGGCCAGTTCTGAAAAATTACTTAGCTCGTTTTGCGTTATGGAATCGTTCAGTAAATACGTGGGCGACACATGCAATGTATTGCACAAGCAGATGAAAACAGGCAGACTGGGCACCTTGCGTCCGGCTTCGATCTGTCGCAGATAGGTCGCGTTGATATAACATAACGCAGCCAGACGTTCCCCGGTAATTCCTTGCGCTTTGCGCGTTGCTTTGATACGCGGCCCCATGCCGATCATCATGCGTTTCCCTCCCTTATGAACAGCCGTATTGTATCATGAGAGCCGTTTCTAGACAATGCCATTATTATGGCAACACCACGGCAAGGATGTGCAGGATATGTGAAAAAAATCTTTTACAGTTTTTTTATGGAATTGACAGGCTTCTACATTTTTTGACACGTTATATCAGTATACTGCTATACGGCTCATATGCTATATATAGATAAAGAAATGAGGAGGCACCACAATGAATGAAAGAAATGAATACGCGGTTCTGTTCAACGGCATCACCGATGTGATGCGGCAACTGCAAACTTTGACCCTGCATCTGCAAAACCTGCAATGCAAGGCCGAAGAAATCTACATGGAAAAAGATAACTGACAAGTACAACAAAGCCGCCGGCAGTTCATGCCGGCGGCTTCTTTTTATCCTGCGCAAAGATATGTTATAATTATTTTGCAATGACGCAGAACAATTTCCCTTCCCGCGCCGTGTTATAAGTGAAAGGAGGAGATCACCGTGCCAAGTACATTACGTTCGGACGCATTTTTGTGCGCCGCGATGGAAGACTGCGGCGACGCGGTTTACCGGCTGGCCCTTTGCCGGCTGCGCTCGCGCGCGGATGCAGAGGATGTGTATCAGGAAGTGTTTCTCCGGCTGCTTCGTGACACGACCGAATTTGAGAACACCGAGCACCTGAAAGCATGGCTGCTGCGCGTAACGCTCAGGCGATGCAGCGATTTGCGGCGGAGCGCGTGGTTCAAACGTACCGCGCCCATTGACGAGCTGCCCGAGACCGCCGCGCCTGAATCCGCTGAAAACGCCGATCTGTGGAACGCCGTCGCGGCGCTGCCGGACGATCTGCGCATTCCCATCTACCTGCATTATGTAGAGGGCTATTCGACGGAGGAAATCGCCTTGCTGGCAGGCTGCCGCCCGGCGACCGTGCGCACGCGGCTGCACCGCGCCCGCAAACAACTGAAATTCGATCTGGAGGGAAACGACGATGAAAAACCTGAACGATTTGCAGAAATTACAGAACGTGAAAGCCCCTGCTGATTTAAAGGAAAAAACGCTTGCCGCCGCGCGCGAGCTGCGCCGCGAGGAGCGCGAAGCCGCGCCGCAGCATCTGGCGCCCGCGCCGCGGCGCAGGCACCCGTGGGTGCGCCGTTCGCTTGCCGCCGTGTGCGCGCTGGCCGTGGTGCTGGGCGGCGCAAAGCTGCTTTCACCAAAGGGGCAGGAGCCGCTTTCCCCGGTGGAGGCGTTCGCCCATACCTTTGGCCTAGTCGCTTACGCCGCCGAAACGGGTGAAACGATAGAGCCGAAGGACAGCCGCATCGTTTTTGACAGCGGCGCGGGCGTGGAGGACTTGGAGAGCGGCTTTTTCTCCGGCTGCCTGTTCCGCGTGACCGGCGATAACATCCAGTCCGTGTCGGCGTCGATCGATAAGGGCGGCCTGTACCGGGCCAAGAAGCTTGAGGTCAACGAGGAGGACTTGGGAGGGATGCATCGGCTAACCGACCCGCGTGTGGAAGGCGCGTCGCAGGTCATGGTTTACGGTACCGGCGGCGGTTACGGAAGCGAGATCGACGATGTCGACCATTGGTATGCCGACGTGTGCTGGAAGCTGGAAAACGGTTTCACCGAAGCCTATGACCCGGATGCGAGCTACGGCTTCTGGGCGCCCCCTCAGCAGGAGTTCGACCCGGAAGAGGATCTTGGCGAGTCGTGGCACGGCAGAGTCGATACCTTTGACGGCGCCAAGCTGACGGTCACCGTCACCTTTACCGACGGCACGACCCAAACCCAGAACCTGCACCTTAAAACCGGCAAATTGGCGTGCGAATATATTGACGACGTAAGCGGCCCTCAGTTGACCGGCGAGGTGCTGACCGACGAGCAGGCCGAAGAACAGAACTATCTCTACGGCGTTTACGCGGATATCGTATAACACCGCGTTGAAAATCCCCCAATCTTTTATGATTGGGGGATTTTTTTGCAAAAAAACGCTGAAAAGCTTGAAAAACAATGGCAAATCAAATAGAATAGAAGGCGTAATCTGAATAAAAGGAGAAGCGCATGCTTCATATTGTATTGGTGGAACCCGAGATTCCGCAAAACACGGGCAATATCGCGCGCACCTGCGCGGCGACCGGCTGTGTGCTGCACCTGATCGAGCCGTTGGGCTTCAAACTGGATGATAAAAAAATGAAACGCGCCGGATTGGATTATTGGCACCTGCTCGATGTGCGGATGTACAAAAATCTGAACGAGTTTTTTGACAAGAACCCGGAGGGGCGCTATTTTTACGCCACAACCAAGGCCCCGCACGCCTACCACGAGGCGCGGTATCAGGACGGCGATTTTCTGCTGTTCGGTAAGGAAACGAAGGGGCTGCCCGAGGAGCTGCTGATCGAGCACCCCGAGCGCTGCGTCCGCATCCCGATGCGCGAGGGCGCGCGCAGCCTAAACCTGTCCAACTCGGTCGCCGTGGTCGCTTATGAGGCGCTGCGGCAGACCGGCTTTGAAAACCTGAAGCTCGCCGGGCCGTTCCCGGGGAGTCAAGAGTGAGGAGGGCCACCGTATGGAAAAAATACATATCTTCACCGATTCCTCGGCGGATATCCCCGAGGCGCAGGTAGAAGCGCACGGGATAGAAATCGTGCCGATCACGGTCACGCACGAGGGGCGGGTGCTCCGCGAATATTACGATATCACACCGGAAGAATATTGGAAGCTGCTGCAAAGCAGCCGCGACATTCCCATGACCGCGCAGGTCACGCCCTCGCAGTTTTTGGATACCTTTCGCCGCGCGCAGGAGCGCGGCTGCACCCATGTGCTGGGCGTGCTGATCAACGGAAACGGCTCCGGCACCTATCAGTCCGCCTGCATGGCGCGCAATCTGTTTTATGAGGAATACGGCGAGCAAATGCACATTGAGCTGGTCGATTCCGCGACCTATACCTATATTTACGGTCATATCGTCGTGCTCGCGGCCGAGCTGCGCGACGCGGGCGATAACTTTGAAGCGATCCTTGGCGTGGTCAAAAGCCGCCTGAACCGGGTGGAGGCGTACCTCGGCGTGTATTCGCTGAGCCATTTGAAAAAATCCGGCCGCATTTCCGGCGGCGCGGCCTTTGTGGGCGAGGCGTTGGGTCTCAAGCCGATCAGTCACGTTTTTGACGGCAAGGTGGATGTGTGCGATAAGGTGCGCGGCGAAAAGGCGGTGGTATCCGGTATTATCCGCAAGGTATCCGACCGGGTGGTGCAGCCTGAAAAGCAAAACGCCCTTTTGCTGTACGGCGATGTGCCCGCCGCCCGCATTGAAGAACTGGAAAAACGCCTGTTTACCGAACTTGGCTTTATGGGCGTGACCCGTTGCCCGATCGGTGTTTCCGTTATCACCAACACCGGACCGCAGGCGCTCGCGGTCGCGTTCTACGGCAGGGGACGCACATAAAACGCATTGGGCATATTGTTTAATTTTTCACAGAAACCGCCCGCAAAACGCAAAATTCCTCTAAAAGAGAACGGAAAGTAAAGGTTCTTCGTAAATTTGCTTGCGAAAGCGCGGAAAAACGAGTATAATTTTGTCTTGGAAGCGGAAATCTTCTTATCAGGGGAGAACCCCGGCTTTCCATCTGAATCCATCTAAAAAAGATAATTTTTATATCTTGAAGGAGATGTATATATGCAGTACAACAAGAAGTGTGTCGAGGATATCGACGTTGCCGGTAAAAAGGTGATCGTTCGCTGCGATTTCAACGTGCCGCAGGACGAGAATGGCCGTATTACGGACGACAAGCGCATCGTCGCTTCGCTGGAGACCATCAAGTACCTGCTGGATCATAAGGCAGCTGTTATCCTTTGCTCGCACCTCGGCCGCCCGAAGGGTGAAGCCAACATGAAGTATTCGCTGGCACCGGTCGCGGAGCGCCTGTCCGAACTGCTTGGTCAGGATGTAAAGCTCGCGAAGGACGTCGTCGGCCCGGACGCGAAGCGCCTTGCCGATGAAGTAAAGCCCGGCGAAGCTGTACTGCTCGAAAACGTTCGCTTTGAAAAGGGCGAAGAAAAGAACGACGCTACGCTGGCAAAGGAATTTGCCTCCATGGCCGAAATTTATGTGAACGACGCTTTCGGCACCGCGCACCGCGCGCATGCCTCTACCGCCGGTATCGCGGATTATCTGCCTGCCGTTTGCGGCTTCCTGATCAACAAGGAAATTTCCATCATGGGCAAGGCCCTGTCCGATCCGGCCCGCCCGTTCGTCGCCATTCTTGGCGGCGCGAAGGTATCCGATAAGATCAACGTCATCAGCAACCTGATCGAAAAGTGCGATACCGTCATCATCGGCGGCGGCATGGCCTACACCTTCTCCAAGGCGAAGGGCGGCTCGATCGGCACCTCGCTGTGCGAAGAGGATAAGCTCGAGCTCGCGCTGGGCCTGCTGAAAAAGGCCGAAGAAAAGGGCGTAAAGCTGCTGCTTCCCGTTGATACCGTTTGCGGCGATCACTTTGGCGCGGACGCTGAACCGGTCGTTTACGAAGCCGGCAAGCTGCCCGAAAACATGATGGGTCTGGACATCGGCCCCAAGACGGTCGAGCTGTTCTCCGACGCTGTGAAGGACGCGGGCACCGTTGTTTGGAACGGCCCCATGGGCGTGTTCGAGTTCGATAAGTTCGCGGTCGGCACCAAGGCTGTGGCCAAGGCGATCGCCTCCTCCAAGGCTGTTTCGATCATCGGCGGCGGCGACTCAGCGGCGGCTGTTGAAAAGCTTGGCTTTGCGGATAAGATGACCCATATCTCCACCGGCGGCGGCGCTTCGCTCGAATTCCTCGAGGGTCTGGAGTTGCCCGGCATCGCCTGCTTGGAAGATAAGTAAAAAAACGTTTCACACTAAAATTTTGCTTTATACCGGAGCGCCCGGCGCTCCGTATAATACATATATGATTAGACGGGCAAGCTAAGCCACGTCTGAAAGTTTGAAAGGGGTAAAACCACATGAATCGCAGATATCGTAAGACCATCATCGCCGGCAACTGGAAGATGAACAAGACGCCCGCAGAGGCAAAGGCTTTGATTGAAGAAATGAAGCCGCTTCTCTCCAAGACCAAGTGGTGCGAGATGGTGCTTTGCGTACCGTTTACCGATATTCAGGCTGCCGTAAAGGCTGCCAAGGGTTCCAAGATCGCCATCGGCGCGGAGAACATGCACTTTGAGAAGTCCGGCGCGTTCACCGGCGAGGTTTCGGCCGACATGCTCAAGGAGCTGGGCGTTAAGTACGTTATCATCGGCCACTCCGAGCGCCGCCAGTACTTCAACGAGACCGACGAGACCTGCAATAAGAAGGTTCTTGTCGCTTTGGAGAACGGCCTGCGCCCGATCCTTTGCGTAGGCGAGTCTCTGGCTGAGCGCGAGCAGGATGTTACCATGGAAGTCATCCGCAAGCAGCTCAAGATCGCCCTGCAGAACGTTGCTCTTGAGGATATCAAGAAGGTCGTTATCGCTTACGAGCCCATCTGGGCTATCGGCACCGGCAAGACCGCTACCTCCGAGCAGGCTGGCGAGGTCTGCGGCGCTATCCGCGACTGCCTGCGTGAAAAGTACGGCGCCCGTGCGGCCCGTGGCATCACCGTGCAGTACGGCGGCTCTATGAACGCCAAGAACGCGGCCGAGCTGCTCCAGCAGCCCGACGTGGACGGCGGCCTGATCGGCGGCGCTTCCCTGAAGTCCGCTGACTTTGCAGCAATCGTAGACGCAGCCAATCAATAAGATATTGTAAACGGCTGGGGGGAAGAGAGAACCCGCACCGTGCTGCGGGAGGGGACATCGGGTGAACACGATCGTCCCCTTTCGCCCACTCTGACAAGGAGTTATGAAGAGCTATGAAAATTGAGATCGCACAGAAAATACCGGATAGCGCAGAAGAGGCAAATTCTTCTGCCATGCGTGTGTCCGCTTTAGGCGGACACACCGCAGCCGAGATCGCCGAAGCGGAAAACAAGGTAAAGGCTGAGGCAACCAAGGCTAAAAAAACAACGGCCGCGAAAAAGCAGGCCGTACGTCAGGCGGTAGCCGACCAGAAGGCGGCCAACGCGGCCGAGGCAAAGGTCGAAGCTGCCGTAGAGGCAAAGCAGGCCGAAGAAAAGGCTGAAAAGCCCGCCGAGGTGAAGAAGGCCGAAGCAAAGGCCGAAGCGCCCGCCGAGGTGAAGAAGGCCGAAGCAAAGGCCGAAGCGCCCGCCGAGGTGAAGAAGGCCGAAGCAAAGGCTGAAAAGCCCGCCGCGGCGAAAAAGACGGCGAAGCCCGCCGCCGCGAAGAAAACCGCCGCAAAGACGGCGAAACCGGCTGCAAAGAAGCCCGCCGCCAAGAAGGCGCCCGCGAAATCGGCCGCCAAGAAAAAGCCCACCGCGCTGATTATTATGGACGGTTTCGGCCACCGCGAGGAAAAGGACGGCAACGCCATCCTCGCCGCCAAGACGCCCAACCTTGATAAGATCTTTAAGGAAAATCCGCTGACCTATATCGGCGCTTCCGGCCTTGACGTCGGCCTGCCGGACGGCCAGATGGGCAATTCCGAAGTAGGCCACACCAACATCGGCGCGGGCCGCATCGTTTATCAGGAGCTGACCCGCATCACCAAGTCGATCCGGGACGGCGATTTCTTCAACAACCCCGCGCTGATGGGCGCGATCGATCAGTGCAAGTGGTTCCATTCCACGCTGCATATTTTCGGCCTGCTGTCCGACGGCGGCGTTCATTCGCATATCGACCATATGTTCGCGCTGCTTGAGCTAGCGCGCCGCAACGGCCTGCGCAAGGTCTGCTTCCACTGCTTTATGGACGGCCGCGACACCCCGCCGCAGTCCGGCATTGAATATATCGACCGTTTGCAGCACAAGATCAACACGTTGGAGTTGGGCTGCATCGCAACGATCGAGGGCCGCTACTACGCAATGGACCGCGATAACCGCTGGGACCGCGTGGAAAAGGCTTACAAGGCCATTGCCGAGGGCGAGGGCAAGCACGCCGCTTCCGCGCACGAAGCGATGCAGGCTTCTTACGACGCCGGCGTGACCGATGAGTTCGTCGAGCCGGTCATCATCACCGAGGGCGCGACCGTGCAGGATGACGACGCGGTTATCTTCGCCAACTTCCGCCCCGACCGCGCGCGTGAGATCACCCGTGCGTTTGTCGATCATGAATTCACGGCCTTTAAGCGCCAGCAGCGCAACATTCACTACGTTTGCATGACGCAGTACGATGTGACCATCCCCGGCGTTGAGGTCGCTTTCAAGCCGCAGAGCCTGACCAACACCTTTGGCGAGTATATTTCGGATAAGGGCCTGACCCAGCTTCGCATTGCGGAAACCGAGAAATACGCCCACGTTACCTTCTTCTTCAACGGCGGCGTGGAAAAGGAATATAAGAACGAAGACCGCGCGCTCATTCCGTCCCCCAAGGTCGCGACCTATGACCTGCAGCCTGAAATGAGCGAGCCCGCCGTGACCGAAGAGTGCGTAAAGCGCATCCTGTCCGGCAAGTATGATATGATCGTTTTGAACTTCGCAAACTGCGATATGGTGGGCCACACCGGCGTGTTTGACGCCGCCGTGAAGGCCGTGGAAGCCGTGGACGACGGCATGGGCAAGGTAGTCGCCGCGATCCGCGAAATGGGCGGTCAGGCGCTGATTACGGCCGACCATGGCAACGTGGATCAGATGTACGACGCGGACGAAAAGACCCCCTTTACCGCGCACACCACCAATCCCGTTCCGCTCGTTATGATCGGCCACGAGGGCAAGCTGATGGAAGGCGGCGTTCTCGCCGACCTCGCGCCCACGCTGCTTGATATGATGGGCCTTGACAAACCGGAGGAAATGACCGGACACAGTCTGTTAGTGAAGTGACCTTCACTAACAAATTAGGAATTAGGAATGAGTAATTGTGGTTTCCGGCAAAGCCGGATGATTATAATTAGGCGCTTTGCGCCGCTTCCTTAATTACTAACTACTAACTACTAATTCCTAATTAATTTTCGCGTTCCTTAAAATTTTATTTATAAAGGAGAAATCATCATGAAGGGTTACATTGAGATCGTAGACGTTCTCGGCCGGGAGATCATGGACTCCCGCGGCAATCCGACCGTAGAGGTAGAGGTTTATGTAGAGGGCGATACCGGCTCTTATATGGGTCGCGCGGGCGTTCCGTCCGGCGCATCCACCGGTATTTTCGAGGCTTGCGAGCTGCGCGACGGCGATAAGGCCCGTTACGGCGGCAAGGGCGTTCTGGAAGGCTGTTGACGCTGTCAACGGCGAGATCGCCGAGCTGATCATCGGCATGAACGCGCTGGATCAGGTCAGCATCGACAAGGCCATGATCGAGGCCGACGGCACCCCGAACAAGACCAAGTTCGGCGCGAACGCTATTCTCGGCGTGTCTCTGGCTGTTGCCAAGGCTGCCGCGGAAGCGCTCTCCATGCCGCTTTACCAGTATATCGGCGGCGTAAACGCCAAGACCATGCCCGTTCCGATGATGAACATCCTCAACGGCGGCGCGCATGCGACCAACAACGTTGAAATTCAGGAATTCATGATTATGCCGATCGGCGCGCCGAGCTTCCGCGAAGCCCTGCGTATGTGCGCGGAGATCTTCCACCAGCTCAAGAGCACCTTGAAGGCCAACGGCACCCCGGCCGCCGGCGTGGGCGACGAGGGCGGCTACGCCCCCAACCTGAAGAAGGATGAGGACGCGCTCAAGGTTATCGTGCAGGCCATCGAAGAAGCTGGCTACAAGCCCGGCGAGGACTTCAAGATCGCGATCGACGCCGCTTCCTCCGAGTGGTGGAACGACGAAGAGAAGTGCTATATCCAGCCTAAGTCCGGCAAGAAGATGACCCAGCAGCAGCTGGTCAAGATGTGGAAGGGCTTCGCCGAGAAGTACCCGATCATCTCCCTTGAGGACGGCATGGCGGAAGAGGACTGGGAAGGCTGGGAGATGCTGACCAAGGCTCTCGGCGACAAGATCCAGCTCGTGGGCGACGACCTGTTCGTTACCAACACCACCCGCCTTGCTAAGGGCATCGAGATGGGCGTTGCCAACTCCATCCTGATCAAGGTAAACCAGATCGGCTCCCTGACCGAGACGCTGGACGCAATCCAGATGGCGAACCGCGCCGGCTACACCGCCGTTGTTTCCCACCGTTCCGGCGAGACCGACGACGCTACCATCGCCGACCTGTCCGTTGCGCTGAACGCCGGCCAGATCAAGACCGGTGCGCCGAGCCGTATCGACCGTGTTGCCAAGTACAACCAGCTGCTCCGCATCGAGGAAGAGCTCGACGACGTAGCGCAGTACCTCGGCAAGGACGCTTTCTTCAACCTCAAGTAAGAATTGAGCTAATCAAAAGCACACTGCGAGCCGCATGGCCGCAGTGTGCTTTTAGCGTTTAAAGAATCCTTCGCGCCGCAGCGCGCATAAAAAGGATTTTGCCGCAAACGGTAAAATCCATAAAAACCGGGAGCATGTATCTCGGTTTTTATACAAACCGACTTCAAGTGTGCCTGTAAGGCGCGCGCAGAAGCCGGAATACTCGATCGAAATGGGGCTTTGTTTCGATCGACAGACTGTCAAAACTTGTTTTTTGACAGTCTGCAAGCACACTGCGAGCCGCATGGCCGCAGTGTGCTTTTTTATGTCTGGGGGCGATCTGGGAACGTGATTATTTCGTTTATGCGCGCCGGGTCGACTTGGGTATACGTATTGCCCGTGGATGGATCGTAGACCACCTCGGGCGTGTCGCCGGTCGGTATGCCGAACGCGGCCAGCGCTGTTCCCGCACAGAGAGAAACAATGCAGCACACGGCAAGCAGCTTTCTCATAATTGGAATCAGTCCCCCTCTATTTATCTTCAAAATCCCGCGAAAAAGCTTTTTCGATCCGGTCCCATAGCTTGCCCAATACAACGAACCATAGGCGGAACAGTACAAAAATAGTGACGAACCCAAGGGCGATCTGCGCGATTTCTTTCCACATCTTTTTCGCCTCTCTTCCTTGTGCGTATGGCGTTAAGTACCCTTAAGCAAAGCTTTTTTCTTCGTCTGTTGGCGGGCGAACGTATTTCTGCATCGCCAAGTCGCATACCCCGTGTTTTACGTAGTTCTCCTGCGCCTCGGCTAGGGTAAGGCCGTGGTTTTCGTCGCTTCTCTGGTGTCTACCGTTTATAAACACATCATTTTCCCAAAAACATACGGGACAGATAAACCCTACGGCGCTGTCGCGCGGTCTGGGAAGCGTACGGTTTTTACAGCAAGGGCATGAATACATAGCATATCAGCTCCGTTCCTCTAGGGCTTGTCTGTATCGGTCTACCAGTCGCTTGCGAGGAATAACAGCTTGTTTTCCTGCTCGCTCACGGCAACAAGGCTATATTCGCCGTGGTTCCAGTTTCCGGGTAGGTAGGGCTTGCTGAACATCACATAAACGTCGTACCGCTTGGCCGCGTCTGTGTCCGGGCGGTCAAACGGATGGAGGGCGCCCGCGTATACGCCGTGCTCGGCGGCTGCCGCGTCGCTGTCCCGCCCCGACCACACGGCTTTCTTGGAAAATATCTCTTCGTAGCTTTTCAGCGAGCTTGCGTCTGTTTCAAATTGCAGCGCCGTATCTTTTTCCTCCTTGGCCCATGGCCGGACGGTGCAGAAACTTTACGTTTGCCGCATTCTCTGGAATTTTACTGGGAAAGCAACGCTCAAGAAGTTGATTCCGATAGTGAGAGCGCTTTAAAACCCTTTCATAGGCGGCAATATCCGTTATTTCGTTCGTAGCCGCGTCGATCGAGATAAAAAGCAGCGTCCCGCCCATGGAGATACCGAACGCGATCAGCAGCAAAACGGAAAGCAGTACGGACATCGCCTTTAGCTCTCTGCGCACGGTTAGCAGCGTCAGCTCAGCAAAGCAGAAAAAGGGAAGGGAAAAGAGCAGCCCTGCCCAATAATACGGCTGAATGAACATTTGCGTAACGATCCAATACGCCGCCAGAAACAGCGCGAAGGATAGGACTGTGAGAGAAGCCGGCAGCGGCGCTTTTTTAAAAACAGAAATGATTTTGTTTTCCGGCATCGCGGTATCCTCCCTGAAACGATTTGTTTAAACTGCCGCTAAACAATAGCGAAAGTGAGATTTAGCTTTTCAAGTATTTGGTCAGCGCCAGAACCAATAGGATCAAAACAATGAACTGTAAAATGGATTGCGCATAGCCGAATAGAACACTTAAGGAAAAGACAACACTGGTCATTTACTATCTCCCCAAAAAAATTGATTGAAAAAAACGGGCTGATTTTATATAGACTGCTCATTATTAAATATAACCCATTAACAGTAATTTGGAAATGATTTTGTCGTGAAATGCCATTTAGACGACGTGAAATATCGGAACAGAGAAAACGAACGGTTTTACGGCAGCGCGTTTGGGGCGCTGTAAAGGCGTTTGCGGCGGAAAAACCGCACAAATAAGCGGAACAGAATTACACAAAATGCTGATAATGCATAGCATTGCTAAAATTATTGTGATATGATAGGGATAGCGGTGTATCAAGCTGGAATGCGAAATGCCAACACTACGGCGAGCGTTTTGGAGTACGGCAAAGGAAGATAACGAGACAATAAACTTTGCTGTATTACCTGTGGCTTTCGGTTCCGGCGCTGTGCCGCTGTGCAGATGAACGCCGCTAAAAGGAGCGTAGTTCCTATGGAACTAGGAGAAATGATCAAAGAAAAGCGGGAAGAACTCAAATGGTCGCAATTAAGGCTTGGCGACGAGTCAAACGTTGACGCGGCTCAAATCGGCAAGTACGAACGCGGCAAAATTGAACCCAAGGTTGCGACTCTGCGGAATATCGCGGACGCGCTCGGCGTAGAATGCGGCGAACTGTTGGACGACATGCCAAGAAAACGGAAGATGCCGCCCGAAGTAAGAGAAAAGTGCGAAGAGTTATTGAAACTGTTTCACGAATTGATGTGCATGATCTACGAAGACTATTAAGCGAAAGGCCGCCCGTTTGGGCGGCCTTTCCAAATATCCATTGTCATTTCTATAAGTAATAGGCGTAAACCCGCTCGTTTATGCGCGTCATTATATAGAAGAGCTGCAATCTATATATTACGAAATCTAAGGTATATGACCAATGCGTTTATTGAAGAAGTTTGAGATTATAGTCTGATCCACGGTGATTGGATATATGCTAATCGATACATTGCCATTCATATAAGTAGTCTCGTATAGAAATGCACTGAGCACCTCTTTCGTTTTGGTATGGAAAAAAACGAAGATTGCATAATCAGAATATCCATCGTCAGGCAAATAGTTATTTTTCCAAACCAAGGCATTTACTCTGTATAATAAAATGTCAGATGAAGGATTCACAAAATTCATTGGAGGTAAATCCAATGAATTTTGTGCCGCATTAATTTGAGACAACTCGCTATGAAGATTCTCTTCAAAAATGTTACACCATTTCAGGAGGTTGGCTGACTCAATGTTGCCAGACCAACCATACTGATTTAAAAAATTCTTGATATAGCGTCTGTCGTTGCTAGAATATTGTATAACTATTGTAAGCATTATAACTAATGATATAATGCTAATAATTATAAAGTATTTGTTTCTAATGCGCTTCATAAAATCCTTTCATACCAAAGTTATGCTAATGATGTTAATCGCTGCTCCATGGTACTTGTAGCAACTGTTTTCCATGTAGATGCAACATCGCCATTACCACGAACAGAACCGTAAAACATTTCAACTTCACCGCGTGCATGGAAAGTTGCAGTATTACCAGCAACCATTTCATTGCTAAATGTCGCTACCGAAGTAAAACCATTTTCCTCTTTATACGGAGATGATGTCGAGCTGCATTCAATGCCTGTCATATCGGTGCCCCAAGAGTTTACTGTCCACTTATATCTATTCGATTCTATATCGTGAGATATACCTTTTAATGGAATGGAGATGTTTGTAAAATAGGCCTGAACCTTATTAACCAGAGCATATGGTGTGGGAACAGAAACATTTATAGCAAAAGCTTTACTAAATTCTGTGGGCATTAACCCATCAACAGTAAGATAAGAATTCATTGTATTATTAATATTCCAGACATTCGTAAAAGCATGTTCTATGGTATTGACAACTGTACTTGCAGATCCGGAAGAAGGTAAACCTTTACGTGATGCTGCTATAAAGTTTCCTCGGTTGGCTTGTGTTTTTGTATGATATTTAAAATTTGCGTTTTTTCTAACAGAGCTTTGTCCCCAAATACTAGAGAATGTTGTCTGATATCCATTCCAAACACCGCTAGCTTGTTGGCGTAATTCAGTATCTTCAACAGTTCTTGTTGAGATTTCCGAATCTAAAACCTTCTCATCAATAACTTCATCTTTTGAATTAACTTGTTCATTAACAGAGTAAAATAAATCGGAGATAGTCTCAAAGGTAGAACCAAAATCAAGCATGATATTTTCACCGATACTGACCGTAACGAGACGTTCTGCTGTGCTTGCATTGTAGTTTAACGAAAGTGTTATAAGATTTTCAGCCGTGCTGTCATCATCATCAAGATATCCAGATAACCCACCCGAAAATCCCATATCGCCATTCGCCAATTCTGCTTCATACATTTGCCCTGTAACAGTAAATGCTTGGCTAAGTCCATTAACGACAAGCACACCTTTGGCTGAATAAAAATCTTCTCGCTCAGGATCTTTATGAAGTTGAAAGCTAATTTTATTATCCTCTTCCACAGCTATGCCGGCGACTGGAGAAGTTGCAATAGTATTGATTTCGTCAACATCAATGCCATATCTGGCTGCGATAGCCTCTTCGTTATTCACTGTGGCGTATGATACGGTGCCGATTGATTGATCAAGCGTAAGACCATCCAAAAGATCGTTTTTCTGGTTGTTGGCAGCGGATGCAGAGAATAGTGTACTAAGTAATGAGACCATAACGGTGCCTGCAACTAAAGCCTTCTTCATAATAGGGTCCTCCTTTTTCGACAATTAATGGTTGTGTATATAACCCAATTAGTTGATTTGTTGTAAGATCAAAAATAAACTGTGCACTGTTTATCTATATTTACTATAAAGCTTAATTAAAGCTTTGTCAATGCTAATTATTGATTTTATAAAAAAATTGTGTTATGATAATTGCAACAAACATGTTTGGTGAGTTGAAATAATGAAAAAAGATAAACCTGCTTCAAAGGATTCAGGCCACTCCTTTGAGGACTATATCAAGCGGGCAGCTAACCCATTGCTGGTGTTGCTGTTGCTCCGTGAAAGGCCAATGTATGTGTACGAAATGGCGCAGGCGCTGGAAGACAGAAGCGATGGTAGATATTCTATTTCGCTCCTTTACCCGGTGCTTTATAGGCTTACCTCGCAGGGGTATGTGCAGGAGGGCGAAAAGAAGGTCTCCGAAGATAACCGTGTGCGGCAATACTATGAAATAACGCCGGAAGGCATTGCGTATTATGAAGAGATATGCGGTGTCTATGACCAGATGATGGCCACCATACAGAAGATCAGAGACAGCGGGGTAACACCACAATGACAGCAAACAAAGACATCAACAAATATCTGCGGCAAACATCGCGCAAGCTATGCTGCTCCAAATCAACAAAAGAAGCACTGATGCAGGGATTTGGAGACGAGCTGGAAGACCACGATTTGCTGGATTACAACGCCATTTGTCAAGCTCATGGCTCGCCTGCGGAAGCAGCAAGCTTTATGATGGAGGATATTGACGAAGGCGAAATCAGGCAGCACAGACGCAAACGGCGGTTTCAAATCGTCGGGGTGTTGGTTGCGCTGGTGGTTGTGATCGGTGTGCTGGGGAGCTTCGCGGCGGATGCTTGGAGCAAGTTTTATCAGCCGGGGACGACCGTTGTTGTTACCGATGAACTCAGAATAGTAGACGAACAAGAATTACCCGATGGAACAGCCGACAACATAGTAGAAAAGGGGTACTTACCATGAGAAGCAAATTAAGATTTTCAGCAATTATTTTAGCTGTTGTAATGATGTTTTCAAATTTTGCCTTTGCAGCTCAGGATGACCGTGTAGATCTGGGTAATGGGTTTTACATGATAACAACTGAAAAAATGTCCGATATTCAGCTATATGATGGGAGTAAAACGGTCGAAAAAACGGGTAATGTGTATTATAGTGGTACGCATGTAGGTAGCATTACTCTAACGGCCACTTTTGTATATGGTGGTTCGTCGGTTGCGGTTACCAGCAAATCCATTTCGGTATCAACAGATAATGGTTGGAGCTATAAAAATTCCAAGACCAGCAGCAGCGGCGGTACGGCTACCGCATCCTGCACGTTCTATAAGGGTTCGCAAAGCACCTCGGCCAGCGTTTCTATGACTTGCGATAAAAATGGCAACGTGTCTTAAGTATTTAACAAACACTCTTTTCATTTCGGGGCGTCCGCAAGTATGCGGACGCCCTTTCTATACCCATCGTCAGGTGCCCGGAGTAGGAATAGGACTGTGATTTTGCCGATTTCACACTTTGTTAATGCAACGCGGGGTAAAAAGCGGTATAATAGTTGCACGGCAACTATTATACCTGTATTAAATTCATTATGCCCCAGCGGCGCATAAGCGTGTTTGACTCTTTGGAAATGCTTGCCGCTGTGGTATAATGAAAAATGTATAACATTGGGAAAGCGGGTTTTAAAACCATGGCTAAAAAAATACTCATCGTGGAAGACGAAGCGAATATTCGCGAATTATTGCGGCTCTACCTCGAACGCGAGGGTTACATTGTTTTGGAAGCGGAAAACGGCGTGGAGGGCGTGAAATACTGGAAAAGTGAAAAGCCCGATATGCTGCTGCTCGATGTGATGATGCCGGTCATGGACGGCTGGGCCGTCTGCAAAGAGATACGCGCGGAAAGCGACGTACCCATCATCATGCTCACGGCCAAGGGTGAGACAAACGACCGCGTCAATGGTCTGGAAATGGGCGCGGACGACTATATTGTAAAGCCGCTTGATATGCGTGAGGTCATTGCCCGCGTGCGCGCGGTCTTTCGCCGCATGGCGCCGGACGATGTGCCGGAGAAGATTTCGTTTGACAAGCTGACGATTGACAAGCAGGCCTACGACCTTATCATAGACGGCAAGCGTGTGGACGCGCCGCCTAAGGAGATTGAGCTTTTATATTTCCTCGCATCCAGCCCCAATCGCGTGTTCACCCGCGCGCAGCTTTTGGACGATGTATGGGGCTTTGATTACTTTGGCGACACGCGCACGGTGGACGTGCACGTAAAGCGCCTGCGTGAAAAGCTGGAAGGCGTTTCGGACAAATGGGAGCTTAAAACCGTTTGGGGCGTGGGCTACAAGTTCGAGACCAAGGAGTAGCCATGGGCAGACATACCTTCTTTTTTAAAAACTATTTGGCGCACGTATGCCTGATCGTATTTGCGTTCGCTTTGGCGGGCGGCACCTTCTATTACCAGATGAGCGCCTATGCGCTTACCGCTAAGCAGGCCGAAATGCGCACCACGGTTTCCAACATCGCGGTGCAGACCAAGCAGCTCGTGAGCGCGGAAAACGAAGTTGTGCGCCAGTTCTTTAACGCTAATATTGCCGCCAGCGCCAAACACGATGATATTACCGTGCTGGTCACCGACGCTTCCGGTATCGTACAGCTCATCGCCCTGCCGAACGGCTCCATGGCGACCGACCCCGGCTATATCATATCCGCCTCCGCCGCGCGTCAGGTGCGCCTGACCGGCTCCTATGCGGAGGTCGGCTCTATGGGCGTGTTTGCCGAAACCTCGAACTATGCGGTCGGCACGGGCGTGAAGAACGACGAGGATGAGTTGATCGCCATGGTATTCGTCGCCACGGAGGACCGCGCGGTGGCCGGTACCATCCGTCACTCGACGCAGACCCTGCTGCTGATCATTCTGATCACGCTCGCGGGCGCGCTGATCATTTCCTTTATCATTTCGCGGCATATGACGCGCCCGCTGAAAACCATCGCGGCGGCGGCCAAAGAATTTGCCGCCGGTAATTTTGATGTGCGCGTGCCCGAGGATAACCACTGTATTGAAATAGACGAACTGGCCGTTTCCTTTAACAACATGGCGCGCGACCTTGACCAACTGGAAGAGCTGACGCGCGGCTTTATCGGGAACGTCAGCCATGAATTCAAAACGCCGATGACCACGATCGGCGGCTTTGTGGACGGCATTGTGGACGGTACCATCCCGCCCGACCAGCAGGATAAATACCTGCGCATCATCGCGGAGGAAACGCGCCGCCTGTCCCGCATGGTCAACCGTATGCTGGACGCGGCCAAAATTCAATCCGGCGAATTGATTCTAAGCCCGGCCCCGTTCGACTTTACCGAAATGACCAGCCAGATCATTCTATCCTTTGAACAGAAGATCGAAGCGCGCCATATCGAGGTCGACTGTGAGCTGGACGACCGCCTTGTCGTCATGGGCGACCGCGATCATGTATTCCGCGCGGTATACAACCTTGTCGACAACGCGGTGAAGTTTACCGAGGACGGCGGCAAGCTGACGCTGCACGCGCGGGAGGCGGGCAAGGACTGCGCGTTCTCCATCATCAACACGGGCGCGGGCATCTCCGAAGAGGACCTGCCCCATGTGTTCGACCGTTTCTATAAGGCCGACCGCTCGCGTTCGCTCGATAAAACGGGCGCGGGGCTTGGGCTGTATATTGTAAAGAATATCATCAACCTGCACGGCGGCGAAATTTCCGTCCGTTCGGACGGCGGCGAAACGGAATTCAGCTTCACCCTGCCGCTCGCACCGCAGCCGGTTCCGCAGAAAAACGCGCGCCGGGAAGAGGACGAAACGCCCCCCGCCGAGCCGAAGGCTTAAAGCTTTTTAAAAATTTGTTCATATTGTTTACAATGAAACACCACAATCGGGAATTACAATAAAGCCATAAACCGATAGGGAGGCATAAAACCATGGATGAATTTAACGTCAACCCAACGCCTGAACAGCAGGGCGAAAACCATACCGAACAGCCTAAGGCGTACCGCGCCGAGGCAGAGGCCCAGCCGCAGGCAGAGTACCAGCCGCCGGTGCAGCAGGCGCAAGAGCCGCCGCAAGCGGCCCCGCAGCCCGCGCCGGAGGAACCGCGCACGCCGTACCAGACCCCGGTGCAGCATCCGGTTTACCGCGCGCAGGCGGAACAGCCCCAGCAGCCGCCGTTCGGTTCCCACCAAGCGGAATACGGGGAGCCTGTTTACCCCAACGCCGCGCCCCCGGCGGGCAAGCCGCCGAAGAAAAAGAAGAAGAGAAGCGGTGTCGTCATCGGCCTGTGCTCGGTCGCGGCGGCGTGCCTGCTCTTCGCGGGCGGCGCGCTCGTCGGCAACCTGTGGAACGGCCAGCAGGATGGCGGCCGCGTCACGCAGGCCTTCGGCAAGGCCGACATGCCGACCGTCACCATTTCGGAAAAGCCGAACCTTGACCCGGATAATTACGACGTTGTCAACGGCCTCGCGGGCGAGGAGATTTACAAAAAGGTCAATCCTTCGATCGTCAGCGTGATTTCCACCGCGCTTGACGGCGGCGGCTCCGGCTCCGGCATCATCATGACGGAGGATGGTTACATCATCACCAACAACCACGTCGTAGCGGACGCGGACGCGGTCACCGTTCAGCTGAACGACGGCTCGCAGCTTTCCGCCAAGATCATCGGCACCGATGAAAAGACCGATTTGGCGGTGCTCAAGGTAGAACCGAAAGCCGCGCTGACCCCGGCTGAGTTCGGTGATTCCGATCAGTTGCAGCCCGGCGAATACGCCTATGCGATCGGTTCGCCCGGCGGCGTTGAGCTGGCGAACACCATCACCGGCGGCCGTATTTCGGCCATCAACCGCGATATCACGATCGACGACCGCGTTATGACCCTGATCCAGACCGACGCTTCCATCAACCCCGGCAACTCCGGCGGCGCGCTGATCAATAAATACGGTCAGGTGGTCGGCGTTACCTCGGCCAAGCTGGGCATCAGCTATTACGAGGGCCTTGGCTTCGCGATTCCGATCAACACCGCCAAGGATATTGTGGATGAGCTGATCGCAAACGGCTTCATAGCGGGCCGTCCGTCCATCGGCATCACGGGCGAAAACATCTCCGCGCAGCGCGCCCAGTATAACAATGTACCGCAGGGCGTTTATGTGCACTCGATCGACGAGCGCGCGGCGGCTTACAGCGAGGGCCTGCAATCCGGCGATATCATCACCGAGGTGAACGGCCAGACGATCACCACCATGGACGAGATCAACGCGATCAAGGAAGAACTTAAGGCGGGCGACAAGCTCAAGATCAAGGTTTACCGCATGGCGTCGGGCAAGACGGTCGATCTGACCATCACCCTTACCGACGAGCATGATCTGTCGGATGACAACAACCAGCAGAACAATCAGCTGCTCCCGGAGCCGGGCGATAACGGCTACTCGCAGCAGAATCCGTTCTCGAACTATTTCAACTGGTAAGAATCAACAAAGAAGGCCGCCGGATGTGTAATCCGGCGGCCTTGCTGTTTAAATTGTGGATGTGGAAACGCAGCTTATGTCTTTTCGTACTTTTCAGCCAGCTGCTGGCTGATGAATTGGCGGGCGGCGCGGGGCGAACGGCCGCTGCGGCGTATCGCAAAGCGCTCGGCCAGCAGGTGAAGCTGTTCCTTGTCCAAATCGAGCTTGTTTTCCGCCGCAAGCTGGTCCACGATGTACAGATATTCGTCCCGATCGGGCACGGAGAAGGTAATTTCCAGACCGAAGCGGTCGGAAAGCGAGGTCACGGTCTCCAGCGCGTCGCGCGTGGAAACCTCGTCGCCCTGCCGGTCGGCAAAGGTTTCACGGATCAGGTGGCGGCGGTTCGAGGTCGCGTAAAGCACCAGATTGTCCGGCTTGCCCGCGAGTCCGCCCTCGATGAACGCCTTGAGCGCGGCAAAGTTGTCGTCCTCCCGGCTAAAGGAAAGGTCGTCCAGAAAGACGATGAAGCGGAAGGGTGAGCGCAGCGCGGCGGTGAAAATATCGCGGAACACCGTGATGTGCCGGGGCGACATTTCGATGATCTTGAGTCCGCGGTCGGCATATTCGTTGACCACGGCCTTGACCGTGGAGGATTTGCCCGTGCCCTTGTCGCCGTAAAGCAGAATGTTGTTCGCGTCCCGTCCGTCAAGGAAGGCAAGGGTGTTTTTGAGAATGGCGGATTTCTGCCGTTCATACCCCGGCAGGTCGGATAGGCGTACGCTGTCCGGGTTCGGAATGGGCGAAATCACGCCGCCGTCGCCGACCGAAAAGGCCGAGGACTGCGCGAAAAAGCCATAGCCCTGCGCGCGGTAATAGCTGGCGAGCGCTGCGCCGTCCGGGAAGGGCAGGGGGGCGCTCGCGGGGAAATCGGGCAGCTCGCGCAGCGCGGGGCGGCTGAAGGCATTCACGGCCGCTTCTTTCAGCTGCGCGCCGGTGAGCGCAAGCAAGGCGTTCAGCACATTTAGGTCGTGCGTGGCGGCGGAAAGCTGCGTGGGGTCGGGCGCGGAGAGCGAATCGGTCAGCGTATTGGTATCGAACTGCACCGCGTTTAAAAACGCGCGGTGCACATCGCCCGCGGCAAAGCGCTGCTGGCAAAGCGCGCCGTAGCGGTCGGCAAAGGCGGGGGCGCTCTCGGTCAAGGCGTCCAGTACCGCGCGGTATGCGCCTACGAGCGGGCCGTCGTTCAAATGGCGCAGCACGGAAAGCGCGTGAATCCGAAGGGAAAGTGCGGAAAGCTCCATGGAAAGAGTCATCTCCTGTTTTATCATATTTGGCGCGGAGGTCTTCATAACGGTTTGAAGCCGTGGTTTGAAACGAAATCATCATAACACACTTTGGCCCTATTTTCAACATAGTATGGGTAGAACCAATTTGGGAGGAGAGGACGACTCATGAGCTACGCTCTTTTAATATGCCGCAATCAGACCGAAGCGATAGGCCTGCGGCGGCACTTGGGCCAGGCGGGCATCCCGGGCGAGGTCACGCGCCCGCCCCGTCACGAACGCACGGAATCCTGCTCGTATGCGGTGCGGGTGCCCGGCTCGCAGACGGACGACGCGCTGTACCGCCTGCGCCTGCTTGGTATCACACCCTGCCGCGTGATGATGGAGGGGGGCTGAACGAATGATCTATTTGGATAACGCGGCCACCACGCTGTATAAACCGCGCGCGGTGAGCGATGCGGTGCAGCGCGCGCTGCAACAAACGGCGGGCTATGCCCGCGGCGGCTATGCGGCGGCCGAACGGGCGGGGGAGACTGTTTATGCCTGCCGCGAGGCCGCCGCCGATCTGTTTGGGCTGGGCGACCCGGCGCGTGTGGTTTTCACGCTGAACGCCACCCACGCCCTGAACCTTGCCATTCACGCGCTGGCGCGGCCCGGCATGCGGGTAGCCGTGGGCGGGTATGAACACAACGCGGTGATGCGGCCGCTCGCATTGCGCGGCATCGAGCCGATCGTGGCCGCCAGTCCCCTGTGGGACGGCGCCGGCATGGTAAGCGCCGTGCGCCGCGCGCTGGACGAGGGCGCGGCGCTTGTAATCTTGAATCACGTATCCAATGTGTTTGGCTATATCGCGCCGCTGGATGAGATCGCGGCGCTGCTCACAGAGCGGGGCGTGCCGCTTATACTGGACGCTTCCCAGTCCGCGGGCGTCATTCCAATCGATGTGCGGCGCTATCCCTGCCTTGCGGCGGTGTGCATGCCGGGCCATAAGGCGCTTTACGGACCGCCGGGCACCGGCATTTTGCTCGCCATAAGCGACGAAATCGCAAAAAGGCCGCTGCTTGCGGGCGGCACGGGCAGCGTTTCGGAACAAATGGAGCAGCCGGACTTTTTGCCGGACGCGCTGGAAAGCGGCACGCCCAACGTGACCGGCATCGCGGGCCTCGCGGCGGGGCTGCAATTTGTAAGATCGATCGGACCCATGCAAATGCTGGCGCATGAGCGCCCGCTGGTGCAGGAAATGGCCCGCCTGTTGGAAAACGAGCCGCGGGTTGCGTGCTTTGCGGGCGGCGACGCGCAGGCGGGGGTGCTTTCGGTACGCGTCGAGGGCGCGGCAAGCGAGACCGTGGCGGAAAAATTGGCCGAACGCGGCGTCGCCGTGCGCGCGGGCCTGCACTGCGCGCCGCTCGCGCACCGTACGGCGGGCACGGAGGATACCGGCACCATCCGTTTTTCGGTTTCCTTTTATACCAACGGCAGGCAGATCGAGCGCGCAACTGAGATTCTACGCCAAACTGTGAAAAATCTGTGAAAACTCACAGCAATGCTATACAGAAGGGCCGAAATGTGGTACTATTAAAATGCTAAAGAACGGCGTGCACGCGCACAGCGGGCGTACCGATAAGTCTATCATAGATTGGATAGGTTGCATTTTATGGATACACTGCAAAAAATTTTTGAGACGGGGAATTTCGATTGGCGCAAGCTGATTGATTTTGGCTATCTTCGTACCATTTCCTTTGTCGATGTGATCGACATCCTGCTGGTCGCATATATTCTGTACCGCGTGATGAAGCTTTTAAAGGATACGAGCGCGGAGCGGCTGGTCAAGGGCATTCTGGTGCTGGCGGTCGCCCTGCTGATCGCCACGCAGGCGCATCTGAACACGATCAGCTATTTGCTGAAAAGTGTCTTTACCATCGCGCCGTTTATGCTTGTGCTTATTTTTCAGCCCGAGCTGCGCCGTATCATCGAACAGCTGGGCAAGGGAAACGTCAGCCGTTTATTTATTACCACGAGCGACCCGGACGCGACCGCCAAGGCGATCGACGCGACGGTCGCCGCGTGCGGCGACATGTCCAAGACCAAGACCGGCGTGCTGATCGTCTTTGAGCGCACGGAGCGTCTGGGCGAGATCGTCGCGACCGGCACGCTGGTGGACGCGGCGCCTTCGCCGGAGCTGCTGAAGAACGTGTTTTTCAAAAACAGCCCGCTGCATGACGGCGCGATGATCGTGCGCGACGGCCGCGTTTATGCGGCCGGCTGCGTGCTGCCGCTTTCGGGCAGCCAAAACCTGTCCCGCGATCTGGGCACCCGCCACCGCGCCGCCGTCGGCATGAGTGAATCGGCGGACTGCGTGCTCGTCGTCGTGTCCGAGGAAACGGGCGCGATTTCGGTCGCGATCGGCGGCATGCTCAAGCGGCACCTTTCCACGGAAACCCTGCAAAAGGTGTTGGAGAGCGAACTGCTGGAAGAAGAAAAACCGGATAAAAACCGGGTTGCCGCCCTTCGCGATAAATGGAAGGGAGGGTTCGGCAAGTGAAACACTTTTTGAAAGAGCACGACGTATTGCTGCGCCTGCTGTCCCTCGGGCTCGCGGTTGTTATTTGGGCGGTCGTCATGGGTATTGATAACCCGGAGCGGCATTACGATTATAACGAGATCCCCATTGTTTTTGAGGGAGAGAGCGCGCTGGCGGAAAAGACCGGCCTCTCCATCATCGAGGGCAAGAATACCACGATCACGGTGCGCGCGGTGGGTAAGTCCACCGATGTGACCGACGTTAAGAAGAATCAGATATCGATCAAGGTGGACGTTTCCGCCCTGCCCGAGGCAGGCGAGTATGATTTGCCGCTCGACGCGGCGATCAGCAAGGTCGGCGTCGATGTGCAGTCAATCAAGCCGTCCACCGTGCATCTGCGCATCGATAAGATCACGACCAAGCAGGTGCCGGTCCGTCTGGGCGTTACCGGAACGCCCGCGGAAGGCTGCCTCGCGGGCACGCCGAAATCGCTGACCGAGCAGGTGACCGTGGAAGGTCCGTCCGCCGATCTGGAAGAGGTCGCCTATGCTTACGCCACCATCTCGGTGGATGGGAAGGACAGCGCGCTGCAGGAGAACTGCGCCATTACTCTGTGCAACGAAGCGGGCGAGCCGATTGATTCCCCGTATGTATCGAGCAAGACCCAATCCGTTCGCGTGAAGCTGGCGGTTTATCAGCGCGGCACCGTGCCGCTCACCGTGACGCTGAAGGACGGCGGCACGTCCACCGCAAACCGCGCCACGGTCACGATCGACCCGACCGAGGTGCAGGTCTACGGCGATCAGAACATTATTTCGGAGATGAAAGAAATCAACCTCGGCGAGATCGACCTGAGCAGCGCCAAGACGGGCACGGCCATCGTAAAGACCATCGACCTGCCCGAAGGGGTGCATTTGGCGGATGGGCAACCGAAAACCGCTACCGTGACCGTTGCGATCGACGGCGTGGACACCCGCAAGGTGAAGGTGACCGACTTTGTCGTGACCGATACGTCGGATGAAAAGGCAAACTATACGGTAACCACACAGACGGAAAACGTGGAGATCGAGCTGCGCGGCAACAAATCGGCGCTGGATAAGATCGATGTAAGCAACTTTTCCATCGGCCTGACGGTCGATTCCGCTTCGCTGGGCGAGGGCACGCATGAGGTCAAGGGCGTTGTCGCCGCAACCGGCCTGCCGAGCGGCGTCACACTGGTGGACGAGGATGTACAGGTGACGATCGCCGTTAAACGCAAGGAGTCCGCAACGCCTACGCCGCCCACGACCCCGCCGGCCGGTACGGATACGCCCGATGCGACCGAGCCGCCGGCAGACGCCGACACGTCGGCCGAACCGAACACGTCGACGGACCCGCAAGCGCCGGACGCGGAACAGGGGGACGGCACGTGAGCATCATCGTAAGCAATGTGCGCCTGCCCTTTGATTGCCCCGAGCAGCAAGCGGTGCGCGAGGCGCTGCGCTTGACCGGCATTGCGGAAGGTTCGGTTCAGGCGGCGGTGTGCCGCGCCAGCATCGACGCGCGGCGCGGCGGCCTCAGCCGGGTTTATTCGGTGCGGATAGACGGCATGCAAGACGAAAGGGCATTTGCAGAAAACCTGCAAATGCCATTCGTTCGTTTTAAAGAGGATACGCCGCCCGCGATAAAACGCGGGAACAAGAAGCTGGAACACCGGCCCGTGGTGGTCGGTTTTGGCCCCGCCGGGCTGTTTGCGGCCTATACGCTCGCCGGGAACGGCTACGCGCCCATCGTGTTGGAGCGCGGCGGCGATTTGGACGCGCGCGACCGCGCGGTCAAGAATTTTTGGGCGGGCGGCGCGCTGGATACCGAATGCAATATTCAATTTGGCGAGGGCGGCGCGGGCGCTTATTCGGACGGCAAGCTGACCACCCGCATCGGCGATCCGCTGTGCGATACCGTGCTGCAAACGCTGCATTTGTGCGGCGCGCCCGCGGAGATCCTGCGGCAGGCAAAGCCGCATATCGGCACCGATATACTGAAAAAAGTCGTACGGGAAATGCGGCGGAGTATCATAGCCGCCGGCGGCGAGGTGCGCTTTGGCGCGAGGCTGACGGGCGTGACCCTGCGAAACGGCGCGCTTCGCGCGGTCGCCGCCGAAGGGGACGAGCTTGCCTGCGAGCGGGCAGTTCTTGCGATCGGTCATTCGGCGCGCGATACGTTTTTTGCGCTGCATGAAAATGGGGTATACTTGGAGCCGAAGCCCTTTTCCGTCGGCGTGCGCATCGAGCACCTGCAAAGCGAGATCGACCGCGCGCTGTACGGTAAGCACGCCGGGCATCCGGCGCTGCCGCCCGCGGAATACAGCCTTTCCCGCCGCGAGGGGGACGGGCCTGCTATTCCTTCTGTATGTGTCCGGGCGGCGTGGTCGTCGCCGCGCAGAGCGAGGAAAACACCGTTGTGACGAACGGCATGAGCTATCACGCGCGGGCCGGGAAAAATGCCAACGCGGCGCTGGCTGTATCGGTCGATCCGGCTGATTTTGCGGATGGCACGCCCTTTGGCGGTATCCACTTGCAGCGACAGATTGAACGCGCCGCGTTCGCGCAGACCGGCGGCTACCGCGCGCCGTGCCAGCGTGTCGGCGATTTCCTGAGGGACGAGCCGAGCGCGGGCCCGGGGCAGGTCGCTCCGAGCTACCCGATCGGCGTTTCGTTCGGACAAGCGGCGGCCAGCCTGCCGCCCGCGGCGCGGCAAATGCTGCGGGACAGCCTGCCGTTTTTCGGGAAAAAGATCAAAGGCTTTGACAGCGTGGACGCGCTGCTCACCGGGCCGGAGACCCGCACCTCTTCCCCCGTGCGCATGAAACGCGGGGACGACCTGTTCAGCCTTTCCGGCGCGGGGCTTATCCCGTGCGGGGAAGGCGCGGGGTACGCGGGCGGCATCATGTCCGCCGCAGTGGACGGCATCAAAGCGGCGAACAAGATTATGGAAGAATTTCAGCCTTTCGTTTAGCGAATCCATAAAACGGAGGTAAGTGATAATTAGTAGTTAGTAATTAGAAATTAGTAATTATGGCGTCCGGGTGAACGGAGCGTAACGAGTTTAGATAGGAGTTAGGAATTGGCCGTGGCGCGCGTAGCGCGCAATTAAATTTAATCGGCCTGCGGCCGATACCGCAATTACTAACTACTCATTACTAATTTCTAATTTTCCAAAGGAGGTTTCTCATTGACTCAAGTTGCAACAGTAAAGCGTCTGCTCTCGGGCCAGATGGCCGAGGTGGAGGTCGTTCGACGGGGCGCGTGCGCGCATGACTGCGCCAAATGCGGCGGGTGCGACGGCATGGCGAACCAGACCATCGTCGTCACCGCGCGCAACGCGGCGGGCGCCGCCGTGGGCGACCGCGTCACGATCGAAGGCGAGAGCCGCAAGGTTTTGGGCTACGCGGCTCTGGTATACGCGCTGCCGCTCGTTTTGTTTTTCATTGGCTACGCGCTGGGGGCGCTGCCAAAGCTTGGCGGCGCGGTATCTGCGCTTGGCGGCGCGGCCGGTTTTGTCATCGGCGTGCTGCTCGCCGTGTGGTATAGCCGCCGTTTGAAGGCGGAAAGCGCCGTTACCTTCCGCATTACCGGTCTGGTCTAAACTTTTTGTGAATTTTTGCCCTGTTTGATCGGTTTTCTCTTGTCTTACAGCGGAAAATCCGGTAGAATAAAATGAATACGGTAAACTGCCGCGTAACAGGTGCGGCGCGAGAGGAACGGTGCGATGTTCGGCTTTATCCGCCCGGTGCGCCCTGAGCTGCGCGTTCGGGAGGTCGATCGGTTTCAGCAGGTCTATTGTGGGCTGTGCCATGCGATACGCGGCCGATACGGCCGGTTTTATACGCTTTTTTTGAGCTATGATATGACCTTTTACGCGCTGGTAATCGGCTGCGGCAGTACGGAGACCCCGCCGCCCTGCGGTAAGCGGTGCGACGCGAGCCCGTTTCGCAAAAAGGCCTGCGCCGCGCCGGACGAATTTTTGGAGCGGGCGGCCGATGTGAGCGTGCTGCTCACCTACCATAAGCTGCGCGATAGTCTGGCGGATGAAAAGGGCGCAAAGCGGCTTTTGGCAAAAACGCTGTGCCGCTTGGGGCGAAAGGGCTACGAACAGGCCCGCGCCCGCCTGCCGGAAGCCGACCGGCGCATGGTGCGGGCGCTGGAAGACCTGCAAACGCTGGAACAGCAAAACTGCGATTCCATGGACCGCGCGGCCGACGCTTCCGCGCGGCTGACCGCCGCTGCCGTGCCCCAAACGGGCGACGCGCGCGAGCGCATCCTCACGCAGATGTTTTACCATGTAGGCCGGTGGGTCTACCTGCTGGACGCCTGCGCCGATGTGGCGGAGGATCTTGTAAGCGGCAACTACAATCCCGTGGTGCGGCGCTATGGCTTGCAGGCCCCGGCCCTGTCCGAGATCAAGCAGCCGCTGGAAACGACGCTCGAACGGTCGCTTGTCGACGTGTGTTCGGCTTTCGACTTGCTCCGGCCCGAGCGGGACGAGGGGCTTTTACGCAATATTATATTTTTGGGTATGCCGCTCGTCACGAGACAAGTGCTGGACGGAACCTACCAAACGAACGGAGGATGGGGCAAACATGGATCCCTATAAAGTGCTCGGCGTGACGCCGCAGACCAGCGACGACGACGTCAAGCGCGCCTATCGCGACCTGGCGCGCAAATACCATCCCGATAATTATATCAATAACCCGCTGTCCGATCTGGCGGAAGCCCGCATGAAGGAGATCAACGAGGCTTACGACATGATCATGAACGAGCGCGCCGGAAAAAACGGCGGACCGGCTGGACAGCAGGCGGGAGGCGCGCAAAGCGGGCAAGCCGGGCAGCGGCAGTACACCGGCGCGAACGCCGGCCTGTACAGTCAGGTGCGTCAGGCGATCAATCAGGGCAATCTGGGGCTCGCAGAGTCGCTTTTGCAGCGTATTTCCGCGCGGGACGCCGAATGGTTTTTCCTGATGGGCACGGTGTATTACCGCAAGGGCTGGTACGATGAAGCGGGCCGCGCCTATACGCAGGCTTGCCAGATGGACCCGGCCAATGCGGAATACCGCACCGCGCTGAATAATTTGAACATGTCGGGCGGCTACGGCGGCTACCGCCCGATGGCGGAGGCCAACATGTGCGACTGCTGCATGCAAATGGCCTGTCTCAACTGCTGCCTGAGCGCGTGCTGCGGGGGCGGATGCTGAATATGAATACGAAGTTCCTCGCGCGCGGCGGCCTGCTGACGGCCGCCGCCGTCGCGCTGCTATACCTCGGCGGTGTTTCACCGTGGATCGGCGCGGCGGCCGCGATCGCGGCGGGCGTTTGTTCGGCCGTGCCGCTGCTTCGGCGCGGGCGGGTCAGGTGGTCGGTCCTCATGTACGTGGCGGCTTCAATCCTTTCGGCGCTGATCGTGCCGCGCAAGGGACTGGTCGTCGCGTATATCGGTTTTGCCGGGCTGTACCCAATCCTGAAATACCTGATCGAGGCGCACACGCCCCGCGGCATGCAGCGTATTTTAAAGCTGCTTTATTTCAATGCGATCCTCGCGGCGGCGGTATTCGCGGTAGCCGCCGGCCTGTTCCCGCAGCTGGCGCTTCCGGCAACGTGGCGGCTGCTCGTCATTTGGATAGGCCTGAACGCTGTTTTTGAAATTTACGATATCGGCCTGTCTCGGCTGATCGCCACCCTGCGGCGCAACATGCCGCTCTAACGAGGAAGGGATGAAACCATGAAAAGTATGACCGGCTACGGGCGGGCCAAGGAAACGGTCGGTAAATTCACCATCACCGCCGAGCTGCGCGCGGTCAATCACCGCTATCTGGATTGCACGGTAAAAGCGCCGCGCCAGTACGGCTTTTTGGAAGAAGCGGTGAAGAAGGCCGCCTCCGCGCGCATTGCCCGCGGCAAGGTGGAGGTTTACATCGGCGTAGAGGTCGAGGAAGCCGCCGATCTTGCGGTCACGGTCAACAACGCCGTGGCGGAGCATTATCTGACAGCGCTGCGCGGTCTGGCCGCGCGGTATGACCTGACGGACGACATCACGGTCATGGGGCTCGCGTCCCTGCCCGAGGTGCTCGGCGCCGAGCGGGTGGAGCAGGACGCCGCCGAACTGACGGCGGCGGCGCTCACTGTATTTGAAACAGCGGCGGCGCATTTCGATGAGATGCGCGCCAGAGAGGGTGAAAAACTCGCGGGCGATGTGCGAAGCCGCTGCGCTGCGATCGAGCAGATGGTCGGCGTGGTCGAAGAGCGCTCGCCGGAGCGCGTGCGCGAATACCGCGAAAAGCTGCTTGCCCGCATGCAGGAGGTTTTGAAGGATACCGCGATCGACGAGACGCGCATCCTGACCGAAGCCGCCATCTATGCCGATAAGACCGCGGTGGATGAGGAGACCGTCCGCTTGCGTTCGCATCTCAACCAGCTCGATCTTATGCTCGGCGAAACGGCGGCGGTGGGCCGCAAGCTGGACTTTTTGGTGCAGGAGATGAACCGGGAAGCCAACACGATCGGCTCCAAGGCAAACGACGTGGCGCTCGCGCGCACCGTGGTCGACATCAAAAGCGAGATCGAAAAGATCCGCGAACAGATTCAGAACATCGAGTAAAGCGGGGGAGCACAAATGCGGCTTATCAACATTGGTTTTGGCAACATGGTGGCGGATACGCGATTGATCGCGATTGTCAGCCCCGAGTCCGCGCCCGTCAAGCGCACCGTGCAGGAGGCGCGCGACCGCGGCATGGTGGTGGACGGCACCTATGGCCGCCGCACCCGCGCCGTGCTGATCATGGACAGCGACCATGTGGTGCTGTCCGCCTTGCAGCCGGAAACGGTCGCGGCCCGCATGGCGGGCGCCGCCGCCGGAGAGGAGGCCGAGGACGATGCCTAAGGGAACGCTTTATGTATTCACCGGCCCTTCCGGGGCGGGCAAGGGCACGCTTCTATCCCGCCTGCTGGGGGAGGACGGCAATCTCTTCCTCTCGGTCTCCGCGACGACGCGCGCGCCGCGTCCGGGCGAAGTCGAAGGGGTGCATTACTACTTCCTTTCCAAGGCGGATTTTGAAAAGCATATCGCGCAAAACGCTTTTTTGGAATACGCGAAATATGTTGATAATTATTACGGCACGCTGGAGCAGCCGGTAAACGACCGGCTCAATGCCGGTCAGGACGTCATCCTCGAGATCGAGGTGCAGGGCGCCATGCAGGTGCGGGCCAAGCGGGCGGACGCCGTGATGGTGTTCATCGCTCCGCCGAGCTTTGATGAGCTGGCAAGCCGCTTGCGCGGCCGAGGCACGGAAAACGAGGAAAAGGTTCTGAAACGTTTGGAGACCGCCCGGCAGGAACTGACGCGCATGAACGAGTTCGACCATGTCGTGGTAAACGATACGGTGGAGCGCGCGGTGCGCGAGCTGCAAGGCATTATTCGTGAAAACCGGCAAAACGCATAGCTTTTTCGATTTTAGTATATTCATAAAACCACTTACAATCAAAGGAGAAATAGAAGATGCTGAAACCTTCCATGCAAGAACTGATGAAACGGGTGGGCAACCGCTATCTGCTGGTCAATCTGGCCGCGCAGCGCGCCCGCGATATCGCCGATATTGCGGAAGAAAAGGATGAGCCGCTGAACGATAAGGCGGTAAAGCTCGCGCTGGACGAGATCGCTGCCGGCACGGTCGTGTACCGGCCCGGCCCGCGCACCGAGGTAATCATCCCGCAGAACAACCCGGTGGCCGCCGCGATCGTCGATGTGGACGACGCGCTCGTGATGGATGACGAGGACTTTGACGAGGACGCGATCCGCGACGAGGACGACGAGGATGCGGACGACGAGGACGATGCCCGCAGCCTTTCCGGCGAATACCACGGCGTGGAGGACGACTTTGGCGACGGCGATGTGCCGCCCGAGGATCGATAAACCATGGGGCTTACGGGTAAAACGGTCGTTTTGTGTGTCACGGGCGGTATCGCGGCCTATAAAGCGGCCGATCTGACAAGCAAGCTGCGCGGCGCGGGCGCCGAGGTGCGCGTACTGATGACGGCTTCGGCGACCGAATTTATCACCCCTGTCACATTTGAGACGCTTTCGGGCTTTCGCGCGATTGTTGACACGTTCGACCGTGATTTCGCGTGGGAGGTCGAGCATATCTCGCTTGCCAAAGCGGCGGATGTGTTCGTGATCGCACCGGCCACGGCCAATGTGATCGCCAAGGCCGCGCACGGGATCGCGGACGACATGGTCACGACCACGCTGCTGGCCACGGGCGCGCCGGTCGTGGTCGCGCCCGCGATGAACACCGGCATGTACGATAACCCGGTCACGCAGCAAAACCTAGCCACCCTTCGCGCGCGGGGCGTTCTGCTGGTGGAACCGGCGGCGGGCCGCCTTGCCTGCGGCGACACCGGACGGGGCAAGCTCGCGGATACCGCCGAGATCATGCACGTGATCGAACGCGCTTTGACGCGGCAGGACCTTGCGGGCAGGCGCGTGCTGGTCACCGCCGGGCCGACGCAGGAAGCGCTCGATCCGGTACGCTTTCTATCCAACCATTCCTCCGGCAAAATGGGCTATGCCGTGGCGGCCCGCGCCGCGTTGCGCGGCGCCGAGGTAACATTGGTCTCCGGGCCGACGGCGCTGTCCGCGCCGCGGGACGTTGCCTTTGTGCCGGTCGCCTCCGCGCGGGACATGTACGACGCGGTGCTGTCGCGCGCGGACGCGCAGGATATCATCGTCAAAGCGGCGGCCGTGGGCGATTACCGCCCGGCGGAGGAGCACAGTGAAAAGATCAAAAAGGCGGCGGACGATATGACCCTGCCGCTGACGCGTAACCCGGATATTTTGGCCGCGCTCGGCGGGCGGAAAAAGCCCGGCCAGCTTCTCTGCGGCTTTGCCATGGAAACGCGGGATTTGATTCAGAACGCGCAGGATAAGCTGCGCCGCAAAAACTGCGATATGCTGGTCGCCAACAGTCTGCGGGACGCGGGCGCGGGCTTTCAGCACGATACCAACGCGGCGACCCTGCTGTTCGCGGACGGAAGCCGCGAGACCGCGCCGCTCATGCGGAAAGAGGAACTGGCCGATCTGATTCTGGACCGGCTGCTGGAACTGGCGTAAAATGATTGGAAAGGGGCGTGTTCATGGAAGAAAACCTGAGGGATAAGATCTGCGCGGTCGCCGTGGACGCGGCCACCTTTGCGATCGACAAATTATATTCGTACCGTGTGCCGGACGAGCTGCGGGGAAGGGCTGCCATCGGCAGCCGTGTCCTCGTGCCGTTCGGCTTTGGCAATAAACGGGCGGAAGGCGTGGTGCTCGCCTTCCGCGAGGGCCTGCCGGACCGTAAGCTCAAGCCCGTGATCGAGGTGCTGGACGAACGCCCTATCCTTTCGCGCGAGCAGCTTGCGCTCGCCGCGTGGATGCGGGAGCGGCTGTACTGCACTTTTTTCGATTGCGTGCGCGTCATGCTGCCCGCGGGCCTGTGGTTCAAACGGCGCGAGACCTATACGCTTTCCCATACGGCCGCGCTGGACGAGCTGCACCGGCGGGCCGGGCTCACGGGCGAGGTGCTGCTTCTATTCTCCGCGCCGGGGCAAACGCTGGCGCTGGAGGAAATCCGCGGCGCGCTGCCGGGTAAACCGGTGCAGGGCGTTTTGGACGCGCTCACAGGCGAGGGCGTGCTCCAGTATCGCAGCAATACCGCGCGGCGTTCGGGCGATAAGACCGAAAAGCTGCTATACCTCGCTGTGGAGGCCGAACAGGCGAGAAACCGCGTGGCCGCCGGTCGCAGCCCGGTGCGGCAGGATGTGGTCGCCGTCCTTTCGGACGGCTTGCGGATGAGCCAAAAGGAGCTTTGCTATATGACGGGCGCATCAGACGCGACCGTTCGGGATATGGTAAAGAAGGGCATTCTCGCCGTAGACTATGCCGAAACCTTGCGCACACCGGATTTTTCCGAGATCCCGCCCGTGCCTTCCCCGCTCCTTTCGGGCGAGCAGCAGCGGGCGTATGAGGGACTCGCCGCCCTGCTGCGTGAAAACGAGGCGCGCGCCGCCCTGCTTTTCGGCGTTACAGGAAGCGGCAAAACACAGGTGTATTTAAAGCTGATCGAGGATGCGCTGGCGCTGGACAAAAGCGCGATCGTGCTGGTGCCTGAGATCGGGCTGACGCCGCAGGTGCTGCGGCAGTTCGTCGGCCGCTTTGGCGAAACGGTGGCGGTGCAGCACTCGGCTCTTTCGGCGGGCGAGCGGTACGACAGCTTTAAACTGATCCAGTCGGGCCGCGCACGCGTGGTCATCGGCACGCGGTCGGCCGTGTTTGCGCCCGTGCGCGATCTGGGCGTACTGATCATCGATGAGGAGCAGGACGCCGCCTACCGTTCCGAGCAGACCCCGCGCTACCATGCGCGCGACGTGGCCAAGTACCGCGCCGCAAAGGAAAAGGCGCTGCTCGTGCTCGGTTCGGCCACGCCCTCGGTGGAAACGTACTGGGGCGCGACGCAGGGCAAATATCCGATTTTCCGGCTTGCCGAGCGCTTCCTTGGCACGGCGCTGCCCGAGGTGGTCGTCGCCGACCAACGCGGGCTTGTGCGAGAGGGCCGCGCGGGCGTGATCGGCCCGCAGCTGGAAGCCGAGCTCGCGGAAACGCTGGAAGCGCACAAGCAGGCCATCCTGTTTTTGAACCGCCGGGGCAATAGCCGCGTGATCGGCTGCGCGCTGTGCGGCTGGGTGCCCGAGTGCCCCTCCTGTTCGACGACGATGACCTATCATTCCGCTTCCGGCCGGGCGATGTGCCACTACTGCGGCGCGTCCGTACGGATCACAGGCGCGTGCCCCGTTTGCGGCGGCAGCGACCTGTTCACCGAAACGCCGGGCACGCAGCGGGTCGAACAGGAGCTGAATGAAAAATTCCCCACGGCCCGCGTTTTGCGCATGGATGCGGATACCATGCATACCAAGGGCGCGCATGAAAAGCTGCTTTCCAAATTTGCGGGCGGCGGGGCGGATATCCTGCTCGGCACCCAAATGGTGACCAAGGGGCTGGATTTTGAAAACGTTACGCTCGTCGGCGTGTTGGACGCGGACCAAAGCCTTTACGCGCAGGATTACCGCGCAAGGGAGCGCACCTTTTCTTTGATCACGCAGGTGGTGGGCCGTGCGGGCCGCCGGTTCGATACGGGCCGGGCGATCATTCAAACCTACAGCCCGACGCATCCCGTGATCCTTTCCGCAGCCCGGCAGGACTATGAAAAGTTTTATGAAAGCGAAATGGAGACCAGACAGGCCTTGCAGTGCCCGCCGGTCGCGGAGCTTACCGTTTTAACGGCTTCGGGCGAGGTGGAGCAACAGGTGCTGCAATGTCTGCTGCGGCTCAAAACTAGGCTGCTCAGCCTGATGGAAGGGCAATACGCCGATCTAAAGACCCCTGTTTTAGGTCCGGCGGCTGCATCCATGGTGCGGGTGATGGGGCGTTACCGTTACCATTTAACCCTGCGCGGCGCGCAAAGCGCGCGCTGGCGCACGCTGATCGCGGGCGTGATCCGCGAATTTATGACGGACGGAAAAAACCGGGGCGTTTCGCTTTACGCGGACCAAAACCCCGATCTTTAATTAGGAATTAGTAATTAGTAATGAGTAATTGCGGTATCGGCCGCAGGCCGATGATTAAAATAGTCGCGCGACGCGCGTATCCTCAATTACTAACTACTAATTACTAATTATTCATTGAACCAACTACTGAACTTAAAGGATAACAAAGGAGATAAAAATGGCACTTCGTAAGATTTTGACCGAGGAAGACGAGCAGCTCAAAAAGCGCAGCCGCAAGGTGGAAAAGTTCGACGACCGGCTGCACCAGTTAATAGACGATATGCGCGAAACGCTGGAAAACGCCGGCGGCGTAGGCTTGGCCGCGCCGCAGGTGGGTATCTTGCGCCGCGTGGTCGTATTGCTCGACGTCAATCAGGAGCCCGAGGAGGTCGTCGAGCTGGTCAACCCCGAGGTGATCGAAACGCGGGGGGAAGAGCGCGTAATTGAAGGCTGTTTGTCTGTTCCCGGCCGCTGGGGCTATGTCACCCGGCCTACTTGGGCTAAAATCCGCGCGCAGGACCGCGATGGAAACTGGTTCGAGCGTGAAGGAGAGGGCATGGTCGCTCAGTGCTTTTGCCATGAAACGGAACATTTAGACGGGCATCTTTTCACGGAAAAGGTGGAAGAATATGTGGATATAGAAGCTTTGCGCGCGGAGAACGAGGCGGAAGCGGAGGGCGGCGCCGAATGAAGATCGTGTTCATGGGCACGCCGGACTTTGCCGAACCAAGTTTGCAGGCGCTGCTCGACGCGGGCCATGAAGTAGCCGCCGTATACACCCAGCCGGATAAACCGCAGGGCCGCAAGCAGGTGCTGACTGCTCCGCCGGTCAAAGAATTGGCGCTGAAGCATGGCGTGCCGGTATATCAGCCGGCCACCCTGCGGGACGAGGCGGAGCAAGCGCGCCTGCGCGAGATCGCGCCGGAGCTGATCGTCGTCGTCGCGTACGGAAAGCTTTTGCCGGGGGCGGTGCTCGATATCCCGCCGCGCGGCTGTATCAATGTGCACGGCTCGCTATTGCCGCGCTGGCGCGGCGCGGCGCCCATTCAGTGGGCGGTAATCGCTGGGGACAAAACCGCGGGCGTGACCACCATGCAAATGGCCGAGGGACTGGATACCGGCGATATGCTGCTCACCTATGAGACCGAGATCGGCGAGCGGGAGACCGCGGGCGAGCTGTTTGACCGGCTGGCCGTCGCGGGCGCGTCGCTGCTGACCGAGACCATTGACCGCCTAAGCGACATCGTGCCCCGCCCACAGGACGACAGCCAAAGCTGCTATGCCAAGATGCTGGATAAGCAGTTGGCCGTGATCGATTGGACCAGATCGGCGCGTGAGATCGACTGTCTGGTGCGCGGCCTGAACCCGTGGCCGGTCGCGCTGACGCTGCTTGCGGGCGAGCGGCTCAAGGTTTATTCCGTCACGCCCTGCGCGGGCTGCGGAGCGCCGGGCACGGTGCTGCAGGCAGACCCCAAGGCCGGGCTGACCATTGCCTGCGGCGAAGGCGCGGTGCATTTGGATGAGATCCAACTCGTCGGCGGCAAGCGTATGAAGAGCGAGGATTTTCTACGGGGCCATCAAGTGACCCAAGGTTCATTATTGGGAATTTAAGGAGAATAGTATGCCTTATTTCGGATTTTACGGAATCGATATGTATTATATCGTGCTGGTTCTGCCGTGCATCGTTTTGGCGATGTGGGCGCAGATGCGGGTGAAAAGTACGTTTAACCAGTATTCGCGCGTGCGCAATGTGCGCGGCGTGACCGGCGCGCAGGCCGCGGCGGCCGTGCTGCGGCAAAACGGCGTGGGGGATGTGCGCATCGAGCGCGTGGCCGGTAACCTGACCGACCATTACGATCCGCGCGCGAATGTGATCCGCCTGTCCGATTCGGTATATGATTCAATCTCTGTCGCTTCGGTCGGCGTGGCGGCGCACGAGGCCGGTCACGCGGTACAGTACGCGACCGGCTATATGCCCATCCGCCTGCGCGCGGCCATCGTGCCGATCACGCAGATCGGTTCGGGCGCCGCGCTGCCGCTCATCCTTCTGGGCCTGTTTATGAACAGCGGCATTCTGATCGATATCGGCATTATCGCGTTCGCGCTCGCCACGGTGTTTCAGCTTGTCACGCTGCCGGTTGAGCTGAACGCCTCGAACCGCGCGCTGGCCGCGATCGAGCAGGGCGGTCTGCTGACGGCGGACGAATACCCCATGGCAAAGAAAACGCTTTGGGCCGCGGCCATGACCTATGTGGCGGCGCTTGCGGTATCGCTCGCGCAGCTGCTGCGTCTGCTGCTGCTCTTCGGAGGAAGGGGCCGCGATGATCGCTAAGCGACCCGCCTCCGCGCGCGAGGCCGCGGCTTTCTCGCTGTTTTCCATGGCGGAGGAGGGCGCGTGGTCGGATGGCGCGCTGCACCATTATCTGGGCCGGGCGGCCTTGCCTGCGCGGGACGCCGCCCTTGCCACGCGCATGGTTTACGGCACGGTGCAAAACCAAATGCTGTGTGATTTTTATCTGCGCCGCTTTTCCAGCGTGCGGCTGAAAAAGATCGCGCCGCGCGTGCTGGCCTGCCTGCGCATGGGCATCTATCAGCTCGCGCTGATGGATAAGATCCCCGCGCACGCCGCCGTGGATGAAACGGTCGCGCTCGTGCGGCGGTACTGTCACGCGAACGACCGCACGGTCGCTTTTGCCAACGCGGTGCTGAGAAACGCGGCAAACGCCGTGCAAAGCGATACTTTGCCCCGGCTGGACTGCCCGGATAAGGAAAGCTACTACGCGCTGCGATACAGCCATCCCGAATGGCTGGTGCGGCTGCTCGCGGCGCAATACGGCCTGAAGGAGACCGAGCAGATCGTGAGGGCGAACAACGCGGACGCGCCGCTTTCCGCGCGCGTCAATCTGCTGAAAGCCGCGCCGGCCGACGCGCTGCGCGAGCTGGCGGCGGCGGGGATCACGGCGGAGCCGCACCCGGCTTTTCCGGCGATCTTGCTGTGCTCCGGCGGCGATGTGGCCGCGACAAGCGCGTTTAACGAAGGGCGCCTGACCATTCAGGACGCCGCCAGCGCGCTCGCGGCCGAGGTAGCGGACCCGGAGCCGGGGCAGACCGTTTTGGACTGCTGCGCCGCGCCGGGCGGCAAAAGCTTTGCCATGGCGGAGCGGATGCAAAATACGGGCCGCGTGGTATCCTGCGATATTTACGAACATAAGCTTACGAGAATCGCCGAAGGCGTGAAGCGGCTGGGCCTTTCCATCATCGAGCCGGTCTTGCAGGACGCCGCCGCACCGCGCGCGGCGTTTCTCGGGCAGGCCGACGTCGTGCTGTGCGACGTGCCCTGTTCCGGGCTCGGCATCATTCGGAAAAAGCCGGAGATCCGCTATAAGGACGAGCGCGCGATCGAAGCGCTGCCCGCCGTTCAGGCCGCGATTCTTCAAAACTGCGCGCAGTACGTAAAGCCCGGCGGCACGCTGGTGTACTCCACCTGCACGATCTTGGCGCGCGAAAACGAACAGATCGTTCGCGCCTTTTTGACGAAAAACCCCGCCTTCGAGGCGGTACCATGGAAGCACCCCGCCTGCGGCGAGCAGGCGGACGGCATGGCGACGCTGCTGCCGCACCGCAACCGGACGGACGGCTTTTTCATCGCCAAAATGAGGAAGAAAGCATGACGGAAATCAAAAGCCTGACAATCGAAGAGCTGCGGCAGGCCATGGCCGCTTTGGGGGAAAAGCCCTTTCGCGCGGGACAGATCTACAAGTGGCTGCACGAAGGCGTGACCTCGTTCGACGAGATGACAAACCTTTCAAAGCCCCTGCGCGAAAAGCTGAAAACAGAATTTGTGCTCACCGTGCCCGAGCTGGCGCGCAAGCAGGTATCAAAGGTGGACGGCACGGTAAAGTACCTCTGGAAAATGCGGGACGGCCAAGCGGTCGAATCGGTTTTGATGCGTTATGAGCACGGCGTTTCGGCCTGTGTATCCACGCAGGCGGGCTGCCGGATGGGGTGCAAATTTTGCGCTTCCGGCCTCGGCGGGCTCAAGCGCCATCTTTCGCCGGGCGAAATACTGGACGAGATATTGTTCATGCAGCGGGACGCGGGCGAGCGTATCCACAGCCTTGTGCTGATGGGTACGGGCGAGCCGCTGGATAATTACGATAATGTGCTAAAATTCTTACAGCTTGTGAGCAGCCCGGAGGGACTGAACCTAGGTCAGCGTCATATTTCCTTGTCAACGAGCGGAATTGCTGATAAAATAGAGTTGCTTGCAAAGGAGAAATTACAGCTCACGCTTTCGATTTCCCTGCACGCGCCGGATAATGAAACGCGTACTTCGCTGATGCCGGTGAACGACGCGTTTCCCGTGGAGCGCCTGATGCGCGCCTGCCGCACGTATTTTGAAACGACCGGGCGGCGTATCTCTTACGAGTATATGATGGCGCAAGGCGTGACCGACCGCCCTTGGCAGGCGGAGCGGCTGCTCACGCTGTTGGCAAGACCGGCGCATGTCAACCTGATCCCGCTCAACGAGGTAGCGGAAAGCCCGCTGAAGCCCTCGACCAAAGAAGCGGTGCGGCGCTTTCAGCAGATTTTGGAGCGGGGCGGCGTGACCGCGACCGTGCGCCGCCGTCTTGGCCCCGATATCGACGCGGCCTGCGGCCAGCTCCGCCGCCGCGAGCTGCAGCAGCCTTAGCACCCCTCGCGCCGCAGCGCGCATTTCAAAAGAAAAGCACGGCTTGCCGTGATTTTCATCAAAAGTGCGAGCTTTGCCCGTGCTTTTGATACAAACCGCCGGAGAAGTGTGCCCACAGGGCGCGCGCCGTAGGCGGAATCCTCGATCGCAAGCGTGCTTGTGATCGAATAAATCCGGAGGTTCCTATGGAATGGTTTGGCTTGACCGATAAAGGACGCGTGCGTCCGACCAATCAGGATATTTTTAAGATCGATACGAAGGAGGACGCGCATACCGCGCTTCTCGTCGTGTGCGACGGTATGGGCGGCGCGAACGCCGGCAACGTGGCCAGCCGCTTTGCGGCGCAGTCCTTTGCCGAGGCGGTAACGCCCGCCCTTGAAACCGAGCTGCCCGCTGAAAAACGGCAGGCGCTTTTAAAAGATGCGCTCGTCAGGGCCAACGACACGGTATTCGAGCTTGCCGGTAGGCAGCCCGAATTTCGCGGCATGGGCACAACGCTGGTCGCCGCCCTGATATGGAACGATCAGGCGACGTTGCTGAACGTGGGCGACAGCCGCGGCTATCTGTTCGACGGGGAGACCCTGCATCAGGTGACAGAGGATCACTCCTATGTGGAGGAGATGCTCCGTCAGGGCAGGATTACCGCGGCCGACGCACGCACCCATCCGCAAAAAAACCTGATCACGCGCGCGGTTGGCGTCGATATCGACGTGGAGGGCGACCTGTTTGAGGTAAACCTGAAGCCGGGCGAGATATTGCTGCTCTGTACCGACGGACTGACCGGCATGGTGGAGGACGGCGATATCGCCGAAACGCTTCGCCGTGCCGCATCGCTGCCGCTCATGGGCGATCAGCTGCTGAGTCAGGCATTGGCGGGCGGCGGAAGGGATAACATTACCGTAGCATTGTTCCGCCCCTGCGGGGAACCGGCAAAAGAGGAGGCTTGACCCTGATGGACAAATACATAGGCAAGCTGCTCGGCGGCCGGTATGAGATTATCGACGTCGTCGGCGTTGGCGGTATGGCCATGGTATACCGCGCGCGCTGCCATGTGCTCAACCGCTATGTGGCCGTTAAAATTTTAAAAGATGAATTCGCGAAGGACCCCGATATCCGCCGCCGCTTTTCCATTGAATCGCAGGCGGTCGCCAAGCTTTCGCATCACAATATTGTTTCCGTGTACGACGTTGGCAACGACAACGGCGTGGACTATATCGTGATGGAGCTGATGGAGGGCGTCACGCTAAAAGAATATTTGCAGAAAAAGGGCCACCTGTCTTGGCAGGAATCGCTGTTTTTCGCGCAGCAGATTGCGCGCGCGCTGGTGCACGCGCATTCGCGCGGCATCATCCATCAGGATATCAAGCCGCAAAATGTGATCATCCTCCGGGACGGGACGGCCAAGCTGACGGATTTCGGCATCGCCTCCTTTGCCACCACGCAGGAGACCAAGGTCGTGCAGGAGGCCATCGGCTCGGTGCACTATATTTCGCCCGAGCAGGCCAAGGGCTCGTCCATCGATTACCGGACGGATATTTATTCGCTCGGCGTCGTGATGTACGAGATGGTGACCGGCAAGCTGCCCTTTGAAGGGGAAACCGCCATTCAGGTGGTCATGCAGCATTTAAACGCCGTGCCTCTGCCGCCCAGCGAGCTTGCGCCCGAGGTGCCGCACGGCTTTGATGAGATCATTATGCACGCGATGTGCGCGAACATCAATAAGCGCTACGCCTCGGCGGAGGAGCTTTATACCGATTTGGAGCGCCTGAAAAGCGACGTGGACGCTGCCTTCCATTACGACGCGGGCTGCGGCGATGGAGAAACGCAGGTGCTTGGGCACGATGTGGTGGAGGCCGCGCGCCGTACCCCGGTGGCGGCCGACCGCGACCGCGCCGTGCAGGTCCGCCGAACGGCGGTCGAAACCCGCGAACCGGAAACCTTTTTTGAGCGGCTCGGCGAGCGCCCCGCGCTGGCCGCGACCGTGGCGGTCGTCGTGTTCGCGGTGATCGCGCTGGTCGTCGCGGGCGCGCTGATCCTGACCGGCAACAAGGGGGAAAAGATAAGCGTGCCGCCATTTGTCGGCTACTATTTTGAAGATGTGATGAAGAACGCCGAATGGACGGAGAACTTCACGATCAAGGAAGCGGAAAAGCGGGTGGAATCCAGCCAGCCCGTGGGTATGGTGCTGGAACAGAGCGTCGACCCTTACAGCAAGGTGACGCGCGGCACTAATATTGTGCTTACCGTGTCCGCGGGCGGACCGGAAGCGGACAACAGCTATACGATTTCCGAATTCAAGGGCAAAACGATGGAATACGTCCAAACCGTGCTAGACCGGCACAACGTCAGCTATAAAACGGAAACCGAATATTCGGAGGAGCAGGAAAAGGATTTGGTCATCCGCACCCAGCCTGCCGCGGGCCAAAAGCTGGCCGAGGGCGAAACGCTGACGGTCTTCATCAGTCTGGGCAAGGAAGTCAAGCTGGTCGACGTGCCGAGTCTGTATGGGCAGAGCGTAAGCAAGGCGGAAAAAACGCTCAACGCGGTAAATCTGGCTCGCGGCGGCATTACCGAGATTTCAAGCGACCAGCCGCAGGGCACTGTGGTCAGCCAATCGCCGGCGGCCGGCGAAAAGCTGGAGGAGGGAAAGTCGGTCGATATTCAGATCTCCTCGGGCAAAACGGTGAAGCCGCCGGAGACTAACGAGCCTGAACCGCCGGATGAACCCGAGCCGGACGGCGGCGAGACCGGCGGCGACGAGCCTGAGCCGGAACCCACGGAGCCGGCTGTCGGCACCGCCCGCATCCCGGTCGTTATGCCGCCCGATACCGAAAGCGCGCAGGTGACCATCACGCTGGACGGTCAGACGCTGTATGACCAAACGGTCTCCTCGGCAAGCGGCTCGGTCGCGGTAACGGTCACCGGCCCGGCCGGCACGCACGAGGTACAGGTAAGCGTAGGCGGGGGAGCGTCCCAGCCCTACACAGCCACGTTCAATTCGTAAAACGGGAACAGGGGAAACTTCATTGACAACAGGAATCATCCTGAAAGGGATCGGCGGGTTCTACTATGTGGGCACCGCCGATGGAATTATTGAATGCAAGGCGCGCGGTCGGTTCCGCAAAACCGTGGGCAAGCCGATCATCGGCGATCGCGTCACGCTGGAGCTTCAACCGGACGGCTCGGGCTACCTGCAGGAGATCGGCGAGCGGCGGAACTCGCTCGTGCGGCCGGCGGTCGCGAACCTCGACCTATTGGTCGCGGTCGCTTCCGCCGCGCCGCCGCAGACCGATCCCTTCTTGATCGACAAGGTCACGGCGATCGCGGTGCACAAGGGGATCGATCCGCTTGTGGTCATCAATAAGACCGACCTTGATCCGGGGGACGAGCTGTACGGCATCTATAAAAAAAGCGGACTGGAAACGTTGCGCGTCAGCGCGGAGACCGGTGAGGGCATCGAGCTGCTGCGCGCGCGCATTGCGGGCAAGGTGGCGGCGTTCGCGGGCAATTCGGGCGTGGGAAAGTCGAGCGTCCTCAACTGTCTGGACCCCGGCTTTTTCGCCGAGGTGGGCGAGATATCCGACCGCATCGGCCGGGGGCGGCACACGACGCGCCACGTCGAGCTGCGGCCCATGCCGGGCGGCGGCTATATCGCGGATACGCCGGGTTTTTCCTCGTTTGAAACCGAGCAGATGGATCTGGTCATGGCGGATCAGCTGCAATATGCCTTCCCGGAATTTGAGCCTTATTTGGGCGGGTGTCAATTCACAGGCTGCGCGCATGTCAAGGAAAAGGGCTGCGCGGTGCGGCAGGCCGTCGCCGACGGACACATCGCCGAAAGCCGTCACGCAAGCTATGTGCGGCTTTATGAAAGCGTAAAGGATTTGAAGGAATGGGAGATTTCAAAGGGCGGTGCGCGCTGATCCTTGCGGCCGCGCCCGAAACGGAGTACGGCTATGTTAAGGGCTTGCTGCGCACGCACCCGGACGCGTTGATCGCCTGTGCGGACGGCGGTCTGCGCCATGCGCGCAGGCTGGGGCTTACGCCGGATTTTATGGTATCGGACTGCGACTCCATGCCGGAGACCGAGGGGGCGGAGGTGCTCCGCCTGCCGCCGGAGAAGGACGATACCGATACTCAGACCTGCCTGCGCGAGGTATTTCGCCGCGGCTGCCGCGAGGCGTATCTCGTTTGCGCCACCGGCGGACGGCTCGATCATATGCTCGCCAACCTTTCGCTTTTGGAGGAAGCGCGCGCCCTTGGCGGCAGGCTGACCGTGCAGGACAAGCAAAACCGTGTGGTTTTGCATGAAGGCGGGCGGCAGATATTCAAAATTGAGCCGGAGGATCGCTATTTCTCCATCGTGCCGCTGGATGAAACGCTTAGGGGCGTGACGATAGAAAACGCCAAGTATCCGCTTTGCGATGCGCTGGTGCGCCGCGCGGGCATGATCACTATCTCTAACGAGGCTTTGGGGCCGGAAATCGCCATTACCATCGCGCGGGGTCGCGCGCTGATCGTTTTTACGCATGATTAAGCCCCAGTTTTTGTGAAAGTTCGACACCTTGGCCGCCGCCCTTGGCGGCTTTTTTCTACTAAGGTGTTTTTGCAATTTTTTAATCGCAGACTTGCAAACTGCCTGCCGAGGGCATATAATAAACCGTAGAGAGATGTGAGGAGTGAATGGAGTGGAATTAAAACCGATTTCCAAGATCGCGGCAGGGGTGCACCCGTCTACCACGCTGACGATCGACGCGCTGTTCAAACAAATGAAAGCAGAGGGCAAGGATGTGGTCGGCTTCGGCGCGGGCGAGCCCGATTTCCCTACGCCCGAGCATATCAAGCAGGCCGGTATCGATGCGATTGAAAACAACCTGACGCGCTACACGCCCGCGGCGGGGCTGATGGATCTGCGCAAAGCGGCCAGCGACCGGCTCGACCAAGATTTCGGCCTTGATTACGCGCCCGACCAGATCGTGGTCGCCTCCGGCGCCAAGCACTCGATCTTTATCGCCTTGCAAACCCTGTGCGACGCGGGCGACGAGGTCGTGATCGCCGCGCCCTACTGGGTCTCGTACAGCGAAATGGTGCAGCAGGCTGGGGCCGTCCCCGTCGTCGTCACCGCGAGCGAGGAGCAGGATTTTAAGATCACCGCCGCCCAACTGGACGCCGCCGTGACCGATAAGACCAAATGCTTTATGCTCAACTCGCCCTGCAACCCGACCGGCATGGTCTACACGAAGGATGAACTGGCCGCCATCGCCGAGGTCTGCACCCGCCGCAATCTCTATGTGATCGCGGATGAGATCTACTGCAACCTTGTTTACGACAACCGCGAATTCACTTCCTTTGCCTCGCTGTCCGAGGATATCCGCGAGCGCACCATACTGGTGAACGGCGTGTCCAAATCTTACGCCATGACCGGCTGGCGCATCGGTTACTCCGCGTCGAGCCGCTATTTGGCCCGTATGATGGCAAATTACCTCAGCCACTCAACCTCGGCCCCGTGTACGATCTCGCAGCACGCGGCGATCACGGCGCTGATCGGCCCGCAGGAGGATATGATCGCCATGCGCGGCGCTTTTGAAAAACGCCGCGACCATCTGGTCGAGCGTATGAATAAGGTGCCGGGCGTATCCTGCATCAAACCGGAGGGCGCCTTCTACGTCATGATGAACATGAAGCAATTCTTGGGCAAAACGATGTATGGCAAGCGCGTCGAAAGCGCGGAGGATTTCGCGCAGCTCTTCCTTGAAAAGGGACTCGTGGCTACCGTGCCCTGCACCGCGTTTGCCGCGCCGGGCTTTGTGCGCTGGAGTTATGCAACTTCCATGCAGGAGATCGACAAAGGTCTCGATCGTTTGGAAGAGTTTATAAAAAACGCCTGAAACCGGCGAAAACGCGAAGTTTTCCTTGATAACAGCGTTTTAAAATGATAAAATAAGAGCGGACTGCGAAGTCCGCTCTTATTGCGTTAAAAAAGAGAAAAAGCGATATAAAAAATGGCAAACGAAAGGAAAGAGAGCATGAGCAACGTGTATGAAAGCCCGTTTTCCGCGCGGTACGCCTCGGATGAGATGCTGTATATCTTCTCCTCCGATATGAAGTTTTCGACTTGGCGGCGGCTGTGGATCTCGCTGGCAAAAGCGGAAATGGCACTCGGCCTGCCCATCACCGAGGAACAGGTGCGGGAGATGGAGGCCCACGTAAACGATATTGATTTCGACATGGCCCGCGCCCGTGAAAAAGAGGTGCGGCACGATGTGATGGCCCATGTATATACCTTTGGCAAAGCCGCGCCGAAGGCCGCCGGTATCATCCATCTGGGCGCGACGAGCGCCTATGTGGGCGATAACACCGATATCATCCAGATCCGCGAGGGTCTGCTGCTCGTGCGGAAAAAGCTGGCCGCCGTACTGGACAAGCTTTCCGTATTCGCGGACGCGCATAAGGCGCAGCCGACGCTGGGCTTCACCCACTTCCAGCCCGCGCAGCTGACGACCGTCGGCAAGCGCGCGACGCTGTGGATGAACGAACTGCTGATGGACCTTGAAGAGGTCGAATACCGCCTGAGTACCCTTAAAATGCTCGGCTCCAAGGGCACGACCGGCACGCAGGCTTCCTTTATGGAGCTGTTCGACGGCGATGAGAGCAAGGTGAAGGAACTGGAAAAGCGCATTGCGGACGATTTCGGCTTTTCGGGCGTGCAGCCTGTTTCGGGCCAGACCTATTCCCGCAAGGTGGACGCGCAGGCGCTTGCGACGATGTCGGGCATTGCCCAGTCGGCGGGCAAGTTTGCCACCGACCTGCGCCTTTTGCAGCACCTGAAGGAGATCGAGGAGCCGTTCGAGGCGCACCAGATCGGTTCTTCCGCCATGCCGTACAAGCGCAACCCCATGAGAAGCGAACGCATCTGCGCGCTGGCGCGCTATGTGATCTGCGACAGCCTGAACCCCGCCTTCACCGCGTACGGACAGTGGTTCGAGCGCACGCTGGATGATTCGGCGAACAAGCGCGTATCCGTTCCCGAAGCGTTCCTCGCGGTCGACGCGATCCTGAACATCATGCTGAACGTCGTTTCCGGCCTTGTCGTTTACCCCAAGGTTATTCACCAGCGCGTGATGAACGAGCTGCCCTTTATGGCCACCGAAAACATCATGATGAGCGCGGTCAAGCGCGGCGGCGACCGGCAGGAGCTGCATGAGCGTATCCGCGAGCATTCCATGGCCGCCGGCAAGCGCATCAAGGAGGAAGGGCTCGACAACGATCTGATTGACCGGATCGCGGCTGATCCCATGTTTGGCATGACCCGTGAGGAAATTGAAGCGGAGCTCGACCCCGCGAATTATATCGGCCGCTGCCCCTCGCAGGTGGACGAGTTCCTTGCTGAGTGCGTCCGCCCCGCGATCTCGCCCTATCTGGACGGCGAAGAAATCCGCGCGGAGATCAACTTATAATTTCCACGCGCCGTAGCGCGTATGGAATCGAAAATCAAAACAGAGCGTTTTGATCAAATCAATCGTGTTTGACTTTTTGCGGCAAAAAAGTTATACTGTACTTTATGCTGTGTAAAGAAACGAAGGAGGCTGTAAAACATTGAAGAAGAGTGTGATTTCCTTTATCGCAGTCATGCTCGTGATCGCGATTCTCGCGGTCTTTGCGGTATCGGGATTAACGATTGCCGGTCATGTGATCATTCCAAAGGTGACCGACACGGAAAACGGGATCCGGCTGGGTCTCGATCTGGTGGGCGGCTCGTCCATCACCTATGAGGCGATCTTGCCGGAGGGCTACTCGGGCGATCTGGCAAATGATATGAAGATCGCGCAGACGATGATCCGGGAACGTCTGACGCGTAAGGGCTTTACCGAAGCGACCGTCGCGCTGAAGGGCGACAACCGCATCACGGTGGAGATCCCGCAGATCACCAACCCGGAAGAAGCGGTGCAGACGCTCGGCACGACCGCGCAGCTGACCTTTGTCGATATGGACGGCAAGGAATGGCTGACCGGTCAGGATATCAAAAAGGCGACCGCCGCGTACGGCACGCCGAACAACGAACCGATCGCGATCAACTACGTTCAGGTGGAGTTCACCACGGACGGCGCGAAGAAGTTTGCCGAGGCGACCGAAACGATCGCCGGCATGGCGGCGGAGGGTAAGAACTACCTCGGCATTGTCATGGACGGCGAAGCGATTTCCACCCCCGGCGTCAACCAGAAGATCGACAGCGATTCCTGCGTCATCTCCGGTTCCTTTACGGCGGAAAGCGCCAAGGAACTGGCCGACCTGATCAACGTCGGTCAGATGCCGTTCAGTTTAAAGCAGGTCGAGCTTCGCTCGGTCGGCCCGCAGCTCGGCGCGGACGCAATGCAGACCAGTCTGCTCGCCGGTGCGATCGGCGTGGCGCTGGTGTGCCTGTTCATGCTGATCGTTTACCGCATTCCCGGCCTTGTCGCGTGCCTTGCGTTGGGCTTCTATATTGTGATCGAGGCCGTTATCTTCGGCCTGATCCGCGTCAACCTGTCCCTGCCGGGCATCGCGGGCATTATTCTGTCGATCGGCATGGCGGTGGACGCCAACGTCGTCATTTTCGAGCGCATCAAGGAAGAACTGCGCGCGGGCAAGACGGTCAAGAGCGCGATCGATTCCGGCTTTAAGCGCGCCTTTACGGCAATTTTGGACTCTAACGTCACCACGCTGATCGCGGCGGCGGTGCTGTTCTGGCTGGGCACGGGCACGATCGTCGGCTTTGCGACGACGCTTGGCCTCGGTGTTATCGTTTCGATGTTCACCGCGCTGACCATCACGCACTTCCTGCTCAACCGCATGGTCGATTTCCACATCCGTAACCCCAAGGCTTACGGCGCATAAGAAAGGAGGAGATCAATTTATGAAAGCAAAGTTCCCGATTTTAAAGAATTTCAAAATTTTCGGCATTATCTCCATCCTGCTGTGCGCGACCGGTCTGGTCGGCCTGCTGGCGCTGCCGTTCGGACAGAATCTGTTCAATTTGGACATCGATTTTGCCGGCGGCACCGAAATGGAGTTCAATATGCATCAAACGGTGACGCAGGATATCCAGAACGAGGTGACCGCCCTGTTCAAGGAAGCCACCGGCACGGATGCTTCCTCCGTCACCTCGGCGGGCGATAAGGACGAGCTGGTCTCCATCCGTTCCTCCTCCATCGATTCGGAGAAGCGCGCCGCCGTGATCAAGGCGATGCTCGAAAAGTACAGCCTCGATGAAAAAACCGATATCAACAAGAACGACGACGTCAGCCCTTCGGTCGGCAGCGATTTGCAAAAGGCCGCGTTCCTGTGCGCGATCGTCGCCATCGTTCTGATGATGATCTATATTACCATCCGGTTCGAACTGACCTCCGGTCTCGCGGCGGTCTGCTGTCTGGTGCACGATCTGCTGATCATGCTCACCTGCTATGTGGTGTTCCAGCTGCCGCTGAACGTAAACTTCATCGCCGCGGCGCTCACCATCCTCGGTTACTCGATCAACGCGTCGATCATCGTGTTTGACCGTATCCGTGAAAATCTGCGCACCGCGCGTAAGGAGCCGTTCGAGTCCGTGGCCGAGCGTTCGGTCTGGCAGACAATGGGCCGTACGATCAACACCACGCTGACCACGCTGTTCACCGTCGGTATGATCTTTATCCTCGGCGTGCCGAGCCTCAAGCAGTTCACGCTGCCGCTGATCATCGGCATTATCGCGGGCGGTTATTCTTCCATCTTCATGTCCGCATCTCTGTGGAACTTCTTCCGCAAGCATATGCGTAAGAAGAAGGCGTAAAAAGCATATACTGCAAAGGAGGATGCCGTGGCATCCTCCTTTGTCCATTACCGGAAGGGAGCTGAATTCAATGGTTCGCATCGGCATTTCGACCGCATGCTTTTATCCTGAACCGATCGAGGAGGCGCTGCCCGTGATAGCCGGGCTCGGCGTGCACGCGATCGAGGTGTTCGTCAACACAGAAAGCGAATTTTCGCCTGCGTTCGCACAGAGCTTTGGCGCGCAGGCGCGCGCGCTGGGGCTGGATATCGTATCTGTACACCCGTTCACCTCGCTGATGGAGGGGATCTTGCTGTTTTCCGATTACAGCCGCCGCACGGACGACGGCATGCGGCAGTATGAACGGTATTTTACCTTTGCCGAGAGCTTGGGCGCGCGCTTTCTCACCTTTCACGGAGAACGCGACATGGGCGGTCCGGACGATCCCGCGCGGTTTGCGCATAAGGCGGAGATATACCGCCGCCTATGCGCACTCGGCGCGTCGCACGGTGTGACGCTTGCGCAGGAGAATGTGGCGTGGTGCAAATCAAAGAACCCTGCCTTTCTGCGCAATCTGTATGAAGCCGTGCCCGAATTGCACTTCACGCTCGATATCAAGCAGGCCCGGCGCGCGGGGCGCGACCCGCGCGAATTTATCGAAGCGGTGGGCGAGCGGATCGTCAATATCCATATCAACGACTTTGATGCAAACGAAAGCTGCCTGCTGCCCGGCGCGGGCAATATGGATTACGGCGACTTTTTCAGCCGTATGCGCGCGGTCCATTACGATGGGCACGCGCTGATCGAGGTATACCGCTCGAATTTCCACGATCCGGCCGAGTTTACCCGCTCCCTTCGCGTGCTTTCCCGCTACGGTACCGTGTAGCAAAGCTGTTTGACAGATGCACACGAGGCGTGGTATAATAGCTATAAAGTAGCTATTATACCCGGATTAAATTTATTATACCATCAGTGGCGCCTATCGGAATCCCGACACCTTTCGTTTGTTTGCCGCTGTGGTATAATATAGCATAAAACAAAAGGGTTCTTTCGAAAGCGTGGTTTCGATCGAATCGCTGTTATAGAGAGGGGAATACCTCGATGAAGTGTCCATTTTGCGGGTTTGGGGACAGTAAGGTGGTCGATTCCAGACCGACCGACGAGGGGACGAGCATCCGCCGCCGCCGTGAATGTCTGCAATGCTTAAAGCGATTCACCACCTATGAGACCGTTGAGCGGATGCCGCTTATGCTCATCAAGCGGGATGGCACGCGTCAGGCTTACGACCGGCAGAAATTGCTGAACGGTCTGATCAAGGCGTGCGAAAAGCGCCCGGTGTCGCTGATGCAGCTCGAACAGATCGTAGACAATGTGGAGCAAAAGGTGTTCAGCTCGCTGGAAAACGAAATTTCCAGCATGGTCATCGGCGAGCTTGTGATGGATCAGCTGCGGCTGGTGGACGAGATCGCGTACGTGCGCTTTGCCTCGGTCTATCGTCAGTTTAAGGATATCAGCTCCTTTATGGACGAGCTGAATACCCTGATACGCGAAAAATAAAGTCTTGACAAACGGCCATGAAGGGGCTAAACTATAAACCACGAAAGTAATCACTATTGAAACCGTAGGAAAAGGAGGAAAACCGTTATGACAGCACTGCGAATGTACATGGCAAGCGGTTTTGCTCGTATTTCTGCCGCGAAGGGGCGAATGTGCCTTTCGTAACAGACGCGGGCCGCTTTCCATGCGGTTTTGCGTTTTCTTAGAAAAACGAGCGGAAAGCAAATTGGCTTTCCGCTTTTATTTTGAATTCAAGGGGGAATGAGGTTTGGAACAGGACGCGATCGTCCGCATCCGGGATCTAAACAAGACCTTTCGGACGAAAACAAACACCGTCGTCGCGCTCGACGGCGTCAGCCTCGATGTGACGCGGGGCGAAATATTCGGCATTATCGGCCTTTCCGGCGCGGGCAAGTCGACGCTGGTTCGCTGTATCAATTTTTTGGAAACGCCGACGGCCGGTACCGTTGAAGTGGACGGGCGCGAGTTGGGCGCGCTCTCCAAAAAGGAGCTGCTCGAAGCCAGACGCTCGATGGGCATGATCTTTCAGCAGTTCAACCTATTGCAGCAGCGCACGGCGCTGCAAAACATCTGCTTCCCGTTGGAGATTGCGGGCGTTAAAAAGGATGAAGCGGAAAAACGGGCGCGGGAACTGCTGGGGATCGTCGGTCTGACCGAACGGGCGGAGGCGTATCCGGCGCAGATGTCGGGCGGCCAACAGCAGCGCGTGGCGATCGCCAGAGCGCTTGCGACGAACCCCCAAATCCTGCTCTGCGACGAGGCGACCTCCGCGCTTGACCCGACGACCACCCGGTCGATCCTCGCGCTGCTGAAAGAAATCAATAAAAATCTGGGTATCACCGTGATCATCATCACGCATGAAATGGCGGTTATTGAAGAAATCTGCCAGCGCGTCGCCATTATCGATTCCAGCCGCATCGCGGAGATCGGCACGGTCGAGCAGGTGTTTACCCGACCGAAGTCCGCCATGGCCAAGCAGCTGATCTACCCGAACGGCGAGCGGGACCGCCTTGCGACAGGCAAGCGCTATTGCCGCATCGTGTTCGACGGCAACTCGTCCTTTGAGCCGGTGGTGTCCAATATGGTGCTCGAATGCAAGGCGGCGGTCAATATCATGTTTGCGGATACCAAGGATATTGACGGCAAGGCCTACGGCCAAATGATTTTGCAGCTGCCCGAGGACGAACGCGCCGCGTCGCGCGCGCTGGCGTACCTCGAAACACAGAATGTGCATGTGGAGGAGGTGGACAACGATGCTTACGCCTGAACTCTGGGGCCTAATGGGCACTAGCCTGCTGGAAACCTTATATATGGTCATTCTGGCTACCGCTTTTTCTTATTTGATCGGCTTGCCAATCGGCCTTGCGCTCGTTGCCACCGAGCGGGACGGTATTCGCCCGCTGCCGGCGTTTAATAAGGTGCTGGGCTTTGTGGTCAATATTTTGCGTTCGGTACCGTTTTTGATTTTGCTGGTTTATGTTCAGCCGTTGACCCGCGCGATTGTGGGCACCTCGATAGGTTCGACGGCGACCATCGTGCCGTTGGTCATCGCCGCGGCTCCCTATGTGGGGCGTATGGTCGAAAGTTCGATCAAAGAAGTCAGCTTTGGCGTGATCGAAGCCGCACAGTCGATGGGAGCAAGCCCGTGGCAGATCGTGACCAAAGTTCTTGTGCCCGAGGCCAAGCCGTCGCTGCTGGTCGGCGCGGCGATCTCGATCGTCACGATTTTAAGCTATTCCGCCATGGCCGGTTTTGTTGCGGGCGGCGGTCTTGGTACGGTTGCTATCAACTATGGCTACAACCGCTATCAGTTCGATATCATGACCGTCGCAGTTGTCATCATTGTTATCGTGGTGCAAATTTTTCAGGAGTGCGGACTGTGGCTGGCAAAAAAGCTGGATAAACGCAACCGTTAACAAAGATATCAAAAAAATAATATAGAAGCATTAGAAGGAGAGATTTATCATGAAGAAGAAAATTGCAGCCCTGCTGGCATGCACGCTATGCCTGTCGGCCCTTGCCGCCTGCGGTGGCAATGACGCTAAGGGCGAAGAAGACAAGACGATCACCGTCGGTGCCTCGCCTACACCCCATGCGGAGATCCTAAACGCCGCCAAGGACGTGTTGGCCGAACAGGGGTATACGCTGGTCGTGAAGGAATTTTCCGATTACGTCATTCCGAACACGGCATTGGTAGACGGTGAGCTGGATGCGAACTACTTCCAGCATACACCGTACCTCAATACCTTTAATCAGGAAAACGGTGCAGATCTGGCTGTCGCGGTAGAGATGCACTATGAGCCGTTTGGCGTATATCCCGGCAAGACTGCTTCGCTAGATGAGTTAAAGGATGGCGCGACAGTGGCTATTCCCAACGACGGCTCAAACGAAGCGCGCGCGCTGCTGCTGTTGCAGGACGCTGGGCTGATCAAGCTGAAGGACGGCATTGATCCGACCTCCAAAGATGCTACCGTACTTTCTATTGTAGAGAATCCGAAGAATTTGAAGATTTCGGAGATCGCCGCCGAACAGTTGCCGCGCTCTCTGCAGGATGTTGATATTGCGGTCATTAATGGCAACTATGCGCTGCAGGCCGGACTGAACGCGAACGACAACGCGATCGCTACCGAAACCCCGGATTACGGTAAGGTATACGTCAATGTTGTTGCTTGCCGCTCCGAAGATAAGGATTCGGATAAAATGAAGGCGCTCGCCGACGCGCTGCACTCCGATACGGTAAAGAAATTTATCGAGGACACCTATAAGGGCGCAGTCGTTCCCACATTTTAAAAGAAAAATAGAAGCGGCGGGCTGATGGCCCGCCGCTTGCTTGTATCCTGTTATTCCGCTGCGTCCTGCACGCCCGCCATGTCGGCGACCGGCTTGCAGACGAGTTCTTTGCTGATCTTGCCGGCAAAGCCGGTCAAGGTCTTGCCGGGGCCGATCTCGCACGCGGTCGTCAGGCCCGCCGCCATGCCGTTCGCAACCAACGTCTTCCAGCGGACGGGGGAGACCATGTGCTGCTCTAGGTGAGCGGGCAGGTCGGTTAAAGAAAGCTTCTTGCCGTCTAAATTGGAGTAAATATCCATCGTGGGCGCGTGGAAGTTAAAATCGGCGACAAACGCGCGCAACTCCTTTGCGGCCTCCGCCATCAGCGGCGTGTGGAACGCGCCTGAAACGGCAAGCGGCACCGCGCGGCGCGCGCCCGCGGCTTTGCAGTTCTCCATCGCCTGTTCCAGCGCCCCGCGCTCGCCCGCTATGACGAGCTGGCCGGGACAGTTGTAGTTGACCGGGCGAACGATACCGCAGGTGACCGCATTGCAGGCCTGCTCGATCTTTTCATCGTCCAGCCCCATGATGGCGGCCATGCCGCCGTCGATCGAATCCGCCGCCTGCTGCATCAGCCTGCCGCGCATGGATACAATCTTGATGCCATCCGCCAGCGATACCACGCCCGCCGCGGCCAGCGCGGTGTATTCGCCGAGCGAAAAACCGGCGGCGGCCTTAAAAGATACGCCTGCTTCCCGCAGCGCGGCAAGCGCCGCCATGGAATGCGTAAAAATAGCGATCTGGCTGTTTTCCGTGCGGGAGAGCACGTCCTTTTCGCTGTCAAAGCAAAGCTTTGCCACGTCGCGCCCGGCGCCCTCGCTCGCTTCCTCAAAAACCGCTCTGGCAGCGGCGCTGCTCTCAAATAAATCCTTGCCCATACCCGGCGCCTGCGCGCCCTGACCGGGGAAAAATGCAAAGCCGTATTCCATCTTTTTTTCCTCCCATGTTAGTCCGTTCCGCGGGAAACGGTTGACAATTACTCTGCCATTCATTATAATAGACAGAGATTACTTTGTCAATCAAACTATTGTCGCTTTTCCACGGATCTGGGAGGGCGATTTCGATTTTACAAGGAGCGTGGAAATCATCAATAGTCAAATTATCGGCACCGGCTCGTATGTTCCGGATTTTGTGCTCACCAATAAAATCTTGGAGCAGCTCGTCGACACGAACGACGAATGGATCGTCAAACGCACGGGCATCCGTGAACGCCGCATCGCAAAGGGCATGCGCACGTGGGAGCTCGGCCTGAAAGCCGCCGAGCGCGCGCTGGAAAACGCCGGCATCACCGCGGATGAGCTCGATATGATCATCGTGACCACCTGCTCGCCGGATTTCTTTTCCCCGATCGAGGCAAGCGTCATTCAGGACAAGCTGGGCGCGAAATGCGCGGCCATGGATCTGAATACCTGCTGCTCGGGCTTTGTCTATGCGTCCGACGTGGCCGATAGTTTTATTAGGTGCGGCAAAGCCAAAACGGTTCTGGTTATTTCGGCCGAGACGCTGTCGCGCGTGACCGATTACACCGACCGCGGCGTGTGCGTGCTGCTGGGCGACGGCGCGGGCGCGGTCGTCTATCGCGCGATCGATGACGCGGGCAAGGGCATTCAGGCCTCGTTCCTCGCATCCGACGGATCGGGCGCGGATCACCTTTATATGGAGGCGCTGCCGCTGGAGGAAGATCCGCTGCAAGCTGACCGAAGCTACGATCAGTCCAAGCGCTTTCTCAAAATGGCGGGCGCGCCGGTCGTGCGCTTTACGGCGTGGGCCGTTCCAATGGCAATCGACGAGGCGCTCACGCGCGCGGGCGTTTCCGCGGCGGATATTGACTGGGTGGTGCCGCATCAGGCCAACCTGCGCATCCTCGACGTGATTGCGAAGAAATACAACCTGCCGAAGGAAAAAATCTACGTCAACCTTGACCGGTTCGGCAATACCTCGTCTGCCAGCATTCCGCTGGCGCTGGACGAGATGCGGCAGAAGGGCCTGCTGCACGAAGGACAGACCATTGTGTGCACGGGGTTTGGCGGCGGCCTTACTTACGGCGCGTTTGTCATAAAACTGTAAAAGGGGAACAAATAGTTATGAATACCAAGATCACAAAACTGCTCGGCATCGAGTATCCGATTGTACAGGGCGCGATGGCGTGGATCGCCGAGCATCATCTGGCGGCGGCCGTATCGGGGGCCGGCGGCCTTGGCATCATCGCGGGCGGCGCCGCGCCGGTGGACTATATCCGGGATGAGATACGCAAGGCGCGCGCTATTACGGACAAGCCCCTTGGCATGAACATCATGCTGCTTTCTCCCAACGCGGACGACCTCGCGCAGCTCGCGATCGACGAAAAGATCGAAGTGCTGACGACCGGCGCGGGCAATCCGGGCAAGTATATGGAAAGCTGGAAGAACGCGGGCATCAAGGTAATGCCGGTCGTCGCTTCCGTGGCGCTGGCCAAGCGCATGGAGCGAGCGGGCGCGGACGCGGTCATCGCGGAAGGCATGGAAGGCGGCGGCCATATCGGCGAGGCCACAACGATGAGCCTGCTGCCGCAGGTGATCGACGCGGTCGATATTCCGGTCATCGGCGCGGGCGGCGTTGCGGATGGCCGCGGCATGGCGGCGCTGCTGCTGTTGGGCGCGGAAGGCGTGCAGTGCGGCACGGTGTTCCTTGCCACGCCGGAATGCCAGATTTCCGATAAGTATAAGGAACTGGTCCTCAAGGCGACCGATATTTCGACCGTTGTGACCGGGCGCCCGTCCGGACACCCGGTGCGCTCGCTCAAGACCCCGATGGCGCGCAAATGCTTGGAGCTGGAGAAGATCAATACAGAGCAGTCGCTGGAAGAGCTCGAGGCCGCGACCGCGGGCTCGCTGCGCAAAGCCGTGCAGGACGGCAACTATGAAGAGGGCACCTTTATGTCCGGACAGATCGCGGGCATGCTGAGAGAGCTGCGGCCGTGCGAGGACGTGATCAAGGGTATGACCGCTAAGGCGGAAGAACTGCTCAAAAACGCTTACAAGCGCTTTGAATAAGGAGAATACAGCATGGGAATTGCAATCGTAACCGGCGCGTCGCGCGGTATCGGCGCGGCGATCGCGGAAAAGCTGGCCGCAGAAGGCCATGACGTGGTTCTAAACTGTGCGTCAAACGCGGCGAAAGCCGAGGCGGTCGCGGAAAAGTGCCGCGCCCATGGGGGAAAAGCCCTTGTCAAGGTTTGGGACGTTTCCGACCACGCGGCCTGTGAAAAGGCCGTGCAGGAGGTCAAGGAGGAGCTTGGCGTTCCGTCCATCCTCGTCAACAACGCGGGCATCACCCGCGACGGCCTGATGGTTCGCATGAAGGAAGATCAGTTCGACGAGGTCATCAGCATCAACCTGAAGGGCGCTTACAATATGCTGCAGGTGTGCGGCGCCATGATGATGCGCGCCAAGGCCGGGCGGATCGTCAACATATCTTCGATCTCCGGCATGGTGGGCAACGCGGGTCAGATCAACTACTGCGCGGCCAAGGCCGGCCTGATCGGCATGACCAAGACCGCGGCCAAGGAGCTCGGCCCGCGCGGCGTGACCGTCAACGCGGTAGCGCCCGGCTTTATCGATACCGATATGACCGAGGGGCTGGCCGATGCACTCAAGGAAAACGCGAAAAAGCAGATCTCGCTCGGCCGCTTCGGCAAGCCGGAGGAGATCGCGGAGGCGGTGGCTTTCCTCGCTTCCGATAAGGCCAGCTTTGTCACGGGTCAGGTGCTCGTGGTGGACGGCGGCATGATATAAAAATTTCGATCGAAACAAAGCCCCATTTCGATCGAGCGTTCCGGCACTGGCGCGCGCCCTACGGGCACACTTAGCCGCCGGTTTGTTCAAAAACCGAGATACATGCTCCCGGTTTTTGGTCAACTTGAAGCAGCGCTTCAAGTTTCCATTTGATTGCGCGCTGCGGCGCGGGGGTTTTTCATTCCGCTGCACCATATCAAGATATTGGCGCAGTATATTTGAGGTGAAGGAGTTGTCAGGATGGAACGAGTAGTCATTACTGGTATGGGCGCGATCACGCCCGTAGGCAATGATGTGGAAACGTTTTGGGAATCGCTTAAAAACGGTAAGTGCGGCATTGGGCCGATCACGCGGTTTGATACGGCTGATTTTAAAGTAAAGCTGGCCGCCGAAGTCAAGGACTTTCAGGTAGAGGATTATATCGATAAGCGCGAAGCGCGCCGCATGGATTTAAACTGCCACTTTGCGATCGCGGCGGCCCAGCAGGCGGTCGATCAGGCCGGTCTGACCGAGGGTAGCTTTGATCCCTTCCGCACGGGCGTGATCTTCGGCTCGGGTGTGGGCGGTCTTAAGGTCGCGGAAGATGAAGTGACCAAGATGAACGAAAAGGGGCCGGGCCGCGTTTCTCCGGTCTGCATTCCGCAGATGATCGCCAACATGGCGGCCGCGCACATTTCCATGCGGTTTGGTTTCAAGGGCGAGAATTTCTGCCCGGTCTCCGCTTGCGCGACGGGCAACCACGCGATCGGCGAGGCCATGCGCGCCATCCGTCACGGCTATCAGGATATCGTCCTTTGCGGCGGCACGGAAAACGGCATCATTCCGATATCCATGGCGGGCTTCCAGAACATGAAGGCCGTGCACACGGGCGAAGACCCGACGTGCGCTTCGGTTCCGTTTGACGCGCGCCGTTCGGGCTTTGTCATGGGCGAGGGCGCGGGGTGCCTCGTGCTCGAAAGCCTGTCGCACGCCAAGGCGCGCGGCGCCACGATCTTGGCCGAGGTGGCCGGCTACGGCGCTTCGGGCGACGCTTACCACATCACCAGCCCCGACCCCTCGGGCGAAGCGGCTTCCCGCGCCATCCTCGGCGCGATCACGGACGCGGGCCTCGCCCCGGCGGATGTCGACTATATCAACGCGCACGGCACCTCCACCCCGATCAACGAAAAGTATGAAACGATCGCGATCAAAAAGGCGTTCGGCGACGAGGCGTATAAGGTCAAGGTATCCTCCACCAAGTCGATGACCGGCCACCTGCTGGGCGGCGCGGCCGCTATCGAAGCGATCGCCTGCGTTTTGGCGATCCGCGACGGGATCATCCCGCCGACGATCGGCTACAAGGAGCCCGACCCGGACTGCGACCTCGATATCACGCCCAATCAGGCGGTGGAGGCCAAGGTGGACGTCGCGATCTCCAATTCGCTCGGCTTTGGCGGGCACAACGCCTGCATACTGATCAGGAAGGTGTAAAGCATCATGGATATCAAGGAACTGAAGGACGTCGCCGTAGAGCTGATGGACGCCTTGAAGGCGCGCGGCCTCGGCGAAGTCGAGATAGAGGCGGAGGATGTGCGCGTTTGCATCCGCGCCAAGGAGCCCGCGCCGGTCATGGCGGTGTCTGGCCCCGCGGCGGCAGCCTCCGCGCCGGCGGCTTCGGCCGCCGCTCCCACGGAAGAAGCCGCCCCCGCGTCGTCCGACGGCCTGCCCGCGGGCACCCGGGTGGAAGCGCCGCTTGTCGGCGTGTTCTATTCCGCGCCCACGCCGGACGCGCCGCCGTTCGTGCTGGTCGGGCAAAAGGTGAAGAAGGGCGACACGCTCTTTATCATCGAAGCGATGAAGACCATGAACGAGATCAAGGCCCCGTGCGACGGCACGGTCGTGCGCATCCTCGCGCAGCCCGGCGATTTGGTGGAATACAAGCAGGTCGTCGTCGTGATCGAGGAGTAAGCCAAAAAAAGGGTTGCGTTTTGACAGGAGAGGGTTTATACTATGCTGAACAGAGAACAGATTATGGAGATCATCCCGCACCGCCCGCCGATGCTGCTGGTCGATGAGATCACAGAGCTATCGGAAGAGGGCGCTACCGGCACGCTCCATTTAACGGGGGAAGAGTTTTTCTTTCAGGGGCACTTCCCCGGCAACCCCATCATGCCCGCCGTTTTCCGGCTGGAAGCGCTCGCGCAGGTAGGCGCGGTGGCGCTGCTTTCCATCCCGGAGTATAAGGGCAAAACGGCGGTGTATACCGGCATCGACAAGGCGAAGTTCCGCGCGATGGCCGTTCCGGGGGATACGCTGCGCATGGAGATCAAGTTCGTCAAGCGGCGCGGCCCGATGGCCGTGGCCGAAGGCGTGGTCTGGGTCGGCGATCAAAAGGCGGCCGAGGCTGAGATCAAATGCGCGGTTATTCTAGACTGAGGCGAAAGAGGAAACATGTTTCAAAAGGTATTAATCGCGAACCGCGGCGAGATCGCGGTTCGCATCATTCAGGCCTGCCGCGATCTGGGTATCGTATCGGTCGCGGTCTATTCCGAGGCTGACCGTGAAGCGCTGCACGCACAGATCGCGGACGAAGCCGTGTGCATTGGCCCGGCCGGCGCGGCGGGCAGCTATCTGAATATGGACAACATTATATCGGCGGCCATTGCTTCCGGCTGTCAGGCGATCCATCCGGGCTTTGGCTTTTTATCCGAAAACCCGGATTTCGCGGAAAAGACGACCGAAGCGGGGCTGGCCTTCATCGGGCCTACCGCCGCGACCATCCGCCTGATGGGCGACAAGGCCGAAGCCAAGCGCAACGCGATCGAAGCGGGCGTGCCCGTCGCCCTTGGCACGGACGGCACGGTGGCCGATTTTGACGAAGCCGTGCGCGAAGCTGCGCGCATTGGCTTTCCGATCATGCTCAAGGCCGCGTCCGGCGGCGGCGGCAAGGGAATTCGCATTGCGATGGACCCGTCCGAGCTGCAGGCGGCGTATGATAACGCCTCCTCCGAGGCGGAAGCCAATTTCGGCGACGGCCGCCTGTACATGGAACGCTATATCCACAACCCGCGCCATATCGAGGTGCAGATATTGGGCGACCAGTTCGGCAACGTTGTGCACCTGTTTGAGCGCGAGTGCTCGGTACAGCGCCGCCACCAAAAGCTGATCGAGGAATCGCCCTCCGCCTTTGTGGACGACGAGCTGCGCGCGCGCATGACAAAGGCCGCGGTCGATCTGGCCAAACGCGTCGGCTACCGCAACGCGGGCACGATTGAATTCTTGGTCGATAACGACAAGAATTTCTACTTCTGCGAAATGAACACGCGCATTCAGGTAGAGCATCCGGTGACCGAGCAGGTGACCGGGGTCGATCTGGTGTGCGAGCAGATTCGGGTCGCGGCGGGCGAGCCGCTTTCCTTCACGCAGGAGGAGCTGACCCTGCGCGGCCACGCGATCGAATGCCGCATCAACGCGGAGGACCCCTCGCGCGATTTCGCCCCCTGTCCGGGCGCCATCGTTTCCATGCACCTGCCGGGCGGGCCCGGCGTGCGGATGGATACGGCGGCCTATCAGGGCTACCGCATCCCGCCTTATTACGATTCGATGATCGGCAAGCTGATCGCTTACGGCGCGGACCGGCGGCAGGCCATTGCCCGCATGCGCCGCGCGCTGACCGAAACGCTGTTTGAAGGCGTTGTGACCGGTACGGACTATCAAATGCATATTCTGCGCTCAAAGGCGTTCGAGGACGCGGCTTTTCACGTCAACTCGATCGCGGACGGCGACTTTGACCGATAACGAAAAGGGGGACGCACATGCTGATCGATCTGTTCCAAAAGACGCGCGAAGCGTCGCTCGAAATGAAGCCCAAGGATGAGGGCGGCGTGAAAGTAGTCACTTGTAAGGGCTGCGGGGCCGAACTGAAGGCCTATACCTACGGCCGCAATCTGTACGTCTGCCCGAACTGCGGACGGTATGGCCGCCTGCTCGCGCGCACCCGCATCCGTCAGATCGCGGATAAGGATACGTTCCAGCCGCTCTTCGCCGACCTCGCGCCCGGCGATCCGATCGATTTTCCCGGCTACGCGGAAAAGACCGCCGTGCTCGCGGAAAAGGTGGGCATGCCGGATGCTGTTTCCACCGGCGTTTGCAAGATCGGCGGGTTAGAGACCTGCCTTGGCGTGATGGACAGCCACTTTCTGATGGCTTCAATGGGCTCGGTCGTCGGCGAGAAGCTGACGCGCCTGTTCGAGTATGCGACGGAAAAAATGCTGCCCGTCGTACTGTTCACGTGCTCAGGCGGCGCGCGTATGCAGGAGGGCATGTTCTCTCTTTTGCAGATGGCCAAGGTGTCCGCCGCGGCCCGGCGGCATTCCGATAAGGGCCTGTTGTATATCACCGTGCTGACCGATCCGACCACGGGCGGCGTGACCGCTTCGTTTGCCATGCTGGGCGATATCATCCTCGCCGAGCCGCGCACGACGATCGGCTTTGCCGGACGCCGCGTGATCGAAGGCACGATCGGCGAGACCCTGCCCGATGATTTTCAGTCGTCGGAGTTCTTGCTATCGCATGGATTCTGTGATAAAATAGTTCCGCGCAATATGCTGAAGGGAACGCTGGAAAAGCTGCTGAAAATGCACCGCCAGCCCAAAACAAAGAAAAAGGCAGGTGTTTAAGCAGTGAGCGTGAAACCCGCATCGGAAAAAATGCGTATGATCCATGATCCCAAGCGTCCCGTGATCGACGATTATATCGCCGAGCTGTTCGATGATTTTATCGAGCTGCACGGTGACCGATACTTCGCCGAGGATCACGCGGTCTGCGCGGGCGTCGGCCTGTTTTGCGGCAAACCGGTCACGGTGATCGGCCTGCGCAAGGGCAAAACGACCGAAGAGAACCTTGCCGCGAATTTCGGCATGGCCCATCCGGAGGGCTACCGCAAAGCGCTGCGGCTTGCCCATCAGGCGGAAAAGTTCCACCGTCCGGTCATCTGCTTTGTCGATACGCCGGGCGCGTTCTGCGGCGTCGGAGCGGAGGAACGCGGGCAGGGCGAGGCGATCGCCCGCTGCCTATATGAGTTTATCGAGCTGAAAACCCCGGTGATCTCCATTGTCACGGGCGAAGGCGGTTCGGGCGGCGCGCTGGCGCTGGCCGTGGCCGACCGCGTGCTGATGCTTGAAAACGCGCTGTATTCGGTGATTTCACCGCGCGGCTGCGCCTCCATCCTGTGGAAGGACGCTTCGCGCGAAGCCGAGGCGGCCGACCAGCTGCGTATCACCGCCGAGGATTTATATAGCTTCGGCATGATCGAAGGCATCATCCCCGAGGGCATGGGGGGCGGTCAGATCTTCCGGAGCGTCAAGCGCGCCATCGGCGAAATGCTGACCGAGCTCGGAAACGAGCCCAATATGGACGTCATGCTCCAAAAACGGTATGAAAAATTCCGCAAGATCGGAGTTTTCAGAGAAATAAATCAAAATAACGAAGGAGAGTAACCCCAATGTTTGAAAAGATTTGCGAGCTGCTGGCCGATAAGTTCGACGCCGACGCTTCCACCATGACCATGGACACCAAGATCAAGGACGACCTGAACGCCGATTCCCTCGACGTAGTGGAACTGATGATGGACCTCGAAGAGAGTTTTGGCATCACCATTTCCGACGAGGAAGCCACCCAGATGAGCACCATCGGCGATATCGTCAAGTATATCGAAGCCAACCAGTAAGAAACAGCCAAAACCCCTTGAAGCCGAATCGGCTTCAAGGGGTTTTTTTAGGATAATCAAGGGGGAACGTTATTCCTCGGCCAGCGCCTGATAATACTCGCTCAGGCGCGCGGTTTGCGCGGTGAGCAGTAAAATCGCTTCGCTGCGCAGCGCTTCGTTTGCATACAGTCCCTTGCTGGCGTGGTCGATCGCGCGGCGAATCAGCGCGGTCACGTCGTTTGGCGCGCCGTCTTTTTCCGCGTCGGCTTCGGCCAAACAAAGGCAGGCGCGCGCGGAAAGCGCATACAATTCATCCTCCACCGAGGCGGGGAAACGGCTTTCCTCGGTCGGTACATCCGCATATTTTCCCGCGCGAAACGCAGCCTTGGCCTCGCAAAGCACGCGGTATGCGTCATCTAATACGGGTTCCGGCGCGATGAGCTGGTCGGGCGACAGGCCGAGCACGCCCGCCAGATAGCTTAAGGTCTTTACCGAGGGCATGGCGGCGCCGCTTTCGATCTGGCTCAGCATATTGCGGGTGATAAAATCCCCGACGACCTCGGCCTGCGTCATTTTCTTGGCAAGGCGCGCCTCTTTTATTTTTTTTTCCTAGCTCGCTAGCATCCATTGCTCTTTCCTCGTTATGATGTCCGGAATGTAAATATTATTTACTTACATTGTAACAGGCCCTGTGTGAAATTACAATACGGTACGGAGAAAAATATTTTTAATAGACGGATTGACAAGTTTAAACAGAATGCTATAATGGTGGTGTAAATATAATTTACATAACAAATAACCGGGGAGGGGATACCCATGGCGGAGTGGTGGAACGGTCTGGATAGCGTGCTGCGCGCGCTGTACTGCATCGCGGTGCCTGCAACGCTGCTTTTTTTCATTCAAACGATCCTAGCCGTCGTAGGCGGATTTGGAGACGGCGGCGAAGGCGTCAATTTCAGCGATACATCCGGGCTTGATTTGCCGGATGGGGGAGACGGCGGAACCGATCTTGCCGATCTGAGCGACGCGGATTTCGACGATCTGGCCGCCGCGCACCATACCGACGGCAGCGGCGTTCACGATGCTTCGACGCTGCGGCTGTTGTCGCTGCAAACCGTCGTCGCGTTCCTGACCGTGTTCGGCTGGTCCTCCATCGTGGCGATCAGCTCGGGTTCAGACGAGGCGATCAGCCTGATCGTCGGTCTGGCGCTCGGCCTGCTGGCTATGTTTTTGGTGGCGAAGCTGGTACAGGTATCGCGGAGGCTCGCGGAAAACGGCACGCTCAACCCGCGCAACGCGATCGGGGAGAGCGGCAAGGTCTATTTGCCCATCCCGCCGAACGGTCAGGGCGAGGGCAAGGTCATGCTCGAGGTACAGGGGCAGCTGCACGAATTTGAAGCGGTCACGCTTGGGTCGGTCACGCTGAAAACCGGCTCTATGGTGCGGGTGACCGATCTGCGCGGCGAAACGCTTGTCGTAGAGCCCGAACAGTAAGCAATTTATTTAAGGGAGGATAAAAATATGCCATTACAAATGCTCATTACGGTATGCATCATCGTTGTCGTACTGTTTGCGGCACTGCTCGCCATTCTGGGGCGCTACCGTAAATGTCCCGCGGACAAGATCCTAGTGGTTTACGGTAAGGTGGGCTCCAATAAGGACGGCACGGCCCGCACGGCCAAGTGTATCCATGGCGGCGCGGCGTTCATCGTGCCGGTCATCCAGTCCTATCAGTACTTAGATCTGACGCCGATCTCGATCAGCGCGGATTTGAAAAACGCGCTGTCCAAGCAGAATATCCGTATCGATGTGCCCAGCCGTTTTACCGTCGGTATCTCGACCGAGCCGGGCATCATGCAGAACGCGGCCGAGCGACTCCTTGGCCTAAAGCTTTCTGAAATTCAGGAACTGGCCAAGGATATCATCTTCGGTCAGCTGCGTCTGGTCGTCGCGACGATGGACATCGAGGAGATCAACACCGACCGCGACAAGTTCCTCGCCTCCGTGTCGAACAACGTGGAGATCGAACTGAAGAAGATCGGCCTGCGGCTTATCAACGTCAACGTGACCGATATCAATGATGAATCCGGTTACATCGACGCGCTTGGTAAGGAAGCCGCCGCCAAGGCGATCAACGACGCGAAGAAGTCGGTCGCCGAAAAGAACCGCGACGGCGAGATCGGTCAGGCCAACGCACAGCGCGATCAGCGCGTGCAGGTCGCGGCGGCGAACGCCACCGCGATCGACGGCGAAAACGCGGCCAAGATCGATGTGGCCCAGTCGGAAGCCAACCGCCGCGAAAAGGAAGCGGAATCGCTGCGTCTGGCTACGGCGGCGGAAGCCGTGCAGGCGGCCAAGGCCAAGCAGGAAGCCTACGTTGCCCAGCAGTTGGCGGAAAAAACCCGCGCGGAGCTGGAAAAGGCAACGCAGGAAGCAGACGTTATTGTAAAGGCGGAAATTGATAAGGAACAAGCCGAGATTCAGGCCGAAGCCGAAGCCGAGGTCATGCGTCGTAAGGCGCGCGGCGAAGCGGACGCGATCTACGCCAAGATGGAAGCGCAGGCGCGCGGCGCCAAGGAGATCTTGGAGCGGCAGGCGGAAGGTATCCGCGCGCTGGTCGAAGCGGCCGCGGGCGACCCGAAGGCCGCGGTACAGCTGATGATCGCCGACAAGCTGGAAGAACTGGTCAAGATTCAGGTCGAAGCGATCAAGAACCTCAAGATCGACAAGGTCACGGTCTGGGATTCGGGCGCGGGCGGCAAGGGCGAGGGAAAATCGTCCACCGCAAACTTTGTGTCCGGCCTGATGGCTTCGATCCCGCCGCTGCATGAACTGTTCAAGCAGGCCGGTCTCGACATGCCGAGCTATCTGGGAACCGAGAGCAAACCGGAGGCGGAAGCGATCGTGGCCGTGGACACAGCGCCGACCCAGCAGGAGGAGCAGGACCTACCGGAGGCGTAATGCCGGGAGGAGGTACAGATGAATGAAAATCTGTCCAAACCGCTTTCGCTATTTTTGTATGCCAGTGTTTTCTCGCTGGTAATCAATCTGCTCGCGCTGATCGGCATTGCGCAGGGTGCACTCGCAAGCATTGCCGTGTTGATCGCGCTGATCGTGCAGATCAATGCTGTATCCCGCATGCGGCGGGCGCACATGCGGCTGGGCAAGGCATACGGCTTCTTGATCGCCGAATTGATCGTTACCGTCTTTGCGGTGCTGCTTGCGGTGATCGGGGTCGTAGGCGGCGAGGCGATGGGCGCGGCAGCGCTCGCGTTTATGTTGCTGCTCTGCGGGATCGTGCTAGATGTGCTGTATGACTTCAATCTCTACTGGGCGCTCGATGCACTGAACGATGAAAAACAGTACGGCTATCCGAATGGACGCATCCGCTGGTGCTTTTATCTTTCGCTCATCGGCGCCGGTGCGGCGTTCCTGCTGAATTTGGTCGGGACGACGTTTCCGACTGAGCTGATCGCGTCGCTGTGCGCTATCCCGGCGCTGGTGCTGCTGTGGCAATACATCACCGCACTGCGAGCATGGGAACAGCGGCCGCCGTTGCTATAAGGCGTATGAAAAGGAGTGGCGTATCATGAAACTATATAAATGGCTGCTTTGGTACTGGGTCGCGATGGTGGCAAGCATGGTGCTTGGCCTGTTCGATCAAACGGTGCTCATGATTTTCTCGCTGGCCGCTTCGGTTGTACAGCTCTATGCGCTGGCAAAGCTGCGCCCATTCCATGAACGAATACAGAAGTCCTTTACCTATACGATCATTTGTCTGGTTCTGATGATCGTAACGCTGCTGGCGGCGCTGCTCGGCATTTCAACGATGACGACGGGGAGCGGCGCGTGGGTCGTGCTGCTGCTGGCCGTGCTGGTCGCGTCGGCGGTGTTCGCCCTGCTTTCCTCGTATCACTTCTATTGGGCGCTGGACGAACTGAGGGATGCAAACGGCTATGATTATCCGGACGGACGCATCCGCTGGTGCTTTTATCTGGCCATCATCAGTGTGGGCGTAACCTTTGTGGTGCAGCAGATAAGCTATGGTTCCTTCCTCTATTACTTTGTATCGCTTGGCTTCCAGATTGCGATACTGGTGCTGCTTTGGCGCTATATTAAGGCCGTGCAGCTGCGGGAGGAACAGGAAAACGATCCGACTTGGCCCGAGCTGTAATAACAAAAAAAGTGGCTGCGACGAAACGCAAATCGTCGCAGCCACTTTTATGCTTATACGGTTTCCGGTACTAGATCCTCTAGGAAAAAGTCCGCGGCGATCTGCGCCAGCTTTTCCGGCATTTCGTTTGGCACCTCGTGCGAGATGCCGGGCAGGACCACATAGGGGGCATCTGGCAGCGCCTGCCGCACCTCGTCCTGATAGTCGGCGGCGAGCACGTCGTCCCGATCGCCCCACAGGATGAGGAGAGGCGCTTTGATAAACTGCACGAAGCCGCGGTTATCGGCTTGATGAACGCCGAACCAAGCGGCGCGCAGCGACGTTGCGCTTAAGCCGCGCAGCGTTGTGAAGTAGCCCATCGGGAAACCGGCGTCGCGGCAGTTTTCGGGATACGGGAGAAAACGCTCCTGCATCTCGGCGGGCGGCATGGCGGCAAGATCCATGGTCGCATACAGATCGTATTGCTCGGCCAGCGACGCCGCGGTATCGTGTCCGCGCAGCATGGCGGCAGCCAGCAGGAGCTTTTTGACGCGGCTGGGGTGCAGGAACGCGAACGTTTGCGCGATCATGGTGCCCATCGAGTGCGCCAACACGTAAGCGGATGGGACGCCCACGGCGTCTAAAAACGCGGCGAGATCATCCGCATGCTCCTTGGGGGTGTACAGAAAGTCTTTCGGCTGGTCGGTCTGGCCAAAGCCGCGCAGGTCTACCGCGAAGATATGGAAGCGATCGCCCAGCGCGCAGATCGTTTGCCGCCAGATGCGGCTGGAATCGGTAAAGCCGTGAATGAGCAGCAGCGGCTCCGCGTCCTTTACGCCGGCTTCCATGTAATGCATGGTGATGCCGGTGCGCAGCGCGGCGGACTGGGTATGCGCGTGCCAGTCTCGGTGCGTCGGTACGAGTAACGTAGGATTCATCGTAGGGCCTCCTTTTGTTTGCGCGCCTCCAGATCAAGCATGATCTGCGGCATTTCCTTATCGAGCTTGTAAAACAGCATCAGGATGACGATAACGCCAAAGCAGAGCGCGGGGGTGAGCAGATAAATGCGGGAGATCATGGCGTTGGCGGTTGCGGTCTGTACGGCGGCCAAGCCGTCGTAGCCCGCGGAATCGAGCAGCCCGCCGACAATCGCGCTGGCCACGCCCTGACCGAATTTCTGCCCGACCGTGGCCGCGCAAAAAATAACGCCCTCGGTGCGCAGGCTGCTTTTCCAATGCCCATATTCCACACAATCCGCGATCATGGCGAACAGCACGGCAAAGCAGGGGGCGATGCCCGCGCCGCGCAGCACGGCCGCCACCGTGGCGACGGTCAGGTTGAGCGGCGCCGCCAGAGTGATCAGATGTCCGACTGTGACGACGCACGCGCCGGCCAGCATCATATTGCGTTTGCCGAGCCGGGGGATCATAAACGGTACCGCGATCGCGGTCAGTACGATGGTGGATAGCTTTTCCGCGGTGGTGAGCACGCTCATATAGTTGACGTTGTGCATCAGGTACTGGCAATAGTAGGATAGGTTGGTGCCGGAGATCGTCAGGTAAAAGGTCGCCATGATCCACACGATCAGGCAGATGAACCAGTACTTATTGTGCAAAAGCGCGCGGAACGCCTTGCCGACGGGAACGGCTTCCGCGCTTTCGCCGCGTTCTTCCGGCGCGGTCTCCTTGGCCCAGAAGAAACACAGGAGATAGCACAGCGTCGCAATGGCGGAAAAACAGAGGATGACGAGGAGCCACGCCCTTTGGTCGCCGCCCAAACGGTTGGCGACCGGAATGGTGAGCGCGGAGATGGCAAGCTCCATGACCGGCGCGCCGAATTGGCGCAGCGCGTTGAGCTGGCTGCGTTCCACGGGATCGCGCGTCATCAAAGAGTTGAGCGAGCTGAGCGCAAGGCCCGCCATTGTGTTGACAATGGTATTGGCAAAGTTATAGGCGACAAAGATATAGATCAGCTGTGCGAACTCGGACACGGGCGGCACCGCGAACATCGCGATCAGGCCGACAAAATGCGGCAGCGCCATGCGCAGCAGCCAAGGGCGCGCCTTGCCGTACTTGGAATGCGTGCGGTCGATGATAACGCCCGCGATAATATCGCTCGCGCCGTCGAAAAGACGGCTGATCAGCATGATCAGGGCAACCTTGGCGATATTGATGCCCATAACGTTGGTGTAGAAATAAGTAAGGACTACGTTGATCAGGGTAACGATCGTCGTCTGCGCCGCACCGCCGCACATATAACCGGCGCGTGCGCGCAGGGTGAGTTTATTCTGGGGTGGATTCATATCCCGTGATGGCATGGCGGCGCCGGGTCCGCGCCGCCATGCGCTCCTTCCTGTGTATGATGTTGGGAATGGGCGGCCTCAGCCGCGGTCCTTTTTCGGCACGGTGGTGAACTTCTTTTTGCCGAGCACCACGTCTAGTTCGATATCCGCGCTCGGATAACCCGCGATCAGCACGGCCTGCGCGTGGATGCCGGTGTCGCCCGTCTGAATGACCGCCTTGCAGCGGTCGCGCAGTTCGTAGTATTCCGGGGCGTAGTTGATCTGGCGCACCTTGTTCTCACCGAACAGCTCCACAAGGGTGCCGTAATCCTTGGCGTTTTGGTCGGGCATATCCTCGGTGATGATCGCGCCTTCAAAATCGCCGGCCTCGGCAAGCGTGCGGACGATGTCTTCAAAGGTGGGCGAGCCGGTCACAACCTCCACATCCAGATATTCCACGCTCGGGTCGAGCGGGTACAGGGCTTTGGAGCAAGTGCCGCTGCCGGAATCGGCAATAAAAAGCATTTCTCCGTGGCGGATGCTGGCGACGATAGCGGCGAGCCGTTCGTTCAGAATTCTTCTTTTCATCATTCAGGTTCCTTTCCTTCGCTGTTTTTTTGTCTGATGCAGGAACGCTTCGTGTTCCTTGCCGGTTTTGCTATCATCAGTATAACGGATGGGAACAGCGCCCGCTCGCGCATAACTGCGGGATTTATCCCGCGTTACGATGGGCGTGTGATACGGCCCTGCCGACGCTGCCTGATTAACACGCGATAAAAAACGAAGAACTGCGGGATAAAATGATCCGGCCTGCCGTTAGGTAGTGAGTTTCTCTTGTAAAAAGGCGTTTTATATATTACAATATATATTATATCTATAAAATGAAATGAAGGCAAGTGAAATGCAGGAATTACTATACTGCGCGGGCGTTCGCGTAACCTATGAAACCGAACCTTCCCGCAAGATACATTGGCACGATACGTTACAGATCGTTTATCAGCTTTCGGGAAAGTCCCGTGTTGTCCTGCGGGGGCGGCAATATCTGATGCACGAAGCGGATCTCCTTGTGGTCAATCCATATGAGCTGCATAACGCCGAGCTGCTCGGCTCTTCCGCCGCGCTTTCCTTCTGTTTTGCGCAGCCGCTGCTGTCGCGGCTCAAGGGGGCGCGGTTCGACTGCGTTTCTTGCTTGCATACCAAGTGGGAGCAAGCGAAGTTCACCGCGCTTCGCGCCGAGCTTGCCGCGCTGTTCCAGCACTACTACAGCGAGCAGGAGGAACGGGAGCTGGAGCTGCTGAGCCACGCCTACTCGCTGTTTCATTTGCTTTTGACCGGCTTCCGCAGCGATACCGACAGCGAAGGCGGCGTGGACCAGCCGCGTGTGTCGCGTATGATGCAGTACCTGCACACGCACTACACGGAGGAAATAACGCTTCGTGACCTTGCCCGGCGGGAATACCTGACCCCAAACTATCTTTCTCAGTTCTTCCGCAATAAGCTGGGCACCACCTTCACCCAATACTTAAATGAAATTCGGCTGGACCACTGCTTTTTTGAACTGTGCAGCACATCCAAAACCGTGACGGAGATCGCGCTTGACAACGGCTTTGGCCGGGTCGATACGTTTATCGAGCATTTTCGGCGCAAGTATGAGATCACGCCGGGCAAATTCCGCAAGGGGTTACAGAACATCGACTGCACCGATCCCAAGCTGGTGCCGCAGTCCGCGCTGGAAAAACGCTTCGAGCCGCTGCTGCGCTACGCGGCCGCGACCGCGCAGGAGACCGTAACGGAAAAGCCGCCGCAAAAGCGGCGGCTCATGGTGGAGGCGGGCGGCGGGGGCGCGCCGGTCGTGCAGGATTGGCGCACGATCGTGAACGCGGGCTATGCGGATGATTGCTTTACCGCCGAGGTGCAGCAGCAGCTTGCCGTGTTGCAGCGCGCGGTTGGCTTTACCTATGTACGCTTTCACGGCATCTTCAGCGATACCATGCATGTGTATCAGGAGGACGCCGGCGGCAACCCCGCGCCGCGCTTCACCTGCGTGGACTTGCTGCTGGACCGGTTGCTCGCCATGGGGCTCAAGCCTTATATCGAATTTGGTTTTTTGCCCCGGCTTTTGGCGGGCAGGCAAAAGCCGGTGTACCAAAACCAAAGCTATATCGGCTTTCCTTCGGATCTGCATAAATGGACGCGGCTTGTTGAAGCATTCCTGCGCCATTGCATCCGCCGTTACGGGCGGTCGGCCGTATGCACGTGGCGGTTTACCCTGTTCAGCATCAGTTTCTCATTATACGGTTTTCTGTCGGCCGAGGAATACGGTACGCTGTATCGGGAAACGCAGCGCACGGTCAAGCGGGTGGACGCAGGCTTGCGGTTCGGCGGGCCGGGCATCGAAGGCAGCCTGTTGCTGGATGGGGAGGAATCTATCCTGACCGGTTTTTTGGAGGATTGCCGCCGGCAAGCCTGCTTGCCGGATTTTGTGACCATGCATTCTTTCCCGCATTCGTTCCGCGAGATCGCGATGGATTTTAACCGCATGGTGCACCGGAGCGATAGCAGCGCCACGTTCAAGCTGAGCGAGAACGAGCGCTTCATGGGCGACTGTATCGCCGCCATGGACAAAACGCTGCGGGCGCTTTGCTTAGACGAATTGCCGGTGCTGATCGATGAATGGAACGCCACCATCTGGCAGCGCGACCTATGCAGCGATACCTGCTATAAGGCGGTGCACGTCGTCAAAAATCTGGTGGAAAACATGGGGCGAACGGCGGGCAAGGCGTATTGGACGGTCAGCGACCTGATCAACGACTGGAAGCTGGCGGATACGCTGTTCCACGGCGGACACGGCATGTTCACCTGCAACGGCATACCCAAGCCGGTATTTTACGCCTATCAGCTTCTCAGCCGTATGGGAGACCGGCTGCTTGCGAGCGGGGACGGATGGTATATCACCCGCGGCAAGGGCGGCGTTCAAATTCTGCTGTATAACTACTGCCACTATAATACGATGTACCGCATGCTTTCCGCGTTTCAGGATCCGAGCGACCGGTACAGCGCGTTTCGGCAGGGCGGGCCGGTGGAATATCATATCTCGGTGGAGGGGCTTGCGGGCGGCGGCTTTCGCTGTGAGACTGTTCGTCTCGGAAGGGAGAGCGGCAGCGCCTACGATGAATGGCTGCGCCTTGGCGCGCCCGAGGAATTGACGGCAATAGAAATCGACTATTTGAAGCAAAAAGCCGAGCCGGTGCGCCGCATCGAGCAGCGCGTTTCGCTGCGGGACATGCAAATCAGACTGGAAGCGCTGGAGGTCGTGCAGATGCTGATCGAGCCGATGGATCGGTAGCGTGCTGAAATTAAAACGGTCCGGGCGGGTTCGGCTGCTTCATGAGCCGGACCCGCTCGGGCCGTATATTTTTAGCGTCATGCGCCGTGCGGCAAGCGGAAGGTGACGCGCCAGTCGCCCTCGATCATCGTGTCCGCGGTATACAGGCTGCCGGTCAGCTTGCAGGCGGGCAGATCGAGGTAGGATACGTCGTAGATGTATTCGCTGTACTGCGTATCATCTCCGTCCGTTTGATACATCAGGGTCATGGCCGGCGAAACCTCGGTTCCGTCCGGGGCGGTGAGCTGGAACCAGCCGTGGTTATCATGCGCAAGGCGGCCCGTGGTGGCGTACAGCGCGTGCAGCTTGCCGCCCCGGTAGCCAAGGGCGGAGAGGGAGAAAACGCTGTCCTCGCTCTGCCAGAGCGCCGCCTGCGGCTTTAAGAAATCGTAAGTGTCGGGGATGTCGACCGTGGCGTCCGGCGTGCTCGCGCCGTTCACATACTGCTGCTCGGTGGGCGGGTCGAGCGGTACCTCGTCCAGCCCGTCTAAGATGGCGACATCCGTTTGCTCCCGCTGGCCGGTCAAGAGCTGGCGAACGGAAAAGGTGTACTTGCTTCCCCCAAATACTTCGCCGTCCATATTGGTGATCTCGATCAGGAAGGTCGCGGTCTTGGTCTCGTCATCGTATGCGACGAGCGAGCAGCCGCTCATCTGCCCGGTGCGCGCCGGATAGTGCAGCGAATAGCTGTCGTACAGGTCGAGCGAACCGTTGAAGCGCTCGCCGGTCAGGTCTTGCATGGTGAGATACACGCCCGCGGTGTCGCCGCGCACATAGGCGGAAACGACCTCCATTTTAACGCCGCTCGATTCCGATACCTCGTTCACCGGCATGAAAAACTGCGCGGTCGCGGGGGAGAGGAGATAGAGCGTTTCGTATACGCCGGGCACATTCGCCGCCAGCGCGGGCGTGCCGCAGCCGATGACCAGCGCGGCCGCGGCTGCAATGGCGATCGTACGGCGCATCCTTCGCGCGGGGCGGTTTTTTTGCGCGCTATGCATTTTCGCGGCGGTGGCGGCGAGCAGTTCGCCCGCCGGGGCGATCTCCTCATTCATTTTGCGGTAGCGTTCTTGAAACATCCTCGGCGTCTCCTTTCAGAATATCACGTAGCTTATAGCGGGCGCGGGTGAGCCGCGTGCGCACGGTCGAGGGCTTTTCGCCAAGCATTCCCGCGATCTCTTCCGCGGAATATCCCTCGTAGTAAAATAAATGGATCACCGCGCGGTATTTGGCCGGCAGCTTGCCGAGCGCTTCGTCCAGACCTTGGTTTTCCGGGTCGGTAAAAGCGATCTGATCGTCAAGCGGCGCAGCAAGCAGCAGCCGCGCGCGCAAGAAATGGCTTTTGGTACAGTTGATCGTCACGCGCAGCAGCCACGCCTTTTCATGCGCCGCGCTTTCAAACTGCGGGCGCTTGCGCACCACGCGCAAAAACACCTCTTGAAAAATATCGTCCGCATCGCTCCGGGCGCGCGTTTGCGCGTACGCCAGCCGGTAGACCATATCGCCGTAGGCCTGAACGAGCTGTTCGGCGGTTTTGTTCTCCAATTCCCTCACCCTCCTTTCACCTGTAATACTCTGTGAAAACACGATTCGCTACAATCGATAGAAAAAGGCTGTAAAAAAACTGTTGCAAAATAGAAGAGTACCCAAATGTCATTCTGAACGAAGTGAAGAATCTCGCGCGAACGCGCGTTCCCAGCGTAACTTCCGCGCGTTGGCACGAGATTCTTCGTCGCTTCGCTCCTCAGAATGACAAAATTGGTAGCATTCTTCGCTTTGCAACAGTTTTCTATTCACCGATATAAGTAAAGCGGGGGCCGTGATAACCGTCGCGGTCGACCGTTTCGCTCCACATGGCGGCGGGACGGACCCATAGGCCGCGCTCGCCGTACAGCGCGCGGTAGATCACCATGGGTTCCCTCGTCTCCGAATGCCGGGCAAGCCCCAGCACTTCGTATTCATTGCCCTTGAAGTGCCGGTACCGGCCGGGGCGGATATCCGTCACGTCACACCTTAATCGCGATTACTTCGACCTCGACCTTGGCGCCGAGGGGAAGGGCCGCTACCTGCACGCAGGAACGAGCGGGCGCCTTTTCCGGGAAGTACTGGGCGTAAACGCCGTTGAAAGCGGCGAAGTCGTTCATGTCCGCGAGAAAGCAGGTGGTTTTGATGACGCGGTCCAAGCCGACGCCCGCCTGCGCGAGAACGACCTTCAGGTTGTACATCACCTGCGCGGTCTGCTCCTCAATGGTGGTGGCGACAATCTTGCCCACCTTGGGATCGATCGGTACCTGACCGGAGGTGAACACCATGCCGCCGGCTTCGATCGCCTGCGAGTACGGGCCGACTGCTTCGGGAGCCATATCGGTGTAAATTACGTTTTTGATAGCCATGGAAAAACAATCTCCTTTTGTAATAAAATTAACTGGATTACTTTTTGCCGCCCTTGACCTTTTTCAGGCGCTCGGTGTTGGATAGGATCTTTTTGCGGATTCGCACCGATTGCGGCGTGATTTCAAGCAGCTCGTCGTCGCCGAGGAACTCAAGCGCGGCCTCGATCGACATCTGGCGCGGCGGGATCAGGCGCAGCGCGTCGTCCGAACCGGAGGCGCGGGTGTTCGTCAGCTGCTTTTTCTTGCAGATGTTCACGGCCATGTCCTCGCCCCTCGGGTTTTCGCCGATGACCATGCCTTCGTACACGGGCGTGCCCGCGCCGATGAACAGCGTGCCGCGCTCCTGCGCGTTATACAGGCCGTAGGTGATGGATTCGCCGGACTCAAACGCGATCAGCGAGCCGGTCGAGCGCTTGGACACATCGCCCTTGTACGGCTGATAGCTGTGGAAGACGGAGGACAGCACGCCTTCGCCCTTGGTATCGGTCAAAAATTCCGTGCGGTAGCCGAACAGGCCGCGCGCCGGAACCAGAAACTCCATACGCATACGGTCGGAGCCCTTGGGGTTCATCGAGATCAATTCGCCCTTGCGGGAGCCCATCTTTTCCATGACCGAGCCGACCGCTTCCTGCGGTACGTCGGCAATCATGCGCTCGATCGGCTCGCACTTGACGCCGTCGATCTCGCGGAACAGCGCCTTGGGCGCGCCCACCTGAAATTCATAGCCTTCGCGGCGCAGGTTTTCGATCAGGATGGAAAGGTGCATCTCGCCGCGTCCGCATACGCGGAACGCGTCGGTCGTGTCGGTTTCGTTGACACGCAGCGAAACATCCTTCAAAAGCTCGCGGAACAGGCGCTCGCGCAGGTGGCGCGAGGTGACGAACTTGCCTTCGCGTCCGGCGAAGGGGGAATCGTTTACCGAGAAGGTCATTTCGACCGTCGGCTCGGAGATCTTGACAAAGGGCAGCGGCTCCACGTGCTCGGGGTCGCACAGCGTTTCGCCGATCGTTACGTTCTCAATGCCGGAGAAGCAGACGATCTCGCCCGCGCGGGCTTCCTCGGCGGGCTGGCGCTGCAGGTCCTCGATCGTGTAAAGCGTGACGACCTTGGCGTTGTAGGGCTTTGTTGCGCCGTGGTAATCGCACACGGTGACGGTTTGTCCGACTTTCATCGAGCCGCGCTCGATACGGCCGATGCCGATACGGCCGACATATTCGTTGTAATCGATGGAGGAGACCAGCATCTGCGCCGGGCCGTCCGTATCGACCTGCGGGGCGGGGATGTGCTCAAGGATCTGCTCAAACAAGGGGGTCAGATCCTCGCCCTCCACGTTCGGGCTCATCGACGCCGTGCCCGCGCGGCCCGAGCAGTAGACGATGGGGCTGTCAAGCTGCTCGTCGGTCGCGTCGAGGTTCAGGAGCAGCTCGAGCACTTCGTCGCCGATTTCGTTCAGGCGCGCGTCCGGTCGGTCGATCTTGTTGACCGCGATGATGATCTTGTGGCCGAACTCCAGCGCCTTTTGCAGCACGAAGCGGGTCTGGGGCATCGGGCCCTCGGCCGCGTCCACCAGCAGAACGACGCCGTCCACCATTTTTAGGATGCGTTCAACCTCGCCGGAAAAGTCGGCGTGGCCGGGGGTGTCTACAATATTGATCTTGACGTCCTTATAATGGACGGAGGTGTTTTTTGCTAAAATTGTGATGCCGCGCTCGCGTTCGATATCGCCCGAGTCCATCACGCGCTCTTCCACTACCTGATTCTCGCGGAACGCGCCTGCTTGCTTGAGCATTTGATCGACCAGCGTCGTCTTGCCGTGGTCAACGTGCGCAATGATCGCAATATTGCGCAGATCGTTTCTTACCATATGAACCTCCTGATTTGGTCATTTTCCTACGGTTATTATTATACTTTTTTTTGCGGCCTATTTCCAGCTATTTAATGTTCAAAAAACCGGCTCGCAGCGGGGTGAAAACTGTGTGAATTTGCGGATTATCGTGTTTTTGTGTCACAGCACGATCTGTGCGGCGCCGAGGACCAGCATCAGCAGGCCGGAAAGACGGTTCAATCGCTTTCCGCTGACGAGCAGGCCGGCCCGCAAGCCAAGCGCGTTGCCAAGGCCGACGGTCAGAACGCTGGCCGCGCCGACGGCGACCCCGGCCCAAACCGGCGGCACGCCGGCAAGCCCCGCGCCGAACGAAAGGCCGATGCAGTTGGCCGCGAGCGCCGCGCCGAGCAGAACGGCGTCGCGTATCGACAGGCGGCCCCGCGCCGCGCCTTCCTCCGGCGTTTCCGGCTCGGGTTCCAGCATGGCGCGCACGCCGAGCGCGATGATCAGTAAGCCGCCCAGCACGTGCGTCAACCGCCCCCAGCCGAGCAGAAACGAGGCCGCGCCGCAGCACAGAAACGTCGCCACGGCGGAAAACAGGCCGATCAATATGTTGCAGCCCAGTGTGATGCGCCGGTTTTGTATGCCAAAGGACATACCGAGAAACAGGTTATCAAGGTTTGCCGAGATGCTCAGCAGAAGCGCTGATAGGATCTCCATAGTTTTTCCTCCCGAATTGCATGCTATTCCAAACTATGGCGGCGGGAGAAAAAGCGTGCGGAGGGGGAAAGCAAAAACCGCCTCGAATGAGACGGTTTCATCTTTGGCAGCCGGAGAAGGATTCGAACCCTCACAAACAGAGTCAGAGTCTGTCGTGCTACCTTTACACAATCCGGCTATATCAACTTTTTTGCTAAACTGCAAGAGTTATTATACAGTATACTCTGCCAGAAAGTCAAGGGTTTTATTCGGGAAATCGGAAAAATTTTAAAAAGTTTGCTATCGCGCCCTGCATTGGGCGGGCGGTCCAGCGACCGACGTGCGCGATGGGGGCATGTTTGCCCCTGTCCGCGCATAAGATTTACCGTGTGAAAGGAGGCGGTGCGCATGACGGGCAGAAGGCCGGTGCGTAAGCATGGCGGAGGTGGCGGCAAGGGTCTGCTGATCTGCATGCTGCTCATTATTGGCTTATTTGTGCTGAAATATGCCGATACGCCATTTGCGCGTTCTGCGCGGGAAAAAGCGGCGGAGGTATTCGGCGGTTTTGGGATGGAGCACGTGCTGGAGGCGCTGGGCGGCGCGGAGAAGGACGAGGGTGCTGAAAACGTGTTTTCCGCCCAGACCGGCGCCGATACGGGGGCGGGCAAAACGGACAAAACCGACAAAGCGGATTACGCGGCGTCCTCCGGCGGCGCGGACGACATTTTGGGGCGGGAACAGACCCTGTTTCCCGACACTGTGGATGAAACGGTGTATCCCATGAAGTTCGAGCACAAGCAGCCGGCGGACGGCACGCTTACCTCGTCCTTCGGCAGCCGGCTCAGCCCGATCACGGGACAGCCCGGCTTCCATTACGGGCTGGATATCGCGGCGGACGAAGGCGTGCCGATCGGCGCGTTCGCGGACGGCACGGTGCGCGAGGTTGGCGAATCGAGCTACGGCAAGTATTTGATCATGGACCACGCGGACGGCTTTTCCACGCTCTACGCCCATTGCAGCAGCATTTCCGCCAAGGTGGGCGATACGTTTACCTGCGGGCAGGAGATCGCCCGTGTCGGGCAGACCGGCAACGCGACCGGCCCGCACCTGCATTTGGAGCTTTGGAAGGATGGGGCCGCGCTTGACCCGACGAGCTACCTGACCGCCGCGTGAGACTGGGCCGTTTGGAGGTGCGCGACGGTTTTTTTCGTCACGCTGGCGGCCCTGCACTTGGCCGACGGGGCGGGCGTGCTGCCGCTGTTCCTGCTGGCCGCCGCGCTGCACGAATTGGGGCACGCGCTGACGCTGTACCTTGCGGGCGGCCGTCTGGACCGGCTGACGCTCACCGCCTGCGGCGCGGTGATGCGCTGCCGCCTGCCCGAGGGGCGCTGCGCCCGCGCGGCGGTTTGTTTGGCGGGGCCGGCGGCAAGCTTTTTGCTCGCGGCAGCGGCCATGGCGGCGGGGGCGTATGTGCTCGCGGGCGCAAGCGTGCTGCTGGGCCTGTTCAATCTGCTGCCCATGCCGCCGCTGGACGGCGGTATGGCGCTGGCGCATCTGCTGGACGGAAGGCTGCCGCGCGCGCGGCGCGGCATCGCGCTGGCCGCCGCGTTGGCGGTGCTCGCGCTCGGCCTTGGTCTGGCGCGAATTGGCGGCGGCGTTTGGCTGCTGCTCATCGGTATCGCCGTGTCCGTACAGGCGGGGAAAAGCCTTGCCAAAAGGCCGGTGCCGGTGTAAAATAGAAATAACAACATAAAACAGACGGGATCGGAGGATTCATGTTTCGGATCGGCGACAAGATCGTACATCCCCTGCACGGCGCGGGCGTCATTGAGGACATCGTCGAACGCACGATCGACGGTGAAAAGGCGCAGTATTATGCCCTGAAGCTGCCGCTGGACAATGTCGTGCTGTTTTTGCCCGTCAACAACAGCGAACAGCTGGGCATACGCCCGGTTTGTTCCAAACAGGAAGCGACGCGGCTGCTGTCCCAGCTGGAGGCCCTTGCGCGCAGCGAGGACAAGGGCTGGAACCAGCGCTACCGCGAAAATATGCTGCGCATCCGTTCGGGCGATCTGCTCGAAGTGGGGCAGGTTGTCAAAAATCTGGCCGAGCGCGAGCGGGAACGCGGCCTGTCCACGGGCGAAAAGAAAATGCTCGCTTCATCGAGGCAGATCATCGTGTCCGAGGTCGCGTTCGCGCTGAACAAGACCCCGGAGGAAGCCGGGCAGCTGATCAATGAAAAACTTTGCATTCCATAACGAGTAAAAGATAGTAAAGGGGGCTTTGCATGTTCGTGGTGCAGAGCCCTTTTTGACGGAGGTACAAGATGTTTGGAAAACGAAAAAAACGGGCGCAGCCGCAGGTGTGCGCGGTAATCGTGGCGGCGGGTTCATCCAGCCGGATGGGCGGCGAAAATAAGCTGCTGCTCGATTTGGGCGGCATACCGGTGCTGGCGCACACGCTTTTGGCCTTTCAAAACTGCGCGGCGGTGACCAGCATCGTGCTGGTCTGCCGCGAGCAGGATATCGTGCCTTACAGCGAGCTGGCGCGCGGCTTCGGCGTGGACAAGCTGTCCACCGTGCTGCGCGGCGGGGACAGCCGCACCTCGTCCACGCTGGCCGGCGTGGCAAACTGCCCGGAGGGCACCGAGCTGGTGGCGGTGCACGACGGCGCGCGCCCGCTGGTGTCGGACCGCGTCATCACGCTTGCGGTAGAGGCGGCCGCCGCTTGCGGCGGCGCGGCGCCGGTGGTCCCGATGAAGGACAGCGTCAAACGCATCCGGGACGGCTTCATCGAGGCCGACGTACCGCGCGAGCGTATCTGCGCCGCGCAAACGCCGCAGGTATTCCGCCGCGAGCTGTTGGAGCGCGCGCTGAACACAGCCGCCCGCGAGGGGCGAATCTATACCGACGATTGCGCCGCGGTGGAGGCGCTCGGCGCGCAGGTGCGCGCGACCGAGGGCGACTATGACAACATCAAGATTACCACGCCGGAGGACCTGCTCCTTGCCGAGGCGCTGCTTGAAGGGAGGGAAGGCCTGTGAGGATCGGACATGGTTACGATGTGCACCGGCTGGTATCCGGCCGCGCGCTTGTGATGGGCGGCGTGCAGATTCCGTACGAAAAGGGCTTGCTCGGCCATTCGGACGCCGATGTGCTGACCCATGCGGTGATGGACGCGTTGCTCGGCGCGCTCGCGCTGGGCGATATCGGCAAGCATTTTCCCGATACGGACGAGCGTTACCGCGGGGCGGACAGCATCGCGCTGCTGCGCCGGGTGGCCGCCATGCTGAACGAGCGCGGCTGCCGCTTAGGCAATCTGGACGTCACCGTGCTGGCGCAGGCGCCCAAGCTGGCCCCCCACATCGGGCAGATGCGGCAGAACCTTGCCGCCGCGCTCGGCTGTGACGTGTCGCGCATATCGGTCAAGGCGACCACCGAGGAGGGACTGGGCTTTACCGGCGCAAAGGAAGGCATCGCGGCGCATTGCGTGTGCCTGCTGGAAGAATAAACGCCGTGGCGGCGCTTGCCATGGACCGCTGCGCGGGTTATTTATGGGCCTTTCCATAAATTGTGTTGAAATTTGGAACGATGTATTATATGATACAACTATACAGGATACGTGCAGCGCGACGCGTTCGCGTGCCGTTTTCTGAGACACATTGACGGCGCGGAAAGGATCTCTACATGATCGGTTTTGATACGCTATATACAGGGCCCGAAGACTTTGCAGCACTGCTGGACGCGCGGCGCTTTGACCGGGATACGGAGTGCCTTGTCAAGATTTTCACCGCCGGAATGGGGAAAAACGAGGCCGTGCGCACGGCGCGGGAGATCAAGCGTTTGCTGCCCCGCGCGCACCTGATCGGCTCCACCGCCGCGGGCATTGTTTTCTGCGGCAAGCAGTACGAGGGCGCGACCATGGTGCTCATCGAGCGGTACGACCACCTTGCCATCCATACCGAGGTGTTTTCCTTTGCGGGCAAAACCTCCGCGGCGCTCGCCGCGGAGGTGCACCGCGCCTTTTCCGGCGTGGGCAGCCAGACCGTGCACCTGCTGTTTTCCGACCGGTACGCCGACGTCCATGCGTTTATCGAAGAGATAAACAGCCTGTCGCCGCTGATCCGTTTGGCGGGCGGCATGGCGGGCGACCTGATGCGGGACGGTACGCCCGGCTTTGTGTTTACCGAGCAAGGCGCGCTGGAAAACAGCGCGGTCGCTTTCGCCGTGACCGGCGAGCGGGCGGTCAGCTTTGTCGGCATCAATACCTCGCAGGAACCGATCAGCCCGGTGTTCACAATCACCGAGACCGACGGCTGCCTGATCCGTACAATCGAGAACGAACCGGCCGACCGGTGGCTGTTCCGCTACCTTGGCATCGAAGAAATGCGTTCGTTCAGCGATTGGCGAAGCATTGCGGACAACGACCATCTGGTGCGTTTTCCGATCGTACTCGAGGGGCACGGCGACGCCTCGCGCGTCACCCGGTATGATGAAGACGAAAAATGCCTATCCACCTATTTTAGCAAGCTTCCCGCGGGCACGCGCTTTCGCATCGGCTACACCGGGCCGTCCAAGTGTGTGCACGACTGCTATGAGCTGTGCCAAAATATCATGAAGCAGCCGGTCGAGCGCATTTTTGTGTACAGCTGCCTGTTCCGCAAGATGTACATGCAGAATGCCTCCAAATGGGAGCTGCTGCCGCTTGCCGAATACCACGTGTCCGGCGCGTTCGTGATGGGGGAAATCGGGTTCGACGGCACGCGGAACGAGCTGTTCAACGGTTCGTGCGTGATCGCGGGAACCGCGGAAAACGAACGCTTTGTCCTGCCGGATATTTCGGTGTTCGACGATCTGGCCAATATCGAGGACGATTCCGCCATGGTGCGTTTTGCCCTGACCCGGCAGAAGGAGACCATGAGCGCGGAAAACCGCAGCCTGATGGAAGAGCTCATCCGCCAGCGTCAAGAGGCCGGCCGGCGCCTTTATGTGGACGACCGGTTCAGTCTGCCCAATGTGCTGCAATATAAAGAGGACGATAAGAAGCAAGGCTTTGACAAGGTATGCATGATCCGGGTGGAAAATTACGATGTGCTGGTGGCCTATGCGGGCGTCGAAGCGTACATACAAAATTCCAGAGAGATCGTCGACGCGGTGCTTCAGTTCATGAAGGCGCGCGGCTACGCGGATGACGCCAGCCTGTACAGCGTCAACCAGAATACCTTTTTCCTCGCGGGGAGCGAGGCTGTTTCGGAGGCGCGTTTCCGCCATATCGTGCAAAAGATATACAAGCATTTCCGTTTCTATAAATCGGAGAAGACCGGCCTGTCGCAGCTGGCCCGGTTTATTTTGGTTCTAGGACAGCAAAATCCGCTGGAAAGCGGTCTGAACGCCTTGCAGGCGACTAAGGATATCCAGTCCCACTTCCTCGTATGCGACAGCAAGATGGCGCAGGATGTATCCTACGCGGAGGAGCTGCGCGTGATTGAGCTGCTCAACCGCGCAATCTCGAACGGCGGCGTGGTGCCGTACTATCAGGGGATACGCGATAACCGCGAAGGGGCGCTGACAAAGTACGAAGCGCTCATGCGCATTGTGGACGAGGACGGGCAGGTGTATGTGCCAGCGGCCTTTATGGAGATCGCAAAAAAGTACCACCTCTATTCCTCGCTGAGCCAAATGATGATCGCCAAGGTGCTGGAGGATTTTCAAAACCGGCCGGAAGAGGTCGCGATCAACGTTTCCATGCACGATATTGTTTCCAAGGAATTTCGGGAATGGTTTTTCGCCCGTTTGCAGCGTTTTCCGCACCCCGACCACCTAACGGTCGAATTTGTGGAAACGGAGGATTGCGTGGCCTCCGAAGAACTGCGGGAGTTCGTGACAAAGCTGCACGCCGCCGGCAGCAAGCTGGCGATCGATGATTTCGGCACCGGTTATTCCACGCTGGCCGAGGTCGTCAATATCGAACCTGACTATATCAAGATAGACGGCGGCATCATCCGGGAATTGACCTATAGCCCGAAGAGCATGGTGCTGCTGCGCACGGTGATTTTTCTGGCCCGTCAGCTGCACATCAAAACGGTGGCGGAATTTGTAGAGACCGAGGAGATTCAGCGCATCGTGAAAAAAAGCGGCGTCGACTACTCGCAGGGCTATTTGTTCGCCCAGCCCGTGTCGTTCGCGGAACGTTTTCCGGTACAGACAAGAAAATAAAAAACAGCTTCCGACTAAGAACAGCTCCTGCCTAAAAAGCAGGAGCTGTTTTTTTGCGTTTGGATAGGGGCGGGAGGTGTTTGAAATTTAACGTTAAAAAATATTCAATCGGTTTGGCGTAGATAGGCTATTGGTGTATTTCAACAATAAATAATGTGATATATTTTTCGGTAGCAGGACTTATATGTACATAATTCACAATAAAATACGTTAGGAGAAGGCGGAACTGACGTTTTTGCAAAAAGCATATTGACTTTTCTAATGTTATATAATATAGTTTAAACAACAAATTTAACATTAGATATGAGGTGTTTCTACCGTGAAAAAACTTTTTGAAAACGTCAAGTTCGGCGCGCATCCGATTTGCTGGTGCAACGACGACATGATGGATCTCGGCGATGAATACTCGTTTGAGGATATCGTCGATCAGGCGGCGGCGGCGGGCTTTGTCGGCATTGAGCTGGGCCGCAAATTCCCTAAGGACCCCGAAGTCATGAAGACTGAGCTAGGTAAGCGCGGCCTTGTGCTGACAAGCGGTTGGTGCGATACCATGTTCGGCTGCCCGGAACTGCGGGATGAATATATGGAGCTGTTTCAGCAAAAGGCGCGCTTTTTGAAGGACTGCGGCTGCGAGGTCGTCGTCGCGGCGGAGGGCACGGGCTCGAACTGCTGGGACCCGCGCGAGTACCGTGCGAAAAAGGGCGTGCAAAAGCTGGACGACGCGGGCTGGAAGCTGTTTACCGAAGGACTGAATGAAGCCGGCGCGTTTGTAAAAAGTTTGGGCATGAAGCTGGTTTACCACGTGCATACCGGTACCTGCTGCGAGACCTATGACGAAACAAAGCGTCTGTGCGACAATACCGATCCCGAATTGGTCTATCTGCTGGCCGATACCGGCCACCTGCATTACTGCGGCGTCAATCTGGAAAAATTCTTTACGGACTTTGCCGACCGTATCGCTTACGTGCATTTAAAGAATATCCGCGAGCTGGTGCTCGATGTGGTGCGCGATTACAAGATCGATTTCAACTCGTCCGTCAAATGTGGTATCTTCACCGTGCCCGGCGACGGCGGCATGGATTACCGGCCCATCATGCAGATTCTTTCCGATAAGGGATACGAGGGCTGGATGATGGTGGAGGCGGAGCAATACCTGCCCAGCCCCAAGACGCTTCACTTTATGAAAATGGCACGCGAATACCTCAGAGAGATCACGGGCGTGTAACAAAGAGCTACCGCCCACGGATGGAAGAAAGGGAGTGCAGCGCAGGATGAGCACAGTGACGGAGCGCAGGCCTTTGCTGGAGATCACGGGCCTGACCAAGCAGTTTCCGGGCGTATTGGCCTTGGATCATGTCGATCTGACCATTCACGAGGGGGAAATCCACATTCTGCTCGGGGAAAACGGCGCGGGAAAGTCCACGCTGATCAAGAGTATCATCGGCGTGGTAAAACCGAACGAAGGCTCGCTGATTTGGAAAGGGGAGCCGGTACATACCAACAGCATCCGCGAAGCCTACGATCTCGGCATTGCCGTGATGTATCAGGAACTGAGCAATATCCAGTGCCTGAATGTGATTGAAAACATGTTTGTGGGCAGCGAGATTCTCAAAAACGGCCTGATCGACTGGAAGGAAGAATACCGGCAGGCCAAAGAATATCTGACCAAGGTGGGCAGCACGGTCGATCCCTACACCATCTGCGAAAAACTGGGCATGGGCCAAAAGCAGATGGTAGAGATCGCAAAGGCTTTGCAGCGCAAGGCCAAGCTGATTATTATGGACGAACCCACGGCCTCGCTCAGCCGCCGCGAGATCGACGGCCTGCTGAAGCTGATGATGCAGCTCAAAGCCGAGGGCATCTCGATCCTGTTCATCACCCATAAGCTGGACGAGGCGCAAAAGGTCGGCGATGTGGTGACGGTGCTGAAGGACGGCAAAAAGGTCGGCCAGACGCTTCCGATCGAGCAAGCAGACGAGGAGCAGATCATCCATATGATGGTGGGCCGCAGCTTGGAGGAAAAGTATCCCGAGCGCCACGCCGTGATCGGCGATGAGGTGCTCCGCGTGGAGCATTTAAGCGGCGAAAAGTTTCGAGATATTTCGTTTTCTGTCCACAGCGGCGAGATTCTCGGCGTGTTCGGCCTGATCGGCGCGGGGCGCACCGAGACCATGCGGGGCCTGTTCGGCGCCGATCCGCTCAGCGCGGGGCGCATCGAGCTGAACGGCAAGGAAGTGCAGATTCGCAACCCGCGCGAAGCGATCGAGCACGGCGTGGTGCTGATCTCCGAGAACCGAAAGGAAGAGGGGCTCATCCTCATCCATGACGTGGTGGAAAATGTGACGCTGCCCACGCTGGACAATTTCAAAGGCCCGCTGCGCCTGCTGCGGCGGGATAAGCGGGAGCGCAAAACACTGGAATACGGCGAAAAAATGAAGCTTCGCCCGCTGCATATCCATAAAAACGCAATGAACTTTTCGGGCGGCAACCAACAGAAGATCGTCATTGAAAAGTGGGTCATGGCCGATGCGCACGTGTATATTTTCGACGAGCCGACCAAGGGCGTCGACGTGGGCGCGAAGGTGGAGATTTACTCTATCATCAACAAATTAGCCGAGCAGGGCGCGGCGATCATCATGGTCTCTTCGGAGATGCAGGAGATCCTCGGCATGAGCGACAATGTGCTGGTCATGTACGAGGGCAGGCAAACCGGTTATGTTCCGCGTTCGGAGGATATGACGCAGGAAAAACTGATGGTGCTTGGAACGGGAGGTAAGATCTAATGGACAAGTCGACAGCATCTGCCATGGGCGAACCCAAGACGACGCCGGTGCAGAAAGCAAAGGAAATACTCGCGAAAAGCGGTCCGCTGGTCGCGTTGCTGCTGCTCATGCTCTTTTTGACGATCAAGACCAACAGCTTTTTGACCGTCAATAACTTCATCAACATCATCCGGCAGGCGGCCAGCAGCGCGCTGGTAGCCATCAGTTTGATGCTGGCCATCCTGACGGGCGGCATCGATCTTTCGGTCGGTTCCACCATGGCGCTCGCCATGGTTGTCATGGGCCGCGCGGTGGAGGCCGGCGTTTCGCCGTTCCTCTGTATCCTGATTTGTATTTTAACAGGCGCGTTCCTCGGCTGGATCAACGGCATTATCCTGACCAAGCTGCGCCTGCCGCATCCGTTTATTTCGACGATGGGCACGCAGAACATTTTCCGCGGCATCTGTCTGCTGCTGACCATGGGCACGCCGATCTCCGGCATGCCGGACATGGTCAAATGGGCGGGCTCGGCCTATATTGGCCCCATCCCGGTCAGCCTGATCATCGTGCTGGTCATCTATGTGATCTTCGGCGTTTTCTTTTCCAGCAGCAAGCTCGGCCGCCATATTTACGCGGTCGGCGGCAACCGCGACACGGCGAGGCTGGCCGGTATCAATATCGATTTTACCCTGTGCGCGGTCTATACGCTCAGCGGCCTGATGTGCGGCCTTGCGGGCCTGATCCTTGCCGGCCGTGTCGACGCGGTCTATCCAATGGCGGGCGTCACTTGGGAGAATGACGCGATCGCGGCGGTCATCGTCGGCGGCGCCTCGTTCTTCGGCGGTAAGGGCTCGATCAGCGGCACGTTTGTGGGCGTTCTGCTCATCGCGGTGCTGCGCAACGGCCTGAATCTGCTCGGCATTACGCCCGATATGCAGACGGTCATTCTTGGCGGCGTGATCATCCTGTCCGTATTCATCGACGTGGTGAGAAACGGCGGTTTTGCGCGTGTGAAAAAGCTAAGCCCCGCAAAGGCGGCAAAATAATGAAAAGGCGGCGATCAATATGCTGAAAGCAGCGATTATCGGTTCCGGCGCGATGGGCAGAATCCATGGCGGCATCATAGGCTCCACCGGCCGGGCCGAGGTAAAATATGTGTTCGATACCGTGGCGGAGCGGGCGGAAAAGCTCGCCGCGGAGTGGGGGGCGGAGCCGGTCACCGATATGGACGCGCTCTGCTCCAAGGAGATCGATCTGGCTTTTGTCTGCGTGCCCAATAAGCTGCACGCACAGGTGGCAGTCCGTCTGCTCTCGGCGGGGATCAACGTGTTTTCCGAAAAGCCCATGGCGACCAGCGTGCGGGACGCGCAGGCCATGGTGGACGCGGCAAAGGCCGCAGGAAAGCGCCTGTTCGTCGGCCATAACCGCCGCTTCGCGCCGGTCTATCTGGCCGCGAAGCAGAGCGTGTCGCAGCAAGCGTACCATCCGCACAATATCAACATCATCCAGAACGACGGCGATATGGGCGGCGAAGGCTCGATCTGGGCGGCGGATTTTCAAAATCTGGGCGGCTTCCTGTACGATACGACCATCCACTTTCTCGATATGGCCGAATACCTGATGGGCGAGCTGGAAAGCGTTGCGGCGCTGAGTAAGTCGGCCTGCTACCCGGTGGACGATGATTTTGTCATTCAGCTCAAATTCAAAAGCGGCGGCCTAGGCGCGATCACCACCTGCGGCCACGCCTCGTGGATCTTCCCGTTCGAGCGGGTGCAGGTCGTGGGCGATCATCAGTCGGTCATCACGGAGGAGCTGGACAGCTACCGCTATTGTCCGGGCCTGTCCAAGGTGATCGAGGCGAACGAGTACACCAAGCTGCCGTTTGAGAAAAAATGGGGCTACTACGCGATGCACCTGCACATGTACGATGCGCTGGAAAAAGGCCTGCCCGCCCTGAACGACGGTCTGGTCGGTCTGCGCGCCGTCAAACTGGTTGAAGCCTGCCACTGCAGCATTGCTCAAAACGGAGCGGCGTGCAGGGTAGACTCCATATAAGCAGAAACGCTCAGATGATGAAGGAGGAAGAAACATGAAAAAGGGCAAAGGCTTACTTTCGATGCTGACGGCATCCGCGCTGCTGATGGGGGTGCTCGCCGGCTGCGGCGGCGCGCCCGACGCAAAGGGCGAAGCGTCTGCGGATGGCGGTCCGGCTGAGGGCGGAAAGAACGTTTCCGCGATCCTGATGTCGCTCAACAGCGATTACTGGCATATGATCGAGTCCGGCGTGATCAACGGCGGCTCGGATTTCGGCATGGATGTAACCATCACCGCGCCCACGAACGAGGCCGACGTCACCGGTCAGATCGCCATGATCGAGGATCAGATCACCGCCGGTGCGAACGGTCTGGTCTTAGCCCCGTGCGATACCAAGGCCGTGCTGCCCGCGCTTGAAAAGTGCAAGGAAAGCGGCATTCCGGTCGTTCTGATCGATATGGATCTGGACGAGGAGAACCGTGACCTGCGCGCCACCTTTATCGGCAGCTCGGAATACGCGGCCGGCGAAATGGTGGGCCAATACATTGTGGATAATTTTGAACCCTGCAAGATCGCGGTCATCCGCGGCCTCGCCGGTCTGCCCTCGCACGACGCGCGCGCGGGTGGTATGCGCGACACGGTCACCGCCAAGGGGTTTGAGGTCGTCACCGAGCAGCCCGCGGATTCCGAACGCGGCAAGGCGGTCAACGTGGCGGAGAACATCATGGAATCCACGCCCGATGTCAAGATCATTTATTGCACCAACGATGAGATGGCGCTCGGCGCGTATCAGGCCGTGGAAGGACAGCAGAAGACCGACGAGATTTTCATCATCGGCTTTGACGGTTCGCCGGACGCGCTCAAGTCGATCAAGGACGGCAAGCTGGGCGCGAGCCTTGCGCAGAAGCCGATCGAGATGGGCTTTAAGGGCGTCGAAGCGCTGCAGACCCTGCTGGACGGCGGCACGGTGGACAGCACCATCTATACCTCCACGCAGATCGTGGATGCCTCCAACGTCGAGACGTTCGAGGCCGATTTGAACGCACAGATGGAAAAGGCGGCCGCGGCGGCGAAGAAGTAACCAGCATTACTGAGAAAGGAGCGTTTGACACGATGAAAGTCATGGCGATCGTCGCCCATATGGACGACGCGGAAATCTACTGCGGAGGCACGCTCCGGAAATACATTGAGCGCGGGGACGAGGTAACGGTGCTTGTCGTCACCAACGGCAACAAGGGCAGCCACACGCTCTCGCCGGAGGAGCTGACGCGGGTGCGCCGCGAGGAGCAGCGCGAGGCTTGCCGCCGCTTGGGCGCGAACGAGCCCATGTTTTATAATTACGAGGATGATATGATGATCGACTCCGTGCAGCTGCGGCTCGATCTGGTCGCGGCGATCCGCAAGGTGCGTCCGCGCGTCATCATCACGCACACGCCGCAGGACGGCTCGAACGATCATGGCATGGTGGGCATGGGCGTGACAAAGGCGCTGATCTCCCTGCCATTCAAAAACATTCCGGTCGAAGAGGAACCGATGGAGGAAATGCCACAGGTGTTCTTTATGGAGCCCGCCGGCGGCGTGGGCTTTATGCCGGAGCAGTATGTGGATATCACGGACGTGCAGGATAAAAAGGTACATGCGTTTATGGCGTATGAAAGCCAGCTCGCGTACGATCCCCGCTATTTGGAGAACATTGAGGTAGTGGGCCGTTTCCGGGGCTATCAGGCGGGATGCCGATTTGGAGAAGCGTTTCAAGGCTATCGCTTCTTTGGGTTTATGCCCGATTTCAAGCTGCTTCCCTGAACCTGCCCGATATGCAGCAATTCTCTTCTCTTTTTTCTTTCCTCTGCGGCAAGGGTCGGTGTGCAAGCGGCACACCGACCCTTTTCTCTTTACTTTTCCACATAGTTTTGATACACTAAAAACAAATATAAACAGTAAAAAATATCCTTACAGGCTGTTTTAGATATAGGAAAGTGAGAATCATGGCTAAGCGAGTAACATTAAAAGATCTGTCCGATCGACTGGGCCTGTCGCAAAACACGATATCGCTGGTTTTACGGGACATGCCGGGCATCTCGGAAACGACGCGGCAAACGGTTTTGCGCGTTGCGGAGGAAATGGGGTATAACGGGAAAAAACGGCGGACGGAAATGCCCCATATCTGCGTGCTCACCACCTACGCAAACAATACGGACACGTATTTTTTCGGCAGGCTGCAAAACAAAATTGAATACTGCCTGAAAGAGCGCTGCTGCCCCACGATCACGATCAATAATGTGGAGACCTATCCGCTTGAGACCATTGAGGAGCTTTGCGCGGCAAATGATATTTCCGGCATTATCATGGTGGCCGATATTGGCCGGGAACTGGTGGAAAAGATTAAGGGGCTGGCGCTGCCCATCCTCTGCGCGGGTTTTTATGTGCCGGGCATTCAGGTGGACAGCGTGCTGGAGGACAATATTTCCGGCATGGAGATGATCGCGCGGCATCTGTGTAAAGAAGGCTGCAAGCGGGCGGGCTTTATCGGGCCGATTCGGCCGGATCAGGGCTTTTTTGAACGCTGGATGGCCTTTTCGGCGATCGCGGAGCGGTACGGCATCGTCGTGGATAGCAAGACCTGCCTGCTCGATATCGATTACGCTGATTTTGGCAACGTGGAGCAGGCGGCGCAGATGATCCACGCGCTGCCCGCCCTGCCCGAAGCGTTCGTTTGCGCGAACGACAGGATCGCGATGAGCGTAATTAAGGCCCTGCAATATAACGGGCGGCGGGTGCCCGAGGATGTCGGCGTGATCGGTTTTGACAACAGCGATCTCGCGCAGCTTTGCACGCCCACGCTTGCGACTGTGGACAATTTTGTGGAGGAACAGGCGGTTTGCGCGGTGGAGCGTTTGCTCAAGCGCATCACGCAGCCGGGCATGCCCTTTCAGCGCATTTTGTGCAGAACGGAATTTGTGGCCGGCGATTCGTTCCGGGCCGCAAAGTAACGCGGCAAACCGCCCCCGCGCCGGTATAGGAGTACCGGCGCGGGGGCGGTTTATGGTAGGCCGCTTATTTCTTCCAGCGCTTAAGCGTAGGAAAGTATTCGAGCATTTGCAGGCGGGCCGCTTCCTTATTGGTATAAAGGGCTTCGCTGCCCTCTACGTTCAGGCAGATTTCAATCATTTCCTCCATCGTGCAGTCGGCGGTGAACGCGCCCTTTTGGTAGCAGTAGCAGCAGTAGTCCGCGCTCTTGGCGCCGTCCGCCTCGGTGCCGTAGTCGGCGTCCTTGGTCATCGGCATGCCGCAGCATTGGCAGATGTCCGCGAGGCCGATGTAAATGTTGATATCGCCCTCCATGCTGTCGCCGCAGGAGACGTATTCTTCAAAGTCGACGCCGAAGGCGCGCGGCAGCTTGATCTTCCAAATTTCATCCCAAGCTTTTGCGGTCGATTCGCGTACGTCGCCATGGAAGCTGAATTTGGCGTACTTGCCCGCGGGGATCACAACTTCGGTAAAGCCCGCCGGACAGGTGTCGCTTTCGCAGCCCGCGATCACATCGTAGCTCATTTCCTCCCAGTTGTAGTTGGTGTAAGCGCCGTATACCATGGCGTTCTCGCTGGAAGGCTCCAGCTGTCCGTAGGCGCCGCCGCCCATAAAGTCGGCCCAAAGCTTGCCGATCTTTTCCGCGCAGTCCGCCGCGTTATTTGCGGCGCGGGTAGCAAGGCCGACGATGCGGCGTTCGGGCAGTGTAACGATCTCGTAATTCATAGTATTCATCCTTTCCGCTTTCATGGTTTTATCTTACCCCACAAAAGCGGACAGGGCGTGACCGGATTTAACGGTATTTTTCCGAGAGCTTTGCGGCTTCCTCACGCATGCGGTCGCGCATCGACGGGGGAGAAAGCACCTCCGCGCCCGCGCCGTAGCTGAGCAGATAACCGCAGCCCCAGAAGCCGGCCGGCCATACCGCGCGCACGACGAGCGACCCGTCCGGCTGCTTTTCGATCTGCGCGCGGTCAAATTCATCATATACTCGAAACGCAAGGGCGGGATCGAAGCGAATGGTCAAGTGCTCCATCGGTACGGCTTGCGTTTCAGCGCCTAACTCGGGCGGCGCGGGGCGCGGGGCAAAGGTATCCGCCGCGAGCGTCAGGTTCTCCATGCGCGACAGGCGGAACGTGCGGTAATCATACCGGTCGCGGCAAAACGCCTGCAAGTACCAGCCCATGCCCTTAAAGCGCAGCTTCATCGGCTCGACGGTGCGGTGCGAACTGGCGCCGGTGGACGCATAGTAATCAAAGCACAGCACGCGGCGGTCGAGCACCGCCTGACGGAGCAGTGGAAAAAGCTGCTTATCCGCCGCGCCGCTGCCCCAGCTGGAAAAGTCCACGTCGATCCAGTCCGTCGTGCCGCGGCGGAACAGACCGTTCAGGCGGCTCAAAACGTTCGCGCCGACATCCACCCCGGTCGCGCGCAGGCTTTGCAGCGCGTAGAGGATCTCGTCCTGTTCGCGCTCGGAAAGCAGCGAGCGGCTGAGCACAAAATCATCCAGCAGGCGCACGCCGCCGTTGCGCCCGCGCGCGGCATATACGGGCACGCCGGAAGCGGAGAGCGCGTCAATATCGCGGCGCACAGTGCGCTCGGATACCTCCAGACGCTCCGCCAGCTCGGACACGGTCGCGCCGCCGCGTTCCAGCAAAACATAGATTATTTCAAAAAGCCGTCCGCTTTGCATGTAGCCTCACCTCGTTCGTTAGTATATCATAAAAAGAAAGGGCGCGCCGCAAGGGCCTTTAAAATTTATGCCCGCCATTTTATAGCGGCCGGTTGACAGCGGAGCAAACATTATATATAATCGATTATATTAAAATAAAAAGCGGACATTGCAAATAGGAGGCGGCGGCATGAACCTGACGCACTTGGATGAAAACGGCGCGGCGCGCATGGTCGATGTGGGAGAAAAGGCTGTTTCGGCGCGCATGGCGCGGGCGCAGGCCGAGATCGTCATGCAGCCGGAAACGCTGCGGCTGATCTGCGCCGGGCGGATCGAAAAGGGCGATGTATTTTCCTGTGCGCGCATCGCGGGCATTATGGCGGCAAAGCGCACGTTCGAGCTAATTCCCATGTGCCATCCGATACCGATCGACGGCGTGACCGTGGAATTTGAGGTGCTGGACCCGACCCGCGTGCGCGTGACCGCCACGCTGCGCTGCACTTGGAAAACCGGCATAGAAATGGAAGCGCTGACCGCCGCGTCCGTGGCCGCGCTGACGATCTACGACATGTGCAAGGCGGTGGACCGCTCCATGGAGATCGAAGCGGTCCGATTAAATGAAAAAAACGGCGGCAGATCGGGACATTTTGTCAACAAATGTGACAAAAACATGGAATAAAGCTTTTTTCGCGTTGACAAGCCCGCGGTACCGGCATAAAATAAATACAATATGACTGTAAAAACAGGAATCCGATTCCTTTTTTCTGCGACGAGGAGATAAAATTCGTATGGAGTCAATCCAGCCAATCAAAAAACGCGCGCTGTACCGTGATGAGATCAAGGAAGCGATCCGCGGAGCCATTTTTTCCGGAGAATTGCAGCCGGGGGACCGTATCGTGGAGACCCGCTGGGCCAAGGATTTAGGCGTGTCCCAGTCGCCGGTGCGGGAAGCGATCCGCGAACTGGAGATCGTCGGTTTAATTGAAAACATACCGTATCAGGGATCGTTTGTGCGTAAGATCACCCGCAAGGACGTGCGCGATTCCTATTTGGTGCGCATGTGTCTGGAGCAGCTCGGCACGCAGGACGCCTGCCGCCTGATCACCGATGAGCAGCTCGTGCGCGTCAAGGAGAGCTTGGACGGCATGGAAAAGGCCGCCGCGGTGCGCGACTTTGACCAATACATTCGGTACGATGTGGATTTCCACGGACGGATCATGCGCGTTTCACCGAATGAAATGCTGCTGCGCCTTTGGGATCAGTGCAATATCCGCGAATGGACGCACTTCGGCACGCAGTATTCCGAAAAAACCCTCGATGTGCTGGCCCTGCGCCATGAACGGATCTATAAGGCGCTGGTGGCGCGCGATGAACAGGCCGCGCTGGAGGAAACGCGGCGGCATATCGCCGAGCTGGTCGATGAATTGGACGAGCGGATGGCGGCTGAGCAGAATTAACAAAAAAGCGGTGCGTTTTTTGGGAATGCACCGCTTCTTTTTTGTTTAGAGGGGCTTGACGGGACGGGGGAAGCGGTGATACATTATTGTCATGACAGACATGACAATAATGAGAAAGGAGCTGCGATATGGAGTTTACCTCGATCCCACGGCGGGGGTATGTCGAACAGCCGACGCCGCTGCAAAAGCTGCCGCGCTTTTCGGAAGCGCTCGGCGGTCCGGAAATTTGGATCAAGCGCGACGATCTGCTTCCGTTCGGTGGCAACAAGCTGCGCAAGCTGGATTATTTGATGGAGGACGCCGTGCGCGCCGGCGCGGACACGATCATCACGGCGAGCACGAACCAGTGCTGCCATAACGAGATCGTGCTGCTGCTGGCGAGGCGGGAAGGCATGCGCGCGTCGCTCGTCATGGAGGCGTGGGGCGACCCCGCCTACCGCTTTGCGCGGTCGCCAGAACGCGCGCTGTATTCTTTGGCCGGGGCGGACGCGGTGGAAACGACGACCGCGCCGCCCTCCGGTCCGGTGGAAAGCATGCCGCTGGCGCAAAGGCTCCGGGAGGACGCGCGGGCAAGGGGCGACAGCGTTTACTTTATGCCGCGCGGCGGCGCGGGCGCGCTGGGCTGCTGCGGTTATGTGCGGGCGGCGGAAGAGCTTGCCGCGCAATGGGGCGCGGACACGCCGGCCGCTATCGTATGCCCTTGCGGTTTGGGCGGCACGCAGGCGGGGCTGATCGTCGGCCTGCACCGGCTGGGCTGTCGAACGCGGGTGATCGGCGTCGGCGTGACCGGGAAAAGCGAAGCGGAGATGCGCGTCTCTGTTCTGGCGCAGTGCGGGGAGCTGGCAAAGTTTCTGGATTTGCCGCCCGTGCCCGACGAGGCGGTACAGTGCGTCGAAGGCTATGCCGGGGCTGGCTATGCCAAGCCGTGCGGCGAGCAATATCGCGCGATGTGCCGCTTGGCGCGGACCGAGGGCGTGCTCACCGATCCGGTCTATTCGGGCAAGGCGCTCTACGGTTTGACCGAGCTGGTCCGCCGGGGCGCGTTCCCGGCGGATGGCCGCGTGGTGTTTTTACACACGGGGGGCATGAATTTGTACTACGACTATGCCGCTCTAACGCAATTTGAGGAGGGCTGAAACGATGTGTAACCAAGGCTTTTGCCGGGCCGATGTGATGGAAAAGCTGACCGGCGCCGCAAAATACGCGGACGATTTGCAGTTTCCGCGTATGCTGCACGCGGTGACCGTGCGCTGCCCGCATCCGCGCGCGCGCATATTGGAGATAGACGCGGCTGCGGCGCTGGGAATGCCGGGCGTGGCGGGCGTATATACCGCGAAGGATGTGCCCGGCGTCAACCAGCCGCCGTACGATAAACCGATGCTGGCGGACGAACTGGTCAATTCGGCGGGCGACGGCGTGGCGGTCGTCGCGGCGGAAACGCGCGAGCAGGCGGAAGCGGCTGCCGCTACGGTCAAGGTGCGGTACGAGCCGCTGCCCGCCGTGTTCGATCCGGTTAAGGCGCTGAGCGACCGCTCGGTCGTGCTGTACGGCGACCATAATCTGGCCTGCGAGCACCTTGTCCGCAAGGGGGATGTGGAAGCGGGTTTCGCGAAAGCCGATGTGGTGCTGGAACGCACCTATAAGACCCAGCGCATCCAGCATTCCGCGATCGAGGGGGACGTGGCCGTCGTCGTGCCGGAGGGCGGCGGCATCACGGTATACGCCCCCTGCAAGTTCCCGTTCAACATCAAGAAAAGCCTTGCCGCCACCTGCGGCCTGCCGCAAAACCGCGTGCGGGTGATCCAGCCCGCCGTGGGCGGTTCGTTCGGCGGCAAGGATATCGATATCGTCGTGATTGCAACGCGCGCGGCCGTGGCCGCGATGAAAACCGGCCGCCCGTGTAAAATGGCGTGGACGCGCGAGGAATGCATGGTCGAGGGCACCAAGCGGCACCCCTTCCGGCTGACCTACCGCATCGGCGCGACGCGGGACGGCAAGATCACCGCCCTGCGCATCGACGGCGTGGCCGACGCTGGCGCGTACCGTTCGCGCAGTCTGGCGACGATCTGGCGCGCGGCGGTCGAAGCGGCTGGCCCGTATGAAATTGAAAACGTGCATACCCATATTCGCGCGGCGTTCACCAACAACGTTTATTCGGACGCGGTGCGCGGTTTTGGCTCGCCGCAGGTCGATTTTGCATCCGAATCCCTGATCGACGAGCTGGCAAGCGAGCTGCATATCGATCCTTACACCCTGCGCCGCAAAAATATGGTGCGCGAAGGCTCGATCGGCGCGACCGGACAGACGCTGACCCGCGTCAGCCTGCCGCAATGCTTGGATCGGCTGGAACGGGAATTTCCGCTTGACGAGCCTGTCATTACGCCGGAGGGCAAATACCGCGCGCGGGGCATCGCCTGCCTGCATCGCGGCGAATCCTACGGCGCGGCCGCGCGCGACGCGGATGTGGCGGGGACCGATGTGCGGGTGCAGGCCGATGGCAGCGTCAATATTTATACCAGCATCAGCGAGGTGGGGCAGGGCGCGCACGCGATCATGGCCAAGGTGTGCGCCGGGGTACTGGGCGTGCCGCTTACCGATGTGACCGTGTGCCCGGTCGACACGGCCTATGTACCGGACAGCGGCGCGACCGCGGGCTCGCGCGGCACCATTTCGGGCGGCAACGCGGTACGGCTCGCGGCCGAGGCCGTGCGCGACGCAATGGCGGCGGTCGTTGCGGAGCAAGCCGGTATACCGGCCGCGGAAATCGCCTTCGCGGATGGGATCCTGACCGCGCGCGGGCAAACGCTTACCTCGTTTGCAGAGGCCGCGGGGCTGTGCGCGCTCACGGGCGTGCGCACGGATGCGCACGGCCAATGGGTCGCGCCGCGGACCAGTTGGGATTTCGAGCGGGCACAGGGCAATACCTACTATGCGTTCAGCTACGGCGCGGCCGGGGCCGAGGTGGAGATCGACCCGGTGACCGGCAAGATCGAAGTGACCGACCTGCTGTGCCTGCACGATATCGGCGAAATCGTCAATTACCCCGAAGCGTGTGGACAGATCGCGGGCGGCGTGGCAATGGCGCTCGGCTACACGCTGACCGAGCGGGCGGAGCCGGAAAACGGCGTTCTAAAGACCCGGAATTTCAATACCTATTTGCTGCCCACGGCAATGGACACCAAGGGCGTGCGCGCGCTGCCCTTGGCCGAAGTGCCGGCGGAAAACCCGTTGGGCGTGCACGGGGTGGGCGAAGCGTCCACCGCGCTGGTCGCGCCCGCGGTGGCGAACGCCATTGATCGCGCGCTGGGCGTGCGGCTGCGTGAATTGCCCTTTACCCTTGAAAAGGTGCGCGCGGCAGTCGAGCAAAAGCGAAAGGAGGCGCAGGGATGAGCGCATTTTATCAGCCAAACAGCTTGGAGCAAGCGCTTGCGCTGCTTGCGCGAGAGGACGCGCCCACGATCCTCGCGGGCGGCACGGATCTGGTCGTACAGCGCAGGGAAGGACGACGCGCGCCCGCCGCGTATCTGGATGTGACGCGCCTTGCGGCGCTGCGTGGGATAAGCGAGACGAACGACGCGGTCTTGCTCGGCGCCGCCGTTACTTTTACCGAGATTGAGCGAAACGCGCTGCTGCGGGAGCGTTTTCCCGTTCTTTGCCGAGCGGCGGCTTCCATCGGTTCGCCGCAGATTCGCAGCCGTGGCACGGCGGGCGGCAATGTGGCAAATGCCAGCCCGGCGGCGGACTTGGTGCCCGCGCTGACCGCGCTGGACGCGGTGGCTCATATACAAAGCGCAGGCGGCGGCCGAAACGTTCCGGTGGCCGAGTTGGTGACAGGCGCCTCCCAAAACGCGCTGGGACCCGGCGAGCTGATCGTTTCATTTGCCATCCCGCCGCTGCCGCCGCTTACGCGGCAGGGCTTTGATAAGATCGGGCGGCGAAACGCCCTGTCTATCGCGCGGCTGAACGGCGTGTGCCTGCTCACCGCGCGGGAAGGAAAAATTGCCGGGGCGCGGCTGTGCATCGGCGCCGCGACCGACCGGCCCCAGCGCTTTACAGAGGCCGAGGCGGCGCTTGCGGGACAAGCGCCGGATGACGCGCTGTTTGCGCGCGTGGGGGCGCTTGTATCCGATACCATCCTGCGCGAGACCGGCAAGCGCGCGTCCAGCGTTTATAAGCTGCCGGTCGCGGCGGACTTTACGGCGGCGCTGCTTCGCAAAACATGGGAGGAGGGGACGACATGAAACTGTGCTTTACGCTCAACGACCAAGCCATTGCAATCGATTGCGATCCCGCGATGACCCTGCTCGATCTGCTGCGGGAAACGCTGCATTTGACGGGCACCAAGAAAAGCTGCGGCGTGGGTGAGTGCGGCGCGTGTACGGTGATCGTGGATGGCGAACCGGTCAATGCCTGCCTGTTCCTCGCGGGACAGGCGACGGGCAGAACGATCTATACCGTGGAGGGCCTGCAGCAGGACGGTGAGCTCTCACGGCTGCAAAAGGCCTTTTTGGAACAGCACGCGGTCCAGTGCGGCTTTTGCACGCCGGGCATGTTGATGAGCGCCAAGGCGCTGCTGCTGCGCGATCCGCATCCGACCGAGGCGGAGATCCGGCGCGCGCTGTCCGGCAACCTGTGCCGCTGCACGGGCTATGATTCCATCGTGCACGCCGTACAGGCCGCGGCGGAATAAAAAAAGTGGACGGAGTTTTCTCCGTCCACTTTTTTTGATCAATGTCGCTCTTGCTCCGATTGCAGGCGCTGCAAGATCGTATCGGTATGCCGCTGGGCGGCGACGGCGGCGCCGTCCGCGTCGCCGGCCTTGATCGCGTCCACGATCGCCTGATGCTGCGCGTGCGACTGGATGCGCGCGTCCGGATCGGGCAGGTTGCGGTAAAATACGCGCTCGTCCTGCGTGAGCAGGCGGTCATAAAACTCCATAAGAAAGCGGTTGCCGCACTTTTCCGCGCAAAGGCGGTGGAACTCGATATCGGCCTCGATCGCGCGCAGCCAGTTCTGGCTGTCAATGGCGAGCCGCGCCACCGCTAGGCAGTGGTCCAGATCAAGCGCGGCCTCGGGGATGATATGCTCGGCGCACAGCCGCGCGGCTAATACCTCGATCGCGCCGCGCACCTGCATGTATTCATAGCGGTCGCCCAGATCAAGCGCGGCGACGCGCGTGCCGACGCCGGGCGCGCTTTCCAGCCAGCCCTCAATCGCAAGGCGCTTCATGGCGTCCGTAATTGGGGTGCGGCCCAGATCAAACCGCGCGGCCAGATCGCGGATGGATACCTGCTGGCCGGGCTGTAGGCCGCCGCTTATGATTGCCGAGCGAATCGCTTCATACGCCGCGCGTTCCTTGGTGGCGGGCCGGGGCGTGGGGGACATAGAATAACACTCCTTTCCTGTGACATGACAGGTACGACATTCTCTTTTACCAGCATAAGTCAGGGGAGGAAAAAAGTCAAGCAAAAACGGGAAAGCGTTATTTTCTACCAAGAATAAGGCCCTTTGTAGGATTATATAAAAACGATTATTAATTTTTTAACAACCTTACAAACTTGCTGTCACTTGTGTAAAACATCCAGAAAACGCCTTGACTTTACCGGATGAGAATGACATAATACACACAATCCGATAATCGATTATATAAAATATTTAATATATAATCGACAAGGCATATCGGAACACTCGGAAATCAAAGAGAAAGTTTGGAGGAATCAACATGAAACGATTGGTAGCATTATTACTGAGCGGTATGATGACCCTTGGCATGCTGTCCGGCTGCGGTGGCGGCGGAGAAGCGGGCGGCGATACGCCGGACCCGAACGCGCAGGCGGGCGGCGATGCGCCCGCATCGTCGAGCGACATCGTGGTAGGCTTTTCGACCGGCGCGGCCGGCACCACGTTCCGTCAGGAAGGCATCGACGACTTTACCAAGGTCGCCGAAGAGTACAAGGCCGAAGGCCGTATCAAGGATTACAAGATCGTTAACAACACGACCAACTGGGACTCCAACGAACAGGCCAATATCATCCGCGACTTCATCAACGATGATTCCATCAACGTCATCGTGGTCAACCCGAACAGCCCGACCGATCTGAACGGTGTGCTGGCGGAAGCGGTAGCGGCGGGCAAGACGGTCGTCGCCGCCGACTGCGAGGTCGATGTGGAGGGCGTCTACTGCGTCTCGATCGATCATTACGCTTGGGGCGAACGCGTTGCCAAGTACATCTGCGAAGCGCTGGACGGCAAGGGCAATGTGATTCAGGTCTACGGCGGCGAGGGCCACCCGGCCAACAACGAACGTATCCGCGCGACCGAGGATGTGCTGAAAAACTATCCCGATATCAATCTGGTCGCTTCCACCAGCGGCGGCTGGGACAATCAGGTCGCCAAGCAGGTCACCTCTCAGATTCTGGGCGGCGGCACCGAGATCGACGGCCTGATCACGCAGGATTCGATGGGCTTCGGCTGCCTGACCGCGTTCACCGATCTGGGTAAGTGCCCCAAGGCCGCGTTTATCGAGTGCGGCACGGCCAACTATAAGGAATATGTGAAGCTCAAGGAAGAGGGCAAGGATATCAAGGTTTGCTCGCAGCCGAACCCGCCGAGCATCGTCGCGTCCGGCCTGCGCATCGCGGTCAATCTGGCCGAGGATAAGCAGCTCGATGAATCCAAGCTGGGCGGCCTGTACGGCAGAGCCTGCATCTACGATGTGAAGAACTGGTATACGGACGACAATATCGCCGACGTAGAGCCGCTTCTTGAGGGCAAGGGCGACGATTACCTGCTGACCGAGTACTGGAGCGAAGACGAGGCGCAGGCATTCTTTAAGTAACAAGCGTAGGGGCGTGCGGCGGCGGAGCCGCCGCCGCACCTCTTACTGATTGGACGATCAAAACGGAAGGAGAAGTCACGCATGCCATTATTGACAGCAACGGGAATCAAAAAGCTGTTCGGCGGTGTTGTCGCGCTGTCAAACGGCAACCTGACCTGCGAAAAGGGCAGGATCACGGGACTGCTCGGCACCAACGGCTCGGGCAAAAGCACCATTTCCAAGATCATCACCGGCGTTTATGGAAAGGACAGCGGAACCATTGTTTACGAGGGCCGCGAGATCGCTTATAAAAACCCGAATGATGCCAAAATGGACGGCATTTCCATGGTGTTCCAAAACCTCAGCTTGATACCGGATCTGACCGTTTGGCAAAATATCGTGCTGGGTATCGAGCAGAAAAAGGGGCTGTTTCTAAACGATCGGCAGGCCATGGAGCTGGCGCGCGGCATTATCGAGGATCTCAAGCCCGGCATGGACGTGACCCGCCGCGTGGGCGAGCTGAACCCGGGCGAACAGCAGATCACGGAAATCGCCAAGGCGATCTCGGTCCGTCCCAAGCTTCTCATTTTCGACGAACCGACGGCGGCGCTCGAACAGGAAGAAGTGAAAAGCCTGTTCCGCTATATGCGTAAGCTGGCTGACGAAGGCGTCGCCATGATCTTCACGTCCCACCGGCTGGGCGAGGTCATGGAGATCTGTGACGACATCGTCGTCTTTCGCAACGGGGAGAATGTCGGCTCAATGGACTTTGCAAAGGATGGCCGCGACCCGGAGGCGATCGTTCGGATGATCACGGGCGAAAACGAGGGGGTAGAGGTCACCAAGGAGTACCGCGACATTCCGGATGAGACCGTGTTCTCCGTTGAAAACCTAAACTACGGCAAATTCCTCAGAGACGTTGGCTTCCGGCTGCGCCGCGGCGAGGTGCTCGGCATCGGCGGCCTTGCGGGACAGGGCCAGACCGAGCTGATGCTCGCCCTCGCGGGCAACTACCGGCAGGCGCGCTCCATCGCGCAGGTGGACGGGAAAACGGTGGCGCTCAACAAGCCGTCGAACGCGGTGCAAAACGGCGTGCTGCTTGTACCGGGCGACCGGCAAAAGGAAGGCTCGTTCCAGCTCGGTTCGATCTATTACAACATGATCTATCCCAAGCTCGGTCTGAAAAAGCAGCCGCTTTTCACACCGAAAAAGAAATACCGCGCCGAAGCCGAGGAGATCTGCAAAGCGCTATCGGTACGGGCCCGCGATATCGATGTGGATATGTACACCCTGTCGGGCGGCAACCAGCAAAAGGTGGTCGTCGGCAAGTGGCTGCCGTTCGATATCAAGGTGCTGCTTTTGGCCGACCCGGCCAAGGGCGTCGATGTGCGCGCCAAAAAGGATTTGTATGATTTTATCATGAATCTGGTGCGCGAGAAAAATATGTCGGTCATTCTGTATGCGTCGGACAGCGACGAGCTGATCAGCTACTGCGACCGGCTGCTCATCATGTACGAGGGCGAGATCGTGTCCGAACTCACAGGGCCCGAGATCACCGAGGATAACATTGTGGCCCAGTCCATGCGTGTTGGCTGACCGGGGGGTGGCGACGAGTGAAAGAAAAGAAAAAACGAAACTGGAAAACGCTCGCGGGACGGCCCGAGTTTTCCACACTGCTCATGCTGGCCGTCATGTTGGTGGCGATCGCGTGCCTGCAAAAGAATTTCTTTACGGCGCGCACGCTTTTAAGCTACATCAACGCCTTCACACCGCTGATTCTATTGGCGATGGGGCAGGCGGTCGTGATCATCGCGGGCGGGCTTGATATGTCCTGCGGTACCTCGATGGCGCTCATGCTGTGCGTCATGACCCGCGTGATGAATCCGGATTCGCCGGTCACCGGCGTTACCGCGCTTGTAGCCGGTCTGGCGGTCGCGGTCGTCATCGGGCTGGTAAACGGCATCGCGGTCGGCTATCTGCGGCTGCCCGCCGTCATCGCGACCTTTGCGACCTCGTATGCGTGGCTCGGCATCGCCTTGTTTGTCACGCCCACACCGGGCGGCAAGCAGGTGAAATGGTTCAAGGCCTTTTACGATATGAAGCAGGTGCCCGCGCTCGCCGGGATCGGCCGGTTTGTGCCGACGGCGCTGCTGTGGATTGTGCTCGCATGCGTCATTTGGTACTTGATCAGCCGCACGCGTACTGGGCGCTATCTGTACGCGGTCGGCAGCCATAATGAAAACGCTTATGCAAGCGGCATCAACACCGCTAAAATACAGACCGTCGCCTACATCATCAACGCGGTGTTCCTGTATTTCGCGGCGGTTTACTACGCCGGACAAAACGGCGCGGGCTCGGCTCATTTCGGCGATACGCTCACCTTGCAGGCGATCGCCGCCGCCGTGGTCGGCGGCGTGGCGATGTCGGGCGGCAAGGGCAACGTGTTCCTCGCCATCGCGGGCGCGCTGATCATGAGTTTTGTCAGCAAGATCATTTTCTTCGCCAACATTCCGAACGCTTATCAGACGCTGGTCAGCGGCCTGATCATCATAGCGGCGATCGGCGTGTCGGCCGCCTATGCGGCTTCGCAGAAGAAAGCCGCGCTGAAGGGAGGGAAATGAGCATGGACAACCGTCCCGTACAGCTGGAAAAGCATCCGCTGGCAGATTTCTACAACGGCAACAAAAAGGTCATCAACACGCTTTTGATGGTCATTCTGGTTTTTGTCGGCGGCGAGCTCGTGCTTACGTTCTTGAAGGGCGCGGCGCCGGGCACGTTTCTCTCCACGCAGCAGGTCTTTCTCACCATGCGGCTGGCTACCTTTGTCGCGTTGTTCGGCCTGTGCCAGATGCTGGTCATCTGCGTGGGCGGCGGCGGGCTCGATCTGTCGGTCGGCTACATAGCGACGCTTTCGGGCATTCTCGGCGCGAGCATCATGGACGGCGGCAACGGCGGGCTTGTGCCCGCGATTCTGGTCGCCATCGCGGTCGGCGCGGTGTTCGGCCTTGGCAACGGCGTATTGACGGCTTACGCCGGTCTGCCGCCGCTGGTCGTCACCATGGCGATGGCCAATATCGTGCAGGGCATTGTCAACGCTTACGTCGCGGCCACGCCGATCAAGGGGCAATCCGCGCCGCTGCTGCAAGCGCTGGCCGCTAAATTCACCGGCGTGTTTCCGAACATCCTGCTCGTCGTGCTGGTCGCGCTCGTGATATCGGGCGTGCTGATCGGCAAAACGAAGATTGGCGTCAAGATCCTCGGCGTGGGCGCGAATGAAACCACGGCGTATCTCAGCGGCGTCAATGTGCGCCGGGTGCGCTGCATTGCGTTTGTCGTGTCCGGCATACTGGCCGCGCTGATCGGCCTGCTGCTGGTCGGCTATCTCGGTCAGGCGGCCAAGGACATGGGTTCCAATTATGTGATGCCGTCCGTCGTGGCGGTCGTGGTCGGCGGCTGTTCGATCAACGGCGGCGAAGCAAATTACTTAAGCGTTGTGCTCGGCGCGATCGTGCTGCAAAGCCTGACCAACCTGTTCGTCGCGCTCGGCTGGGGCGACGCGGGCAAATGGCTCGGCTACGGCATTATTCTTCTCGTCATGCTGGCCGCGTATGTGCGCGGCAAGCGCAGACGGTAAACCGGATTTTAACAAGGAGGCAATCAGATGGACACCTTAATCGGCAAGGGCGAAAAACGGATCGACGCATATGATAAGGTCACCGGCAAGGGCCTGTACGCCAGTGATTTTGATAACCAGTTTCCGAATATGGCGCATATCAAGGCCAAGCGCAGCCCGTACGCGCACGCCAACATCAAGCGGCTGGACACGACGAAGGCAAAAGCGCTGGAGGGCGTACTGTACATCCTGACCGGGAATGAGCCCGGCATCGATTGGGATCAGTATCCCAAGGCATCCGTACTCGCGACGGACCGCGCGCTTTGGGCGGGACAGACCATCGCGCTGGTCGCGGCCGAAACAGAGGAGATCGCCGAGCAGGCGGTCGAGCTGATCGAGGTCGACTACGAGGTGCTGCCGCACGTACTCAACTATGAAGAAGCGATGAAGCCCGATCCCGTCGCCGTGATCGACCCCGAATACGAGACCCGCGATCAGGGCTTTATGGACCGCCCGGCGGACCGCGCGACAAACCGCGTTTCCCCCAATGTCGTCGGCGCGTTTTATATGAACGCGGGCGATGTGGAACAAAAGCTGCGGGAAGCCGATATCACGGAAGAGGGCGAATTCTGGGTCGGCAAAAAAACCGCAAGTCCGCTCGAATGCGCCAACGCCATCTGCCGCTATGATAACGACGGCGGCATTACCATGTGGTCCAACGGCGCGGGCGTGCACGGCGTGATCAAGCAGGGCATCTGCCGTATCCTCGGCATGCCGGAATCGCGCGTGCGCGTGATCCAGCCGTATATGGGCGGCTCGTTCGGCTCGCGCCTGAACCCCTACATCGAAATACTGACCGCGCTGATGTGCCTGAAGGCCAAACGCACCGTGCGTTTCCGCTTTTCCCGCAAGGAGGTGTTCTGCTCGGCGCCCTCCAACTGGCCGTGCCAGACCAAGGTAAAGCTCGGCGCGAAAAAGGACGGCACGATCATCGCCAACGATTACTATCTCTGCGAAGAGATTGGCGCGGCGCTGAACAACACGTTTTTCTCGGGCCGCCTGTCCTCCTCCGGCGCGGCGCCCGTGTACCGCTGGGCGGAAAAGGGCCAGCCCTCGAACATCCGCATGGATACTTACGCGGTCGCAACCAACACCGTGCCCGCCGCCGAATACCGCGGCCTCGGCTGCCCCGAAGCGGAGTTCGGCATCGAGTGTCTGGTCAACAAGCTGGCGGACGACCTCGGCATGAGCCCGGTCGAGATCCGCATGAAGAACATCATCGACGCGGGCGAGCGCGACTGCTACGGCGAGCTGATCACCTCCTCGGGCCTTAAAAAGTGCCTGCAGGCGGTCGCGGACGCGGTCCGCGTGGAGGAAAAGCCCGAGCAGGATATGGGCGTTTGGAAAAAGGGCCGCGGCGTCGCGGTGGGCGGCAAACAGAATACGCCGCTTGGCCGTTCGGAAGCCGAGGTTTGGTACAATTCGGACGGCACGATCGAGCTGTTCATTTCGTGCGATGAAAACGGTATGGGCGTAACGACCGCCATGACCCAGATCGTCGCGAATGAATTCGGCGTGCCGATCACCGACGTCAAGACGACCAAGGGCGATACCGCCATCACGCCGTATGACAACTACTCCGCTTCCTCGCGCACGACTTATAACACCGGCAACGCGGTGCTCGCCGCCTGCCATGACTGCATCGATAAGCTGAAGGAAGAGATCGCGCGGCACTTTGGGCTGCATGTTTCCAAGGTGGAGATCGAGGGCAAAAAGGCGTATCTCAAGGGTTCGTATGTGCAGGAGGTCGATATCCCGTCGCTGTTCGTGCCGGTCGGCATGTTCACACAGGGCAACTGGGGGCTGCAAAAGGGCTCGCCGGTCAAGGGACACGGCCTGTATTGCCCGGCGCCGATCCACCAGTGGGACAAGAACGGCCTGTCCGACCGCGTTTGGAACTGGTTCCAATACTCGGCGGCCGCGGTCGAGGTGGCGGTCAACGAGGAGACCGGACAGGTCAAGGTACTGAAGGTCGCCTCCTCCGCCGATACGGGCAATCCGATCAACCCCAAGCTGGTCGAAGGCCAGATCGAGGGCGGCGTGCACATGGCGATCGGCTTCTCAACGATGGAAGAACACCTTTACAATGAACGCGGCGAGATCGCCAACTGCAATTTCAGCGATTACCGCCTGCCCGGCGTGCTCGACATGCCGAAGAACGATGATGTTTACGCCTTTATCAATCCCGACCCGCTGCCCGATGGGCCGTTCGGCGCCAAGGGCATGGCGGAATCGATCACGATCCCGGTCGGCCCCGCGATCGCGGAAGCGATCTATCAGGCGGTCGGCGTGCGCGTCACCGGTTATCCGATGACGGCCGAGCGCATCCTCGCGCTGATACAGGAGAAGAAAGCCAAGGAGGCGAACCAGTGATGTACGAAGAGAAAATGCGGTTTGAACTTTCCATCAACAAGAAAAAACGCGTGGTTTACGTTCATCCGTCGCTGACCCTGCTGGAAACGCTGCGCGACGAGCTGAACCTGACCGGCACCAAGCGCGGCTGCGACGATTCCAACTGCGGCGTGTGCACCGTGCTGATGGACGGCAAGGCGGTAAAAAGCTGCACCATGTTTATCCCGCAGGCCGTGGGCCATGAGATCACGACCATTGAGGGGCTGGAGGGCGAAGACGGCCTGCACCCGCTGCAGCAGGCGTTCATCGACCATTTTGCCGTGCAGTGCGGCTACTGCACGCCCGGCATGATCCTGACGGCCAAGGCCATCCTCGATGAAAACCCGAACGCCACAGAGGACGATATCCGCGAGGGCCTGCACGGCAACCTGTGCCGCTGCACGGGCTATAAAAAGATCGTGGAAGCGATTGAAGCCGTGCGCGACGGCGACTACGGCGATTACGCGGCGGAATGGAGGGAGACGAGATGAGCATGCGGTTTGAAAAATACTTTCAGCCGAAGAGCGTAGAGGAATGCTGCGCGCTGCTGGGGGAATACGGCAAGAACGCGCGGCTGCTCGCGGGCGGCACCGATGTGGTGCCGCGCATCAAAATGAAGCTATGGCAGCCGTCGGCGGTCATCGGCCTGATGGATATCCCGGAGCTGGACGCGATCGCCGTTTCCGAAACCGGGCTGACGCTGGGCGCCCGCGCGAACCTGCGCGAGCTATCGCTTTCGCCCGCGCTGGCGGAGGATTATCAGGTGGTGCGCGAGGCGTGCGGTCACGTTTCCTCCATGCAGGTGCGCAATATTGCGACCATTGGCGGCAACGCGTGCAACGCGTCGCCCTCGGCGGATGCGATACACGGCCTGCTGCTTCATGACGCGGCCGTGGTCATCGCGGGCGCGGACGGCGCGCGTGAAATGCCGCTGTGCGATTTCTTCAAGGGCCCGGGCAAGACCGATCTTGGCGAAACGGAAATGGTTGTACGGTTTCAGATCAAAAAGCCCGCGGCGCATACCGGCGCGGCCTACAAAAAATACGCCATCCGCGGCGATTCGGATATTTCGATCGTCGGCGCGGGCGCGCGGCTGACGCTCGCGGAGGACGGCACGATCGCCGATGCGCGCGTAACGCTCGCCTCGGTCGCACCGACGCCGCTTCGCTGCCGCGAGGCGGAAGCGCTGCTCACCGGGCGGCAGCCGGATGAGGCGCTGTTTGCCAAGGCGGCGGAGGAATGCGCCGCCCATATCGCTCCGATCACGGATCAGCGCGCCACGCGCGAGTACCGCGTCCAAATGGTGCGCGTTTGGGTCCGCCACGCGCTGCAAGAAGCGTGCGAGCGCGCAAAAGCTCGCTGAAAACTGATTTCCGATTCGGGAGGGGCGGCAAGTAAAAACTTCCTTCCTCTCCACACTCTTTTTCTTCTTTTCTTCTTTTTTGCCGCCTCTCTCGAAAGGAAATACCACCCCCTATTTGGAAATGAGGAACTGTCTATGGAAATGTTGACGCCCAATGTCTATACCGAAACCAAAATCCGCGGCTGTAACCCGTCGATCGTTTTCACGAGCGAAGGCTCGGTGTTCATCGATACGGCGCAGTGGCTGTCCACGCTGCTGGAAATGCGCGAGTTTGCCAAAAAACGCGGCCCGATCAAGTACTTGATCAATACCGAGGGCCATATCGACCACATCTTCGGCAACCACTGGTTCGCGGGAGAAAGCCTTGTGATCGGCCATGAAAAGCTAAATGAGATCTTTTGGACGGTCGCGGGCGATATCAGCGATTGCTACGATTACAGCGTCGATGTGCTGGAACGGCAGGACAAGGCGGCGCTGCCGCTCATGCCGAAGCGCGAGGAATTTATCGTCAACCGGCCGCAGATCACCTTCCGCGAGCATATGACGCTGCACCTTGGCGATACCGTGTTCGAGCTTTACCATACGCCCGGCCATTCGACCAGCCAGCTTTGCGTGCACGTACCCAAGGAGCACGTCGCCTTTGTGGGCGACACCCTGTTTTCCGGCTGCCAGACTTGGCTGCATTCGGCAGACATCGGCGCGCTCCTTCAGACGCTTGATTTTCTGGAAACGCTCGATGTGGATTATTTCGTGCCGGGTCACGGTTCTGTCGTGGATCGCTCCTACATCGCCGAGCAGCGCGCGTTCGTTTACGAATGGCTTTCTGCTGTTGGCAGCGGGATCGCGCGCGGCTGGGATATGGATACCTGCGTGAAAAACATCAGCTTCGCAGACCGCTACCCGGTCGATATCGGACAGGAAGAAATGATGGAATACATCCAGCGCACCAACGTGATCCGCTGCTACAAATATCTGACGAATACCAAGTAAGTACGTTGGGCTGCTTCCCGCCGCGTGATGCGGCGGGAAGCAGCCGCCGGGGGAGGCCGGAAACCAATGCTGGAAGCGCTATCTTTTGAGGGAACAACGAAGGTTTTGAACAAAGGGGTCGATGTGGCGCTCGTGATCGAGCCGCCGGACGCGGAACAGGCGCTGCGCGCGGCAAAGATCTGCGGCGTGTGCGGCGTCTCCACGGCGGTGCTCAGCGTCACGGAAACAGACCCGGTGGACAGGCGAACGATCGCGCATTTCTGCCGGACGGCGGGGCGGCTGGTCTTTGCGGACCGCGCGCTGTACGATGCGGCGGCATGCGCGCTGACAGAGCATACAAAGGTACTGATCGCGCCCGACAAAAGCGAGAAGGCCTTTTCAGATACCGTATTTGCCGTGAAACGGCAGGGGTGAGCATATGAAACGAATCAAACAGGCGGTGCGCGAAATGTGCGCGAAAGGAGAACCCTTCGCGCTGGTCTCAATCCGCGAGGGCTCGGGTTCGATGCCGCGCCATCAGGGCGCGACCATGCTGGTGCGGGAGGACGGCGGCATCGAAGGCTCGGTGGGCGGCGGCGTGTTGGAAGCGCGAGCGATCGAGCGCGCCCGGCAGCTTATCGCCGAGGGCAAAAGCGGCGAAATGCCCTTTGACCTGTCCTCCGCCGACGCGGCGAACTCGGATATGATCTGCGGCGGTTCGGGCGTGCTGTCCATCCGGTTTTACGACGGGACGGAGCAACCGGCGCTGCAACGCGAACTGGCGGAGATAGACGACGGCAAACTGGTGATCTTCGGCGGCGGGCATATTGCAAGGCAGCTTGCCCGTATCGCGGATGTTTTGGAAATCCCTATCGTAGTCGTGGAAGATCGAAGCGAGTTCTGCTCGCCCGAACGGTTTCCGAGCGCGAAGCGCGTCATTGTCGAAACCTATGACAACATCCCGGAGGCGGCGCTGGGGGAAAAGGATATGGCGGTGATCGTCACGCGCGGCCATCTGGGCGACCGGGAGGCGCTCGTCTGGGCGCTGCGGACACGGGCGGGCTATATCGGGATGATCGGCTCCAAACGCAAGCGCGACCTGATGTATGAGAAGCTGCGGGCGGACGGGATTGCCGAAAGCGCCCTTGCGCGGGTGCATTCCCCGATCGGCCTGCCGATCGGCGCGCAAACGCCGGAAGAGATCGCGGTGTCCATCGCGGCCGAGCTCGTCGCGTTTCGGAACGGTCGCGCATGACGGGGGCGGTCATACTCGCGGCGGGGCTGTCCCGCCGCATGGGGGCGTTCAAGCCCTTGCTGCCGCTGGGCGGCGGCACGCTGATCGAAAGCGCGGCGCGCCGTTTGCGAGAAGGCGGCGCCGCGCGTATCGTGGTCGTGACCGGCAGCCGGGCAAGGGATGTCGAGCGGGCGCTCGCGGGGATGGACTTGCGCTTTGCGCACAACCCCGCGTTCCGTGAAACACAGATGCTGGATTCCGCCAAGATCGGCCTGCGCGCGCTGGGGGAGTGCGACGAGGTGTTTTTGCTTCCGGCGGACATCCCCCTGTTTTGCCCCAGCCTTCTGCAAACGCTCCGGCAGGCGCGGGCGCAAACCGGGGCGGATGCGGCGCATCCCCGCATGGAAGGCAGGAACGGACACCCGTTGCTGCTTGGGCCGCGCGCGGCGCGGGCGGTGCTCGCGCACGACGGGCGGGATGGCGTCAAGGGCGCGCTTGCGCCCCTTGCCGTCGAAGCTTGCCCGGTCGGCGATCCCGGCTGTCTGCTCGATGCGGATACCAAGGCGGATTACGAGCGCCTGCTGGCGTTTCGCGCCGAAAGCGTTCCGGCGGCGTATGAGATCGAAGCGCTGCACGACCGCTTCGGTTCGACCGAGGCGATCCGGCGGCATTGCCGCGCGGTCGAACGCCGGGCGCTTGCGCTGGCCGAAAGTCCGGCGTGCGCGCACCTTAATAAACGGCTGTTGGCGGCCGCGGCGCGCGTACACGACGCGGCAAGGACAAAGCCGCAGCACGCCGCGCGGCTGGCGCAGGCCCTGTTGGATTTGGGCTATGTCCGCGCCGCCGAGTGCGTGTCCGTGCATATGGAGCTGCCGCCCGCTATGTGGGGTACGGTATCCGAAGCCACGGTGCTGTATCTGGCGGATAAGCTGGTCATGGAGGACCGGGCGGCGACGCTGGACGAACGGTTTGCCCGGGCGGCGCGGCGATGCGCCGGAAACGAACAAGCGCTCTTGGCGGCGGCCTCGCGCCAGCGGGCCGCGGAGAGCATATGGAACCTGATAAGCGAGGTGCAACAATGAAAACCGTTTTGGTGGAAAACGCGGTCGGCACGGTGCTCGCGCACGACCTGACCCAAATCATCCCGGGCGAGTTCAAGGGGAGCCGCTTTCAAAAGGGCCATGTGGTAGAGGAATCGGATATCCCGGTGCTGCTCTCCATGGGCAAGAAGCACTTGTTCGTGCTCGAACTCGGCGCGGACGACGTGCACGAGGACGACGCGGCAAGGCGCATTGCGGCAGCCGCGGCCGGGCCTAATATCGACCTTCTGCCAAAGGGCGAGGGCAAGGTGGAGCTGCGCGCGGCGTGCGACGGGTTGCTGAAAATCGACGTGGACAAGCTGGAAGCCCTGATCGAGGACGACGAAGTGATGTTCGCGGCCATTCACGAAAACGTCATGGTGCGAAAGGGCGAGCAGCTCGCGGGCACGCGCGTGATTCCGCTGTTTGTCAAGGAAGCGGTCGTGCGGCGGGCGGAATCGGTCGGCCCGTTCGTCGAGGTAAAACCGCTGCGACCGCTCAAGGTCGGTCTGGTGACGACCGGCAGCGAGATTTACCACCACCTGATCGAGGACAAATTCGGCGACATTTTGCGCCGCAAATTCGAAGCCCTCGGCAGCACGGTGTTTGAACAGCTGTTCGCGGACGATGACGATCAGATGATCGCGGACTGCATCGGCAGTTTGCAAGCGCGGGGCGCGGATTTAATCGCGGTAACGGGCGGCATGTCGGTCGACCCGGACGACCGCACGCCGGCGGGCATCCGCCGCGCGGGGGTGCAAATCGAGACCTACGGCGCGCCCATCCTGCCCGGCGCCATGTTCCTGCTCGGTTATCTGGGGGAAATTCCGGTGGTCGGTCTGCCGGGCTGCGTGATGTACCACAAGGTGAGCGTGTTCGATCTGATCGTGCCCCGTCTGCTCGCGGGCGAACGGGTAACGCGGAAAGCGGTAAAAAAACTGGGCCACGGCGGACTGTGCCGGAACTGCCAAACCTGCACGTATCCAAACTGCGGCTTTGGCAAGGGCTGAGAAAAGGAGGAAACGCGATGCTTGACCGGTTTGGGCGCGAGATCAATTATCTGCGTCTGTCGGTGACCGAGCGGTGCAATCTGCGCTGTATCTATTGCCGCGAGGGGAACGATTGCTTCACGGCGGAAAACGAGCTGACGGCGGGGGAGCTTTCCCGCATCGTTTCGCAGATGGCGGCGCTTGGCGTGCAAAAGGTGCGCGTGACGGGCGGCGAGCCGTTGGTGCGGCAGGATCTGGAACAGATCATCGCGGATATCGCGCGGCATCCCACGGTGCGCGACCTGTGTATGACCACGAACGCGCAGGGGCTGGAGGGCCGGATACGCGGCCTGCACCGCGCGGGGCTCATGCGCCTCAACATCAGTCTGGATTCACTGTGCAAGGAGCGGTACAGCAAAATGACGCGCGGCGGCCATTTGAGCGATGTGCTGGGCGGCATCGACGCGGCGCTCGCGTGCGGCATGAACCTGATCAAGGTGAACACCGTGCTGGTGCGCGGCGAGAACGACGGCGAGATCGATGATTTCATTCGGCTGGCAAAGGAATACCCGATCGATGTGCGGTTCATCGAGCTGATGCCAATCGGCAGGTTGGGCGAGGACGGCACGCGCCGCATCCCGAACGCCGAGGTGCTGGCCGCGTATCCCGCGCTGAAAAGGCTCGCGCCGCGCTGCCCCTGTCAGCCGAGCGAGGACTACGCGGGCGAGGGCTTTCGCGGGCGCGTCGGGTTTATCAGCCCGGTGTCGCATAAATTTTGCGCGGTGTGCAACCGCGTCCGCCTGACGAGCGACGGCCACCTGCGCATGTGTCTGGGCGACAACACCGAGACCGACCTGCGCCCGGCGCTGGATGGAACGGACCAAACACTGGGCGATACCATACGCGCGGCAATATGGAACAAACCGCGCGGGCACCATTTTGAAACGCTGTTTCATTCGCAGCGGGCGATGAATCGGATAGGAGGATGAGCGCTATGGCAACCGTTACGGCGGTCAATATCAGCAAGCAGAAGGGCACGGTCAAGCACCCGGTGGCAGAAGGGCTGTTGAAGATCGATCACGGTATTGTGGGCGATTCGCACGCGGGCAACTGGCACCGGCAGATCAGCCTGCTCGCGCAGGAGAGCATCGATAAAATGACGGCGCTCGGCGTACCGGGGCTGACGCCGGGCAAATTCGCGGAAAACCTGACCACGGAGGGGATCGTGCTGCATACGCTGCCGGTCGGCACGCTGCTGCTGATCGGGCCTTGCCTGACCGAGGTGACGCAGATCGGCAAGCAGTGCCATCAGCACTGCGAGATCTACCAAAAAATCGGCCGGTGCATCATGCCGACCGAAGGCATCTTCGTCAAGGTGCTTTCCGAAGGCGCGGTGCGCGCGGGGGATTCCATTCGCGTGGTCACGCGCGAGGAGGCGGGCTTATGAAAATACGAACCGCTGTGCTGACGGTCAGCGACAAGGGTAGTCAGGGCCTGCGCGAGGACAAAAGCGGTCCGGCGATCGTGGAGACGCTGGGCGAGCTGGCCGAGATCGTTTGGACCGGCGTCGTGCCCGATGAACGGGAGCGGATCGCGCAAACGCTGCGAGAGCTCGCGGACGCGGGCGGCGCGGATTTGATCCTGACCACCGGCGGCACCGGCCTTGCCCCGCGCGACGTCACGCCCGAAGCGACCTGCGACGCGGGTCAGCGCATGGTGCCCGGCATCGCGGAAGCGATGCGCGCCGAAAGCCTGCGCATCACGCCGCGCGGCATGCTTTCTCGCGGGGTCGCGGTCACGCGCGGGCGCACGCTGATCGTCAACCTGCCGGGCAGCCCCAAGGCGGCGCGTGAATGCCTTGCGGTGCTGCTGCCCGCGCTGCCGCACGGTATCGAGATTTTGTGCGGCAAGGCCGGCGAGTGCGGCGCGCCGGCGTAAAGGGGGCGGGCATATGGAACACGGCGGCTTGCGGTATTCCTTAAAGATCCGGCTGCGGGCAAGCGAAACCTTTTTCGGCCCGGGTCTGGCCGAGCTGCTGCTCCTCGTTGGCGAGAGCCACTCGCTGAACGTGGCCGCGCACACGATGGGCATGGCGTACAGCAAGGCGTGGCGCATCGTCAAGGCCGCCGAGGCCGAGCTGCGGTATCCGTTGCTCGAACGCAAGGTGGGCGGCGTGGACGGCGGCGGCAGCGAGGTAACGCCGCGCGGGCGCGATTTGATCGCGCGGTATCAGGCGTTTGCAGCGGCGCTGGCAGAAGAGGCGGATCGGCTGTTCGACCGGTATTTCAGCGGCCTTGATCAAACAACAGAGGGGGAGACAGATGGAAACAGGAGCGAAACGGCTACCCAAACGGCGGCTGCTGCATCAGGAGGTCAGCCAGTACATCCGGCAGGCGATCCTTAGAGGCGAGCTGAAGCCGGGCGACCGCATCGTAGAAACCAAAATGGCGCAGCTGCTTGGCGTTTCACAGGCCCCCGTGCGGGAGGCGATACGGGAGCTGGAATTCAGCGGATTGGTGGAGCAAAAGCCTTATTTTGGAACCTATGTCAAGCAGATCACCATGCAGGATATGGAGAACTTTTACCGCGTGCGCGGCGCGCTGGAAAAGCTGGGCGCGCATCAGGCCTGCGAAAACATGACCGACGAGCAGCTTGCCGGCATCCAGCGCGCGATGACGGAAATGGAGCGCGCGGGCGCAAAGCAGGATAACGACCGCTATGTGCAAATGGACGCGCTGTTTCACGATCATATCATTGCCGCTTCGGGCAACAGCCTGCTGTGCAAACTGTGGGAGCAATGCAATATCAAATCCTGGCTGTTCGTCGGCACGGCGCTGACACAGCGGAATTTAAGCTATTTGGCGGCCCGGCATCGAAAGATTTTTGAACGCTTGCAGGCGCGCGACGCAAGCGGGCTGGAAGCGGCGGTGCAGGATCACTTGGAGCAGCTATTATCGATGATGCTGGAAAACGGGCAAAGCTGAAAGGGGAAACGAACATATGTTAAATACAAAACCGCAAAAGATCGCTGTGATTGGCACAGGTATGATGGGCATGAGCCTTGCCGCGCTTTTCACAGGAAACGGATACGATACCACGGTGCTTGCCACCAAGGCCGCCTCCGCCGAACGCGGCAGGCGCAGCTATGATGAAATGTACGCCGTGCTGGAAGGGCGGGGGCTGGTAAGCCGGGCGCAGGCCGCGGCCTGCGCCGGCAATCTGCATTTTACCCTGTCCTATGCCGACCTACAGGATGTGGACGCTGTTTTTGAATGCGCGGTAGAGGACAAGGCGGTAAAATTTGCGATCTATCAGCAGATCGAGGCGCACTGCAAACGCTTTCGCTTCGTCGCCTCCACCACCTCCGCCATGGCGCCTGAAACGCTGTGCGAGGGGTTGCAAAGCTGCCCGGGCAAGCTGGTCGTCGCTCACCCGTTTAATCCGCCGCATTTGGTGCCTTTTGTCGAGCTGGTGAAATGCGCGTGCACCGAGGAGGCCGCTGCAAGCGCCGCGTATGAAATACTGGAAAGCTGCGGCCGCAAGGTATGTGTGATGAAAAAGAGCGCGCCCGGCTTTATCGCCAACCGCTTACAGCACGCGCTGCTGCGCGAGGCGATCTACATGGTCGAACAGGGGCTTGCCGATCCGCGCGATATTGATAAGGCGCTGATGTACAGCTTCATGCCGCGCTATACCTCGGTCGGCCTGTTCGAGCATCAGGACGCTGCGGGGCTGGATATGGTGCAAAGCATCGAAGACCATCTGCTGCGCGATCTGAGCGACGCCAAGGAAACGCCCGCTTTCGTGCGCGAGCGCGTGGCGCGCGGCGACCTTGGACAAAAGTCCGGCAGGGGCACCTACGACTGGACCGACGCTTCGAGAGCCGATTTTAAAGCGCGCGCCGCCGCGCCGTACTGGCAGTATTTCAACTGGGATCTGCCGCAAGTATAATAAGCCGAAAATGGGCTTTGAAAAGCCCATTTTTGAGGCGTGCGTTATCCTTGATCGGCTACAACGATTGTGAGGAGAAAACAACATGAACGATAAAGGGAAACGAATGCTTTGCGTCATGGCCGCCGCCGGGCTGCTCGCGGGCGGACTTGCAGGCTGTGGTAACGGCGGACCGGCTGAAACGAAAAAGGAAGCGCCCCACGCAAATGAAACGGTGGAGCTGACCGTATTCGCCGCCGCTTCCATGATGGAAACGCTGACCGAGCTGGCGGAAAGCTACAAGGCCGTCGCGCCCAACGTGAAGCTGACGTTCAATTTCGATTCGTCCGGCACGCTGAAAACCCAGATCGAGGAGGGGGCCGACTGCGACCTGTTCATCTCGGCGGCGCAAAAGCAGATGAACCAGCTCGACGTATCCAAGGACGCGGCGGGCAATCCGGGCGGCCTTGGTTTGATCGACGCCGCGACGCGCGTCGATCTGCTGGAAAACAAGGTCGCGCTGGTCGTGCCCGAAGGCAACCCGGCGGGCATCCGGTCGTTTGATGATATCGGCACCAAATGCGATTTGATTGCGCTTGGCAATGACGACGTGCCGGTCGGCCAGTATTCGGAAGAAATTCTGACCGGACTCGGTCTGCTGGACGCACTGGAAAGCGCATACAAGATCACCTATGGCTCCAACGTGAAGGAGGTCGCCACGCAGGTGGCCGAGGGCTCGGTCGATTGCGGCATCATCTACGCGACCGACGCCTTTGCAGCGGGGTTGACTATTGTCGATCAGGCTGCAAAGGATCTGTGCAAGCAGGTTGTTTACCCCGCGGCAGTGCTCAAAGCCGCGCCGCACCCGGATGAGGCGCGGGCATTTTTAGATTACTTGCAGTCCGATGCCGCGATAAAAGTCTTTGAAGCGGTCGGCTTTGCCAAAGCAGGCTAAATAGAAAAGGAGGGACACGCGCCGTGGATTGGTATCCGCTTTTTAATTCGCTTCGCATTGCGCTGATCGCGACCGTGCTCGTGTTTTTTACGGGCATTTTTGCGGCGTGGTATATCGCAAAGCTGCCGCGGCTGGTCAAGGGCGCTCTCGATGTGGTGCTGACGCTGCCGCTCGTGCTGCCGCCTACCGTGGTCGGTTATTTCCTGCTGTGCCTGTTCGGCGCGAAGCGGCCCGTCGGCCTGTGGCTGATGGATACGTTCGGCGTCAAGGTGCCGATGACGTGGTACAGCGGAATCTTCGCGGCGGCGGTCGTCGCGTTCCCGCTCATGTACCGCACGGCGCGCGGCGCGTTTGAAGGCTTCGACGACACGCTTCGCTACGCGGCGCAGACACTGGGCCTTTCCGGCAGCTACATTTTTTGGCGCGTGACCATGCCTGCGTGCCGTCAGGGCATTTTGGCGGGCGCGGTGCTTTCGTTTGCGCGGGCGCTGGGCGAATACGGCGCGACCAGCATGATCGCGGGCTACACCCAGGCAAGACCGCGACCATTTCCACCACGGTCTATCAGCTTTGGCGCACGGATCAGGAAGCGTTGGCATTTCGGTGGGTGCTGGTCAATTTAGCGATCTCGGCCGTCGTTTTGTTGACGGTAAACCTGCTGGAACGGCGGGAAAACCCAAAACGGCGGGTGGGAACAGAGGGGTGAAAAGCAATGCTCATGGTGGATATTCAGAAAGCCTTTGGCTCGTTCCGGCTGGACGTGTCGTTCACGGCGGAAAAGGAAACGATCGGCCTGCTGGGCGCTTCGGGCTGCGGCAAAAGTATGACGCTGCGGTGCATCGCGGGCATCGTCAAGCCGGACAGCGGCAAGATCGTGCTGGACGGGCAAACGCTGTTTGATTCCGAGCGGGGCATCGATCTGCCGCCGCAGAAGCGGCGCGTCGGCCTGCTGTTCCAGAATTACGCGCTGTTCCCCAATATGACGGTGGAGCAAAACATCCTGACAGGGCTGCGGCGGAGCGGTCTGGCGCAGCACGCAAAGCGCGTTCGCGTCGCGGAGACAGTGGAACGGTTACAGCTCGGCGGCTTGGAGCGCCGCCGCCCGCACCAGCTTTCGGGCGGGCAGCAGCAGCGCGCCGCGCTGGCGCGCATTCTGGTATCCGAGCCGCGTATCCTGATGCTGGACGAGCCGTTTTCCGCCTTGGATAGCTTTCTCCGCTGGCAAACCGAGCGCGAGGTCCTGCGTGTGCTCGAACAGTTTAACGGCCCGGCGCTGTTCGTTTCCCACAACCGCGATGAGATCTACCGGCTTTGCGATAAGGTAGCGGTGTACGATCGCGGCCGCATCGATGCGTACTGTGAAAAGTGGGCGCTGTTTCAAAGCCCGCATACGCGCGCGGCGGCGCTTTTGACCGGCTGCAAAAATATTGCGGACGCATACCCGTCCGGTGAGAACGCGGTGACGGTACCCGCGTGGAATTTGACCCTGCGGGCGGCGGCGCCCATGGCGGGCGATGTTTCCGCGGTGGGAATCCGCGCCCACTTCTTTCGGCCCGGCGGGACGGAAAACGCGTTTGCCTGCCGCGTGGAGCAGGTGATCGAAAGCCCGTTTGAGGTGCGCGTGCTGGTCAGGCCAAAAGGCGCTTCGCAGTCCCTCTGCTGGATTCTGAACAAAGCGGAATACGCCGCGCTGCCAAACCGGGAAAGCCTTACGCTGTCCGTTTCACCAAGCGACATTTTGCCACTGCGATAAAAAGGCCCCTCGCGCCGCAGCGCGAGGGGCCTTTCAGCGTGTCAAAGAACCTTTCGCGCCGCAGCGCGCATTAAATAGGATTTGCCGCTTGCGGCAAAATTCATAAAAAGCCGCGACATGTGCGTGGTTTTTTATACAAACCGACTTCAAGTGTGCCTGTAAGGCGCGCGCAGAAGCCGGAATACTCGATCGAAATGGGGCTTTGTTTCGATCGACAGGATGTCAAAACTTGTTTTTTGACATCCTGAAAGGCCCCTCGCGCCGCGGCGCGAGGGGCCTTTCTGAATGAAAATTTACACAATGCCCTGCGCAAGCATCGCGTCGGCGATCTTGACAAAGCCGCCGATGTTCGCGCCCATGACAAGGTTGTCCTTGTGGCCGTACTTCTGCGCGGATTCCACGCAGGTCTTGAAGATGTTGACCATGATGCCGTGCAGGCGCTCGTCGACCTCTTCAAAGGACCAAGAAAGGCGCAGCGAGTTCTGGCTCATCTCCAAGCCGGAGGTGGCCACGCCGCCCGCGTTCGCCGCCTTGGCCGGGCCGAAGAACACGCCGTTCTCATGGAACACGGCGACGGCTTCCGGGGTGGAAGGCATGTTCGCGCCCTCGGCGACGAACTTGCAGCCGTTTGCGACCAGCGTTTTCGCGTCGTCGCCGTTCAGCTCGTTCTGGGTCGCGCAGGGCAGGGCGATATCGCACGGGACGCTCCACGGACGCTCGCCCTCGGTGTAGGTGCTGCCGTTCACGCGCTCGGCATATTCCATGATGCGGCCGCGCTTGACTTCCTTGATATCCTTTACGATATCGAGCTTGATGCCGTTGGGATCGTAGATAAAGCCGTTGGAATCCGACATGGTGACGACCTTGGCGCCCAACTGGGTGGCCTTCTGGCAGGCATAGATCGCCACGTTGCCGCTGCCGGAGATCGCCACGGTTTTGCCTTCAAACGAAGTGCCCTTGTATGCGAGCATTTCGCTCATATAGTAGCACAGGCCGTAGCCGGTCGCTTCGGTACGGGCCAGCGAACCGCCGAAGGAAAGTCCCTTGCCGGTCAGAACGCCGGTAAACTCGTTTTGCAGGCGCTTGTACTGGCCGTACATATAGCCGATCTCGCGGCCGCCCACGCCGATATCGCCGGCGGGCACATCGGTGAACTGGCCGATGTGGCGGCACAGCTCGGTCATGAAGGACTGGCAGAAACGCATGATCTCCGCGTCGGACTTGCCCTTGGGGTTAAAGTCTGAACCGCCCTTGCCGCCGCCCATGGGCAGGCCGGTCAGGCTGTTTTTAAAGCACTGCTCAAAACCGAGGAATTTGATAACGGAAGCGTTTACCGACGGATGGAACCGCAGGCCGCCCTTGTACGGACCAATGGCGGAATTGAACTGTACACGGAAGCCGCGGTTGACCTGCGTCTTGCCGCTGTCGTCCACCCACGGCACACGGAACATGATCATGCGCTCCGGCTCGACTAAACGCTCGACAACGCCGCAAGCCTCAAGCTCGGGGCGCTGCTCTACGACAGGCTCGAAGCTTTCGAGCACTTCGAGTACGGCCTGCAGGAATTCAGGCTCGCCCGGGTTGCGCTTTTCTACGGTTTCATATACGCTATTGAGATAGCTGTTTGTAAGTGCCATTGATTCATTGTCCTCCTTACGTTTCCGCGTCCGTTTCTTACCAAATATAAGAAAAAGTGCGGATTTCCCTACATACTTGCTAAAGGTGCGTTACTATTATAGAACATTTTGTTCAGGTATGCAACAATTTAACACGTAAAAATAGACATTTTTTTCATGCTGAAAGGGCGTGGAAATCGGCATATTGCCATGATATAATAGAAATAACGCAGAAGGGCGGCGAAGGAATGGAAAATACATACCAAAAGATCTATGCCGTGGTACGGCGCATCCCGCGCGGCCGCGTCGCTTCCTATGGGCAGGTCGCGGCGCTCGCGGGCAACCCGCGCTGGGCGCGCGTGGTCGGCTATGCGCTGCATGTCAATCCGGACCCGGCGGGCGTTCCGTGCTACCGCGTCGTCACACAGGATGGGCGCATATCCGCGGCTTTCGCTTTTGGCGGGGGCGATGTGCAGCGCGCCATGCTGGAAGCCGACGGCGTCCGGTTTACGGCGGACGGACGGGTGGATATGGCGGCGTTCCGGTGGCAGCCGGAGGACAACTAAAAAAGCTCCGAAGAAAGGGCTATGCGCCTTTCTTCGGAGCTTTCAGACTGTCAAAAAACTATTTTGACAGTCTGTCGATCGAAACAAAGCCCCATTTCGATCGAGTATTCCGGCTTCTGCGCGCGCCTTACAGGCACACTTGAAGTCGGTTTGTATAAAATCCGAGATACATGCTCCCGGATTTTATGGATTTTGCTCTTGCAGCAAAATCCTATTTTATGCGCGCTGCGGCGCGTGGAGGTTCTTTGACAGTCTGAAAGCTCCGAAGAAAGGGCTATGCGCCTTTCTTCGGAGCTTTCTTTTACACGCAGCGGGGACCGGTGGCCTCGATCAGTCGGCGCTTTGCGCCGGCCGGATCGGTAAAACAGGGGTTCTTTTCTCCGCACAGGTACTGGACCGCTTCCGTCCACTCGGCAAGCGGGTAGCGTTCGGTCGGCGCTTCTTTTACCGCGGAGCGGAAGGCTTCGCTGCCCACGATCTCAGGCAGGTTGGAGAGATACGGGCAGTTTGTTTTTTCCGTGAGCCAGTCGAGTAACGAGGGTGTATCAGCTGCCATCCTTGTCGGTCCTTTCGTCATGGTCTGCGGTCGGGGGAGCTATGGTGTAGCCGTCCCGGCCGCGTTTCTTGGTTTGGTACAGCGCGTGCTCCGCGCGTTTATACAGATCGTCGAAACCGGCGGTATCCGCGTTTGCAAGCGCCACGCCGATGCTGGCCGAGACCGCCCACGCGCGGTCCTCCTCGCCGTAGAGAAAACGCAGCGCGCCGCTTAAGGCATTTGCTTTTTCCGTGGCCCACTCGGCGCCGTGACCAGCCGGAATGGGAACGAGCGCGGCGAATTCGTCGCCGCCAAGGCGGCCTAAAATATTATCCTGCTGGAACTGGCCCTGCATGGTATGGGCGAAGGCGCGTATGACCGAATCGCCATAATCGTGGCCGAATTTATCGTTGGCCTGTTTGAAGTTGTCAATGTCGCACAGGAAAAACGCGTACATCGCAGCGCCCTTTTCGCTCAGCAGCTGTTCGCCGAGCCGCTGGATCGCGGACCGGGTCAGCAGGCCGGTGGTCTCGTCCGCTTGCGCCAGCTCGCGCAGGCGGCGCTCCTGCCGTTTTTCCGCGTCGATGTTCTGGCGGTAGGTCAGCATATGGATCGCGCCGTCGCTTTCGCAGCGCACGATGCGCGCGGTGATGCGCATCCAATAGTAATCCTGTCCGCCGCTCGAGATCATTAAATCATACCGCAGGGTATCCTGCCCGCTGGCGTAAGCGCGCAGTACGTTTTCCGGGGAAAACGTGGCGATGTAGCCCTGACGGAACTCTTCCTTTACCTGCTTTGCCGCGATGATATGCAGCGCGCTGCCGAACGGTGTGCCGGCAGGCGCGCCCAGACTGGTAAAATAGGCTTCCGTCGCGCTGTTGGCGGGGCGGTTGTGCGTGATGTCGAGCTCGTAAATATTTTCATACAGCTCTTCGGTGGCTTTTTCAAACAGCGCGTATTTTTCATAGGCGAACGTGCGGGCTAGCGTTACGATCTGGCGGTTAAAATTGCGCACCGTGTAGGAAACGATAAATAGAATGACTACAATAATCGCGAGGATGATGAGCACGGTCTGCGCCATATGCAGGTTCAGCTCCTGCATCAGCGCGCCCGTGTCGCGTTCGACCACCAGATGCCAATCGGGATCGGGCAGATAGCGAACGATGACATAGTTGCTTTGGGGCGCGCCCGTCTCGTCCGGAACCCAAAAGCTGCGGGCGGAGCCGGTCTCGTTCCAGTCGAGGATGCGCCGCTGCACCTCTTCGCTGTAGCGGTCTATTTCAAACAGGCTCAGCGCGTCGTGGCCGGAATGGTCGTCCGATACCTGAATGGTGCCGTTGCCGTCGATCAGGTAAGCGTTTACCCCGAACTCGTCTTTGTAATCGCTCAGCATGGTTTGCAGGCCGTCTATGCGCAGCCCCACGCCGATCAGGCCCTGTATCTCGCCCTCCTCGTCCAAGATCTTGCAGTTTACAAAGATCGTCAGCTGCTGCCCGGCGCCCGCGACCTCATCGTTGTCCACATTTAAGGCGAATTCGCGCGGATCGTCTAGCAGGTCGTAACACCAGCTGTTTTCTGGGTCGTCCGGCTCGAGGTAGCGGTCGAAGCCGTTGAAATGATAGTACCGTCCGGTCGCCGTGGAAACGAGAAAGACCGAATCGTAGCCGTATTTCAAGCGGTAAGCGTTTAAATACTGCTTGAGCGGTTCCAGAAAGGCCTCGTCTTCGGGGCCTTCTCGCTCTTTGGAAAGCAATGTTTTGAGCAGGCTGTCGTTGGCCATGGTCATCGATATATTGACCGGCTTTGTGAAAATAGAATTGATTTGGGTGTAGATACCCTCCGAGGTCAGGGTGGAAACCTGCTCGATATTTTCAATGGCGGCGCTGTAATTGGCCCGGTAACTGAGAAGCGCGGTCAGCAGGAAGCCGATCAGGAGTATTGCGCAGATCAATAGATTGGTCCGCAACAAAATGCGGTTTTTCAAGCTGCGACCCTCCTTGCTGTGCCGCTCGTGAAAAGGCCATGGACACAGTCAATTTATTCTATATCATTATAGCAACCAGAGGGAGCGCTTGTAAACAGATTTCTTCATGCCGTGACGAAGACGCACAGCAAAGGCATTTGTTTGAACATAAAATAAGCCGGCCGAAGCGGTTGCTTCGGCTGGCTTTGAAGAAATTATGGCAATCATGGACTAAAACACATACTGCACCAGCAGCATATAAAAGATGGTGCCGCCCGCGATGGAGATGAGCATTTGCCGTTTCCATAAGTGCAGCGCTACGACAAGCGCGATGGCAAGCAGCTCGGGCAGTCCGTGGCTGCCGGTAAACAGACTGATGTTTTTCAGGCAATAAACGACCAGCATGCCGAAAACGGCGGCGGGCAGCGCGCGGCCTAGATACTGGATATAGCGCGGCGTCGGCTTTTGCGGGGAAAAGACCAAGAAGGGCAGAAACCGCGTCGCCATCGTGCCGAGCACACACATGGCGATGGTGATCATCTGCTGTGGCAACGACATCATGCGGGCTCACCTGCTTTCTCAAGAGGACGGCGCAGCACGGTCAGTACGAGCAGGATACAGAGCATGGTCGGGATCAAGAACGAATCCGCGCCAAAGCCCAGCCGGCAAAGAATGGATGCGCCGATGCCGAGCAGCGCCGTGTAGGGCCGTTTTTCCTTGAAACACTGTTCCAAAAAAATAACGACGAACATGGCGGTCATGGCAAATTCCAGCCCCTCGGTATTCATGCTGATCAGCGAGCCGAGCACGCCGCCCAGCGTTGCGCCGGATACCCAGTAAATTTGGTTGAGCAGGGTGACGAAAAACATGAACCAGCCCCGGTCGACCGTTTCCGGGATATCGGCCGTATAATTGATGGAAAAGCTCTCATCGCACATACCGAAAATCAAATAAGGCTTTTTCCAGCCGGTGCCCTTGAACTTGTCCAGCATGGAGATGCCGTAAAACAGGTGGCGCGCTTGGATCATCAGCGTCATGATCAGGGTTTGCATGGGCGCAAACGTGCCGAGCAGCATTGTCACGGCCACAAATTCCAGCGAACCGCCGAAAATGGTCAGGCTCATCAGCATGGGATACCAAAAGGAAAAGCCGGATATGTTCATATAAATACCGTAGGTAAGTCCCAAAAACCAAAAGCCCGCAAAAATCGGTATCGTATAGGGAAATGCGGTTTTGAGTGCGTTTTTAACTAAATTCGAGCGTGACAATGTTAAAACCTCCTTTTACTGATTAAAGTGTAACATTGCAATCCATACAATGCAATGCTATAATTGTATGGATTACAATTTCGTATGGAGGCGCCTATGCCATTCAATTCGTTTGCGGATTACCCCATGTCTTGGAAGCCCGACCGGGCCGGACTCAAGCGCCCGATCTACCTGTCGCTCGCGCAGCGGCTGGAAACGGATATCGGCGCGGGCCTGCTGGCGCCCGGCGTAAAGCTGCCGCCCCAGCGGGAGCTGGCGGATTTTCTGGATATTAATTTTACAACGGTCACCCGCGCTTATAAGCTGTGCGAACTCAAGGGGCTGGTGGTCGCCGAAACGGGGCGCGGCACGTTTGTATCGCCCCGCGCCGCGCGGCCGATCACCATATCGGCCGATCATATGGTGCGCGAATGCATCGATCTGGCCTTTGGGGCTTCCTTTGAACAGTGCAATAGTATGATTGCGGACGCCATGCGCCGCGTAATGGCAAAACCGTATTTCGACCGCCTGCTCGATTATACCGACCCCTCCGGCATGCCACACCACAAGCAGGCGGCGCTGAACTGGATGCGCGGCATGGGGCTGGAAGCGCGGCCCGAACAGATGGCGATCGTATCGGGCGCACAAAACGGGCTTGTCATTGCGCTGATGGCGCTTTTCCAGCCGGGCGACCGCATCGCAGTGGATACGTATACCTTTTCCAACCTGATCGAGTTTGCGAGGTTGCATCATCTGCACTTAGTACCCGTGCGCGGCGACCGTCAGGGTATGCTGCCGGAGGAGCTGGAAGCGCAGTGCAAGCTCAACGAGGTGCGCGGCGTTTTCCTCATGCCGTCCTGCTCGAATCCCACCACGGTTGTCCTGCCGGAAGAGCGCAAGCGGATGCTGATCCGGGTCATCCGGCAATACGGCCTGCTTTTGGTGGAGGATGATACCCACGCGTTTTTGACCGCGGGCGTGGTGCCGGATTACGAGGGACCCATGTACCGGCTGCTGCCGGAGCAAACGGTTTATATTTGCAGTACCTCGAAGGCGATCTGCTCGGGCCTGCGGGTGGCGTATCTGGTGTTTGGGGAAGCGCTTCGCGAGCGGATTTTACATACCATTTATAATGTGAACGTCAAGACCTCCTCGCTCAACGCGGAGATCGTCACCGAGCTGCTGCTCACCGGCCGCGCGGGCGAGATCATGGCGGAAAAGAAACGGCTGGCCGAACAGGCGAACGCGTTGTTTAACGCCTGCTTTCCGGCCGAAGCGCATAACGGGCATCCGCTCGCGTTCTTCCGCTGGCTGCCGGTATCCTCCGCGCTGCCCGGCGAACAGCTGGAAAAGCAGCTTGAAACGCGCGGCATCCGGGTCTTTCATTCCGACCGGTTCTTGAGCGGTCCGGTGCAGCCTCAAAAATATTTGCGTATCGCGCTGTCCACCGCGGATTCGATGGAGCGGCTGCGGGCGGGGCTGTATATTTTGCGCGAAGCCCTCTTGACTTAGAGTGCACTCTAGGGTTTATACTGTCACTATCAGGAGGTAAATGCCATGACGATTGCAGAAGTGAGTAAAAAATACGATATCTCGGCGGACACGCTGCGGTACTATGAGCGTATCGGGCTGATCCCGCCCGTGCCCCGCACCAAAAGCGGCATCCGGAATTATGACGAGACGTCCTGCGGCTGGGTTGAGCTGATGAAATGCATGCGCGCCGCCGGTGTGCAGATCGAAGCGCTGATCGAATATGTCGCCTTGTTCCAGCAGGGGGATCAGACCATCGATGCGCGCAAGTGCATCCTGATCGAGCAGCGCGACCAGCTGATCGCCCGCATGGCGGACATGCAACAGTCACTTGACCGGCTGAATTTCAAGATCGACCGCTACGAGCAGGGGCTGATGACCAAGGAACAGCTGCTTCGGCGCGCGCAGGCGGAAAAGGAATAAGCACAAAATATCCGTTGCTTTTCCGTAACCCGACCGTTTATAATAAACAGAGCTGGAATAGAATTAAACGATAGGGACGATGAAAGAGCAATGAAAAAAGCGGCTATTTTTGATATGGACGGCGTACTGTTCGATACCGAGCGACTGTACCGGGAAAGCTGGGTGGAGACCGCGGCGCAGTTTGGGCAAGCGTTTCTGCCGGCCTTTCCGGCCGCGGTATGCGGTACGAGCGGGGCCAAGCTGCAAGCTGTGGTGCGCGAGTATTATCCGGCGGTCGACGCGGCGGCGTTCGTCGAGTGCTGCATGGAGCGCGTTCGCAAGGTGCTGCGGGAGCAGCCGGTGCCGGAAAAGCCCGGCTTGCATGAGATCCTGACGTTTTTTCGCGGCAATGGCGTTAAGATCGCGGTCGCCAGCAGCAGTGAACCCTCCATGATCGAAAGCAATTTGCGCCGCACGGGTGTGATCGATCACTTTGACGCGGTCGTCAGCGGCGTGCAAATGCCGCGCAGCAAGCCCGCGCCCGATATTTTTTTGGAAGCCGCCCGCCGGTTGGGGTGCGCCCCCGAGGACTGCTATGTGTTCGAGGACGGGCTGAGCGGCCTGCGCGCGGGTCTGGCCGCCGGCTGCGCCACGGTCATGATCCCCGATCTGACGCCGCCGACCGATGAATTGCGCGTCGCCTGCGCGGCGATCTGCGATAGCCTGCATGCCGTGATCGACGCGATCCGCGCGGGAACGATCTGACCGCACCGGATAAACGATCCATATAAGCACAAAAAAGAGAAGGGCGCGCCCTTCTCTTTTTTGTGCTTATGTGGAGGACATCACGCCTCTTTTGGCCCATTGGTAGGTATTATACGCGGTGAGCAGATCGATCTTTGCATTGTCGATCGCCTCTTGCGCCTCCGTGAACTCGTCCTGTGCGTCGTCATACTCGTTTTTGGAGATCATGCCGCAGTCATACTTGGTTTTCATAATGGTAAACTGCTTTTGGGCCTGCGTCCAATCGGCCTGCGCCGCCGTCAGCAGGGACTGCGCTTCCTCCAGCGATTTATACAGCTTGCGAAACGAGGCGGTCACGCTTTCTTTTTCCGCGTCTAACTCGATCTGAGCGGCCTTGAAGGTGTACAGGTTGTCGGTCACGTTGTTTTCGTAGTCGTCCGAAGCCTGACGGACAGCATCCTCCTTTTGAAAGATCGAATAGCTGTTTTTCAGCGCTTCCGTAAGATCGCTGTCATAGTCGATGGCGGCAAGCTGTTCCTCGGTCACTTCGGGCAGCGCGTCGGTCGTAAACGCGGTGCCCACGGAATAGCCGCACTGCATGGCCAGCGTGTTTTTCAGGTTTTCATACTGGGTCTCAATGGTATTCAGATCGGCTTTCAAGCTCTCCCGTTCGCTTTGCTGTTTTTGCAAATCGTTTTGGCTTGCCATGCCGCGCGACACGCGGGTCTCGGTCACCGCGATATCACGATTGAGCTGGGCGATACTACGCTCCTTTTGGCTGCGGGAGTAGGCAAGAGATTGCAGAGAAATATAGGTGCTTTCCGCGCTCATGCAGATCTGATCGGCCAAGTTTTCGGTTTGCCGTTTAGTGCTGTTGATGGAGCTTTGGTGGCTGTCCTCATCATCGTCCTCCTGATCCTCCAGATCGTCGTAGGAGGCGATCGCCGCGTTCAGGCTGCTCTGTAAAGAAGCCCGCTGCGATTGGAGCGTTTTTCGCAGCGCGGTCTCGTCCGCGTCAAGCTCGTTGATCGTCTGGTCCAGTTCTTTGATCTGGCGCTGGTATTCGCTGATCTCGTCCTCCACGTTGGCGTAGCTGATGATATAGCTGTCTCCGGGGGCGGTCGCTTCGACGCTTTTGAGGTTGTTGCCATACGCCTTAATCGATACGTTGTTTTCGCGAACCGTCTGTTCGAGCGACGCGAACGATAGGGCGATGGGCTGTGCTGCGGCCTCGTCGTCCGCGGCATAGGCGGGCGCGCAGACGCTGCACAGGGTCAGCGCCGCAAGGCCGGCGGCCATATAGCGTTTCATCATGTTTTCTCCTTTCATCGAACCATTTAGGTACTGCCGGTAGACAGACCCTTCTTGGCCCATCCGTATTGGTTGTAGGCGGTTATCAGACTGAGCTTTGCCGTTTCCACGTCCGCTTTAGCGCTGTCCAGCGTGTCCTGCGCGTCCAAATAGTCTTGCTTAGAAACCATGCCGCGTTGGTATTTGGTTTCGCCCACGGCAAACTCCCGTTCCGCCTGTGTCAGAGCGTTTTGCGCGGCCTGTACGGCGCTCTGGCTATCCTGCACCGAGCGGTAGGTGGTGGCAAACGCGCTTTGTACGGATTCCTTTTCCGCCGCGAGCGCGTCCTTCGCGGAAGCGACCGCCTCGGCGGTGCCTGAGATGTTTTCATCGTAGGCATTTTGCGCGGCGCGCAGGTCGCACTGCTTCTGCCAAATAGAGAAACTGTTTTGCAGCGCTTCGCTTAGATCGTCCTCATAACGCATTTTGCCAAGCTCGGCGCTGCCGGGTTCCGCAAGGGCCGATGGCATTACAAGCGTTGCCGCGTCGTAACCGCACATGAGCGCAAGGCTGCTCGCCAGATCCTCGCATTGGGTCCGCAGGGTGGTGAGCGACAGGGCAAGGCTTTCCCGCTGGTGCTGTGCCGTATGGAGATCGAAAGCGCTCACCATGCCGCGCGCATACTTGGTTTCCAATACGCTGATCCGCCGGTCGAGCGCGGCGATCTGCCGCTCAAGGGCTTCTTCCGAGTATTGCAGGGTTTTGATTGAGATAAGCAGGTCTTGCGCGCCCATGGCAAGCTGATCGGCCACGTTGCCCGCCTGTTTTTGGATATCGTAGACCGCGTCGTCGATCTGCGCGGTGGTGGATTCCTTCTCAGTAGGCAGGCCGTTCAGGCTTTGCTGCAAGCGGTCCAAATTACCTTGCAGCACCTTCCTTTGCGCTTTATAGGTTTTGTACAGTGCGCTACTCTGATCCAGACTCTGCATCGCTGCGTCCAGACCGTCGATCAGCGACTGATAAGAGGTGATCTGCGCCTCCATGCTGCCGCCCTGCGCGGTGTAGCTTGTGGCAATGCTGGACGAACTATCTGCGGCATAGGCTGTGTTTTGCAGGGAACGCACGGTCGCGTTGCCTTCCCGTACAGCGCGTTCGACGGCGGAAAGCCCCATTTGTTTGACGGTCTGCCCGTCCGCCGCGCCGGCGGCCGGGACAAAGCCCAGCGCCAGCGCGGCGCACAGCATACCGCTGATCAGACGGCGTTTCACTTGCGACCATCCTTTCTGTTTTGAATCCTGCGGACAAATTCCGCGCCCTTTTCCCGCAGCTTATCAAGCTGTTCCTGCGCCGCGATACCGCGCGGTGTGCGCTGCCCGTGCTTGCAGTGCTTTCCGCGGCGCGCGCTGATCCCGTCGGACAGGCTGGCCAGCAGCGAATAATACACCGGTGTGAACAGCAGGGTCACAATGGTGGAAATGATCATGCCCGCAAACATGACGATTGCCATGGGGCGCATCATTTCCGAGCCTTCGCCCACGCCGAACACCATGGGCATCAGGCCGAGCAGGGTGGTGGTGGTGGTCATCAGCACCGGCCGCACGCGGCGCGGGCAGGCGTTTAGGATCGCGGTGTTTTTATCCTCGCCATTCTTCCGGCGCTGCTCAATATAATCGACCAGCACGATGGCCGAGTTAACGACCGTACCGGCCAGTACGACCACGCCGACGATGGAGTACATCGAGATCGGGTTGCCGGTCAGCGGCAGGCCACTCAGCGAACCGATCAGGCTGATCGGCATGATCATCATGATCATGATAGGCAGCAGGAACGATTCGTACTGCGCGGCGAGCACGAAGTACACCAGACCGAGCGCAACCAGCAGCGAGGAGCCGAGCGAACCGAACGATTCGCCCATTTCAGCCATTTGGCCGCCGGAACCGATCGTGATGCCTTCGGGCACCGTCAGCGTCGCCAGCACCTGATTGACTTCCTGATTGAGCTTGGAGGTATTGCCGGACTGGGAATCACCCGAGATCGTGACCGTGCGGGATTGATCCTCACGCGAAATGCTCTGGGGGATCTGCTCAATCGCCACGTCGGCCACAAGGCTGAGCGGCACCGTGCCGCCGGAGGATACGCTGATGGGAATGTTTTTGATCGAATCCAAATTGTTATAAATGCTGCTGTCGCCGCTGACGGCCACCGTGATCTCATCGCCGCTCAGGCTCAGTTCGGTCGCGGTGGAACCGGTCAGTTGGCTGTGTACCGCGCTGCCGATGTCGGTCGCCGTCAGCCCAAATTCAGCGGCCGCCAGCCGCTTGGGCCGGACGGTGACGCTCGATTCGCGTTCCGAGGCCGAGGAAACGACTTCTACCGCGTCCGGCACCTGATCGGTGATTGCCTTGACCACCTGTTCGCCGAAATCCATCAGCGCGTCGTAATCATTGCCCCGCATTTCGAGGGAGAGCGCGTCGCCTGTCATCGAGCCCATGGAACTGGTGGCCTCCATGGATATCTTGGCGCCCGCGATATTGTTCGTTGCTTCGCGCAGGGCGGTCACGACTTCGTCTGTCGTGCGGTCGCGTTCGCCCTTGTCCTTGAGCTGTATCGTGATGCTGGCCTGATCGCCGCTTGAATTCATGCCGGAGCTTCCGCCACCGGAATAATAGATGGTATCGATCTCGGGCGCGGTGCTCATCGCGATCTCGACCACGCGGTCTGCGATCTCCTCGGTCTTTTCCAGCTCCGAGCCGAGCGGCATTTCCACCGTGATGGAAATTTGGCTTTCATCCATGTCGCTCATCAGTGTCACGCCGAAGATCATGACGTCCGCGATGATCAGCACGATGAATACGCCCATCATCGCGGTGGAGATCAGCATGGAGAGCTTCCGCCGCGTGATCAGGAATTTCAGCGTCTTGCGATAAACGCGCATCATCGGCTTATCCTCGAGCAGCTTGGTATCGCCGCCAAAGGATTGGATGCGGCGGTCGCCGCTGTCGTCCAGCACCAGATAGCAGAGCAGCGGCACCAGCAGTAACGCCACGAGGAGCGAGGACGCGATCAAGGACGCGATGGTGAGCGCAAAGTCCTTGAACATCATGCCCACCATGCCGCCGGATAGGCCGATCGGCACGAATACGGCAAGCGTCGTCATGGTCGAAGCGATGATGGACATCGCCACCTCGCCCGTACCCTTGACACAGGAATCCAAGCGGCTGTGTCCCTCCGTGCGGAAGCGGAACACGTTTTCCAGCACGACGATCGAGTTATCCACGATCATACCGACGCCAAGCGCCAAACCGCTCAGCGACATGATGTTCATGGTAATGCCCATGACCCGCATCAGGATAAAAACGGAGACGATGCAGATCGGCATGGATACCACGATCACCGCCGTCGCTTTCAGGCGCTTGAGGAAGAGCAGCAGCACGAGCGCGGCGAGGCCCACGCCCAAAATGATGTTTTCGATAGCGGAGTCGACCGACTGGTTGATAAAGATCGAGTCGTCGCTGAGGATTTCCCAATGCAAACCCGGATAATCCGCCGTGACAGCCTCGACCGCTTGTTTGATGCGGCTAGCCACCTGCACGGTGTTGGAGCCGGACTGCTTGGTCACGGACAGGGTGATGCCGGGCTCGCCGTTGATCTTGGCGATTTCGTCCTGATCCTGCGCGGCAAGCGCCACATCCGCGATTTCATTGAGGCGCACCGTGCCGCCCGCGGGCAAGGGAATGACGGTGTTCGCTATCTCTTCCACGGAGAGATATTCGCCGTCCGTGCGAACGTTCAGCTTTTGGCTGCCGCTCTCGATATCGCCGCCCGCGATGGTGCTGTTTTCCTTGGCCAGAATACCGGCGATGTAATCGACCGTCAGGCCGTATCCGTCCAGTCGGTCGGTAAAGGTATTGATCTCCACCTCGTTTTCGTAGCCGCCCGCGATATCGACCGAGGCGACGCCCGCCAGCCGTTCGATGTACGGACCGATATCATCCTCGGCGGTCGATTGCAGCTCGGCCAGATCCTGCCCCAGCAGGCCGACCGTGACGACCGGCATGGAATCCGGGTCCATTTTCATGATGGACGGGCTGTCGGCGCCGTCCGGCAGCCGGGCTTCAATGCGCGAAACCTTGTCGCGCAGGTCGGTCACCGCGTCGTCCAGATCGGTATCGTCCGTAAACTGTACCATGACCATTGAATTGCCTTCGGAAGAGGTCGAGGTCAGGCTGTCCAGTCCGGACACGCTGGCGCATGCGGATTCCACAATGCGCGTGACGAGGTTTTCCACCTCTTCCGGTCCCGCGCCGCTGTAGCTGGTCACTACAACGGCCATTTTGATCTCCATGCTGGGCATCAGCGCGAGCGGCAGCGCGTTGTAGCTCATATAGCCGAACAGCACGATTAGAATGGCCGCGAGCGTGGTCGCTACCTTATGCTTGATACTGAACTGCGCGAATTTCATTCCGGAACCTCCATCTCTGCGGGTTCGGCTTCGGCGGGTGCGTCTTCCGGTTCAGCGGGCTGCTCGGTCAGATCCACGCCATCCCGTTTGACCACGCGCACCTCCGCGCCTTCGGTCAGATAGCTTTGTCCGGCTACCACCAAATCCTCGCCGCCGGTCAGCCCGTTTGTGACCTGCGTCACGCCGTCGCCCACCAGACCGCTCTCGATATCGATCCGGGTGACCGTATCGTCATACTCGACGATGAATATGTACTGCGAGGTGCTGTCGGTCTGGATCGCGTCGGTCGGGATGACCACCACGTCTTCGCGCACGTCCGTATAGATCGTGACAGTCGCAAACATGCCGTAGGCGGCGCCGGTATCCTTAGGCAAGTCAAGCAGCACGTCGTACAGGTGAGTCTGCTCGTTTACCGCGGGCGCGACCGAGGCGATCGTCGCCGTGATTGGCTGGCCGCCAAGGGCGGAGATCTCTACCGTGACCACGTCGCCGATCTCCAGCCACGGCTGGATTGTTTCGGAAACCGAAAGGGAGACCTGCGGCGTTTCATCGGTCGCAATGACGACGGCGGCGGTCTGCGTATTCGCTTTGCCGCCCTTTACGACGTTCACCTCGGTCACCGTGCCTGAGACCGTGGATTTGACCGACATATCGCCCTTGCTGTCGCGCAGCTCGGCAAGCGATTTGTCGTAGGTGGCGAGTTGGTTCGCCTTTTCGGTCTGCAGCTTGGTAACGGACAGCTCGGCGGCGTAGATGGTGTCCTCCGCGCTGAGCTTTACCTCGTTATACTTGGCCTCAGCTTGTTCCAGCTCGATCTGCGAAGCCGCTTCCTGTTCAAACAGCGCCTGCGTGTTTTCCCAGCTTTGCTTGGCCTGCCGCACCTGTTCATTTTGCAGGGTGCGCGTGGTCTCGAGCTGCTGCTGCGCCTGCGAGATCTGCTGATCGTAAAGGGAAGCCGTGCGGCTGCGTTCGCCCTCGACCTGCTGGATATCGCGCTGGATGGATACCGCGTCCAGCGTGAAGAGCGTTTTGCCGATCGTCACCCGGTCGCCCACCGCTACATCGACTGTCAGCACGTCGCTTTGCTGCGGGGCGAAAAGCGAGACCGCGTTCTGCGGCACGACCTTGCCGGAAAGCTGGTTGCGGGTGGAGATACTCGAAACGCTGACCGTTTCGGTCTCCACCGGCGTGCTGGATTTTACGGTTTCGGGCATGCTGGGCCCGCAGCCCGCCAGCGTGCCGATCAGCGCCATGGATACCGCTCCCGCGAGCAAGCGTTTTGCCTGTTGTCCTATCATTTAGATAAGCTCCTTTACCATTTGATTGTGTCAACGGATTTGATGGGTATGGACGCAGGTTTCGGACGCATTGCGCGGTCCTGCTTTTCGTGGTATGATTACCCTGTAAATCCTTTGCATGTAATCGCGTCTATCAGTTTAGCCCCTCTACTTAAAACCAAGTTAAAGCCGCGGGTAAAAAAAGGTGGAGCGGGTTTTAAGCTTGTTTGAGGTTTGACTGCTATACTGGCTATAAAAGCGCGGATACCGTCAAAGGAGGACGTTTCATGCGAAATTTATATCCCATATCAGGACCGGAGGAACAGGCGTTTTACGGCGAGGCGCTGATCCTGTTGGAAGGCGCGGCGGCGGAATTCCTGTCCTTACTGGAAATGATCTGCCGTTATCAGGTCAGCCGGGGCCGTCACGATCCGGTTTGTTCCTATGCCGCGCGCATCAAAAGCGCGGCCAGCATGCGCGCCAAGCTGGAGCGCCTCGGCTTGCCGGTGACGCTGGATCATGCGCTGCATCAGGTGTTTGACGCGGCCGGGGTGCGCGTGATCTGTCCTTTTATCGATGATATTTACACCACGGTAGCGCTGATCCGGACGATCCCGGGCATTACGATCGACCGCGAGCGGGACTATGTACGGCATGCCAAGCCCAACGGCTACCGCAGTTACCACCTGACCGTGTCGCTGCCGCCGCGCTATGTGTGCGGAGAACCGGCGGAGCAGGTCTGGCTGGAGGTGCAGCTCCGCACGATCGCCATGGATTGCTGGGCAAGCATCGAACATGAACTGAAATACAAACACGCTTTGCCGCATCAACAGCTGATCGCGGGGGAGCTCAAACGGTGCGCGGATGAGATCACCGCCACCGATCTTTCGCTGCAAACCATCCGGGAGTTTGTTGCCGAGCTGCCGAAAAAGGAGGAGTGACCATGCGTATATTAATTGCCGATGACGAGACCGACCTGACCGACGCCTTGCAGGATATTTTGGCCCGCGAGCACTATTCGGTCGATGTGGTGGACAACGGCAACGATGCGCTCGATTATGGCCTTGCCGAAAACTACGATTGCATCGTGCTCGATATCATGATGCCGGGGCGGGACGGACTGTCCGTTTTGGCCGCCCTGCGCGAGCAGGGCGTGTCGACGCCCATTCTGCTGCTCACGGCAAAGAGCGAGATCGGCGACCGGATCCAAGGGCTGGACGCCGGGGCGGACGATTATCTGCCCAAGCCTTTCAACATAGGCGAGTTTTTGGCGCGGGTGCGCGCCATGACGCGCCGCGCGGGTTCGTTCACCCCCAATCTGCTGTCCATCGGCAATATCACGCTCGACCGTACCACCTTTGTGCTGCAATGCGGCGAAAACACAATTCGGCTGGCCAATAAAGAATTTCAAATGCTCGAACTGCTTTTGCGGCAGCAGGGGCGCTTTATTTCGACCGAGCAGTTTATGGAGCGCATCTGGGGCTATGAAAGCGAAGCCGAGCAAAACGTGGTTTGGGCGTACGTTTCGTATTTGAGAAAGAAACTGGGCGCGATCGGCGCCAATGTGTGTATCGCCGCCAGCCGGGGGCGGGGCTACCTTTTGGAGGTTGCGCCATGATCCGTTCGCTGCGCCGCCGGTTCATCTTGATCGCCATGGTTTCGCTTATCATTACGCTGACTCTACTCTGCGCGTTCACACAGATCACGAGTTACCATACGATGAGCCGCCGGTTTGACGAAGGCATACGTGTGCTGTATGAAAACGGCGGAGAACTCCCGGAAATAAAGGAAGAGGATATGCCTGCGATCGACGGCGCATTTCAAATGACGGTGGAGACCCCGTATGAATTGCGCTACTTTACCGTCCGGTTTGATAACGCACGGGATTCGGTGGAGATCGATACCGATCATATTGCCGCGTTCAGCAAGGAGCAGGCCGCGCAAATGGCGAAAAGTATTTACGACAAGGGAAAGACGTCGGGCTATTTGGATTATTACCGGTACGGCGTATTCGCGGAGGAAAACGGCGTAACGGTCATCGTAATGGACGGCTTTCAGGCGATCCAGCTATTTCATAATGGGTTTACCATGTCTCTGCTGATCTCTGTTGCCTTCATGCTGGCTGTGCTGCTATTGGTAATGATACTGTCCAAACGCGCCATCCGGCCGTTTATCGAAAATATGGAGCGACAGCGGCAGTTCGTCACGGACGCTTCGCACGAATTGAAAACGCCGCTTACCATCATTGCCGCAAACAACAACCTGATCGAGACTATTTTGCCGGATAACAAATGGGTGAAAAGTACGGAGAAGCAAATAAGCCGTATGAATCTTTTGATTCGCAACTTGATCGAGCTGGCGCACACTGAGGAATCGGCCGGCAGTACGGAATGGGCGGAGTTTTCGCTCAGTGATGTGGCGGCCTCGCAGGCCGAAGCCTTTGCGCCGCTTGTGGAAGCGCACGGCTGTAGGCTGGAAACGCAGGTGCAGCCCGGAATACAGTACCGCGGCGCGCAGGATAATCTGTTCCGGCTATTTTCCTTGCTGCTGGACAATGCGGTAAAATACTGCACGCCCGGCGGCACGATCAAGCTGGCGCTTTGCCGCAAGGGCCGTTTGGTGGTTTTCACGCTGTCCAACCCCTGCCGAAACCTGAAGCCCGCCGATATTCCCAAACTGTTCGACCGGTTCTACCGCGCCGACGCGTCCCGCGCGCGGGCGACCGGCGGCTACGGGATCGGCCTGTCGACCGCCAAGGCGATCGTCGAACAGCACCACGGCAAAATATCGGCAAAGTATGAAAATGGACAAATTACGTTTACCGTATCGCTGCCCGCTATAGCGAGCAAAAAAGTAACGGAAAAATAAAAAAGATAGGCAGGAGAAACAACTCCTGCCTATTTTTTTTTATTTAGTCGTCTTCGAAGTCAAAGAAATTATCGTACTGCGCGCCCATGTACCAGATGTGGTTTTTTACCTTTAAGTATTCGAGCAGCCCTTCCACGCCGTCCTCGCGGCCGAGGCCGCTGTTGCGGTTGCCGCCGAAGGGGGTCTCAATGTTGGACTTGGTGGCGCAATTCATCCAGACGGTGCCCGCGTCTACCTTTTCGGCGGCCCAGTACATCTTGCGGATGTTTTCGGTAAAGATGGCAGCGCCCAGAGCAAAGCGGGTCGCGTTGGCGAGCTCGATCGCTTCGTCCAGCGTTTGATAGCGGGTCACCGCCAGCACGGGGCCGAAAACCTCTTCCTGAAACAGCTCCATATCCGGCGTTATGTTTTCTAGGATCGTCGGCGGATAATAGCTGCCCTTCTCATAGGGGGCTTGGGTCAGCGGCGCGCCGCCGCAGCGCAGCTTGCCGCCCGCCGCCACCGCACGCTCCACAAAGCCGTGCACGGTATCCAGATGTTCGGGGCTGATGAGCGAGCCCATCTGCGTATCCTCGTTCAGGCAGTCGCCGATGCGGATGCGCCGCACGCGGTCTGTCAGCTTTGCCATGAACTCGTCGTAAATTTCGTCCGCGAGCAGCAGGCGGGAGGTGGATACGCATACCTCGCCCTGATTCATGCAGAAGCCCAGAATGACGGAGTTGAGCGCGCCGTTCATGTCGCAGTCCGGCTCGACGATGATCGGGCTTTTGCCGCCAAGCTCGAGCGAGAGAGGCTTGATGTGTTTGGCTTCGGACGAAGCCGCCATCAGCCTGCGTCCGACCGCCTCCGAGCCGGTCAGCGCGACCATGGACACCTTGTCGCTGGCGAGCAGCTCCTCGCCGACCACGCCGCCCGGGCCGGAAACGATGTTGTACACGCCGGCCGGCACGCCGGCTTGGGTGAATACCTCGCCCAGCAACTGGCTGGTGATCGGGGTGAGTGTCGCGGCCTTGCACACGACGGTGTTACCCGCGGCGAGTGCCGCGCCGATCGAGCGGGTGAGCAGATGCAGCGGGAAATTCCACGGGGCGATGCTGCCGACCACGCCGTACGGTTCGTAGCTGGTGTAATCAAACAGGGGCTGGTCCTGGCACCGGAATGACCTTGCCGTTTAGCGCCTTCATATTATCCGCGTGGAAATGAAACGCGCGCACCGCGAGCGGGATGTCGATCGAGCGGGTCTCACGGATGGGCTTGCCGGTATCCATGGCTTCCCAGCGCGCGAACTCCTCCATGCGCGCTTCCAGCAGATCGGCGACACGGTGCAGATATTGGGCGCGGGTCTCTGTGTCGAGCGCGGCCCACTGGGGGAAAGCCGCTTTAGCAGCGTCGATCGCCTTTCTGGTATCGGCGGCGGACGCGTAGGCAAGCTCGGCGATCGCCTCGCCCGTGCAGGGATTCTTGGAAACAAAGGTTTTTCCGCCTTCCGCGTCGACCCACTCGTTTCCTATAAACAACTGAAATTTCTTCATCATGAAGCCTCCATTTTTCCTCAGTTTTTTGCAGCGTCCCAGCCGCCGATGTTGACGTCGAACCCGTAATTCTGCGCGAGTACCGCGTGCTCCTGCGCGTAGTCCACGCTGCATTCCGGCATATCGGCCATGTCGTAGCCGACATCCGACAGAACGTACTTGGATGCGCCGACCTGATGGAACGGCAGCAGGTGCAGCTTCCTTAGGCCCTGCATTCGCAGAAGGTATTGCAGCATCCGCTCAAATTCGTCCCCGTCGTTGACGCCGGGGATGAGCGGCACGCGGATGATGATCTGTTTGCCCATCTCATGCAATAGCGAGAGGTTCTCTTTGATCTGCTCGTTGCTTTGCCCGGTCCACTTGCGGTGCACCTCGTCCGATAGCGCTTTGAAATCGTATAAAAACAGGTCGGTGTGCCGGGCGATACGCAGCATCGCCCGCGAAGAGCAAAACCCGCAGGTTTCGAGCGCGGTGTGGATACCGGCTTCTTGCAGGCGGCGGAACAGCTCGGTGGCAAACGCTTCGTGCAGCGTTGGTTCGCCGCCGCTCAGGGTTACGCCGCCGCCGCTGTCGCGGTAAAAGACTTGATCCCGCATGACCGCCTGATAGGTTTCGTCTACCGACATGCGGCGGCCGCACAGCGTCTTTGCGTCAATATAACAGTGCTCGGCGCAAACGCCGCAGCCCGTGCAAGCCTCGCGGTCGAAGCGCAGGCCGTCCGCCGTGAGCGTGCAGCAGCCCTGCGGGCAATAGGGCAGACACCGGCCGCAGCGGGCGCACTTTTCCGTGTCGAACAGCACGATCGGCTTTGTCGCGAGATTTTCCGGGTTTTGGCACCACTTGCATCGAAGCGGGCAGCCCATGAGGAATACCACGGTGCGCAGGCCCGGGCCGTCGTGCACGCAGCACTTTTGAATATTGGATACCAGCGCGGTCGTCATGTTTTCAACCCCTTGTTACTTGATGACAGCGCCCTTGGCAAAGCGCTGGATGATATTTTGCTGCTGCATGGCGCTCATCGCGATAAAATAAGCCGACAGGCCGCCCATGCGGACTTTCAGGTCCTTGTGCTTTTCCGGATGCACGACCGCGTCCTGTAATTCCTCGATGCTGGTCGCCGTGATGGTCGCGATCTGGCCGCCCAGATCGCAGAAGGAGCGGATGATGCCCTCCATACGGGTGACGCCCACTTCGCCTAGGTACTCGTTGGCGTTCAGCGAAATGTCCAGCGGGCAGCCGCAGAAGTAACGCATCAGCTCGGGGCGCGTCGCGCTTTTGATCACGGCGGTCGGGCCGTTTACGTCCACGCCCGGCGTGGGGGAGTAATTCGGCGCAAGGGCTTCGCCCGCGCCGCGCCCATCCGGGCTGGCGCTCAGGTTGCGGCCCAGTGCGGCGTAGTTTTCAAACGTGCCGATACCGGCGGGGATCTTGATCTTATCCTGTTTGGCGCGCCAAGCGACGCATGAGTTTTCAAAATCCTTCATCACGCGCGCGAGCATGTCGTCCGCGTAATCATTGTCATTGCCGTACTTGGGCACGCGGTTCAAGGCGATCAGACGCAGCTCCTCGCAGCCCTCCCAGTTATTTTCAATCGCTTTTTTAAAATCCGCGAGCGTCGCCACGCGGTCCTCGTAAACCAGCTTCTTGACCGCGCACAGCGAATCGACGACGTTGGACAGACCGGTGATCAGCAGCAGGTGGAAGGTGTAGGGCAGGATGCCCGCGCCGGTCATATCGCGGCCCTTTTCAATGCAGCCCTCCATGATCGTCGACATGAGCGGATCGGGCGCGATCATTTCGCTCATGCCGAGGTTTTCCAACCGGCGGTTGACCTGCAACTCGATCTGACTGTCCACCTGCTTGCAGTAGGCGGCGTAGAAGGTTTCAAAATCAGTCAGGCTGTCCAGCGCGCCGGTGTCCACGCCTTCGGTTTCGCCGGTCATTACGGTCACGCCGCGGGTGAACACCCATTCCAAACAACGCAGGTTCATGATGTGCGCATAGCTGAAATAGCTCTTGCCGGGAATGAGCGTTTCCCAGCAGCCGTCGTTCGTATAGTCGCGCGCCTCCTCAAGCGGAATGCCGATATCGACAAAACCGGGGATGATCGCGTCGTCGTTATAAATGGCGGGCTCGCCCTCGCAGTGGCGCAGGCAAAGCGCCAATTCGCGCCACAGCCGGTCGGGCGCTTTACTTGATACGCGCACCGACAGCGTCGGCATGAGCAGCTGCATTTCAAAGCGCAGGCGGAGCAGCTTAAACGTGATCTCGTTGGTGCCGTCCTCGCCGTCCGGACGCACGCCGCCGATGATCATGTTCATCAGCCAGTCGTTGCCGGACTGACCGAAGTTGAAGTTCGCGTCACTGTCGATGCTCTCATTCTCCTGATATTGCAGCGCGCGGATGTCGTAGCCGCCGGATTCGTGGCCGCCCGATTCCTCGGTGCCGGTCGAGTAGGAAAGCGGCACACCTTGCGAGAACAGGCCGAAGTCGTAATGGTTTTCCCAGTTTTTCGTATCCGTGCAAATGCGCTCGTTGCACTTGGCGAGGAAGGAACCGACCAGATCGTCGGCGCGCTCGTCGTCGATCAGCCCGTTTTCCAGATCGCGCCGGTAGTACGGATACAGGTGCTGATCGACACGGCCCAGCGGCACATATTCGCCGCCGGAATTGACCATGGCGTAAGTAAACCAGTAGGCCTGCACGGCCTCGTGCAGGGTCTCGGCGGGCAAATAAGGCACCCGGCTGCACACGCGGTGTATTTCGATCAGCTCGCGGCGGCGCTTGGGGTCGGTCTCCTGCGCCGCGTCCGCGAGGGCTTGCTGGGCGTGGCGTTCGGCAAAGTGCACCACGCCTTCGATCGCGTACAGCATGGCGCGGTATTCGGCAACCGATTTTTCATCGGGCGTTTGCTTGGAACATTCAGCGAGCAGCATGCGCTGAATCTCGTCCGTAATGCCGCGGAAACCGATATGCAGCACCTTTTCCCAGTGCGGCGGATGGTGGCCCCATACGGAATTGGCGTTAAGCTTATACTGCTTCGCCTCCGCCAGCTCCTCCTCGGTCGCGTATACGGGCAGGACCGTGCCAAAGCCCACGCTGTTCATATTTGGGTTGCCGACGATCAGCTCATCCGGCCGGATATAGGCCGGCAGGTGCTCGCCCATGTGGCGGGTGGCCAAGCCCTTGCGGACGACCAGCGGTTCGTGCCTGTTTTCATCCGTTACAATGCAGGTGTCCTTGAAATACCAAGTGCCGGGATCGTGGTATTCCTGTTCAAACAGCCGCGTTCTGATTTTTTCCAGTCTGGGTGTCATATGCTTTCCTCCTTAGCCACGGGGCGGGCACGGAACGTCTGCCAGCGCCATCTCGTTTTCCTGTGTTTCGTCGTCGTCATAGACCTGCTTGTCAGAGCGGCGCATGACCTTTTTGAAGAGGTAGCCCGCAAGGAAGGTCGCCGCGACGCCTACGACCATCCAAACGCCGGTCATAACGTCCGCGCCGCCGTCCTTGGCAAAGCCGATGGGGGACAGGGCGATATAAGTAAGCACCGCGCCCGCCATAATGAGCGTGCCGAATTCATAGCGGTGTTTCCACGGCTTGATAGAGACCACGTTGTTGCGCTTTGCTTCCATGATTTTATCGGTGGGCCGTACCTTACCCATGATGAACATGAAGATGCAGCAGAGCACGAACATGATGGCGGAAATGTGCAGGTAGAAGATCGGCAGATCCATGAAGAATTGCGTCACGCCGTATACGCCAATGAACGCGATCAGGGAGATCTTGGCTGCGATCGCCGGGGTCTTCTTATTTAAGTAGCCCATTATCATAATAGTAAAGATCGGCACATTAAACAAGCCGTTAATTTTTTGAAACTGCGTATACAGGCCGTCCGGCGCGTACATGATCAGCGGCGCGACGATCATGGAACCGACGCCCACGACCAGACCGCAGATTTTACCGACCTTGACGATCTTGGCTTCGGAGACCGGCTTGCCGTTTTCGGTTTTGCCCTTATAAAGGTTCATGGCGAACAGGGTGCAAACGCTGTTGAGCGTGCCGTTGAACGTGCTGAGGATCGCGCCGAACATCGCGGCGATGAACAGGCCGATCAGCGGTTTAGGCAGCACGCCGTTTACCAGCGTCGCATAGGCTAGATCGCTGTTTTCGATCGCGCCCGCGCCGTACAGATGGAAGCAGATAATGCCGGGGAACATCAAAAGAATGGGGGTGAGCAGCTTGAGGAAGCCCGCGAACATGATGCCTTTCTGGCCTTCCTCCAAATTCTTCGCGGCCAGCGCGCGCTGCATGATCGCCTGATCCATGCCCCAATAATAGATCAAAACGGGCATCAGGCCGGTGAACAGGGTGGAGAACGGCAGCAGATCGTGCTCGGTGCCGATCGCGTTGAGCTTTTCCGGCGCGTTGCTGAGAATGGTGTGCATGGCGTCGCCGATATTGCCGTTGCCCAACATCAGCAGGCCGAAGATCGGGACCATGAGGCCGCCGATGACCAGCAGCACGCCGTTGAGCGTATCCGCCGTCGCGACCATCTTAAGGCCGCCGAACAGGGCGTAAATAATACCGATCAGGCCGATGAGCAGCACCATGGCCCAAACGCCCTGCGTATAGGTCAGTCCGAACAGGCCGGGGATATCAAAAATGGTGTTTACCGTGATCGCGCCCGCGTACAGGCAGATCGGAAGCGTGTTGCAAACGTAGCAGATGATGAACAATAGCGAGACCCACTTTTTCACCGTCGCGTCATACCGCTCTTCCAGAAAGTCCGGTATGGTGGCGAAGCCGCGGCGCAGGTATCGAGGCAGCAGGATGATGCCGACGACCACCAGTGCGATCGCACAGGGCGTTTCCCAGCCGATGGTGGACATATTGATACGGTAAACGTCGCCGGTCATGCCGACAAAGTTGGTCGCGCTGAGGTTGCAAAGCAGCAGGGAAGCGCCGATAACGCCGCCGGTCAGGCTTCTGCCGCCCAGAAAATAGCCGTCGCTCGTGTTTTGCGCCACTTTGCGCGATTGATAGAATGAAATTGCCATAACGATGATGGTAATGCCCAAAAAACTGCCTAAAATGATTCCCATAAATTTACCCTCGTTCCTTTGTATTGTTACGTTTCAGGTTCCTCTTTTCGTGGTCGACTGATTTTGATATTGTATACAATTAATTTGTTATACTCATAATAATGCTTTTATGATTTAATTGCAACTGTAAGTGTTCACAAAGGTCAAGACAGAGTTCTATGCAGATTGCCCTTCTGCTTTAACCCGCCCATTTTTGGTGAAACCGCTGCTCGTAGGCGCGCAGCAGCATGGGGCGAAAATCGGGATGCGCGACTTGAATCAGCGCTTCCGCGCGCTCCCGCAGCGTCTTGCCCTTCAGGTCGGCTACGCCGTATTCCGTGACGATGTATTCCACGTCCATCCGGTTGGTAGTCACCGCCGCTCCCTCGTCCAGCACGGGGACGATTTTGGAAACCCGCCCGCCTGCGGCGGTGGAGGACACCGCAATGATCGACCGGCCGCCCTTGCTCAGCGCCGCGCCCCGGATAAAATCGACCTGCCCGCCCACGGCGCTGATCTGTCGCAGACCGACCGATTCCGAGCAGACTTGTCCGGACAGATCGATCTGTACGCAGGAATTGATCGATACCAGATCGTTGTTCTGGCCGATGATCAGCGGATCGTTCACATAGTCCACCGGGGCCATGTACACGCTCGGGTTGTCGTCAACAAAGTCGTAAAGCCGTCTGGTGCCCATCAGAAAGGTCGCCACATGCTTGCCGGGGTGCAGGTTTTTCCGCCGCCCGTTGATGTTGCCCGCGCGGATCAGGTCGATCGCGCCGTCGGAGAACATTTCCGTGTGCAGCCCCAAATCGTTTTTGTCGCCAAGGCAGTTCAGCACCGCGTCCGGCAGCGCGCCGATGCCGAGCTGTAGGCAGTCGCCGTCGCGGATGAGCGACGCGCAATACCGGCCGATGGCCTGCTCGGTCTCGCCGATCTGGGCGGGCTGCAACTCGATCAGCGGCTGATCCTGTTCGACGATGGCGGTCAGATCGGTCACATGCAGAAAGCAGTCGCCGTGGCAGCGCGGCATATGCCGGTTCACCTGTGCGATCACCGTGCCCGCCGCCAGCGCGCCCGCCAGCGTGTAATCGACCGAAACGCCCAGCGAGCAATTTCCTTCCTCATCCGGCGGGCTGACCATGATCATGGCCACATCCGGTTTGAGCGTGGAGCGCAGCAGTTCGGGCACGCAGTGAAAATAGCAGGGCGTAAAGTCCGCGCGCCCCAGCTCCACGGCCTTGCGCGCCGCGCCGCCGACAAACAGCGAGTTGTGTCGGAAATGCCCGGCCATTCGTTCGGACAGATATTCTCCCTTGCCCATCAGCACCATGTGCAGCAGCTCGACGTTGTTCAGGCGGTCCGCGTCCGCGACCAGCGCGTCGACCAGCGCGGTCGGTTCGCCAACCGCGTGGCCAATGGAAACGATCTGGCCGGACTGTATCAGCTTAACGGCCTGCGCGGCCGGCATTTTATGCTTTTCATAATACGGTTTCCAGCTCATGTGCTCTCCCTCATTCGATCCGCGCAATGGCTCTTGCCAGCTGCTTTTTCATTTCGAGGTTGGACTGTCTTGCGATCATGATGCGCTGGGCCTGCGGCGAGCCCGCGCCGTGCATGGATTCGGGCAGATAACCGACAGCGGCCGTGCCCATGGTCATGTTTTCGATCAGGCGCAGCACGCGCATGCGGTCCTCGGTCGGAACGCTCGCCACGCCCTTTAAGTACTTCTCGATGTAATCATGCGTCGCGGGGTTGCGGTAGTCCGCCTCGGAGGGCTGGGTCACCATGACGCCGCCCGCGAGGTCCTGCGCAAGTCTGGCGATCTCGTACGGGAAGCGGGTCACGTTCTGCTTGCACACATTGGCCAGCAGCAGGTCGATCAGGTAGTTGCCCGCCTTGGTCTTGGTGCCCTGCGACGAGCACGCGATCCCGCAACAGTACAGCGTTTCGTTCAGATGTGTCATCTCGATCAGCTTATCCTTGACGTGGCTGGCCTTGGCGGAACCCGCCATGTCGCCCGCGAGCGCGGTCGCCCCGATCAGCACGTCGCCCACGCCGACCTTGCAGCCGCCGTAGCTTTGGCGGTGGTAGCCCGCGAAACGCTCCACCATCATGCCCGCGAAGTCCACTTCGCCGTTTAAAAAGATCATATCGTTCGGGATGAACACGCGGTCAAAAATGACCAGCACCTCGTGGCCGCCGTACACCTTGTTGCCCACGTCGATATCGTTATACTCCTCAGTCTTGCGCGTGTCGCAGGATTGCCGGCCGAGAATGAGCGTGATGCCGTCCGCGTCGGTCGGGCAGGCGAAGGAGATCGCGTAGTCCTCGTCGCCCTCGCGCATGGCGATGGTCGGCATGACGAGCACGTAGTGCGAATTTAAGTAGCCGGTCTGGTGCGCCTTGGCGCCTGTGACATATACACCGTCCGCCGTGCGTTCGACCACGTGCAGGAACAGATCAGGATCGGCCTGTTTGGAAGGCGAGAGCGAGCGGTCGCCCTTCACGTCGGTCATCGCGCCGTCCACGCCCCAGTCGTTTTCCTGCACCTCGGTCCAGAACTGTTTGAAGTTTTCGTGATAGCTTGTGCCGTGGGCCTCGTCGGTTTCAAAGGTGGTGGAGAACACGGCGTTGGCCGCGTCCAGACCGACGCAGCGCTGGAAGCAGGCCGCCGTCTTTTGCCCCAAAAGGCGCTGCATCTTGACCTTTTTGATCAAATCGTCGGCAGACTGGTGCAGGTGGGTAAACCGGTTGATCTTTTTGCCGGTTAAGCTGGAAACGGCGGTCATCAGGTCCTCGTACTGCGGGTCCTCGGCCAGCTCGTAGGTCGCGGCAAAAGAATTGAGCGAGGGCCGGACGACCTCGTCGTCCACCACATTTTCCACCCTTTCGCCAAAGCGGTACAGGTTCAGGTGCAGCCCCCGCAGGGATTCCACGTATTGCTCTTTTGTCATCATGTTGCGTAGCTCCTCCTTTTTATTTATTGCATTTCTACCAGAACTTTAAAATAATCGCCGGGCACATCCGCAAAGGCAAACGCCTCCTCCACCTGATCGAGCGGATATACCTTGCTGATCAGCGAAGCAAACGCCTCGTTCAGCTCGCCGCTTTTCAGCAGTTCCACCGCGCCGATAAAATTGTATTGCGCGTGAATACGCACACCCTGCATGCGCAGCTCCTTGGAGAACATGGCGGACAGATCGACAGGGTAGGGCTCCTTCGTCATGCCGACCACCATAATCATGCCGCCGATCGTCGTATGCTCCACGGCGGCGGCAATGCCCGGCCTGCTGCCGGAGACCTCAAAGCTCACGTCAAAGCCCTTGCCCTCGGTCAAAGCGCCGATCTGCGCGGCAAAGTCCGCGTCCAACGGGTTCAGGGTATCAAAGCCGTGACGCTCGGCGAAGCCGCGGCGGAAGGCGTTGATCTCGGATATCACGACCCGCCGCGCGCCCGAAGCCCGCGCGACCATGGCGATCAGCATGCCGATCGGCCCGCCGCCGATGATCAGCGCGGTTTGTCCCACTTGCAGCCCGCTGCGCCGTACATCGTGCACCGCAACGGCGACCGGCTCGGCCAGCGCGGCCAAACGAAGATTGAGCTCCTTCGGGATCTTGTACATTTTGCGCGTCAGCACCTTGACGTACTCGGCAAACGCGCCGTCGCAGTGCGCGCCCATAAAGTGAAGATCGCGGCATACGTTGTCATGCCCTTGCGCGCACGGTTCGCAGTTGCCGCAGGAAAAAAAGGGCTGCGCCACCACCATATCGCCCGGCGCAAACTGTTCCGCGCCCATGCCCCGGGCTTCGATCAGCTCGCCGACGAATTCGTGGCCCGGCACGACCGGAAATCTGGCCGTTGGATGCTGCCCATGCAGCACGTGCAGATCGCTGCCGCAAATACCGCAATAGCGAAGGCGAATGAGCGCTTCGCCGTCGCCGATCTCGGGGATAGGCGCCTGCTGCAAATGGATGCTGTCCTTGGCGGAGATGACCGCTGCTTTCATAGTATCAACCCTTTCTTGCAATCGCGCGTTTCGCGGCTTCCGCGATATCCTCCGCCGTAAGGTGCAGCGTTTTCTTTAGGTAAGCCACGTCGCCGACCTCGCCGAAACGATCCTGCACGCCCACGCGTTCCAGCGGACAGCAATGGTGACCGGTTAATACCTCGGACACCGCCGAACCCAGACCGTTTATCACGTTGTGGTTTTCGGCCGTGACGATCGCGCCGGAGAACTTTGCCGCCTCGATGACCGCCTGCTCATCGATCGGCTTGATCGTGAACATATTGGAAACGCCCGCGCTGATCTTTTCCTTGGCCAGCAGGTCGGAAGCGCGCAGCGCGTCCGCTACCGCGATGCCGGTGGCAAAGAGCATCACATCGTTGCCGTCGCGCAGCTTTACCGCTTTGCCGATCTCGAACGTTGACCCGTCCTCATAGATCTTTTCCGCCTTCTTGCGGGACAGCCGTATGTAAAACACGCCGTATCGGTCCTTGGTTTGGCGCATCAGATCAGCCAGCATCACGGAATCGGTCGGTTCTAGGATCGTGACGCCCGGGATGCAGCGCATCATGCCCATATCCTCGAACGGCATGTGCGTGCCGCCGTTGAGCGCGGCGGTCACGCCGGGGTCCGAACCGATGATGCGCACGTTCAGCTTGGCGTACGCCGCCGAGAGAAACACCTGATCCATCACGCGGCGCGTGGCGAAGGTGCCGAAGGTATGCGCGAATGGGATCAGCCCCGTGGCCGACATGCCCGCCGCCATACCGATCATGTTGGCTTCCTGTATGCCGCAGTTGACCGTGCGATCGGGGTGTGCCTTCCAAAAATCCGTCATACCGATGCTGTTGATGATATCCGCGTCCAGATAGACGACGCGCTTGTCCTTTTGGGACAGTTCCTCCATTACTTCGGCAAAGACCGCGCGCATTTCGCGCGCTTCCTCCTGAAGCGCCGCTTCTAATTTGACCATGTTTACACCTCCGCTTGGCCAAGCGCCTTGATCTGCTGCTCCAGCGCCTCGATGGCCTGCTGATACTGCGCCTGCGTAAATTTTATGTGATGGTTGTAGAGAACGCCCTCCGCGAAGGTGCAGCCCTTGCCCTTTTCCGTTTGCAGCACGATCATGTGCGGCTTGCCGGAAACCTGCTTGGCGCGTTCGATCGCCGCCGTAATCGCGGCGTGGTCGTGGCCGTCCACCGTCTGCGCGTCCCAGCCGAAGGCTTCAAATTTCCCCCTAAGGTCGCCCAGATCGCATACATCCTTTGTGTAACCGTCCAGCTGTTTTTGGTTACAGTCGACAAAGGCGATCAAATGGTCCAGCTTTTGCTGGTGGGCGTTCAGCGCGCCTTCCCAGATCTGGCCTTCCTCGCATTCGCCGTCGCCCAACACCAGATAGGTGTAGCTGCCCAGCCCTTGATAGCGGTTGCCCCACGCCACGCCCAGCGCCGTACTCATGCCCTGCCCAAGAGAGCCGGTGGACATATCGACGCCGGGGGTCAGGTTGCGGTCGCAGTGGCTGGGCAGCCGCGTGCCCGGTTGGTTGATCGTTTCGATTTCGTCCTCCGGGAAGTAGCCGCGCAGCGCGAGCGTCGCGTAAACCGCGGGCCCGCAGTGCCCTTTGGAAACCACCAGCCAGTCGCGGTCCTCCCAGTTTGGTTCTTGCGGATCGACACGCATGACGCCGCTGTACAGCACGGCCATCAGGTCGGCCATCGACATTGCTCCGCCGATATGGCCCGCGCCGATCTTGCGCAGACCGCGCAGCGTCGTCATGCGGATTTTCGCCGCGAAAATTTGTTGCGTTACCGTTTCATTCATCGTTTATCCTCCTTTTGCCGCGTTCAGCAGCAGGCGTTATAGATCGCGATCATGTCCTCGCGCGTCAGCGCGGTGTAGTTATTGCGCAGCAAACGCTGCTGGCCCTCGATCACGCTGTCGGCAAACTGCGGGAACTCCTCGGGCGTCATGCCGTATTCCCGCAGCGGCTTGCGCGGCAGAATGGTATCCATCAGTTCGTATAGCCGGTCCAGCGCCTCCTCGGGTTTTACGCCCAGCTCGCGCCCGAACAGCGTTTCCAACTGCGTTAGCTTGCCGGCGGGGTGTTTTACGCGGTAAGCGCGCATGACCTCGGCAAACATCAGCTGGTTGGCTTCGCCATGGGGGATATGGTACCTGCCGCCGAGCGGATAGCTCAGCGCGTGCACGGCCGCGCAGCCCGCGTAGCCAAAAGCAATTCCGGCAAAGTTGGAGGCGGTGAGAAAATCCTCCGCCTTATCCTTCCAAGACTCGCCGCCGTTTCGCGCGATATAGCGGTAGCCGGCAATGATCTTTTCAATTGCTTTTTCGGAAAACGCTTCGCTGTGCGCGATGGCTTTTGGCGAAAGGTAGGATTCCACCGCGTGGATCAGCGCGTCGATCGAGCTGGTCGCGAAAAAGCGGTAGGGCAGCGTGCGCACCATCTCCGGGATCAACACCGCCTCGTCCGCGTACATCGTATCGAGCGCAAGGCCTTTTTTGGTGGAAAGGTTCTTCAGTTCGCAGATCGTCACGTTGGTGACCTCGCTGCCGGTGCCGCAGGTGGTGGGGATGACCGTCAGGCGGCGCGCTTTCTGCGGGATCACGCGCCCCATAAAGATATCCTCCGTCGTCCAATCGCCGGTGAAGGTGAGCACCTTGGCAATATCGATAACGGTGCCGCCGCCAATCGCGATGATGCGCTTTGTATTCGCGGGAATGTCCGCGCGGATCGCGTCGATCATCTGATCGTTCGGTTCGCCCGCACCGTATTTCTCTTGAAACAACGCTTTGCACGGAACGTTGCAGGGCTTGACGAACGGATCGAAAATAAACTCATTGGTAATGATTAGATCGTTTTTTTCAAGCTGCTCGGTCGCTGCAAAGGCGGCAAACGTGTCATAACCCTTTAAACAGGGCGGTAATGAAAACGTGTACATGACTTTTGTTCCTCTCCTTTTGTTGGCTTGAGTCAAGCATAACATTGCGTTGTCGACCTGTCAACATAATTGTATACAATAATTATAATAAAATTTATAAGCAATAATTGTTGACAATGTATATTTGCGATGTTATATTCTAGTGGAAGTGTACTCTGTTTTGATCGGAAAGCAAGAGGTACACGACCCCCTCGCTCATCATCCACTTTTCTTCTCTCACACTCCAAAGGGCGGCCTGACGTATGGACAGGCCGCCCTTTGGATAACCATCACAACAAAAGGAGCGTGTTGTTCATGCCGAAAACGAAAACTTGTCTAAGTGGACCCGTTTATGATTACCTGCTGGAGCAGATCATGTCGGGACAGTACAAACCGGGGGAGCGTATCCCGGAAACCAAAGTGGCCGCGGTGTTCGGCATCAGCCGCACGCCTGTGCGGGATGCCATGCGACGCCTTGCGAGCGACGGCCTGATTGATTTGCAGCCGCACCGCTTTGCACAGGTAGCCAAGTATACCCCGGACACCATACGCGACATCGGCATGCTGCGCATTTCGCTCGACAGCATGGCAATCAAACTGGCGATGCTTTACGGCAACCAGTCCGAATTTATGGAGCTGCGCGGCATCGCGGAGACCTGTGAACAGGGGATGCTGACAAACAACGACGCTCTGCGCCGCACCGCGGATTGCGATTTTCATTTGGCGCTTGCGCGGATCAGCGGCAATCGGCTGTTGCTGCAATTCCAAACAGAGCTTTACCTGCGGGTGAATTTTGTTTTGCTGCAGCAGCCCAACATCGTCGTCAATAAGCAGCGGCACATTCGCCAGCATTTCCAAATTGTGGACGCGCTGGCGGCGCACGATGAGGACGGCGCGCTTCGGATCATCAACGAGCATCTTTTTTCGTTTTATGATCTTTCCTCTAAGGTGCCGGAACACTTTTTCCAATTGGGCGCCCAATTCCCGCACCCATAAAGACAGCAAAAAGCCGCCGCTCCAAAACGGAGCGGCGGCTCAGACTGTCGAATTGTTTAGAGAACCATGTGGAAAAAGCCTTCCGGGAATTTGTCTTTTAAGCCATAGAAGGAGGATAGGTGGGAAATGATCAGTTCTACGGCGCGTGTCTCATCATGCTCCATGAGCGCTTCCGCCAGTTCGTGATGCTGGCGCAGGTGGCTGCACTCATTCTCTACCGTGATGGGGTAGTGCAGCATGATGTATTCCACCTTCATGCATAGCTCGCGCTGGAATTTAAGCAGCAACGCATTGCCGGCGATCTCCGCCAGTTTGACATGGAAGTCACAATCCAGCTTGCGGCGTGATTCGCCGTCCCCCGCTTCATAGGCGGCGGAGCAGGCTTCCGCCAATTCGTTCAGCTGCAAAAAATCCGCGCGGCTGCCGAACAGCCCGGCCAGCTTGACCGCCATTACGTCAAGCGAAACGCGGAGTGTGCCGATCTCGGTGATCTCATCCTTGGAAAATTCTTTGACCTGCGCAAAGCGATTGGGAAAGATCTCTACGAGGCCGTCATTGCTGAGCTGACGGATCGCGTCGCGTACCGGGGTACGGCTGATATGAAATTCCTGTGCGATCTTCGTTTCGGGAATTTTCTCCCCTGGCATGAGCTGCTTGGTCATAATTTGATGCAAAATGCTTTTATACGCCGGTTCGCTCAATCCAACACTGCTTTTTGACACGAACACATCTCCTGACTCTTATAATTTTGAAAAGATATTCTGTCGATGCAATCAGTATAACACAAAAGCAGAACAAAAGAAAGTATACAATTTTTATTTATGTATTTAAAAGCGTTATTGTGTAAATAAAAAAATATTTAAATAACGAATTGAAAACGGTTTTTGTATAGCCTGTATTGTATAATTGTACAATTTCATGGACAAGAATTTGTAAATAGATACAGTCTTTTCACGAATCAAACGATTATGATTGACTGTTATGATTTAATGGTGATAAATTGTATACATAAAATAAATTCGGAGTTATATTGTTTCGGGTGAATACCTTAAGGAGGCGTCGTAAATGGATTTGAAGCTGAAAGGAAAACTGGCACTGGTCACCGGTTCTACGGCAGGCATAGGAAAAGGCGTGGCAAAGCTGCTGCTGCAAGAAGGGGCGATCGTCGTTATTAACGGCAGGCGGCTCGAACCTTTGCAAGAGGCGGCGGGGGAGCTGTCCGCGTACGGCGTATGCCATATGGCGTGCGGCGATCTATCGACTCCGGAGGGCGCGCAAGCGGTAATCGACGCTGTAGACGCGCTGGGCGAGCTGGACGTTTTCGTGGGCAATATGGGCGCATATAAGGGCACGCCGTTCGCGGAGATCAGCGACAGCGAGTGGGAATGGATGATGAACACCAACCTGTATTCGCAGATCCGCATGTGCCGTCACTTCCTGCCGCAAATGCTGCGGCGCAACTGTGGCCGCATGGTTCTGGTAGCCAGTGAATGCGGTGTAAAGCCGCTTACCGATATGGTTCATTACAGTGTTTCCAAAACCGCCGTGATCGGTCTGGCCCGCGCCTTGGCCGAGCTGACGAAGGGAACGAAGGTCGCGGTCAATTCGCTGCTGCCCGGCCTTACTTGGACGGAAAACACCGCGGCCTATCAAACCGACCGCGCTAGGCGCGAAGGCAAGGCGCTCGATCAGGCCATACGGGAGTATTTTGTCAATTACGAACCCACACAGCTTTTACAGCGCATCACAACAGTGGAGGAAGTCGCCTCCACCATCGTTTACTACTGTTCGGAGGTAGCCGCCGCGACGAACGGCGCCACGATCCGCGCGGAAGGCGGATTGATCCGCAGCATCTAAGCGGAATTTCCCCCAATAATATAACAGGAGCGAGGCTGGCGGCCTCGCTCCTGTTATGTTATTGGGGGAAAGCGGTATCAAGCATCAACTCTGTTTGGTTAGGCGGGAAAATGAATTACTTGACTACCTTTTCAACAATTTTACGCACATCGGCAAGTACTGCGCCGGTGCCGTCCTGATGCTGGAACAGATGCTGCTTCGGGGATACGTTGCGGAAGCCGATCGTTTTCCGGCGGGTAAACTCCTCGCACGAATATCCCGCGCCCTCGTTGCCAATGCCGGTGCCCTTGCAGCCGCCGAACGGCTGATCGTTGTGGCGCAGCGCGCTCGAACCGTTGACCCACACGGCGGAGGATTCAATGGCTTCCGCATAATAAAATGCCTTGTGCATATCCTGCGTGATGACGCAGGAGCTTAAGCCATACTTGCTCTGGTTGGCAATCGCGACTGCCTCTTCATCGGTTTCAAAGGTGATGATCGGAACGACCGGGCCAAACACCTCCATGTCCTTTGCAATGTCCATATCCTTGGTGACGTTGTCCAAAATGGTCACATCCATCGCCGCGCCGTCGTGCGTGCCGCCGTACAGCAGCGTTGCGCCCTGATCGATGGTGTGCTGGATCTGCGCCGCCACACGCTCGGCCGCGGTAGAGGATACGAGACGGGTGAGCTGCGCTTCGGGGTCGGTCGCGTGACCACGCTTAAGGCTTTTGACAAAGGTCAGCAGGCATTCCACGAAAGCGTCATGCGCTTTTTTATGTACCAGCGTGCGCTTGGGCGAGGCGCATACCTGACCGTTATTTTCCAAAATGCGGCCCCAGCCCAAACACTCAATCGCCTTGAGCATCTGCTCGGAATCCCCCGCGACGTCCTCGCGGATAATCAGCGGATCATTGCCGCCCAATTCAAGCACGACCTTTTTGATAGTGGGGGCGGCGTCGTGCATGATTTCCGTGCCGGCGTCGTTGCTGCCGGTGAGCGCCAAGCAGGCGACTTTTTTGTTGGTCAGCAGATTTTTGGTGCAGTCCTCACGGCTCGCGGTCACGTAGTGCAGTACATCCTTAGGAACGCCGACCTCATGCGCCAAATCAATCAGCTTCTTGACGCTGCACGGGGCGGTGGTAGACGCTTTTACAATGACAGCGTTGCCCATCAGCAGTGCGGGAACAATCTTCTGGATCGTCAGTTCGACCGGATAGTTGAAAGGAATGACCGCTGCGATTACGCCCAACGCTTCGTGTCGCACCATGACAACATCGTTTTCGTGGCCCTCCGAGCTGTCGCACAATACCCGGCCGAACATGTGCTTGCCGTATTCGATATTGTTCCGTCCGATCTCGGCGGCATAAGTGACCTCGGCGCGGGCCTGCATAATGGGCTTGCCCATTTCGCATGCCATGTAGTTGGCGATTTCATCAATGTTTTCATCGATCTTATCGCATAGCTTGTACAGAATCTGACCACGCTCAAAGAGGGGAGAGTTTTCCCAACGCGGCTGTGCGTCGAACGCGATGTCAACCATTTCTGCGATTTCCTCGCCAGTATAGCGTGGGACAGAGCCCACAAGCTTGCCGGTGGATTCGTCGATAACATTTTGCATCTTCATGTTTGTTCCTCCCATGTTTTGTGTTATTGAGGAAGGTGCGTTATATTGCCCGACCTCTTGCTTGTTAACTTATTATAACTCTTAATAGAAGATGTGTCAACAAGCGAATCTAAAATAAATCGAAGTTTTTTTGCGTCTCAATACAAATGCTGCGCGGCTTTTGGCCGCGCAGCATTTGCAGAGAGAAAGAAAAGAAGTGAGAGAAGCGAAAATTTACAGGCGCGCAAAGATATCGTCCATTTTATTGAGCGTTTCATCGATATCCTGCACGGTATGCGCGCTGGTGATACCGTAATGCGCGGGAGATACCTTGCCTGCCGTATCGTGGAACCAAAGGCCGCGCGGCAGACACTCGGTTACAAACTTTTTATACATCGCGCGATCCTGCGCGGCGGCTACCTTGCGAAAGTCGAAATCATCCTCTGGATCTTCCACGCCAAAGTAAATACCAAAACGCGCACCCACGCCACGGCAATGGCCTTTCTTGCCGTGCTGCGCAAACAGGCTGCTGATGCCGCTGTACAACCGGTTGCCGATCATTTCGATCTGATCGTAGAAGCCGGGCTCCAACGCCATTTTCAGGCATTCGATCGAAGCGATAACAGGAATGAGCGCGCCGGTATAGGTGCCGCTCACAGTGGTGTTGCCGATTGGATTGAGCACGCTCATTATATCCGCGCGGCCGCCGAAGGCAGAGATGGGAAGACCGCCGCCGATCGCCTTGGCCATGCAGGTCATATCCGGTAAAACGCCATAATGGAGTTGCGCGCTGCCCGGCCGCATACGCAGGCCGCAGATCACCTCGTCAAAGATCAGAACGATGTTTTCACGCGTGCAAAGCGCGCGAAGCTGCTCTAGAAAGTTTTTACGCGATTCATAGCAGCCGCAATTATAGCACAAGGGTTCCAGAATGACCGCGGCGATCTCGCCTTTATACTTTTGGGCGATATGCTCCATCGCAGCGATATCGTTGAATACCACGGTAACGACATTATCCTTGGCGTTTGACGGGAAACCGGCGGAATCAGGAACGGTCTCCACCTCGCCGTACGCATCGGCAGCGTGCACATCGTTATGGTTGAACCAGATATTTTCATACATTCCATGAAAATGTCCTTCAAAACGGACGACCTTTTCGCGGCCGGTAAAGCTGCGTGCAACGCGAAGGGCGGCCTGCGTAGCTTCTGATCCGGTATTGGCCAGCCGGATTTTTTCACAGCTGGGGAAAACCTGTTGCAGCAGCCTGCCAAGCTCCACATGATAGGCGGTATCAAAATTCATAAAAAAGCCTTTTTCCATCGCGTCACCGATGGCTTTGCGAAGGCGCGGGTGGTTGTGACCAAACAGCGAAGCCCCGGCACAGCAGTGGTAATCGATGTATTCCTTGCCGTTGACATCCCAGATGTGACTGCCATCCGCATGGTCGATATACAGCGGCTGCTTGAGTACAGCGTTATATCGCTGACCGGCTGAAGCGCCGCCAATATAGTATTGCTGTGCTTGCTGATAAATCTCTTGCATGCGATCCATAATTTTCGCTCCTTTAAAGTTTTCTAAAGCACCTTTGATGATTAATCTTATTATAAGACATACAATAACTTTCGTCAATAAAAAGTAAAGGTTGAAGTAAACAAGAAATAGGAGCGAATTTTGTGAAGATAATAGAATTTTCAAAAAAAATCAACAAAAACAAAGGGCGTGTTTTGCAACACGCCCTTTGTTTTTGTTGGCTAATGGATCGATGCGCCCAGCAGCCGCGCCTGCCGGGGATATGACGATGCCTCCGCGTCTTCGCGCGTGTTTAGGCCAAGCGCCAAGAGCCTGCCGGTATCCTGCCAGTGCAGATAGCGGCAAACGGTCTCATAGTGATGCTCCAGCGCGCCCATCGCCCAATCGTCGGAATCGCCGCCGGCAGCTAACAGCATGGCCTTGAGCGGTTTTGCGATCACTTCTTCGTTAACGGCATAAAACCGATCGAGGACAGCCTTGATCTGCGCCGAAAAGCCGAAATAATACAGCGGCGTCGATAACAAAACCAGATCGGCGGACAGAAGCGCGGGTAGGATCTGAGTCATCAGGTCGTCAAACACGCACTTGCCCTCGTGTGAGCGGCAATGATCGCACCCGGTGCAGGGATGGACCGGGTGAAGCCCTGCATCGAACCGAATGATTTCATGGCCTTGGCTCTCAGCGCCCTTGATCCATTCATCTGTCAGCAAAAAGGTGGTGCCGTTCCGGTGCGGACTGCCGGTGATGACGACAATTTTCATTTTTTATGTCCTCCTTTGAAGTATCAGACATTTAACTGAAACTGATATTGCACACTGTTCAAAGTCGCGCGGGCGATCCCGTTGATACAAAGCTGATAAAAGTCATGCCGCAATACCACATTGGGAATGTGATATGGCCCGACGAATTGCTCGCAATAAGTCAATACCTCTTTTAGATCCTGCTCCGCAATGCATTCGCAGGTCAAAACGATGCAGTTGGGGTTTAAAACACAGGTGACCATTAAAATGGATTTGGCAACAAGATTCAAAAATACTGATTTTTCCAGAAGGGAAGCGGGTTGTTGCGCGCGATCCACGCCGCTTTCTGCCAGCGCATAGGAAAGCTCGCCCGCAAAACGGCTATAGCCGTTATAGATTTTTCCGCCTATGACGATTCCGGCGCCTACCGGATCGCTCAAGGGAAAATCGATGGCGACAAGGCTGTGGTTGATCTGGTTATTCTCGCAATAATAGCCATAAGCCACAAAGTTCATATCGTTTTCCACAATCACCTTGACGCCCAGCGCCTCGGTCACGTCCGCCTGCATATTGATCCCCAGCAGGGAAGAAATATCGCAGCGCTCAATCACACCCTGATACACATTGCCCGGCACACTGATGCCGATCACGTCGATTAGCGGATCGCGCTCCATGGTTTCCCGTAAAAACTGCAACAGGTAAGGAAAGTCGATCCAGTCGGGATGCAAAATATCCTGTTCAATGATCTCGCCCGTCGCGTTGGCAATGGCGTAAACGACATTGCGCACATCGTCCACCACCTTAAGGTACACGCAGAGCACGTGCCGGTAATCCTTATTATAAACGTACTGGCATGCAGGGCGGCCGCCCAGGATTCGATTTGCTCGATCACCAGCTCGCCGCTTTCCTGCATTTCGTTTAAGAAATTGTTGCAGGTGGCAAGGCTTAGACCGGTGAGGCGGGAAAGGCTGGCCTTGGTGCACGAACCTTCGGCTTGGATCGCTTTGCGAATGCATTCCATATTCAGTTGTTTTAATTCCATTGTTGAGCTCACAGAAACATCTCATCCTTATGTTTATTATTGTAAGACATATTATTAGTATAACACAGTTTGGGTGGATATGGCGATCATATATAGCTCTTTACGGCTTAAAATTATTGCGCGGCGCAAAACCGGATCATGCGTTCGATAAAAATGGGGGATTCCCTGCCGGTCTCCGCGATTTCCAGATCCTCGATCTTATAGTCCGGCTTTAACCGCGGGTTTTGGGTAAGCCGCCGCATAAATGCAGTGCCGGATCGTATCGCGTGTGCGGTGGCGGCGGCAAGGGTGCCGTGTGCGGTGCGGCTTTGCGGAGAATAAACGATGAATTGAGCGGTAACAGATTCCCGGCGGATCAAAATATCAAGCTGCTGCCGCCGGCTGGCAACGGCTGCGCCGATCGCGTTGGCGATATCGGCATGCGGGGGAACAACGACGGTCAGCTGCAATTTCCGGCCCGCCTGCCGCATCCAGCTCACGGCGGGCGCGCCGATCGCCACCACCTGTTTTTGTAAGCGGTAGGCGCCAACCAAATTGCTTGCCGTATCCTTTGCGTTCAGCTGCGCTAAGAAATATTCCACCGCGTCGTTTTGCGTAAAGTCGAGATCGGGGCGGTCAAAATAGAGCGCGGCTTGAAAGAGCGCGCGGTCAATGGCATTCCCCATCGTTTGTTGGATCAAAGAAATCATACGCGGCGTATCCGTTTTACAGCGGGCGGAAAACATGGCAAGACACTGTGCGGGTAAACGCCGGTCCCAAGGACAATACTCGCCTGTCACATGCAAAACATCGGTCGGCGTGAGGGCGATGCGGAGCAGCCTGCCTTGACGCACAAGCTCCTCGATGATCGCATGCAGATTCGGCAGCCGAATGGCTTCCGCTAAAAAGGCGAACGTATGCGGCCCCTGCGTCAGCGCGGCCCCAATTGGCTTGGCGTGCTCTGCAAAGCAGGCGTTGTCCGGGTCGACCGAGACAAAGGCTTCGTAATCGTGATAGGAAAAACGATCGTATGCTTGGCTGCGATAAATTTCGTCGATTTCTTGCAGCAAACAGGGATACTGCGTGCCTGCCCGGCAGAACGGGATCACCTTTTCCGGGCCGATCCGGATTTCGCCGGTTGCGGACGCGTGGATGCGGCTGTCGCCGCCAAGTCCAACGGTGAATACCTCGGCCGCTTTGACGCGGGTGGACCAACCGGCTATCCTAGCGCCCTCGCTTTGGATTTGTAAATCGCCGTTTGTAACATTGACAAGGTCGGTTGTCGTTCCGCCCATGTCGAGCACGATACAGTCCCGCGCTTTCGCGAGATACCGCCCGCCGTTGGCGCTTGCCGCAGGGCCGGAGAGCAGTGTTTCGATGGGCCGAAGCCGGGCGTAGGCTTCATGCATCAGGCAGCCGTTGCCCTTGACGATCATCAGCGGAATGGACAGGTCAAACCGCGCCATTTCGGCTTTAACGGATCGAATCAGATCATGGACGGCGGGAATAAGTCTTGCGTTTAAAACCGCGGTGACGGTACGCTCGTAAAAACCGAGAGCGCTAGACAGCTCGTGCGCGCAAACGACCGGAATATGCAGCCTTTCCTCCACTACATTTCGTACATAGGCTTCATGCGCCGGATTACGAATGCTGGCATAGCCCGATATGGCGATGGCGGCCGCTTTACCGCGGAAGAAATCCACCGTCTGTTCCACCTCCGTTGGGTCGAGGTTTTGAATGACGCGCCCCTTGATATCATGACGCCCCCGCATGACGCGGAACAACGAGGTGGGAAGTCTGCCCTCCGGTTTGGCGCCAATCAGAATAAGCCCCGCTTCCGCGCCGCGCCGGAGGGCGATCGCATTGGTTGCAAGCGTGGTGGAGAGATAAACCGCTGAAAGCTGTTCGCGCAAAGGGGGAGGGATCTGTTCAAACGACCGCGCGATACAGTCCCGTAGGTTTTGCGGCGTGGTTAAGATCTTGGCTTTGTGCAGAACCGCTTGGGTGCCGGTCGTGATGATCACGCTGTCGGTATAGGTGCCGCCTGTATCGATGCCCAAGATCGTTTGCATGGCTTTCCCTCTTTTCGGTCTGGTGCTGCATACGCTAACGACTAAAAGACTTATTATAAGTATAATACTACATTTGGTTTCCGGCTGTCAATTCCTGAATGCAAAGAATTGCGATAAAAAGACGAGAACTTGAAAACTTCCTTAAACTGTATATCGGTTTCATAATAAAGGAAATCATGACAAAACGTTTCATCTATATATAAAATTTATGAAGAAAACAGAAGAAAGGGGTTGACATTTGTCTAATTAAACATATAATAAGACATACGATATGTAATGAAAACAAGGAACAAGAAAGGGATGGGTCGTGTGAACGCAACGTATAATCCGTACGACAATGTGTTAAGGGTGGTGGAAAACGCGGCCGCGATATTGGGCTACAAGGAAGATGAATATTCCACGCTCAAATATCCGGAACGCGAACTCAAGGTTTCGATTCCCGTGGCCATGGACAACGGCGGCATTCAGGTGTTCGAGGGGTTCCGCGTGCAGCATTCGACAACGCGCGGCCCCGCGAAGGGCGGCGTCCGGTTTCACCCCGCTGTCAGTCATGATGAAGTGAAGGCGCTTGCCGCATGGATGACCTTTAAGTGCGCGGTGGTCAATATCCCATACGGCGGCGGCAAGGGCGGCATCATCTGCGACCCCCGCACGCTATCGGAACGCGAACTGCACAGCCTTACCAGCAAATACACGGCCGCCATTGCGCCGCTGATTGGGCCGGAACAGGATATCCCCGCGCCTGATGTCGGCACCAACGCCCGTGTCATGGCATGGATGATGGATACCTACGGCATGCTCAAGGGGCACACGGTGCTGAGCGTTGTCACAGGCAAGCCGCTGGGGCTTGGCGGCATCAAGGGCCGCGGCGAAGCGACCGGCCGGGGCGTTATGATAACAGCCCAAAATATTCTAAAGAAGATGAACCGGCAGGTCGCGGGCACAACGGTCGCCGTGCAGGGGATGGGCAATGTCGGTTCGGTAACGGCGCGGCTGTTGCACGAGATTGGCATGAAGGTCGTGGCGGTAAGCGATGTATCAGGCGGCGTATATGACCCCGACGGGCTGGATATCCCGGAGATTCTTGCGTATCTCTCCCAAACGCGCAACGCCTTGCTTTGCGATTACCGCACCGATTCGCTGATTCATTTGACCAATGCCGAACTGCTGACGCTGGACGTTACGATGCTGGTGCCCGCGGCGCTTGAAAACCAGATCAATGGGGACAATGCCGATCAGATCCGCGCGGAGGTCGTTCTGGAAGCGGCGAACGGCCCGACGACGCTGGAAGCCGATGAGATACTGGAAAAGCGCGAGATTAGACTGGTGCCCGACATTCTGGCGAACGCGGGCGGCGTTGTGGTCTCGTACTTTGAATGGGTTCAAAACATTCAGGAGCTTTGCTGGACCGAGGAACAGGTCAATACCGAGCTGCGCAATATCATGGATGTGGCTTTCGACGAGGTATGGGAAAGCGCGGAAGCAAACGGAAAAACACTGCGCATGGGCGCGTACCTGATCGCGGTCAAACGCGTTGTGGAAGCAAGACTGGGCCGCGGCATTTTCTAAGGAGGCCGCGGCCTGTGAAAGGAGAACGATAGGATGAACCGGTATAAAAATCACGTTTTGGAGCATGCAGACCGGCAAGGCTATGCAACGCCTGCCTTTAATTATTCGGATATATGGGAATATGAAGCCATCGTACAGGCCGCGATAGAGGAGCGTGCGGTCGTTTACACCGCGACCAACATGCGGGTGGCGGAAACGATCGGGCTGCCGTATCTCGGCGCGCTGGGGGCTAAGGCCTATGAACAGACCGGCGGTCAAATCCTAAACCATCTGGATCACTCCAGATCGGTGGAATTGTGTAAGCAGGCCGTGGACTGCGGCTATCACTCGGTCATGATCGACGCTTCCATGTGTTCGTTGGAGGAAAACATAGAAAAAACCTGCGAAGTGGTGGAATACGCGCATAAGCACGGCGTAGTCGTCGAAGCGGAGATCGGCCGCATTTTGGGCCGCAACGTGGAGGGCTCCTATCAGGGCGAGGATTATTTGGTGCAGGTAGAGGACGCGGTACGGCTGGCGCAAAAAACCCATGTGGATTCGCTAGCCATTGGGATAGGGACCGCCCACGGCTTTTATAAGGAAAAGCCGAACATCAATATTGAACGCCTGCAACAGGTCAATGCGGCGATCGATACGCCGCTGGTGCTGCATGGCGGCACGGGAGTACCCTTTGATACCGTGCGCGCCTGTATCCAAAACGGCATGGCAAAAGTAAACTTTGGCACGCAGCTGCATGCAACCTATATCGATACATTAAAAAAAGAGCTGACGGACTATCAGGAGACCGATATAGCGGCGTTTATGATCCCTGTGCGCTCGGCGATCCAATCGGTCGTGCAAAGCTTGATTCAGGTGTGCGGCGCGGAAAACCGGTTTGATGGATAAACACGACGCAGTTTGGAAAAAGGAGGCTTGCGGGATTTGGAACTCTTAAAAAGCGGCATAGAGGCGCGTGCGCTATGTACACCGCTCAAGCTGAAAACCGCCAGAGCATGGCGCACAGGCACGGGCGGGCGGGAGATCGATAAGCTGCTGGGGGCGGCAGAGCCGGCGGATTCGCATTTTCCGGAGGACTGGATCGCTTCCACCGTGCGGGCGCGCAATATTGGACGCGAAGCCTATGCGGAGGAAGGCCTGTCCTATTTGGATACATACGAGGACCTGACGCTTAAAGAGGTGATCGAAGCCTACCCGAACGAGGCGCTGGGACAAAAGCATGTACAGCAAATCGGCAAAGCCCCCGGCGTACTTGCCAAGATCATCGACCCTGCCGAGCGGGCCACCCTGCAGGTGCACCCGGATAAGGAGACCGCGCTGCGGCTGTTTCACTCGCCCTTCGGCAAAACCGAGAGCTGGCATGTGCTTTCGGTCCGGCAGGACACCGACGCCGCGCCCGGCGTTTATCTGGGCTTTAAAAAGGGCGTTACGCGCGAGCGGTGGAAGCAGGTTTTTGACGCGCAGGATATACCGGCCATGTTGGATTGCCTGCACTACTTTCCGGTAAAACCGAAGGATACCTTTATCATTCGCGCGGGCGTGCCGCACGCGGTGAGCAAAGGCTTCCTATTCCTTGAAATGCAGGAGCCGACGGATTTTACCATCCGCACCGAGCGGATGACCGTTAGCGGCTTTCCGATCGACGACCAGCTGTGTCATCAGGGGCTTGGGTTCGAGCAAATGTTCGATTGTTTTCATTACGATGGGCTATCGGAACCAGAGGCGGCCGCGGCCTTTCGCGTACCCGCTAGAACGGTTGCCCAATCGGCGGCAAGCACGCATACCGAGGTGGTCGGGTACGCGCAAACAGATTGTTTCCGGCTGCACCGCTACGAAATCAATACGCAGGCAACGCTGGAAGCGGCTTCGGTATGTAGCGCGCTGTTTGTTTTTTCCGGCAACGGAACGCTGCTGTGCGGCGGCATGGAACAGCCGATCAGACCGGGCGACCAGTTTTTCCTGTCGGCAAGCTGCGGACCGGTAACGCTGCGTACCGACGGCGTGCCGCTTTTGGCCTTTCGCAGCTTTGGGCCACGGTTGGTATGAGTCGCCACATCACCGTGCGGGGCGCTGAGGAAAACAACCTAAAGCGGATCGATCTTAACATTCCCAAGGGGAAGCTGGTGGTTTTCACGGGCGTTTCCGGTTCGGGCAAATCCTCGTTGGTATTCGATACGATCGCGGTCGAAGCCATGCGCCAGCTGCGTGATACCTTTCCGGTATATGTGAGAAACCGCATGCCCCATTACGAAGCGCCAAGGGTGGAAAGCATCGACAACCTGTCTACCGCGATTGTCGTGGATCAAAGGGCGCTGTCGGCAAACGTGCGTTCGACCGTCGGCACGCTGACGGATACAGCGCCTCTCCTAAGGCTTTTATATTCCCGCTGCGCCGCGCCCGCCGCGCCGACCTCGCAAGCGTATTCATTCAACGACCCCAAGGGCATGTGCCTTCGGTGCGGCGGCTTGGGCTATGTCGCGGCGTTTGATCTGGATCGGCTGCTCGATCGCAGCAAGTCGCTCAACGAGGGGGCAATCCGCTTTCCGGGCCATCAGGTGGGCGCCTGTCTGTGGCAGGTGTACGCGCGCTCCGGCCTGTATGACCCTGACAAGCCGCTCGCCCGTTATACAGAGCGGGAATGGAACGATTTTTTGCATGGCTCTGGCGTGACCGTGACGATCCGCAACACCACCGGCAAAGTCTGGGGCAGCAGCTACCAGCAGACCTATGAAGGCTTTCTGGATCGGCTGGAGCGGCTGTATTTAAAGCGCAATATCCATGGCTTGAGCAAAACGAACCAAGGCAACGTTGAGAAATTTATCGTTACGGAGCCGTGCCCAAAGTGCCGCGGCAGCCGTTTAAACGCGGCCGCGCTGCAAAGCAAGCTGATGGGCTATCACATCGCCGAGCTGGGCGCCATGGAGATCAGCGACGTGATACCGCTGCTGCTACGTTTGGACGATCCGATCGGCAAGCCCACAGCGGAAAAAATCGTAGCGCGTTTAAAAAGCGTTGCCGACATGGGGCTGGGCTATTTAAACATGGATCGCGCTTCCACGACGCTGTCGGGCGGCGAGCTGCAGCGGCTCAAGCTGGCGCGGCATTTGGGCAGTAACCTGATCGATCTGATGTACATTTTTGACGAACCGAGCGCAGGTCTGCACCCGCATGATGTGGAGCGGCTGAAACGGCTGCTGCTGCGTCTGCGCGACCGAGGCAATACCGTGCTGGTGGTAGAACATCAGGCGGATATCATCGGTGTCGCCGACCATGTCATTGAGTTGGGACCAAAGGCGGGGCGCGAGGGCGGAGCGGTCGTGTTTCAAGGGCCGGTACGCGAATGGCTGGGCGGCGATACGTTGGGCGCGCGCTATCTTAGCGGCAGTACGCCGCTGAAAAAACGGACTAGACCTGCAAGCGCATACCTATCGGTCCGAGACGCCGCGCTGCATAACTTGAAAAATATTTCGGTGGACATACCCGAACGCTGCATGGTTGTGGTGACCGGGGTGGCGGGCGCGGGAAAAAGCTCGCTCATACGGGGCGCGCTGCTGGCGCAGTATCCGCAGGCGATCTACGTCAGTCAGGCGCCGTTAGGGACCGGCAGCCGCTCCACACCGGCTACCTATACCGGAATGATGGACAAGATCCGGGGCCTTCTTGCCAAAGAAAACAAGGTTTCGCCCAAGTGGTTCAGCGATGGGACGCTGGGCGCGTGTCCCGCTTGCCGGGGCAAGGGCGTCACACGGGTGGATATGGCGTTTATGGATCCCGTGGAGGTCACCTGCGAGACCTGCGGCGGAACACGCTATCATGTGCGTGCGCTGTCGTACCGTTATCACGGGAAAAACATACTTGAAATCATGAAAATGACGATCGACGAGGCGGCGCGTTTTTTTACCGACACGCCCGCGCTGTACCATAAGCTGACTGTGCTGCAGGAGGTAGGGCTGGGATATCTGACGCTGGGACAGCCGACCGCCACGCTTTCCGGGGGCGAATGCCAGCGCATCAAACTGGCCGGCCATCTGAAAGAAAAAAACCATATTTATGTGATGGACGAACCGACAAACGGTTTACATGGCTATGATGTGGAGGTTTTACTGAAGCTGTTCGATCGATTGGTGGACAATGGGAATACGCTCGTTTTGGCGGAGCACAACCTCGACGTGATCCGTCAGGCGGATTGGGTGATCGACTTGGGACCGGACGGCGGAAAGGCCGGAGGAAATATTGTGTTTCAGGGCACCCCGGACAGTCTTGCAGCCTGCAACGCATCCTATACAGGCCGGTACCTGCAAAAAAGCATCACAGCCAACGCTAAGCGGCGGAAAACTGGGGGCGGAACATGAAACAGGATTTAAAGGAGTATATCGCAAGCCTAAAACCGGTAGGGTTTCCGGATGGAAACGCCTTGGTGCGGGAGGGCCGCGAAATGGCGGACCGCATCCCTTGGAACAAATCCCGGTTCCTACGGCAGACCGGCTTTGAAACGTGGGAGCAGTACTGTCTGGATTGCCATAAAAAGGGGAAAAGCGTGTTTCAGCTGCTCATGGGCCTTTCCACCTTGGAAGAACAACTCGACGCGCTGCAAAAAATCGAGGCGTTCTATCAGCGCACCGGCTGCGAGGTGCGCAGCGTACAGGCGATCCCCAGTTCGCTGGTCGGCTTGCCGGCCGCATACTGGGAAAACGCGCCGAGACCCACGAGCTATACCATGAAGGGCGAGGCGGATTGGCTGGCGCAGACGCAGGCAGCCGCGGTGGACGTGTGCTGGGAGGATTGGCACCTGTCCAGCCCCAATAATTTGCAGCAAACGATTTACGCGCTTCAGGCGGGGACCTCGCGGCTGGGCAGTTTCGCACAATATATTTGGGATTTTCCCGGCTGGAGCGATGAGAAAAACCGCTTTTCCGACATGTGCCGCAGCATGGGCATTCTGGCGGCGAAAAAAGAGCAGGGCATGACGGTGAGCACCTACCCCGAGGACGGCGTGGCCGGGTATTTTATGGATGTCTGTTCCATGCTGGGCTATGTCATGCTGGAGCACTATATCATCGAGGACCTGTGCGGCGCGCGTATGGTGCTGAGTTACGGCGGCCTGCTGTCGGAGATCGTGCCGCGTATCGCGTTTGGGCTGGCGTGCGAAAAGCTCTATGGGTCCAAGGACCGTATGTTTGTCGTCGATTATAACGGTTCGACCAATACCGCGTGGAACCACGATATCGAAGCCAACTATGGCATCGGCGCACAGGAAATGTTGCTGGAAGCCGCCGTCAACCTGCACTATGATCTGGCGATCGCCTATAAGCCGGTATCGATCACCGAGGCGATCCGCGTACCGACACTGGAAGAGCTGCTCCATATCACCCGATGCGGCCTTGGCGCGATCGAAAAAGCGGCGGAGTGGGAAGCGATCATCGATTTCAGCAGGTTCGAGACCGTGCGCGATCAGCTGATCGATAAGGGAACGATATTTTACCATAACATTCTAAACGCATTGGAACAGGCGGGCGTTAATATTCGCGATCCGCTGGAAATGATCGTGACGCTCAAACGGTTTGACCCGATGAAGCTGGAAAGCGAGCTGCACCCGAGCGTATCGGAAACGGGCGCGTTTCAGGTCTATGTGCCCACGGTACTATATAAGCAAACGATGCAAAAGAAAAATGACGAACTCGCGGCGCTCCTGCATAAAGGCTATGGCGGCTGTATGCGCGGCCAAAAAGTCGTTTGCGTATCGGCGGATGGTCATAGCTACGGCCTGCTATTAATCCGGCAGCTGTGGCGGGAACTGGATGCGGAAGTGATCGACGGCGGCGTGTACATGGAGCCTGCTTCGGCGCTCGATCTGGCCGATGAGGAAGGCGCGGAACGAATCGCGATCAGCATTCACTGCGGGCAGTGTTTGGATTACGCAAAACAACTGATAAAGCTCGCGCGCCATAGAAATAAAACCTACAAAATCGCAATGGGCGGCGTGCTGAACGCCATGCTGCCGGGCTACGCCGAACCGGTCGATGTGGCCGATCTGATCATGGAACTCGGCATTCTGGCTTCTAACGACTTTGAAAAGCAGGTCGATTTATTTTTAAGGGCCAAATAAGAAGAGGGGTAAGCCTATGAATAACAATTTGATCATTGCCCATGGCGGCGGACCGACCGCTGTGATCAACGCTTCTTTGTTCGGCGCAGTCGACGAAGCAAGAAAGCAGGGGTGTTTTGGCCGCGTTCTGGGCGCGGTACACGGCATCGAAGGGGTTCTGGAAGGAGCAATTTATCGACTTCTCCACCGTATGTGAATCACAGATTCAAATGCTGCCGTACACGCCCTCCTCCGCCATCGGCTCGTGCAGACGCAAGCTGACCGAAGCGGATTATCCCGCCATACTTGAGGTGCTGCGCAGGCAACAAGTCGGCTATTTTATTTATAACGGCGGCAATGACTCGATGGACACCTGCGAAAAGATCGCGCGTATGGCGAAAGCGGCGGGCTATGAGCTGCTGGTAGCCGGGATTCCCAAGACGATCGATAACGATTTGCAATTTACCGATCACTGCCCGGGCTACGGCAGCGCGGCGCGTTTTATAGCCGCCAACACGAGAAACCTGCGGTGCGAGGAACGCGCGCTGCCGCTTTACCCGATGATTGTGGAGACCATGGGCAGAAACGCCGGTTGGCTGACCGCCGCGGCAAGCCTCGCGCAGATCAACGGCAGGCCGTGCGCGGACCTGATCTATCTGCCCGAGCATCCGTTTGAAGAGCAGCGCTTTTTGGACGATATGGAAAGGAGCCTGTCCCGGTCGCGCGCGGTGATCGCGGTGGTTTGCGAAGGGCTGGCTGATGCAGACGGTAAACCCGTGGCCGATACCGGCTTTGTGGACGGCTTTGGGCATTCCGTGCCGGGCGGTACGGCGCAGGCGCTGGCGCGGCTGGTGCTGCAAAAACTGGGCGTGCAGACCCGCTATGAAAAATGGGGACTGGTGGGCCGCGCATCCGAGGTGCGGCAGTCCATGACCGACCGCGCCGAAGCAATCGGCGCGGGACGGCACGCGGTTAAAACATTGGCCGCAGGCGCCTCGGGCTGCATGGTCACGATCACGCGGCTATCCAGCACGCCCTATCAGTGCGGCTTTGGCTTGGCGCCGCTTGGGGACGTGGCCAATCAGGAAAAGAAGTTCCCGCTTTCGTGGATCAACAAGGCGCGCAACGGTATCTGCGGCGGATTTGCAGAGTATTGTCTGCCGCTGCTGGGCGAAGGCTTTACCCCATACGCGGATCTGGGGATTGAACGGTTCGGATAAATCGGCGGATTTAGGAAAGGAGACGTTGCCTACAAGCTTGCAGCAAGAATGGGGACGAAATACAACGATCAGAACAATAAGAAAGAGAGTGCAGACTATGAAAAAAAGAGCGATTACGCGCATTGCGGCCATGATGCTGGGATTGACACTCGCTTTATCTGCCTGCAATGGTGGGGATAGCGGGACTGGGGATCCTGTGCAGCAGGGAAATGAAAAAAACGCTGCGGGCGATACCATAAAGATCGGCGTTTCAAACCTGTCCTTCAAGGAGCCGGTATACCTGTTTCGCCAAAAGGGCTCCGAGGATAAGGCGGCCGAATACGGCAACGTGCAGATCGATTGGCAGGCCTGCGATATGAATATTGCGACCCAGAAAAACACGGTGGAAAACTTTATCGGTCAGGGGTACGACGTGATCGTGATCGAGCCGGTGGACGCGGTATCGATGATCCAGTCGGCCAAAGAGGTGCTGAACGCCGGTATCAAGCTGATCTTGTTTGACACCCGTATGGAGGGCGTTGTGCCGGATGCGTTCATCACCTCCGACCTGTACCAGTTCGGTGTGATGCAGGTCGAGCATTTTGCCAAGCTGCACGGCGCGGATAAGGCCGCCAAGGTGGTTATGATCGACGGCTCGCCCGGCGATTTTACGGCCGAGCTGATGGCGCAGGGCGTGCGCGACACCATTGCAGACAAGTACCCGAATTATGAGATCGTTTACGAACAGCAGATTCAGGATTTCGACCGTGAAAAAGCAATGCGGGCAATGGAGGACGTGATCTCGGTAAACGGCGATACGATCAACGCCGTATTCTGCGCCAACGACGGTATGATGCTGGGCGCGTACAAGGCGGCAAAGAATGCCGGAATCGAAGAGAATATCACCTTTTACGGCGGCGACAACGATAAGGAGACCAATGAAATGATCCTAGCGGGCGCGCATAACATCTACGCGCTGGACCGCGGCGCGATCCAGCAGGGAGAACTGATCACGCAGGCGGCCTACGAGCTGGCGACCGGCGCGGAGCTGACCTATGACCAGAAGGAGGAGGACGGCTACAAGGTGATCATGTCCCAAAACATTATGGTGGGCTATGACAACATGGAACCCAGCAAGGTCCTATACCCGGAACTGTTTGAGTAAGTGCTTGCGGTCATAACAAATATATAGCAGGGTGGGGAGAAAGGAAGCACACATGAGCCATATCAAGATGGAGCACATCACAAAGCAGTTTCCGGGCGTGGTGGCGCTGAACGATGTAACGGTGGAGTTTGAACGTGGAACGATCACCGCGCTGTGCGGGGAAAACGGCGCGGGAAAATCGACGCTCGGCAAGGTGCTCGCGGGCATATACGACCATAAATCCTACGACGGCGCGATCTATGTGGACGGCAAGCAGGTGCAATTCCGCAACACGCTGGACGCGGAAAAGGAAAAGATCGTGCTGGTGCATCAGGAACTGAACCTGATCCCGGACCTGACGGTGGAGGAAAACGTGTTTCTGGGCGATTTTCCTGTGAAGATGGGCCACGTCGATTACGAAACCATGACCCGCCGCACGCTGGAAATCTTCGAGGAGCTGGACATCCATATCGACCCGAAGGAGACCGTGCGCAACCTGTCCACCAGCTTGCAGCAGATGGTTGAGATCACCAAGGCCATCGCGCGCGAGCCGGAGGTCGTTATCTTTGACGAGTCGACCAGCTCGCTGACAGCCAAGGAGATCGGTGTATTCTTCGCCATCCTGCGCAAGCTGCGCGACAAGGGGGTCACGCTGCTGTACGTCTCCCATAAGCTCGAAGAGGTGTTCGAGATCTGCGACCGCGTGGTCATTCTCAAGGACGGCGCTTATGTCAACGAAGCGCCGGTGAGCGAGATCGACCGTGACACGCTGATCACATGGATGGTCGGCCACGGCATGAGCGGGCAGTTCCCGCCGCACGACAAGGATCTGGTGCAGCACGGCAAGGTGCTGTTCGAGATAAAGGATTGGAGCGTCTACAAGACCGGCACGTCCAAATCGGAGGGCCTGAAAACCGTGGACGGCATGTCCTTTCAGGTGTGCGCGGGCGAAGTGGTGGGTCTTTACGGGCTGATGGGCGCGGGCCGCACGCGGCTGCTGAATTCGCTGTTCGACAGCGAACGCTATCCGCACGAAGGCCGGATCTTTGTAAACGGCAGGGAAGTGAAGAACCACACCGCCGTGGAGGCGATTAAAAACGGTCTGGGCTATGTCACCGAGGACCGGCGCAAGACCGGCCTGTGCCTGATCCACTCGGTCAGCGACAATATCCTGCTGGCCTCGCTGCGCAACTACGCCAACCGGCTCGGCTGCATCAGCGACAAGAAGGGCTCGGACGCGCGCGCGGACATGGTGAAACGGCTGAGCATCAAGGTGGCGAACGTGGACAGCTCGGTGGCCAAGCTGTCCGGCGGCAACCAGCAAAAGGTGATCTTCGCCAAGTGGCTGCTCAACAGCCCGCATGTGCTGCTGCTGGACGAGCCGACGCGCGGCATCGACGTGGGCGCGAAAAAGGAGATCTATTCCATCCTGCGGAAGCTGACCGAGCAAGGCGTCGGTATCGTGCTGGTCTCCTCGGAAATTCCGGAGGTCATGGGCGTGAGCGACCGGATACTGGTGGTCAAAAACGGCCGGATCGCCGCGGAGGTGGCCCGCGCGGAAGCAACCGAGGAGCTATTGCTCCATCATGCGATTGGAGGGTAAAGGTATGACGCTTTTAAGAAAGATCGATTGGAAAAAATACACCTCGGTCATTGGCTTGGTCTTGCTGTGCATCATTTCGATCATGCTCAACGACAGCTTTTTGACGCCGCGCAACCTGATGAACATCGTGCGTCAGCTGGCCGTGCCCGGCCTGCTGGCCATCGGCATGACCTACGTGATCATATCGGGCGGCATCGACCTTTCGGTCGGCGGCATCTGTGCGCTGGTCAGCTCGCTGTACGCGCTTTTGCTGCAAAAGGATGTGCCGTTCGCGGCGGCGCTTGTCTTGATGCTTGGCCTTGGACTTTTGCTGGGCCTGTGCTACGGTTTTTTTGTGGCCAAGGTGGGCATCCCGCCGTTTATTGTGACGCTGGCGGGCGTTAACGTATGCAAGGGCGTGGCGCTTGTACTGACAGGCAGCGCCGCGGTCGGCGTGACCGATCAGATGACGCTGGATATTGGCAGCGTCAACCTGTCGGCCATTCCGTCGCTCGTGCTGATCGCGCTTGCAGCGGTCTATTGTGTGTATGCGATGGCCAAGGGTGCGAAGGGAAAGGCCTTCCGCTGGGCCAACCTGATCTATTTAGCGATTCTGGCCTACTGCGCCTATGTGACGCTGCACAGCAAAGGGGTGCCGTATCTGGCGCTGATCTGCATTACTTTGATTCTGGTATTCAATTTTGTACTGAATCACACGGTGTTCGGCAAGGGCATCTACGCGGTGGGCGGCAATATCGACGTCGCGCGCATGGCGGGCGTGAAAACGGTCGGCGTGTTAATCGGCGTTTACGTGGCGGACGCGATGCTCGCCGCGCTCGGCGGCGTGCTGACCGCGGCGCGCCTCGGCGCGGGTTCCCCAACCATCGGCACCAACTGGGAGCTGGACGCGATCGCGGCGGTCGTCATCGGCGGCACCAGCATGACGGGCGGCTCGGGCAAGCTGACCAAGACTGTCATCGGCGTGCTGCTCATCGGCGTACTGAACAACATGCTGTCGCTTATGAATGTGGAAACCAACGTGCAGATGATCTTTAAGGGGCTCATCATCCTCGGCGCGGTCGTGCTCGATAAGGTGACCTCGAACCAGCAGCGCTGAGCGTGGGCAGGGCGGCACGAAGGATGGGCAAGGGAAACAACGAAACGACCTAGGCAAACCGTCACAACACTGCGGAATAGGAGAATAACATGTTAAAAAAGTTTACGGCAGCCCTTCTCAGCTTACTTACGCTATCTTTGGCGGCATGCGGCGATCAGCAAGGTTCTCAGGGGAACGCATCGGACTCTGCGGATTCCAGTACGGAAAAGACCTATAAGATCGGTTTTGTGGCCAACGGCGCGACCCTGTGGGAGTATCCGAAAAGCAGCATCAATTTTTATATGGAATTGCAGGAAAAGTACCCGATCGAGGTCGTTGTGTTTGACGCGCAGGGCGACGCGGGCAAGCAAAGCACGCTTGTGGGCGACGCGATCGCACAGGGGTGCGACGCGATCACGATCATTCCGATCGATAACAAATCGGTGATCCCCGCCTGTACGGAAGCGATGAATGCGGGCGTTCCGGTTTTCAATCTGGGCAGTGTGGACATGGGCGAGGAAAACGCGGGGAAAGCCTTTGTTTCCATGATCGGCGCGGGCAGCGGTTTGGCGGCTTCCGAGATCATTGGCGAGGCGTTTGTCGAGCATCTGGAGCCCGGCAGCAAAGTCGTTTCCATTATCGGGGTTGCGGGTACCAGCGAAACCGAGCAGCGTAACGAGGTATGGCAGAAAATGTGCGAGGAGCACGATATCGAGATACTGGATGTGCAGAGCACGGACTGGGATGCCAGCAAGGCGCTGCAGATCATGCAAAACTATTTGGTGCAATATCCGCAAATCGACGGCGTGTTCTGTCAGTGGGATGACGGCATGGTATCCGTGGCCAAGGCGCTGGAAGCCGCGGGGCGTTTGGAAGGCACCTTTTTGGCGAGTATCGACGGCAACAAAAACGGCTTTGATCTGGTAAGGGACGGCACCATGTATTGTACGGCGGCGCAAAATCAGAAGGAGATTTGCGAAAAGGCGGTCACGACGACACTGGATTATCTGGCGGGCAACGAAGTGGAACCCTACATCACCATTCCCTATATTAAAATCACCAAGGAGAATGTGGATGAGTACAGCCCTTGGTGACCGCATCGGTTTCAGGTAACAAAATGCGGATCGGGCCGCCGGGATGCGTAGTCTTTGGCGGCTTGAATTCTATCATGTGAGGAGGCGGACCGTGCATTCAGAGAATATCTTGGAGATCAACGGCGTTTCAAAGTCGTTCCCGGGCGTCAAAGCGCTGGATCATGTCTCGATAGCCATCCGGAAGGGCGTCGTACACGGCATCGTGGGTGAAAACGGCGCGGGAAAATCTACGTTGATGAAGATACTGTCGGGCGTGTACCGGGCGGATCGGACGGAAGGCTCAAGCATCTGGTTTGATGGGAAACAAATGGAGATTAGCTCCCCGATACAGTCGATGCAATTAGGGCTGAGTATTATTTATCAAGAGTTTAATTTGGTCGATTCCATGTCTGTCGGCGAAAACATTTTTCTGGGCAGGTTTCGGGAAGCGGGCGGTATGCAAGCGCTGCACCGTAAGGCGAGAAGCGCCTTGGATCGTATCGGCTGCGACATTGACACACGCGCCATGGTGGGCGATCTCAGCATCTCGCAAAAGCAGATGGTAGAGATTGCAAAGGCGATTTCGCTGAACAGCAAGCTGATCATCATGGACGAACCAAGCACAACGCTGACAAACGACGAGATGGAAAACCTGATTCGGCTGATCAACGAGCTGCGGGCCGATGGGATCACGATCATTTATATTAGCCATAAACTGGAGGAAATCTTCGCGCTGTGCGATCAGGTCACGGTGATCCGGGACGGCAGCGTGATTGGCACGCGCGATATTGAGGATATCACGCGCGAAGAAATGGTCTCTATGATGGTGGGGCGATCTATCGAAAGTGAATTCCCCCCGAGGCCGCAAACCGCGGGCGATGTGCTGCTTGCGGTGCATCACCTGCATACGAACAAGCTGCACGATGTTTCCTTTCAGGTAAAGGCGGGGGAAATTCTGGGCTTGGTCGGTCTGGTGGGCGCGGGCCGGACCGAGATCGTGCGGGCGCTGTTTGGCGCGGACGCGAAACAAAGCGGCGAGATCCGCATTCATGGCGAGGCGGTGACGATCCGCAATCCGGTGGATGCAAAAAAAGCGGGAATCGGGTTTGTTACCGAGGATCGGAAACAGCAAGGCCTGTTCATGCGGTTTTCCGTAGCGGATAATATCGTGGTCGCCACGATGAACAAGCTGGCGAAACGCGGCTTTGTCAGCAAACGCAGGGAGGAGGAGATCGCACAGGGCTATGTGGAGAGCTTGGGCATTAAAACGCCGAAGCTGTCCACGAAGGTCATGAGCCTTTCGGGCGGCAATCAGCAAAAATGCATCATTGGAAGGTGGCTGGAAATGGAGCCGCGCGTCCTGATTTTGGACGAACCGACCCGCGGGATCGACGTCGGCGCCAAATATGAGATCTACCTGCTGATGAAAGAGATCGCAAGCAAGGGAAACGCTATTATACTAATCTCTTCCGAACTGCCCGAGGTGTTGAACCTGAGCAACCGTTGCCTTACCATTTCGGCCGGCCGCGTTGTAGGGGAGTTTGACCCGGCGGTGGACTCGGCGGAACGCATCATGCAGAGCATATTGACATAGGGGGGCGTGGAATGAGACAAGCCACAAAAGGAATGCTTTATAGGTTTACGGCAAATTACATGATCTTGATCGCCATTTTTGTTCTATGCGCTTACAGCGCGATCGCAAATCCCGTCTTTTTGCGCATGGATAATGTTCTAAACGTCGGCCTACAGTCCGCCGCGATCGGGATCGCCGCGCTCGGCATGACGACGATCATGATCGGCGGCTATATCGATTTGTCGCTGCCGGGCATGTTCGCGCTCACCTCGGTCACATTTTGCAAGGCGGCCGAATGGACGGGCAATCCATGGATCGCGATCCTTGCCGCGCTTGGAATGGGACTGGCCGCCGGCGCGCTCAACGGTGCGATCATGGTGCTGTTCGGCGCTAGAACCATGAACAACATGCTGTTCATCTCCTATGGCATGGGTATGGTATTCAAGTCGCTGACGGCGTTTATCAACGACCGGGTCATCAACCTGACGCCGCACCCTGTGTTCAAGGCGATCGGAGAAGAACGCCTGCTGCGCGTCCCCATCTCCTTTTTGATCTTTTTGGCGATCGTGCTGCTGATGCATCTGTTTCTCAAAAAGACCGTATCGGGAAAATCGATCTACTATTTAGGCTGTAATTACGAAGGCGCGCGGCTGGCCGGTATCAATACCAGACGCACGGTGCTGCTCATCTTTATAATCGGCGGGTTACTGGCCGCGGCGGGATCGATCGTCAATGTTGCGCAGGTGTCGCAGGCAAGCACCAATTCGGGCTATAACTATGAAATCAACGCCATCACCGCGGCGGTGCTGGGCGGTACGGCGTTCAAGGGCGGCCGGGGCGGCGCGTTTAATACATTTTTGGGCGCGATTATGTTTGTGCTGCTGGCCAACTCGCTTCAGCTTCTGGGATTCAGCGCGTATGCGCAATATGCCATGAAGGGCCTTATTCTGGTGGCGGTGATCCTGCTGGACAGCAAAAAGGATGTTTTGGAGGCGCGAGGATGAAAAAAGAGATCTGGCGCCGCGACGGCGTACTTCGGTTTTTCAAAAAGAATATCGCGGTGGATATCATCATTTTGTTTTTTATAGTCGCTCCCTTTATGAATGCTTCTTTTCTCAGCGCCTACAACCTATCTCAGATATTGGTGCAGACCGCGACGACTCTAATCGTGGCGGTTGGGGTTATGTTTGTCATCATCACGGGAGAATCCGATCTGTCTATTGGCGGCCTCATGTGTTTGTCGGGGATCGTGGCCATATACCTGCAGCCGGAACTTCCGCTGCCGGTCATTTTGCTGATCGTCATGGCGATGGGCTGCGTGCTCGGCTGTTTGACCGGCCTGCTCGTATCCGTTTTAAAGCTCGATGCGTTTATTGTGACGCTGGGCATACAAATGATCTATCTGGGCGTCAACCTGATCATAACGGACGGTCAAACCGTGGCGGGGGAAGACCCCGCGTTTGTACAATGGGGGACCGGCAAGCTGTTTCAATTTGTGCCCTATGCGTTTGTGATCGCGCTCACGCTGGTAGTGATCGCTTATTGGGTGCTTTCCCGCACCCAATTCGGCCGCGATTGCTACGCGGTGGGCGGCAACTATGAGGTGGCGAAGTATGCGGGTATCCGCGTGGTGCGGCAAAAGCTCCTTTGCTATGTGATATGCGGCTGCTTGGCGGCTCTGGCGGGGTTCTTCCTGTCGGCGCGTATGAACGCGGGTAACGGTAATTTCGGTACCATGATCCCGTTTAACGTCCACTGCGGCATCGTCATCGGCGGCACGTATCTATCGGGCGGCACGGGCGGCGCATGGCACACGCTGGCGGGTATTTTAATGATGAGTGTGCTGCAAAACGTGATGAATATTATAGGCGCGGACGCATATATCCAGCAGCTGGTGCAAGGGCTGATTATCGTATTGATTATCGGGTTTGCCTGTTACGAGCAAACGCGTAAAAAGCAAGCGGCCTGATCGCTTGGGAAAGGATAAAAGACATGAAAAAGAGGATTTTGAACGAACGGCTGGCCGCCATTTTGGCCAGCGCGAGACACGGCGAAATGATTTTTGTCGCGGATGCCGGCAGCGGTTCTTCCGACAAGGCGTTGGTGCCGCTCGATCCCAGCGTGGAGTATCTGGATTTGGGCGTGGTGACGGGGGTGCCCAGCTTTTTAGACGTCGTCACGGGCATGGCGGCGGCAGGCGATATCGAATCGATCATTGTGGCGGACGAAATGCCGCGGGTGAACCCCGCCTATTATCAGGCGTTGGTTGATCTGGTGGGCAAGGAAAATGTATGGCTGGTGCGGTACATTCCGGAACTTTATGACCTGCGCAACAAATGCAAAGCGATGGTGCAGACCGGCGACTATGGCCTGCAGGGCAATGCGATCTTGGTCGCGGGCTATCCCAGCGAGAATATTCCCCTGAAATGGCTGATGGACAGAGATCCGGAAACCTATAACGAAAAGGAGAAATAAACAATGCCGTACCTGTCAAACGAGCCAGCGGTGTTCTACCGGGTATGGAACACGGAATGCCCCAAGGCAAACGTTGTTTTCTTGCATGGAGCGGGCGAGCATAGCGGCTTATACCATCGGTTTGCCGCCGGGCTCAACGCGGAAGGATATCGGGTCTGGGCGATCGACCATATCGCCCATGGACATACGCCGGGCTCGGTCGAAGCGGTGTATGAAGTAAGCGCGCTGGCCGATAACGCACGCCGGCTGATTCGTTTGGCGCAAGAGGAGACTGACGCGTTAAAAACCGTGCTGATCGGCAATTCGCTGGGCGGCGTTACCGCCGGCTTGCTGATGAGCATGGAGGACGCGCCTGCGATCGCGGGGCTGGTGCTCACCTCAACGCCGCTGGCGCCGCTGCAAAACATCGATGAACTGGACAAGGCGATCATGTCGCTGGAGCCGACCTATCTGGACGAACTTGCCTCTGATCCCTTGCTGCCGCGTATGGAACCGCTGGATTATGACCGGCTGGACGCCGCTATGTGCAAGGCGGTCGAACAAATGCAAAGCAAGGCCCCTTGCTGGCCGTTTCCTGTTTTGCTGATTAATGGGGAAAACGATGTGCTGGCCCTGCCCGAAACGGCAAGGGCATGGGCAAAGAACATCCCGCGCGGCCGCGCGTTGACCATCAAGGGTGGACATCATGATATTCTCAATGATACGAGCTATGCCGTAGTGACCCGTCTGATCGCTTCGTTTGTTTTGGAAGCGACAAACCCATATTTGCTGTACTAGAGCGTCCCAAAGAGGCAAAATACATGAAAGTCTACACAAAGGATATGACAAAAGGCTCACCAATACGGCTGATTCTGTTTTTTACGTTTCCGCTGCTTCTGGGCAACCTGTTTCAGCAGGGATATATGATAACAGATTCCATTATTGTTGGCCGCGGGGTGGGGGTTCAAGCGCTTGCCTCGCTGGGCGCGACCGACTGGATCTACTGGCTGTTTCTATGGGCTGTGCAGGGCTTTACCAGTGGATTTTCAGTCAGGATCGCACAGTCGTTCGGCGCGGGCGACCTAGGCGGCGTGCGTAAAACTACTGCGATGGTCTTTTTGCTTTGCGCTGTATTCGGTCTGGTGCTGACGGCGGCAGGGCTACTTTTGACAGACCCGCTGTTGACCCTGTTGCGTACGGAAACGGCGATTTTCAACGGTTCACAAATTTACCTTAACGTTATGTTTGCGGGCATGTTGGCGGTCGTAGCCTATAATATGGGGGCCGCCATTCTGCGCTGTTTGGGAGATAGTCGCACGCCGCTGATCGCTATGATCGTTGCGGCGGTACTGAACGTCGCGCTGGATGCGGCGTTTGTGCTGGTATTCCATTGGGGGATATTCGGAGCGGCGTTTGCCACGGTTCTGGCGCAATTCTTTGCGTTTCTATATTGCGCTGCCGCGCTGCGCAGACTGCCGGTAATGAGACTGCATAAATCGGATTGGAAAGCGGATAAACAGCTGCTGAAAAATCTGGTGCGGCTTGGTATACCTGCCGCGTTTCAATATAGTATCATTTCAGTGGGCGGCATGGTGCTGCAATCGGTAATCAACGGCTATGGATTTGTGTTGATAGCTGGCTTTACCGCTACCAACAAGCTTTATGGCGTGCTGGAGAGCACCTCGATCGCACTGGGGCAGGCGATGGTGACCTATATGGGACAAAACAGCGGGGCAAAGAAGATCAAGCGTATCGATCAAGGCATGCGTGGCGTGACCATACTGTCCGCATTGTTTTCTACTGCTATTGCAGTGGTCATGATCGCTTTCGGCAGAAATATTCTCAGCCTGTTCGTATCGGCGGGCGAGCGGGACTCGGCGCAGGTGATTGAAATCGCATACCGTTATTTGTTCATCATGTGCTGCCCGCTGTTTTTACTATTTAGTGTTAATATTTATCGTTCCGCACTGCAAGGCTTGAATAAACTATCCCCCACAGTGATCTCCGGTTCGATCGAGATGATCATGCGAATCGGCGTGGCTCTGATTTTGCCGCGTCTGATTGGACAAGCGGGTATATTTTTTGCCGAGGTTGCAGCATGGGGAACAGCGGGCCTTTTTATGATAATATACTACTACAGCCATATCGGGCGTATTAAACAGGAAATATCAGGTGAACCGGCCCCGCGCTAAGAGATATTGAATAAGTGCCGTGTGGATTTGGATATTTTGCAGTGATGAAAAAAGAGCATGCAACAACGCCCCGGGCGCTCCTTTAGGGGAGCGCCCGGGGCGTTGTTGCATATGTGCGGTAAAAATGCAGCAGCGATCGTTTAGCAGCGCGCCGTGGCAAACGCTTCATAGGAGCGCACGCCTTTTTGCAGGCGTGCGAGTCCGTCCGTCAGGCGCTTTCGCGGACAGGCGATGTTCATGCGCAAAAAGCGGTCGCCGTTGCCGCCGAATTCCGCGCCGGGGGATAGCCAAAGCCCGGTCTCGTTCCGGATATGCCGGGCAAGCTCCTGAGACGACCAGCCTGCTTTGCCGCAATCCAGCCACAACAAATAGGTTGCCTGCGAAGGCACGAGCGATAGCTGCGTAAGCTCTGCCGCTAGAAATTCTCGGACCAGCGTTTTGCCGGCGGAAATGTGTTCCCGCAGCGCGTCCAGCCACGCGCCGCCCTGTGTAAAGGCGGCGATCGCCGCGTCAATGGCAAAGGCGTTGGGCTCGGCTATTTCGTCGGTATTCAGCGCCCGCCATACCTTGTGCCGCAACGTGGGATCGGGCGCCATGGCCGCCGCGGTTTGCAGCCCGGCCAAATTGAACGCCTTGGTCGGCGCGAGACAGGTAACGCTGTTTTGCATGCAATGCGCGGATACGGATGCAAAAGGCACATAGGCGCGGCCCGGATCGGTCAAATCGCAGTGGATCTCGTCGGACAGCACCAGTACGTGATGCGTCCAGCACAGCTCGCCGATGCGGGCGAGCGTTTCGCGGCTCCACAGGTTGCCTGTTGGGTTGTGCGGATTGCATAGCAGCAGCAGCGCGGTCTGCGGGTCGGCAAGCTTGCGCTCTAAATCCTCCCAATCGATGCGGTAGGCCGCGCCGTCGTAAGCAAGCGGGCTTTCAAGCACGCGCCTGCCGTTGTTCCGGATCGAGCTGAAAAAGCAACCGTACACCGGCGTCATCACCAGTACGTTTTCGCCGGGCGTGGTCAGCTTGCGGATGACGCTGGATAGAATGGGGACCACGCCCGAGGCGAACACCAGCCAGTCTTTCTCCATGGCGAAGCCGTGCCGCTCGCGCCACCAGCCGCAGATCGCCTCATACCACTCCTCCGGCACGGTCGAGTAGCCGAACAGACCGCTTGCGGCGCGGGCCTTGATTGCGGCTGTGATCTCGGGCGCGGCGGCAAAGTCCATGTCCGCAACCCACATGGGCAGTTCATTTTCCGCCGCGCTCCACTTGAGAGAATGCGTGCCGCGCCGGTCAATCAACGTGTCAAAATCATAATTCAAGAATGCACCTGCTTTCAGTCGGTCCGAACGGTCGCTTCCACCTTGCCCGCGCCGAGCGCCGCCGCCAGTCCGGCGGGTTCGTCCACTTGGCCCAAACGGGAATAGCGATACGAGCGGGAAAAGCCTTTGTAAAACAGCACCCATTTTTCATGCGGCAGCGCCCCTCTCTTAAACGGTTTTTCCCATCCGGTACGCAGATTCGAGCGCGGCGGGAAAATTCTTGATTTGTCCCATGCCGTCCGCGCCGCAGCCGCGCGCCACACCGGCGAGTTTCGCGCTTTCAAAGCAGGAAATCCAGCCCTCCAACCCTTGCACAGCGCCGTCCGTCGCGCTATTGTCGCTGTCCGCCGCCGTGGCCAACAAGTAGATATCCCGAAACGCGTACTCGCCCGGAAAAAGCGGATTGGAGCGGTCGAGCAGCGTTTTCATCTGCCCGCACATTTCGTAAAAATAGATCGGCGTGGCGAAGGCGATGACTTCCGCCTGCCGCATCTTTTCCACGATCTCGTTTGCGTCGTCCCGGATCACGCAGCGCCGCGTCTTTTGGCACGCCAGACAGCCCCGGCAAAAACCGATCGTTTTGTCATACAGGCACACCTTTTCCGTTTCGTGTCCCGCGTCCCTCGCGCCGCGCAGGAATTCATTTGCCAGCGTTTCCGAATTACCGTCAATGCGCGGGCTGGTGCAAACGACCAGAACTTTCTTACTCATATTGTTTCCTCCGTTTTGATTTTTTTCATGATACGGGCGGGCACGCCGCCTACAACAGTACGCGGCGGCACGTCCTTGGTGACCACCGCGCCCGCCGCGACGATCGCGCCGTCGCCAATGGTCACGCCGGGAACAACGGTCGCGTTTGCGCCGATCCAGACGGATTGACCGATTACGATCGGCGCGGGGCGCATGATATGCCGCCGCGCCGGGTCTTCCTCGTGGTTGAGCGTCGCCAGCACCACGTTATGTCCGATCAGCGCGTTATCGCCGATCACGATGCCGCCCTGATCCTGAAAGCGGCAGCCGGTGTTGATGAATACGTTTTTGCCGACACGGATATTTTTGCCGTAATCGGTGTAGAAGGGCGGGAACAGGCAAAAGCTATCGTCCTCCGGTTGGCCGATCAACGCGAAGAAAAGCGCCCGCACCTTTTCCGGTTCGTGGTAGGCCCCGTTCAGTTCCTGTGTCAGCCGAAGCGCGCGCTCGCTTGCGGCGCGCATAACGGCCGGGTTCTGCAACCCTAAAGCGATCTCTTGATTCTCCATCCTCTTTTACTCCTCCGCGCTGATGTGGACGATCTTATTGCCCCAGCCCTCCAGCACGGGATTTTCCGTGACCGCGGTCTGGAATTCATCGGTAACCGCAAACGTACCGATTTTGGTGTACTCCCCCGCGACCTCCGCGTCCTGATAAAACAGCACGATGCGGCCCGGCTCGGCGTAATACACCTCGCCCGCTTTTTCGGATGAAACGTCAGTGGGCGCGGCGGGTACCTCATACCGGCTGGGGATGTCGTAATACTGCATGACCTCCCAGTTTTCAAAGTCGTCATAGTGGTAAATGGGTAGCCGCCAAGCGGCCGTGCCCACATAGCCCGCGATCGCGGCGGCGGTCTCGTTGTCCTCCAGCTGCATGGTAAAGGGCGCGCCGTCGTCGCCAAAGCGGACTGTGAGCGCGGTCGGCGCCGCGGCAGGTTCGCCGCCGGTATCGGCGGGCTGGGTCACCGTTTCGCCGGGAGCGGCGGCGTCTGCCGTGTTTTCCGTGTTGTTCCGGCCGCAGCCGGTCAGCAGCGCGATCGTCGCCAGCAGGATAGCCGGCAGTATGGATAAGCGTTTTCTTCTCATAAGTTTTCCTTCCCGCGCCGCACCGGGCGCATCGTAAGCGGTCATGTTTCCGCCACCAGAGCGGTCAGCTCCGCCTTTTGTATCTTTCCAGCGGCCAGATAGGAAAAGCCGGTAAACAGCAGGATCACAAACAGCGCGGGCAGCAGGACGCCGCCGAGCGCCGGCCGTGAAGCGAAGCTGCTGATCCCGGCGAGCCGCATGGCCGCCGCCACGAGCGGGTCGGTCAGTATCCCGCTCAGCGCAACGCCAAGCCCGGCGCCGAGCATGCTTGTCACGCCGAAGCGCAGAGCGAACGACAGGCGCAGGCGGCTGACGGAAAACCCCAGCGCCCGGTAGAGGCACAGATCGTTCTGCTCCCGGCGCAGCAGCCGTCCGCCGGTCATCGCAACGGTCACAAAAATGAAGAGCGCCGTAAGCGCCGTCATCACGAGGAGCAGCGCGCGCATGGCCGATAGAATACCGGCAAGGCCCGGCCACGTGTTTTGGTGCACATGCACGTTGTGCCCAAAGGCCGTTTCCAGCGCTTGCGCGGCCGCGTTTCGCCGGTTTGGTTCGGTCAAAAAATAATGGGTGCACCACATGTCCGGCGTGTCGCGCCCAATGCGGGCGTATCCCGCTCGGCTCAGGCCGATGTTCGCGCCCATATCGTTGGCGCACTGGTAAATGCCGGACACTGTAAACGTGCCGCTGCCCGCACCGGCGGAAAGCGTGACTGTACCGCCGATTTTGACGTTCAGGTCGGCTGCCGCAAATTCCGTCAGCACCACCTCGTTTTCAGATGCGCTGGTTCGCCCTGCCAGCAAATGAAAACGCTCCGGCGCGGTGATGACATTCGCGGTGAAGTCCATGCCGTTTACAGCGACCGTGGGCATGGCCAGCTCGTACCGGCCGGAAATCGCGCTGTACCGGGCGATCACCGACTCGATCTCCTCCCGGCCGACTTCGCCCAAGGACTGCACGGCGAGATCCAGATCAGCTGGATTGAACGCATCCATCATGCCCTCGCCGTTTGGCCCCAGCCAGCTGTTCATCCGCCCCATCATGGAGCAAAAGAATACCAGAAGCAGCGCCGCGAGGCAGGCGGCCCCATACTGCTTTTTGCCGCTGGTGAGCTGGCGCAGCGCCATCCAGAAGGCAAGGCCCTTTTGCCGGAGCGGCAGAAAGCGCGGCTTTTCCGCGTTTGGCGCTGCGCCGCCGCGTATGGCGCGTAGCGGAGCAATGCGCAGAATGACAGCCGTTTTGCGCCAAATGAGCGCGCAAAGCAGCAGCGCTATGCCAGTCAGCGCGACGGCGCAAAGCCCGAGCGGCATGGCGGCGGGCAGCAACAGGCCGGTGGTCGTCACCGTCATGCGGCTGGCCGCGCCGGCCAGTGGGATAGCGCCCAAAAGGCCGAGCGCCAAGCCGCACAGGGAGGGAAGCAAATACTGCGCCAGCTGCACCCGGCGCAGTCCGCCGCCGGTAAAGCCGATTGCTTTCAAAATACCGATGCTTGCCGTATCCTGCTCCATGGCGCTGCCGGTACTGTGCGCGAGCACGACCATGGAGACCGCGAGCAGCACGGTGACAAAGGCCAGCAGAAAACCGGCGAACGCGTTTTGCAGGATCAGCATAAAGCCCGCGATCGACGCGGCGGAATGCGTGGATTCCGCGTACCGCGGCAAACTGGTGCGCTCGTTCAGCGCGGCGTTCAGCGCGGCGGCCGAAGCTGTCTTATCCGCTTGGGTAATATGGTACATCGCTCCGCCGCGGGCAAGCGCGTCAATCCCGGCGTCAGCCGCGAGCGCCGTCACTTCCTGATAGTCCTGTCGGCTGATCAGAAAGCTTTTCATACCGATCATGGAGCTGCCCATAAAGGGGTCCTCAAAATAGCCCTTGATGGTAAACGTCTTTTCCACGCCCTGCCGGGTCACCGGAAACGAGATTTCGTCTCCGATGGCGGCGCCGAACATGGAAACGAGCGCGGGGGAAACATAAACCTCGCCGGGTGCGGGCGCCGCCGGGTCGGACTGAAAGCCGTCAAGGCCCGTGGTATAGAGGTGATAAGGGTATCGCGCCGGGTCATAGGCGAGCAGCTGCCCTTCGCTGTCCGATTGCTGCGCCCCGATGCGGTAGTCCGCGAAGAGCAAGGGCTGCACGTTTACTTGCCCCACCTCGGGGAGGGCGGCAAGCTCCTGCGCCAGCGCGTGGATGTCCGGCGCGCCGGACACCCATGCGGTAAGATCGCCAAAGCCCAGCCGTTTCATTTCTTCGCGTACATAGTTTCCCGCACCCGTCCAGACGGACAGCACGGTGTTCAGACACAGGGAAACAAGCAGCAGCAGGATAAAAAGTCCCGCGAGCACGCGCTTATGCCGTTTGAGTCCGGCACGCAGCAAGGTGATAAACGCCATGTTGACACACCGCCTTACCAGTTCAGCGCGGTCAGCCATTCGCTGATCTGCGCTTCTCGCTGCTTGGCTTGGTCCGGCGCATAAGCGGCCAGCCGAAGCTCGTCCAGCACCTTGCCGTCCTCCAGATACAGCAGCCGGTTGCCACGGGCCGCCGCCCGCAATTCGTGCGTGACCATCAAGAGGCTTTGCCCCTCGCGGTTCAGCGCGGTGAGCAGGTCCAGCACTTCGTCGGTGCTGCGCCGACCCAGCGCGCCGGTCGGTTCGTCCGCGAAAAGCAGGCCCGGACGGCCGATCATGGCCCGGGCGATCGCGGCCCGCTGGGCTTCGCCGCCCGACACCTCGCTGGGTAAGCGGTTTTCCGCTTCCGCAACGCCCATGCGGCGCAGCAGGTCGTGCGCGCGTTTTTGTGTTCCCGCCTGCTTGGGATGCAGATAACCCGCGACCGCAACGTTTTCCAGCAGCGTCAAATTACCGACCAAATGCGTCTGTTGGAATACGAATCCAAATTCATCAGCGCGCAGCCGCGCCATTTGCTTTTCGCGCAGGCGGGTGATCTCTTTGCCCTTATAAAATACCTGTCCGCCGCTCAATCGATCCATACCGCTGAGCGTGTAGAGCAGCGTGGATTTTCCCGCGCCGGACGACCCCATGACAACGGTGAAATCGCCTTCCAAGATCTCCACGTCGATCCCACCGAGTACCGGCTCGGCCCGGTCGGAAAATCGTTTGACCAGCCTTTTGCCGGAAAGCAATACCTTGTTCATGCGCGTTTCTCCTTTTCAGCCGGTCCGGTCAGAATCAGTTTTTTCTTGCCCGTGCGCGGGTCGGGCAAAATCCGGTCCACGAATCGGATCTCGAATGCCACGTGCGCCAGACGCTTTTCGCATAAAATTTGCGCCATCTGCCTGCCCAGTTCGTTTCCAACGGCCGTGCGGCAGCCCTCCGCGGCTTCCGCCAGCAGTTCAAAGCTGCCCGCGCCGGTCTGGCGGAACTGATAATCCCGCAGGCCTTCGATGCAGAAGCCCTCGACCGATAGCGGGTGCAAAAATTCCCTGCCGCCCGCGCCGTCGTCGAACCAAAGCAGGTCCTCGCAGCGCCCCAGAACCAAGTCCGCGCGGGTAAAGGGATAGGGATCGTCCGGCGCGGGCTCGCGCAGCGTCAGCCGGTCTGAAACGCGGTAGCGGATCAGCGGCTGCGCATAGTTGTACAGCGAGGTCAGGTACATTTCTCCATTCTCAATTTCTATCACGTTCATATCGTCGAACAAAACCATGCCGTCCACATTTCCGGTCTCCACGCCGAGCGCCAGCGATTCGCTCGCGCCGTAAAAATTCACCACATCGCAGCCAAACGCGTTTTCCAAATACAGACGGAGACCGGGCGCGAGCGGCTCGCCGCAGCATATCACGCGGCGGATTTCGTACTTCGCCGCGCCCCGCGTGAGCTGTTCGCCCAAGATCTTGACCGCGGAGGGGTAACCGATGATGATGTTGGGGCGAAACGCCCGTATGCGCCGGTCCCATTCGGCAAGCGGCGTGTTGACGTCGAGATGCAGCTGCGCGGCGCGCAGCCCGGCCGCGCCGTCGCCCACCGCCATGGCCCCGCCATAGCGGCCGCCGGTCGCGGCAAGATAGAGGATACGCGGCCCGCCGAGCAGCAGGCGTAAAATGTCCCCCGCGCCCATGTTCCACAGCGCGCCCCGGATGATGCCGAGCAGCATTTGCTCCCACGCGGCATTGTCGTACACAAAATAACCGGGGGTTCCCGTGCTGCCCGAGGAATGCACCACATGGTACCCGCCCGCAAGCGACCGTTCGCCCAACGGATCATTTTCATCAAAGCGGCGCAGGTCGTCTTGCCGAAGACCCGGCACGGTGACGATTTCGTCAAAATGCGTCAGCAAATCGCGCTTGCTCATGGTGGGGAAGGCGGCGAGCGGCAGGGAGGAAAGCTGGCCGCGGGCGATACCGGCCTGCTCGAAGCGGGCGCGGTGCCAGTCGGAATGGTCCCATGCATACGCAAGCAGCGTTCGCAGCCGTAAGTCCTGTAGGGCTGTTATTTGGGCCCTTGTCTTTTTCGTATTGGCGCGTAAACGGAAAAACTGCCGCAGCAAACCGGGGTAGTTCATGGATACGCTCCTTTCAGCCGGCGGAGGGAACGGTCAGCACATATCCGCCCGCATAGTTTTCGCGGTGGAAATACCGCAGTTCTCCCGCGTTCTGGTCATACACAACCGTCCATTCGGTGGAGGCGAATTCGTTAAAGCCGTCCTTGCTGACGCTGTCCATCGCGTCGCGCACGCCGTCCATCGTCATTTGCGGGGCTTCGGCAAGCGCGTCCAGCAGCATTTCATAGCGGGTATGCGACTCGGCGCTACCGATCCCGTGTTTTTCCCCTTCGGCCAGATAAAAGTTGGTCAGCACAGGCGTTTCGGTCACGACCATCTCGTTATTCACATACTCTACCGCAGCCGATCTTCCGGCGGCGTCCGCAATGGCGAAATGCACCATCATATCCATCGAGGCATGCATATCGTACTGCGCCAGCAGGGCGAGCGCCTCGTCCACGGTGGCGGCCCGATCAAGCAGCAGCCGGATGGCGGTGGTGGTCGTGATGCCGGGCTTGCCGGTGTTCTGGTCGATGGTGTCCGCGTCCTCGATCATCAGCACCGCCGCGCACAGTCCTTTTTCATTCATGCCGTCAAGCGGCGCGTAAACGGCGGCGGTCGTGACCGCTTGCTCCGGCAGCAGGCGCAGCGGGATGCCCGCGCTGCTCAAAAAACTCAAGTTCACGGTGGAGACCGATGCGTACCCTTCATGCGGCGTTGCGCTGACGATCAAAGCGTCGCAGGCCTCCCAGTCGAAGTTGCGGCCAAACAGCGCGCCGCCGTCCGTACCCGGGACTGACAGCGTGCTACAGCCAAACCCACCCGTCTGAAGCGTTGGGCCGTCGCCGTCCAGCAGCGCCTCGCTCAAATAATCCATGACCTGCGCGTCGCTCGACGCGCCGCCCTGCTCTAAAAACCGCGAAAAGCCGTAATCGCCCTGATAGCCGACGACGGACAGACCGTCCTCCAGCTGTACCTGCGCCTGCGTGGGGGAGATTACCGTCAGTGCCGGCGCCGCGCCGCCAACGCTGCGCTCCGGTACACGAGCGGGCCCGCAGCCGGTCAGCAAAGCCAGCGCGAGCACGGCGGTCTTTTTTATAATGGATAGTTTTCTATGCATAGGACCTCCTTCGGTCAAACGTTGCGGATCCATAGGATCGCGCCCAATAAAATCATCAGCCCGCCCAATACCTGATTCAGCTTGCGATGCATGTTCTTTGTGACACGGCCGCGGAACGCGGCTACAAGGCCGGACAGCAGCGCCCACCATCCGCCCGTGCCGATCAGAACGCCCGCGATCAGCTGCGCGCCTTGGCCCGGCGTCAAACGTCCGGTGATGCCGAACGCGGCGAACGCAACCAGAAAGGAGAGGATGGTCGCCGGATTGGCAAGGGCGAGCACAAACGAGGAGCCAAAACACAAGGGCAGGCGGGCCTGCCGGTCAGTCGCCGCCGGTACCGGTTCCTTGGCGGCCAGCATCCGCACGCCGCACGCGGCGAGGAGAACGCAGCCCGCCATGCACATACCGGTCTGATGCGCAAGCAGAAAATCGGATACCGCGGTCAGGCCGCATACGCCGATCAAGGCATACAGGCTGTCCGCCGCTGACGAACCCAGCCCGGTCGCCAGCCCAGCGCGAAAACCGTGCGCCAGCGTGCGCCCGATGGTCAATGCGCCGATCGCCCCGGCAGGCACGCCGAACACCAGACCAACCAGCAGCCCTTTCAGCAAATAGCTTTCCGGCAATGGGCCGACCTCCTCTCGTTCACCCGGCTAAATCCTGCGGCTGTACGGCAAGGGTGATCGCGGTTTTTTCGCGTTTGATCTGCGGGTCGTCAAAGATCAGCTCTTTGATCTGCCGGGCGGCGATCCGTCCGGCGATCGGGTTTTTCACACTGTCGACGCTGTTTAAGATCGTCGCGTCCACGGTCGCGTATTCAAAAGCCAGATCGGTGTTCAGCAGGCGGCAATCTTGCAGGACGATGTTGTCCATATAGCACATGCCCTGCTCACTTTCGATGGTGCAGCCCACAAACGTCACGTTTTTGGCGTTCCAGCCCAGATATTGGCCGGAGATAAAAGAATCATACACGGTCACGTTTTCACAGTTCCAAAACGCGTCCTTGGACAGCATGCGCGCGTTTCGTATCACAACGTTTTTCGCGCCGTCGAACGAATAGTTGCCGGTCAGGGTAAAACCGTCGATCTCAATATCCGAGCTGTTCATGGCAAAGTAGTCGCCGCGCGCGGTCACATGTTCCATGCGGATGCGGCTGCAATTCCATAGGGTTTCGCCGGCGTTTGAAAACGTGACGTTTTTCAGCGTAATACCGGATGAGCGGCGAAAATTCTTCGGCGCGTCCACCACGCAGTCGGTAAGCGCGATATTCTCGGTATACCAGATACCGGCGCGCGCCATTTCAAACAGCGTGCAGTTTTGCAGCACGATATCCTTGCTGTACCACAGCGGATATTTCCACTGAAACAGGCTGTGATATAAGTTGATGTTGCGGCTCTCCTTCAGCGGCGATTCGCCGTCGGCAAAGGTGGAATAATAGATCGCGAGATCGCGGCCTTGGAACAGGGCGCGCTCGCCGGTGAGTAGCTGCTGTTCGATTTTGTTTTTCATGGTGTCGGTTTCCTTTCTTCCGTAAGCTTGTGTGGGATCAGGCGAGCGCCCAAACGACGGTCGCGTCGCCCGCGCCGAGCGCTTCCGCCAACCCCGCCGGGTCATCCACGCTGCCAAGGCGCGTGTATTGGTAGGTGCTTTGTAAGCTTTCGTAAAACAGCACCAAGCAGTCGCCGCCGTACAGCAGGATATCGCCGGCGGCGATCTGGCCGGGCGTTTCGGGATCGGTGGGCAGGCTGCCGTCTAAGTAAAAGTATTTTTCGTTGCCGTTCATTTCGGACATCGGCAGGGTGAGGGGGAATTGTTCGGTCAGCGCCTGCGCCGCGTCAGTGTCGATCAAGGTAGCCGCAAAGCTTTGACTGCCGATTGTAAGCGTGATGGCGGTCAAAGCGCTTTCGGGCTCGTTCGCGGCTTGCGTTTCGGCAGGCTCCGTTGCGCTGGTCGGTGGCGCTTCCGGCGCCGCCGTGTCTGCTCCCCCGCAGCCGGTTATGGCCAAGAGTATCGTCAGTGTGGCAAGAAAATGGTGCATTGCGTGATTCTCCTTCCTAAAAACAAAAGCTATTGATCGTTCTTTTTCGGTTTTTGCATTTGGTACCGCAAATAATCCAACCGGTCGAGTTTTTGCTGTTCGTCATGTACGCGCGCCAACTGACGGCAGCGCTGGCAGGATAGCAGCCAAAGCCGGTCGCCCTGCGTGGACGCCCCCAAAAAGCGCGCCGCAAAATCATCCGAACAGCCCGCGTCCTTTAGATTTTGCATGATAGCGTCCTGTTTCTTTTTCTCGTCCATTGTGTCCGCCCCTTTATAGTGCTATTATACCGTGGGGTAAGACTGATAGCAAATACCTATATTGAATGATAATTCATGCTTGACGAGCATGAATTGTGGCGTTATGATAGCAGGGAAGGGAGGGGAGCGATGAATGGAAGTACGTGTACTGCGGTATTTTCTCGCGGTGGCGCGGGAGGAGAGCATATCGGGCGCGGCCGAATATCTGCACCTGACCCAGCCGACCCTGTCGCGCCAGCTCATGGATCTGGAAGCGGAGCTGGGCAAAAAGCTATTCGTCCGTGGCAGCCGCAAGATCTCGCTGACAGAGGACGGCTTGCTGCTGCGTAAGCGGGCGGGGGAAATCATCGAACTGGTCGAAAAGACCGAATCCGAATTTCGCCAGCCGGCGGAGGAGATCGCCGGCGATATCTGTATCGGCAGCGGCGAAACCGACGCGGTGCGCCTGATCGCGCAGACCGCGAAAGAATTACAGGCGCTTTATCCCCAGATACGCTATCATCTGCACAGCGGCAATGCCGACGATGTGACCGAACGGCTGGACAAAGGCCTTTTGGATTTTGGTATTTTGATCGAACCGTTTGATATGAAGAAGTATGATTGCATCAAGCTGCCGGCGACCGACACCTGGGGCGTGCTGATGCGTCGGGACAGTCCGTTGGCCGCGCGGGAATCCATCCGGCCGGAGGACCTTTGGGAAGTGCCCCTGCTGATTTCGCGGCAGTCCATGGTCAAAAACGATTTGGCGAGCTGGCTGCGGCGCGACCCGGAATCGCTCGATATTGTGGCGACCTACAACTTGGTTTATAACGCTTCCCGCATGGTGGCGGAGGGCGTGGGCTATGCGCTCACGCTGGACAGGCTGATCAACACCTCCGGCAGCAGCCTATGCTTTCGTCCGCTGGAACCACGGCTGGAAGTCGGGCTGGATGTGGTTTGGAAAAAGTATCAGGTATTCTCCAAAGCGACGGAAAAATTTTTAGAGCATTTGCAGGCAAAATTTCTGGGAAATCGCGTCTGACGGATCCTGCCGTTTGGCGAACCGAATGCGGCAGGCGCCCACCGCGAATAGGCATAAACCATGTGCGTACGACGGCGATCCAGCTGAGAGAAAGTAAAGCCTCTGCGGCCGTCAAAATAAACAGCCCCAGATTGTGCTGTCTGCACAATCTGGGGCTGTTTATACGATCATCATTGGATGAGGAGCGCCGCTTTTAGGCGCAATACGTTATAACTGCGCCAAAGCCCGGATCAGGAAAGCAATCGAATCCGCATTCAACGCTGCGGTGCCATAAGTTAGGCCGTGGATGTTTTCCTCAAATTCCTTCATCGTATACATATAGGCGATATCGTCTGTTCCCAAGCTTGTATCGTAATGGGATAGTTCGTGTAGAATGGTCGTCGCCACGTCTTCTGTCGGATCGTCCGCAACGTGGTCCTCGGAAATATTGATTATGGTGTTAATTGTCGGATTGACCCATGCCAATGCGCCGCGTATGTGGCTTGATAAAATTTGTTGGACAGTGTTATAAGCCTTTGAGACGCTCCCAATAATGTGATAACCGATTTTCTCTGTGTATCTGATTTTCGCATTATGAAAAACCGCTTGCGCACCCGGATTCAATAGATTGATGGCGGCAGCATCGAGCCATTTTCCTGCAAGGGCGAAGGCTGCAAAGAACTTATCCCAATCCATTGCCCGCTGAATCACTTGGCTGGTCCGCGTGTTTGCATGATGTGTGGGGGTGTGGCTGGCGGCCCGTTCTAATTGTGGATCGCAGTTAAGCGGCATACCGTGAACTGTGGCGTTGGCGCGAACGAATCCGGCTTTTTGTTGTACCACGTGGCCCAGCTCATGCGTCAGATAGCGCTGCTGCCCGGGGCCGATATGCACCTGCGTGCCCTGCGTATAAGCCAAGGCGCCGATCCGTCTGGGCTTGTCCGAATTGTAATGCACGCGTACATCATCCAGCGAAAATCCGGAAGCAGTTTCAAAGCGCTGTTTGATAGGGGCCGGTATGCCGGTTAAATTTTGCATGGGCTTTTTCTGGGCAGACTCGGTCATTGACTCTTTAGCGGCTGCAAACATGATAGCCCTCCTTCCGCCTATATCGTATCTCTACTATATATCATAAATTGGCAAAAGACAATCAAAATTGGGGTTATAAGAAAAAATACGCAGACCCGATTGACAGGGTCTGCGCATTTTTTATATATCATGGACCGTTTTTGTATTGATGCCTCACAGCAATACAATTATTCACAAAACCATTTTCGGCATTAAACAAACAAAAAGTGCTGAAACCAAACGGTTTCAACACTTTATGGCGGAGAGTCAGGGATTTGAACCTGGGTGCGCTCATCACGCACACACGATTTCCAATCGTGCGCCTTCGACCACTCAGCCAACTCTCCAAAGCGGCCGATCTGCTCTCGCAGAGGACGAAATACATTATATCGCATTCAGTGGCCGCCGTCAAGCGTTTTTAGAAAAATATGTGCATTTTTTCGCCATGGGTCAGCGCCGCAGCAGGCCCATCAGGCCGCGCGTAAGGGATTTGGAAACCTCGCGGCCCAGCGTGTTCAGCGCGGTTCCCGCGACCTTGTTGATCATCTTGGCGCGCTCCCGCGCTTCCCGCGCGGCTTCGCGGTCGGCCGCGGCCTGCTCGCGGGCCAGCTGACGGTCGTAGGCGTCCTGCTCCTTTCGGGCCTTGGCTTCGGCGGCCAGCTCCGCCTTGGCTGCCTTCAGCGCTTCCTCTTTCAGTTTGGCCTTTTCCTCCTCCGCTGCCGCGCACTGCACCTTTTGGCTCAGCTTTTCATAGGCGGATTCGCGGTCGATAGCCTGATCGTATTTCGCGCCCATGGGGCTTTGCTGCATGAGCACCGCGCGCTTTGCGTCGTCCAGCGCGGCCATCAGGCTTTGCGGCGGCAGGATGCGCGCCTGCTCGACGATGGAGGGACGGCCCTCCTCGTCCAAAAAGGAGATAAGCGCTTCGCCCGTGCCCAGCTCTGTGATGACCTTCGCCGTTTGAAACGCGGGGTTTGCGCGGAAGGTCTCGGCCGCTACCTTGACGGCCTTTTGCTCGCTCGGCGAATAAGCGCGCAGCGCGTGCTGGATGCGGTTGCCGAGCTGGGCTAGCACGGTGTCCGGCACGTCGGTCGGGCTTTGCGTGATAAAATAAATACCCACGCCCTTGGAGCGGATCAGCCGCACGACCTGCTCGATCTTTTCAAGCAGCGGCGCGGGCGTATCCCGAAACAGCAGGTGGGCTTCATCGAAGAAAAAGACCATTTTGGGTTTGTCCATGTCGCCGATCTCGGGCAGACGCTCGAACAGTTCGGACAGCATCCACAGCAAAAAAGTGGAGTACAGCTTGGGATTCAAAAACAGCTTGGCGCAGTGCAGAATGTTAATATAGCCGTGCCCCTCGCCGTCGCACCGCATCCAGTCGGCAAGATCGAGCGCGGGCTCGCCGAAGAACACGCCGCCGCCCGCGTCCTCTAAATTCAGCAGCTGGCGCGTGATCGCGCCGATGGAGGGCGTGGGGATGGCGCCGTATTCGCTTTTCAGCTCCGCGGCGTGGTCGCCGACATACTGCACCATGGCTTTCAGGTCCTTCAGGTCAAGCAGCAGCAAGCCCTGATCGTCCGCCACGCGGAACACGATATCTAAAACGCCCTCCTGCGTATCGTTCAGATCCATGATGCGGGAAAGCAGCATCGGGCCCATTTCGGAAACGGTCGCGCGCACCGGATGCCCCTTTTCCTGATAGACATCCCAAAACTGCACGGGATAGCCGCGGTAGGCAAAGCCCGTTTGATCAAGGCCAAACTTGGCAATGCGTTTTTGCATGCCCTCGCTGTCCACGCCAGGCGCGGCCATGCCGGAAACATCGCCCTTGACATCGGCTAAAAAGACCGGAACGCCCAGATCGGAAAACGATTCGGCAAGCACCTTGAGCGTGACCGTCTTGCCGGTGCCGGTCGCGCCGGCGACCAGTCCGTGCCGGTTGGCCATTTGGGGGAGCAGGCAAATGTTCCGGTCGCTCTGCGCGATCCACAGCTTTCCATCGGTGTACATAACATCCCTCCGTCGTTCAATATAGGCCCAGTTTAGCACGTTTTCAGCGGTTTGTCGAATATTTCCGTACAAGGAAAATTTATGTGAAAAAGCGCCCGGCCATGTGTGAATGGCCGGGCGCATAGTTAGCCGAATAAGTCCTCACGCCGCAGCGTGTATCAAATAGGATTTTGCCGCTTGCGACAAAATCCATCAAAACCGGGAGCATGTATCTCGGTTTTGATACAAACCGACTTCAAGTGTGCCTGTAAGGCGCGCACAGAAGCCGGAATACTCGATCGAAATGGGGCTTTGTTTCGATCGAAGACTGTCAAAAACTATTTTTGACAGTCTCAGCGCCCGGCCGTGTGTAAATGGCCGGGCGTTAAGATTTTATTTGGAGAACTGGTCGCGTACCGCGAGGTAGGCGACGATGGCCTCTACCGTGCCGTCAAAGCCCAGCACAGAAGAGTTGAGGGAAAGATCGTAATTGCGGGCGTCCATCCATTCCTGACCGGTGTAGCGCTTGTAATAAGCGGCGCGGTAGGCGTCCACCTCGGCGATCTTCTTTTTGACCTCGCGTTCGGGCAGCGAATCGACCTTCATGGCCTCCTGCAAACAAAAATCAGCGGTCGCGTGGACGAACACGCGCGTCACGTCGTCGCGGCCTTGCAGCACATAGTCCGCGCAGCGGCCGATCATGACGCAGGGCCCCTTGTCCGCGAGCTGGCGGATGATCTTCGCCTGATATTCAAACAGGTTGTCCTCCGCGGTGAAGCCGGACTGCTCGGGGCTGACCGGCTTGCCGCCGCGGCTCTGGTAACGGCTGCGCAGGCGGGAGAGCAGGTCGGGTTTCAGGCGTTCATCCGAAAACAGCACGGCGTTAATGCCGCTGTCCTCGGAGGCCATGGTGATGATCTCGCGGTTATAGCAGGGGATGCCCAGCCGCTTTGCGAGCAGCTGGCCGACTGTTTTGCCGCCCGAGCCATACTGCCGGGCAATGGTGATGATGTGCTTTCCGTTCATCGCGTGTTCCCCCTTATTCTCCCAAATAGGCTTTTTTGATATCTTCGTCGTCCAGCAGGGCCTTTGCGTCGCCCGACTTGACGATGTGGCCGGTCTCCAGCACGTAGGCGCGGTCCGCGATGGACAGCGCCTTGTTCGCGTTCTGCTCGACCAGCAGCACGGTCGTGCCCGCCTTCGAGACCTCTTCGATGATCTTGAAGATCTCGCTGACGAACAACGGCGACAGGCCCATGGACGGTTCGTCCAGCAGCAGCAGGCGGGGGCGGCTCATCAGCGCGCGCCCCATGGCGAGCATCTGCTGCTCGCCGCCGGACAGCGTGCCCGCGAACTGGTGCTTGCGTTCCTCCAAACGGGGGAAGCGTTGGTATACGTCGGCGAGCGACGCGGCGACCTCGCTTTTCGGGCGGGTGTACGCGCCCATTTTCAGGTTTTCATACACAGTAAGCCCCGCGAACACACGGCGGCCCTCGGGCACGTGGCTCATGCCGAGCCGCACGATCTCGTGCCCCGGCTTTTTGGCGATCTCCTTGCCCTCAAACACGACCGAGCCGCTTTTAGACGGCAGCAGGCCGGTAACGGTGTGCAGCGTGGTCGTTTTGCCCGCGCCGTTCGCGCCGATCAGCGCGACGACCTCGCCCTCGTTCACCTCGAAGGAAACGTCGCGGAGCGCGTGGATCAGGCCGTAATAAACGTTTAAATCCCGGACTTCCAGCATTGCCATAATCTCGTTCCTCCCTTATTCGCCCAGATAGGCCGTGACGACCTCGGGATCGCGCAGTACCTCGGCGGGCGCGCCCTGCGCGAGCTCGCGGCCGAAGTTCAAAACGTAAATGTATTCGCAGATGCCGGAAACCAGCTTCATATCGTGCTCGATCAGCAGAATGGTCACATCGAACTTATCGCGCACCAGACGGATGGTGTCCATCAGCTCCGCGGTCTCGTTCGGGTTCATACCGGCGGCCGGCTCGTCGAGCAGCAGCAGCTTGGGCTCGGTCGCGAGCGCGCGGGCGATCTCCAGCTTGCGCTGTTTGCCGTAGGGCAGGTTGGCCGCCTTAAAATCGGCCATGCCGTCCAGATCGAACACGCTGAGGATTTCGAGCGCGCGCAGGTCCATCGCGCGCTCCTTTTTGCGGTAGGAGCCGAGGTGGAACACACTTTCGCCGAGCGTATAGGTCATTTGGTTGTGCAGGCCGACCTTGACGTTGTCCAACACGGTCAGCTCCTGAAACAGGCGGATATTTTGGAACGTGCGCGCCACGCCCATTTTACAAATCTCGTGCGGTTTCTTGCCGATTAGGTTTTTCCCGTCCAGCCGGATACCGCCGTCGGTCGGCCGGTACACGCCGGTCAGCATGTTGAACACGGTCGTTTTGCCCGCGCCGTTCGGGCCGATCAGGCCGACAAGGCCGCCCTTTTCGATCGACATGGAAAGCTCATCCACGGCGCGCAGGCCGCCGAACGAAATACCCAGTTCGGTCACTTCCAGCATCGGCATATCACGCGCCCCCCTTTCCGGCCATACCGGCTTTTTCGATCTTTTCCATCTGCTTCAGCCCGCGCTTTTCCGCAAGGCGGCGCTTGAAGCCCGAATTGTTGAACAGCATCATCGCGATCAGCAGGATCGCGTAGATCAGCATGCGCCAATCGTTCACCGCGCGCAGCACCTCGGGCAGTACGGTCAAGAGCGCCGCCGCGATGATCGAGCCCCAGATGTTGCCCAGTCCGCCGAGTACGACGAACACCAGAATGAGGATGGACGCGTTAAAATCGAATTGCGTCGCCGATACCTTGGTGTAGTTCATGGCGAACAGCACGCCCGCCATACCGGCCAGCGCCGCCGATATGACAAAGGCGAGCAGCTTGTAGCGCGTGGCGGATACGCCCACCGATTCGGCGGCGATGCGGTTGTCGCGCACGGCCATGATCGCGCGTCCCGCGCGCGAATGGATCAGGTTCAAAACGACGAACAGCGTGATCAGCACGAGCACGATGCCCGAAATAAACGAGGAAAGCTTCTGGTTGCCGCTCAGGCCCATCGGTCCGTTGACGATCATCTTGCCGCCCTCGGCAAGCGTGAAGCGCTGCTCAAGCAGGCTGAAATGCAGGCCGCCCCCGTCCATGCCGATGTACAGGACGTTGACCATGTTTTTGATGATCTCGCCGAACGCCAGCGTGACGATGGCGAGATAGTCGCCCTTGAGGCGCAGCACCGGCACGCCGACGATCACGCCCGCGACCGCGGCGAACAGGCCGCCGCACACCATGGCGATCGCGAGCCGCACGGGCGCGAACGGAATCGCCTCCGCAAGGCTGGCCGCGACGACCGCGCCCGAAAACGCGCCGACCGACATGAAGCCCGCGTGGCCGAGCGATAATTCGCCCAGCACGCCGACCGTCAGATTGAGCGAGACCGCCATGGCGACATAGGCGCAGATCGGCACGAGCTGACCTTTGAGCGAGCTGGAGATGCTGCCCGCCGACAGCATGATCTGAATGACGATAAAGGCCGCGAGCACAGTGCCGTAGCACAAAAGGCCGGTGCGCGTCGACCGTTTCAAACTTTTCAGTTTCATCTTCGCGCCCCCTTACACTTTTTCACTGCGGCGCTTGCCAAGCAGGCCGTCCGGCTTGATGATCAGCACGATGATCAGCACCGCGAATACGATCGCGTCCGACAGCTGCGTGGATATGTACGCCTTGGAGAAGATCTCGATCAGGCCGAGCAGGACGCCGCCGAGCATTGCGCCCGGGATTGAGCCGATGCCGCCGAATACCGCCGCCGTGAACGCTTTGATGCCGGGCATCGCGCCGGTGGTCGGCATCAGGGTGGGGTAGGCCGAGCAGAGCAACACGCCCGCGACCGCCGCAAGGCCCGAGCCGATGGCGAAGGTGATCGAGATCGTCGTGTTGACGTTAATGCCCATCAGCTGGGCCGCGCCCTTGTCCTCGGACACCGCGCGCATGGCGGTGCCGATCTTGGTCTTGGTCGTAAAAAGGGTCAGGCCGACCATGATGATGATGCACGCCGCGACGGTGACCACCGTCGTCATTGTGATGGACAGCTCGCCGCCAAACAGCTTGAACGTGTGGCTGCCGACGACCGAGGTAAAGGTTTTGGGATTCGCGCCCCAGATCTTGAGGGCCGCGTTTTGCAGAAAATAGGATACGCCGATGGCGGTGATCAGCACGGCGAGGGACGAAGCCTGCCGCAAAGGCTTATACGCCAACCCCTCGATTACCACGCCGAGCACCGTGCACACCGCGATGGCAAGCAGCACGGATACCAGCGGGGTCAGGCCCCAGTACGCCGTGGCGCAGAACGACATGTACGCGCCGATCATGATAACGTCGCCGTGGGCGAAGTTCAGCATTTTGGCAATGCCGTATACCATGGTGTAGCCAAGCGCGATGATCGCATACACGCTGCCGAGACTGATCCCGCTGATCAAATAGGACAGGAAGGTCATGGGTAGGAACACCTCACATCTTTTATTTCTCATTTCTTGTGGAGCGGGGCGACGGTTCGCCGCACGCGCCAAGCCGCCGCCCCACCCCATAAACGGGGCGGAATGCAAAAAAGGGCAAAGGAGGGACCGTCGTCACGATATAACGGCGCCCTCCCTTGCTCTTCATTGAGACTTGCTTTAAATTACATGCCGACGTAAGCGCCGTTCTGGATGACCATGCCCTTCGGGCTCTTGGATACAGCGCCGGTCTCATCCCAAGTCACGCCTTCGCCGGTCAGGCCGTCGAACGTGATCGTCGGGAAGGTCGCAACCATCTTCTCGCAGAGATCCTGCGCGCTCATGTCCGCCGTGCAGCCGGCCGCTTCAAGGGCCGCCTTGTAGGCGTAAATGCAGTCGTACGCATCCGCTGCGAACTGGTTCGGCACGTCGCCGAACTGGGTCTTGTAGGTTTCAACGAACTTCTTGGTGCGCTCGTCCTCCGCATCCGCGTTGAACGGGGTCAGCAGCATAACGCCTTCGGCAAGCGAGGTGTCGAAGCCTTCAAGCGTCAGAATGCCGTCCATGCCGTCAATGCCGAATACCTTGGGTGCGAAGCCCGTGTCGTTCGCCTGCTTGAGGATCAGGGAAGCCGGCTGGTAGTAGATGGGCAGGAACAACAGATCCGCGCCCGCGGCCTTGGCTTCGCCGAGCTGCACGGAGAAATCGTTCGAGCTGTCCTTGGTGAAGGTCGTGGCCGAAACAATCTCCAGACCGAGCTCGTCCGCCTTGGTCTTGAAGGTGTTATACACGCCCTGCGAGTAGTTGTTGTCGTTCTGATAAATGACGCCGATCTTGGAGCCAAGCTTCTGATCCACAATGTACTGTGCGGAAGCCGTGCCTTGGTTCGGGTCGGCAAAGCACATCTGGTACACGTTGTCCACACCCGCGGTCACGTCCGGAGACGAAGCCGACGGGGTCAGCGCAAAGATGCGGTCCTCGTTGTGCAGAACGTTGGTGGCAGCGCCCGGCGTCGAGGTGACCGTGCCGAGAGAAAGCTGCAGGCCCCAGTCCTTCAGGGCGTTATATGCGTTTTCAGCCTTTGCCGGGTCGGACTCGTCGTCCTCATACTTCCAGTTCAAACTGGATCGCGCCGCCCTCGGCGTTGATCTCGTCTACCGCGATCTGCGCGCCGTTCTTGGCAGCGTTGCCGTAAATGGCGTTATCGCCGGTTAACGGGCCGGTGCCGCCGATCTTGAACGCCGCGGCGGACGTGCTCGCGCCGCCGTTATCGGCGTCCGGCGTCTTGTCGGCGTCGCCCTGCTTGCCAGCATCGCCGCCGCAACCGCTGAGCACCGATGCCAGCATCGCGCCGGCCAAGAGCATGCTTAGTGTCTTCTTCATGGTGAATCTTCTCCTTTACGATATAATCTCCCCGCCCCCTATGAAATGCAACCGCTAAGAGGTCTCGGATTATTTTCTTATTATACTACCTTTTGTTTGTTTTTGTATCTTTTTTTTCTTCTCTTGAGTAAATTCATAGAAACCGCTGATTATCATTTCAGAGAATGCACCGCTTTTGTGTGTTCTTACCGAAAACACTTGTCCACCTTGCAAGGAATGATGCAGCTTTGCAAGCACGCTCTTGCAAAAAGAAAGATGCACTGCAAAACGACCGGCAGGGGGCCGTCAGACGAGGGCGCCGTCCCTTACGGTAAGCACCCGGGTGCTGCTTTTCGCGGCCTCCGGCGAGTGCGTCACCATGATGACCGTTTGGCCGGTTTCGCGGTTTACCTGCCGCAGCAGGCGCATGATCTCGTCGCCGGTCTCGCTGTCCAGATTGCCGGTCGGTTCGTCCGCGAACAGGATTTCGGGCGCGCCGATCAGGGCGCGGGCGATGGCCACGCGCTGCTGCTGGCCGCCGGATAGCTCGCGGGGCGTGTGTCCGCGCCGGTCGGACAGGCCGACAAGCGCCAGCATATCGTCCAGCCGCTTGCGGTAGTCCGCCGCCCTTTTACCGTCCAGCAGCAGGGGGAGCAAAACGTTTTCCTCCACGTTCAGGTTGGGGATCAGGTTGTAGAACTGAAAGACAAAACCGATCTTTTGCCGCCGCAGTCGGCTCATTTTATCATCGTCCAAGCGGGAAATGTCGGCGCCGTCCAGTAGGACATGGCCGCTCGTCGGCGTATCCAGCCCGCCGAGGATGTAAAGCAGCGTGCTTTTGCCGGAACCCGACGGCCCCATGATGGATACAAACTCCCCTTTTGCTACCCGCAGGGAAACATCCTTCAGCGCGTCCGTTTCCGTATCGCCAAGGCGAAATGTTTTGACGAGATGCCGGGCTTCTAGGGCTATTTGTTTCATGATAAAAAACCTCCATACCGTTTGGCCTTATTCAAAGCGAATCTGCTGCGCCAGCGCCATGCGCCGCGCCTTTCGGATGGGCACGGCGGAGCCTGCCAGCGTGATCGCAACGCCCAGCGCGCCTGCGGAAAGAAACGTCAAAGCGTCAAGCGTCGGCGCGGCCGTTATTTTGGGGCCCGCCACAAGAAAGATCGTTTGTATTTCCAGATAAGATACGAGAATGGCGAGCAGCGCGCCGGTCAGGCCGGTGCAAAGCCCTTCGATCAGCGTCATTTTCACATTTTGGCGCAGGCTAAGCCCAACCGCCCGGTACATCGCGACGGCGCGCCGTTTTTGCAGAAAGCCGATCAGCAGATTGTTCACCACGCCCACCGCCGCAAGCAGCAGGATCAAATAGGTCATGCCATGCATAGGCCGCAAAAATGTACCCACCGTGTTTTGCGCGTCCGCGTTAAATTCCGCAACCGTGCGGCTCCAGTTTTCGGTATCGCCGAACAGGCTGCGCAGCTGCACCATGATCGCGTCCGGGTCGGCGGCGGTGTAGGCGAGGAAGCCATAGCCTATATCCCCGAAATCCGCGTTCGCGCAGGCCGAGGGGATGATCGCTTCCACATCGGTCGCGCGCGACCGAAAGCTATCGGCCACCCGGTAGCTCTGCCGATTCGTTTGCACGGACAGCGTAAGGGTGTCGCCAACGGCGACGCCCAGCCGCTCCATAAAGCTTTCGCTTAGCAAAACGGCGCGGCCCGCGGCAAACGCGGACACGGCTTGCGCCTTGCCGTCCGGTTCCTTGTAATGCAGCGCCAGCATGCCGCTGTATGAATCCACATCGTCGGTTGCTTCCAGCCGGGAAAGAGGCACGCCGTTCGCCCGCACCCCATCGTTCCATACGGAAAGGGGCAGCACCGTTTCGATGCCCTCCATGTCCTTCACCTGATCGACGAACGCCTGATCCATCTGTCCGTCCGCGAAGCCCTGCAAGGCCGCGCCGCGAAACACGTCGCTGACGTAGTCCGTCACAAAATTGCCGACGACCGTGATCGCAATGACAGCGGAAAGGCTGATAAACAGCAGCGTGATATTTTGCGCGGCGTTCGGATCATCCCGTAGGTTGCGGGCGGCGAGCCGGCCTTCGTTCCCGAAAAGAAGGCCCAGCGGCTGCTGTAAAAGTGCGGAAAGCAGGTTCATCAGCAGCGGGATTAGCAAGATCGCGGCCGCGATCAGGCCCAGCAGCGACAGGCCGCCCGCCGGGTAAAGCAAACGGTTCGGCGCGGCGCGGGGCAGAAAAAGGGAAAGCGCAAGCAGCGCCGCGCCGCAGCCAAAAGCCAAACGCCTGCCCGGCGGCTTTTGCTCCACCGTGCCCAGCACGACCGCCTTGATGGGCAGGCGGCTGGCCCTGCGCACGGGCAGCAGCGCGCTGAGCAGCGATACGCCGAGCGCCACGGCAAGGGGCAGCAGCACGCTGTACGGCGTTAGTACGATCGGTATGGCAATACCCTGCGCCAGCGACCGGCCCATGCCCCGCAAAAGAAGCCGCAGCGCCACAAGACCAACCGGCAGCGCGAGCAAGCCGCCGATGCCGCCGTAAAGCGCGCTTTCGGCCAGCAGAAGGCGGGTGACCGCCTTCTGCGTCGCGCCGATGCTGCGAAACGTGCCGATCACGGGCAAACGGTCGAGCGTAATGACCTTGTAGCTGCTGTAAATGATGAACACGCTCATGGTCAGCGAAAAAAAGCTGATCAGGAAAAAGGGCATGGATTTTTGCCGCGCGTCGGCTGCAATCTGCGTTTCGTTGACGACCTCGGCAATGGAATATCCCTCCGGCAGCGCGGCTGACAGCGCTTGCTTTAGCTCGCCGGTGGTCACGCCCTTGGCGGGCGCGAGCAGGATTTCGCTGTATTCCTCGCCCGCGCCAAGGATACCGGCCAACGTGGAACGGGGCAGCAGGGCGGTCGCGCCCCGGGTGTGCCGCAGAAAAACAGTATCATACGCGGCGATCGCGGCGACGGAAAAACGCATGGACCGGCCGCCGATTTGCAGGGCGACCGTATCGCCCTGTTTGATGCCGTATTTCTCGGTGAACCGGTCGGGCAGCACGATCCGGCCGCCGGAAAAGTCCGAAAGGGCGCCGCCGTTCACAAGGCGCGGCGGATTGATCTGTTCCAGCTTTGTCAGATCGGCCGCGACCAGATCGATTGATTCATAATAGCCCTCTTCGTGGTAAAGCGCCGCGCCCTTGAGCATGCCGACGTTAGCGCCGGTCTCGGGCAGGGAAGGCAGGGCGGCGGGATCGATCCAGCCCGTCCCGGCGGTCACGGATAGGGTGGTGCTGCCCGCCATGCCCCGCGCCATTTTTTTCTGCGCGCTTTCATAGGACGCGCCTACGGACAGGGATACGAACAGAAGCGTCGCGGAAAGCAGAATGGAGAGCAGCATCACCGCCGTTCGCGCTTTTCGTTCCTTCACGTTCATAAGCAAATAATGAAATAAAATTTTCATGGGTCCGCCTTCTTTCTCCGCCGGTACCCACAACACAGAAAAAGACCGGCGGTTTATCATGATCTTTATGATAAACCGCCGGTCTTAAATCGTGCTTCAGCGAACCTTAATTAACCTTAACGAGGGGAAAATCGATCTGAAAAATGGTGCCCGCACCGGGAACGCTGGAAACCGCAAGGACGCCGCCATGCAGCTCGATGATGCTTTTGGAGATCGCAAGCCCCAGCCCCGTGCCCTCGGGCTTTTGGCCGGTGTCCGCGCCCCGGTAATACCGGTCGAACAGTCGTTCTGTTTCGGCCTCGTTCATGCCCGGCCCATTGTCGGCCACCGTGATGCGTGAGGCGGCGACGTGCAGTTCTACCTCGGTGTCGGCCGTTCCGTGCACAAAGGCGTTGATGATCAGGTTGCGGAACGCTCTGGTCAGAAGCGTTTGATCGAACGGCACCATAAGACGCTCCGCGTCGCTGGAAAAGCGGATCACGCGGCCCTCATAAGCCGGGTCGTTCAGAATATCGATCGCCAACTCCTTTAGAAAGCGAACGATATCCTGCTCTTGCCGGTCTACGGACAGCATGTCGTTTTGAAGCTGATAGGTCAGCTTCAGATCGTCGATCAGGGCTTCCATATACGCGGCGTTTTTCAGCGTAACGGCCGCATACCGCCTGATTTGCTCCGGCGTGGCGCGGTCCTCCCGCATAAGCTCCGCATAGCCCTTGATGGGCGAAAGCGGCGTTTTAAGATCGTGGGTGATGTTTGCAATCCATTCCTCGCGCGTTCGTTCCGTTTGCGCCCGCGCCCGGTCGCTCGCGCGAATTTCCGCATCCAGCGCGTTCAGGCTTTCGGTCAACTCGCGAAACGCGCCGGTAGGCGGCTGGGCAAGGTAGCGGCGGAACGCGATCTCCTGCACCGAGGCGGTGAGCCGCTTGATCGTTCCGGCCGTCCAAAAACCATATACCGCGCCCGAAAGCAGCACGGCGCAAAACAGCACGGCGGCAAGGGCGAGCAGCAGCGCCTTGCCGCCCGTGAACCGCGCTCCGCTCAAATACATGGTGACCTTGGCGATGGATAGGGGAAAGTAAAGCAAATAGGTGTATTCCGTCCCCTCGTGCGAGGCCGTGCCCACAAAAGCGGTGCTGTCGTCCTCCGTTAGCCGTCCCGTTTGGAAAAGCTGCAACAGCGCCGCGTCGGAATAGGCGGCCGGGGCGCTCTCGGGCTTTCGGTAGCAAAGCACCTCGCGGCCGGTGCGGTCGAGCACTTGCAGGCCGATACGGTAATCCCGCAGCAGCTCGACGCCCGCCTGACTGACCCGCGGCTGTCCGTCGATAAAAAGAAGCTGCTGCTGAAATTCCTCGGTCAGGGCTTGCGGTCGGTCGGTTCGCATGGCGGCGTCGTCCGGCCCGTGCACGGTGATCAGCAGAAAAAACAAAACGGCGGCGGCAAGGATTGTGCCGAGCAGCGAAAAGAGAAAGATCAAATAAATATGGAGCGTGGTGCGGTAACCGGCGCGCTGCATTTAAGTCCCCTCCTTCCGAAGTCGGTAGCCCAGTCCCTTGACGGTGGTCAAAAGCTGGGGACGGGAGGGGATATCCTCGATCTTTTCACGCAGATGCCGGATGTGAACCATGATAGTGTTGTCGCAAACGCTGCTGTACTCGCCCCAGACCTGCTCATATAGCCGTTCCTTGCTGATGATCTTGCCCGCGTTTTCCATCAAATAGGACAGAAGCAGAAATTCCCGCCCGGTCAGCGCAAGCTCTTGGCCCGCTTTAAAGGCCCGGCCGCCGTCCCGGTCGAGCGAAAGCGACCCCACCGTCAAAGCCGCCTGACCCGGTCGCGCGCCGGTTTGATACTGCTGGCGGCGCAGCTGCGCCTTGACGCGGAACGCGACCTCGCGCGGGCTGAACGGCTTGACGATATAATCGTCGCCGCCGCAGGAAAGGCCGAGTATTTTATCGATATCGTCGTTTTTAGAGGATACGAACAGGATGGAGCAATAGGAAAACGTCCGAATTTGCCGGCATACCTCAAGCCCGTCCATATCCGGCAGCATGATGTCGAGCAGCACGGCGTCGGGCTGAAACGCGCGGCAGACGCGCAGGGCGTCCCGCCCGGTATAGGCCCGCTCGATCTGCCGAAAGCCGTCCTGCCGCAGCACCTCTTCGATCAGGTCCGCGATATCCTTTTCATCGTCCACCAATAAAATTTTGCCGTCCATGCGTTTCCCTCGCTTTCCGCGCGCTGTTCTGTACCCCTCATTATAGGGGCTTGGCCGCCGAAAAACAAGTGGGCGGAGTGACCGCACCAATGTCATTCAGTTTATATGTTTGTCATTCTGAGCGGAGCGAAGGATCTCGCGCGAACGCGCGGTTGCTGCCGAAATCGGGGGTTCGCTTTGCTCACAATTTAATGCGCGGCGGTAGCCGCGAGGGACGCTGCGGCGCCCGCTGCAAGGGCAAGAGGGAGCGGACACCTTGCGGTTTCCTCGCCCTCTTGACTTCCACTCTTTCCCTGTCTTCTGGCCGGGGCGGCGCGTGCCGCCCCTTTGTTTCTGTATGACGTATTGTGGTGCTGTGCCGGGTGCCTAGGGATTCAGTAGAAAGCTGCCTTCGCTCGGCCGGACCGGCCTGCTTTGCGCGCCCACGTATCCCGGCGCTCCGTTTGGCCGGTGGTTCGCTGCGCTCACAATTTAATGCGCGGCGGTTATATGCGTTGTTATCCCTCCGTACATGATGATTGTGAACACTGATAAAGTAACTATTGTTTATCATATTGCTAATATTGATGAACAGTACGTGCTTATATTAACGCATTCTTTATTGTAAAATTACAATAAGGTGATGTAAGTAGAAAAGGACGTAAAAAAGCGATTGACCGAAGAATCGTGCGGCGGTCAGGCGCAACCCGCTTGACTGAACTTTTTTATCATCCGGTTATTGCTGCCTAAAATGATAATAGAAATACTGGGTTTATACCAACACAATTATCACTTAAACTATAGCATAGACGAAGTTGTAAACATTTGGCTATAGGACGGAAATGATGTTGCATGATTTTATGGCTATACAGTATAACCATAAAGCCGTTGCACCACTATTTTAGTGATACAATGAAGATACAATATACTTAAAAGAGGGATAAAACATGAAGCTATTGATGGGGCAACGCTTGAAAAAAGCACGAATCAGCCGTGGACTGACCGGCGAACAATTAGCGGAATTATGTCACATCAATGCGACTTATCTTCGCCAAATCGAAGCAGAGCGAAAGACGCCCAGTCTGCCGGTATTTATCAGCTTATGCGACGAACTTAAAGTATCGCCAACCTACTTGCTTACCGATGTGCTGATAGAAAACGAACTAAGCGATTTTGGCGTACTTTCAGATCTATGGCAGAGCGCAACGCCTATTCAAATTCAAATTGTCACCGCTATGGTGCGCAGCGCATTGGAGCAAATGTAGTTTAGCATACCGAGAATCGGCGGAGTGAGGTCACTCCGCCCTACAAGCGGGGACGCTTGGCTGGCGTAGGGCGGCGTGACTCACGCCGCCGCACGCGGCTACTGCCGCGCATTAAATTGTGAGCGCAGCGAACCACCAATCAAACGGAGCGCCGGGATATGTGGGCGCGCAAAGCAGGCCGGTCCGGCCGAGCGAAGGCACCTGTCCACTGAATCCCTAGGCACTCGGTAAGGCACCACCAAACGGTATGCAAAAACAAAGGGGCGGCACGCGCCGCCCCAGCCAGAAAATAGGGAAAGAGTGGAAGTCAAGAGGGAGAGGAAACCGCAAGGTGTCCGCTCCCTCTTGCCCCCGCGGCGGGCGCCGCAACGTCTCTCCGCGGCTACCGCTGCGCATAAAATTGTGAGCGTTAGCGAGCCTCCTCGGACAGCAGCCGGCGGTAGGTCATATCCACGCCAAACGCGCCGAGCGGGGCGGTGATCAAAATGGCGAGCACGGCCACCGTCAGCACGATCTGGCCGCAAGCAAGCCCCATCGTCAGCGGAAGCGAGCCAATGGCCGCCTGCACGGTCGCCTTGGGCGTGTAGGCGATCATGCAGAACAGGCGTTCCTTCATGGACAGCGGGGTTTTCAGCAAGCATACAAAAACGCCGATCATGCGGAACACCAGCGCGCCGAAGATCACAAGAACCGCCGCCAGCCCGGCGGAGGCGGCGTACTGGATATCGACCGTGGCGCCGACCAGCACGAATAAAAGCACCTCGGCGGCTACCCAAAGCTTGGAGTACTTGGCCGAGAGCCGCCCCGCGACCTCGGGGCGGCGGCGGTTCACCGCGATGCCGCAGCTCATAACCGCGAGCAGGCCGGAAAAGGGGACCGTACCCTTCAGCGCGTTTTCCAGCGCCACCAGCAAAAACGAAATGCTGAGCAGCACCACCACCTTGGTGGAATCCCGCACATGGACGCGCCGGTAGAATGCCGCGAATGCCAGCCCAAGCGCAAGGCCGCCCACGATGCCCGTAACGATCGAAATGGGTATCTGCACAAAGGTGACGGGCGAAATCGTCCCGCCCTGCGCCAGCCCGGTAAAGGCGGCGAACATGACGATGACGAACACATCGTCCACCGAAGCCCCGGCAAGGATCATTTGCGGAATGCTGCGCCCGGTACCGTAGCCGCCCTCCATCAGCTTCAACATTTTAGGCACGATCACCGCGGGGGATACCGCCGCAACCACCGCGCCCATAATGGCCGCGTCCAATACGGAAATGCCCAGCAGCCGGGGTGCGATCGTCACCATGCCCACCATTTCAAAGCAGGCGGGGACAAAACACATCAGTACGGCGGGCCGCCCCACCTTTTTCAGATCGTTCAGGTCGAGCGACAGCCCGGCCCGCGTTAAAATGATGATCAGCGCCACCTGCCGCAGATCGGCCGAAATGCCTAAAATAGAACCGTCCAGCAGGTTCAGCACATAGGGTCCGAGTATAATGCCCGTGATCAGCATGCCAAGCAGGCTGGGCAGCCGCAGCCTGCTGAAGAGCCACCCAAGGCTCATCCCAACTAGAAAAATCAGCGCAATACTGGTTAACATATCCTTCCTTTACCTCCTTAACATAACAAAAAAGCTGATAACTCTGCAATCGCTTGCAGAAGTCATCAGCTTTTTAAGCGGTTTAGTGGTCACCCACAAGGGAGAACTTCATTCCCTGTTTTACTGATTATACCGGAAGCGCGGCAAAATGTCAATCCGCGTTTTGTTATTCCAGCTCGAACGCGCCGGTGTACAGCGTTTTGTTATTCCAGCTCGAACGCGCCGGTGTACAGCTGGTAGTACTTGCCGTGCTCGGCGATCAGTTGATCGTGGTTGCCGCGCTCGATGATGCGGCCAAGCTCCAGCACCATAATGACGTCCGCGTTCTGCACGGTACTAAGTCTATGCGCGATCACAAACACCGTGCGGCCATACATCAGGCCGTCCATGCCGCGCTGGACGATGGACTCGGTGCGGGTGTCAATGCTGCTCGTCGCTTCGTCCAGAATCATAACCGGGGGATCGGCCACCGCCGCGCGGGCGATCGATAGCAGCTGGCGCTGGCCCTGCGACAGGCTGCCGCCGTCGCCGCCGATCTCGGTATCGTACCCCTCGGGCAGGCGGCGGATAAAGTCGTCCGCGCCCGCAAGCTGGGCCGCCGCCTCGATCTCTTGATCGTTGGCGTCGAGGTTGCCGTAGCGGATGTTGTCGCGGATCGTGCCGGTGAACAGGTTGGTATCCTGCAAAACGATGCCGAGCGAGCGCCGCAAATCGGCCTTTTTGATCTTATTGATGTTGATGCCGTCGTACCGGATCTTACCGTCCGCCAAATCGTAAAAGCGGTTGATCAGGTTGGTAATCGTGGTTTTGCCCGCGCCGGTCGCGCCGACAAAGGCCACCTTTTGGCCCGGTTCGGCGAACAGCGAAATATCGTGCAAGACGATCTTATCCGGGGTATAGCCGAAATCCACGTCGAAAAAGCGTACGTCGCCCTGCACGCGCTCGTAGGTGACCGTGCCGTCATCATGCGGGTGCTTCCAAGCCCAAACATTGGTCTTTTCCGGCGTTTCGTACAGGCTGCCGTCCGCGTTGATGCGGGCGTTGACCAGCGTGACGTAGCCGTCGTCCACCTCGGATTCCTCGTCCATCAGATCGAAAATGCGTTCCGCGCCCGCCAGCGCCATGACGATGGAGTTGACCTGCTGCGAAATTTGGCTGACCGGTTGGGTGAACGTCTTGGTCAGTTGCAGGAAGGAGGCGATCACGCCCAGCGTGATGCCGCCGCCAACGCCCGCGAGCGCCAGCGTGCCGCCGACCACCGCGACCAGCACGTACAAAAGGTTGCCGATGTTCATCATGATCGGCATCAGGATGTTGGCGAAGGTGTTGGCGCTCGTAGCGTTTAGGCGCAGCTCTTCATTGATCTCGTCAAACTGCTCCTTGCACTTTTCCTCGCGGCAAAATACCTTGACGACCTTTTGCCCGCCGATCATTTCCTCGATATAGCCGTTGACCTTGCCGAGGGATTTCTGCTGCTCGAGGAAGAACTTCGCGGAGTTGCCGCCGATCTTGCCGGTCACGCGCAGCATGACGAACACGCCGAGAATGACGAACAGCGTCAGCCACACGTTGGTGATCAGCATGGCGGCGAGCACGGCTATGATTGTGATGGCCGAGGAGAACATCTGCGGCACCGACTGCGAGAGCATCTGCTGCAGCGTATCGGTATCGTTGGTGTAGTGGCTCATCACATCGCCGTGGGTGTTGGTATCAAAGTAGCGGATGGGCAGCGATTGCATGTGGGCAAACATTTGGTCGCGCACGGTCTTTAAAACGCCCTGCGAGATCGAGACCATCAGCCGGTTGTAAAGGAAGGTTGACAAAATGCCGACGAGATACACGCCCGCCATCATGCCGAGCGCCCGGAGCAGCCCGCTAAACACCGGGTTCGCCTGCGCGAGCAGCGGGGTGATATAGTCGTCGATCAGCACGCGCAGAAACATGGAACCGCCCACGTTTGCCAGCGCGGACAGCACGATGCAGATCAAAACGACGAAGAATTTTGCGCTGTAACCTCTTTTAATATAGGCGAGCAGACGCGAAAGCGTCTTTTTCGGGCTTTTGGCCTTTTTGCCGCCGCCCATGCGGCCGCGGCGGCCGCCTCCCATCATCGGTCCCGGCATTATTCCTCGCCTCCCTTCTGCTGCTGGCGGTATACTTCCTGATAGATCTGGTTGGATGCGAGCAGGCTGTCGTGCGTGCCCACCGCGTCGATATGGCCGTTATCCATAATTATGATCTGGTCCGCGTCCTGCACCGAGGAAACGCGCTGCGCGATGATGATCTTCGTGGTATCTGGTATCTCCTCGGCAAAGGCGCGGCGGATCAGCGCGTCGGTCTTGGTATCGACCGCCGAGGTCGAATCGTCCAGAATGAGGATCTTGGGCTTTTTCAGCAGCGCGCGGGCGATGCAAAGGCGCTGCTTCTGGCCGCCCGATACGTTGGAGCCGCCCTGCTCGATATGGGTGTCGTAGCCGTCCGGCATCTGGGAGATGAAATCGTCGGCCTGCGCGAGCCGGCACACGCGCCGCAGCTCTTCGTCCGTGGCGTTTTCATTGCCCCAGCGCAGGTTTTCCTTGATCGTGCCGGAAAACAGCACATTCTTTTGCAGCACCATCGCGACCTCGCTGCGCAGGGTATCCAGATGATACGCGCGCACATCGACGCCGCCGACCTTGACCGAGCCCTCGGTCACATCGTACAGACGGGGGATGAGCTGCACCAGCGTCGATTTGGCGGCGCCCGTGCCGCCAAGGATGCCGATGGTCTGCCCGGCCTTGATATCAAGGCTCACGTCGCGCAGGGCGAACTTGCTGTGGTCGCCCTTGTAGCTGAAGCTGACATGCTCGAAGGAGATGTCGCCGGTCTTTACCTCGGTCACCGGCTTTTCCGGGTCGTGCAGGTCGGACTTTTCGGAAAGCACCTCGCTGATACGCTTTGCCGAAGCGCGGCTCATCGTGATCATGACGAACACCATCGCCACCATCATCAGGCTCATCAAAATCTGCATGATGTAGGAGAACAGGCTGGTCAGCTCGCCGGTCGTCATGCTGCCGCCGACGATCAGGCGCGCGCCGAACCACGAGATTAACAGGATGCAGGCGTACATGCAAAACTGCATCAGCGGCATGGCGCAGGCCATGGTCTTTTGCGCCTTGGAAAATTCGCGGTACAAAAGGCCGGATACGCCTTTGAATTTTTCGGTCTCATACTCCTCGCGCACGTAGCTTTTGACCACGCGGATACCGGTTAGGTTTTCCTGCACCACGGTGTTCATGCGGTCGTAGGTCTGGAATACGCGGGTGAACACCGGGCTGACGATCTTCATCAGAATGCCCAGACCGATCGCCAGAATCGGCAGCACGGCAAGGAACACCCAAGCGACCTCGCTGTTGATGCGAAACGCCATGATCAGCGAAAAGATCAGCATGATCGGGCAGCGCACCGCGATGCGCGTGATCATCTGAAAGGAGTTTTGCACGTTGGTCACGTCGGTCGTCAAACGGGTGACGATCGACGAGGTCGAAAAGCGGTCGATGTTGGAAAACGAAAAATCCTGCACGGCGTAATACATATCGTGCCGCAGGTTGCGCGCAAAGCCGGCCGAGCCGCGCGCGGCATAGGTGCCCGCGAGCGCGCCGAACACCAGCGCGAGCATGGCGCACGCGATCAGGATCAGCCCGTATTTCCAAATTTCATTTAAATTACCCGCGTCTATGCCGCGGTCGATCAGGAGCGCCATCACCGTCGGTATGACCACCTCCATCACGACCTCGAGTATGACGAAAAACGGGGTGAGCAGCGCGTCCTTCTTGAACTCGCGCACGCATTTTGCCAGTTGTTTGATCATATTTTGTCTCCTCCGAAGCCTCGCGTTGGTATTGTTCCAGATTTACCCGTATTTTTTCACATACGGCAAACCAAATTTCCAGCTCTTCCTGTGTCACGCCGCGCTGCATGAGCGCCTCGGTCGCTTCCAAGCCCTGATGGATCTCTTGATTCAGCGCCCGCGCCTTATCCGTCAAAACCAGACGTTTTAAGCGCGCGTCGTGCGCGGATTGCTCGCGCCGCACCAGCCCATGCTGCTCCATGAGCTGTAAAATGCCGGTCGCTGTCGAGCGGCGCATGGCAAATTGCGTTTCGATATCCTTCTGGAAGCGGTCGCCCTGTCCCTCGGACTGGATCAGATAGTGCAGCACCATCGATTGCATGCCGGTGATGCAGTCGATATCCGATCCGGCCATCATGCACGCCATCTGGCGCTTGATCAGATTGTTCAGCATGCCCAGCTCAGCGCCGATCCGTTGTTTCACGATTGTTAGCCCCCTTACTGTTAGTATGCTAACATATTATACGCCGTTTTGCGTTAATGTCAACAGGGTTCACAGAAAGTTCACCAAACAAAAAAGGTCGATCACTTTACAAATAAAACCGCTTGAATTAATCGAACAAATGTTCTATAATTGCTGTACAGACCAAAGGAAAGAGAGGCGGCGTTTATGGCGCGCGTAATCCTGCATTCCGACTTGAACCATTTTTATGCGGCGGTAGAATGCCTGCACCACCCGGAGCTGCGCGGCAAGCCTGTCGCCGTGGCGGGCAATATCGAGCTGCGCCACGGCATCATCCTGACGCGCACGCCGGAAGCCCGCGCGCGGGGCGTGAAAACCGGCGAAGCCATTTGGCAGGCGCGGGAAAAGTGCCCGGAGCTTATCACGCTGCCGCCGGATTTTGCTTCCTACCTGCGGTTTTCCGAATTGGCCCAGCGCATCTACGCGGACTATACCGACCAGATCGAGCCCTTCGGCATCGACGAAAGCTGGCTCGACGTGACGGACAGCGCCGCGGTTCGGGGCAGCGGGGAACAGATCGCGCAAGAGATCAGCGGCCGCGTCAAGAGCGAGCTGGGGCTTACCGTATCCATCGGCGTATCGTGGAACAAGATATTCGCCAAGCTGGGCAGCGATTACAAAAAGCCGGACGCGGTCACGGTATTTTCCCGGCAGAACTATAAGGAGCTGGTATGGCCGCTGCCGGTGGACGATCTATTGTGGATCGGCCCCGCGACCAAGCGCAAGCTGAAAAATCACAGCATCCAAACCATCGGCGAGCTGGCGCAGGCCGACCCGCGCCTGCTGCGCCCAAAGCTCGGCAAAATGGCCGACGTTTTGTGGGGCTTTGCCTGCGGGCTGGACCTGACGCCGGTGGCGCGGGCGGGGGCGGTGCCGCCGGTCAAATCGATCGGCAACGGCTGCACCGCCCCGCACGATCTGCGCTGTGACGAGGACGCCAAGGCCCTGCTGTTCACCCTGATCGAAGCGGTGGCCATGCGGCTGCGCGAGCAGGGCCTGTGCGCGGGCGGCGTGGCAATCGGCATTCGGGACTGCGAGCTGTGGAGCTTTGAACGGCAGTGCCGCCTGCCGCAGCCGACCGATATCACGGAGGAACTGATGGCGGCCGCGCTCGGCCTGTTTCGAGATAGCTGGGATTGGCGGCGGCCCATTCGCTCGCTCACCGTGCGGGTCATACAGCTTTTGCCCGCGAACCAGCCGGTACAGCTCGATCTGTACCGCGACGAAGCGGGCCGCGAGCGCTTGGAAGCGCTCGACCAAACGCTCGACTGGCTGCGCCGCCGCTTCGGCAACGCCTGCGTGCAGCGCGCGAGCGTGCTGGCCGATCCCGATATCGCCCAGATCGACGCGAAGAAGGATCATATCATTCATCCGGTCGGCTTTTTCGGAAGGGAGGCGACATAAGTGGTACGCAAGGTATATGTGGATGTGCTCGCCGCGTGGAGCCGGGACGGGCGCATCACGCCGCGCGTGGTCAAGTGGGAGGACGGCCGCCGGTTCCCGATCGACCGCGTGCTCGATGTGCGCCCGGCTGTTTCGCTCAAAGCCGGCGGCGCGGGCACGCGCTATACCGTCCGCATCGGACAAACGCAAAGCTTTCTGTTTTTGGAGCAGGACCGCTGGTGCGTCGAAGCGCATGGGTGAGCGATAAAAACGAGACCGAAAGCAGCGGTACCGCTGCTTTCGGTCTCGTTTTTATATCAGCAAATGCATATGGAACCAGCCGTCCGCCACCTGATAGTCGAGCACGCCGCCCCAGCGGGCGGCGAAGATGGCGATGCTGCGGGTGCCGTAGCCGTGTCCGGGGCGTGTGGCGCGGGGCAGGGCGGTGGAGGGGTCGAGCGATACGCCGTCCGGGCAGGTGTTGGATACAGTGAGCAAAAATTGCGCGCCATGCGGTTCGCCCAGAACCTTTACCGCGCGTTCGCGGCCCTTTGGCAGCGCCAGACAAGCGTGCAGCGCGTTTTCCAGCGCGTTGGAAAGCACGGTGGAAAGCTCGGCAAGGTCGGGTTCCAGCACATCCGGAAGCGCCAGCCTTACTCTGTACTGTGCGCCGCACCGGCCAAACGCGTCCCCGTAGGAGGAGAGCACCGCGTCCAGAATCGGGCGGCCGGTGTAGCGGGTGATGGTTTGGCGGGTTTGCTCCAACCCGTTTAACGTCTGCTGCGTGCGCTGCAGCAGCGCGCGGGCTTCCTCGTACGCGCCCGCGTCGATGCATGTGGAAAGCGCGTTGACGTGATGCCGCAGATCGTGGCGGAAAACGCGCTCGGCCTCGTCCTGCCGGGTGATTTCATCTGCCCGGCGCACAACCGCGGCCATCTGCGTGCGCAGCACGTCGTTATCGTGCGTTTGCTGCTGGCGCAGATAGATCGAGCGGAAAAAATAAGTCAGAATACCGTAAACGGTGCCCGTAATCGCAATAAGAGCGATTGCGAGCAATAAAGGAAAGCGGGCGCCGCCGCGCACATAATCATCAAGTGCCAGCGAGCTGGAAAGCAAAAACAACTGTATACCGATTGGAATGGCGCACAAATACCCCCACCCCTTTTCCACGGTTTGCTCCAGCTGCCGGATGGCGGGCTGGAGGAAAAAATACACCGCCAAAATGGATAGCATGGTGAGCGGCAGCTTAAACAGTAGCCGGGACGCAACGGGCAACAGCATAAAAAGCATGCTGGACAAAATGCCGCAAAGACTGACCACAAGACACATCGTACACAGCGAAAGCCAAAATATCGGTGTGCGCGGACGGCAGCAAAATATCATAATTAACACGCTGGGAATGGAGCATAGCTGTTTGATAATGGCCAGATAGTGGCCGAAATAGATAATGGGCTGCAGAACGAACAGCATCGCGAGAAGCAGCAGCCACATGCATTTCCGACCCGGTCTCCATTCCCTTTGCAGCAGCAGCATACCGGCAAAAAAAAGGATATAGGAAAGTGAAGTGGAGAGATTTTCCAACAAACACTCGATTGCCCTGTCGGGAATAAAGGCGGCCAGTGCGGAAGCCGTCATAACACGCTGCCTCTTTCATGCTTTTCCGCAAAGCTGTTTTGCATTTCCCGATTCATGAGGTATCCCCCCTATATAATAATATTTTATTATATATTGAATCGGTAGAAAAAGCAAGAAATGGGTCGGATCAGGCGGTCGCGCCGAGGTATTCCTCCAAACAGACCCCCTGCGACATGATTTCGTTCGCGGCGGTCTCTCCGACATAGCGGTAGTGCCACGGCTCGTAGCCGACGCCGGTCACATCGCTTTTATCGGTCGGATAGCGCAGGATAAAGCCGTAGGCCGCGCAGTTTTCGATCAGCCATTGCTGCTCGGCGGTCTGCTCCTGCTGCTCGTCGAGCAGCTGATAGGATTCGGCCACGATGTCGACCGCAAGGCCGAGCTGGTGCTCGCTGGTGCCGGGGGCGGCGACCCAACCGGCGGCCAGCCGCGTGGCTTCTTCCACGGAATAGCCTTGATTTAAGTAGCTTGCCACCTTGTTTTGAAACAGCTCGGTCTGCTTTTCGTTCGTGCGGTAGGAGGAGCAGATCAGCGGGCGCAGACCCGCCGCGCGCGCGTCGTCCATCATACGTTGCAGCGCGGGGTAAACGCGCGAGTCGATGGCTTGTCCGTTACGCAGCTCGGTCAGCTCGATCTGGGGATTGCCCTCGATCGGGTTTTTGGCGTTTACAAGCGTGAGCTGCCAAGCGTCCTCCGGCTGGATCACGGTCTCGTTGCCTGTATTGACAACGCCCGGCAGGATCGAGCGCGGCGTGCGCCCGCAGAGGAATCCGGCCAGCGCGGCAAGGAGCAGCAGGCATAGCACAAGCGGCGCCGTGCGGCGGCGTTTTCGGGAGATATGGGCAGGAGCTTTCATAAAAAACAGTCCTTTCGTTTTCTGTGCGTTTTCCACAGTATACGAAAGGACTGTATCGTACTTCGCGCGTTTTTGCATCAAAGTGGCATCTTTTAGTTATGGTTGATAGAAACGGCGTCGTCGCCGAAACGCGAGGTGCTGCGCATGCTGTCCGCGGCGAGCGAGAATGCCGGCGGGTCGCTCAACACAATGTCGATCGCGTAGGTCGTGCCGTGGAAGAAATAGCGGGAGGAAGCCCCCTCCACCAGATAGTCCTCGTAGCCGTACGCGGCGCCTACCGGGTCGAGCGTGAGGGAAACGCCGAGCTGCTTGGCAAAGCCCTCCGCCATAGCGGCGGAATCAAGCAGCATTTTTTCCATCGTGCGTTCATCCATATCCGGATCGTCCGGCGGGCGGTAAGAGGAAAGGGCGTACACCGCTCCCGTCTCCACATCCATGGTCAGCTCGACGCTGCCGCCGGTGCAGGAGAGCAGCATGACGTAAACGCTGACGCTTTCCCCCGTGGTTCGGTCGCGGTACAGCAAGCGGCTGACGGGGTTGTATTGGTATTCGCAGCTCGCGGCGGGGAAGTCGGCGGGCAGCACGCCGTAATCCACCAGTGTTTGCAGGGCGGCGCGCGCGTCGGTCAAGGCGGTTTGCTGCTCCTTTTCGGGCGGCTGCTGCACCACGAAGATGAGGCCGCTGTCATCCTGCGTCCTGCCCCGGCGCACCAGATCGATGCGCTGCGGCGGGGCGGTCGGCTGCGCGCCGGCCTCCTCGCGCAGCGGCTCGGTGTGGGTCACGCCGAACAGGCCGCGGTCCTGCACGCGCGAGGCGAACGCGGGCAGGATGGCCGCCGTCAGCACGACCGCGAGGGAGAGCAGGGGCAGCAGCGGAAAGGCTCGTTTACTCATGCGTCGCCGCCCCCTTTCAGAAAAATGGTTACACGGGTGCCCTGTCCCGGAATGCTGCGGAAGGTGAGTCTGGCGCCGTGCAGCGCCACGATCCGCTGGCAGATCGCAAGGCCCAGTCCCGCGCCGCCTTGCGCGCGGGCGCGCGATTTATCCACCATGTAAAACGCTTCCGTGATACGCTCCAGCTCCTCGGGGGGAATGCCCTTGCCGTTGTCGTAGATGGAAATGCGGTAGCCGCCGTCCGGCTGGCTCACGCCCTCCAGCAGCACCGCGCCGCCGCCGTCCATCGCCTTGCGGGCGTTGTCCATCAGGTTGAGCAGAACGGTGTGCATCAGATCGGGCTCCACCTGTAAGACCGCGTCCTCGCAGCGCACGGCAAACGCGATGTTCGCATTCGCAAAAACCGGCCGCAGCCCAAGCTCAACCCGTTCAAACAGCACGCGCGCGGGCACGGAGCGCAGGGGGAAAACCTGCTTGTCCAGCACAATCAGGTCCATCAGCTTGCGGGAAAGCGCTTCCAGCCGCTTGCCTTCGGTAAAAATATAGCCCGCGGATTCCGCGACCTGCTCGGGCGAGGAAGGGCGCGAACGCAGCAGATCGGCATAGCCGATGATGGAGGTCAGCGGGGTTTTGGTCTCGTGCGCGAAGCTGCCAACGAAATCCTCCTGCCGCCGGGCCGCGTCCTTTAATTCGTCCACCATGGCTTCCAGCCGCTCGGCCATCGCGTTGAAATCGGCCGAAAGCTTGCCCAGCTCGTCCCGGCTGGTGACGGGCACGCGCTGGTTGAACGCGCCGCCCGCGACGTGACGCACCGCGACCGAGAGCCGCCGCAGCGGCCGCGTGAGCAGGCTGGACACCGCGAAGGTGACCAGCCCCACGGCCGCGATCAGCGCCAGCATCAAATAAAAAAAGCGGTGGTACTGGTCGTCGCGCGTGTCGAACAGATCGGTAATCTCGCGAAAGTTTTCCAGAAAAACCATGCCGTCGGACAGGGTCAGCGGGCTGGCGGCGTGCACATAGGTCCGCTCGCCGAGCTGCATCAGCTCGTACCCGCGCTGTTCTGCGCCGAGCGATGCGAGCATGTCCACATCGCCCGCCGCGCCGTCGCCGGTGAAGAGCGCGTCGCCGTTCGGCTCGGTCAGGCGAAAGGGGATCGTGCCGCGCCCGGTCTCGATGCGCACCGACTGCGCGACCAGCGCGAGCGATTCGCGGTCGGTCGCGTAGCCGTTTTGTAGCTCGCGGTCGATCGCGTACCATAAAACGTCGTTTTCCTCGTAAGCGGCGGTGATCTCGCGTTTGAGCGAGGTGCGGAACTGCGAATCGATCAGCCAAAAGCCGCCCAGACTGATCGACAACGCCGTGATGACCACTGTGCTGCAAAAGATCTTCCAGAAAAAGCGCAAGCGATCACCCCTCCAAGCGGTAGCCGATCTTGTAAACAGCCTTTAGGCGATCCTCCAGCCCGCATTTTTTGCGCATGCGCTGAATGTGCAGGTCGACTGTGCGGCTGTCGCCGAGGTATTCCTCGCCCCACACCTTTTCATAGATGCGGTCGCGGTACAGGGCGATATTTTTATTCTGCACAAACAAAAGCAGCAGCTCGTATTCCTTGGCGGTCAGCGGTATAGGCTCGCCGTTTTTATGCACCATGCGGGAAAGCGTGTCGATTTCCACGTCGTAAAACACGATGCGCTGTTCGTTTTTGCCATAGCGCCGCAGCACGGTCTCCACGCGCGCGAGCAGCTCCATCAACTCGAACGGCTTTACAATGTAGTCCTCCGCGCCCAGCCGCAGGCCGCTCACACGGTCCTGCACATCGGCGCGGGCGGTCAGAAAAATAACGGGTATGCCGAGCGGGCGGATATATTCAAACAGCTCGTAGCCGTTGGCGCCCGGCAGCATGATGTCGAGCAGCACCAGATCAAACGGATTTTTTTCAAGCAGATCGGCGGCGGACAGCCCGTCAAACGCACAGGTGCAGCGGTAGCCGGCGTCCGTCAGCGTCTGCCGGATCAGGTTGGAGATCGGCGCTTCGTCCTCGACGATCAATATGGTGTTGTTCATATGGATCACCTCTCGTCAAGAATACCGCGTTTCTCCATCATTTTTGCATCATTGGGGCGGAACGGGCGCGCCGTTGTCCTCCTTGATCTCGCCGCGGCGGTAGGCGGCAAGCAGATCCTTCAGGTCGCCGATCATGCGCTTCAGCCGCAGGCCGATGTCGGTCTCGCCGATCAGGATGCGGGCTTCCGAGCGGTCGAACGCCATGGAGGTCGAAAGAATATCCTTGTTATTGCGTATCGCGTCCCGCTTGCCGGAAAACGGCTCGTGCGCGGTCAGGTGGATGCCCCACGAATCGTACACGAGCGTGTAGCCCGCGATGCCGGTGGTCGGCTGGTAGGCGCGGCAGAAGCCGCCGTCGATCACGATCAGGCGGCCGTCCGCTTTGATCGGGCTTTCGCCGTCCTTTGTCTTGACCGGTACGTGGCCGTTGACGATGTGGCAGTGCTCGCCCTCCAGCCCAAATTCCGCGAGGATGCGCACGCAGACCTCGTCCTCATTATAATAGGAATAATAGGGGTTTTTCGGCTCGGCCCAGGTGGTTTGGTCCGCGATCAGGCGGCGTTCAAAGGTCGCGATATGGTCGCGCCCGAACAGCGGCGAGTGCCGGCCGCACCAAAGGAACCACAAAAAGTCCTTGCCGAACTGCCGTTCCGCCGTGCCTTCGCGGGCGTAATAGCCCTGCCGCGCGACGGTCTCCGCGTAATCGAGCAGGGCCTTGCCCGAATAGGTCTTGTTATCAAAGGTAAACTGCATGAACTGGCCGTCCTCCGTCATCGGGATGCAGCCGTGGTACAGCAGGTTGCCGTTAAAGCATTTATACAGACCGCCCTTGGAATACAGGAAGCGGATGTGGCGCTGCAGCTTTTCCGAGCGCAGAAAGGCGTTTTTCAGCTGCGCCATCAGTTCGTGCTCTTCCGGCGAAAGCCGGTAGGGGTCGGCGGGATCGATGGTGGGGAAGTTCGTATCGCGCAGGGGATATTCGTCGTCGCCGATGCGCACGGTGCCGCGCGCAAAATCGATCTTGTCCAGCAGCAGCCGGTCCTCCATGCGGAAAGCCGGGCAGCGCAGGATGGTTTGCCCTTCCAGCTTGAACTGGATTACCGCGATCGCCTTGTGCATCCGGGCGGCCATGGTCAAGTCCTTGGCGGTGGCGGATTCGTCGTCCACCTGCTTGGTTTGGAAACAGGATTGCTCGGCGCTGCACTTATACACCTCGTTTGCAAACAGCGCGAGCGGGCGCAGGCTGATGCCGTAGCCCGTTTCGATCATTTCAAGGTTGTTGTAGGTGATGGAATTGCTTAAAACCGTGGCGATGCAGGTGCGGCTGCCGGTCGCCGCGCCCATCCACAGCACATCGTGGTTGCCCCACTGGATATCGACCGAATGGTGGTCCATCAAAAGGTCCATGATGATATCGGCGCGTGGTCCGCGGTCAAAGATATCGCCCACGATATGCAGATGGTCGACGACCAGCCGTTTAATGAGGTTGCACATCGAGATGATGAAATATTCGGCCTGATCGATGTCGATGATGGTCGAGATCACGCTTTCAAAATATTCGCGCTTATTGAAAATATCGTTGCCCTTGTTGAGCAGCTCGTTGATGATATCGCGCGTTTCGGGCGGCATGGCGCGGCGCACCTTGGAGCGCGTGTATTTGGATGCGCACAGGCGGCAGATCTCGAGCAGCCGGCCCAGCGTGATGCGGTACCATTCGGCGGCGTCAGGCGCGGCCTGCACCAGTTCTTCCAGCTTTTCCTCCGGGTAGTAGATCAGCGTCGCCAGTTGGGCGCGTTCATCCGCGGGCAGGCTGTCCCGCAGCACGATCTCTACCTTTTCGCGCACCGCGCCCGAAGCGTTATTTAGGATATGTACAAAGGCCTCGGCTTCGCCGTGCAGGTCGCTCATAAAGTGCTCGGTGCCCTTGGGCAGGTGCAAGATCGCCTGCAAATGGATGATTTCGCTGCTGGCGGCCTGTACGTTCGGATATTGCCTTGCGAGCAGGCGCAAATAATCGCGCCGGTCGTCTGATTGTATCGTCATAGGATGGGTTCCTCCTTTGCGTTGTCCTTCCTCCATAGTATGACATATTTGCATGCAAAGCACAAAGGCTTTTCGGTAAAATTTTGAGAAAGGGGAGGGCGCCGCTTGCGGGGAACGGTACAAAGCGGTATAATGCCCTTAACAAGCAGCGGAAGGAAGGGAAAATACCATGATGCGTGACCCGGAAAAGACCATCGGCAACCTGATCGACAAGCAATCGGTCGCCATGCTCGGCTCGGTGGATGAAAACGGCTTTCCAAACATTAAGGCAATGCTGCCGCCCCGCAAACGGGAGGGGATCCGTGTGTTCTATTTCACCACCAACCTGTCCTCGCGGCGGGCAAAGCAGTTTGAGCAAAACCCCAAGGCCTGTCTTTACTTTTGCGACAAGCGGTTTTACCGCGGCGTACAGCTCACCGGCACGGCGGAGGTGCTGACCATCGACGAAGCCAAGCGCATGATCTGGCGCGAGGGCGATACCCAGTATTACGCCGGCGGCGTGACCGACCCGGATTACTGCGTTCTGCGCGTCACGGTGACCGAGGGCCGCTATTACGCCAACTTCAAGTCCGAGGATTTTGTGATATAGGGAATCGCTGAAACGGCGAAAAAAAGGCTACGACGAAACGCAAATCGTCGCAGCCTCTTTTTTTAGGAGTCTTTCTTCGGTTCTCTCGCGCGGTCGGGCGCCCAGCCCTTGAGGGGGTAACGCTGCATGGCGCCGAAAATGCGCTCGCGCAGGCCGGGCATCTGCTTTTCGAGCGTTTGCAGCAGCTCCTTGATCTCCTGCCGCTTGGTGTTGCCGTCCGCCGGGCAGGGATTGTGCACGATCGGCAGATCGAAGCGCTTGGCGAACGAGCGCAAAAAGTGTTCCGGCGTATACAAAAGCGGGCGGATCAACGTGATCCCGCACCGGTCGAGAAAGGTGACCGGCTGAAAGCAGGAAATACGCCCTTCATAAAATAACGAAAGCATATAGGTTTCCACCACATCGTCAAAATGGTGGCCGAGCGCCACCTTTTTGCAGCCTGCCGCGAGCGCGGCTTCGTGCAGCGCGCCGCGCCGCATCTTGGCGCATAACGCGCAAGGGTTTTCCTCGCGCCGGATATCGAAGATCACCTGCTTGATCTGTGTGGGCACTTGGATATAGGGCACGGCAAGCTCGTCGCACAACTTTTGTACCGGGCCAAAGTCCATTTCCTCATAGCCCATTTTCAGCGTGATGGCAACGACCTCGAACTTTTTCGGATAAAAGGCGCGCAGCTTCGCAAGCGATACGAGCAGCGCGAGCGAATCCTTGCCGCCCGAAACGCCCACCGCGATGCGGTCGCCCTCTTCGATCATATGGTAGTGGTCCACCGCGCGGCGGACATAGGAAAGCATTTTCTGCATCGGTTTTTCCCCGTTTTCTCGTAGAATACCTATTATATATAGCAGAAAACAGGACCGCACGCAATCGCAAATTTTAAATTGAAAAGATAGAAAACAAGAGAATGAAGGAGTGTGAAAGAGAAAAAAAGAGTATAGAATGGATTTGCAATAAATTTTGAAAATTGCCGTTGACTTCGCGTGCGGGATGTGTTTTAATAGATATGCTCGTTTGAAGCAGGTAAAAAAGTTATCAAATGATTTGATTATATAAAATGGAGGAAGAAAACATGTCTACATTTATGGCTAAGGCAGAAACTGTCGAGCGTAAGTGGTACGTGCTGGACGCCGCGGGCAAGCCGCTCGGCCGCACCGCCGCTACCGCCGCCATGCTGCTGCGCGGCAAGCACAAGCCGGAGTTCACCCCCCATGTTGACGGCGGCGATTTCGTCATTATCGTCAACGCGGACAAGGCCGTTCTCACCGGCAAGAAGCTGGAGCAGAAGTACTACCGCCACCACACCGGCTGGGTAGGCGGCCTGAAGGAAGTACAGTACAAGACCATGATGGCCGAAAAGCCGGAAATGGCGATGCAGCTCGCGGTTAAGGGCATGCTGCCGAAGAACTCGATCGGCCGCCAGTCCGCCACCCGTCTGAAAATCTACGCGGGCGAGAACCACAATCATCAGGCGCAGAAGCCTGAAGCTTGGGAAAAGTAAGGGGAGGAACTAACTGATGTATACACCGAAGAAAGCATACTTCTATGGCACCGGCAGAAGAAAGTCCTCCGTTGCCCGCGTTCGTCTGTTCCCCGGCGGAACCGGCGAAATCAAGATCAACAACCGCACGATCGACAACTACTTCGGCCTTGATACGCTGAAGATGGTCGTCCGTCAGCCGATGGAGACCACCGGCACGATCGGCAAGTTCGATATCGAGTGCACCGTAACCGGCGGCGGCTTCACCGGTCAGGCCGGCGCGATCCGCCACGGCGTGGCCCGCGCTCTGCTGCAGGCTGATTCCGAGCAGTACCGTCCCGCGCTCAAGGCCGCTGGTTTCCTGACCCGCGACCCCCGCATGAAGGAACGTAAGAAGTACGGTTTGAAGGCAGCCCGTCGCGCTCCGCAGTTCTCCAAGCGCTAAATTGTTACAAATACCGCCAAACAATCGTTTGGCGGTATTGTTTTGTTTGCATAGGCGGCATAACGCGGGGCGAACGGACTGAGAATATGTCTTTTCCGGTTTGTCAAAACCGCGAAAGCGTATTATAATAGAAAAGGAAATTTCACGCCCATGGGCGGGAACGCGGAGGTGCGCAAATGGAGCCGAACGATCTGCTTGCTATCGAGGAATTTGGCGAGCTGGACACCGAAAAGCTGGTGGAGTACGCCTTCCAGCTTCAGCAAATGATGATGCTGTACGAAGCGGGGATCCGCGAGATCAAGACCAAGCTGGATATTTTAAACGACGAATCCCGGCTGACCGGAAAGGCCGGGCCGATCGAGTCGATCAAAACCCGCATCAAATCGCCGCGCAGCATCATCCGAAAGCTCAAGCGGCGCGGGTTCCCGATCTCGCTGCAATCGATGATGGAGAATTTAAACGATATCGGCGGCATCCGCGTGGTCTGTCCGTTTATCGATGATATTTACACTGTGGCCGACATGCTGGTACGGCAGGACGATCTGGAACTGATTGAGCAGAAGGACTATATCAAGCATCCCAAGCCCAACGGCTACCGCAGCCTGCATATGATCTTGGAGGTGCCCATTTTCCTATCCGAAAGCACGCGGCCGGTGCGGGTCGAATTGCAGCTGCGCACGATTGCCATGGATTTTTGGGCCAGCTTGGAACACCAGCTGCGCTACAAAGCCGATATGGAGGTGCCGCCGCATATCGCGGAGGATCTGAAAGCGTGCGCCGAGGTCATTGCGGCCACGGATTCGGAAATGCAGGCCATCGCCAACGAACTAAACGCCCTAAGCCCCAAAAAGAAACCCGAAAAATAGAAATGCTCCACAGAAAGGAATATCCCCATGCAATATATCCCCCTGATCACGCTGGCGGCCGTGCTGGTACTAATCGTGCTCGTCCTTGTGCTGCTCGCGCGCCCGCAGCGCGGCGATAGCTCGAGCGGCTCGATTTCCGCGCTCGGCAGTCTGGTGACCGACAACCTGCGGCAGGGCCGCGAGGCGCAAAACGATCAACTCGGCGCGATGGACAAAAGCCTGTCCGCCAAGCTCGGCGCGATGCAAGGCCAGATGAACGACCAGCTTGGCCAGTTTGAAAAACGCCTGCACGGCTTTACAGCCGAGACCGCGCAAAGTCTGGAAAACATCCGCGCGACAGTCGATAAAAACCTGCACGCCATGCAGACGGATAACAACAAAAAGCTGGATGATATGCGGCAGATCGTCGATGAAAAGCTGCAAAAGACGCTCAATGAACGCATGAACGAATCGTTTAAGCTGGTCAATGAGCGGCTGGAACAGGTCTACAAGGGCCTTGGCGAAATGCAAACGCTGGCGCAGGGCGTGGGCGATTTGAAAAAGGTTCTTACCAATGTCAAGACCCGCGGTATCGTCGGCGAAATACAGCTTGGCGCGATCTTAGAGGATATTTTAGCGCCGGAGCAGTACGAAACCAACGTCGCCACCCGGCCGGGCAGCCGCAATGTGGTGGAATACGCGGTTAAGCTGCCGGTCGAAAACGGCGATTATATCTATTTACCGATCGATTCCAAGTTCCCCGGCGACACCTACGGCGCGCTGCGCGACGCTTACGAGGAAGGCTCGCGCGAGCAGGTGGAGGCATGCTTAAAGCAGCTGATCGCCACGCTGCGCAGCGAGGCGAAGGATATCCACGACAAGTACTTAGAGCCGCCCTATACGACCGATTTCGGCATTTTGTTCCTGCCGTTCGAGGGCCTTTATGCCGAGGTGGTGAACCGCGGCATGGTGGAGGTATTGCAGCGCGATTTTCACGTCAACATCGCCGGGCCGAGCACGATGGCCGCGCTGCTGAACAGCCTGCAAATGTCTTTCCGCACCATTGCCATCCAAAAGCGCTCCGGCGAGGTTTGGGAGGTGCTCGGCGCGGTCAAAACAGAATTTGACAAGTTTGAAGCCGCTTTGTCGCAAACGCAAAACCGTCTGGATCAGGCCAGCCGCGAGCTGGACAAGCTGATCGGCACGCGCACACGCGCCATCCAGCGCCGCCTGAAAAGCGTTACCCAGCTGGAGGAAACGCTCAGCGGCGCCGTGCTGGGGCTGGACGAAGCCGAAGAGGAAACGACCGAATCATAAACATACCAAAGCGCGCCCGGATGAAACCTTGTGGGTTCCATCCGGGCGCGCTTCGGTATGTAGGCTAGGATTTGGACTCATCCTCTGGGGCAAGCGGACGATAGTGGGGACAGGCGGCCGTTTCACCATATCGTAGCTTTCGGCGCGGGTATACGCAATGCCCGCTTCTTGTTTTATGGTAATTTTTTGGCGTGAGCTGGACATAGTGCTGCCTGTAATGCTTGCAGGTTTGGCAAATGAATGGCTGCGTGCTTTCCATTTCTCATGCCCCCACTCGTTCTCTGTTTTCTTTTGACACGGCTAGAGACCATTGCTTGTTTGAGAGAATTTCGCATGGTCGTGTATGCAATTTCATCACCTCAATGAAAGTATACATCAACCTTCTATAAAACCTCGTAATTTAACCTGAATCAGGTTGAATTATTTTTATTCGACGCCGCCATCGTAAAAAGCAAAAAAAATGTTTGTCATCCTGAGCAAAGCAATGGATGACAAACATTAATAGATGGGATTAGTCCAGCGTGACGCCGTTTGCGCCGAGCCATTCTTCGATCGCGCCGCGGGAAGGGGGATTGACCAGCGGCTGGCCGACTGCGCCGTCGCGGAAAAACAACAGCGTCGGGATGGTGCTGATCTGATAACGCTCGGCCAAGGGCATGCTATCGTCGATGTTCAGCTTGCCGACGCGGATCTTGCCCTCGTAAGCGTCCGCGATCTGGTCTACGGTCGGCGCGATGCCGCGGCAGTACCCGCACCACGGCGCCCAAAAATCGATTACAACGGGCGTGGCGGTGTTCAGCACCTCGGAATCAAAATTATCCATGTTTACATTAAAAATTGCCATGTTAGAAACTCCTTTCAAAAGCGGTTACTCTTACTGTAACCAATTCGGTTTCATTTATCATACTGTAAATATAACAGTTACAGTTGAGGTTGTCAAGAGGTTTTTAGAAATTTAAAGACAGAGCCGCAAAAAAGGGGCTGTAAAATAAGTTCTCACAAATGAATAGAAAACTGTTGCAAAGCGAAAAATGCTACCAATTCTGTCATTCTGAGGAGCGAAGCGACGAAGAATCTCGCGCGAACGCGCGGAATTTACGCTGGGAACGCGCGTTCACGCGAGATTCTTCACTTCGTTCAGAATGACATTTGGGTACTCTTCTATTTTGCAACAGTTTTTTTACAGCCCCTTTTTTATTCGGTCACCGTTACCTGCACGGTGGCTTTTAGGTCCAGCCCGGTGCCGAGATGCACGGTGGCTTCGCCGGGGGCGAGCGCCTCCACGGTGCAGATCACGCGGCCCTGCGTGAAGCGGTCCATCGTAATGACCGCGACGTCGGGCTGTTCGCTGCCCCAAACAAGCTTATCGGTCTTTGCCTTGGGGTCCACATAGGTAAAGGCGACCTCGGTCGTCTGCCCTGCCTGCAAGGTGATCGCCTCGGTCTCGGCGGATACCTCCGTGATTTGGGGCGAAGGGAAGAGAAGCGCCACGATAACCACGATCAAAAATGCGCAAAGCGTCACGCGCACGCCCTTGGGCCAGTTAGAGAACCGCAGCTTGCTCCAGATCGACGGCTTGCCGCCGGTGTTGTTTGCCAAAATCCATCACCTCATTTTGTTTCATCCAGTATATCACAAAACGCGGGGAAAGGAAAGGCCGTTACACGGCGGGCGTAAGATAGTAGCCCACGCCGCGCGCCGCGCGGATAAACACCGTAGCGCCGACCGCGCGCAGCTTTTTGCGCACAAAGGATAGGTATACTTCCAGCGTGTTATACGAGGGCTCGCAGTCGTACCCCCAAACCTTTTGCATCAAAAGATCGCGCGGCAGAATCTGGTGCGGATTGATGAGAAACAGTTCGAGCAGCTGCAATTCCTTGACGGAAAGCCGCTGCGTTTCCGTGCCGTAGCTGACCACGCAGCGGCTGCGGTCGAGCGTCAACCCATCCACTTCCAGCAAGCGGGGCTGCAGGTAGGTGCCGCGCCGGGCCAGCGCGCGCACCCGGGCGGTCAGCTCGCCCATGACGAACGGGGAGGAGAGCACGTCGTCCGCGCCCGCGTCCAGCGCGCGGATGCGGTCGCGCGGCGCGGCGTGCGCGGCGAGCAGCAGCACCGGCGTTTCGCAGCCATCCTCGCGCAGGCGGCGCAGCAGGGTATGGCCTTCTGGCTGGGTCTTCATAAAGGTCATGATGATAACGTCGTATACACCGGAAAGCGCGGCTTCCGCCGCCTCGTTAGGAAACTGCTTCCGGTCGGCGGTAAAATGTTCACGGCGCAGGGCGGCAAGAATGGACTCAGCCGCCGCGTCGCGCGGTTCAATAAGCAGGGCACGCATGGCGTTTCTCCTTTCGGTATTTCGTGCTGCTTTAACGATACGGTCCCCGTGTGGAAATTCTGTGTACGGACCGGGAAGAATTGGTGAAAGCTTAAAATGCTTAAGGTTTGTTCAAGCTTTATCCCGTACGATATTGCAACAGAACGAAAGAAGCGTGCAGGAGGGAAGAAATTTGAAACTTCCATGGAGTAACAAACGGAAACGCAAGGGAACGGATCTGGCCCTGCCAGAGGCTATGCCGGCGGCGGAAGCGTTGGTACCCGTTGCGGAGGCGGGCGGCGCACACCGAATCGGCAAAAAGGGCAAGAAAACAGGAAAAAAGCGCCGCCTGAATAAAAAAGTAATCATTCCGGTCGCGGCGGTCGTATTGGCCGCCGGATTTTTCGGCGTGCGGCACATGCTTTCCGTCAAAGCGGGCGCGGTGGAGCAGACCTATACGGAAAGCGAGGTGTCCCGGCAGGATATCCGGCTTACCTTGTCCTCGACAGGCACGATTGCGCCCGCGAACCAGTATAGCGTGACTGCCGCCGTCAAGGGCGAGGTGCTTTCCGCTTCCTTTGAAGAAGGGGACGAGGTGAAAAAGGGCGACGTACTGTACGAAATCGACAAGACCGACGCGCAAAACTCGATCGATCAGTCCAAGCTGTCGCTCCAACAGAGCCAGAACAGCTATAACCAGACGCTGGAAACGCTGGACGACCTGAACGTGAAAGCGGACGACGCGGGCGTGATCACCGAGCTGCACGTCAGCGTGGGCGATCAGGTGTCGAACGGTACCGTAATCGCCGATTTGCGCGATTCCTCGGTGATGGAGCTGACCGTACCCTTCAATTCCAGCGACGCGGACAGCTTCGGCGTCGGCGCGGCGGCCACCGTGACCATGGACGGCTCCTTTGAAACGCTTTCCGGCACGGTAACATCGATCGACGCGGCCGAAAGCGTGTTGGACGGCTATCAGATCGTCAAAAACGTTACGATTCAAGTGTCCAACCCCGGCGGCCTGTCCACCACCTCCGCGGCGACGGCGACGGTGAACGGCACGGCCTGCAATCAGGGCGCGAACTTTACTTACCTTTCCGAATCGACCATCACCGCGTCCGCGTCGGGCAAGATTGCAAGCCTGAACGTGCGCGAAGGCTCGTCGGTGAGCAAAAACCAGACGGTCGCCACGATCTCGTCCACCTCTGCCCAGAACTCGGTCACCAATAGCAAGCTTTCCTTGGAGCAGGCGCAGCTTTCCTATCAAAAATCCGTCGACATGCTGGATGATTACACGATCACCGCCCCCATCGACGGCACCGTGATCACCAAGACCATCAAGGCGGGCGACACGCTGGACGCGACCAACGGACAAACGACGCTGGCCGTGATTTACGACCTGTCCTATCTGACCTTCGACATTTCGCTCGACGAGCTGGACGTCAATCAGGTCGAGGTAGGCCAGCAGGTCAATATCACCTGCGATTCGCTGACCGATGCGGGCGAGTTCACGGGCGAGGTGACCAAGGTCTCGGTAGCGGGCACGACCTCGAACGGCGTGACCACCTATCCGGTCACCGTCAAGATTACCGCCCCGCCCGACGGCCTGCTGCCCGGCATGAATGTGGACGCGACCATTGTCGTTGATGAAGCGGCGGACGCGCTCTCCGTGCCGATCGCGGCCGTGCAGCGCGGCGATACCGTTTACGTCAAACAAGCGGGCGCGAAGAACACCGAACAGATTATGGTCGGCGGCAGCCTGCTGCCGGACGGCTGGACGGCCGTCACCGTGGAGACCGGCCTTTCGGACGACAGCAACATCGAGATCATTTCCGGCTTGTCGGAAACGGATATCGTCTACGTGCCGCAGATACAGCGCCAAAACTCCGGCGGTGAAATGGGCATGATGCCTGCGGGCGACATGGGCGGCGGTATGCCCGGCGGCATGGGCGGCGGACAGGGCGGCCCCCCTCCGGTGGCGGCGGTGGCATGCCCGGCGGCGGAGGCGGTATGCCGTGATGACGCAGCAAAACAAAACGCCGCTGATCGAGCTGCGCGACATTTATAAGATCTACCAGATGGGCGATACCGAGGTCCGCGCGTCCGACGGCGTTTCCATGACCATTTACGAGGGCGAGTTCGTTGCCATCGTCGGCCAGTCGGGTTCGGGCAAGAGTACGCTGATGAACATCATCGGCTGCTTGGACGTGCCGACCGAGGGGCAGTACTTTCTAAAAGGCGAGGACGTTTCCGAATTTACCGACGACGAGCAGGCCGAACTGCGGAACAAAACGCTGGGCTTCATTTTTCAGCAATACAACCTGATTCCCAAGCTGAACGTGCTGGAAAACGTCGAGCTGTCGCTCCTTTACGCCGGTCTGCCGGCGGATGAACGCGCCGAGCGGGCGCTTCGGCAGATTGAGCGCGTGGGCCTTGCGGGCAAGGAAAAGAACCTGCCCAGCCAGCTTTCGGGCGGCCAGCAGCAGCGCGTATCCATCGCCCGGGCGCTGGCGGGCGACCCTTCCGTCATTCTGGCCGACGAACCGACCGGCGCGCTCGATTCGCACACCAGCCGCGAAGTGCTGGATTTCCTGCAAAAGCTCAACCGCGAGGGCAACACCATCGTCCTCATCACGCACGACAACGGCATCGCGCAGGAGGCCAAGCGCGTCGTGCGCGTGGCGGACGGTAAGATCATTTTCGACGGCCCCGCCCGCGAGGCCTTTCCAAGGGGGGACTGACGGCATGGGATTTACACAGGCCTTTAAGCTGGCGGTCAAAAGCTTGGCCGGCAGTAAAATGCGCGCCTTTTTGACGATGCTCGGCATCATCATCGGCGTGAGCTCGGTCATTATTCTGGTCTCGCTCATGCAGGGCATGACCGGCGAGGTCACCTCGATGTTCGAGGATATGGGCACCAATACGCTGACCGTCAGCGTGACCGGGCGCGGCTCGTCCCGCACGGTCGACGCCGACGATCTGTATGCGCTGTACGAGGAAAACACCGACGTTTTCATGGGCATGAGCCCGACGGTGTCGCTTCGTGGTTCGGTCAAGACCTCGACCGATTCGGATTCGTTCGATTCTACCACGGTCACCGGCGTATCCGAGCAGTATGCCGAAATCAGCAAGCTTACGCTGTCGGACGGGCGCTTTATCAGCTATACCGACCTGACGGCGCGCGGCAAGGTCGCGGTCGTCGGCGCCTATATCGCGAACAATGTGTTTGGCGGCAAGGCGCTGGGCGAAACGATCAAGGTAAACGGCAACCCATGCACCATCGTCGGCGTGCTGGAAGAGCAGGACGATTCGACCTCCGGCTCGGCGGACGACTGCGTGTACCTGCCCTATACCACCGCCTCCAAACTTTCCTTCGGCGCGATTTCAAGCTTCACCTTTGCGACTTGGGATTCTTCCATGAACACGCAGGCGACCAATTTGATCGACAACGTCCTTTATGAGGTGTTCCAGAACGAGGATTATTACAATATTTCGGATATGCAGGAAATGGTCGACTCGATGGAGGAAATGACCGGCATGATGACCATGGTGCTGGTCGGCATCGCGGGCATTTCGCTGCTGGTCGGCGGCATCGGCATTATGAACATCATGCTGGTATCCGTCACCGAGCGCACGCGCGAGATCGGCATCCGAAAATCGCTCGGCGCGAAAAAACGGGATATTATGCGGCAGTTCGTCATCGAAGCGGGCACCACCTCGGCGCTCGGCGGCGTGATCGGCATTGTATTTGGCTCGGTCGTCGCGGTGGTTCTGGGCAAGGTGATTGGCATCAGCGCGGAGCCGAGCGTCAGCGCGGTGCTGCTCAGCTTTGGCGTTTCCGTGTTCATCGGCGTGTTTTTCGGCTTCATGCCGGCGAACAAGGCGGCGAAGCTCAACCCGATCGACGCGCTGCGCTATGACTAAGGGAGGAACATGAAATGAAGAAGTTTACCGCACTGCTGCTTATCGCGGCGGCGCTGATAACGGCGCAGCCGCTCGCCTTGGCGGCGGATGCGTCGGACGATGTGGTGCAGCAGGTGATCGTTTCCATCGGCATCATGACCGGCGACCAAAGCGGCGATATGAAGCTTGACAGCAACGTCACCCGCGCGGAGTTCGCCAAAATGCTGGTGAGCGCTTCCGTCTATAAGGATAAGGTCAGCTCGGCTTCCAACTCGTCGCCGTTTAAGGATGTGCCCTTTACGAACTGGGCGGCGGGCTATGTCAAAACCGCCGTGCAGCAGGGGTGGCTGACCGGCTATCTGGACGGCACCTACCGCCCGACGAATACCGTAACGCTGGAAGAAGCCGCGACCGGCTGCCTCAAGCTGCTCGGCTATACGACGGAGGATTTCGCGGGCTCCTATCCCTATGGCCAGCTGGCGCTTTACAAGTCGCTGGGGCTGGATAAGCGCGTCACCGCCTCGCAGGGCGCGAGCATGACGCGGCGCAATATGATGTACCTGTTTTACAACCTGCTTTCGGCGGATACCAAGGAAGGTAAGCCCTATGGCGAAACGCTGGGCTACACCATCGGCGCGGACGGCAGCGTGGACTATTTAAGCGTGCTCAGCGAATCGATGGAAGGCCCCTTTGTCGTTGAAAGCTCGCTGGATTCCATCGTGTCGTCGGCGGGCCGGACCGTTTACCGCAACGGCTACGCCTCCTCCGCCGATGCGATCAAAAAGTACGATGTGGTGTATTATACCGGCTCGTCCATTTGGGCCTATGCCAACGCGGTCACCGGCACCTATCAGGCGGCGTCCCCCTCGGCGGCCTCGCCCACCTCGGTCACGGTGGCGGGCAACAGCTATACGCTCGGCACCGGGGAAGCGACGCTGTCCCTGTCCACGCTGGGCGAACTGAATATAGGCGATATCGTTACCCTGCTGCTGGGGCGGGACGGCGAGGTCGTGGCCGCGCTGTCGGCGGAGGATTACGCTTCTTCGCTCGCCGGGGTGGTTACGGCGGTCGGCTCGGCCACCTACCAGACCGCGGCGGGCAACCCGTATTCGGCGCGCACGGTCACCGTGCTGGCGACCGACGGCGTAAACTATACGGTGCCCTGCGATAAGACCTCCATCACAGAAGGCGACTTCGTGTCCATCGGTTTCGGCTCGTCCGGAACCGATGTTTCTATCCTGACCTCTTCCAAGGTGACGGGCAAGGTATCGGGCCGTAATATCGGCAGCAAGACCTTCGCGCAGGACGCGCGCATACTGGATGTGCGTGATGAAATGGGCGTTCGCGTTTACGTGTCCCGCCTGAACGGGGCCACGCTCGAATCGAGCGATGTGCGCGGCTACCGCGAGAACGAAGCGGGCGAGATTACCGATTTGATTCTCAATGATTTCACGGGCGATCTGTACAGCTACGGCATTATCACGAGCGCCCGCGAGCAATCCGCCAGCATGAATCTTTCGGGCAGCTATACCTATTTGGTCGCGGGCGAGGAAAAAAAGCTGTCCACCAACGGCTCCACCCTTGGCGCGGTCAGCGGCCCCGCGCGGCTGACGATCGAAAACGGCACGCTCACGTCGGTGCGCTCGCTCGAACGCATCAAGGACCCGGATTCCATTACGCTGCTCGGCGTGGAAAAGGATGGGGAAAGCCATCTGTTCGCGGATGATTGCGCGGTTTATTTGTACCAGAACAGTGTGTACAGCCTGTTTTCGCTGACCGAGCTGCGCAATAATTTAGACAGCTACGGCATGACCGCTTATTATGATAAAGAAACCGTGGACGGCGGCCGCATCCGCATCGTCGTCGCGCGCCCCAAAACGTAGGCGGTTCGCTTCGCTCACAGGCGGCAGCCGCGGGAACTCGTCTAAATGTAGGGCGGTGTGACCTCACCCCGCCGTCGACGGTGGTTCGCTTCGCTCACAATGAAATGCGCGGCGGTAGCCGCGGGCGGCCGCGTGGGGTCACGCGGCCCTACGCAAGATATGCAAAGTGACCGCCCATCCCTCACAAAGATAGCGGTCACTAAGACTAGTTATTGAGGGCTAACCGTCTGCCTGACAGTGCCCCTTTTGTATCTATAGTATACCCACGCCAAGCGGGTTTGTCAAGCCGTCCATAGGGGCGGTGTTTGCCGCTTGCTTGCGTAATTTGTCGGCATCTGCTATACTCAGATTAGGCGCAGCCGTGCCCAGCGGTTGGCGGTTATTCCCACCTCATCCCATTAGAGGGGAGGTGGTGCTTATGGTTACTTATGCAGAGCTGTTCCAGCTTCTGCTTGTGCTCATAGCATTTGCTGGTCTGATCATTCAGATAAGCAAAAGAAAATGACCGCCCCCACTCCCCAGTGATGCGGTCATTTCTTTTGACTAAAGTCTAACGGGGGTAACCGTCAACCGGCTGCGCCCCTTTTGTATCTCTAGTATACCCGCGCCGAGCGTGTTTGTCAAGCCGTCCATAGGGGCGGTGTTTGCCGCTTGCTTGCGTAATTTGTCGGCATCTGCTATACTCAGATTAGGCGCAGCCGTGCCCAGCGGTTGGCGGTTATTCCACCTCATCCCATTAGAGGGGAGGTGGTGCTTATGGTTACTTATGCAGAGCTGTTTCAGCTTCTGCTTGTGCTCATAGCATTTGCCGGTCTGATCATTCAGATAAGCAAAAGAAAATGACCGCCCTCACTACCAAATGATGCGGTCATTTCTTTTGACGTAAATTTTGGGAGTAACCGTCAATCGGCTGCGCCCTTTTTATACCTCTAGTATACCTCGCGCCGAGCGTGTTTGTCAAGCCGTCCATAGGGGCGGTGTTTGCCGCTTGCTTGCGTAATTTGTCGGCATCTGCTATACTTTGTTTAGGCGCAGCCGTGCCCAGCGGTTGGCGGTTATTCCCACCTCATCCCATTAGAGGGGAGGTGGTGCTTATGGTTACTTACGCAGAGCTGTTCCAGCTTCTGCTTGTGCTCATAGCATTTGCCGGTCTGATCATTCAGATAAGCAAAAGAAAATGACCGCCCTACCCTTCCAAAAGTAAACGGTCATTTCTTTTGACATAGATTTTGGGAGTAACCGTCAATCGGCTGCGCCCTTTTTATACCTCTAGTATACCTCGCGCCGAGCGTGTTTGTCAAGCCGTCCATAGGGGCGGTTTTTGTTTTGCTTACGATAAAATGCGACTGGTGGTTCGCTCCGCTCACAATGAAATACGCGGCAGTAGCCGCGGGCGGCCGCGTGGGGTCACGCGGCCCTACGCAAGGGTGGAAAGCTCGCCGTTGTGAAAGGCGGGTGCCCCACCCCGCCGCAGTATCGGCTTACAAAGTTGCAAGTTCCTCCTTGCAGTGCTTACATATGTATTTGCCATCAAATAAAATTACATTACTAGCATTGCCACAAAATACACAACCGGGTTCGTACTTTTTCAGTATAATTAGATCGCCGTCTACGAAAATCTCAAGTAAACTATTTATCTGAATATCTAGGGTTCGTCGTAGCTTCATGGGAATAACAAGACGGCCCAATACGTCTAGTTTACGTACAACGCCAGTAGATTTCATGTTATAACCCCTCTTTTAATATTTTATCTTCAACTACTTTCTTCAAATCAGCTTGACTCATATTGTTCTCGGCTAATAATTGCATTAATATAATGACTGTTGAAATCATGGATTCAATAATTTGTTCGTCGGTTAGTTGACTTGTCATGCATATTAATTGTTCGCATGCAAGTAATGCTGCCGAGTTAGGATTGCTGCATTGAAAACTTAATACCATTCTATCAATAACTTCACCGATGGATAATTCTAAGGATTCTACATCTTTTTGCAAGCAACGGTATGTTTGGTTTAAAAGCGTTACTTCAATCGTTGTAAGCTGAGCTTGTTCTGACATTTGAGTTACTCCTTTACGGCAACAAAAACGAATGTTTACAAATAGGCAAATTGCCTATTTAAATATAATATATTATAACCACATAGGCGATTTGCCCATGTGGATTGTTTTCAATTAAACTATATTCCGGTAAAATAAGTTTATTAAAGGTGGTGAGCTTTATGGTTCCGCATGAAGTGGATTTTAAAAAGATAGGCGCAAGAATTAGAAAGCTGCGTATTAAACAGGGACTTACACAAAGTGAACTTGGGGAAATGATCGGTTGCTCCAATAACCATTTAAGTCATGTGGAGACAGCACAGAATAAAGTGTCGTTGACATTGCTCCTGCGTCTTTCCTATGCTTTGGAGATAAGCCTTGATTATTTCCTGCTGGATACGCCGTTTGCACGACCGGAAGCGATAATCAATACCGAAATTGCGGGGAAACTGTCTCGGTGCTCATCAGCAACGCTTGTCGCGGTAAGCCGCATGATAGACACACTATTGGAACAGCAAGATAGCATGTCTGAGTAATTTAAGATATAAGATATCCTAGGGCCTGTCGCAAAATGGAAAAATACTTGATTGTCATTCTGAACGAAGTGAAGAATCTCGCGCGAACGCGCGGATATGCGTGGAAATCGCGCGTTCGCGCGAGATTCTTCGTCGCTTTGCTCCTCAGAATGACAAGGTTTAAGGGCGTTTTTTATTTTGCAACAGGCCCGTTTACTTGTTTTTCCGCGCAATGCTAATAGCATTCATGAGTTATAACTCCTACCCTAAATATTGTTTCCGCGCTTGCTTGAGAATAAATAGTTACCCTGATAAAAGGATACCCTATAATATGGGGAATGTCAAGAAGGTAGTCCGTTGATACAATAACACCAATAGGAGGTGAGCGCGTGGACGATTTTAAAAGTATAATTAGTTATAAAACACAAGAATACGGTAATATCAAAGTAAAGCTGGCAGAAATGCTGGAAGCTAAAGGCATTACAAGAAATCGCTTGCGAACGCTTACCGGTATCAAATACGAAGTAATTGATCGCTACTATAAAGCAGCTAATATTGAAATGGTAGATTTAGATTTCTTTTCAAAAGTGTGCTTTGTTCTCGATTGTGAAATTCAAGACTTACTAGAATACCAACGGCCAAAAGCAAAAGAAGACGATTCAGATGTCTCATGACATATTGAATCGTCTTCTTTTGTTGTTAGAAAAGGCATAAAAGCTGTAACGATATAATAAGGAGAAATTCGGCGTTTTTTCTTTCCCTATTCTTGCATTTTTCGTTCAAACGGCCTATAATGGGGAACGGATTTGTATGAAAAAGGGGAGCGGCACGATGCCTTTGGTCAAAACGAATGTGATGCGGATATTGGAGCAGCATAAGATACCGTATACTGCGCATGAATATCCCTATGGCAAGGACGCGGTGGATGGGGAAACGGTCGCGCGGATGCTGGGGCAGGACCCGGCGCGCGTGTTCAAAACGCTCGTCGCGCGCGGCAAATCGGGCGGTTATCATGTGTTCGCCGTGCCGGTGGACAAGGAACTCGATTTGAAGAAAGCGGCCAAAGCGGCGGGCGAAAAGGCGGTGGAATTAATCCACGTGAAGGAGCTGCTGCCGCTTACCGGTTATGTGCGCGGCGGCTGCTCGCCGGTGGGCATGAAAAAAGCGTTTTCTACCGTTTTCGACGCTTCCGCCGCGGCGCAGGAGACTATAATGGTATCGGCTGGAAAAATAGGCTATCAGGTGGAGTGCGCGCCGCAGGCGCTGGCCGCCCTTGTCCGCGCGGACTTCGCGCCCGTTACGGCAGATTAAGCAGCCGTTCGGCGTCCGGGTAGAGCGCGAACACCGTGCGCACCCCGCAGCCGGATAATTGGGCCAGCTTGGCCTGCATGGTCGTATCGTCGTCGAATAAGACGAAATGCGCGCGGCTGTTTTCATCCGTGTATGTAAAATATTTGGCGCACAGCTCGCGCGAAAAAAAGGTTTGCGAGCCGGTGCGGTTCAGCAGCGCCTGCCGTTCTTCCGGCGATAGCACGGTGCCGTCCGGCGTTTCGGAGGGCAGCACAAAATCGCTGGATACCGGGTGCAAAAAAGCCGCGATGCGCTTTGCGCCGTACATGCCCTGCAAGGAGGAGACCCGCTCGGTCAGGCTGCCGCCTGAAATAGCGGTATCCACCGTCAGCGTGGCGTGCTGCACAGCCTGTCTGCTGGCAATGGGCACGTAAAAAGGTATGTCCGCTTCAAAAAGCGCCTTGTCGATCGCGGCGAGCAGCTCGCGGCATACCGGAACGTCGCGTTCAAAGTCCGCGAATACGCCAAGCGCTTCCGTGCGTTTGGCCTCGTAGGTCAGGTCGGCCGCGATGCGCGGGGCGTTTACCGTTTGCAGCTGGCGCGGTAGGTCGCACAGGCCAAGGTAGCTGCGCGCCTTGGCCGTGGGCAGTTGCGTGCGGCGCAGCGCGCCGTTTTCGGTTACGCCAAGGCAAAGGTGAAGCACCTTCAGGCCGCTTCCCGCCGCGCGCGCCGTATCCCGTCCGGTGCAAACCAGTACCATATTGTCGGTGAAATTCATGATCCGTTTCCCTCCGTTGACATCCATATTATTCGGGTGTATGATTTGCCGCCCCTTTCGCTTCAGGGGGTGCGCTGAAACCACTGGACTTTATTTTTAAAATCCCTTACAATACAAGATATATGATGCATTTCGATTATTGAGAACGCAGGAGACACCGAATGAGCCTTTTGATTCCCGATTATGTTTTTGATTCGATCTATGAGATCACACCGGCGCTGCTCGCTGCCAGCGGTGTGCGCGGCGTGCTGTTCGATCTGGACGGCACCATCGCTTCGCATAAGGCGGCTTTGCCGCCCGAAGCGCTCGCGCCTTTTTTTTCGCACGCTGACCGATGCTGGCTACCCGGTGCTGGTTTTTTCCAATAACCGCGACCGGCGCGTCGCGCCGTTTTGCCGCGCGCTGGATATTCCGTTTATCAGCCGCGCGGGCAAGCCCTTGCAGCGCGGCTTTAAACGCGCGGCCGCACAGCTTGGGCTGGAACCCCGCCAGCTCGCCATCGTCGGCGACCAGATTTTTACCGATGTGTTCGGCGGCAACCGCGCGGGCGCTACCACCTGCTACGTGCAAACGCTGGACCGCCGCTATTTTTGGGTCAATTTTCGCTACCAGTTCGAGCGGGGCTTTATCTCACGCGGACAAAAGCGCATGAAAGCGAGGGGCGGCCATGAGTGACACGCCAAAGTTCGGCCCCGCGGGCAATTCGGAATCGTTTGCCAAGGCGGGCTTTAAGGAAAGCCGCGACGCGCCCGCGTGGCTTGCTAAAATGGGCCTGACCGCCTATGAATACCAGTGCGGCCGGGGCGTGCACGTCGGCCCGGAGACCGCCGCCAAGATCGGCGCGGCCGCGCGGGAAAACGGGATTGCCATGAGCGTGCACGCGCCGTATTTTATCAATCTTTCCTCTGAGGAACGCGAGCGCATGGAGAAAAACATCCAGTACGTGCTGGACGCCGCGCGGGCGGCGCATCATTTGGGCGCGTCCCGCATCGTCGTGCACTGCGGCGGACAGGGCAAGCTGACGCGCGACCGCGCCATGCGCAATTCGCACAAAAATGTGCGCGCTATTTTGGAAGCGCTCGACGCGGCGGGGCTGGGCCATATCACGGCGTGTCTGGAAACCATGGGCAAAAAAAGCGTGATCGGCTCGGCGGAAGAGGTGTGCGAGCTCGTCGCGGCGGACGATCGTCTGCTGCCCTGCATCGATTTCGGGCATTTGAACGCGCGCACCGGCGGGCAAATGAACAGCGCGGACGCGGTAAAAGCCCTGTTCGATCTGATGGAGCGCACCATCGGCCTAGACCGCACGCGCCGTTTCCACGCGCATTTTTCCCACATCGAATATAACGACAAGGGCGAAATTCGCCATCTGACTTTTGAAAACGATCCCGGCTTTGGCCCGGATTTTATACACGTTGCCCGCGAGACCGCGCGCCGCGGCTACGCGCCGACCTTCATCTGTGAATCCGCCGGCACCCAAGCCGAGGACGCTTGTTCCATGAAGCTTTGCTTCATGGAACAGTTAGTAGTTAGTAATGAGTAATTAGTAATTGTGGAATCGGCCTTAGGCCGATAAATCAAATGATCGCGCTTTGCGCGATTCCTTAATTCCTAACTACTAATTCCTAATTCCAAATTAAAAAGAAGGGGTTTTTCAGATATGAAAAAAATACTATTACTGCACGGCCCGAATTTGAACCTGACCGGCATGCGTGAACCGGGCGTGTACGGTACGGAAACGCTGGCCGCCATCAACGCCGAAGCGGTGGCGAAGTGCGAGCGCTTGGGCATGCAGTGCACGGTGTTCCAGTCCAATTCGGAGGGCGCGCTAATCGACCGCATCCACGCCGCGCGCGAGGAATGCGCGGCCATCATCATCAACGCGGGCGCGTATACGCATTACAGCTATGCCATACGCGACGCGATCGCGGCGGTGCGCCTGCCCTGCGTGGAGGTGCATCTTTCCAACGTGCACGCGCGCGAGGAGTTCCGCCATCAGTCGGTGCTCGCGCCCGTCTGCGCGGGTGTGATCGCGGGCTTCGGCAAGCACAGCTATCTGCTCGCCATCGACGCGGTAAAGGCGATCTTGGGATGAGAAAAGAAGAATTACAGGCGCTTTTGCGCGGCGCACCGTTCGATGCGATGCTGCTCACGGGCGAGGTCGCCCGCCGCTACGCCACCGGCTTTCCCTCCACGGCGGGCGTGGCCTATGTTTCCCGCTGCCGCGCGGTGTTTTATACGGATTTTCGCTATGTCGAAGCGGCAAAGGCCGCTATTTCGGATTTTGAGGTGCGCGAAATCGGCGGCGGCCTGACCTACAGCGCGGTCATCAACGACCTGATCGACGAGGACGATGTAAAAAAGATCGCCCTAGAAGACCGCACGCTGACGCACGACGCTTACACCCGCTGGAAACGCGCGCTGCACGCGGAGGGCGTGCGTCTGGGCGCGCGGCTCGAAGCCCTGCGCCAAACCAAGGACGATGAAGAGGTGGGCAATATCGTCGCCGCCCAGCGCATTGCCGAGCAGGCGCTGGAAGAGGTGCTGAACGATATCCGCGTCGGCGTATCCGAAAAGGAGATCGCCGCGCGCCTGACCTATCTGATGCTGCACTACGGGGCGGAAAACATGTCGTTCGATCCCATCGTGGTTTCGGGTAGGAACAGCTCCAAGCCGCACGGCGTGCCGACGGAAAAGACGCTGGAAAACGGCGATTTTATCACCATGGATTTCGGCTGCATCGTAAACGGCTATTGCTCGGATATGACGCGCACGGTCGCCCTTGGCTCCGTGACCGAGGAAATGCAAACCGTGTACGATACCGTGCTTTCCGCGCAGCTTGCGGGCATCGCGTGCGCCAAGGCGGGCGTGCCCGGCCGCGAGGTGGACGCGGCGGCCCGCCGCGTGATTGAGGAAGCGGGCTACGGCGAAGCCTTTGGCCATAGCTTTGGCCACGGCGTTGGTCTGGAAATACACGAAGGGCCGAACGCTTCCTCCTCCGCCGTCGATCCGCTCCCCGCGGGCGCTATCGTCACGGCGGAGCCCGGCATTTATCTGCCCGGTAAATTCGGCGTGCGCATCGAGGATATGCTCTACGTGATCGAGGACGGCTGTATCAACCTGACCGAAGCGCCAAAGGGATTGATGATTTTATGATTATTGAGATAAAAGCCCCGGGAACGGTCGCCCCGCTGGTTCGCAACTGGCGGGAAACCATGCTCTGGTCCTACTTGGAGGGCCGCATGGGGCGGGCGTTCGCGCCCGAGGGGGGCGCCGCGCGCTCCGCTATGATCTGCGTGGCTGATTTCTACTGCTTCGCGGGCGCGCCGGACGCCGAGCTCGCCGCGTTTGATCCGCCGGGGGCTTCGCCCTCTGCGGTTCTGGTGCCGCAAAACGCGGGCTGGGCGCGCGCGATCGAGCGCGCCCGTCCGGGAGCGAAGCGCATTACCCGCTATGCGTTTCAAAAGCGCGATACCTTTGACCGGGACAAGCTCCGCCGCATGACGGCGCTGCCGCAGGGCTTTGCGCTTTGCCCGGTGGATGAAAAGCTATACCACGCGGCCCGGGCGGAGCAATGGAGCTTTGATCTGGTCTCGCAGTATCCTACCTATGCGGATTATGCCGCGCACGGGCGCGGCTTTGCCGCCACCGAAGGGGAGGCGCTGGTCTGCGGCGCGTCCAGCTATACGGATTGGTCGGGCGGTATCGAGATCGAGGTGGACTGCCGCCCGGATCGCCGCCGCCGGGGCCTTGCGCGGGCGTGCGCCGCCGCTTTGATGCTGGACCAGCTTGCGCGCGGCCTGCACCCCTCGTGGGACGCGGCAAACGAAATTTCCGCGCATCTGGCCGATACGCTGGGCTACGAGCCCGCCGGGGCCTACCCCGCGTTTGAAATAGACCTTCCTGTTTGATTTTCGGCGACAGTGCGGCCCCTGCGTTAGTCTCGTAACGCCGGGGCCGCTTTTCGTATCCAAACCGGCGCGCCGCAATAGGGTTCCAGCCGAACCGTGCTTGCATTTATGGCGGCGGCATGGCAAGATAGTATCAGTAAGAAAAACGGGGTGGGGTATCGATGAGGATGCAAAAGCGGTTGGCGGGCTGCGTGTGCCTGCTGGCATTCACCGCCGCGCTGCTGGCGGCGTGCTTGCTTCGGCCGCAGACGGCGCCGGTGAAAACGCCGGTGATGGGCATTGTGTATACCGCGTCGGAGGACGATTGGAAGGACGAGCAGTTCCGCCTTCTAGGCGAACAGGCCGAGGCGCACGGCTTTGACCGCATGGTCATGCAGGCCATGCGGACGCAGCAATCGCAGATCGACGCGATCCGGGCGCTGGTCGTGTACCGGGTGGATGTAATCGTGTTTTCACCCGTGGTGCAGAGCGGGTGGGACAATGTGCTGCGCGAGGCCGCGGAAGCGAACATTCCGGTCATCACAGTGGATAAGACCGTTACCCAAGGCGATGCGCGCGCGCAGGTCAGCTATGTCGGCTTTCCCTATCGCGCGCTGGCCAAACAGGCGGCAAAGCGCCTGCTGAGCGAAAAAAACGATACAGTGGCCGAACTGTACGGCACGCTCAATTCCTCCGGCGCGCAGGAAATGTCGCGCGGCTTCCGCGAAGGCATGGAGCAGAGCGGGCAGGAGCTGAAATACAGCCTCTGCGGGGATTTTCTCCGTTCGCGCGGCTATGAGCTGATGGAGACCTTTGAGCAGGAATACCCGCATATCGGTCTGGTGGTGTCACAGAACGATGCGATGGTGCTCGGCGCGGTGGATTACTTAAAGGAACACGGCCTGCGGCCCGGAACGGATATCCGCATCTGCGCCTTCGGCGGCGGGGAAGAGGTATTGGGCTGTTTGGCGCGCGGCGAGATCAATTTGGTGGCTGTGTGCGATAATCAGGCGCTCGCGCACGAGACCGCGCACGCGGCGCTTAAACTGCTTGAGCACCCGGAAACGCCGCTCTGGAACGAGGTGCGCGCCGAGCTCCTGCCAAAGGAGGCGGCCTGATGCGCGTAAAAAAAGAAAAGCGGGATAGCGGCCACAGCATTCGGGGTATTTTGAAATACTCCTATACCACCATCATCGCAAGCCTGACCGTGCCGCTGGCGGTTCTGCTGCTGTTCGTTCTGGCCTTTGTGCACCAATACGGCGCGGTGATTGAAAATATCGCCCGCGCGGCGGAGGCGCAGACGGTGGCCCAGCAGGAATTGCCGGATGAAATATGGCAGATTGTATCCGGCCGGCAAAAATTCGGGCAAGGCCGTCAGGGCGCGCAGATACAGCAGCTGCGCGGCCTTTTGCAGACCATGCAGCGCGGCGCGTCCGACAAGCAGCGGCAATACCTGAACGCGGCGGGGCGCGCGGCCGACACGATCGAGCATTATATCGAGGTGCTGGGTGCACAGACCGCGCAGGGCAGCGCGGTCAGCCGCAATGAAAATCTTTATCACGAAATCGTGAGCGTGACCGGCCTGACCGCGGATATGCTAAGCCGCTACACCACGGAAGCGATCGATGAAATGGCAAGGCTAAACGGGCGCATTCGCACGGTCGCGCTCGCCATGGCGGCGCTGGTCATTCTGCTGCTGGGCCTTGTGGCGCGCGCGGCGGTCCGCTCGTATCAGCAGGTGGACCGTTCCATCCGCGCGCCCATTTTGCAAATGGAAAAAATGGCCGCCCGCATCGCGCAGGGCGACCTGAACGCCCGCGCGCCCGTGCCCGAAATCGCGGAGCTGTACCGGCTGGCCGTCGATTTAAACCGCATGGCCGAGCAGCTGAACCGTCTGATCGGGGAGCAGGTCGAGCATGAAAAGAACATGAAAAAAGCCGAACTGCGCGCGCTGCAAGCGCAGATCACCCCGCATTTCGTCTACAACACGCTGGAAACCATCGTTTGGCTGGCGGAGGAGGAGCGAAACCGCGAGGTTGTGGAAATGACCATGGCCTTTACCGATTTTTTGCGCATCTCGCTCAGCGGCGGACAGGATTTTATCTCCGTCGCCAAGGAAGAGCAGCATGTGCGCAGCTATTTGATGATTCAAAGCGTGCGCTACGGCAGCGTCATGCGGTATGAGATCGATATCGACCCGGCGCTGCAAAGCTGCCGCATGCTCAAGCTGATGCTACAGCCGCTGGTGGAAAACGCGATCTACCACGGTGTTAAAAACAAGCGCGGGCGCGGGGTGATCCGCATCACCGGCAGGCGCGAGAACGGCTGGATGCGCTTTGCGGTGGAGGATAACGGCATTGGCATGACGGAGGAAGCGCTTTTCGCGCTGCGCGGCCGTTTGCAGCGCGGGGAAGAATCCGGCAGCTACGGCCTGCGCAATATCACGGAGCGGCTGCGGCTGTACGGCGGCAAGGGCCTGTTTATCGACAGCGAGCAGATGCGAGGCACGCGGGTGGAATTCTTGCTGCCCACCGCGCCGGAAAACTGGGAGGGGGACTGAACGATGCTGCATGTTTTTGTAGTGGACGATGAGGAGATCATCCGCACAGGCATCCGCAACGCGCTGGAAAAAACGGCGGGGCAATTTCACTTTGCGGGTGAAGCGCCGGATGGGGAGATGGCGCTTCCCGCGCTGCTGGAGATCAAACCGGATATTCTGATCACGGATGTGCGCATGCCGTTTATGGACGGGCTTGAGCTGGCCGAGCTGGTGCGCAAATCCATGCCGTGGATGCGCATCATCTTTCTGAGCGGGCACGATGAATTTGAATACGCGCAGCGCGCGGTCTCCCTGCGGGTGGACGCGTATATCCTAAAGCCGGTGGATTCGCAGAGGCTGCTTTCCATTCTGGAACAGACCGCGTCCCGCATCGAGGAGGAGCGCAGGGCGCTGCGCGCCGCCGCCCAGCACACCGAGCGCCAGCAGCAGGAGCGCGAAATCCTGCGCGAGCACTTTTTAAGCGAGCTGCTGACCGGCGGCGTTTCCCCGGCCCACGCGATCGACCGGGCGCGGGAATGGAATTTGCCGCTGACCGCGCGGCAGTACGTGGTCCTGCAAGCCGTGTGCGGAACGGACGGCAAGGTGCGCCGCCAGATCCGCGCGGTGCTGGGCCATATGTTCGACGAAGCGGACGACGTCGTTTGGTTCTTCGAGGGCAACGAGCGCTTGGTGCTGCTCGTGCTGGGCGAGGAAAGCGAGGCCGTGCGCGACCGCGCCTATGCCGTGGCGCAGGGCGTGCGCCACGAACTGGAACAGGTCGCCGCGATCGACTGCAAGATCGGCATCGGCGGCGTGACCGACCGGCTGAGCGGCCTGCCGGGTTCGTACCGGCAGGCGCGGCAGGCCGCGTTTGAAATGAAGCATATGCTGGCGGGCATTGCCGGTTACGGGGATTTGACCGAGGCGCCCGAGCGGGGCTTTGATTTTGCCGCCAACGTGCCGCTGGCCGAAAAGCTGCGCCACGCCGGGCGGGAGGATATCCCGGCGCTGGTGGACGCGTACTTCGGCGCGGTGCGGGAAAACGATATGCAAAGCGTTTTATACCGCTATTATTTGCTGATGGACCTGCTCGTGACCGCCGCCAGATTGGATAGTGAAAACGCGGGCTGGGAGCAAAATCCGCAAACCGTTTTGCGCGCCGCCGAAACGTGCGAAAGCACGGTCGGCTATGCCAAGGAAGCGCTCGAACGGCTGATCGGCAGCCGCGCCGCCAGCGGCAAGGTGCGGTACGCGGAGGAAATTCAGTGCGCCAAGGAATACATCACCGCCCACTACGGCGACGAAGGGCTCAGCCTGCACACGGTGGCCGCGGCGGTCGGCTTCAGTCCCAACCATTTTTCCACGGTGTTTTCCCAGCAGACCGGCGAAACCTTTGTCGAATACCTGACGCGCGTGCGCATCGACGCGGCCAAGGATATGCTGCGCGCGGGCGGCGCGAAAATGAGCGATATCGCGTTCGACGTGGGCTATCACGATCCCAATTATTTCAGCTACATCTTCAAAAAGCACACGGGCGCTTCGCCGCGGGAATATCGCGCGGGGTGTCAATAAGAAACAGAAATGCCGCTTGGCATACGGGAGCAAGGAGGCTGCCACATGTTTTTTTCGACCAGATACCCTTCTCCGATCGGGATGCTCACGCTTGCGTGCGATGGTGCGCATTTGACGGGACTTTGGATGGAAGGGCAAAAATATTTCGGCGGCGCCATTCCGGAACCAATGACGGAACGGGACGACCTGCCCGTGTTCCGCGCCGCGAAAAACTGGCTGGACCGGTATTTTGCCGGGCAAAAGCCTGAAATTTCTGAACTGCCGCTGCACCCCATCGGCGGCGAATTCCGTCAGGAGGTGTGGATGATTCTGTGCGAGATTCCGTATGGAGAAGTCGTCACCTACGGCGACATTGCCAAAAAGATGGCCGCCAAAAAGGGCAAGAAAACCATGTCCGGTCAGGCGGTGGGCGGCGCCGTGGGACATAACCCCATTTCCATCATCATTCCTTGCCACCGGGTGGTGGGCGCAAACGGAAGCCTGACCGGTTATGCAGGGGGTGTGGATAAAAAAGTGAAGCTACTCGCCTTAGAGGGCGTCGATATGTCCCGCCTGTTTATTCCGACAAAAGGGACCGCGCTTTGAGCAAGGCGCGCCCCATGCTATGAAAATCTTCTCGTAAAAAAACAAAGAAAATTCCGGCGCGGCGGCGATATCGGAATTTTTCTCGTAAGCCGTTCGATGGCGGCGGCACCCGGATCATTGATATAATCATGCTGCAAGGGAGACTGTGCCTTTTCAGCCGGAGGAGGAGGCGAAAAATGAAAGGGTCGATACGGCGTTTCCTGTGCGCCCTGTCCGTTTTGCTGCTGGCGGGCTGCACGGTAACGGGGGATCGTGGGCGGCAAACGGCGGCGCAGGAACAAACCACCCTGCCGGAGGCGCCTCCGGCGCAGGCGGGCGGCAAACTGACGATTTACAGCGCGCTGCCGGAGGAGGAGCTGCCGGTTTATTTACACGCCTTCACCAAGGACACCGGCATTGAGACCGTGTGCACGCGCCTGTCCGCCGGCGAAATGATGCTGCGGGCCGAAGCCGAGCGGGAAGCGCCGCAAGCGTCCGTTTTGCTGGGCGGCTCGTCGGACTTTTACCGGTACGCCGCGAAAAGCGGCCTGCTGGAGCCCTACCAAAGCGCAGAGCTGCAAAACGTACAAGACGCCTACCGTGACCCGGACGGCTATTGGACGCCCATTTACATCGGCGTGATCGGGTTCGCCTGCAATCAGGAATGGTTCGAGGAAAACGGCCGGCCCTATCCCCGCGTATGGGACGATCTGCTGGACCCCGCGTTTGCCGGGCGCATCGTGATGGCGTCGCCCGAGACCTCGGGCACCTCCTACAATGTGCTGGCGGCGCTGGTGCAGAAGCTGGGACAGGCGCAGGCTTGGGAATACTTTGCGGCGCTCGACCAAAACATCGCTTATTACACCCGCAGCGGCCTTGCTCCGGTCGAAGCGGTGAAAAAGGGCGACGCGGCGGTCGGCATCGTGTTTTCCCACGACGGGCGGCGCGCCGCGCTGGACGGTTATCCGGTCGAACTGTGCTATCCCGAGGATGGAACGGCGCTGGAGATCGGCGCGTGCGCGCTTACCTGCGGCGGCTCGCAGGGGGAAACACAAAATGCCAAGGCGTTTATCGACTGGATGCTTTCCCAGCGCGGGCAGGAATGCTTTATCGAAGCGAAAAGCTGCCGCCTGCCGGTCAACGCGGCGGCGCGAACGGCGGACGGTCTCCCCGCGCCGGGCGCTCTGAATGTCATCGAATCCGACTGGGAATGGGCGGGCGCGGTGCAAAAGGAGCTCAGCCGTGAATTTTGCACCCGTATGGAGCGGGCGCGGACGCCGGTGGAGTAAAACCCACGGCGCGCCGCGCAATGCAGGCAAAGAGAAGAGGAGAAGATGAAATGGAAAAGCGGTTATTGCTCAAAAAAAGAATATGCAGCTTTTTAGTGGCGTGCGCGATGCTGCTGGCGATCGTGCCGGTTCAGGCGCTCGCGGTCAACGAGGAGAACGGCCCCAAGTCGTTTTTGGCCGGGCCCTTTATGCTCGCCCCCAAGACCGACGGCATTGTGGTCACATGGGAGCTGGACAAGGCGATGAAATCCACCATTGCATACGGCCCCTCGGCGGATCAGATGAAGACCGTCGACGTGCCGGTAGAGGAGGGCGAGCCGTTTCAGGGCGTGCCGATGCATATGTACCGCGCCCGCCTGACCGGCCTGACGCCGGATACGCGCTATACCTACAAGGTGACGGCGGAAAACGGCGAATCGGTCGAAGGCTCCTTCCGCACGCTTCCGGTCAACGCGGAGGAGATCCGCTTTGTGGTGATGAGCGACAGCCACCGCTTTGAAACGGCCGAGCAGGTCTCCGCGGCGATTGCGAAGTTTGATCCGCACTTTATCCTGCACACCGGCGACACGGTAGAGGGTACGGGCAGCCAGAAGGATCAGTTCGCTTATATCTTCCGCAACGCGGGCGATTTCCTGCACCACTACCCGGTTGTGTTCAATAGCGGCAACCACGATTACGGCACGTATTTCGATGAGTACATCTCCAAAACGCAGAAGGAACAGTACCACTCTAACGAAAACGGCCGCAACGTTTCCTTCAACGTGGGCGGTCTGCACATCACGATGGTGGACTCGAACCCGTGGAGCCTGTTCGAGCTGAACTCCTCTTCGGGCGGCAGCGTCGACCCGGCTACCAAGAAGCTGGTAGAGGATTCGCTGAATTGGCTGAAGGACGATCTGGCTTCGCCGGAAGCGAAAAACGCAACCTTCCGCGTGCTGACCATGCACCATCCCTATGAGGACGACCTGACCCGTAAGTATATCCCGCCGATCGCGGAGGCGGGCAATGTGAACATTATGTTCGCGGGCCACACGCACGAATATTCGCGCGGTGTTTCGGCCGATCCGACGCGCGGCGCAAAGACCCTGTATGTGACGCAGGGCGACGCCCGTATCGGCGACAGCAAGATCAATCTGGGTAAGGACAACGAGCGGCCCAATGAAAACTTTGCCGAGATTCTTGCGACCGGCAAGGGCGACATGATCGAATGCACGGTAAAGGGCGATGTGCTCACTTACTCGAACATCGGCCTTTCCGGCGGCGAGGAAAAGGTCGTGGAAACGGTTTCGCTGTTTAGCGGCGAACCCTCGCTGCAATACGAGGACATTTCGATCACGCCGGATTCCGTTCTTTCGGGCGCGACCGTAAAGATTTCGGCCAAGGTGACCAACACCGGCAAGGGACTGGCAACGGCCGCTTTCCAGATCAACGACAACGGCAAGGATCGCTATCTCTACAACTTCGGCGATAAGGCGACCAGCCGCGTGGTCGCGCTCAAGCCCGGCGAGAGCAAAACGCTTTCCGGCGAACTGGAGCTGGTCGAGCTTGGCAAGCACACCCTGAAGATGGAGGGATACACCAAAAACGTGGAGGTGGCCTTCCGCAACGCGACCTATTCGTACGACAACCTGCGCGTCAAGCTGGGCGACGGCGAAACAAGCGACCTGACGAGCGATAAAATGCACGTGAAGGCGGATGTGAAGAACATCGGCAACGAGACCGGCACGGCGGAGCCTGCAGCTCATGATCAATGGGCAGGCGGTCGGCGCCGAATCGGTATCGCTCGGCGCGGGCGAAACCAAGACGGTGGAATTCACCTATACCTTCCCCATGGGCGGCGATTACGAGGTGCGCATCGGCGATTCCCCGGCGCAGACCGTGTCCATTCTGGGCGAGATACAGGGCGTGCCGGTCGTTCGCGACCAGTCCGGTATGGGGAACGACGGCCTGATCCGCGGCAACCCGACGCTGGTTCAATACAACGGCGGCTACGGCCTGTCGCTGGACGGCTTGGACGACTATGTGGAGATTCCGGATAGGCAGAATTACGTGGTGGACGACGGCGTGACCGGCATGGTCTGGGCCAATATCGACCGGCTGGCACAGGCTGGCGAGTGGGATCACAACCCGCTGCTGATGAAGGGCTCCTCCATCAGCTATGGCACGAACTACCTGTACCGCATGGCCGTGCGCCAGACGGGCATGGTCACCTACGGCATCGGCTTTAACAACGACAACGGCGAATATTTCTGGAACGATGACGATTCCATCCCCGGCGCGGGCGTGCAGCTCGGCGAGTGGGTGCAGTACGTGGGCGGCTTTGACCGCGCGACCGGCGGCACCAGCTGGGAAAACAACAAGCAGTCCGGCTCGATCGCGGCGCCTGATTTTGATTCCGAGATCAAGAATTGGCCGGGTTCGTCCATGTATGCCGGGTTCTCGTTCCACCGGCATCTGCTGCCCGAACGAGGCCGCGGCAAGACCTACACGATGCTGACGGGCGATATCGGACAAATTCGTTTCTACACGACCAAGCTCAGCGCGGAGGATAACGCGAAGATCTACGGCGCGCCCGCGGCAAAGGGCCCGAAGAGCGACAAGCTGGTCGTTTGGCTGGATTTTGATCCCAAGAATATCGTTCTGGACGGCAAGCATACGACGGAGTGGCGCCCGGTGACGGGAAGCCTCAAGAGCTTGTCGTTCGAGACCGGCATACAGGGCGCGGCCACGGCCAAGGTGACGGTCGAGACGTCGGACGACGGCAAGACCGTGGCGGGCAGCAAGAAGGCCGATTTGACAAACGGCAAGGGCACGGTCGACCTATCCGATCTGGGCGAAGCGAAGTATGTGCGCGTGGTGACCGACCTGCATTCCTCCGTGGGCGAGCAGGCGACCGATATGCCGGTCATCAAGTCCTATGTGATCGAAGCGGGCAACAAGAACAGCTGGAGCACGCTCAGCGCCTTTAACAAGGGCACCTTTGAAGGCGCCGCCGGTTACCAGCCGACGGACTGCTTCAAGGATTACGCGGCCGATTTTGACGATTATTCCGGCGCGGCCGATGTAACGGCGGAAGCCACCGGCGAAGCCGGCGGCAAGGTCGGGGCGGATGTGCCGCAGAGCCACTGGGCTTACGGCAGCATTCAGAAAATGATCGAAAACGGCGTGGTCAGCGGCGACGCGGAAACCGGCAAGATCCGCCCGGACGAGACCATTACCCGCGAAGAGGTTGCCAAGGTCATCCTCAGCACGCTGAACATTCCGGTCAGCGAGACCGGGACGATCGCGGCGGGCGACCGCTCCTCCCGCTGGGCCAAGGATATTTTGGCGACGGCTAAAACCGCCGGTATCATGAAGGGCGACGAAAACGGCCATATGCACGGGCAGGACAACGCGACCCGCGCGGAGGTCGTCACCATGATCGCCCGCGCGGCGGAGATCACGAGCGACGACGCGAGCGCGCTCGATAAGTTCGCGGACGCTTCGAGCATCCCGGGCTATGCGAAAGCGGGTGCCGCAGGTATGGTGCAAAAGGGCATGCTGAACGGCTATGAGGACGGCAAGCTCCATCTGGAGCGCCCAATCCTGCGCGCGGAAACCTTTGCCCTGCTGGCAAAGCTTCTATAAATACGTCCACATACAAAGGCCCCGGCGTTACAAACCGTAACGCCGGGGCCTCAGGCTGTCAAAAAATAATTTTTTACAGCCTGAAAAAGCGCCCAAACCATTGGTTTGGGCGCTTTTTATGTGCGGGTATGTGTTAGTCGTCGATTTCGAGATAATCCTCAAGATCCTTGAACAGCGCGGTGGGATCTACGTCGTCCTCGAGCACGATCTGCAGGGGCTCGTTGAGCGAGAGCAGGAACATGCCGAGCAGGCTCTTGGCGTCTACCATGCCGCTCTTGCCGTGGATCCAGATATCAAAGCCGTACTTGGTCACGATCTTGTTGATCTGCTGGATATCATCGGTGTTCTTAACGCGAATGCTTCTGGTCATATTACTTTACCTCCTAACAAGTATATCCATTCTTGTTTCTGCTTTCATTATAGCATAAAAACGCGGAAAAGAAAGCACTTTTTATTCGATTTTGCATTTTCATCATTTTAGAGATGCGGGAGCGGCCGAACACCGACGCTCTGTGCAGCATGCACAAATAGTGCGACAGTGTTTTGTGAAATATGCGAAACTCCATTCTCGCTATATAAATTTCTTGCGCAATCACCCTCCGCGCAAAACGCGGGAAACACCCCTATCGATCGAAAGCGTGGCTTCGGTCGGATGCTTTTACGGCTCCAGTCGATTCATATCGCGCGGGAACATGGAAGCGTCGCGCACGTTGCCGAGACCGAGCAGCTGCATCGTCAGCCGTTCCAGACCGATGCCGAGACCGCCGTGCGGCGGCATGCCGTATTTGTGCAGGATGGTGAAGGATTCAAACAGCGTTTCGTCCATCTTGCGGGCGCGCAGCTTGTCGATCTGTTCCTGATAATCGTGGATACGCTGTCCGCCGGTGGTCACCTCAAGGCCGCGGAACAGCAGGTCGAACGACAGGGCAAGCGTCTTGTCCTCCTCGTCGTCCTTGGCGTAGAACGGGCGCTTGGCTGAGGGGAAGTGGGTGACGAATACAAATTCGCTGCCGTGCGTTTCCTTGGCCCAGTTGCACAGCATGACCTCTTCGTCCGGGTTCAGGTCGTAACGGTTCTTGGATTTGTGGCCGTATTTCTCCTGCATGATCTCCTTGGCTTCATGGAAGCGCACGGAGGGGATGTCCTTCACCTCGGGTACGTCGGCCTTCAAAAGGGCGAGCTCCTCGGCGCAGTTCTCCTTCACATACTGCATGACAAAGCGCAGCATGCCGGTCTCCATCTGCATAACGTCGTACATAGAATCGATATAGGCCATTTCAAAGTCCAGACCGATATATTCGTTTAAGTGGCGCGACGTATTGTGGCGCTCGGCGCGGTATACGCTGCCGATCTCGAATACGCGGCCAAACGCGCCCGCGAGGTACTGCTTATGGAATTGGGGCGACTGCGCCAGATATGCCTGCTGGCCGAAATAGTCCAGCTTGAACATGTTGGCGCCGCCCTCCGCGCCGGCCGCGACCAGCTTGGGCGTGTGGATGTGGGTGAAGCCCTGCGACTTCATATATTCGGCAAAGCCGTCCGCGATCGCGCCCTGCACGCGGAATACCGCCTGCTTAATGGGGTGGCGCAGCGTGATCGGCCGCAGCGGCAGGTCGACGTCGAGCGAAAGCCCCATGTATTTCTTGCCCAGCGGTACAGGCAGCTGTTCATAGGGTCTCGCAAGGATGTTAATCGCGCTCAGAACTACCTCCACGCCGTGCTCGGCGCGGGGCTCCTCATGCACCTTGCCGGTCACTTCGACGACCATGGCGTCGCGCACGTCGGCGCGCTGCGTTTCGCCCAGCGCGTCGCCTTGGAAGGTGCACTGGATCAGGCCGCGCTCCACGCGGACGATGATAAACGCGAAATCCGACATGTCGCGCACGCGGTGCACGGTGCCGCGAAAGGTGACTTCGCCGCCGACGCTGGCCCGCACATGGGCGACCGTGTCGACATACTGCTTGGGATCGGATACAAATTCTATCATTTTATAACGCCTCTCTAATCAGCATTTTTATATAGAGTGATAATACAGAGTAATATTATACCACAGGATGACTGTTTAGACAAGTTTTTGCGTGAAAAAAGCGCTCTCCACAGCAAAAACTGCGAAGAACGCTTTGGTATTTTACAGTCGTCTCTTAAGCCTTGCTAAAATGGCCGCGAATTCGGCCTTGGCCTCGCCGGAAAGGACGATGGTCACCGCATAGGTCAGGCCGCCCGCGCATACCGCGAGCGCCAACCGGATCAGGTTGCCGAACGGCAGCAGCGTGCACGCAAAGGCCGCCGCGCCGCAGAGGAGCGAGCATACCACGATGCGGACCAGCGAGCTTGCCGGCACATGGAACAGAAAGCGCCGCCTGACGCGCGCGCTGGTGATGATAAAATAGAACGCAAACGCAATGATGGAGCCCATGGCGCCGCCGGTAAAGCCGCACAGCTTCAAAAGCGCCAAGCTGCACACCACCTTGACGACCGCCGCCGCCGCGCTGTTTTGCAGCACGTGAATGGTGGACTGTTCAAGCTCGTACGCCTTGTTGGCGTATTCGGTGAGACCCATAAAAAGCATGGCAAGCGCGGTGTAGGCGATCACGCTCGCACCCGCGTCGTATCCTTCGGCAAAGAGGAAGCGGGAAAGCGGCAGGGAAACCGCCGTAAGCCCGGCGACGGCGGGGGCCGCGATCAGCAGATACAGCCGCACGCCCTGATCGAGCAGGGGCTTCGCGGCGTTCACGCCGCCCTCGCGCCAGCCGCGCAGCACCGCCGGGTACACGCCGCGCATGATGCCGACCGATATCATGGTAAAGATGCCCGAAGCGATCGAGTTGTTGGAATTGTAAACGCCGAACAGCTCCTGCCCGTAAAAGCCGGTGACGAGGTAGCGGTCGATCATGTTTAAAAGCGCGACCGCGATCGAAACGCCCATGAGGGGCACGCCGTAGGCAAAAAACTTTGCAGCAGCGGCTTGGAAAAGTACCGAAGCCGCGCGACCGCGGGGATGGAGAGCGCGATCACCGCGCCAATGCCCGCCACGCCATCCGACAGGGTGTTCGCCAAAATGGCGGGGGCGGGGGACGGATAGTTAGACGAGCCGTGCACGATGAGGTAGGCGATCAGCAGCTTGCAAGAGGCGGAAACTAAGCTTAAAACGATCGAAGCCCGCATGCGTCCGAGCTGAATCAGCGCGGCGTTCAGTATTTGAAAGATCGTATAGCTGAAAAACATGAACGCGCCGCCGATCCAGATCGGGTCGCGCGTTACCGCCGCGGCAACGCCGCTGAAAACCGCCGCCGCGCCGCAAATGAGTAGATAGATGGTAGATACCGTGGAAAAGAGCGCGCTGCCGCGGTCCTTGTGGTATTCCTCGCCGACATAGCGGGTCGCGGCGTTCGCCATCCAGCCCGCGATGATCAGATAGCATAGCTGCACGGTCGTATTGACGATACCGAACGCGCCCACCGCGCTTTTTGTAAAGATGTGCGTATAGAGCGAGGAGCACGCGATCACCAACAGCCCTTCCACTACCTTTGCGGGCAGAAAGAGCATCGCGTCGCGCGTCATGGTGTTTTTTCTTTGCAGGCAAAACGGTTTGCCACTCCTTTGCCGGAATCGCCCTTTGCCAACCATATCCAGAAAGGCCGGGCGCATATCCGCATAATTACAATCAGTATACCATAAAACCCTACACTTGACAATGCTGTGAGGGATGCGGGTATAAAAACTTGTGCTATTCGCACAAAAAATGAAAGAATAGTTCTACGTCGAATTATATCGACTATTAATAAAATACTTAAAATAAACATTGACTTTTTACGTGGATACGTTAAAATAACAATAACCTTTAAATTAACGGCGATAAAAAGGAGGTGAATCCGGGCAAGGCACAGCGCGCGTTTCTCTGGACATGAAACCGTATGATCCGGGTAAGAGAGCGGATCATGAAACCTTGACAATGGAAAGTGAGTGAAGAGCAATGAGTAAGAGAATGTTTGCAAAATCGATCGGTTTGGTAGCGGTAAGTCTTAGCGTTTTGCTTTCTGGCTGCGCGGGGGGCGGAACCGGCGGCGGTACGGAAAAAGAGGCCGGCGGCGACAAGCCCGTGGGCGATACGATCAAGGTCGGCGTGGCCAACCGCACGTTTAAGGAATCCGCCTATCTGTTCATGCAGCAGGGCTCGGAGGCAAAGGCCGAGGAATACGGCAACGTGCAGATCGACTGGCAGGCCTGCGATCTGAACATCGCCAACCAGAAAAATATTGTGGAAAACTTCATCAGTCAGGGCTACGACGCGATCGTGATCGAGCCTTGCGACTCGGTTTCCATGGTGCAGCAGGCCCGCGAGGTGCGGGACGCCGGCATCAGCCTGATCTTTATTGAGCAGAAGATGGACGGCATTGCACCGGATATTTGGATCACCGGCAACAACTATCAGCTCGGTTGCTTGCAGGTCGAGGATTTTGTAAAGCGCTGGGGCGAGGATCAGCCCGCCAAGTGCGTCATGCTGGCCGGTTCGGACGGCGACTACGCGGCCGAAGAGATCAAGCGCGGCGTGCAGGAAACGGTTGCCAAGTATCCGAATCTGGAACTGGTGTTCGAGCAGACGATTCAAGACTGGGACCGCGAAAAAGCAATGAAGTCCATGGAGGACGCGATCTCCGTGCACGGCGACGCGATCAACGCGGTTTTTGCGGCGAACGACGGCATGGCGCTCGGCGCGTATAAGGCGGCGCAGAACGCGGGGCTGGAAAAGGATATGTACTTCTACGGCGGCGATAACGATCAGGAGACCAACGAAATGATCCTAGCCGGCGCGGAGAACATTTTTGTGGTGGACCGCGGCTCGTTCAGCCATGGCGAAATGATCACCACGGCGGCGGTGCAGCTGGTAAACGGCGAGGAGCTGACCTTTGACGAGACCGACGCGGACGACTACAAATGCAAGTGGGCGCAGCTGACCATGGTCGGCTATGACAATCTGGAGCCCAGCAAGATCAAGTTCCCCGAGCTGTTCGAGTGATCCGGCGGCGCCGGATACATAAACCGTGAGGGGAAAGGAAAAGCAAATGAGCCATATCAAAATGGAGCGGATAACCAAGCAGTTTCCGGGCGTGGTGGCGCTGAACGATGTAACGGTGGAGTTTGAACGTGGAACGATCACCGCGCTGTGCGGGGAAAACGGCGCGGGCAAATCGACGCTCGGCAAGGTGCTCGCGGGCATATACGACCATAAATCCTACGACGGCGCGATCTATGTGGACGGCAAGCAGGTGCAATTCCGCAACACGCTGGACGCGGAAAAGGAAAAGATCGTGCTGGTGCATCAGGAACTGAACCTGATCCCGGACCTGACGGTGGAGGAAAACGTGTTTCTGGGCGATTTTCCTGTGAAGATGGGCCACGTCGATTACGAAACCATGACCCGCCGCACGCTGGAAATCTTTGAGGAGCTGGACATCCATATCGACCCGAAGGAGACCGTGCGCAACCTGTCCACCAGCTTGCAGCAGATGGTCGAGATCACCAAGGCCATCGCCCGCGAGCCGGAGGTCGTCATCTTTGACGAGTCGACCAGCTCGCTGACAGCCAAGGAGATCGGTGTATTCTTCGCCATCCTGCGCAAGCTGCGCGACAAGGGGGTCACGCTGCTGTACGTCTCCCACAAGCTCGAAGAGGTGTTCGAGATCTGCGACCGCGTCGTCATTCTCAAGGACGGCGCTTATGTCAACGAAGCGCCGGTGAGCGAGATCGACCGGGACACGCTGATCACATGGATGGTCGGCCACGGCATGAGCGGGCAGTTCCCGCCGCACGACAAGGATCTGGTGCAGCACGGCAAGGTGCTGTTCGAAATAAAGGATTGGAGCGTCTACAAGACCGGCACGTCCAAATCGGAGGGCCTGAAAACCGTGGACGGCATGTCCTTTCAGGTGTGCGCGGGCGAAGTGGTGGGTCTGTACGGGCTGATGGGCGCGGGCCGCACGCGGCTGCTGAATTCGCTGTTCGACAGCGAACGCTATCCGCACGAAGGCCGGATCTTTGTAAACGGCAGGGAAGTGAAGAACCACACCGCCGTGGACGCGATTAAAAACGGTCTGGGCTATGTCACCGAGGACCGGCGCAAGACCGGCCTGTGCCTGATCCACTCGGTCAGCGACAATATCCTGCTGGCCTCGCTGCGCAATTACGCCAACCGGCTCGGCTGCATCAGCGACAAGAAGGGCTCGGACGCGCGCGCGGACATGGTGAAACGGCTGAGCATCAAGGTGGCGAACGTGGACAGCTCGGTGGCCAAGCTGTCCGGCGGCAACCAGCAAAAGGTGATCTTCGCCAAGTGGCTGCTCAACAGCCCGCATGTGCTGCTGCTGGACGAGCCGACGCGCGGCATCGACGTGGGCGCGAAAAAGGAGATCTATTCCATCCTGCGGAAGCTGACCGAGCAAGGCGTCGGTATCGTGCTGGTCTCCTCGGAAATTCCGGAGGTCATGGGCGTGAGCGACCGGATACTGGTGGTCAAAAACGGCCGGATCGCCGCGGAGGTGGCCCGCGCGGAAGCAACCGAGGAGCTATTGCTCCATCATGCGATTGGAGGGTAAAGGTATGACGCTTTTAAGAAAGATCGATTGGAAAAAATACACCTCGGTCATTGGCTTGGTCTTGCTGTGCATCATTTCGATCATGCTCAACGACAGCTTTTTGACGCCGCGCAACCTGATGAACATCGTGCGTCAGCTGGCCGTGCCCGGCCTGCTGGCCATCGGCATGACCTACGTGATCATATCGGGCGGCATCGACCTTTCGGTCGGCGGTATCTGCGCGCTGGTCAGCGTGCTGTACGGCATGCTGCTGCAAAAGGGCGTTCCGTTCGGCGTCGCGGTGCTGGCGATGCTGGGACTGGGTCTGCTGCTGGGCCTGTGCTACGGCTTCTTCGTGGCCAAGGTGGATATCCCGCCCTTTATCGTCACGCTGGCGGGCGTCAATGTGTGCAAGGGCATCGCGCTGGTGCTGACGGACAGCGCCGCGGTCGGCGTGACCGATCCGTTCACGCTCGACGTGGGCAGCCTGAGCTTGCCGACCGCGCCGGCGCTCGTCCTGCTCGCGGCGGCGGCCGTATACTGTGTGTACAACATGGTGCAGGGGGCAAAGGCAAAAAGCTTCCGCTGGATCAATATTCTGTTCCTCGTCATTTTGGCGTACAGCGCGTATCTGGTGATGAACAGCAAGGGCATCCCGTATCTGGCGCTGATCTGCATCGCGCTGATCTTGGTTTTCAACTTTGTATTGAACCATACGGTGTTCGGCAAGGGCATTTACGCGGTGGGCGGCAATATCGACGTAGCGCGCATGGCCGGCGTGAAAACGGTCAAGGTATTGATGAGCGTTTACGTGGTGGACGCGATGCTGGCGGCGCTCGGCGGCGTACTGACCGCGGCGCGCCTTGGCGCGGGCGCGCCGACCATCGGCACCAACTGGGAGCTGGACGCGATCGCGGCGGTCGTCATCGGCGGCACCAGCATGACGGGCGGCTCGGGCAAGCTGACCAAAACCGTGATCGGCGTGCTGCTCATCGGCGTACTGAACAACATGCTGTCGCTGATGAACGTGCAAACCAACGTGCAGATGATCTTTAAGGGTCTCATCATTCTCGGCGCGGTCGTGCTCGATAAGGTGACCTCGAACAAGCGGTAAACCAAAAAAACAACCTCCTCGCGCCGCAGCGCGCATAAAATAGGATTTTGCCGTTTGCGGCAAAATTCATAAAAACCGGGAGCATGTATCTCGGTTTGCTCTCATTTAATCGCCGCACGGCGGCGGTCAGTGGATAGAGGCCTACGGGCTATACAAACCGACTTCAAGTGTGCCTGAAAGGCGCGCGCAGAAGTCGGAACTCTCGATCGAAATGGGGCTTTGTTTCGATCGACAGTCAAAAAAGCTCCTGCCGAAAACGCGGCAGGAGCTTTTTTGATATTGGAATGGTTCAGCCCTTGTAGAAGTCCGGGCGGTTTCGCACCGCTTCTGCCACGACTGCTTACTCGCATTAATCGTTGCCAGCCGTTATTTTAGGCTTTCCACGGATCGATCAGCACCTTCATGCTTTCCGGAGTCATACTGGTCTGAACGGCTCTTTCGGCTTCGTCCAAGGAAAAGACGTGGCTGAAGAGCCGGGGCCACGGGAAGCGGTCCTTTTCGCGCAGCATCATTTCCATCACCTGCTTATAGCAGTTGTGCGTGTGGTTGGTCATGCCGATGATGCGCAGGTTGTTCGCGCAGATCTCGTGCACGTTGACAGTAACGCCGCCGCAGTCGACAAAGTTGCCGGGTTCGAGATACATGCCTGCCTTGCGCAGATAACGCAGGCCCTCGGGAAAGGCTTCGGGCCGCCCGACGCACTCCACCGCGATATCCGCGCCGCGTCCGTTCGTCTCGGCCTTGACACGGGAAATGCGCTCCTCTTCGCTCGTTTGATGCACATTCATCACGATGTCCGCGCCGAAGGCCTTCGCGATATCCAGCTTGTAATCGGAAATATCGGTCGCTATGATCTTGCCCGCGCCCATCATGCGCGCTTTGATAATATGGGCCACGCCGAGCGGGCCGCAGCCCTGCACGACGACCGTGTCGTCGAAGTTGAAGCCCTCCAGCGAAAAACCGCTGAACTCCTTGGCCTTGTCCAATGTGTGCGCCACGCACAGCACCTCGGTAAATGCGGCCATTTCGTTGGGCAGCCCATCCGGCACCTTGTAAAGGCGCGCGCCCGGCTCCACATAGAGGTACTGCGCAAAACCGCCGTACAGGTGGTTGCCGTCGTCGCACGAGCGCATGTTGCCGTAGCTGAATTGCAGGTGCTCGCACCAAGGGTAGCTTGGTATGTTTTTGCAGTACCAGCACTTGCCGCACACCACGTCCGGGCAGATGGTCACGCGGTCTCCTACCTGCAGCACGGCGCCGTCGTATTCCAAACTGCGCGCGCCCTCCTCGTCAATCGCGGCGATCTCCATCACGATTTCGTGCCCTTGAATGATGGGGAAGGGCAGATCGATTTCGTTTTCCGTGCCCTTGTACTGCACGGTCTCGCCGCTGTAGCTGTGCTTATCCGTGCCGCATACGCCGGCCATCAATACCTTGCAGATGGCCGCGCCGCGTCCCAGCGCGGGCATGTCGAAAATGCGGGTCTCGATGTGGCCGGGCTGCGTGAGCACGGCGGCTTTTACGGTTTGTTCCATTGGAATTGTTCCTTTCTGCGCCCGGCGCACCGGGCGGTCTATATTTTTTTATGATGCGCGTGGGCTGACGGCTCACGTGATCTCCATGCCGGCCCTCTCTCCGGCCGCGGCCGCTTTTATTTGGTCCGGCCGCACGGCCCGGTGGAGTTGCGGAGAATCAGCTCGGGCCGGAGAAAGGTCTTGCCCTGCACGTGCGCGTTCGGCATGTTGACCGCTTGCAGCAGGCGGTCGACCGCGTGCCGGGCAAGGTCCTGAAAGGGCTGGCGTATGCTGGTGAGCGAGGGACGATGCATTTCGCCGATGTCCAGCCCATCCAGCCCGATGACCGAAACGTCGCCCGGCACGCGCAGACCGTGATCGGCCAGCGCGTTGATGGAGGCGAGCGCGCCGACATCGAACTGCGCGAACAGGGCGGTGGCGTCCTGAAAAGCGTCCCGGTGCGCGGAGATCGTCGCGTAAGTAGACTGATAATCCGCCGCGCAGGTGAAAACGAGCGAGGGATCGTAGAGAATGCCGAATTCCCGCAGCGCTTCGCGGTAACCGCCGGTGCGGTCCGCGAATTCATCGAGCGGCGAGGTCACGGTGGCTATGCGCCGATGGCCCAGATCGATCAAATGCTTGGTCGCCAGATAACCGCCCGCAAAGTTGTCCGTGTCGATGATGTTGGCCTGCTTGGTGGAATGACGCAGGTGGTAGATGAGATAAACGTGCGGTATGCCGATGTCGTTAAAGTACCGGTCGATCGTTTCGTCGTACTCGCGGTTGATGATGATAAACCCTTCGATCAGGCCGAGCGCCAGCAGATCGCGCAGTTTATCGATGCCCGCCTCGCCGCCGTAATCCAAAAGCGGCATGGCGTAATAGTTTTCCTCCTCGATAAAGGAATTGAGCACGCAAACAAGCTGGTTAATGAACAGGTCGTCGAAAAACATGTGGCGCATCATCAGCACGCCGATGGCCTTGCGCGCAGGGGAGCAAACGGTCTTCCTCGCTTTTTGGCGTACCACGTAGCCGTTGGCGCGCGCGAGCGCACGGATCCGCTCCTTGGTATCGGGCGAGATCTCGGGCCGGTCGTTCAGGCTGCGTGAAACTGTGGATTGGCTGACCCCTGCGAGTTCGGCAAGCTTTCTGGTGGAAATCATCCGTGCCACTCCTTTCCTTGGCTTGCTTTCCATGATAAGAGCGCCGATGCGTAAAAGTCAACGGGAAATGATGCAGAAACGGCAAGAAATTGTGCATCATTTATGCATCAAAACACAATAAAACGCCTGTAAGAACACTAAAATGTTGTTAAATTGCACAATGGGTTGAGGCGGAAACGGGAGGGAGAACGCGTAAAACCGCTGCCGGATCAAGAGACCGGCAGCGGTTGTGGGTATTTCTGTAAAACGCTTTGTGCGCTATGCATAAAGTATGGCGGATACATCTTGTAAAATGCAATAAAAATGCACTTTTGATGCGGTGATGCGCTTTTGATGCACGGAATAGTGCAGTTTTTCCGTTGACATCGGTGTGCAAAATCCATGATAATTACCGTAACAGATGCGGCCGAATGAAGCAGGTTGACGGGAAACGATGCGAAAGGCGAAAGAGCCCGTGCATCAAGCCGATGCCTGACGACACGGCCGAAGCTGCCTTGTAACAACAAACAACGACAATCGGTAAGGAGTGTAGAGTATGTCCAAGATGGTAAAAGCAGCGGTGGTAGAAGGACCGGGCAAGATCGGCTTTCGTGAAATTCCCTATCCCAAGCTGGAATACGGCGACGGCGGCGCGATCATGAAGAGCATTGCCTCCGGCATCTGCGGCACGGATAAGCATACCTTTAAGGGCGAGACCAAGCAGAACGGCGGTACCGCGACCGAGTTCGAGGCCGCGTACCCCCTCATCCAAGGGCACGAAGCGGTCGGTATTGTCGAGGAGATCGCGCCCGGATCGGTGCGCAAGGATTTTTACGGCGAAGAGCTGCGCCCGGGCGACCGCATCACCTTCTGCCCCGACATCGTCTGCGGCGAATGCTACTATTGCCGCACCGCGCCGTGGTACCCGTGGTGCGAGGACCCCTCCCGCGAATGCTATGGCAACAGCATGTCCTGCGAACAGGGCAAGCGCCTGAACGGCGCCTTTGCGGAATACATGTACCTGTATCCCAAGGCCTATCTGTACAAGGTGCCGGAAAAGCTCTCGAACGACCTTGCCTGCCTGACCGAGGTCATGTGCGTGACCTATTCGCTCGATAAAGCCAAGGAGATGTTCGCGTTTGACGGCGAGGGCTTTGAGTTCGGCGGCGCGGTCGTCGTGCAGGGCTGCGGCCCGCTCGGTCTGGCGCACGTGATCAAGGCCAAAATGCTGGGCGCGGGCACGATCATCGTCACGGATATTTCGGATTATAAGCTGGAACTGGCCAAAGCGTTCGGCGCGGATATCTGCCTGAACGTGCTAAAGACCACGGCGGAGGAGCGCATCGACATCGTACGGCAGGCGACGCACGGCTTTGGCGCGAACGTGGTCTGCGAATGCTCGGGCGTGCCGACCGTCGTGCCGGAGGGCCTGAAAATGGTGCGGAAGTGCGGCGTTTACCTAGAGGTCGGCCACTTTGTCGACGTGGGCCCCATACAGGCCAACTTCCACGAGATCTGCGCCAAGGATATCCGCATCGTGGGCATGAACAACCACGCGGTGACCGGCTACCGGCCCACCATGGAAATGATGCTGAAGCACGAGCACGATTTCCCGTGGGAGAAGTTTTTCAGCCATCACTTTAAGCTGGATCAGTATGAAGAGGCGATCAAAACCAGCATGTCCCCCGAAAGTATGAAGGTCATCGTGAGCTGTTGGGACTAAGGCGGACGGCGGACAGCCAGAGAGGGGAGAGGACGCATGGGCGCTGAAAGAACCGGCACCCCCATCGTAGAATTTCGCGGTATTCGGAAGGAATTTCCCGGCATCGTCGCGCTGGACGATGTATCGATGAAGATCTGGCCGGGCGAGGTGCACTGCCTGCTGGGCGAGAACGGCGCGGGCAAATCCACGCTGATGAAGATCTTGACAGGCGTGTACCACCCGGACGGCGGCGAAATATGGATCAATGGCAAAAGAGTCGAAGTCGGGGACATCCATGAAGCGCAAAAGCTGAATATCGGCACGGTGTTCCAAGAAAACAGCCTGATCCCGCACCTGACCGTGGCGGAAAACGTATTTCTGACGCGGGAGATCAAGAACCGGATCGGCCTGATCGATTGGCCTAAAATGTACGCGGAGTGCCAGCGCTGGTGCCGCGAGCTCGGCGTGGAGCTCGATCCGCGCGCCCGGGTGGGCCGGCTATCGGTCGCGCAGCAGCAGATCGTCGAGATTGTCAAGATGTTCTCGCAGGATCCGCACATCGTCATTCTGGACGAGCCGACCTCGTCGCTCTCCGACCATGAGATCGACAACCTGTTCGACATCGTGCTGCGTATGCAGAAAAAAGGCATTACCTTTATCTATATTTCCCACCGTATGGAGGAGATCAAACGCATCGGAAACGGCGGCACCGTGCTGCGGGACGGCAAATTCGTCGCCGCGATCGAGGATGTGCGGAGGCTGGAAATGGATGAGATCATCTCGATGATCGTCGGCCGCGCGCTGGATGAAAAATACCCCAAACGGGAGCCTCGCATCGGCGAACCGGTCATGCGGGTAAAAAACCTGACCGTGCCGCGCACGATCTACGATATCAGCTTCGAGGTGCGCCGGGGCGAGGTGCTGGGGTTTTCCGGTCTGGTCGGTTCGGGCCGCACCTCGACCGCCAAGGCCATCTTCGGCTCGCTGCACCGCACGTCGGGCACGGTCGAGATCGGCGGCAAGCCGGTGTCGATCAAAAGCCCGCATGATGCGATCCGTGCCGGGCTGGGCCTGCTGCCTGAAAACCGGAAGGAGGAGGGGCTGGTGCTCAACCAGTCCATCGCGTGGAACACCACGTTTGCCGCGATCGAGCATTTTCGCAAGGGACCGTTCATCGATGAAAAACAGGAGCGCCGAAGCGTGATGGACTACAAGGAGCGGCTGAGCATTAAGGCGCCCGATGTGGAAAAGCAGGTCAAGTATCTGTCCGGCGGCAATCAGCAGAAGGTGGTGTTCGCCAAATGGCTGTGCGCGGACGCGGCGATTTATATCTTTGACGAGCCGACGCGCGGCATCGACGTGGGCGCGAAAAGCGAAATTTACAGCATCATCAACATGCTGGTCGCGGAAGGGAGCGCGGTGATCGTCATCTCCTCCGAACTGCCCGAGATCCTCGGCGTGTGCGACCGCGTGCTGGTGTTCCACGAGGGGCGCATCACGGCGGACCTTGACCGCGCGGAGGCGACGCAGGAAAAGATTATGTATTACGCGATTGGAGGAACGTGAAATGGAAACGGCAGCAAAGAAAAAATGGGCCGCGCCCGCCTTTTTGCAAAAACTGAAACGGGTGAACGGTCTGGGCGCGTTGTTCCCCCTCGCGGTGATCTGTATTTTCCTGTGCCTGTTTACGGGTTCGTTCGCGCAGAGCAACAACATCATGCAGGTGCTGCGTCAGGCGGCGGTGTACGCCATCATGGGCATCGGCATGACGTTCGTCATCATCACGGGCGGCATCGACCTTTCGCAGGGCTCGGTTTTGGCGTTTTGCTGCGTGCTGGCCGGCATGACGATCAACGCGACCGGCAACATGTGGCTGGGCATGGCGGTGTCGCTGCTTGCGGGCGCGCTGGCCGGTCTGATCAACGGCGTGGTGATCGCCTATGTGCGCATCCCCGCGTTCATCATGACGCTGGGCACCATGTTCATCTTTCGCGGGGTGACGCTGTGGATGACCAACTCGACGCAGATCGCGGTCAACCACCAAACGTTCAAATTCATCGGGCAGGGCTTTTTCCTCGGCATCCCGGTGCCGGTGTATGTGTTTCTGGCGGCCGGCTGGCTGGCGCACATCGTGCTGACCAAGACGGCCACCGGGCGCTATATCTTTTCCATCGGCTCGAACGCGGAAACGGCGCGGCTGTCCGGCGTGCGCATCGAACGCAACACGATCAAGGTTTACATTCTGTCCGGCATGGCGATCGGGCTGGCCGCCATCGTGTATCTGGCCCGCCTGACGGCGGCGCAGCCCACGGCGGGACAAAGCTACGAGATGGAGGCGGTCGCGGCGGTGGTCATTGGCGGCACGAGTATCTCCGGCGGCGAGGGCGGCATCCTCGGCACGTTAATCGGCGCGGTGACGGTGGCCGTCATCCGCAACGGTCTGGTGCTACTCGGCGTGCAAAGCTACTTTACGCAGATCGTCGTCGGCGCGATCATCGTTTTTGCGGTCGCGCTCGATATCACGCGCAAACGCATCGCGGCGTCCAAGTAAGGGCGGACACTTCCGGCGGCGCAAAGCACGCGGGGTGTACATAGACAGCAGAGAGTTATTTAAGGAGGAAAGACAAATGAAAAAAAGAATGCTTACCTTGGCGCTGGCCGCGCTGATGGGGTTGGGCCTGCTCGCGGGCTGCGGCAGCGAACCGGCGGCGCAGGAGCCGGACGCAGCGCCGGACGCGGCGGACACGCCCGTGGACAGCGGCGCGCCCGCGGGCGATAAAAAGGTGATCGCCATCGTGCCCAAAACGCTCAACAATCCGTTCTTTGTCGCCATGGTGGATAACGCCAAGGCCTCGTGCGAAGCGCTCGGCTGGGAGGTCAAGGTAAACGCGGCGGACGCGGAAACCGAGGTTGACAAGCAGATCAGTATATTGGAAGCCTTTATCGAAGAGGGCGTGGACGCCATCATCACCGGCCCCAGCTCCAAGACCGCGCTGGTCGATGTGATCAATAAGGCTGACGCCAAGGGCATTCCGGTGTTTCTGGTGGATTCGGGCGCGGATGAATGCGCTTACAAGGCCTACATCGGCACGGATAACTATATCGGCGGCCAGCTGGGCGCCAAGTGGATCGGGGAAAACGTGAAGGCCGGACAGGTCGCCGTGCTGGACGGCTTTTCGGGCAACGATGCGACCACCCAGCGCCAGAAGGGCTTTATGGATGAGATCGCGAACTATCCCGATATCGAGGTCGTCGCTTCCGAATATGGCAACTGCGAGATATCCAAGGGCATGGAAGTGACCGAGAACTTCCTCGTCGCCTACCCCGAACTCAAGGGTATCTTTACCGTGAACGATATGATGGCGATCGGCGCGGGGCAAGCGGTGGAAGCCGCGGGCAAGCGCGACAGTATCCTGATCTGCGGTTTTGACGGCCAGCCCGACGCCGCGCAAAAGATCATCGACGGCACGATCGACGCGACCATCGCGCAAAAGCCCGCCACCATGGGCAAGCTGATCGTGCAGTCCGTGGCCGACTACTTTGACGGCAAGGAGATCGAGCGCACGGTCGATACCGGCTGCGACGTTGTAAACGCGGACAACGCCGCCGAATACCTCGAGTGGCACTGATTGCACAGCTTTTGTTTTAAATCTCTTTTTCTCTTCTTCATTCCTTTGCGGCGCGCCGGATGATTGCATCCGGCGCGCCGCCTCTTTTCCTGCATAAGCGCAAACGAGGGACGTTGCCCGATCGGGCAACGTCCCTCAGCGTGTCGACAAAGTCGACACGCTGTCTAGGGGCACGGGGTGCCCCCTAGATACTCTACCCGTTCCGGAGAAACCGGTCCCGATACCCCCGGGTTACGCGCCCGGTGGCGCGGGTCGAGGTGTTTTTTCGAGGTACACGCCCCCGAAAAAACGGATTTTACGTCGCTTCGCTCCATTTTCCATTCTATGCGTGCTGCGGCGAGAGACCTTATTATTCGATGCGAAACGCGGGATGGCGGCGCAGCGCGTGTTCAAAACCGTTTTGCGCAAGATAGCGCTCCTTGCTTTGCAGCAGCGCTTGCAGGCCTGCGTACTGCGACCAAACGCCGGTCTCGTCCAAATAGCGGGCGGCGGAGATCAGATCGTTATAGGTGACGGTGACATAATCATCCTTTTCCATCTGTCCGTCCGGACGGATGGCGTACCACAGGTCGCCGTTTTCCCGTATCCATCGCGGAGCGGAACGGTCGATCGCGCGCAGGATGGCGTGACCGCGCGCGATAAAGGCTTGGTTTTCATAGACTTCGCCCGCCTGCAGCAGGGTCAATCCCTCGGTGAGATAATGGTTTAGCGAGCAGGCCGCGCCCGTGCGCCGCGTCAGGTCGCTGTCGCCATAGTCGGGTGTGAAGGGGATGCCGTCAACAGTAAATGCTGCGCTGTCCGCAAAACGCAGGTAGGTCCCAAGCATGCTTTGCACGGTCTCGCCGCACAGCGGCTCGCGCCAAAGCTCGCCCACGCGCATCAGCCGGCTGATCGTATCGAAGTTGAATCGCGTATCGTAAAAGCTCGGACCGATGCCGTAGTCGTCGCGCAGCCACATGGAGGCAGGCTCGGTCGGAATGAAGCCCGTATTTGCCGCCGCGTCAAGATAACTGTATAGAATGGAGCGGCCAAGCGCTGAGAATAACGGGCCGTTGCTTTCATAAGAGCAGGGACCAAGCAGCCACGCCGCGGCCGAACGGTACACATGCGGCCCGCCGCCCTTTCGCTGGGGCAGGTAGGTGTCGGGCAGGGTCTGGTAAACGCCGGAGGAAAGCAAGCGGTAATCGGTCTTGTCCGCATCGAGAAACGATACGTTTTGGCGGGCTTGCTCGTCCGCCCAGTTGATCGGATCGCCATCGGTCACAGCGCCGGCGGCCGCCGCTATGGAGCCGGGCACGGCGTGCAGCGGGATGGATACCGTTGCGCCGCACGCGCCGCGCGCAAGCACTGCGCCGCTCTCCGGCGTATCACGCGCGTATACCGTTTGTCCGAGCGGGGTCAGCAGCGCCAGACGGGAAAGATAAAGGTTGGTGCCGCCCGATAAATACAGCGCGGTATTCGCGCCATAACGAATCGCGCGCCGCCGCACGGGCGCGGGCGCGAACGCGGTGTCGCTGCCGCCGTAGGGGCAGTACCGGACAAGCGTCGCCTTTCGCGGCCCGCCGCTGATGCGGCAGTCGATTGTGCCGGGCGCGTCGCTCTCCAGATAAAATACGGTACCGGCGCCGCTTTCGTCAAGGGTAAGCGTGACCGTGCCGCCGGGCGTTTCCGCGCCGCTGTAAACGGGCAAGGTGTATACGGTGCGCGTGCGGAGCCGGCGGATATCGGGCGCGCTGCTTTGGGGCGCGCCGACGGACTGCCCGGGCAGTCCGGGCGAAAAGGTAAAGGTATAGCAAGCTTCGCCGCAACGCAACGACACCGCCTGACGCGCGGCGGTTTGCCGCGAGGCGGCGCAGGTAAGCAGTGCGAGCGTGAGCAATATCAGCGCAAGCAGCGGCCGTGCGCGCCGGATGAAAAACATAGGAAAACACCTTCTTTGACAGCTAACAGAGAAAATACCGGTCTGCTGAGGCAAGCGAGACGGCGGTCTTTTAAAGCACGGCACTATTATATGTCATTTTCGCGGGCTTTGCAATCGCGCGCGGGGTGTGGTATACTGCATTCATATGTAAAACGATGGAGGTTTACGCTTTTGCGAGTCATGCATGTGATGGGCGGCGGCGACGTGGGCGGCGCCAAGACCCACATTATGAATATGGTGACCGGCCTTGCCGAGCGCAACGCGGTGATGCTCTTAAGCTTCCGCGCCGGTCCGTTCGCGGATGAGGCGGCTGAACGCGGCATCGATGTGCGCGTGATCGAGCGGCACAATCCCTTTCGCGCCGCGCGCGCGCGATGCGCGGGCTGATCGACGAGTTTCAGCCCGATATCATCCACTGCCACGGCGGCCGCGCCAACCTGATGGGCGCGATGGTGCGCCGCAGCCGTTCGGTGCCCGTGATCACCACGGTGCATTCGGATTATAAGCTTGATTATTTGGGCAATCCGCTCAAACAGCATACCTTCGGCGCGGCCAACGCGGTCGCCCTGCGCTTTTTGGATTTTTATCAGCCCGTGGCCGACCGGATGGCCCGCACGCTGATCGAGCGCGGCTTTGACCCGGAGCGCATTGTGAAGATCTACAACGGCATGGATTTTCAAAAGCCGGAGGGTCCGTTCGACCGCGCGGCATATTTAAAGGAAACGTTCGGCGCTTCGATCGAAGAGGGCGACGTGACCTGCGGCATCGCCGCGCGCCTGACCGCGGTAAAGGACATCGCCACGACCGTGCGCGGCTTTGCCGAGGCCTTAAAAGAAGCGCCCCGGCTGCGCCTGTTTATCGCGGGCGACGGCGAGGATTTGCCCATGCTGAAAAAGCTTTGCGCGGAGCTGCGCGTATCCGAGCGCGTCACCTTTTGCGGCTGGGTCTCGCCGGTGGAGCCGTTTTTCCGCGCCATGGATATCAATCTGCTTTCCTCGGTGTCGGAAACCTTTCCGTATTCGATTTTGGAAGGCGTTTGCGCCGGGTGCGCGACGATCTGCTCCGATGTGGGCGGCATGCCGGAATTGATCGACACCGGCGAAAACGGCTATATTTTCAGCGTCGGCGATCACGAGCAGCTGGCGCGCTATATGGCAAAGCTCGCAAACGATCCGGCGCTAAGGCAAAGCTTTGCCGACGCGCTGTATGAAAAGGCGGCGCGCGATTTTTCGCGCGCGCGTATGTGCGAGCGGCAGGAGGAAAACTACCGCCACGTGCTGCACCGCTTCCGCCGCCCGAAGGACGCGCGCGAGGGCATCGTCATCTGCGGCGCGTACGGACGCGGCAACGCGGGCGACGACGCGATCCTCAAGGCCATCGTTCAGGAAATGCGCGAGCTCGACCCCGACCGGGCGATCTGCGTCATGTCGCGCAGGCCGCGCGAAACGCGCCTTGTCTACCGGACAAGCTCGATCTATACGTTTCATGTGTTCAAGGTGCTGGCGCGCTTTCGGCGGGCCGCCCTGTATATCAACGGCGGCGGCAGCCTGATGCAGGACGTCACCTCCAACCGTTCGCTGTGGTATTACCTTTATACGCTGCGCGCGGCGAAAAAGCACGGCTGCAAGGTGATGATGTATGGCTGCGGCATCGGCCCGATCAACCGCCCGCACAACCGGCGCATGGCGGCCCGGACGATCGACGCGTATGTGGACCGCATCACGCTGCGCGATGAAAACTCGCGCAGGGAACTGGATACCATGGGCGTGACGCGGCCGAACATTTTGGTTTCGGCCGATCCGACCATCATCCTCGATCCCGCGCCGCGCGAGGTGGTCAATATCGCGCTGGAGCAGTCCGGCATCGACCCGCAGGGCAAGTATATCGGCTTTGGCCTGCGTTCGTGGAAGGGGCTGGAGGCCGCGCTGCCCGAGATCGCCGCCGCGGCGAACTACGCCTATGAGAAGCATGGGCTGACCCCTGTGTTCGTGCCCATTGAATTTCCGAGCGACCTGATCCCCGCCGACCGGGTGGGCGCGCTGTTAAAGTGCCCGTTTTACGCCGTGCGGACCCGTTTGCCGATCGAAACGACCATCGGCATCCTCGCGCGGATGAAGGTGGTCGCGGGCATCCGCCTGCACGCGCTGATGTTTTCGGCGGGGCAGGGCGTGCCGGTCGTCGGCATGAGCTACGACGTGAAGGTGGACGGCTTTTTAAAGTATATCGGCAGCCGCACCTGCCTGCAGCTTTCCTCGGTGCGGGCGGACGCGCTCTGCGCGCTGATTGACGAATGCGTATCCGGCGAGCTTTCTGGACAGGTGCGTTCCTCCGCCGCCCTGCTGCGCGAACGCGAGCAGGAAAATTCGCGCGGCGCGGCGCTGCTGCTCGGCATTGACCGGGACGGCGGGAAAAATGTGCAATCTGAATAAAAGGATGTTGTAGCTCCATGAAAAACCATATCGTCTGTCTGTCCACCACCAATTATCACCCGCTGCCGACGCGCAAGCAGAACGTGATGAACCGCTTGCGGAACAGCGAAATCCTGTATTTCGATCCGCCGGTGTCGGTCATCGCGCCCCTGAAGGATAAAAAGTGCCGCGAGCGCTTGTCCAAGCACAAGCAGGCGGGCGAAAAGGTACAGGAGAATATCACGGTATACGCGCTGCCGCCCGTTTTGCCGTTTTTCAATAAGTTCCGTTGGGTAAACCGGCTCAATCAGAAGCGGCAGGCCAAGTTCGTGCGGGAAAAGATGCGCGCGCACGGCTTTGGCGGGGAAACGGTTTTGTGGTGCTACTCGCCCTCCTCGTGCGATATCGTGCCGCATGTGCCGCACAGCCGTCTGGTGTATGACTGCGTCGACCGGCACTCGGCCTATCAGGGCCATATCACGCCCGCCGTGGTCGACCGGATGGAGCGCGATCTGGCTTCGCCCGCCGATCAGGTGTTCGCCACCGCCGTCGGCCTGACGGAAACGCTGGAAAAGATCAATCCGACCACGAAAACAATCCCGAACGGCGCGGCGTACGAGATATTTTCCCGCGTGCAGACCGAAAAGGACGACCTGCCCTGCCCGGAGGAAATGAAAAAGCTGGCGCATCCGGTATACGGCTTTGTCGGCATGTTACAGGAGTGCATCGATTACGCGCTGATTGAAACGCTGGCGAAGCAAAGGCCGGATGCGACGATCTTTATGATCGGCCGCACGCTGCCGGGCGTCGATCTGTCGCATTTGCAGCAGTATCCGAACATCGTGTTCCACGGCTTGGTGCCGCAGCCCGAGCTGCCAAAGTATCTGGCGCAAATGGACGTTTGCCTGAACGTGTTCCGCGCGGGCGCGCTTTCCAAGGACGTGTCGCCGCTCAAATTTTACGAGTATCTCGCCACCGGCAAGCCGGTCGTTTCCACGAGGGAGCCATTGCAGGTGGAGGACTTCGCGGACGTCGTCTATATCGCGGACGGCGAAGCGGATTTCGTTAGCCTCTGCGAGAAAGCGGCGGCGGAGCGCGACCCGGAAAAGACCGCAAAACGCCTTGCTTACGGCAAGGCCTGCTCCTGGACTGAGCGCGTGCGCCAAATTGAAGAAACACTGTATGCAAAGGGCGTTCTGCACGAAAGCTGACGCGCCCGGAACGTTTCTTTGGTCATTTGCACGAAACGCGAAAAAACCGCGTAAAATGCTTGCAATAAACGCTTTTTTTCGATAAAATATTAACGTATTGTCACCGATGGTTTGAAAGAGAACGAAAGAGGTGTTGGGCATGACCGGCTGCGTGTTTTTGGAGAAGGCATCCCAGTCTATCCATATGCAGTTTTGGGGCTGTTTCGCCGGGCATTGCTGCATGCTTTCGGGCATCGGTGCAGCTCATTTAAGCGCACGCTAGGACACGGGTATACCCGTGTCCTCATTTATTTTTGAGGAGGAAGCGTAAATGAAAAAAGTTCTCGTCGTCATGGGGTCGGACAGCGATCTCAAGGTCATGGAAAAGTGCATCGATCGCCTGAAATCGTTCGGTATCCCGGCGGAGGTTCGCATTTGCTCGGCCCACCGTACGCCCGCCGTGGCGGAGGATCTGGCGAAAAACGCGGTGCAGAACGGCTTTGGCGCGATCATTGCCGCCGCGGGCAAGGCCGCGCATCTGGGCGGCGTGCTGGCCGCTTACACCACGCTGCCGGTCATCGGCGTGCCGATGGGCACCTCGGTCATGGGCGGCATGGACAGCCTGCTTTCCATCGTACAGATGCCCAAGGGCATTCCGGTCGCTTCTGTCGCGATCGACGGGGCGGATAACGCCGCGATCCTCGCCGCGCAGATGCTCGCCATTTCGGACGAAGCGCTCGCGGAAAAGCTCGTTTCCTTTAAGGCCGATATGGCGAAGGAAGTCATGGCCAAGGACGAAGCGGTAAAGGCGCAGTATTAAACCGCGTATCCCGTTATTTTGCGTATGTATCAAAAATAAAGAAACATAAATGGAGGAACCCACCATGGAAAAGAAAGAACAGCTTTACGAAGGCAAGGCCAAGAAGGTATTCGCGACCGACGATGCAAACCTTGTCATCGTAGACTACAAGGACGACGCGACCGCTTTTAACGGCGAAAAGAAGGGCACCATCGCGGGCAAGGGCGTGATCAACAACGTGATGAGCAACCACATGTTCCAGATCCTTGAGAAGCAGGGCGTGCCGACGCACTTTGTCGAGCAGCTGTCCGAGCGCGAGACCGTGGTCAAGAAGGTCTCCATCGTGCCGCTCGAGGTCATCATCCGCAATATTTCCGCCGGTTCCTTTGCCAAGCGCTACGGCGTGGACGAGGGCATCGTGTTCGACCAGCCGACCGTTGAGTTCTCCTACAAGGACGATTCGCTGGGCGATCCGCTCATCAACGATTACCACGCGCTGGCGCTGAAGCTCGCCACCAAGGAAGAGCTGGAGCTGATCAAGGAGATGGCGTTCAAGGTAAACGAAGTGATGAAGGCCTACTTCGACACGCTCAACGTCATTCTGGTAGACTTCAAGCTTGAGTTCGGCAAGACCGCGGACGGCGCCATCGTGCTGGCCGACGAAATCAGCCCGGACACCTGCCGCCTGTGGGACAAGACCACCAAGGAAAAGCTGGACAAGGACCGTTTCCGCCGCGACCTCGGCGGTGTGGAAGAAGCCTATAACGAAATCATGAACCGCCTGATGGGCAAGTAAAGGAATCCATGAAATATCGCATAAGCAAAAAACAGCATACCCTACCCCTTGATAAGGTGCATGAAGAGTGCGGCGTGTTCGGCATCGCCGCACCGGACGGACAGGAGATCTCGGCGGCGCATGAAGCGTATGTCGCCCTGTTCGCCCTGCAGCACCGCGGTCAGGAGGCCGCCGGCATCGCGGTGAACAAAAACGGCGTCATCCGCTGCCATAAGGACGTCGGCCTCGTCAGCAAGGTGTTCAGCCAGCAAACGCTGGATTCCATGCCGGGCCAAATGGCGATCGGCCATGTGCGTTACTCGACGACGGGGGACACCCGCCGCGAGAACGCGCAGCCGATCTCCATCACCCATGTCAAGGGCAACCTTGCCGTTGCGCACAACGGCAATCTGGTGAACGCCGGTCAGCTCCGGCGGGAGATCGAGCTGAACGGCGGCATTTTCCGTTCGTCGAGCGATACTGAGGTGCTGGTGTACACGATTGTGCGCGAGCGCCTGAAATGCGGCTCGATCGAAGAAGCCGTGCAGCGCACGATGAGCGTGATCGAGGGGGCTTACTGTCTGGTCGTCATGTCCCCGCGCAAGCTGATTGCCGCGCGGGACCCGCGCGGCTTCCGGCCCCTTTGCATCGGCATGTTGGAGGGAAGCTATGTCTTTGCCTCCGAGACCTGCGCGCTCGACGCGCTCGGCGCGGCGTTTATCCGCGACGTGGCGCCGGGCGAGATCTGCGTGGTCGAAAACGGCGTGCTGCGTTCGCTTTACAGCGAAAAGCAGTGTCCCACCTCGGCCTGTGTGTTTGAGTATATCTATTTTGCGCGCCCTGATTCCGTGATCGACGGCGCGTCCGTCGAACTGGCCCGGCAGGAAGCCGGCAAATATCTTTCGATCGAGCACCCGGTCGGCGCGGACGTCGTGATCGGCGTGCCGGATTCGGGTATTCCGGCGGCGATCGGCTACGCCAAGTATTCGGGCATCCCGTACGGCGTCGGCCTGATCAAAAACCGCTATATCGCGCGCACCTTCATCCAGCCCGGGCAGGACAAACGCGAGCGCTCCGTGCGTCTCAAGCTGAACGCCCTGCGCACCGCGGTGGAAGGCAAGCGCGTCATCATGGTGGACGATTCGATCGTCCGCGGCACGACCTGCGCGCGGCTGGTAAAGCTGCTGCGCGACGCGGGCGCGGCCGAGGTGCACATGCGTATCTCCGCGCCGCCGTTCCGCCACCCCTGCTTTTTCGGCACGGATATCCCGGAGCGCAGCCAGCTTTTGGCGCACGGCCGCACGGTGGAGGAAATGCGCGAGATCATCGGCGTGGACAGCCTCGGCTTTCTGTCGATCGAGGCGGCGCGCAAGATCGCGGTCGGCTGCAAGCTCGGCTTTTGCGACGCTTGCTTTTCGGGCGAATACCCGATGGCGGTGCCGGAGCAGGCCGAAAAGAATATGTTTGAAAGCGAACTGCCGGATCCCAAGTGACCGGCAAACTGACAATATAAAATGTAAGGAGAGCTTATGGGAGGATTCTTCGGCGCGATCTCGAAGCGGGATTGCGTGCTGGATATTTTCTTCGGTGTGGATTACCATTCCCATCTGGGCACACGCCGCGGCGGCATGCTCGTATACGGGGAGGAAAACGGCTTTCAGCGCCAGATCCACAACATTGAAAACACCCCGTTCCGCACCAAGTTTGAAAAGGATATACAGGAATTTGCCGGGTGCAGCGGCATTGGCTGCATCAGCGATACCGATCCGCAGCCGCTTCTGGTGCGTTCGCATCTGGGGCTGTACGCGCTGACCACGGTCGGCATTGTCAACAACGCGGAGGATCTGGTGACCCGCTATTTTTCCGACCATGGCCATCAGTTCATGGCCATGGGCTCGGGCAAGGTCAACCAGACCGAGCTTGTCGCGGCGCTGATCAACCAAAAGGATGATCTGGTATCCGGCATCCGGCACGCGCAGGAGATGATCGACGGGTCGATGACCCTGCTGGTGCTGACGAAGGACTGCATCCTCGCCGCGCGCGACCGTTTGGGCCGCCTGCCGGTGCTGATCGGCAAGAGCGAGGACGGCCACTGCGTTTCGTTCGAGTCCTTTGCCTACCATAAGCTTGGCTATGAGGACGCGTACGAGCTTGGCCCGCGCGAGATCGTCAAGGTCACGGCGGACGGATTTGAAACGCTGTCCGCCGCGGGCAAGGAAATGAAAATTTGCGCCTTCCTTTGGACGTATTACGGCTACCCGAACTCGAATTACGAGGGCGTCAACGTCGAGCTGATGCGTTACCGCAACGGCCAGATCATGGCGCGTTACGACAGGGAGCACGGCTTCGACGCCGGGCTGGATTATGTGGCGGGCGTGCCCGATTCGGGCGTGCCGCACGCGATCGGCTACGCCAACGCGGGCACCGCGCCCTTCGCGCGCCCGTTCATCAAATACACGCCCACTTGGCCGCGCTCATTCATGCCGTCCAACCAGAAGATCCGCAATCAGGTCGCCAAGATGAAGCAGATCCCCGTGCCAGAGCTGATCGAGGGCAAAAAGCTGCTCTTCGTGGATGATTCTATCGTGCGCGGCACCCAGCTGCGCGAGACGATCGATTTTCTGTATGCGTCGGGCGCGAAGGAAGTGCACATGCGCTCGGCCTGCCCGCCGATCATGTATGCCTGCAAGTTTCTGAACTTCTCGTCGAGCAACTCGGATATGGAGCTGCTCGCGCGGCGCACCGTGCAGGAGATCGAGGGCGACGAAGGCCAGAAGCATCTCGAAGAGTACGCCGATGCGGATACCGAGCGCGGCCAGTGCATGCTGAAAACGATCTGCGACAAGTTCGGCTTCCACTCGCTGGGCTATCAGTCGCTCGACGGCCTGCTCGAAGCGATCGGCATCGACCGTGACAAGGTATGTACATACTGCTGGAACGGTAAGGGATAAACGCCGGCTGGCGTTCCGAATCCCCATCATCCTGTATTTATGAAAGTGAGAGAATAACATGAATAATGAAAGCCGTTCTGAAAGCTACAAGGCGGCGGGCGTAGACGTCGTCGCCGGCTATGAAGCCGTCAAGCTGATGAAACCGATGGTGGAAAGCACCTTCACAAAGGGCGTTTTAGGAACGCTCGGCGGCTTCGGCGGTATGTTCCAGCCCGATTTTAAGGGCATGGCCGAGCCGATTTTGGTTTCCGGCACCGATGGCGTCGGCACCAAGCTCAAGCTGGCCTTTTTAATGGATAAGCACGATACGGTCGGTATCGACTGTGTCGCGATGTGCGTAAACGATATTGCGTGCTGCGGCGCGCAGCCGCTCTTCTTCCTAGACTACATCGCGGTCGGCAAAAACCACCCGGACAAGATCGCGGCCATGGTTTCCGGCATCGCGGAGGGCTGCCGTCAGGCGGGCTGCGCGCTGATCGGCGGCGAGACCGCCGAAATGCCCGGCTTCTATCCGGAGGACGAGTACGATATGGCGGGCTTCTCGGTCGGCATGGTCGACCGGCAGAAGATGATCGACGGCTCGGCCCTCAAGGCGGGCGACGCGCTGATCGGCGTGGCGTCCTCGGGCGTGCACTCCAACGGGTATTCGCTCGTGCGCAAAACGCTCGGCATCAATGAAAAGGCGGTTCGCCGTTATATTGACGAGTTCGGAAAGACCCTTGGCGAGGAGCTGCTCACGCCCACCAAGATCTACGTGAAAACGATTCATTCGCTGATGGGCACGGTGGATGTCAAGGCCATCAGCCATATCACCGGCGGCGGCTTTTACGAGAATATCCCGCGCATGCTGTCCGACGGCCTGTGCGCCAAGATCGAAAAAGCGGCCATGCCCGTGCCGCCCGTGTTCGAGCTGATCCAAAAGACCGGAAAGATCCCGGAGCGCGATATGTACAATACCTTCAACATGGGCGCGGGCCTTGTGCTGGCCGTCGCGCCGGAGGACGCCGACCGCGCGGTAGCCGCCATTTCGGCGGCCGGGGAAAAGGCGTACATCATTGGCGAGTGCGTCGCCGGGGACAAGGGCGTAGAGCTCGCTTAAAACAATTTAGAAAAAAAGGAGCCATCCCAAGCGGGAGTTGGACAAGGGGACGGTTCTTCCTGTCGGAAAGGACAGAAGAACCGTCCCCTTGTTCAGCGGCGCTCCGGTAAGGATAAAAGATCTATGATAAACATCGCAGTGCTCGTCTCCGGCGGCGGGACGAATCTTCAGGCGCTTCTGGACGCCGAAGCGCGGGGCGGGATCGAAAACGGGCGTATCACGCTCGTCGTTTCCTCGAACCCGAAGGCGTATGCGCTGGAGCGCGCTGAAAAAGCGGGCGTATCCACCGCCGTGCTGCGCCGCCGCGATTTTGCTTCGGCCGAGGACTATGGCGAGGCGCTGGACCGGCTGCTGCAAGAGCGGCGGATCGGCCTGATCGTGCTGGCGGGCTTTATGACCGTGCTGTCGCCTTCGTTTTGCCGGCAGTATGAAAACCGTATTTTGAATGTCCATCCGTCGCTCATCCCCTCGTTTTGCGGGGAAGGGTTTTACGGCCTGCGCGTGCACGAAGCCGCGCTCGCCAAAGGGGTGAAGGTGACCGGCGCTACCGTTCATTTCGTATCCGAAGTGGTGGATGGCGGCGCGATCGTATCCCAAAAAGCCGTTGAAGTGGAGCCGGGCGATACGCCGGAAACGTTGCAGCGGCGCGTGATGGAGCAGGCGGAATGGGTGCTGCTGCCGCAGGCGGTCTCCGATTTCTGCGCCGGGCGCCTTGGCGTAACAGACAGAGCCAAAAACGTGTAAGGAGTGTTTTTCCATGAGCAAGAATGTGTTCAATATCAGCACCGAGCTGATCTCTAACGCTTATCCGGGCCGCGGCATCGTGCTTGGCCGCACGCCGGATAATAAGAAGGACGTAATCGCTTATTTCATCATGGGCCGTTCGGAGAACAGCCGCAACCGTGTCTTTGTCGAGACCGAGGACGGCATCCGCACCGAAGCGTTCGATCCCTCCAAGATGACCGATCCTTCGCTCATCATCTACCATCCGGTCCGCGTGTGCGGCGGCAAGACCGTCGTCACCAACGGCGACCAGACCGACACCATCTGCGAGTACCTGCGCGCGGGCAAGAGCTACATCGACGCGCTGCGCACCCGCCAGTTCGAGCCCGATCCGCCGAACTACACCTCGCGTATTTCGGGCGTGGTCAACGAGGATGGCTCGTACAGCCTTTCGATTCTGAAAAACTTTACGTCCGACCGTACCTCGAACAAGCGCTTTTTCTATGAGTATGACAAGCCGGTGCCCGGGCTGGGCCATTTTATCCACACCTACCTGTGCGACGGCGACCCGCTGCCGCCCTTCCGCGGCGAGCCCAAGTGCATCCGCATCGAGTGGCCGATCGGGGAAATGGCCGACCTGATGTGGGATTCCATGGACGCGCAAAACAAGGTGGCCCTTTTCGTCCGCTACATCGACCTAGAAACCGGCACGTATGAAACCGTTATAAAGAACAAAAACGCGAAATAAGGTAGGAATTAGGAGGTAGGAGGTAGGAGTTGATCGGAAAAAACGGCGTGATGCATCAGAAGAGTTTATCGTTTGCTAAAAGCATCGTTAGTGTGTATCAATATTTGACAGATGAAAGAAAAGAATTTGTTTTGTCTAAACAAATATTACGCAGCGGAACAAGCATCGGAGCCAATATAGCGGAATCGCAATACGCTGTTAGCCGAAAGGATTTCTTAAACAAGCTGTATATCGCTCTGAAAGAGTGTGCGGAGACTCTGTATTGGCTCGAGCTTTTGAGAGATTGCGCCTATATTACGCAAACGCAGTACAAGGAATTGCAAGAAAATTGTGAGGAACTGCGCAAAATATTATCTGCTGCCACAAAGACCCTTCGCGAAAATAACTCCTAATTCCTACTTCCTAACTCCTAACTTGATGAAAGGATTGATAATATGAAGGACTTATCCTTAAAGTACGGCTGTAACCCGAACCAGAAGCCGGCGCGCATTTTTATGGGCGAGGGCGAGCTGCCGATCGAGGTGCTGAACGGCCGCCCGGGTTATATCAATTTCTGCGATGCGTTCAATGCGTGGCAGCTGGTGAAGGCGCTGAAACAGGCTACCGGCCTGCCCGCGGCGGCATCCTTCAAGCATGTTTCGCCCGCGGGCGCGGCGCTCGGTACCGCGCTTTCGGATATTGAAAAGAAAATATACTTTGTCGAGGACGATCACGAGCTTTCGCCCATCGCGTGCGCGTATGTCCGCGCGCGCGGCGCGGATCGCCTGTGCTCCTACGGCGATTGGGCCGCGTTAAGCGACGTGTGCGACGCGGACACGGCAAACTATTTGAAGGGCGAGGTTTCGGACGGCATCATCGCCCCCGGTTACACCGAGGAAGCGCTAGAGATCCTGCGTTCCAAGCGGAAGGGCGGCTATAACGTCGTTAAGATCGATCCTAATTATGTGCCCAAGCCGATCGAACAGCGCGATATTTTCGGCGTGACCTTTGAGCAGGGCTACAACGATCTGGCGATCACAAAGGATATGCTGCAAAACATCGTGACCGAAAATAAAAACCTGCCTGAAAGCGCGCAGCTTGATATGCTGGTCGCGCTGATCACGCTCAAATACACGCAGTCCAACTCGGTCTGCTACGTCAAGAACGGACAGGCCATCGGCGTGGGCGCGGGCCAGCAGAGCCGCATCCACTGCACGCGGCTGGCGGGCAACAAGGCGGATAACTGGTTCCTGCGTCAGCATCCCAAGGTGCTCGCGCTTGACTTTGTGGACGGCATTCGCCGCCCCGACCGCGACAACGCGATCGACGTTTACCTTTCCGACGAATACGAGGACGTGCTGGCCGACGGCGTTTGGCAGCAGACGTTCAAAACCCGCCCCGAGCCGCTCACGCTCGAAGAAAAGAAGGTCTGGTTACAGGGCAACACCGGCGTAACCGTCGGTTCGGACGCGTTCTTCCCCTTTGGCGACAATGTGGAGCGCGCGCATAAGTCCGGCGCGGCCTATATCGTGCAGCCCGGCGGCTCTATCCGGGATGACCACGTGATCGACACCTGCAATAAATACGGCATCGCCATGGCCTTTACGGGCATGCGGTTGTTCCACCATTGAAAACCGCGGGTACAAAAGCGCGGCAAGCGGCAAGTCTGTTGCTGATTGCGCTTGCCGTGCAGCTCGGCGGGTCGCTGCTTGCCGAGATGGCGAATTTGGATACGGCGTGGCTAATCGGCATTTTGTTTTATGTGCTGAGCGGCTGGGCGGCCGTGCTGCTCGGCAGTAGGCTGTCGCTCGCGGCGGCAATTTGCGGGGCGGGCGTCTGTCTGGCGCTGCCTTTTTCGCTGCTGCCGCAGGCGGCCAGCGTGATACTGACCAATGTGATCTATATCGCGCTGTATCTGCCGGTACAGCGCGTGTTCGACCAGCGGCTAAAAATAGCCGAGGTATCGCGCGCAACGCTTACCATCGGGCGCGGCTGGTCGCTGTTCACGCTGATCGGCCGTGCGCTGTCCATCGCCGACCGTCTGCCCTATTTCGCGGGACAGGATAAGCTTTCCGCGGCGCAGGGCCATTTTACCGCGCTGTTTCAGGCCCAGCTTGCGATCGAGGTCGCCGGGCTGCTGGCCGTTGTGATTTCCTATGTGTTTATGGTGCGCTATTTATGGCGCGCTAAAAATCTGCTGACCGATTAAAGAGGGGAGGTATCCGCTTGGTCGGGACGTATTACGCCTATTTAGCGATCGCGGGCGGCTACCTGCTGAACCTTGCGGGCGGTCAAATCGGCCATGCGGCGGTTTATATCGTCGCCTATGGGCTGATCGCGCTCGGCGGCATTGCGCTGCGCCGGTTTTCGCCGTGGTATTTCCGCGCCGCGGGCGCGGCCCTTGCTTGCAGCGTGCTGCGCCTTTTGCAGCTCGCTTTGCCGGTGGCGGCGCTGCCGTTTTTGCTGGCTTGCGGTGTGCTGCATGTGCTGGTCTGCCTCGGTCTGGCGGGGCAGCGGAAGCGGTGCGGCCTTAGCCCCGCCTTGGAATACGTGCTGCTGGCGCTGGCAGCCGCGCAGTCGCTTGGCGGCGCGGTGCTGCTGACCGGGCTGGCGGATGGCAACATATTTGTCTTTCAAAACCTGCTGCTGGCCGCCAATGCCGGCGGCGTCATATTCCTAATCGGCATGGTATTCGACGTATTCCGCACCCAAAAGCTGGCGCTGAGAAGCGAGGCGGAGCAATGAAGGAGCTTCGCCAGTTGTTTCTGCCGTGCGCGCTGGGTATCGCCATGCTGATCGTCGCGCTGTGGGCGGGTTCGTTTGCTTGGCTCGCGCAGTTGCTGGGCTTTATGGGGGTCGCCAACGGCGCGCAGCTTTTGGCCGAATACCGGCCGAAGCTCCAGCGTACGGTGCGTTTCGCGGTCGGCGCGGTCGCGGCTGCCGTTTTGCTGAAGCTGCTTGGGATGGTGCCCGCCGCAAGCGCCTATCGGGGCTGGGAAACGCCGATCGTCCTGCTGATGGACGCGGTGGTGCTCACTTGCCTGTGCGCGCAGTTGGCGGCGCTTCTCGGCGGCGGCTGGCGGTTTACCTGCTGGGTCGGCGCGCTGCCCGGCGCGGTGGGCGTTTTGGCCGCGCTTGTGCAGTGGCATGGCTACAAGCTCGCTTGTGAACCGGCCGTGTCCGTGCTGCTGCTCGCGGCGCTTATTTGGATTCTCGCGGCATACCGCCGCTTTCATCAACAAGGAGGACTGAAAATGAAGGTTCTGGTCATCGGCGGCGGCGGGCGGGAGCACGCCATCGTTCATACCTTAAAGAAAAGCCCGAAGGTGGATCATATTTGGTGCGCGCCGGGTAACGGCGGCATTGCGGAAGAGGCGGAATGCGTCGACCTGAAGGCTACCGATATCGACGGCGTGGTCGCCTTTGCCAAAGCAAACCAGCCCGATCTTGTCATGGTCGCGCCGGACGATCCGCTTGCCCTCGGCATGGTGGACGCGCTGGAAGCCGCCGGGTTCCGCGCTTTTGGCCCGCGTAAAAACGCGGCCGTGATCGAAGGCTCCAAGTCCTTTGCCAAGGAGCTGATGGAGAAATACAACATCCCCACGGCGGGCTACGCTGTGTTTGAAAATTCGGCGGACGCGATCGAATATATCCGCAAAAACGGCGCGCCGATCGTCATCAAGGCGGACGGCCTTGCGCTTGGCAAGGGCGTTACCGTTGCCATGACGGAGGAAGAAGCGATCGAAGCCGTGAAGGACGCGATTGACGGCGGCAGCTTTGGCGCGGCTGGCGCGCGCGTTGTGATCGAGGAATTTCTCACCGGGCCGGAGGTTTCGGTTCTGGCGTTTGTCGATGGCAAAACGCTCAAAACCATGCCCTCCGCGCAGGATCACAAGCGCGCTTATGACCACGACGAAGGGCCGAACACCGGCGGCATGGGCGCATTTTCGCCCTCACGCTTCTATACGGACGAAATCGCGGCCACCTGCATGGAAACGATTTTTAAGCCCACCGTCGCCGCCATGGCGCAGGAGGGCCGCCCGTTCAAGGGCGTGCTGTACTTTGGCCTGATGCTCACGCCGAAGGGCCCCAAGGTGATCGAGTACAACGCCCGCTTCGGCGATCCCGAAACGCAGGCCGTGCTCTCGCGCTTGGACAGCGACCTTTATGATATTTTTAACGCCGTGATCGATGAAAAGCTGGATCAGATCGACATCAAGTGGGCGGATAACGCCGCGTGCTGCGTCTGCATGGCTTCCGGCGGCTATCCGGGCGCTTATGAAAAGGGCAAGGAAATCGCCGGTCTGGATCAGGTAACGGATTCCATCGTGTTCCACGCGGGCACGGCGGTGAAGGACGGTAAGCTTGTTACCGCCGGCGGCCGCGTTCTGGGCGTAACCGCGGTAGCGGATACGCTGGACGAAGCCATCCGCAAGGCCTATGCGGATGTTGAAAAGATCCATTTTGATCAGGCACATTACCGCACGGATATTGGAGTGAAATAAATGAAAACCGAACAGCAGAACCGTATTTTGACCTGTATGGCCGATGTGCTGAACCAGAACGGCTTCCGCGCCGAGGTCATGCAGAGCGAGAACGCGCCCACGCTGCTGCGCTGCGAAGCCATGCGGCAGGGCAAGGTAGCCAAGGATGTGGTGATAGAGTGCTGCTTTATCCCCATGCAGCTGCCGGAAGAGGACATGGGCCTTTTGCAGTTTTTCGTTACCCTGTTCCAGAACGCGCCGGAAACAAACGCGGCGCAGACCCGCAAAGCCTGCGCCTACTGCAACGATTTCTGCGCGCTTGGCTCGTTTGGCTATTTTGAAGGAGCGGGGCAAATCTACCTGAAGCATAACACCCTGCTGGACGGCTCGCTGGAGCTGGAAAAGATCATCACCTTTGTGGCGGATAATATTTCCGTTTTGCTCGCCGCCGTTACTCGTTTTATCGACGGCCTAGCCGCGGTATCGTTCTCCGGCATGCCGCTGGATTCCGTGATCGATCAGGAACTGTTCCCCAAGCTGTAAAGCGGGATAATAGAAGAATGCAAAACGCTCCTCTGAAAAGAGGAGCGTTTTGCATAGATATAGAAATGAAAAAGTGATGTGTGCGATAAGCAATAGGGGGGACACAAAAGAACCGTCCCCCTGTGCACGTCTTTTAGTGTTTTAATCTTCTTATAGCATCAATAGAATCTGATAAAACTAAAAGCGAATACCCAATTAAAAGTAGCATAATAGCATGTTCAGGGTGAAGCTCACTTTTGTGATATCTAAGAAATGCAAAAAGAAAAATTACCATACAAATGAACACACGTCTTATATAATAACACTTTTTAGAGCTTATTCTCAACTTAAATTTATCATTCAGCATAAATTCAAAATAGAATAGCGCAATAAAGAGTGGAATTGCGAACAAGATAATGTGTTCAGGAATTTCGTTATGCCCAAACATGCTCAAAATGCCCATAAGCAATGAAAACAACGACAGTGATGCTATCACATAACAAGTTCGAAGATTTTTCTTCATGTCTTTCTTATGCAGGTTCAAACCTGACATCATAAGCGCTGCTATAGTCTAGTTCCGCATATGGGCGGGTATCCCAACCGGATATTACAGTAGAAGTTCCACCGGAAATTGAATCGTAAATAACAGAGCAACGTGCATATCCGCCTGCTTCCTCAACGCTTTTTCGTGCATAATAGTCCTGATATGCGCTGGCAAGACCAGCAGCCGCTAAAAGTTTTGAAAAAACATATTCCGGAACAAAACCCAAGACTCCTATTATAACAGCTCTTATAGTGCCAAAATTTCCAGCCAACAATTTGTTTGTTTCTTCTTTATTACAAAAGGTAATAGCATTTTTTACATAACCGTCGTCAAGCTGATATTTAAAGTCGTATTGATATGTAAGAACTCCGCCGTTGGGTGCATACCACCGCTGAGAGTTTGAGGCAAATGTGGATTGTTCCTTGGGAATAAGTGCTGCAACGTGTAGATCATAGTGCTCTAATGCGTCCTGCTCTTCCAACTGCCGATAAATTGAAGCCTTCAATTCTGCATACGGGTCAATGTTTTCATTTGCAGCAAATGCGAATGGCATCGAGATTACGCCCATAGAAAAACACAACAAAATGGATACCAATTTTCTCAACGTTTTTTTCATAATGAAGTCCTCCTTTTCGTCATGGATACCATAGAAAATACTCGACTTTTTCGGAATTTTTACTCCTTAAAAATGAGATTATTGATGTGATACCATCATAGGCATCAAATCCTTTCTTAAATAGAAGATAAGGGGTGGCGATTCCGTCTTATTGGTATTGATGTTGGGAAGAACAATAGAGCCACCGCTTTGTCTTATATCTGTGCCAGATATAATAACTTTTAACTATAACTCAAAATGATTGATTTGGAAATGTTTTTGTCGGGAAACATGCCTGAAATGGCGTGAAAAATTACTTGGAGAGCAAGTGAAACGAGTGGATAGAAGAACTGTCCGAAACCACTGAAAACCCTTTGTTTGATGGAACAGCATAAACAATGCAGGATATAATAAAATATTTTACAAAAAAACAAAGAATAACAAATCGTATTAAAGAAGTCGAAAAAAATGGTTTTTCTCTTTCTCAGAAATCTGGACTTTTTCAGTGGTTTCGAACTGTCCCCTTGGCTTTAAATCTGATATAAAACTCATTTATTCAATTTTTGTGGAACCTCCGGCTCATACATCCCACCATGCGATGCCGTGCCAACGGATACCACAGCCGCAAGGAACGCGCAGGCGGCGAGTTTGGTACAGAGCTGATAGATCATTTTTTTCATGATGTTTTCCTCCCTTTTCGTGAGTGGATATATATCGCCGAAATCATGCACAAAGACACGATCCAGAGCGTCAAGGAAATTGTCGCGCCTTCTTGCCGGTGGTACAGACAGAGGACGAATGCAAGAAGCGTCAGGCTATAATACAGCACAATGGAGAATCGCCGGTTCTTCTTTCGCACCGCATCGGTAAGCGGTTTGTTTGCGTGAGGGATGGGGGCGAAGAGCACGACCGGCACGGATGCCAATAGGTTTTCGCCAAGCAGAAGAATCGCGTTGTCGGGGGATAGCCACATATTACATAGCATGAATAACAGATACGCGCCAATGGTGCAGATGTGGCAGTGCAAATGCGTTTTTGCATGGTAGCCGCCGCAAAAGCTGCGCAGGCCGACGAAAATAAATAGGTACAGCACGCTATACCAAAGCTGGCCCGCAAGGCCGCCGATCAGCAGGATAGCGGAAAAGTTGATCAGGTCGGCAATCAGCAATTCAAACCCATATTCGTATATTTCGCGGTCGGCCGAAGGTATAATAGATCGGGCTATAAAAAAAGCAGTTATTCTAGCAGATATACTCATTCAGGAACCCTCCGTGAAAAAGTCTATCTGTAAAATAACTGCTTTTGTCGAAGTTTGCAAGGGGTTAGGCAAGTTTTGTATGAATACAGGCAAAATTGGTAATGAGTATCATAAATTATGAAAGAATATGAAATAAAATACAGTTGGAATTACAATGCGAAGGAAACCAAATTTGTGGCCGGGTGAGTCAGCGATGCCAGTAAGTAAAGATAACGCATACAAAAAAACATAGGAATCACCGAGGTAGTAGGGCGCGACGCCCTCGGCGCGCCATCTCGAAGGGACGTAAAACTTACTGGGAAACAATGTTACTTCGCTCGGCTGTACCCAGCCTGTTTGGTACTCCCGCATATTCCGGTGCTTCGCTCTCGGCGCGCCGAGGGCGTCGCGCCCTACTACCTCGGTGATTCACATGTAATTTGTATGCGTTACGTTTATCTTAATGGCATTGGGTGCGTCGCCCGGCGGCCACTACTGCGCATTTTTTGCGAGCGGGGCGAGCCTCCTATGACCGGGAAAGTAAAATTTCAGTGACAAAGCGGTCGTTTTCTTCATAAAAACGAAGGTGGCCGCTATATTTTTGCACGATTTTGTTGATGTTTTTTACGCCGTAGCCGTGTCCTTCCTTTATTGTTTTTGTGGTGTCAAGCGTTGGGTTATCGCCAAGGACGGAGCGGGTAATGCTGTTGCGGAGCGTTATCATAGCGTACTCGTCCGATTTCCCGATGGTAAGGGTGATCTCCTTGACCGGCGCTCTGCTGGCCGCTTCGATCGCGTTATCCAGCAGGTTTCCGAAAAGAACGCAGATATCCTCCGCCGCCATAAAACGCAGCGTTTCGGTAATGACGGGGCTGAACGAGATACCGGCATGAAAAGCGGCGGATTGCTTGACGTTTAAAATAGCGTCCAAAGCGTCGTTCCCGGAAAAAACGAAGGTGCGGTTTAAATCCTCCTGCTGGCGCAGAAGGTTTTGGATATATTGCCTGACATCGGCTTGTTTACAGTCCGCCGGCTCCAGCATATGGGATAAGCAAAGCAGATGATTACTCATATCGTGCCGAATGGAACGCACCTCCTCATACAGGTTTTGAATATCCGCCGCGTTTTGCCGGTCGCTGGCATGCTTGAGCGCCAGCAGCTGATAATCGCTTTTGAGCTGGCTGCTGCGCGCAAGACTGATGAACAGCCAATATGTTAATAGGTTTAGTACGATCAGCAGACAGACGGCGATAAAAATCTTAGATTGTGTCTCCGGCGCTTGCATGGCGGTAGAGGTGATTAGACCGATTGTAACTATGGACAGGACAGGAAAGACAACCAGTGGGAAAACATCTTGCCTTTCAACACGGCTATGCTTTTTGAAACGCAGCACCAGACGCGTGATCTGAAAAAACAACAGTTTTGTGAGCAATACAGAAATAATACGTATGGTATCGAATTGAGTAAAAATATCTACAATATCGGCATCGAATATACTGCCAAACAAAAACGCAGTAAAACCTGCGATCGCCATAATGCCAATCATGGTAAAAGCGGACAAAACTGCCTGTATCCAAACGTTACCCTTTAAAAGAACCTGACAGAAAATAAGGTTGATTACAATCTGCACTAAGCTGGAAGTGATCTGAAATGCTGCCATAGCAGAGAAACAAGTGACTGCTACCGTGGAAATCAACCAAAACAAACCGCAGCCCCACCACCGTTTCGCGCCCTCCACCCGGAAGCCAAAATACCGCGCGAGAAAATCTAGGATTAAAAAGGCTTCCAGCGCGTTGATCGCTGTTTCAAAAGTAAATCTCATTGTTTCAGGCTCCCTTTGCTGCGGAAAAAGGCGTCTTGGGTATCCTGCCACCGGCTGCGGCTGACGGGGATAATGATTTCTTTTTTTGCGCGCAGCGTTACATTTTGTTTATCCAGCGTTTTCATATAGCGGCAGTTGATATAGTAACTGTTATGGCAGCGGATAAAGTCCGGGCTGTTAAGCTGCGCCACGATGTCGTCCAGCTTGGCCCGGAACCGGTGGGTATCTCCCGCCGTATGCAGAAGAATATAGTGCCCCTTGCTTTCAAAATACAGAATATCATCCAGCAGAAAACGCCGTGTGACATCGTTGACAACAACAGAATATTCCTGTTGTCCCTGCCGTAAGGCGGCGAGCAGCTTATCGATCACCACGGGCAGCTCCTCCAAATGGTTTTTCCGCAGAAACCAGAAGGGCTGGAACTGGAATGAATCAAAAACCAAATCCTCCATGCTGGTCGTAAAGATCAACAGCGGCTTTTGGGGGCGGCCTGATAATTGCGCCGCGATGGTGAACCCATTCGCTTCCGGCATATCGATATCCAGAAAGACCACATCCGCCGGACTTCGGTCGATCTCCTCGAGCAGCCGCGCCCCGCCATCGCAGCGCCGCAGGTCTACCGTTATCTCCCGTTGTGCAAATTCAGTCATAATTGCCCGGCCAAAGTGGTATAAGAAGGCTTCGTTATCGTCGCAAAGTAGAATACGCATAGACGCTCCTCTCTTCAATACCAAAATTATATATCATTCGCCAAAATAATACAATAAAATCATGGAAATGTATTTTAGAAAAAGAAAAGAGGCTGTCAAAAAACTATTGCGAAATAAAAGAATGCCTAACTGTCATTCTGAACGAAGTGAAGAATCTCGCGCGAACGCGCGGAATTGACGTAAGAAGCGCGCGTTCGCGCGAGGTTCTTCGTCGCTTCACTCCTCAGAATGACAAAGCTAGGCACTCTTTTTCTTTTGCAATGGTTTCGCCCTTCTAAGGCGGACTTTTTTTACAGCCTCTGGCTTTGATCAAACAGAATCACGCAGGTTTTGGTAAAACAATGCCGCCTGCTGGTTGCCGGTGGAAAAGGAAAAAGGCAATCGATTGTTTTCCAACTTTAGCGTGCAAGTGGTAACATCTTGGTATCGCTTATCGTCCTCTAAATAAACGCTTTGCAGCTTGTGCAGGGGAATATAGGTAAAATCATATCCATATTCGCTTTCCTGCGCGTCCTTTTCCGCGTTTTCCTGTACAATGAGCAGCAATTCGTCGTCATTGAACAGGTGCAGCGCGCTCGGCAAAAGCTGGGGCTTGAGCAGCCGAAACAGCCGCTGCGTCAAGCTGGGCTGCCGTGGCAAAAGATGCGCCGCGGGCTGAAACGCGCCGGTTTGAAAGCACTCGCCCGCGTCGCGCAGGTCGTTTTGCAGGTTGATAAACAGCGCGTCCGGTATTTCTTGCTCAAACGCCGGGCCGACGCGCACCTTCGATTTGGCGCGCGCCTGCTCCCGCGCCTGATAATTCGAGCGGATCAGCCGCACAAAACGCTGCATGAGCTGCATCGAGGTGGTGTTGAACGTAACGGTAAGCGCGCGGCCGCTCAAGTAAAGCGTGCACAGGCCGAGCAGAAATTTTCGGAACAGCCGTATCCCTTCGATCGCCTCATAAGCAACCGTAGTGGAGGAGACCGCCTTGCCCTCGCGCTTTAAAATAAGGATATGGTGTTCGTACGCGGCGATCACATAGTCGTACAGCTCCATGTCCGGCGTGGCCCGTCGGCGCTCGATATCCCGGGGAATTTTAAAGCTCATAATGGGTTCGGGCGACTGGGGATAATGGGGCGCGAACAAGGCGGGCAGCGGGTGTTCCTCGCTGATCTCGTATATCCAAGGGCCAAACGCGTCGTATTCGGATACAATCATCCCATCACTTCTCATTTCACATATTGCAGCAGTACGCCGCTGAATTTTGGCAAATGCAAGAATAATTTGTCCTCATCTGCCGAAAATGAACGATCGTTCTCTTTTGATGCGCCGCCGAAAGCCGTCCAATCCGTGTGCAGCAGCAGGGTGGCCGGTGCGTCGATCGGGAAGTCGCAAGGCTCGTCCGAAAAGTTCAGAACAGCAAGCAGGCGTTCGCCGTCTACACTTCGGGTAAAGGCAAAAACGCTTTCCGTTTGCTCGTCCTGAGGCAGCCAGACAAAGTTATCCGCGCGGTAGTCCGCGTGCAGCGCGGGGTGCGCGCGGTACACTTGGCACAGCGCCGCGAAAAATGTGTGGAACGGGCCGTGCTCATACGACCAATCCAGTTCGGCGGCTTCGTTCCATTCCGTGCGCAGGCCCAATTCGCCGCCCATAAAATTCAGCTTTTTGCCGGGGTGGGCAAACATATAAAGGTAAAAGGCGCGGGCTTCGGCGTATTTGTCCTCTAAATCGCTGCCATACATCTTCTGCACGATAGCGGCCTTGCCGTGCACCACCTCGTCGTGCGAAAGGGGAAGCAAATACCGCTCATTCGGGAAGTATTCCATGGAAAACAGCAGCTTGCCGCGGTCACGCGGCCGCTCTTCCGGCGGGGTTTGCATATATTCCAGCGTGTCGTGCATCCAACCGAGGTCCCATTTGTAGTCAAACCCAAGGCCGCCCTCCTGAATGGGCTTAGTAATGCCCGGATAGGCGGTCGAATCCTCGGCGATTAGAAGGGCGGTGGGGTGGCGCTGCTTCAATCCTTCGTTCATATTGCGCAAAAACTGTAGCGTATCGCCGTTCACGCCGCGCGCGGGGTCGCCCTGCCAGTAGATCAGGCGGGATACCGCGTCCATGCGCAGGCCGTCAAAATGGAACTCGGTCAGCCAATAATCGGCGGCGGATTGCAAAAAGCAGCGCACCTCGCGGCGGGAATGGATAAAGTTGTAGCTGCCCCATTCGCTTTCGCCCACGGCGGGGTGGGGGTATTCGTACAATGTCGTGCCGTCATACCGGGCAAGGCCGTAGCCGTCCACCGCGAAATGGACGGGCACAAAGTCCATGATTGCGCCGATCTCGGCGTGATGCAGCTTGTCGATCAGCATTTTCAGCTGCGCCGGGGTGCCGTAGCGCGAAGTCGGCGCGAAAAAGCCGGTGTTTTGATAACCCCACGAGCCGTCAAACGGATGCTCGGATAGGGGCAGGAACTCCACGTGGGTGAAGCCGTGCTCGCGCAGGTAGGGGATCAGGAAATCCGCCAGCTCGTCGTAGGTGTACCAGCCGTTTTCATCCTTGGGGTTTCGTTTCCAGGAGCCGGGGTGCATTTCGTAAATGTTCACGGGGCCGTCATGGCTCGCGGTGCGCGCGGCCATCCATGCGTCGTCGGTAAAGGTATATTCCGAAAGGTCGGTCACGATGGAGCAGCAGCCGGGGCGAAGCTCCATGGCGAAACCGTAGGGGTCGCAGTGGTCCTGTACCGTGCCGTCCCCAGCGTAAACGCGGTACTTGTAGAGCTGGCCCGGCTTGGCCTCGGCGCTTTTCAGCTCCCAAAAACCGCTTCTGCCGTCCGGGATCATCGCGTCCTCTTGCCAGTCGTTAAATGCGCCAGTTACGGTTATTTTAGTGGAATTTGGCGCAAAAGTACGAAAAATGACCGACTGGTCGCTAACGTGAGCGCCGAACCAGCGGTAGGCGTCGAAGATTTTACCATCAAAAAAAGCCTGTTTATCCATGAGAGGGGGTTCCCTCCTTTACTATTCTTAGTTATAGTATAAGGGAAGGCGCGGACAAACACAAGGAACAAACCACCCATAATATGTAGATTAAGTTTTGGCGCTATATCGTAAAAAATTTTTGAACCAAATGCACCCTTCGGTGCTCTTATATACAGGTGCACCAAATACATGGAAGGAGGGAGCACATGACCGACGAAGAACTTGTCCGCCGCTGGAAGCAAGGCGACATGCAGGCGTTCGACGAATTGTACACCCGCTATAAAGATGATGCGTATCGCGTCGCCTGCCTTGTCACCGGAAACTGTTCGGATGGTGAGGATTTAACGCAGGAAGCGTTCGTTACCTGCGCGCAGTCCATCTCATCGCTGCGGGACGGATCGAAATTCCGCCCGTGGCTGCTCAAGACGCTTACCCGGCTCGCGTGGAAATACTGCCGAAAAAAGCGCCGCGAGACCCCGGAAGCCGAATTGATAGGAACGGGGCAGGAAGAAAGCGCGCTTAGCGCCGTATTGCGTACCGATGAGCAGAAGCGCTTATACAACGCGCTTTACACGCTGGATGAAAAACGTCGCACGGCAGTGATCCTCTATTACTACAATGAACTTTCTGTTCACGAGATCGCCGAGGCGACCGGCGTGATCGAGGGTACGGTCAAATCCCGTTTATTTTCCGCCCGCCGCCATCTGCGGCAGGCGCTGACAGACAATACGGAAGAGGCCAAGGAGGCTGTCAACCATGGATGAAATGAATTTGAACCGAGCGGTAAGCGAGACCCTGCATGCTTGCGGAGACGGGCTGAAAGCGCCCGATAAGCTAAAGACCCGCGTCGATTTTGCGATCAGAAGCGGCGCGCCCCTGCCCAAAAGCAGGATGAAAACTTGGAAAAGAAACGCGATCGCGCTTTGCGCGGTGCTGGCCGTGGCCGTTGGCGGCGCGTTTGCGGGCGGCAAGGTGGTCAGTTGGTCAACCCACAGCTATATTGCCAACGGCTGGACTGATTTTGACAAGACCGCGTCGGAAGCGGAAGCCATTTCGCCCGATCTGAAGGTCGTGGACAGCTTTTTAAGCGAGTTTACCTTTGTACAGGGCAATCGCGACTCGATCGATAAAGTTGACGAATCGGGCAATAAGGTTGAATCTTTCCCGCTGCTGACGCTGCGTTATAAAAATGATAAGGACGTTAGCCTCGATGTTTCCGTCGAGCCGGTCCAGCCGGACGGCATATATGACGATCCGTTTGACGAGACCCGCCAGATCGGCGACGTGACCGTGGGTTACCGCGCAATCCCGCAGATTTTCCTGCCGGGCGACGAATCTGAAAAGCCGACCGCGGAAGAGCAGGCGAAAATGGACGCGGGCGAGATCAACATCGCCTACGGCACCGAGACGCGCGAAGAGCTAAATTATTATCGTGTCCACTGGGTGGAAAACGGCCTGACGTACAGCATCGCAACCTTTGACGAGAGCGATCTGACGGCGGACGACTTTTTCCAGATGGCGGAAGACTTGATCACGGCGAAGTAAAACAAAAGGCAGCGAAAAAGCCCTGTAATTTATGGTTACAGGGCTTTTTTGCCCATGACCGAAAGGGTTTTGCATGATGAAAAAAAGACTGCTCGCAGTGCTGCTCTGCGCTGTGATGATCGTATCGTTTTTGCCGGTCGGCGCGGGGGCGGCGGATCGCTTCGGCGCATACGGCTTTACCGAAGAAAAGGTACAAAAACGGGAGGAAGGCGCCTACCACCTGCTGCGGCACACGGCTTCGGGCGCGCAGGTCCTATGGCTGGAAAACGACGGGGAGGAACGCTCCTTTGCCGCCGGGTTCCGCACCCCGCCCAAAGATTCGATGGGCGAAAACCACGTTTTGGAACACGCGCTGCTTTGCGGCAGCGAGAAATATCCGGTGCGCGAACTCATGCACGTACTGGCGAATACCTCGGTCGCGGATGAGCTGAACGCCTACACCTCGGATGATTTCACCTGCTATGTGGTGCGTACCAAAAACGAAACGGATTTTTACAACCTGTCCGATGTGTATATGTCGTCCGTGCTGTTTCCGCTGCTGCGAACAGAGCCGAATATTTTCAAGCAGCAGGGCATCCGTCTGGAATATGTTGACGGCAAGGCGCAGTACAACGGCATCGTATTCAGCGAACTGAAGCTGCGCAGTCTGGATACGAACGAAAATTCAATCGATTTTGTCAGCGAGCAGATGTACCGCAACCTTTATGGCGACGGCACGCCCACGCTTGCGTCCGGCGGCGCCATTCCGGACATTTTAAACCTGACCTATGACGATGTGATGCGCGTTTATAACACCTATTATAAGCCTTCCAACATGCTGATCTATGTGGCAGGCGAGCAGGATATCAGCAAAACGCTTAAAATGCTGAACGGTTATTTATCTAAAGCAGACAAAGGCAGCGCGCCGGAGATCGAATTTGACAGCGCGCCCATCGAACAGACCAAGAGCGTGCAGGAATACAACCTGACCGCATCGACCAAAACCGTGGATATCGGCTTTATGATGCACGGGCCGGACGTGCTGGACCTTAAAAATGTCGAGGCATGGAACGCGCTCGTTACCTATTTATTAGAGATAAAAATGCAGGAGCAGTTCCCGGATACAATAGGTTATTCGGTCGGCGGCATGGGCGGTGGCATCTATAATTTTGGTATTATCCTTGCGGGCGTGCCCGTGGAACAGAAGGATCAAGCGGTGCAGGCCTTTCAAAAACTGCTGGACGAAGTGGCCCAAAACGGTATTCCGTCCGACTGCCTCAACAAGCTGCTCGATCAGCAGAAGACATGGCAGCAGTTTGGCCGCGAGGAGATCTTCACCGGCTTTGCCTACGGCGGCGATCCGCTGGCCTGCATTGACCGTCTGGATGTGATCGACGCGCTGAAAACCGATACGCAGATTTATAAGACCCTTGCCGCCGAATGGCGCACGGGCAAGTACCAAACGACCGTCATTTCCGGTAACGGCGGCGCAAAGCCGGGCATTCCGGAGCCTAAGCTGACGGACGCGGAGCTGCAGCAGGTAAAGCGGGATACCGAGGCGTTTAACGCATGGATTGGCACGCCGGATTCTCCGGAGAACATTGCCAAGCTGCCGCAGCTCTCGCTCGCAGACTTTTCGGAAAACACCTTTGCGTTAGAACAAAAAAGTGAAACAACGCCCGAAGCGGCGTGGTACCACACCGTGGATACGGACGCGGAGCAGGCATCCTTCTCGCTCTATTTTCCGATCGAAGCCAAGGCGGACGATCTTGCCGCTTGGTGCCTGCTGGCCGAATTTTTGAACGATCAGATGGAAAAGGGAAATATTGGCGCTTATTTTGGGGTCGATGGAAATGCGCTGTACGGCGATGCGGAAACTTTGGCCCCGGCGCTTGTCGCCGGCGGTTCGGTCGCGCCGGCCGAGCTGAAAACGCAGGTCGATCGTCTGATTAAGCTGCTGGGTGCGCCGCCCTTACAGGATACGAGCGCGCTGCGCGCCTTCCTGACCGAGCGGAAAAAGCAACTGAAAGCGAATTTCTCCAATCCATTCCAGACGGAGTACGGCCTCAGACTCTTGGCGAGCACGCAGAGCAACCGCTTTTTAAGCGGGGCGCCCGCCGGGTTCTACGGCTCGTCGCGCTCCTATCAGGCGTTTGTGGAAAAAGCGGTGGATGCGCCTGAAAAGGATGAAGCGCTGCTCGCACGGCTGCGCGGCCTGCTGGGCGATGCTTTAAAACGCGGCGGCGTAGTGACGAACTTTCAGGGGAGCGAAACGGATTACCGCACCTTCCAAGCGGCGGCTAAGTCCTTTTTGGCGGGACTGCCCGAAGGCAGCGGCGTTTCCTCCTGCGCGTTTTTGCCCGGCGGGTGGCCGTCCGCGCTCGTCGTTTCCAACGGTACGCAGGACGACAACCACGTGATGATAGACGGCGTTTACGATGGGCCCGTGGATGACGCGGCGCTGCGCGTGCTGGGCTCGGTGCTGGGGGCCAAATACCTGATGCCCGAGCTGCGCGACAAGCGCGGGGCCTACGGTACGAACATCAGCTTTGACGCGCACGGCATGACCATGGCGTGCGCGGGCGGTGTGCCCGTGGACGAGGTGATCGCGGTCTATAAAGGCGTGGGCGCGTATGTGCGGGGGCTGACGCTGTCGGACAGCGAGCTGAACGGCTACATTATCGGCGCGATCAAGGAATACGACGAGGAGGCGTCATGGTCGCGCGGCAACGCCGCGGCGCTCGCGCGTTCGGGCAAAACGCAGGCCGATTTTGAGCGCGAGCGTGCGGCGCTGATGAACGTCACATTGGACGATCTGAGAGCATGCGCCGATCTGCTGGATCGCATGACCGCGCAAAACCGCGTGTTTGCGCGGGTAAACACCGCGGAAGCGAAGGGCGTTCAATTCCCGTTCGCCTGCCGCGCGGACGCGGATACCGGACGGGTGCGGCCGATGCTGCGCGCCGATCTGCCGCAGGAAGGCGCGAAAACGCCGCTGACGCGGGCGGAAAGCCGCAGCGCTGATTGCGGAAAGCTTGATCGACCAGTCCGCTGTCGAGCGGCCCGAACTGCCGCGCTTTACCGACGCTTCGTCGGACGCGCTTTCGCGCTTGCACGACCGCGGCCTGCTGCGCGGCTATGAGGACGGTTCGTTCCACCCGGACGCGGCCATCACCCGCGCGGAGTTTTGCTCGCTCGTGGATACGCTCGCTCCGGCGGGCACGGCGGCTGGCCCGTCGTTCAGCGATGTCGGCGGCGGGTACTGGGCGCATAAGGTCATCAGCCGCATGTCGGGATTGGGCTATTTGAAGGGCGACCCGGAAGGCACCTTCCGCCCGGAGGACACTATCACCGGCGCGGAGGCGCTGACCATCCTGCGGAGACTGTCAAAAAAATAATTTTGACAGTCTATCGATCGAAACAAAGCCCCATTTCGATCGAGTGTTCCGGCTCTGGCGCGCGCCTTTCAGGCAGAAGGTGAATTGCCCCTTCGGGGCAAGAGAGGCCGGCCTGGGCCGCACTTCGCCGCCGGTTTGTTCAAAAAGCGAGATACATGCTCCCGCTTTTTGGTCAAATTGAAGCTTAGCTTCAATTTTCAATTTTATTGCGCGCTGTGGCGCGAAGGCTTTTTGACAAGCTGTGCAGCCGGTCGAAACGATGTTTCGGCCGGCTGTGTTTTTCTCTTGTGTTTTATGTCCTTTTTGGCTATAATAAAGGGTAACGGGAAATAAAAGGAGCGGAAAAGCAATGGAGAAAAAACCGTATTATATATCGACGGCGATCGCCTATACCTCGGCCAAGCCGCATATCGGCAATACGTATGAAATCGTGTTGGCGGATGCGATCGCGCGTTATAAGCGCATGACGGGGTACGAAGTCTATTTCCAGACCGGCACCGATGAGCATGGCCAGAAAATTCAGGAAAGGGCCGAGGCCGCCGGTATTTCGCCCCAGCAGCATGTGGACAATGTGGCGGGGGAAGTGCGCCGCATCTGGGACCTCATGAACACCACCTACGATAAGTTTGTCCGCACGACCGATCCGATGCACGAAAAAAAGGTGCAGCGCATCTTCAAAAAGCTGTACGATCAGGGCGATATCTACAAGGGCAGCTATAAGGGCAAGTACTGCAAGCCCTGCGAATCCTTCTGGACGGACAGCCAGCTCAAGGACGGCTGCTGCCCGGATTGCGGACGCCCCGTGGTGGACGCGGAGGAAGAAGCCTACTTCTTTAAAATGAGCAAATACGCCGACCGGCTGATGAAGCATATCGAGGAGCATCCCGAGTTCATCCAGCCCGAGAGCCGCAAAAACGAGATGGTCAACAACTTCCTAAAGCCCGGCTTGCAGGATCTGTGCGTGTCGCGCACCTCGTTCTCATGGGGCATTCCGGTGGATTTTGACCCCGGCCACGTCGTTTACGTTTGGCTGGACGCGCTGACCAACTATATCACCTTCTGCGGCTACGACCCGGACGGCAGCCACGATGAGCATTATAAAAAATTCTGGCCGGCGGATGTGCACCTGATCGGTAAGGACATTATCCGGTTCCATACCATTTATTGGCCGATCTTCCTGATGGCGCTGGGCGAAGAGCTGCCGAAGCAGGTGTTCGGCCACCCGTGGCTGTTGGTGGGCGATGGGAAAATGTCCAAATCGCTCGGCAACGTGATCTACGCGGACGATCTGGTGCGCCTGTTCGGCGTGGATGCGGTGCGCTACTATGTGCTGCATGAAATGCCCTTTGGCAACGACGGCGTCATTTCGTACGAGCTGATCTGCGAGCGCATCAATTCCGAGCTGGCCAACGTGCTGGGCAATTTGGTGAACCGCACAATCGCCATGACGAAAAAGTATTTCGGCGGCGTTATCCCCGCGCCCGAAGCCGCCGAACCGGTGGATGAGGAACTGAAAAGCCTCGCGCTCGCCCTGCCCACGGCTGTGGAAAAGCGCATGTCGGGCCTGCACGTGGCGGATGCGATCGACGAAATTTTCACTCTGCTGCGCCGTTCCAACAAATATATCGATGAGACTATGCCTTGGGCCCTTGCCAAGGATGAGGCAAAGAAGGCCCGTTTGGGCACGGTGCTTTACAACCTGCTGGAATCCATCCGCTTCGCGGCGGTTGAGCTTGCGCCCTACCTGCCCGAAACGGCGGATAAGATCTTCGCGCAGTTAAATGTGGAGAATAAGGGCGTGGAGAGCCTTAACTCGTTTAACGGCATGCCGGTAGGCGGCAGCGTGGGCGAAGCGTCCATTTTGTTTGAGCGCATCGATATCCCGAAAAAGCTGACGGAGATCGAGGAAGAAAACGCCGCGAAGAACCCGCCCGCGGTCACCTTCCTGCCCGATATCGCGTTTGACGATTTCTGCAAGGTCGATATGACGGTGTGCAAGGTGCTTGCGTGCGAAAATGTGAAAAAGAGCGAAAAGCTGTTGAAGTTCCAGCTGGACGACGGCTCCGGCAAGCCGCGGCAGATCCTTTCCGGCATTGCGAAGTACTATAAGGCCGAGGAACTCGTTGGCAAGACCGTGGTAGCCGTTACCAACCTGCCGCCCCGTAAGATGATGGGGCAGGAGAGCTGCGGCATGCTGCTTTCCGCTGAAAAGGATGAAAAGCTGAACCTGCTGATGCTGGATGACGGCATCCCGGCGGGCGCCAAGCTTTGCTAAACCCAAAGGCCGCCGTTCGGCGGCCTTTTTCGCTAGATTAAGGAGGACGGATATGTATCAGTACGAATATGTGTCGCTGCATACGGGCGGCGGCTTTTGGGTCGATAATTCCGCCGGCGAGCATCGGGATCTGATCGCGCGATACGCGGCGCAGGGCTGGCGATACGCCGGCTTTGTGCCCACGCGCTTTTCCAGCTACGGCGGTATCAAAGAGCTTGATCTGGTGTTTGAGAAAGAGGTTCCGTAATGCTGTTTGACACCCATGCCCATTACGACGACGAGCGCTTTGACAGCGACCGCGACGAACTGCTCCGGTCTATGCCGGCGCAAAATGTCGGCCTGATCCTCAATCCGGCGGTCGATTTGGCGTCCAGCCGCAAGGCGATTGGCTATGCACAAAAATACTCCCATATGTACGCTGCGGTTGGTATTCACCCAGAAGATATCAACGAAAACTGGGAAAATGACCTATCGGTCATTTTTGAATTGGCGCAAAACGAACCCAAGGTGCGCGCCGTCGGCGAAATCGGTCTGGATTATTATTGGGAAAAAGAGGAACGCGCCCGCGCCCGCCAGCAGGTCGTGTTCCGCCGCCAGATGGAGTTGGCGGAACGGCTGTCTCTTCCCGTGATCGTGCACGACCGGGACGCCCACGGCGACTGCATGGAGATCACGCGCGCATTTCCGGGTGTGCGCGGCGTGTACCACTGCTATGCGGGCAGCGTGGAGATGGCGCGCGAGCTGCTCCGGCTGGGCTATTACCTTTCCTTCACCGGGGTGATCACCTTTAAGAACGCGCGCAAGGCGATCGAAGTGATCCGCGAAACGCCGATCGACCGCCTGATGATCGAGACCGACGCGCCCTATATGGCGCCCGAGCCGTACCGCGGCCGCCGCAATTCCTCCTTGTATGTGCACCGCATGGCGGAGACCATTGCTGAGGTCAAGGAAATGGACGTACACGAGGTCGAGCGCATCACGACGGAAAACGGCAAGCGTCTGTTTGCGATCGATTGAAAAAATAGAAAAAAACTGCTTGACATTTCCCCATGTTTTCCGTATAATATATTTTGTCGTCAGGACAAGTTCTGCGGCAAAACTTGGGGGCGTAGCTCAGCTGGGAGAGCGCCACACTGGCAGTGTGGAGGTCATGAGTTCGATCCTCACCGTCTCCACCAAGGGTACTAGAAAAAGGCTTGTTTTCGTTAAGAAAACAAGCCTTTTTACTGTTTTATGCGCGCTGCGGCGTTCCGAAAGGAACGCCCTTTTTTATTTCCGCTTTTTTCTGAATGCCTAACCGAATGGTATGACTCACCGCGAGACTGTCTTTAAAACCCCTATTCCGTTGGCTTTTTCGGCCAGTTGATCAAAAACTGAAAGCGGAACATCTCGTCCGCCAGCTGATAGCTGTACACCGCGTTGTATTTCTTCATAAAGGCGGCGATACTCCGGGTGCCCAAACCGTGGCCCGGCTCCTTGGTGACGGGAAAGCCCTCGCCGTCAAAGGCTACTTCGCCGGTATAGGTGTTGGCGATCTCGATACAGAAGTGGGGCGAGGACACCGCCGTCAGCTCAATGCGGCGCTTCACGTCCTTTGGCAGCTTGCCGCAGGCGTGAATGGCGTTTTCCATGGCGTTGGCGAACACCGTGGACAGCTCCAATTCGTCGGCGGGGAGTTCCACGCCCAAATCCATGTGGGCTGTGACCGTGATGTTCCGCTCCTGCGCTTTCTCCGCATAGTAGGCAATCAGCGCGTCCAGCACCGCGTTGTCACAGTAGTGCACCAGACTGGTGTCGTTTAATTTAGCGTCGGATTCGCCCAGATACTTCAAAGCGCCCGCCACATCCCCCCGTTCCAGCATGGAAGCGGTCACCTGCATGGTGAAGCGCATATCGTGCCGGTATACCCGGATCTTTTCGTCGTTGCGGCTCACGGCGTCCGCCTGCCGCTGAAGCGCCTCCACCTGACTTTTCAGAGCGTCGTTCTCACTGGTGGCTTTCAGCAGATTGTAAGTATTGTGGAACACCTGATAAATAACGAAATACACCACACAGAGGATGACGTAGAGAAACACCACCCCCATGAGATTGTCCTCCCGCTTGTGGGGATACAGTCCCAAAAACATCACCAAGGCGAAGAACAACAGCGGCAACACGGCCATGACGCGCCAGTCCCGCCGCATATTGGCGGCGATAAAGCGATAGGCTTCCCGCAGCCAGCGCACGAACACAAAGACGATCAGCCCGAAGAACGCCAAGCGGAACAGTACGCCCGCCCAGATCGGCTCCTCGTCCGCACCCAAAAGGAAATGGGAGAGAATGGCGGTCAGATAAAAGGCGTTGACAGCCGTAAAGAAATTGAACAGCACTTGGGAAGGGCGGTCCGTGGTGGCAAAGAGCAAAAACAGCAGACTGGGTACGAGCAGGACGATAAAGTAGACCCGCCACATCTGTTCCAAGCCCACGGTCAGAATCAGGGTGAAGCACACCGCCGTGCCGAGCAGCGCGATCACCCAGAAAGCTGCCCACGCCGTTTTCCGCGTGCATCGGAAGCCGGACATGGCAAACAGCAGCGCCAGCGGGCAGGCACAGGTCACCAGTGTGCGGAATAAAACCTGAATTGTCTCGCTCATACGCCTCGCCCCCTTTTAAGCATAAAATCAAGAAACGCCTGCCGTACCTCGCCGCGGCGCAGCCGGGGGATGGGAATTTTCAGTCCTCCGTGCATGAAAAATTGCTCCTTTGTCATGCTGTCCACATAGAGCATATTCACTACAAAGGAAGCCCCCACCCGCAGAAAACGCGGTTCGGCCAGCAGAGCCGCCGCCACCTCGTCAAAGGAGCGGACGGTCCCCGTGGTCAGCGTCCGCCCGCCCGAAAGCGTGTAGCGGGCGGCATGGTCGCCGTTCTCCACCGTGACGATCTCCGCGAGGGGAACCACCACAACGCCGTCCCTTGTCCGCACCGTCACGGAGGGCATGTCGTCTAGCGACCGCTCCGCCGCCCGATCCAGCAGGGAAAAGAGGGCGTCCCGCTCCACGGGCTTTAAGAGATAATCCATCGCCCGCACCCGGTAGGAAGCCACGGCGTAGTCCGGGGAGCTGGTGAGATAGACAAGCATGGCGTCCTTATCCCGCTCCCGAATGGCCGCGCCCACGGCCAGACCGTCCGGCTCGGGCATCATTACATCCAGCAGATACAGGTCGAACCCGCCCCGGCTTTTGACGCACTCCAGCAGGTCGTAGCTGGACTGAAAGGGCAGCACCGTGCTGTCCAGCTCCGGGTGGAGCCGGATATACGCTTCCACCAGCCCCGTCACCCGTTCCAATTCCTCCACCCGGTCGTCGCACAAAGCGATTTGCAGCACGTCTGTCACCCCCTCCGCTATGACCAATTTCGTATTTTCAGGTACCAATTCCGTAAAACGCCGCCGCGCCGCCCATAAAAATTTTATAATAGGGGCAGTCAAAGCTTGGCGGCCGTAGTTCCATTTTAACCAGCTCGAACCGATTCGTCAAGGCTGGACGGGTATGCAAAAAGCAGAGACACGGAAACGCACAGAGGATGGAGGAGATTATTTGCCAGATATGTTTGCCGTCCTAACAGATGTGACGGTTATCTTTTTTGATCTGCTCATTTATTCTATGATCTTTAAGCTGAAAAGGGATACGCCGTTATACCGCGCCTTCATGTACGGCGGCTGCGGGATCATTCTGCTTTTCTACTTTGTTGGGGTTTATCTCTGGGACATCCCGGCCTCGCTGGCGGCGGCCGTTTTTATGACGGTGCCGAGCTTTCTGCTGTTTTGGGCATTGTCGCGGCACAAGGGAAGCCGCTTCCTGCTAACGTTCTGCTTTGTGGATACCGTATCGCTGATCGTTGCGTTCATCGGCCGCTATGCGGGCATCCTGTTTCGCGGCGGGGCGGTCGGGGCGTTTTTTGTGGTACTTACACTGTTTTCGATCCTTTTGGCCGCGGGCTATAGGCGTTTGCGGGCCTATCACGTTTTGCTGGACACAGTGGATTCTGGGTGGGGGACGATGGCGTTTTCCGCCGTGCTCATCTATTTTGCCCTTATCTTTTTTGCCGTCTATCCCAAGCCGATGATCCAGCGCCCCGAATACGCGCCCTGCTGGCTCACGTTTGCCGCCGTGGTGCTGGCCTGCTATGCAGTGTTTCTGCAATCCATCCGCAAGACCCTGCATATCCAGAAGCAGAACGAGCGACTGGAACGGGAAAAGCACCTGTACCAGCTCGTGTATCTGGACGCCTTGACCGGCCTGTATAACCGGGCAGCCTATGTGGAGCGTGTGAACATGCTGGAGCGGGAGCGCGGGACGGATGCGGTCTGCTGCGTCATGCTGGACTGTAATCACTTTAAGCAGATTAACGACCGTTTTGGACACCATGCCGGGGATATGGTGCTGCGCCGCTCCGCGGACGCGCTTCGCGCCGTCTTTTCCGAAACAACAGAGCATTTATTCCGCATCGGCGGGGACGAATTTTCCGTAATCCTGCCGGGGTGTCCGCCAGAGCGGGCGGAAGCCCTGCTGGCAGTCTTGGCGGCGGAACTGGAACGTGCGTCCGCGGAGCAGGGGATGCCGATCTCCATCGCCGCCGGCCATGCCTGTACCCGGCCGGGGGAAAGCATCGAGGATGCATTCATACGCGCCGACGCAAATATGTATCAAAATAAGGCGGCTTTGAACTGCCAGACCGTGCGTGCACTTTCATAGGGGTACGTCACTTTGAAATTGGGGGGACTAAAAATATCATGCTTACTTTTTTTGCAGCGCTCGCCCTGCTGCTTGCCGGCTATCTGACCTATGGCGGGCTGGTCGAGCGGGTGTTCGGCCCTGACGACCGCGAGACGCCTGCCGTCGTTCGCGCGGACGGGGTGGACTACGTCGCCATGCCGCTGTGGAAGGTGTTTCTCATCCAACTGCTCAACATCGCGGGCACCGGCCCCATCTTCGGCGCGCTCATGGGCGCGGTGTTCGGCCCCGTGGTATTCTTGTGGATCGTTTTCGGCAGCATTTTGGGCGGCGCCGTGCACGATTACTGCACCGGCATGATCTCCGTTCGCATGGGCGGCGCGTCGGCTTCCGAAATCGTGGGCAAGTATCTGGGCCGCGGCATGAAGCAGGTCATGCGCGTATTCTCGGTGGTGCTGCTGGTTCTGGTGGGCGCGGTTTTCACAACCAGCCCCGCCGCCCTCATCGCGCGGCTCACACCGCCCGCGTTCGGCGCGCCCTTTTGGGTTTTCGTCATTCTTTTGTATTATCTTCTCGCTACCCTGCTGCCGATCGATAAACTCATCGGCAAAATTTATCCCGTGTTCGGCGTCGTCCTCATCGTCATGGTGCTGGGCATCGGCGGCGGCATCCTGCTTGGCGGCTACCATATTCCCGAGCTGACGCTGCAAAACCTCCATCCGGACGGCAGGCCCGTCTGGCCCTATCTGTTCATCACCGTGGCCTGCGGCGCGGTAAGCGGTTTCCACGCCACCCAGTCGCCCATGATGGCGCGCTGTCTTGCCCGCGAGCGGGACGGACGCCGCGTGTTCTACGGGGCCATGATAACCGAGGGCGTGATCGCCCTCTGCTGGGCTGCGGCGGGCGTCGCGTTTTACGGCGGCGCCGGCGGCCTGCAAGCCGCCCTGTCCTCGCTCGGCCAGTCCGGCGTGGTGTATGATATTTCGACCGCCTTGCTCGGCGTTGTCGGCGGCGCGTTGGCCGTTGTCGGCGTGGTCGCCTGCCCCATCACTTCGGGGGATACGGCGTTTCGCTCCGCCCGTCTCACCCTATCGGACTGGTTCCGGCTCGATCAGTCGAAAATCCGCAACCGCCTGCTGCTCACCCTTCCGCTTTTGGCGGCGGGCGCGCTGCTCACCCAACTGAATTTCGATGTCGTCTGGCGTTACTTCTCTTGGGCCAATCAAGCGCTCGCCATGATCGCCCTCTGGGCGGCGGCGGTCTATCTCCGCCGGCACTGCGGGCGCGTGCAAAGCCTTATGGCGGCGCTGCCCGCCGCGTTCATGTCGGCGGTCTGCTCCACCTACATCCTCATGGCGGAGGAAGGCCTGCGCCTTTCCGCCGGTATCGCCTGTCCCGCCGGCGTTCTGTTCGCCCTTGCCCTGTCCGCCCGTTTCGCTTACAGCGGGCGGACGGGTAACGCACTGAAAAAATAAAGAGAGGGGTATACCCCTCTTGGCGATAAATGGGACATTTATCGCCAAGGCTTCTTTTACTTACAAAACACAAAGGGAGGAAGAAATATGAGAGAAATAAAGAAACTGCGGCGGCCGCTTGCATCCCTGCTGGCAGCGTTTATGCTAATGACCCTGCTGCCGGTCTCGGCGCAGGCCGGGGGGACGGAGAACGGTCGGGACGTGATAGTCGCGGCCTTTGAGCCGTTGGACGCGGCGGTGGCGGAGCAGACCGTCCCGGCGGGGACGGTGCGGGAGGCTTTAAACCTGCCCGGCTCCCTCCGTGCCACCGTGTACGCCACGGCCCCGGACACCGAGCCAGTTGTGATTGACGGCGTGAGCTGGGAAGCGGACCGCCCCTTTGAAGGCCCGGCGGGCCGCTATACCTTTACCGCGTCCGCACCGGGGTACGCCTGCGCCGAGGGCGTGGACTGGCCCGCGATCACCGTCACCGTGGCGGAACAGACCGCGCCGGAGCCGGACGAGGTGGACGCCCTCTGCGCCGCCATCGACGCCCTGCCTACGGTGGACGAACTCTATGAAAGCGCCCCCGGCGACGCCGACCCGGCATTCCCCGTCTGGGTTACCGAGACCCGCGCCAAGCTGGCGGCGGTCCCCGCCCTGCAAGCGCGGCTTTCCGCGCTGTCCGGGGACGCGGCGGCTCTGGAGCGGATCACCGAGGCGCGCGCCGACAAACTGGCGGAACTGAACGATTTTGCGAAGCAGCTGGGGGACATGGAGACGCTGACCGGCACCACCGTCTTCACTTTTACCGTTACCGTGTCCGTCAAGCAGACGGCGCCGTACTGCAAGGGCGACGAGATATTCCTGATGGCCGACATCAAGGATGTGGAGACCGGCACCGCGATGACCACGGGCAAGGTCCAGTTCTATCTGGGCGAGGCCGCGCTAGGCGCTCCGGTGAGCTACAGCGCCACGAGCGGCTTTGGGAAGCAAAAGGGCTTCGCCCTCTCTGTGGTCTGCGGACCTAGTTCTTTCACGCATCTCAATGTGGGTGACAACACCATTAAGGCCGTCTATACGTCCGCCACCGGACAATCGGTGACCTCCGAACCCTTCACGGTCACTGTCTCCGATAAGATGAATGGCAACAAGTATATCAGCAGTATGATGGTGGAAAATTTAACCGGCGACGGTGTCAACTACGTCGCACCCGTTCAGTTCGGCGTGTCCAACAACGGCGGTGACGTGGGGATTAAAGCCTCCGACTTTGTCATAACCGGAACCAAGGACGGCAATGCGCTTGTGAAGGGTACGGATTTCACGGTAAATTCGACCCCTAAGGACGCGACTGTCCTTGTAAAGGAGCCGGGCACCTATGTCTTTACGGCGACGCTCCCTGATTCCAGCGCCTATGCGGCCATAGAGGTCTCCGACCCTGTCGTCGTTCTGGCCCTTTATCAGGTCTCCTGCACGCTGACCAACCTGACGGCGGAAGCGCAGCCCGCAGCCGTTAAGTACGGCAAGCCCCTCACCGTCACCCTCACGGCGGCGGACGGCTACAGCCTGCCCGACTCCATTTCCGTCACCATGGGCGGAGAAACGTTGGCATTGGACGATGAGGCCGGCTACACCTACGAAAGGCGCGGCGGCACGGTGAGCATCGCCCACGTCACCGGGGATGTGGTCATTACCGCCGCCGGGGCCTACGGCGTGTGGGTGGGCGGCACGCAAGTCACCCCGGAGAATTCGGCCAACGTGCTGGGCGACGGGAAGGTATCCTACAATGCCGCCAGCAATACGCTGTCCCTCAACAGCGCGGCCATCACAGGCACACACAAAGGCGCGGGAATCTACGTGGAGGACAGCACGGACTTTACCATGGCGCTGACCGGCGATAATGTCGTCGGCAACGATGCGGACGCCGCGCTGAACTGCGGCGTCCGGTGCCTAAACAACCAGCTTCTCATAAAGGGCGCGGGCAAACTCACCGTCTACCTCAAACGAGCCCAGGACGGAGGCGGCGTGTCGGGCGTGAGCGCCAACAAGGGGCTAACCCTAAACGGCGCGACGCTGAAGATCATCAACAAGGATACGACCTTAGAGCCCGAAGCCTCTTACGTCGGATTGCAGGCGGATGAAGGGATCACCCTCAGCGGCGCGAATCTTACCCTCACAAACCTCATGACGGGCATCAACGCGGCGGGCGGAGACATCGCGATTGACCAGCGTTCCACTCTAACCGCACGCACGGGGGACAGTGCCATCAACGGCAAAAATGTACTGATCTCCGACTCCAAGGTGGACGTTGAAAGCACCCTGACGGACAAAAACGCCATCATCGCTCTGCTGCATATCACCGTTAACGGCGATGCGGACGTCAAGGCGGTGAGCGACTTCCCCGCGCTCTATGCGGAGCATGCGGCGGATTTTCCCGACGTGCCCGATTATACGAAAAACTGCATCACCATCAGCGGCGGGACCGTCAGCGCCATCTCCAACAAAGACGCCGCAATTTATACGCCCGGCACAATTTCCATCAGCGGCGACACGACCAAGGTGACGGCTAAGGGCTATTATGCCGGCTTGCAGGGCAACGGCGGGATTGCCATTTCCGGCGGCACCGTCAACGCCGCCTCCACCCACGACTGCGGCATCTTTACGCCCGCCGCCCTTGCCATCAGCGGCGACGATACCAAGGTGACGGCCAAGGGCTATTATGCCGGCCTGCGGAGCAACGCGGGCGTTACCATCTCCGGCGGCACCGTCGACGCCGTGAGCACGAACGACGTCGGGATTTTCTGCATGGGCCACATCGAAATCACCGGTGGCAGTATCCACGCAAAAGGCGGGCCCGGCTTTGCCGCCATCGCCGCTAGAACGATGAAAAGCGGTGAGACACAGCCGCCGGTAACCATTACGCTGACTGGCTTGGGGGAAGAAAACGGCTGCAAGCCCATGGCGTCGGACTGGTTTACCGTTACGCTGTCGGACGGAGGAACGGAAACCAGAAGCTGGACCGCCTTCGTCCCGGAGAACGCGGACGCGCTTACCGTTTCCAACGGCGCCATGACCAACGCGGTCAATGAGGTTTGGTTGGGAACGCCCACCGTCACCGCCGTGAGCGTCACCCCACCGGCGGCCATTGTACAGAAGGGCCACACCCGGCAGTTTAACGCCACGGTGGCCGGCACGTATTCCCCGGCGCAGTCCGTGACGTGGACAATCGAAGGCAGCTACGACACCGGCACCGTCATTTCCGAAGCGGGTCTGCTGACCGTGGCCGCCGGTGAGACGGCAACTTCAATAACCGTCAAGGCCACCTCCACCGTAGCCAGCGGCAAGAGCGCCACGGTCATCGTGACCGTCACGGACAAGGCCGCGTTGACGGAGGCGCAGATGTCCCTCGCCATGGATGGCTGGACCTACGGCGAGGCGCCTAATGTGCCCTTGGGCTCCGTGACTGTCACGGACGACAACGGCGGCATCACTTATCAATACAGCGCCGACGGCGGAAATATCTGGGCGGACGATCTGCCCGTTTCCGGCGCGGGCGAGGCTAAGGCGGGCACCTATCAGGTGCGGATGAGCTACGAGGGCGACGTCTACACCGGCACCAAGACGGCCAGCTTTACCGTGGCTCCCAAAGCCGTCATTCTGGGCGTGGGCACCCTCGCGGCCAGCAAGGTCTATGACGGCGACACAATAGCTATACTCACCGGCGCGCCTGCCCTTACCGGCGCACTGGAACATGACGCGGTGACCGCCGGGGGCGGCACTGGCGTGTACGCCACGGCGGACGCGGGGACGGGAATCGCCGTTACCGTCACCGGCGTCACGCTCAACGGAAATGACGCGGGCAACTATACCACCACCGGCACGGTACCCGGCTTGACCGGGACCATCACCCCGGCGGACGGCAAGACCTATTCCAGCTACGCCGACGCGCTGGACGCGCTGCACAAGGTGCACATCGTCACCAACGTGACGCCGACGCTGGGGGACGTGACGCTGCCCGCCGGCTGGGCGTTTACCGGCGACAAGACGGCGCGGATCGCCGCCGGCAACGACAACGGCGGCAAGCAGGCATTTCCGGTGCGGTACACGCCCGCCGATCCAAACTACGCTCCCGTAGACCTGACGGGCGAGGACGCCCTGTTCCCGGTATCCACGGTAGAACTGACCGCCAGCGAAGGACTGGGCATACAAACCGTCGCGGCCGGGCAGCAGTTGACGCTCTCCGGGGTAACGCTTCAAGTGACCGGCGCGGCCCTGCCCAATGAGGGCGACTACGCCATTGCCAACATGAAATGGAGCAGCAGCGCGGAGGCGGTCGCCACCGTGACCGGCGCGGTCTCCGGCGGAAGCATGACCGCCACCGTTTCGGCAGTCGCCGGCGGCGTGACTATGGTGGGTGTGGCCTACCAGAATGGCGACATGCTGGGCTACGTGCTGGTAAAGGTCACGGGCGGTAGCGGCGGGACCGCCAATCAGGTAAGCGACATTACGGACATCGCCGAGACGCTGGATAAGCTGATCGACCCGGAGCGCCCTACCGAAACCGACAAGGCGGCGGTGGACGCCGTGGCAGCCGAGGTGACCAAGCTGTCCGGCGCGGCCAAGGAAAACCTTACCGCCGATGACGTGAAGACGCTGGATGAGCTGAAAAAGACCGTGGGCGAGAACATTTCCGACGCGGACAAGAAACTGACGATCACCATCGAAGACGAAGCCGAGGGACCGGTTCCCGCGCCGGAGAACATAAAGGTGGTGGGCGCGGCCATCGCCTGCGGCGTGGACAGCGGCAACGTGGTGGTCACCATCAAGCCCGTTATGCCCAGCGGCTCCGACACCAAGCTGGAACTGAAAATGCAACTGACGGTGAATAACAACGAAGCGGAGCTGGCGGCACCGATGTTCTTCCAGATGGTCGTGCCGGAGGATATCGACCTGAACAACCTGGAAGCTGTACCATGTGAAGGACGACGGCAGCAAAACGGAGCTTCCTTTTACGAAGGGAGAGGGGCGCGCCATTTCGTTCAAAATGCTGTCCTTCTCCAGCGTGCAGTTCGTGGTACCCACCGGCGGCGCGACGGGCGGCGGCTCCACCACCTATTATACCCTGACCGCCACGGCGGGCGGGGGCGGCAAGATCGCCCCCAGCGGCAAGGTGCGCGTCAGCCGGAACAGCGACAAGACGTTTACCGTGACGCCCGGCGATGGCTACGAGATCGCCGACGTGCTGGTGGACGGCAAGAGCGTGGGCGCGGTGGATTCCTATACGTTTGAAAGGGTCAGGGCAAACCACACCATCGCGGCCAGCTTTCAGGCCGAGGGCCAGCGGCCCGTCTGGTATCCCTTTGCCGATGTGAAGGAGGACGCGTGGTATTACGACAGCGTGAAGGATATCTATGAGCGCGGCCTGATGAACGGCACCAGCAAAACCACGTTTTCGCCGGAGCTTGCCACCACCCGCGGCATGATCGTCACGATTCTGTGGCGGTTGGAGCAGGAGCCGGAGAGCGGCGCGGCCATGTCATTTACTGATGTAACGGCGGGCAGCTACTGCTTTGACGCCGTTCGCTGGGCGGCGGAGCACGAGATCGTCAAGGGCTACACCGCCACGGCGTTCGGCCCGGCGGACACCATCACGCGGCAGGAGCTTGCGGCCATTCTGTACCGCTATGCCCGGTACAAGGGCGCGGACGTAAGCGCGGCCGACGATTTGGCGGCCTTTACCGACCGGCCCGACGGCTGGGCGGAGGACGCCGTGAAATGGGCCGTGGGCGCCGGCGTCCTCTCCGGCAAAGGCAGCGGCGTTTTGGACCCCAAGGGGCGGGCCACCCGCGCCGAGGTCGCGGCCATGCTTCACCGGTTTCTTTCCAACACAGCAAATTGAACGACCCCAGAACACATTTGCCATTACCTTGCTCTCCGGGCGGGGCGGTATCTCTACCGCCCCGCCCGGCCGATTCAAGAACCCGTTTTTACAAGGAAACGGGTTCTTTTTGCCTGTATTCTACTTTTTTTCGCAACGGGAAAGCGTAGCGGGGCGGCGCTTGGCTGAACCGAGTACGCGGTGGAATTGACGCGCGCGGGCAAATTCGGTATAATGAACAAATGATAGCAGCGCAAATGCCGGAAAAGGGAGGAAGCCCACGTGAGCAGCATGTATGAAACAGATTATTTCGCGCGAGTGATGCAAAAATCCGGAATAGACAGAGTGGCGATGCCTTCGCTGCTCTATATCACCAAGCAGCAGGCGGGCGGCAAGAAGCGCGACCGGCCCATGCACGGGCATGATTCGCTGTGCGAGATCCTGCTGGTTTATCGGGGCGTTGGCTCCTATGCCATCCGCAACCATACCTATCCCATTCAGGCGGGCGATATCCTGTATTATAATCAGGATGAAGCGCACGAGGTGCGCGCCATGTCGGATGAGGAGATCGGCACCTACTGCTTCGGTATCGGCAACCTGCATTTAAGAGACCTGCCGGTAAACCACATGATCCCGGAGGACAGCCCCCCCGTGCGACCCTCCGGCGCGATGTTCGGTTTTTTCGAGGGCCTGTGCGAGCGCGCCTATCAAATGCTGGATGATAACCCGATGCACCGGGCCGTGGCGCAGTGTCTGGCCATCGCCTTTTTGCTCGCGGCGATCGGGGTGGAGGACGAAGCGCCGCGCGCCGTCGCTTCCGCGCAGGATACGCAAATGGGCGACCGCATCCGCGAGTATCTGGATATCCATTACACGGAGCCGATCGATCTGAAATCGATCGCGGCGGCGTTCCAGTGCAGCGAGCCGTATATCTCGCATGTGTTCAAAAAGGCGATGGGCTATTCGCCCATCCAATATGTGATCCGGCGGCGCGTCGGGCTGGCGCAGACCTATTTAATCAGCAGCGATTACACCGCCACGCAGATCGCCACCTTGGTCGGTTACGACAATACGAATTACTTTAACACCATCTTTACCAAGGTGGTCGGCGTGTCGCCGATCCGCTATAAAAAACAGTACATAGAAGCGCTGCACGGCAACGTGACGCAGTAGCAAATAAAAACCGGAGCCGCGACCCCTTACGAGGGGACCGCGGCTCCGGTTTTTATGTAAGCTTCTTACGCCTTCTTGGCGTTCTTGCGCATATCGAACACCACCGCGAGGATGATGATCGCGCCCTTGAAAACCTGCTGCACATAGGGCGAAATCTTGAGCAGCATCATGCCGTTTTTCAGCACGCCGAGGATGAGGATACCGGCAATAACGCCGGAGATCCGGCACACGCCGCCCGAGTGGGAGGTGCCGCCCACGGTGGCCGCCGCGATCGCGTCCAGCTCGTAGTTGACGCCGACCGAGGCGTTGCCCGCGCCCGAACGAGCCGCCAGCAGAACGCCGCCGACGGACGCGCAGAACGCGCACCAGGTGTATACCTTGATCAGATTCTTTTCCACGTTGATACCGGCCACGCGCGCGGCTTGATCGTTGCCGCCGATCGCATAGATCGATTTGCCGAACCGCGTCTGTGTGAGCATAAAGCCGGATATCACCGCAAAGATGACGAAGATGACGATGACGACCGTGACGGACGCGCCGCTGATGTTGAACAGCTCAAACTGCGCCACATTTTTCAGGCCGGGCTTTAGCTCCGGGATGGGGTAGGCGTTGGTGTAAAGCAAGGCGAGCGCGCGGGCGATCAGCTGGGTGCCCAGCGTGGCGATGAAAGCGGGGATTTTGGTGTAGGCAATCAGCCAGCCGTTGAGCACGCCGAACAGCGTGCCGACGACCAGACCGGCCACAATCGCGACGACGACCGGGATATCCGGCAGGTTCGGGAACAGGCGGGACGCGCCGTACTCAAACTTTTGCGCGAGCGAGGCGGTCACAACGCCGGTCAACGCGACCAGCGCGCCGGGCGAAAGGTCGATGCCCTTGGAAAGAATACACCACATAACGCCGACCGTTAGGATGCCGGTGATGGATTCGGTGGTCAGTACGGAAACAATATTTTTGGCCGTTAGAAACGTGGGCGATAAAAAGGCCATCAGGATGACCATAAAAACAAAGACGACCCAGATCGAGTTCTTGCTCATAAATTTTTTGGCTTTTGTCGCATTCACAGGAAGTACCCCTTTCTCTTTTTCCCTTATTCTTTTTGACCGTGGCATAGCGCCATGATGTGTTCGGAGCTCCATTTATCGCTGTCGCGCTCGACAACGCCGGTGACCTCGCCCTCGTACATGGCGACGATACGGTCGGCCATGCCCATGACCTCGGGCAGCTCGGAGGAGATCAGGATGATCGCCTTGCCTTGGCCCGCAAGCTGCGAGATCAGCGTGTGGATCTCGGCCTTGGCGCCAACGTCGATGCCGCGCGTCGGCTCGTCCACGATCAGCACGTCCGGATCGGTCAGCAGCCACCGGCCGATCAGCACCTTTTGCTGGTTGCCGCCGGATAGGTACATGATCAGCTGCTCGTTCGAGGGCGTTTTTGTGTTCATCGCCTTGACGTACTTGTCGGTATCCTCCCGGATTTTCTTGTGGTTGATCGGGAAGCCGTAGGCCGGCAGATTCGCCAAGATCGTGTTGTCCATCACGCTGCGGATGCCGACGATGCCGTTGCCGCGCCGGTCCTCCGTGAGCAGGGCGATGCGGTGGGCGATCGCGTCGTGCGGGCTGCGGATGGTCAGCTCCTGACCGTCCTTAAAGACCTTGCCGCTGTCCTTATGGCGCATGCCGAACACGGTCTCCACCGTTTCGGTGCGGCCCGCGCCGACTAGACCCGCGAAGCCCAGTATCTCGCCGCGCCGCACATCGAAGGAAACGTTTTTTACCTGCTTGCCGGAGTTGAGTCCCTGCACCTCGAATACGGTCTCGCCGATCTCGCAGGGGATTTTCGGGAACATTTCCGCGACTTCGCGGCCCACCATTTGGGTAATCAGCGCGTCCACCGTCGTGTCCTTCGCAAAATCATGGCCGACGAACTGGCCGTCGCGCAGCGTGGTCATTTCGTCGCAGATCTGGAAGATCTCGTCCATCTTGTGGGAAATGTAGATCAGGGCGCAGCCGCGCTCCTTCAGCTTTCGGATAATCTGGAATAGATGCACGACCTCGCCCTCCGTCAGCGAGGAGGTCGGTTCGTCCAGAATCATCACGTCGGGGTTATAGGAGACCGCCTTGCAGATCTCCACCATTTGCATCTGGGCGACCGTTAGGTTGCCCATTTTTTCGTCCGGATCAATGTTGAGATCCATTTCGCGGAACAGGTCTATGGTATCCGTCCGCATTTTTTTATGGTCGATATGAATGCCCTTGTACGGTTCGCGTCCCAGCCACACATTTTCGGACACCGGACGTTCAAGCACCGGGCTCAGCTCCTGATGGATCATGGAAATGCCGCTTTGCAGCGCTTCCAGCGGTCCTTTAAAGTCGACCTCCTTGTCGCGGAACCGGATCGTGCCCTCGGTTTTGTGATAAATGCCGATCAGGCATTTCATCAGCGTGGATTTTCCCGCGCCGTTTTCGCCCATCAGTGCGTGTACCGTGCCGGGGCGAAGCTTTAACTCCACGCCGTTCAGCGCCCGTACGCCGGGGAAATCCTTGACGATCCCCGTCATCTCCAATATGTACTCGCTCACTTTGCCACCTCCACTTTTCTTCTCTCCTCTTCGTTGCTTGTCGGGGCGGAACTGACGGGGTCCCGCCTGCGATAATACTATTGTAGCGTATTCTATCCGGCCGCCCCTCCACTATCTTGTAGCGCGTCCGGCGAAAGCGCCCAAATTTTTCACAAAAAACAGGGCATTAAATTTGGTTGTTCCACAATCTTGTTATCTGTCCCGCAAACAGCAGAATCGAAAATATCAAAATGAATTTCCAGTGTGTTCCTGTGTAACGAAAAACGGTGCGCGCGGACGCACGTGCGAAAGAATAAAATATACTAAAATGGAATACAAAAGAGGCGAATGCGGAAATACGTATATATATAATAAGGTATCACTAAGCGCGGGGAAAACAGGGCGTGATCTGGCCGAAAAGGCGGTATTTATGTGTTTTTAAGGGGCGTGCGAACAGGATAGTGGAGTTGCCAAAGTTGGCGGCGGTATATTTGTGCGAAATATCCGGGAAACAACGAAGGGTGAAAACAATATAGTGAAGGTTTTCTATCCGGGGGATGGTATAATGATTAGCATAGAAGCAAGACACTGCAAACAGTGCCGTGCACACAATCGAAAAAGAGAAGGAGAGAATGACATGAAGAAGAAATTAATTGCTTTATTGCTGACGGGGGTCCTGAGCATCGGCCTGTTGGCCGGCTGCGGCAGCACGCCCGCGGCTACGCCGGATACGGACGCGGACACGGGCGCGCAGGGCGGCGACGCGGGCGGCCCCTATCAGGTGGGCTTCTCGATCGCTATGCGCGACCAGTTCTGGACCTCGATGGAGAACGCGATGAAACCCTTCGCGGAAGCCAACAACATAGAGCTGAACACGCTGGACGCCAATCAGGACGTTGCAACGCAGCTGAGTCAGGTACAGACTTGGGCGGCGGACGGCTATGACGCCGCGATCATCGGCCTTGCCAACAACGATTCGGCGGAGGACGTGCTGAAGGCAGCGGGCGATATGAAGGTGGTATTCGTCAACCGCCAGCCCAGCCTTGACCTGTTACAGGACGGCAAGGTCGTTTACGTAGGCACCGATGAAACGCTGTACGGCAAGGAACAGGGCAATTTCCTATCCAAGATCTTTGAGGACGAAGGCAAGACCGAGGTCAACATCGCCATGTTCATGGGCACGCTGGGTCTGGATAACGTGACCAAGCGCACCGATTCCGCGAAGCAGGCGCTGGCGGACAACGGGATCAAGGCCAACTATGTATTTGAAAACACCGCTGAGTGGGACCGCATCAAGGCGATGGACCAGTTCAGCCAGTTCATGGGCACCGGTGAAACGGTGGACGCCGTGATCTGCAATAACGATGAAATGGCGCTGGGCGTTATTGAAGCGATGAAGACCAACGGCGATAAGACCGTGTTCTGCCCGGTCGTCGGTATCGACGCGACCGACGTTGGCTGCGCGGCCGTCAAGGAAGGCACGATGGCTTGCTCCGTGTTTCAGGACCCGGTCGCGCAGGGCGAAGGCACGCTCAAGTGCGCGCTCGGCCTGATCGAAGGCACCGCGGTGGACGGCCTGACCGATAACTACTACAACATTTTGCCCAAGCTGGTCACCAAGGACAATGTGGATGAGTTCATGAAGTAAATAGAGTACGGAATCTGTTCGCTTGATTGCGCTGGCAGGGGGACGGTGCACACGGATCGACCGGTTGCACCGTCCCCCTGCTATGTTGCGCGGCGCTTGGCGTTCGGGCGGATGATCCAATCGCTACCCCACTTTCTTCTTTTCATAGAGGCGTGCAGTTTTATCTCTTCTGTACGTCGCCAAGAGCCGCCGGAAAATTCCGGCGGCTCTTGGTTTTTTGTTGGTCAGCCGTCGATCTGCAACAGTTTTTGGCAGAGATTTTATACAATGTTCCGCTTGTTTTTTGGGGCATAATACTTTAAAATGAAACTTGGTTTCACAATATAAAACCGTTACAGGAGCGAAATTATGGCTGAACATTCCAACGTACAATCACTCGACCGGGCGTTCGATCTGCTGGAAGCGCTGTGCGGCAGCCGGAACGGCATGACGATCGCCGCGCTTTCGCAGCGGACCGGCTTGCATAAATCCACCGTGCACCGCCTGCTTGCCAGCATGTGCGCGCGCGGCTATGTGCTGCGCGATGAAGAGACCAGTATTTACCGCGCGGGCATGCGCCTGTGCGAGCTTGCGGGCTGTATTACGGATAATATGGATGTGATCGACCGCGCCCGCGCGCCGATGGAGCGTTTGGGGCGGGAAACGGACGAGACCATCCATCTGGTCATGCAGGATGATTGCGATATCGTGTATATCCATAAGGTGGAGAGCCTGAGCGGCGGCATTCGCATGTTCAGCCGCATCGGCATGCGCAGGCCGCTTTACTGCACGGCGGTCGGCAAAGCGATTTTGGCCACATGGCCGGAGGACGAAGCCTTCGCGCTGTGGCAGGGCAGCGAGGTGCGCGCCTGCACCGCGCACACGATCGTATCCGAACCGGAATTTTTGCGCGAGCTGATGCGCGTGCGGCGGCAGGGTTACGCGGTCGATAACGAGGAGACCGAGCTGGGCGTGTGCTGCATCGCGGCGGCCATACCGGATTACCGGGGACGCGCGTCCTACGCGCTTTCTATTTCCGCCCCCCTAGCCCGGATGAGCGACGACCGGATCGACGAGCTGCGCCGCCCGCTGCTTGCCGCGCGCAATGAGATTTCCGTGGCGCTCGGCGGGTAAACGGCGCCTTTTGTGTGAAAAACATGCCGAAATATTCCTTGGCGGCAAGGATTGGTTGAACCTCCGGCGGCAGGGACGTATAATAGAAGCAGCATAGAAGGGTGGGAGCGGCATGGGCAAGACGGAAAAGATTGATAAACGCGCCCTAATCCTATTCGGCGTCTGCCTCGCGGTCATCCTCGTGCTGATCAACCTGCTGTTTATCCGTTACCGGCGCGGGTTGGATCAAAACTTTTACACGCTGGAAGAGCAGCTGCTTGATTCGTTTATCGGCGGGCAGCGGGACGCGGCGGAAGCCAAGCTGACCGACCTGCAAAATAACCTGAAAGCCACGGCTGCGCTGATCGAGCAGACCGGCGTCGACCCTAATAGTCCCGGTCTGATCGACTACTTAAAGGAAATGGGCGAGATACACAGCGGCTATCAGGTGCAGTACATACCGCTGGAAACGCTGGCCGCGGGGCTGGAAGAGCAGGGCATTCAGCCGAGCGACTATGAAATATATCAAAAGCTGGCCGCCGGTCAGTCCGTCGTATCCGAGCTGCGGCGCTCCAAAAGGCTGAATGGCACCTATTTCAGCATTGCCGAGCCGGTGCTGCAGGATGGAAAAACCATCGGCGTGCTGCGCAGTCTGCTCGACGCGGAACTGCTTTTAAAGGATACGCAGTCGTCCACGCTGTACGCTATCAGCTTCCAGTGCGTGACCGATTCCTCCGGCACGGTGCTGTATACGCCCAACCGTCAGGACTGGGTGGGGGCCGATCTGGTATCCGGCTTGTCAGAACGCGGTATGAAGGACGCGGTGTCGAAGCGCCTGCGCGCCGCGCTGGGAAGCGCGGACGCGACGACCATTCTGATCGGTGAGGGCGATGGGGAAACGCACTTTGTTTCGTCGGTCGGGCTGAAGTATAACAACTGGCATTTGGTCAAAATTGAAACGACCACCGTACTGGACGAGGCTTCGCGCGAGATCATGCATCGCATGATCTGGATCAGCGGCTCGCTGATGCTGCTCACCTTCCTCGTCGGCCTGTTGTTGCTTGCCGGTGTGCTGCGCCAGCAGCGCAAGCAAAAGATCGAGCATGCGCGCTATGCCGCTATCGCCAATTTTACCGATACGGTCTTGTTTGAATACAATTATAAAGAAGACATTTTAGAAATGACGGACAACGGACACGGGCTGTTTTCCTCTGTGGGCGACCGCATACGCAACCTGCGCGCGCACCGCTTTGATCTGCTGGGGGAAAAGGACCGCGCGCGGTTTCTCGCCATGCTCGACGAGGCGGCGAAGAGCGCCGCGCCGCGCTCGATCGAGCTGTGCTTTGCCGATCCTTCAAGCGTGCGCTGGTACGAATGCAAGGCGCAGGCGCTGGGCGGCAAGCCGGGCAGCCCGGAGATCCTCATCGGCAAGATGACCGATATCACCGCCCGCAAGAGCAAGGAATTGCTGCTGATCGAGCGCGCCGAACGCGATCAGCTGACCGGCTTGCTCAACAAAGTATCGACGGAGCAGGCCATCCGCGCGCTGTTGCAGCAGGATGGACGGGGCCTGTTGTTCATGATTGATCTGAACCGCTTCAAAAAGATCAACGACACCTATGGGCACGACGCGGGTGACCGCGCGCTGCGCGCCATGAGCGAAGCGCTGAGAGCGGTATTCCGCGCCTGCGACCCCGTGGGCCGCATCGGCGGCGACGAGTTTTTGGCGCTCATGGCGGATGCGGACGACGAAACGGTCGCCGCGCGCAAGGCGGAGCAGATCGAAAAGCAGCTGGAACGGATTTCCGCGGCGCAGGGGCTGGAGATCACGGCCAGCATCGGCGTGGCGTGCTGCCCGAAAAACGGAAGCAATTATGACGCGCTGTTCAAGGCGGCGGATAACGCGATGTATCAGGCCAAAAAGCAGGACAGCGGCGTTGTCCTGTCCGATGAAAAATAAAAAAAGCGCCCCTTGCACCGGCCTCCCGGACGTGATATCATGGGAAACAGAATGCTGAAAAATAAGGGGGTGCGGGCATGGCGGTGACCATAGCGAAGATTGCGGAGATCGCGGGCGTTTCACGCGGCACGGTGGACCGTGCGCTCAACAACCGCGGCCGGGTCGATCCCAAGGTCGCCGCCCGCATCCGCTTGCTCGCCAAGGAACTGGGCTACCAACCCAACCGCGTGGGCAAGCTGCTTGCGCTGGCGAAAAACCCGATTCGGATCGGCGTGATCGTGCAATCGGTCGAAACCGCGTTCATGGGCACCGTGCTGCAAGCGGCCGAGCGCACGCGCGACCGCCTTGCGGCCGAAGGGGTGGAGGTGCTGGTGCGTTCCACCGGCACGGTCGACGTCGAGCGTCAGCTTGCCGCGATCGACGAACTGGTGCGCGCGGGCGTGGGCGGCTTGGCGCTTTCCCCGGCGGAGGATGGCCGCATCCGCCAGCGGGTGCGCGAGCTGGCGCCGCATATGCCGATCATCACCTTTAATACCGATCTGCCGGATTCGGGGCGGCTGTGCTACGTCGGTTTGGACAATTACGCGAGCGGCCGCACCTGCGCGGGCCTGATGGCGCTGCTGCTCGGCGGGCAGGGCAAGGTGCTCGTCGTTTCCGGCGTGATGCAGAACCGTTCGCACCGGCAGCGGGTCGAAGGCTTCTGCGAGGAAGCGGCAAGCGAATTTCCGGGCCTGTCCATTCTGCCGCTTGAAACCTGCGGGGACGACCAGCAGCTTTCGCACGATATCGTCTGCCGCGCGGTGCGGCAGCATCCCGATCTGCGGGGCGTGTACATTTCGGTAAACGGCCAGCTTGGCGCGTGCGACGCGCTCAGAGAACTGGGGCTGCGGGGGCGGGTACATCTGATCTGCCATGATTTGTTTCAACAAAATGTGGACAATGTCCGCGCGGGGCTGATCGATTTTCTGATCGATCAGGATGCGGAAACGCAGGGCTCCCGCCCGATCGAATTGCTGTTCGACCGGCTGCTGGTCGGCGCGGAACCGCCGGGGGATAAGCTGCTCACCCGCATCGACATCCGCAACCGCTACAATTTATAATGGGCCTGCCGGGGCTGCGCGTTCCGGCAGACTTTTGCTATTTTAAGGAGGGAAACCAAGCCATGGAACACTATGCAATGCCGTTTGGCGGCAGGCTGACGCGGTATCCGGCGGCGGGCGCGGCGGTAAAGCCCGCGCTCATCCTGTGCCCCGGCGGCGGGTACGAGCACTGCTCGATCCGCGAGGGCGCGCCGGTCGCCCGCGCGTTCGCCCGATTAGGGATCGAATCGTTTGTGCTGGAATACGACTGTGAAAAGCCGCCGCTTGGCCTGCGGCCCCTTGCCGCGTTATCCGGCGCGGTGGCGCTGGTGCGGCGAAACGCGGGCCGGTTTGGGGTAAACGAAGCGCGCATTGCGGTGGGCGGCTTTTCCGCGGGCGCGCATCTGGCGGCGCTGCACGGCGCGGTATGGGAGCGGGCGGACCGCTACCCGGCGGATACCGACCTTGCTTTACACAAGCCGAACGCGCTGGTGCTGGGTTATCCGGTCGTTACGGCGGGCGACGCCGGGCACCGGGGCTGCTTTGACCGTCTGGCCCCGCGTGAACGGCAGGCGGATTTTTCCGTGGAAACACTGGTCACGCCCGCCATGCCGCGCGCCTTTCTCTGGCATACGCTGGACGACGCCACGGTGCCGGTGGAAAATACGCTGCTGCTTGAAGCGGCGCTGCGCGCCGCGGGCATTTCGCACGAAGTGCATTTGTTCCCGCACGGAACGCACGGGCTTGCGCTGGCCGATCTGGAAACCGCTGATCCGCAAAAGGGCCGCCTGCCCGACCGGCATGTGGGCCGCTGGCTTGCGCTGGCCGCCGAATGGCTGAAGGAGCAGGGCTGATGCGGGTACGCAAAGCGACGTTTTCAGATCTCGCCGCCCTGCAACCGCTGTACGCCGCCGCGCGGCGGTTCATGCGTGAAAACGGAAACCCCGGCCAGTGGGGCAGCGCGCGCCCATCCACCATGCAGCTGTTCCGCGATATAGCGGAGGGGCGCGGGCATGTGTTATTGGAAAACGGCCGGATCGAGGCGGCCTTTAGCTTTACCTGCGCGCCCGACCCGGATTACGCGGAGATAGACGGCGCGTGGCTGAATGACGCGCCGTACGGCGTGGTGCACCGGCTGGCTTCCTCGGGCCGTGTACGCGGCGCGGGCGCGGCCTGCCTAGCGTGGTGTATGGAGCGGTGCGGCAATATTCGTATCGACACGCACCGGGATAACCGGCCCATGCGCGCGATGCTCGCCAGACAGGGCTTCACGCCTTGCGGCACGGTGCACCTGCGCGGGGTGGGCGAGCGGCTGGCGTTTCAGAAATCGGACGAGCGCGGCCGCCCTTAAACGCCGCAGTTGCAATCGCCCGCTGTGGCCGGCGTGGTGAGGTCACCACGCCCTACCAATACGGCGCTTTGCGCTGCTGGTGGCTCGCTATGCTCGCAATAAAAAGCGCGGCGGTAGCCGCGAGGACGAATGCGGCGCCCGCCGCGGGGGCAAAGGGGAAAGGAACACCGGCCGGGTTTGGCGCGCCCGCATGTCCCGGCGCTTCGTTTAGCAGGCGTGCGCGCGGAGAATTACGCTATGATAGATTGATTCGGGATAGGTCAAAATACCCCTAGCACTACTTCTGTTTTTTGTTATGATTAGCAAGAAGGAGTGAAATGATTTGAGAACGAATATGCTGGAATTATTGGCGGAGGGAAACCTTGATGCAAGAGCCGCCTCTTTTGATAAGGGCTCTCGCTATGCGAAGGCGCTTCATGAAGTGGTTCTGACGAAAGATCTTGTACTAAAACTATTGGATCATGAAGGGAAAGCACGGTTCGACGCATTTTGTAATGCTAGCAGTGAAGAGGAGACCTTGTTCGGTATCAGCCGGTTCATTACTGGATACCGCCTAGGCACGTTGCTCATGGCAGAGGTTTTTCTTTCAGAGGATGCTATTATGTACGGGTCTGCAAGCTCGGAATAGTAGATTTGGAGTGGTTCGGAACGCCCGATGGGGTCGGCGTGGTGAGGTCACCACGCCCTACAAAATAGTGCAGCAGATGCCGTAGGGCGGCGTGACTCACGCCGCCGCGCGTTTAATTGTTCGCGTCAGCGAACTTCCGAAAATAGGGCCGCGTTGCAACCGATTGTGCAACGCGGCCCTAGTCTTATATTTCGCTTTGCCGCGCGGCGGCGATGTTCTCCATGATCTTTTGGCGGGTATCGTCGAACAGCAGGCGGTCGTTATGCCGGTAGTAGGCTTCGCAGCCAAAGGTTTGAATCAACCAAGAGGTGAAGAAGTTCGCGGTCAGCTCGGTCGCGAAAAGGATGAGCTCCTGACTGTCGGGCAGGGCGTCGTTCAGAAAGGCGAACGCGGCTTCAATCTGGCGGCCCGCCTCGTGGGCAAGCTGCAAACGCTTTTCCGGTTCCGCGGCAAACAGCGCGCGCAGGCGGTCAAAGGCCGCGTCCGTGGGCACGCCTTCGGTGAGCAAGGTCTTTTGCGCGTTTTCCAGCCACGCGGCTTCGGCCAGCAGCGTGCGCTGCGCGTCCCGGTCGGCGGAGCCGGATTCGCGGCGGCGCTCGATGTGCGCCTGCTTTTCGGCAAGGTTCAGTTGAAGCGCGGCGGGCGCGGCCTGTTCCGCGTCGCGGATGCGCTGCAGCGTTTTGTGCAGCGCGTCGGTCAGCGCGTCCTGCCGGTAGGCTTCGCGCGCTGTTTCGGACAGGCGGGCGAGCAGCAGACCCAAAACGCCCAGCCGCTCGTCGAACGGGGCGGCGGCAAGCTCGGCGGCGCGCACCGGCTCGTAGGCGCCCGCTAGGATATCCTCTACCTTGTACACGCGGCGGTACTTCTCGTACAGCGCAAGGTAGTTGGCAAAATCGCCCGCGATGCGCGGCAGCTGGATATACTGCCCGATCACCTCGCGGTCGACCGGCAGGCCGAGCGATTCATAGGCGTAAAGCAGCTCGGAAAGGTCCTCCCAGCCGCGCGCGGTGGCGAATTGCAAGCCGTCCGCCGTGGTTTCGATGCGGTAAAAATGCTCCTTCCGAATTTCCAAATAGGAGATGACCGCCCCGTGCAGCCCGCGCCGGTAGGCGTATTCCTTCCAAACCCCGAAATCCTCGTTTACATCGATGCGCTTGACGCGGTCGAGCGTGACCACGTCGAACTCGCGCACGGATTTATTGTATTCCGGCGGGTTGCCCGCCGCGACGACGACCCAGCCCTCGGGCAGCCGCTGGTTGCCGAAGGTCTTGCACTGTAAAAATTGCAGCATCATGGGCGTGAGCGTTTCCGAAATACAGTTGATCTCATCCAGAAACAAAATGCCCTCGCGGACGCCCGACCGCTCGATCGAGCGGTAGACCGACGCGATGATCTCGCTCATCGTGTATTCGGTCACGGCGTATTCCCGCCCGCCGTAGGAGCGGTGCTCGATATAGGGCAGGCCGAGCGCGGACTGGCGCGTGTGGTGCGTGATCGTGTAGCACACAAGGCCGATGCCGGTCTCCTCCGCGATCTGCTCCATGATCTGCGTTTTGCCCACGCCGGGCGGCCCCATCAGCAAAATGGGGCGCTGGCGCACCGGAGGGATGCGGTACTGCCCGAACGAATCGCGCGACAGATAGGCGCGGATGGCGTTTTTAATCTCTTCCTTGGCTCGTTTGATATTCATATGGTTTCTTCCTCTGCGGGTAATATTTCATCTTCCGATAGCGTCACGCGGATGGCCCACGGCGGCAAATGCTCGGGGTAGCAGCGGTCCCGCAGCATGACGAAGGCCGCGTCGTACGGCGGGCGTTTAGCGGGGTAAACACCCAGCCCGTCGGTAAAGTACAAAAGGCCGCGCAGGTGGCGGAACGCGCCTTCGGCCTGTAGCTTCGCCACGTGGTCGAACACGGGGCGGAAATCGGTGGCGCTGCCGCCGGCCAGTTCAAAATTTGCCATATAGTCCGCCAGTTCGTCCGCGCTCGTGACGCGCTTGTCCGCGCGCACCCGGTCGTCGCACTGCAAAATGCGCAGATTGACGCGGCGGAAAAAGCTTTCGCTGTCGCGCAGCATGGCGTAGGTGTAGGATAGAAACGCGCGCACCAGTTCGCCGGAGGTGGACATCGAGGTATCGATCGCAACGACAAAATCCTCGATCCGGTGCGCTTCGCGCGTTTCCAGCGGCTCGATCAGCGGCATGTTGCCGTAGTGACGCAGGCCGTAGGCGTAATAGCCGTAATCGAACGCGTCCGGGTCGATCGAAACCTCCTCGCCCAGCACGGCGAAGCGATGCAGGAACGCGCGGTAATCGGTCTTTTCGCGGGTCTCTACCCGCAGCTGGTCGAGCACGGCTTCGCCGCCCGCGCCGGATGCGCTGAACACGGTTTCCATGCCGGTTTGCGTGCGCGCGGTGATCTGCTGCCAGCGCTCGTCCTGCCGGCGCTGCTCCTCGTCCTCGTTTTCGGCGTACCAAAGCGTGTGGTCGTCCTCATAAAATTCGCGGGCAAGGGTGGCGCGGTCGTATTCGGATAACGGGGCGCGGCGAAAGCGGCGGTAAATCGCTTCCGCGGTCAGCACCGGCATATCGCTTTGCAGGCTTTCATATAGGTTGCGCCGCCGCACGCTGTGCGTCAGCGGGGTTAGGCAGCGGTAACCCAGCCCGTCGATGATGCTTTCCACCGCGATATCGCAGCACAGGTCCCAAAGCGCCTCGTCGCGCCCCCGGCTTTTGCTGGGATGGCGCAGCAGGCAGTGCAGCGTTAGGTGCAGGTAGGCGCGGCAGACGAGCGAGCGGGCGCGCTCATACCGCCCCGCCAAATGCGCGCCGTTCAAAAACAGGCGCGCGCCGTCGGTCGCCAGCGTGGCGGTATTGTATTCCTCGCCGTGGCGCAGCGCGCCGAGCGCCGCGTCCAGAAAGGGCATGTTCAGGTACAGCTCGGCACGCGCCGTGGATAATATCTCGCGGCCGACCGCGTGCCAATTCGTTTGTTGCGCCATGCCTGCCGCACCTCCTTACAGCTCGAATGATTTGGTTTGCTCCGGCGCGCCCAGCCTGCCAAGCGCATCGAGCAGCAGGCCGAGCGCCTCGGTCTGCCCGCGCTGCCGCGCGCGGTCGCACGCGGCGGAAACCGCGTTAGGCCCCAGCGCGCCGCATTGCAGCAAAAAGGCGAGCGGTTCCGTGTCTCCGTTTTCGGCATAGGCAAGCGCGAGCGCGCCGCCGTGCGCGGCAAGGCAGGCGAAATAGCGTTCGCGCGCCCCTTCGCCCAGCGCGTAGGGAAAGCGCAGGCGGGTGAGCGCGACCCGCGCGGCCGCGTCGAACGCGTGCATGCGCAAAAGCCGTTCCAGCGCCGCGTCGTACTGGTGAAACTGGATCGCGCCGCGCGTGAAGCACTGCCGGTAGGCATGGCCCGCGCCGCCGATGCGGTAGCGGAACACGTGGGGCGCGGACAGTTCCTCCAAATCCTCCACATACTCGGGGAAGATCAGGCGCGCTTTGCCGCCGTTTGCTAAATCCAAAGCGGCGGTGATTTCGCCCGCGTGTTCGCTGAGCAGCTTTTGCAGCAGGCTGGTTTCGCCGGAAAGAAAACGCAGGCGGATCAGCCGCAGCGCCGCGCAGTTCATCAGCGCGCCGCCGCCCAGCGTATCCGCCGCGTCGGTGAGCGAAAGCTCGGAAAGGCTCCGGCAATTAAAAAACGCATACGCGCCGATGCGGCGCAGGCCTTGCGGCAGCGTAATGCTATGGATGGCGGCGGCGTTGTGCACCGGCGCGGGCCCGCCGCAGGTAACGCGAACGGAAAACGCGTCCGCCGGGATCGCGGGCGCGCGCTCGGCCAGCGCGTAGTCGCCAAGCGCGACGACCGGCTTGCCGAACAGCGCGTCCGGCAGCGTTACATGCTCGTCGCGCGTTTCACAGCGCAGCAGGCAAAGCCCGTCCGCTTGCTCGCGGCAGGTAAGCAGCAGATCGTTTTCTCCCGCAAGCTCCCGCATGGCGCAGCCCTCCTTCATTTTAAAAATGAATTTCATGCAGCTATAATAGCCGCTTTACGGTTATTATAGCACGTCCCGCGGCGGCGTAAAAGCGAATCGCCGTATTTCCGGGGCGCGCCAAGACCGAATCAGCATAGTAGACAAGAAAGAGGAGAAAATATTATTAATATTTATTATCAATAAATAAAGAAAATCACTAGACAAAGCAGTAAAACGATGGTATACTTTAGGCATAAAGGAAATACCATGAACGAAACATATTTGGGAGGAAAAAACCATGTGCGAAGTTAAGTTTTATAAATGCAGCCATTGCGGCAATCTGGTAGGGATGATCCATGACGCGGGCGTACCGATCGTCTGCTGTGGCGAGAAAATGACCGAGCTTGTTCCGGGTTCGGTGGACGCCGCCGCTGAAAAGCATGTGCCGGTCATCCGCGTGGAAGGCGATACGGTAACGGTATCCGTTGGTTCCGTGGCGCATCCGATGGCGGAGGAGCACTTCATTGAGTGGATTTATTTGCAGACCGAGCGCGGCGGCCAGCGCAAGTGCCTTGCGCCCGGCGAAGCGCCCGAAGCAACGTTTGCGCTTGCCGGAGAAAAGCCGGTTGCGGCGTATGCCTACTGCAACCTGCACGGCCTGTGGAAAGCGGACGTATAACCGGAACATAAACAAAAGAGCTTGTTTCGCAACAGGCTCAAGACAGACAAAAAGACCGGCGAAAGCCGGTCTTTTTGCGTTTTCAGGCGCTCGCCGTATTCCATGTAAATGACAAGCTCTGACCACGCCTCGGTAAAATCTGATGTCATCATTATTCTGGATCGGACCAATATTAGGAATCCGTAGCCAATGTCATTTGGTGAAGCATAGCTGGCTCCTAAACGACGTAGCACCACCCATTGGCCTCCCCCCAACGAGGGCATATGCGTAAACTTAAGCAGCGTATGCATAGCGCGCTCTTTGGGCTTCCCCCGACGAGGCATAAGCGTAAACTTAAGCTGCGCGCGCGATCTGGCCTTCCCCCCACGAGGGGAAGGTGGCGCGCGCCGCAGGCGCGTGACGAAAGGGGGGCGTAAGGAATTGCGCTCTTTAAGGCAGCCACGCACATCAATGCTGCCAATTCATGCGCCCCCCATCAGACCCGCGCTTCGCGCGGCCCAGCTTCCCCTCGTCGGGGGAAGCCCGAAGGGCGCTCTGTGCGCGCGCAGCTTAAGTTTACGCATATGCCTCGTCGGGGGGAGCCTATGGGACGTTTGCCACGTATTTACCATTAGTTTGCCCTGAACGAAATGGCATTGAATCCATCCCTTTGGTTTTTGGGTTATGGCTTACTGCCATTTCCAGTCGCGGACCTCGGGCAGGTCAAGGCCGTACTCGTGGATATACTGCTTGTGCTCCACAAGCTTGTCGCTCATCCGTTGGTGCAGATACGCGCCCCGGTTGCCAAGCTGCGGCAGGCGGAGCAGAGCGTCCTGCACCAGATGGAAGCGATCCAGATCGTTCTGCACGCGCATGTCGAAGGGCGTGGTGATCGTGCCCTCTTCTTTATAACCGCGCACGTGCAGGTGCCGGTTGTGGCGGCGGTAGGTCAGCTCGTGCACCAGCGTCGCGTAGCCGTGGAAGGCAAAGATAATGGGCTTGTCGCGCGTGAACAGCATGTCGTATTCCGCGTCGGACAGGCCGTGCGGGTGCTCGGCCTTGGGCTGCAATTTCATCAGGTCTACCACGTTGACCACGCGCACCTTGATATCAGGCAGGCTTTCCCGCAGGATGGAGACCGCCGCGAGCGTTTCCAGCGTCGGCGTTTCGCCGCAGCAGGCCATGACCACGTCGGGCTCGCCGCCCTGATCGTTCGAGGCCCATTCCCAAATGCCGATGCCCTGCGTGCAGTGCTTGACGGCCTGCTCCATGGTCAGCCATTGCGGGCGCGGGTGCTTGGAGGCAACGATTACGTTGACATAGTTGCGGCTGCGGATGCAGTGGTCGAAGCAAGAAAGCAGGCAGTTGCCGTCCGGCGGCAGGTATAGGCGCACCACATCGGCCTTTTTGTTGGCGATATGATCTAGGAAGCCGGGGTCCTGATGGGTAAAGCCGTTGTGATCCTGCTGCCATACGTTGGAGGCGAGGATCAGGTTCAGCGAAGCGATCTTCTGCCGCCAAGGCAGCTCGCTGCACACCTTGAGCCACTTGGCGTGCTGGGCGGCCATCGAATCGATGATGCGGATGAACGCCTCGTAGCTGGCGAAAAAGCCGTGGCGGCCGGTCAGCAGATAACCCTCCAGCCAGCCCTCGCACAAATGCTCGGACAGCATGGAATCCATGATGCGGCCGTCCCGCGCGAGAAATTCGTCCGAGGGCAGGGTTTCCGCGTTCCACACGCGGTTTGATACCTCGAACGCGGCGGTCAGCCGGTTGGAAGCGGTCTCATCCGGGCCGAACACGCGGAAGTTGCGGCTCTCCTCGTTCAGTTTGAGGATATCCCGCACGAACTTGCCCATTTCGAGCATATCCTGTCCTTCGACCGCGCCGGGCGCGGGCACCGAAATTTCATAATCGCGGAAATCGGGCAGGCGAAGCTGACGCAGCAGCAGGCCGCCGTTCGCGTGCGGGTTGGAGCCGATGCGCTTGAGCCCGGTAGGAGCGAGGGCGCGCAGCGCGGGGATCAAACGGCCCGCTTCGTCGAACAGCTCTTCCGGCCGGTAGCTGTGCAGCCAAGCGTTCAGCATTTCCAAATGCTCGGGGCGATCCATCATGATCGGCACCTGATGGGCGCGGAAGCTGTTTTCGATCATTTTGCCGTCCACTTCCTTGGGGCCGGTCCAGCCCTTGGGCGTGCGCAGCACGATCATCGGCCAGACCGGGCGCGAAGCGTCGCCGGTTTCGCGGGCGTGCTTCTGGATGGCGAGGATCTCCTCGATTACCTGATCCATGGTCTCGGCCATTTTCCGGTGCATGATCATCGGGTCGTCGCCCTCGACGAAGTACGGCTTCCAGCCGCAGCCCTCGAAGAATTTCCGCACCTCGTCATGCGAAATGCGTGAAAACACCGTGGGGTTGGCGATCTTGTAGCCGTTTAAATGCAAAATGGGCAGCACGGCGCCGTCCGTGATGGGGTTTAAGAACTTGTTGGAGTGCCACGAGGTCGCGAGCGGGCCGGTCTCGGCCTCGCCGTCGCCCACGGTCACGGCCGCGATCAAATCCGGGTTGTCGAACACCGCGCCGAAGGCGTGCGCCACGCCGTAGCCGAGCTCGCCGCCCTCGTTGATCGAACCGGGCGTTTCGGGCGCGACATGGCTCGCGATGCCGCCGGGGAAGGAGAACTGCTTGAACAGGCGGCGCATGCCCTCCGTATCCTCGCTGATGTTGGGGTAAACCTCGCTATAGGTGCCCTCCAAATAGGTGTTGGCAACGAAGAAGTTGCCGCCGTGGCCCGGGCCGGACAAAAGGATCATATCAAGGTCGTAGCGCTTGATCTCGCGGTTCAAGTGCACGTACACAAAGTTTTGCCCGGGCACGGTGCCCCAGTGGCCCACGATCTTCTTTTTGATATGCGTGGGCTTTAACGGCTCGCGCAAAAGCGGATTGTCCAGCAGATAAAGCTGGCCCGCGGCAAGGTAGTTGGCGGCGCGCCAATAGGCGTCCATCTTTTGTAAAAGCGAATCGGTCAGCGCGCCCTTTTCCTCGCATGGGGTAGGGTCGGTCAGCGTCATAGTATTGCTCCTTTCAGCAGTAGGTCCTGTTGGGGTTTTCTCTTCTGCGTTTATTGTACGCCGTCGTGTCGCGCACTACAAGGGATGAATTGTTAAATTTTTAGCAAATCATGTGATTGGGTCAAAAAAGGCCCATGCAAGGCAAAAACGCCTTTTTTCAGGCAAAATTAACCCCTATTTCGTTATTTGTACAAAAAATAAAGTCGTTTTTGTGCGAAATGACTAATAAAAGTTGATGTGTTTTGAGCATGTTTGGTTAAATCGCAAGAATCGTAATAAAACGTTTAAAAAATGCCGCGCGGGTGAGCAAAACGGTACCGAACACCGCAAGAAAAGTATAGCGAAATCGAAGGAAAGTGAGATATAATTAGCTCACAAAATGAATCGCTGAAACGCAGAAATATACAAAATGAGGCAATAATATGAATATTTTTGGGTTTTAAAAAGCGATGAGCATCCCCTCGGGCAAGTGCGCCCTTTTCTAGGTGTAGACCGTAATGAGGCGGTTTATGATACACATTTTAAGGAGGATGAAAAATGAAGAAGAGGTTACTGGCCATGTTGATGGCGGGCGCTATGGCGCTTTCCCTAACTGCGTGTGCAGGCACCACCACCGGTAGCGATGCGGGCGGCGGCGACGAACCCTCGGACAGCTCGGCGTCGGGCGGCGAGACCAAGGATATCAAGGATATCGTCGTCGGTCTTTCCGTAGGCAACACCACGGAGGAACGCTGGAACCGCGAAATCCAGATGTTCGAGAATTACGCGAGCGACAAGGGCTTTACCCTGAACACCCAAATCGCCAACAACGACGCTAACAAGCAGGTTTCCCAGTGCGAAAACCTGATCAATCAGGGCGTTGACGTGCTGATCGTACAATCGCTGGACGCGGAAGCCGCGGGCCCGATCGTTGACGCCGCGCACGACGCGGGCATCAAGGTCATCGCGTACGACCGGTTTATCATGAACTCCGATCTGGATTACTACATCACCTTCGACTCCTACAAGGTCGGTAAGGTAGAGGCTGAATTCGTCGTCAAGGAAGCGCCGAAGGGCAACTACATCTGGCTGAAGGGCGCGCCGGAAGACAACAACGCGCACCTTGTCGCACAGGGTCAGGAAGACGTTCTCAAGCCGTACATCGATTCCGGCGACATTAAGATCGTGCTGGACCAGTGGTGCAAGGGCTGGGATCCGAACGAAGCCCTCAAGCATGCGGAAAACGGCCTGACCATGGCCAACAACGACGTACAGGGCGTTATCGCCTCGAACGACGGCACCTGCGGCGGCGCGGTACAGGCGCTTGCGGCGCAAGGCCTTGCGGGCAAGGTTCCGATCTGCGGACAGGACGCCGACCTCGCGGCTTGCCAGAGAATCGTGGAAGGCACCCAGACCGGCACCGTTTATAAGCCGCTGGCTCCGCTGAATCAGGCTGCTTGCGAACTGGCTGTCGCCATCGCCACCGGCGCGGACCCGATGAGCGGCGTTGATTCGAGCCTTGGCACTTGGACCAAGCTGAACAACAACCAGAAGGATGTCGATTCTTTCACGGTAGACGTAGAAGCGGTTAACAAGGACAACATCTACGACATTATCGTAAAGCGCGACGGTTTCCATACGCTTGAGGAAGTTTACGCGAACATCCCCAAGGATCAGTGGCCGGCGTAATCTCTACGTAAGGGCGACTAAAACAAAGTAGAGTGCGGGGTGCACGGCTGCGACGCGCAACCATGTGCCCCGCTCTTTTTCCCAAAAGAACTCCGCGCCCTTCGCGGAGACAGGACGTATTTTGTGAATTTGGGGGTGTTACTATGCCAGATTATATTTTGCAGCTGCAAAATATTACAAAGATATTCCCCGGCGTGAAAGCGCTGGACAACGTTACCTTTGATGTGCAGCGCGGCCATGTGCACGCGCTGGTCGGTGAGAACGGCGCGGGTAAATCCACGCTGATCAAGATCATCAGCGGCGTTTATCCGAACGGCACGTACGACGGCAAGGTGCTGTTCGACGGTCAGGAATGCAAATTCCGCAGCATCAAGGACGTGGAACGGACCGGTATCGCCTGTATCCATCAGGAACTGAATCTGGTGCCGGATATGAGCGTGTCCGAGAATATCTTTATCAACAACCAGCCGAGCAAGATGGGCGTGATCGATTTTGATAAGCTTTATTATCAAACGGTCGAGCTTTTGAAGCGCGTCGGTCTGGATACGAATCCGAACGAGCTGGTCCGCAACCTCGGCACGGGCAAGCAGCAGCTGGTCGAGATCGCCAAGGCGCTTTCGCGCGACGTCAAGCTTTTGCTGCTCGACGAGCCGACCGCCTCGCTGACCGAAGCGGAGGTAGACATCCTGCTCGACATGGTGGATAAGCTGCGCCGGCAGGGCGTTACCTGTATCTATATCTCCCACCGTCTGGACGAGATCATGCGCCTGTGCGACGATATCACCGTCCTGCGCGACGGCCAGACCATCGAGACCCGCGCCCGCAAGGACATGGACAAGGATACGATGATCTCCCTCATGGTAGGCCGCGAAATGACCAACCTGTTCCCGCGCGTCCCGCATACCCGGGGCGAGGTCGGCTTTGAGATCAAGAACTTCACGGTGCCGCATCCCGAAATCCCGGGCCGCGATTTGATCCAGAACGTCAGCCTCAAAGCGTATAAGGGCGAGATCCTCGGTATTTCGGGCCTGATGGGCGCCGGACGAACCGAGCTATTCACCGCCGTTTACGGCGCGTTCCGCACCAAGGGCAGGGGCGAGGTCTATATCGACGGCAAAAAGGTCGAAATCAAAAACCCGATCGACGCGCTGAACGCAGGCTATTTTCTGGTCACGGAGGACCGCAAAAAGCTGGGTCTGAACCTGATCATGAGCATTAAGGAAAACACCACGCTGGCTTCGCTCGACAAGGTGTCGAAATTCGGCATCCTCAACGAGGACGCCGAGGTGGCGTATACCACCAAGTATGTCGAAGAAATCCGCACCAAGACGCCTTCGATCGAGGTGGCGGTCAACACGCTTTCGGGCGGCAACCAGCAAAAGGTCGTTTTGGCCAAGGCGCTGATGAGCGAGCCCAAGGTCATGATCCTTGACGAGCCGACGCGCGGTATCGACGTCGGCGCAAAATATGAAATCTACAAAATCATGAACGAGCTGGTCGAAAAGGGCGTTGTGATCATCATGATCTCGTCCGAAATGGAAGAGATCCTCGGCATGAGCGACCGCATTATCACGGTCGCGGGCGGCGAGGTCACCGGCGAGTTTGAGATCGCGGAAGCGACACAGGAAGTACTGATGCGCGCAGCAGTAGGGAGGGGCTAAACTATGTCTAGTACAGATACAAAAAAGAAATCGATTAGCGGCAAGCTTGATATCCGCACCCTGACGATGGTCATTGTGCTGATCGTTTTGTGGGTTGGCTTTACCGCGGCAACGGGCGGCAACTTCATCACCACCCGTAACCTGTCCAACCTGATCCGTCAGGCGGCGTTTACCGGCATTATGGGCGTCGGCATGACGCTCGTCATCGTCACCGGCGGTATCGACCTGTCGGCCGGTATGGTCATGGGCTTTGTCGGCTGTATCATGGCGGCCTGCCAAGTATGGTTCGGCCTGCCCACGATCGCGACGATCGCCATCGGTCTGGTGCTGGGCGCGGTCATCGGCCTGATTGAAGGCGGTCTGATCGCCTACACCGGCATCGCTCCCTTTATCGTCACCTTGGGCGCGCAGCTGATCTTCCGCGGCGGCATGCTGGCCGTCACGGGCGGCCAGACGGTCGCGCCGTTCCAAGAATCCTACAAGTTCTGGGGCACCGCGTATGTGCTGCCGCTGTGGGGCTGGGTCATCGCGGTCATCGCCTGCGTGGCCATGCTGGGCATTGAGCTGAACAAGCGCCGCGCCAAGAAGAAGTACAACAGCCTGCAGGAAACCATGGGCGAAATGATCGTCCGCTGGCTCATCTTCTGCGCGCTGGTTCTGGTCGCGGTGTACATCTTAAACTCCTTCAAGGGCATTCCGATCCCGGTGCTCGTCATGGCGATCGTGGTCGTCATCTTCACCTTCGTTTCGCAGAAGACCACCTTTGGCCGCAGCGTTTACGCGATCGGCGGCAATATCTCCGCGGCGCGCTACGCCGGCATCAATGTAAAAAAGAACCTGACCGTGGTCTACTGCCTGAACGGCTTCCTGTGCGCGGTCGCGGGCGTGATCTACACCGCCCGTCTGAACGGCGGCACGGCGCAGGCGGCAAACGGCAACTATGAGCTGGACGCGATCGCGGCGGCCGTTATCGGCGGCACCTCGATGACCGGCGGCGTGGGCAAGGTCGCGGGCGCGATCCTCGGCGCCGTGATCATGATGTCGATTGACAACGGCATGTCGATGATGAACCTTGACGCTTACTGGCAGTTCATCGTCAAGGGCCTGATTCTGGTGGCCGCTGTTTGGTTCGATACGCAGACGCAGAAGAAGGGCAAATAAAAATACGATTTGGAACATACCGTTCCAGGCGGGGGGACGCTGTTTCAGGAATACTGTGACAGCGTCCTTATGCCATAACGGGCGTATCCGATCGGTTGTTTAACGAGAGGGGTGTAGGAATGGAGTATCTTCTTGGCATCGATATCGGCACCTCGGGGACAAAGACGGCGCTGTTCGATACGGCGGGCAAGCTGGTCGCGTCTAAAACCTATGAATACCCGATGGCGCAGCCGAAAAACGGCTGGGCCGAGCAGGACCCGCGCGATTGGTGGCGGGCCGCCGTGCAGGGCATCCGCGGCGTGCTGCGCGAATCCGGCGCCAAACCGGAGAGCATTCGCGGCGTCGGCCTTTCCGGGCAGATGCACTCGCTCGTCCTCTTGGACGAGCACGACGAGGTGCTGCGCCCGGCCATTCTCTGGTGCGACCAGCGAACGGCGGCGGAGTGCGACGAGATTCACGAGACCATCGGCAAAAGCCGCCTGATCGAGCTGACCGCCAACCCGGCGCTCACGGGCTTTACCTCGGGCAAAATTCTCTGGGTGCGGAGGCACGAACCCGAGCTGTTCAAGAAATGCCGCCGCATCCTGCTGCCCAAGGACTATATCCGCTTAAAGCTCACGGGCGAGTACGCGACCGAGGTGTCGGACGCTTCCGGCATGGGGCTTTTGGACGTGCCGCACCGCCGCTGGTCGGACGAGGTGCTGCAAAAGCTGGGGATTAATCAGGACCTGCTTTGCCGCGTCTACGAAAGCCCGGAGGTCACCGGCACGGTGACGAAGCGGGCGGCGGAGGAGACCGGCCTTGCGGCGGGCACCATCGTCGTCGGCGGCGCGGGCGATAACGCGGCCGCCGCCGTGGGAACCGGCGTTGTCACGGACGGCAAAGCCTTTGCGACCATCGGCACCTCGGGCGTGGTGTTCGCCCATACGGATAAGCTCTCCATCGATCCGGCGGGCCGGGTGCACACCTTCTGCTGCGCGGTTCCCGGCGCGTGGCACGTGATGGGCGTCACGCTGGCCGCCGGGGCTTCGCTGCAATGGTTCCGCAACCAGCTCTGCGGGGACATCATTGAAATGGCAAAGGAGCGGCAGATCGACCCCTATGTGCTCATGGACCAAATGGCGGAAGCCGTGCCCATCGGCGCGGAACGCCTGCTGTTCCTGCCCTACCTGATGGGCGAGCGCACGCCGCATCTCGACCCGGACTGCCGGGGCGCGTTTGTCGGCCTTTCGGCCATCCACACGCGGGCGGAGATGATTCGCGCCGTGATGGAGGGCGTGACCTATTCGCTGCGCGACTGCGCGGAGATCCTGCGCGAAATGGGCGTGGCGAGCGAGCGCATCGTCGCCTGCGGCGGCGGCAGCCTGTCGCCCCTGTGGCGCGGCATGCTGGCCAACGTGCTGCGGTGCGAGGTATCGACCGCGGCGAGCCGCGAGGGCCCGGCGCTCGGCGTGGCGCTGCTCGCGGGCGTGGGCGCGGGGCTGTATGAAAGCGTGCCCGCCGCGTGCGAAGCGGTCATTCGCACCGAATCGCCGCTCCGGCCCGAAGCGGAAGCCGCGGGGCGTTACGAGGCGTATTATCAAGTATACCGTTCGCTTTATCCCGCGCTGCGCGATAGCTACGCGGCGCTGGCAAAGCTTTAAGGAGGCGAGACATGGAACTGCAAAGCGTATTCAGCGAAGCCTTCGCGCCCTATGGGCGCGTGGTAAGCGGCGTCAATGTGAGCGAGCTGCGCGAGACCCTGCGCCGCGAGACCGAAAAACCGGAGGCGGGCACCCTGTACGAGCCCTCGGTCGCGGCGCTGGAAAAGCTGCCGGTGTTTGGAATTCTGCAAAACAGCGTGTACGGCGGCCAGCCGATCCAGATCGGCTGCTGCAACGGAACGAATACCAAGCTGAACTGTCTGGAATACCACCGATCGAGCGAAATTAACATCCCGGACGACGACATGGTCTTTCTGCTCGCGCGCCAGCAGGAGATAAAGGGCGGCAAGCTTTCCACCGGCAGGGTGGAAGCGTTCCGCGCGCCGGCGGGCGCGGTGGTGGAGTTGTATGCGACCACGCTGCACTACGCGCCGTGCGACGGCGCGCGCGGCAAGGGTTTCCGCGTGGCGGTCGTGCTGCCGCGCGGCACCAATACGGAAAAGCCCGCGCAGATGGCCGGGGGCGGGGAAGAGGACCGTCGACTTTGGGCGAACAATAAATGGCTGCTCGCCCACCCGGACAGCGCGGAAGCCGGGCAGGGCGCGTATGTGGGCCTGACCGGTGAAAATTTGGATATTGCATCCGATCTTTAGAACGGAGGAAATAAAAAATGAACAATATCCCGGTAATAAAAATGGGCATTATCTCGGTCAGCCGCGGCTGCTTCCCGATCGCGCTTTCGGAAAAACGGCGCGCGAACGTGGTCAAAGCCTACGGTGATGGGCTGTATGAATGCCCGGTGTGCGTGGAGACCGAAGCGGACGCGAAACGGGCGGTGGACGATGTGAAGGCCGCGGGCGTTAACGCGCTGGTGGTTTTCCTCGGCAACTTCGGGCCGGAAACGCCGGAGACCCTGATCGCGGACTGGTTCGACGGGCCGATCATGTACACCTCGGCCGCCGAGGGCGACGGCGACCTGCACGATGGCCGGGGCGACGCCTACTGCGGCATGCTGAACGCCTCGTACAATCTGGGCCTGCGCGGCAAGCGCGTGTACATACCGGATTACCCCTGCGCGACCGCCGGGGAAGCGGCGGCGCAGATTCGGGAATTCCTGCCGGTCGCGACCGCGCTGGTCGGTCTGGCGGGCCTGAAGATCTTTGCCTTCGGCCCGCGGCCGAACGACTTCCTCGCGTGCAACGCGCCGATCAAGGCGCTGTACGATCTGGGCGTGGCGGTGGAGGAGCATTCGGAGCTCGACCTGCTGGTGGCCTACAACAAGCACAAGGACGATCCGCGCATCCCGGCCAAGATGGCCGAAATGGCGGCGGAGGCCGGCAACGGGGAAAGCAAGTTCAGCGGCATCCTGCCGCGTCTGGCGCAGTACGAGCTGACGCTGGAGGACTGGATGGCCGAGCATCTGGGCGCGAGCCAATACGCGGCCTTTGCCAACAAGTGCTGGCCCGCGTTTCAGACGGAGTTTGGGTTTGTGCCCTGCTATGTCAACGCAAGGCTGACCGGACGGGGCATCCCGGTGTCGTGCGAGGTGGATATTTACGGCGCTCTGTCCGAGTATATCGGCGTTTGCGTTTCGGGCAAGGAAGTCACGCTGCTGGATATCAACAACTCGGTGCCCGCGTCCATGTATGAGGAAAGCATCGCGGGCAAGTCGCCTTACCGCCACCGCGAGACCTTCATGGGCTTCCACTGCGGCAACACCTGCCCGAGCCTGCTGCGCGACCCGCACATGGGCTACCAGCTGATCATGAAGCGCGATCTGGAGCCCGATTTGGCGGAGCCGGACATCACGCGCGGCACGATGGAGGGCGACCTCAAGGCGGGCGATATCACGTTTTACCGCCTGCAATCCACGGCCTCGACCGAACTGCGCGCCTATGTGGCCGAGGGCGAGGTGCTGGATGTGCCGACGCAGTCCTTTGGCTCGATCGGCGTGTTCGCCATTCCGGAAATGGACCGCTTCTACCGCCACGTGCTGATAGAAAAGCAATATCCGCATCATGGCGCGGTGGCCTTCGGGCATTACGGCAAGGCACTGTTTGAGGTGTTCAAATACCTCGGCGTGCAGGATATCGCCTATAACCGCCCCGCAAGCCTGCCATATCCGACGGAAAATCCGTTTCGCTAAAGGCCGCTGAAAACCGTGCCGCGCTCCCAAAGCGCGCAAGAAAGGCATGGAAATAAAACGGTAAAGCGATATAATAATGGTATCCTGATGCGTTTCGTTGCCGCACGGCATTCCGGTTCGGTTTCGATTCTTTCTCTCTTTTCTTTTTTCTTTTTCCTGTGCGCGGCCGCGGCTGCAAGCGCAGCCGCGGCCGGCATGGGAAGCATCATTTCAGGCGCGCGCGCATCTTGGACAATACTGAAAAAGAAGGGTTGTAAGCTATGCTGAAACTTGGATTTAACGAGGCCACCTGTAAAGAAAATTCTACGGTTGAGCGTGACCTCGCGCTGTGCGAAAAGTACGGCTACGATTATATTGAACTGCGCCTAGACATGCTCAAGGCATATTTTGAAAACCATACGATGGATGACCTTAAGGCGTTTTTCGCGGGCAGCCATTTAAAGCCGTTCGCCTTCAACTCCATCGAGGATATCAACTTCAACACGCCGGAGCAGTGGGAAAAGCTCGTCGACCTGTTCACCTTCGGCTGCAAGACCGCCGAGGCCATCGGCAATCCGTACATGATCGTCGTGCCCACCATGGGCCCCGACATGGACCGCAAGACCGAGGCCGAGGTGTTCGAGGATTCGGTCAAGGTTTTGAACCGGCTGGCCGATATCGCCGAGCCTTACGGCGTGAAGCTGTCGTTTGAGCCCATCGGCGACCGCCGCTGGTGCTGCAATTCGATGCGTCAGGCGTGGGAGATCGTGCAGGCGGTTAATCGCGACAGCGTGGGTCTCACGGTCGACTGCATCAATTTCTACATGCATGACAAGTGCGCGGACCTTGAATATCTGCGCAAGATCCCGGCCGAAAAGATCTTTGTGTATCACATCAACGACTGCGAAGACCTGCCGCTGCGCGTGCTGGATCACTGCCACCGCATCATGCCCGGCAAGGGCTGCATCCCGGTCGCGGATATCTCGCGCGTGATGAGCGAAATCGGCTACGACGGCCCCGCGTGTCTGGAACTGTTCCGCCCGGAATACTGGGCCATGGACGCGGAAGAAGTCATCAAAATGGGCGCGGCATGCTGCGCGCCGTTTTTAAAAGCATAAGCTTGTTTGACAATAGGAGGAAAATGAAATGGAAAAAGTGAAAATCGGCGTACTGGGCGCGGGCCGTATCGGCCGCCTGCACATCACGAATCTGGTACAGGCCGTGCCGAACGCGGAGGTAGTCGCCATTGCCGACCCGTTTCTGAACGACGACACGGTGGCGTTTGCCAACGCGCTGGGCATCACCAAGTGCTCTAAGGACCCGCAGGATATCTTTGCCGATCCCGCGATCGACGCGGTATTCGTCTGCACCTCGACCGACGCGCACGCGGAGATGATCTCACGCGCTGCCGCCGCGGGCAAGCACGTGTTCTGCGAAAAGCCGATCCATACCGATCTGGGCAAGATCCGCGAAGCGATCGACGCGGTGGAAAAGGCGGGCGTCAAGCTGCAGGTCGGCTTTGTGCGCCGCTTTGACCATAACCATAAGAAGGTGCACGACGTCGTCGCGTCCGGCCGTCTGGGCAAGCCGCACATCGTCAAGGTATCCTCGCGCGATCCCGATCATCAGCCGATGTCCTACATCGCCACCTCGGGCGGCATCTTTATGGATATGACCATTCATGATTTCGATATGGCGCGCTATCTGGCGGGCAGTGAGGTCACCGAGGTCTGCGCGTACGGCGCGGCGCTTTCGGGCGAGGGCTATGAAAAGTATGACGATGTGGATACCACCATCATCATGCTCAAGTTTGAAAACGGCGCCATCGGCGTGATCGACAACAGCCGCGCCTCGCACTACGGCTACGATCAGCGCACCGAGGTGCACTGCGACAAGGGCTGCGTGCAGGTCTCGAACGATCTGGACGATCAGGCCATGATCTCCACCGCCGAGGGCGTGGAAATCGCCAAGCCCACCTGGTTCTTCCTAGAGCGCTACAACAACGCGTTCATTCAGGAGGCCAAGGACTTTGTCGAAGCCATCCAGAACGATACGGAAACGCTTGTCGGCGCGAAGGACGGGCTGATGCCGGTCGCCATTGCCATGGCCGCCGCGAAGTCCTTCCACGAAGGCCGCTCGGTCAAGCTGAGCGAAGTTCTGTAAGACAATCTAATTAAAAGCCGCCGCTCCCCGGTCGCAAAGGGGAGCGGCGGCTTTCTAAATCGTGGTGTGTGGGTAGCACATTACAAGACCAAAGCCCTCTCAAACGGAGGGCTTTGGTCTTATGTAGGAGAAAAAGAAGAAGAGATGGTCAGTCGTTAATGCCGTTCGGGTAGATGATGACCCGGCTGGCCTGCTGGGCGTTCAGCAGCTCGATGCCGCGCACGATGTCTTTCAGTTCCAGCTTGTGGCTGATGATGCGGTCAAGCTCCAGCGCGGGATTTTTCGAGCAGCTTGATCGCGAGGGGAAAGGTGTTGTGCGCGCAGTAGGAGCCCATCACGGTAAGCTCGTTGCGGACGATCACGGCGGGGGGCACCTGACTGACCGCGTTGGCGTTCTGGCCGAAGATCAGCAGCCTGCCGCCGCATTTCAGCAGCCCGACCGCCTGCCCGAACACCGGGCCGACGCCGACCGCGTCCACCACGATATCGCAGGTCTCGCCCCATTCGCGCAGCAGAATGGCCTGCACGTCCTCGCGGGCCGGGTCGATCGCCAGATCGGCGCCGCATTCCAGCGCTTTTTGCCTGCGCACGGCGGACATTTCGCATACCGCCAAACGGCGCACGCCGTACAGCTTCATCGCGCGGATAAAGGTCAGGCCGATCGGCCCCATGCCGAAAATGGCCACGGTGTCCGCCGGGGTGGGGTTCAGCTTGCGCATGGCGTTCATCACGCAGGCAAGCGGTTCGGTCATCGCGGCGAGATAGGAGGGGATGGCCTCCGGCATATCCATCAGCTGCGCTTCGGGAACGACGCAGTACTGGGCAAAGCCGCCGTTTCGCTGCTGGCCGAAGATAACCGCGTTCGGGCACAGGTTGTCCATGCCGGTGGTGCAGTAGGCGCAGGTATGGCATTTCATGATGTTATCGACCACGACCTTGCCGCCGGGGCGAAAGCGCGTGACCGCGCTCCCGGTCTCTTCCACGAAGCCGAAAAATTCATGGCCCAGTATCACGCCGGGATCGGCGTGCTGTCCGGGCGGCACGTGCAGTACATGCAGGTCGGACCCGCAAATGCTGGCCGCGCCCACGCGGATGAGTACGTCGTCCGGCTTTGTCACCCGTGGTTTTTCCACGGTTTTCACGTTCAGTACGCCGTTGCCTTCAAATACGGCGGCAAGCATGGTGGACATAGAAAAGACACCTCCTAAACGGTATGCACGGGTAAGATTACCCCTTTTTCTTATTTTTCATGGTATCCAGAAACACGGCGAGAATGATGATGCCGCCGGTCACGAGCTTTTGATAATAGGGGGAAACGTTGTTGATCGTCAGCCCGTTTTTCAGCACGTACAGCAAAACCGCACCGATGCTGGTTTTCAGCACGCTGCCCGAGCCGCCCGTCATCATCGTACCGCCGATCACGACCGCCGCGATGGTCTCCATTTCATAGTTTTCACCGGCGGAGGGGGAAGCGAAGTTCAGGCGCGAGGTCATCAGCAGGCCGCCGACGCCGGCGAGCAGGCCGCAGAGCACGTAGGCGATCATTTCGTATTTCGAGGTGCTGATGCCGGATAGGCGCACGGCTTCCCGGTTGCCGCCGATCGAATAAATATAGCGGCCGGTTTTGGTCTTGACGGAGAAAATCCAGAACAGGATGTAAAGGGCGACGGTCAGCAGCAGCAGAAACGAGACGCCGCCCAGCTTCGCGGTGCCCATCCAGTCGAACCCGGTGGGGAATTCGGAAAAGGGCATGCCCTGCGAGATGATCAGGGATATGCCGTAGCAGATGCCCTGCGTGCCCAGCGTGGTGATAAAGGCCGGGATACGGATGTAGCCGATCAAGTAGCCGTTCACCACGCCGACCAACACGCCGCACGCAATGCCGATCAGCGCCAGACCGGGAATGCCGACGCCGCGCGTGGCGAACACGCCGATCAGGATGCCCGCCGTGCCCATCAGACGGCCGACGGAAATATCGATGCCGCCGGTCAGAATGACGAGCGTCTGGCCGATCGCCACGATGCCGATGACCGAGGCTTGAATCAGAATGTTTTGAATATTGCCAAGGGAAAAGAAGTCCGGATTGAGAAAGGCGAACACAATGCAAATGATGACAAACGCAATGTAAATGCCGTAGCTGAGCACCATATTGGAAAGGGAAACCTTGCTTTTAGCCATTTAATTCACCCCAAACGAATAGTTCAAAATCGTATCCTTGGTCAGCTTGCGCACATCGGTCAGTTCGGCGCATTTCTTGCCGTCCTTCAAAACGATCACGCGGTCGGCCGCGCGGAGGATCTCGTCAATATCGGAGGAGATCATGATGATCGCCTTGCCCGACGCCGCGAGATCGAACATGATGCGGTAGATTTCTTCCTTCGCGCCCACGTCGATGCCGCGCGTCGGCTCGTCGAAAATCAGGATCTCGGCGTCGCGCAGCAGCCACTTGGCAATGACGACCTTTTGCTGGTTGCCGCCCGACAGATTCATGGCGAGCGCGTTTTCGCCCGGCGTGCGGATACGCAGCTTTTCGATATACTCACGGGCGATCCGGCTTTCCTTTTGCTGATCGATCAGGCAGCCCGAACGCACCTTGTCCATGGTTGGCAGAGAAATGTTGTCCGCGATCGAGCGGATCAGAACGAGCCCTTCGCCGCGCCGGTCTTCGCTGAGGTAGGCGATCCCGTTTTTTACGGTTTCTGTGTAATTTTTGACCGGAAGCGGTTTTCCGTGCAGGGTGATCTGGCGCGGGCCAAGGTTATCGATGCCGCAGAGCGAGCGGGCCAGTTCGGTTTTGCCCGCGCCTACCAGACCGGTCACGCCCAATATTTCGCCCCGGTGCAGGCTAAAGCTGATGCCCTCTTGTTTGTTCAGTACGGTAGGCATGCGCTGCACGTCCAGCACGATCTCATCGGTCGAGAAGCTTTGCTTCACCCGCTCCTCGACCTTGTGGCCGGACACCATGGTGACGAGCTGTTCGGGCGTGACGTCCGAAATGCTGTGCGTTTCGATCTTTTTGCCGTCACGCAGCACGGTTACGCGGTCGCCGATCTCGTAAAGCTCGGGCATGCGGTGCGAAATATAGACGATGCCGATGCCCTTGCTTTTTAAATTGCGGATAATGCCGAACAGCGTTTCGATCTCCTTGGGAGATAGGGATGCGGTCGGTTCGTCAAATACAATGATCTTACACTGGCTGGAAACCGCTTTGACGATCTCAACGATCTGCTTTTTCGCAATGCCAAGCGTTTGCACCAGCGCGCGGGGGTCCAGATCGTAATCAAGGTCGCTTAGGAACGCGCCCGCCTGCCGGTGCATTTCCTTCCAATCGATCAGGCCGTGTTTTTTCAGCTCGCGGCCTTGAAATATGTTTTCCGTCACGGTAATGTACTCGTTCACCATCAGTTCCTGATAGATGATGCGCACGCCCAGACGGAGCGCGTCCTTGGGCCGCTCGATGGCGACGGGGCGGCCCTCCAGCTGGATCGTGCCTTCGGTGGGCGTATACGCGCCCGCGAGAATTTTGATCAGTGTGGATTTGCCCGCGCCGTTTTCGCCAAGCAACACATGGACCTCGCCCGGCCGAAGATCAAAATCCACATGATCGAGCGCGACCACGCCCGGGAATATTTTTGTAATGCCGCGCATTTCCAGAATGTTGTCCATATCCGCACTCCTTGCCGGTATCAGAATGGTAGAGCGCGGGCCGGGCCTTGCGCCGCGCACCCGGCCCGCGCTTTCCGTTTCGGTTTTTATTTACCGCTGTATTTGGCGGCATAGGCCATCCATTCTTCCACGTTGGAAGCGTCCGCGACTTCAAGGTCGGTGTTTACCTTTTCCTCTACCGTTTCACCTTTGAGAAAGCGGTCTGCCAGTGTAACGCCCTCTATGCCCATATCGGCGGGCTTCTGTGCGACCGAGCCGCATAGGCCGCCTTCCTCGATGGATTTGAACGCGTCGGTGATGCCGTCAAAGCCCAAAATATCGATGGTGAGACCTGCTTCCTTGGTCGCGCGCAGCGCGCCCAGCGCCATCATATCGTTGCAGCAATAGATGAAGTCCACATCCTTGTTGGAGGTGAGCAGGTTGGTGATCACATCGTAGCCCTTGTTAAAATCGGAATCGGCATTTTGCGAGGCGACGATATTCACCGAATCGCCCGCCGCGTCGATAAAGCCTTGCTTGCGCAGTTCCATGTTTTCCTGTCCGGGCACGCCGGTGAGGATGATGACGTTGAGCGTCTTGCCCTTTTCATCGGCTACCTTTTTAGCGTATTCTCCCGCGACCTTGCCGCCGTTATAGTTGTCCGACCCGATGTAGGTCAGTGTGTGCGCGCCCTGCTTGTCGAGCGCTTCGCGGTCCACCTCGGTATCGAGAATGACGACGGGGATGTTTGCCTCGTTTGCCTTTTTAATGCCCGAAATGATGCCGGTGGTCGAGCACGGCGTGATCATGATCGCCTTCACCTTTTTCTGAATCATCGTTTCCATCAGTTGGAGCTGCTCGGCCGCGTCGCCGTGGCTGGTGCCGGACTGCGCGATCAGCGTGTAGCCGAGCTCCTTGCACTTTTCCTCGGCACCGTTTTTCATGGCCACGTAAAATTCGTTGTCCAGCGTCATAGGGAGCAGCGCGATCTCGCCCGAACCGGCGGCGGTGCCGGTATCCTCCGCGCCGTTATCGGCGCCGTCCGAAGCGGGGGGCGTTGAGCCGCAGCCGGTGCAAAAACCGGCCAAAAGGAGTGCTGCGAGAATGGCGGAGAGCATTTTCTTGTTGGTGCGTTTCATTTTTCTTCCTCCTTGCGTTTCGGTTGTTTCCGGGTTTCTGATTATTCAAAAGTCCCGCGCGCAATGGCGAGGTCTCTTTTGACGATCTGGAAGGGATCGGCGCACAAATGGCAAAGGGGTTCGGTATGGTAGTAATTTTCCAGCAACAGCCATTCGGCGCACCGCGTTTCGCGAATCACGGCGGCGGTTTCAAAAAAGCCGCTTTCGCCGGCGCCGAGCAACGAGCCGCTCAGCTTGCCGTTATAGCCGTCCTTTAAGTGGATTTGCGCCACGTGAGGGTGCAACGCGCGGAGGATGGCGGCGGCGTTCTGCCGCCCGTGCAGAAAATAATTTTGCGTATCAAACATGATTTTGAAGTTTTCACAGCCGACCTGACGCACCATACGCAGCGTTTCGGCGGCAGACAAGGCGTTTTCGCTGGCGATGGTGATACCGCAGGGCGCCGCGATCTCGCAAAACAGCTTGAGCTTTTCGCAGGTGTTGTAAAAATCGCGCTCCGTGCGGATCGCGCCGTCGTTGAAGCTGGGCAGCTGAACCACGGGGATTTGCATTGCGGCGGCGGCCTCGATGCCGCGCTTGACGCCGTCCGTGCAGATCATACCGGCGCGGGAATCCATGGGCCGCGTTAAGCCGAAGCGGTTCAGGTGGTCTACCGTCATGCTGGGCAGTGATATACCAGTCTCGGCGGCCATATCCAGATAAGCGCGCTGGATCGTGCGGCTGGAAAGCGGATACGATCGTTCATAAGGGCCGAAATCCAGTTCCATGCCCGCAAAGCCGAGCGCGGCGGCCGTACGCAGGGCGTAGGGACCGGGCATGGGAAAGGCCCACTGACAAATGCCGAATTTAAAAGCGCTCATAAATTTCGTCCTTTTTGAATACGGTCATCGAAATTCTAATTAAATTCTTATAAACTTAGCTTGGGTTTATTAAATCATTTTAAAGAGAGTGTGTCAATAAGAATTGTGCAAAAATTATAGAATCTGCTGATAATTGGCGATTATATGCAAATATAACCGAAAAAATCTGTGCGCATTGCGAAAAACAAAAGATATTTTATTAAAATTTAATAGAAAAATTAAAATACATCTTGATTTTTACGGCGACCATGTTATGATGAAAAAAGAAAACAATCTCGCTTCCATGATCATGACAGCGCACGTATTTCACGCCTGCGCCTTTATGGAAATATCGACTTTGAAAGGTAAGTCATGTATAATGGAAGCATATAGACTGGAGGTCGGCTATGAATATCAAAGAAATAGCGCGTACAGCCAATGTTTCCATTTCAACCGTATCCTTGGTTTTGAATAACAAACCGGGTGTAAAAAGCGAAACGCGGGAACGGGTCGTACATCTGCTCCATCAAAACGGGTATGAATTGAAGGCTCCGGCGGCAAGGCAAGGGGTAATCGGCAACCTGCTGTTTGTCCGCTATCGCGGTTCGGGCCGTTTGATGGAGGTAAAGGACGATTTTTTTATTCAGATACTCGACGGGGTGGAAAATCAGGCGCGCCGGATGAGCTTTAACCTGTCCATTGCCAACGCGGGACGCGATAATTTGGCGGAGGTGCTCGCGGGGGCGGAAAATACCGCCGCCGGCGTGATCCTGTTCGCCACCGAGTTTGAGCCGGAAGGCGCCGCGCTTCTGGAAAGCTGCCCGGTGCCGCTCGTTGTGCTCGACGAGGATTTTCCCAACGAGCCGATCAACACCATTGGCGTGGACAATATGGGGGCGATTTTCACCGGTGTTTCCTACCTGCACGCGCTGGGCCATACGGATATCGGCTACCTGCACAGCACCGAGCATACGGGCGCGATCCCCGAGCGCGAACGCGGCTACCGCGCGGCCATGGCCCAGCTTGGCCTGCCGGTCGCGGAAGAGCATATTTTTATGCTCGACCTGTTTATGAGCAAGGTGTACCAGCAGATGAATGAAATATTGGAGCGCAAACCCTCTTTGCCGACCGCGCTGATCGCGGATAACGACATTTTGGCGGTGGGCGCGATGCGCGCGTTGCAGGATCACGGCTACCGGATTCCGAGCGACCTGTCCATTCTGGGCTTTGACGACAGCTATGTCTGCTCGGTCGCAAACCCGGCGTTGTCCACCCTGCGCAGCCCGAAGGCGGCGATCGGCCAGCAGGCGGTCAAGCGTATCAAGGACATGATCGACGATCCGGGCGGCAGCGCGATGAAATCCCGCCTGTGCGCCCGGCTGATGAAGCGCGGCACGACCGCGCCCCCGCCGGACCGGGCAAACAAAGCGTGAACGGCCTCGCCGGGCGGCATTACCGGCAAAGGCCGCCCGGCGGACCATCAATCAAAACAACAGGATAGGAGCGATACGACATGAAACTGAAATTCGGCATGGTAGGCGGAGGCGGGGGCTTCATCGGGGATGTGCACCGCCACGGGGCGCTGATGGACGATCTGGCGGTGCTGGCGGCGGGCTGCTTTACCCGCAACGCGGAGAAAAACCGCGCGGTCGCGGAAAAGTGGAACGTTAACGATCCGGCCCGCGTGTACGGCAGCTATACGGAAATGGCAAAGGCCGAGGCGGCGCGGGAGGACGGCATCGATTTTGTCTCCATCACCACCCCGAACGACACGCATTTCCCCATCGCAAAGTGCTTTTTAGAGCACGGCATCCACGTCATGTGCGACAAGCCCCTTGCCCTAAACGCGAAAGAGGGGCGCGAGCTGCAACGGCTTGCCAAGGAACGCGGCCTGCTGTTCGGCGTGACCTATACCTACACCGGCTACGCCATGGTCCGGCAGGCGCGCGAGATGATCGACGCGGGCGAGATCGGCAAGATCACCTGCATTCAGGGCGAATACCCGCAGGAATGGCTGGCCGTATCGCTGGTGGCCGAGCACTCCGAGCAGGCCACTTGGCGGCAGGACCCCGCGCGCTCGGGCGCGTCGGGCTGCTGCGCGGATATCGGCACGCACGTTGAGTGCCTGATCGCGCAGATGACCGGCCTGCACCCGAAGCGCGTCATCGCGCGGTTCGACCGCATCCCGCCCGAGATGCCGCTTGAATCCAACGCGCAGATGATGGTGGACTTTGACGGCGGCGTGCCCGGCCTGCTATGGACTTCGCAGGTCGCCATGGGGCACGAAACCGAGCTGAACGTGCGCATTTTCGGGGAAAAGGGCTCGATCGAGTGGAGTCATCTGCGCCCGTGGGAGCTGCGCGTCACCCGCATCAACCAGCCGCCGCAGACCTACACCGCGAACCGCGATTATCTGTACCCGGCGGCAAAGGAGCTGTGCCGCCTGCCCTCCGGCCATATCGAGGGCTTCTATGAAGCCTTCGGCAACCTGTACCGCGGCTTTTGCGTCCACCTGCTCGCCAGAAAGACCGGCGGCGACCCCGGCGCGTTCCGCTATCCCACCATCGACGACGGCGTGCGCGGCATCGAATTTGTCGACGCTTGCCTCGAATCCAACGCCAAGGGCAACGTTTGGGTCCCGGTAGGCCAAACGGAAGCTTAAAATAAGATGAAAAAACAGTCTCTGCGCACCTGTGCGCAGAGACTGTTTTTGTGTGTATATGAGAAAATATTTTATTTCTATTTTATGAATAATGCACAATAAAAACGAAAATTCGACAAAATATTGCAAAATCATTGACAAGGAAGTTTGGGGTTGATATCCTTAAGAAGTAAAAACTGGTTTGCAATGTGGGCGTTCACGCGCGGAAGAACAGAGGGAGCCAATGATACGAAATTTGTATTATCCGATGAAACCGCTGAAAGCGGAGGATTTTACGCTGGAGCAGCAATACGGCTGCGACGCGCGCGCCGATCTGGCCAAGGACGCGCTGGGCGCGGGCGTGCTGCGGGGCTTGCAGGTGACCGAGCGGCATGGCGCGCTGTGGGTCGGCGCGGGCCGCGCGGTCGATGGGGAGGGGCGGCAGATTCGGGTGCCGCAGGACACGCTTTTGACCGTGCCGGAGGACCTGCTCTCGAGCGGCTATGTGACGCTGCGCTACCGGGAACAGCCGGTCGGCCCGGCGGCGGATACCGGTGGGGCGGAGGACGCCGCCCCGGCGGGCCCCCGATATGGCCGGGTAGAGGAGACCTTTTCGCTGGCGGTGCGCAAAACGCCGCCGTATGATCCGCTGCCGCGCAGTATGGAAGCGCTGCTGCAGGAGCAGGTGCTGATAGAAAACGAATCGGTGCGCGCCGTGCTTTGCGCGCCGCGCTTTTTGTGGGCTGGACGCGGCTGTACCGTCACGCTGCGGCTCACGGCAAGGGAAACCGTGCGGGAAGAGGCGCTGTGGGCGGTATCGCTTCGGCTTGCCGCGCCCGGCTTTCTCTGCGGCGGCGCGCTGGATGGGGCCGAGCTGCGCGGACAATGGCGGCTGGTACCCGGCCAAACGGAGGAGCTGCGCCTTTGCCTCGCCCCGCGCCGGGCGGACCGGCAGCCGGAAAAGCCCGTGCTGCTTTGCGCCGCGGGCGCGCTGCAGCTCGTTCGCGGGGAAATGCTCGTTTACAACAAACGGGACGCGTTGTTTCAACCGGCTTGGCGCGGCGGTTCGCCCGAGGAGCTTTACCGGCGCGCGCTGGGAGAAGCGATGGCGGACAGCGGGGAATTGCCGCTGGCGCATATCAGGCCCGGCGGCCAGCCCGGGGCAACGGACGCCTTGTGGCAAATCCGCGATCTGCGGCGCTTTGCGCCCGGCGGCGCGCTCGCGCTCACGGCGGCCAGACTCGCTTCGGCTTGTCCGCCGGTGTGCCCGCCCGCGCCGGAACCTGCGCCCGCGCCGCAGCCGCGGCAGGCGAGCGGCGTGGTGGAGCTGACGCCGCCGCACGGCTGCTTTCAGCGGGGGCAGACCTATTATTCGGACTGGGTTGAGCATGGCCTTGGCGCGGTGCCCGTGCTGGCGGAAGCGCGGTGCCTGCTGCCCACGGAACGGGGCGGCGAGCAAAGCGTTTGCCGGCCCCAGCTATTCGCCGGATGCACGGGCCGGATGCTGCCCGATGTGGATACCGGGATAAGGGCGGATGAAGCGCAGGGAAGGGTACAGCTCGCCGTTTATTTTCACAAGCGGTGGCAGGCGGATTGCTTCCGCCTGCGCTGGCATGTGGTTTCGGCGGAAAACGATACGGAAACCGGGGACGGCGCGCGCCTGACCGGCGTGCACCCGGCGCAGGTCAGGCTGCCGCCGGGCGGTAAAACGGTGTTTTGCCCGGTGTTTGCCGGTAAGGGCGCGTGGTCGCCCTGCCTGTTCCGCGCCAAGGGCGGGCGGATCGAACAGGACGGCCGCTTTACCGCCCCGCTCGAGCCGGGCGCCTACGAAATTACCGTGCAGCGCGAGGGCCACCCGGAGGAGCGCTCATATGCCATGGCGGTCGTGGAGGAGCAGACGTGACGGGCGCGGCGTGGCGGCGCGAGCGGCTGCTGAGCGAGAGCGGCGCGGCCGAGCGGTGGCTGTACAGCGAAGGAGAAGAACGCTGGGATGTGCTGATCACCAAGCAGCGCGGCTTACAGCGCGTGCTGCTGGCGGAAGGCGAACCCGCGCGCACCATGACGCGGGACGGCGCGCTGTATTACGCGCTGCCCTATCGGGAGGGCGCGCCGCTGCGCGCATGGTGCGAGGGGCGGCCGCTGGAGGAGCGCCGCGCGCTGTGCTTGGCGCTGCTGGCGCTGACCCGGCAGAACGCGCTGGTGTGGCGGCTGTTTCCGCTGTTTGCCAAGGGGCGGCGCCTTGCGGCGGACGCGGCGGGCGGGGTGTTTGCCGCATACGATATCGAGCTGCGGCCCGGCCCGCCTCTGACCGACCGCGACCGGATGGCCGCGCTGCGCGCGGAGGTGCAAGACCTTTTGGGCTGCGCGCTGCCGCCTTGCGCGGATCGGGAAGCGCTGGACGCGGCGGTGCGGTGCGCCGCGGAGCCCGCGCCCAGAACAAAGCCGCCGCCGGTTTGGCCGCGCGTGGCGGCGGGGGCGCTGGCGCTCGGGGTCGTTTTGGCGCTTTTGTGCGCGGTGGGCGCGCTGCTGCGCTGGCACGACGGCTGGCGTGGCCCGCCGGTCAAACGGATCGGCACGGAAACGCTGGCCGCCGCGGATGAGAGAGGGGGCGATGCGCCGTGCGCCGATGGGGCCCGCAGGGGAAAAACGATTACTTTCATATAGGCCCGGTATTTCTTTACCGCCCGCTCGCGGTCTTGCTGGCGGCGCTGTGCGCGGTGCTCGTCTGCCTGTGCGGCGGCTCGGCGGTCCGGTATGCGAAGGCGCGTTTATCGCCCCAACCCTACCCGGTATTCGCGTATGACGCGAAGGCGCTGGGCGGCTTTACCGGCACGGGACGCATCCGCGACGCGCGCGGCGTGATCCGGTACGAGGGCGCGATCGCGGACGGCCTGTGCACGGGCGAGGGCGTCGTGTACGACGGGGCGGGGCAAATGGTATTCAGCGGCACGCTTGCGCAAAATGAATACCAATACGGCGCGGCCTATCAAAACGGCGTGCTGCGCTATCGCGGCGCTTTTCAAAACAGCGTTTACGAGGGCGAGGGCACCTTGTACCGCGCCGATGGCGGGACCGAATACGAGGGCGGCTTTTACGCGGGCCGGCGGCAGGGACACGGCGTGGCCTACCGGCAGTCCGGCGGCGTTTTATACGAAGGCGCGTTCGAGGCCGGGCTATACCACGGCGTAGGCACGCTGTATGAGGAAAACGGCCGCCCGGCCTACGCGGGCGAGTTCCGGCGGGGCGCGCCCGAAGGCGAGGGCGTTTTTTACGGCGCGGAGGGCCAGCCCCTCTATGAGGGCCGGGTGCGCGCGGGCCGGCCGGACTATCTCTCTTTTCTGGGCGGAAGCGTCGCGGACGCGCTCGCGGCGCTGCAAACGCCGTGCGAGATCTATACGGCAAAGGATAAGACCGCTTTTTGCAGCCGTGCGCTGAACGTTCTGTTCCTAACAGAGGACGCGCCGGTATTCCAGCGCAAGGCGGCCCAGTGGCCCGGCACGGCTTCGGGCGAAAGCGTGGAGCTGGACCCGGAAACGCAGACAGACCAAATGACGGTGACCGAGGTGCTCTTGCTTTCGGACAGCCTGCCCGAGCTTTGTCAGGGGCTGACCACGCGCGGCGATATCGAAGCCGCTTTGCGCGAGGCTGGCTGCGAGAGCGCGTGGGAAAAGAACACGCTGCCGGACGAGCGGGACTTTTTCGCGGGCTACGCGCTCCCCTATGAGCGGCAGCATGTGCTGCGCGAACTAAACGATAAGACCGAGCGGGCGGGCGACCATGTGATAAAATTCAACGACGTCCCGCCCACGAAAACCGCCGCGCGCGCGGCGCGGCTCACCTTTGAGCAGGGCGGGATCCGCTACGTATATTCGTTTCTCGGCGACAGCGCCGAGTATTTGTACAGCGGCGCGCGCCTTGTGATCAAGCAGGCCGAGCCGCCGCATCCGGGCAAATCGAAGTAGGAGGCGCGGCATGAAGGATGAATTCGCAAGGGTGAGCGGCGCGCTGCTTTCGCTGCTGCGCGACGGACTGAGCCCGTGGCCGCTCGCCGCGCGGGAGGATATCGCGCTCGCCTCGCCCGCCGGGATCGGCGGCGATTGCCGCATGGGCGTGTTCCTGTATGATTTGCAGGATCATACCGAGGTATCGCCCGCGCAGCTCCGTTATACGGAAGCGGGGCGGCGCGTGCCGCCGCCCGTGCCCTTCGCGCTTTCCTACATGCTCTTTTGCAGCGAGGGGCAGGCCTTTGGCGGGCGCGACCCGGCGGAGGCGCACGCGCTGCTCAGCGCGGCGGTGGCCGCGGTGAACGGGAACCGTTCGCTTTGCCTTGCGGAGCAGGAGGAGCCGGTCGCCTTGTCCTTTGCGCGGCTGCCGCTTGCCACCAAGGTGCAGCTGTGGAGTTCGTTTCAAAAACCGATGCAGCCGGCGGTGTTTTTGGTCGCCGCGCCGGTATACGCCGATTTGCGCCAGCCCGAACCGCTGCCCCCGGTGCGGCAGGTGCGGGTGCATGGCAAACGGAGAGAGGAGGCGGGCCGATGAGCCAAGCCGTGGTCACAGGGGCTATGCTGCGCTGCTCCTTCGGTTTGGCGCCGGCGCCGTTCAACGTGCTGCCCACGGCGCGGGTGTTCGTCTGCGGCCGCCCCGTCGCGGCGATGATGGACAACGTGCCGCTCGCCGGCATTCCGCCGTTCGGCATGTGCTCTTGCCCGGCGAACCCGGCGGTCGCGGCGGCGACGGCGGCGGCGCTCGGCGTGCTCACGCCGATGCCCTGCATGCCGGTCTGCCCCGCGCCGTGGGCGCCGCCCAAGCCAAACGTGCTGATCGGCGGCAAACCGGCGATCGACGCGGGTGCCAAGCTGATGTGCGCGTACGGCGGCGTGATACAGATCGTCAGCCCCGGGCAGGTGCAGGTTACTTTGTGAGAACCAAACCGTAAATAGCCAGTAAAACTGGATCGACAGGAAAGGAAGGCATAAAAATGGCGGAATACTTATCCCCCGGCGTGTATGTGGAAGAGTTCGATTCCGGCGTCAAGGCGATGGAGGGCGTGGGCACCTCGACCGGCGGCTTTATCGGCATGGCGGAGCGCGGACCGGTGGACGGCAAGCCCGTGCTGGTGACGAGCTTTGCCGATTACCAGCGCGTATTCGGCGGCTATCTGCCCGAGGAATCCTATGGCGAGCGGCGCTTTCTGCCCTACGCGGTGGACCGCTTTTTTGCAAACGGCGGCTCAAGCTGCTATGTGATGCGCGTAAAGCCCGACGGCGCGGCGGCAGCTTCCGGCACGGCCACGATCTGTCTGGGGGAGGAGCCGCAGACGGACGACGACCCCGTGCAAACGATACAACTGACCTTTGCCGCGCGCGACATCGGCGCCGCGGGAAACAGCCTTTCGCTAACGCTCGAAACCGCGCCCAAATCCCGCAGCGCGGTGCTGGAACAGCAGGATAACGGCGCAAAGCTGCGCCTGAAAAACGCATCCCAGTTCGCGGAGGGCGACGCGGTGACCTTCGGCTGCACCATTGTGGGCAGCGACCAAAAAGAGACGCCCGTGGTGGCGGACGCGATCGTCGCCGCCAAAAGCGGCGACTGGATCACGCTGAAAGAGCCGCTGACCTATCAGGTGATGAACGGCGCGGAGCAGGTCGATACGCCGCTGCCGGCCGGTAAGCTGGTGGATACGGCGGCGGTGCCCAAGCTGGCGCTGAACGCGCTGGGCTATCGGGCGACGGTGCAGGCGGACGGCGAGCAGGAAGTATACGAAAACGTTTCCCTTTCCGCTTCGTCGGATAGGTGGCTGCCCGAGGTGCTCAAGGCTTCCAAATGGATCGCGGCCTCGGCGGCGAACAAGACCATCAAAAAGAAGGAATTGCCGCAAGGCGCCGTATGGCTGACAGCCGTCGTTGGCGGCAGCCCGCTCGTGCAGTTCCTTTCCGGCGGCAGCGACGGAACGCCCGCGACTACCGCGGTATCCGCCTATACGGGAACGGACGGCGGCCCGGGCAAGCGCACCGGCCTGCGCGCCTTTTTGGAAATAAACGATGTGAACATCATGGCCATGCCGGGCATCACCGATCAGGGGACGCTGCTGGAAATGGTGAGTCAGTGCGAAAACAGCGGCGGCTGCTTTACGGTGCTGGATTGCCCCTCTGGCGCTGTTTCGGTGGATGATCTGGCCACCTACCGCGAAGCGTTCGACAGCAGCTATGCGGCGCTGTACCATCCTTGGCTGCAATTTTTCGATCCGCTGCTCAAGGCGAACCGGTATTTTCCGCCCTCCGGCGCGCTCGCCGGGGTCTACGCGCGGGTGGATCATACGCGCGGCGTGCACAAGGCGCCCGCCAACGAGACCGTAACGGGCTGCACCGGCCTGCAAGTGACCTATAACGAGGCCGAGCAGGGCAAGCTCAATCCCAAGGGCGTCAACCTCATCCGCGCGCTGCCCGGGCAGGGCATTCGGGTGTGGGGCGCGCGCACGCTGTCGAGCGACGGCAACTGGAAGTATATCAACGTGCGCCGCCTGTTCATCTTCTTGGAAAGCTCGATCAAGGCGAACACCAGCTGGGTGGTGTTCGAGCCGAACGACCAAACGCTGTGGTCGCGCGTGGAAAGCACGATCCGCGCGTTTTTGACCACGCAGTGGCGAAACGGCGCTTTGACGGGCGGCAGCCCGGACGAGGCGTTCTACGTCAACGTGGGTACGAGCACGATGACGCAGGATGATATCCTGAACGGCAGGCTGATCTGCGAGATCGGCGTGGCGCCGGTGCGTCCGGCTGAATTTGTCATCTTCCGCATCACGCAGAAGATGGAAGAAGCGTAAAGGGAGGGCGAGGACATGGCAAGCATTTATCCGTTTAAAAAATATAATTACGATGTTTCGATCGACGGCAAGTCGGTCGGCGGTTTTTCCGAGGTGAGCGCGCCCGACGTGACGATTGACCCGATCGAATACCGCGAGGGCAATTTTAAGGCGAACACCGCGGGCAAGCAGCCCGGTCTGGTCAAATACGGCAACGTAACGCTCAAGTGGGGCACAACGGCGGTGACCGATTTGTACAACTGGGCCAAGGAGGTGGAGCACGGCACGATCAACCGCAAAACGGTGACCATTTCTCTGCTGAGCGACACCGGCGACGAGCTGGCCAAGTGGAGCCTGACGGACGCGTGGCCGACCAAGTACACCGCGCCGGATTTCAACGCGACCAACAACGAGGTGGCGATTGAAAGCTTGGAGCTGGTGCACGAAGGACTGACACGGGAAAAGTAAGGAGAATAAAAAATGGAATTACAGACCGTTTATCCCTTCCGCCTGCCGCGCGGCTATGTGGATGAAAAGGGCGAAATTCACCGCGACGGCGAGATGCGCCTTGCCACCATGGCGGATGAGATCATGCCGATGAACGATCCCCGCGTGCGCCAAAACCCCGAATTTCTGACCGTGATACTGCTCAGCCGGGTGGTCACGCGTCTGGGCACGCTGCCCGTAGTCACGCCCGAGGTGATCGGGGCGCTTTACACGGCGGACGCGAATTTTTTGCAGAACATGTACCAGACGATCAACGACGCGGAGGACCCGGTCATCCACGTCACCTGCCCGCACTGCGGGAAGGAGTTTACCGACACCGTAAATTTTACCGAAATGGGCTGAGGCTGTACGGAAAGAACGAGCTGTACCGCCAAATGTCCTTCATCTGCTATTACTTCCATTGGTCGATGGAGCAGGTGATGGCCCTGTCCCATCTGGACCGCCGCCGCATCTGCGATGAGATCGGCCGGATCAACCGCGAGATCAGCGGCGAGAGCAAAAACATATTTGAACTGTAAGGGGAGGAACGTAAAATGGCGGAGCTGCTGACCGGCTGCCGGTTTCGTGTGTTCGCGGGCGGGATCGAAATGGGCTTTCAGCGCGTTTCCGGCGTTCGCCGCGAGATCGAGATGGAGACCTACCGCGAGGGCGGCGTGAACGACCGGCTGCACGTGTTCCCCAAAGGGCCCGGCGGGGAAAAGACGCTCACCATGGAAAAGGGCGTGGCGGCGGGCGCGGCGCATCCGTTCCATCAGGTCGGTCTGGCGCTGGTGACGCCGCTCATCGTGCAGATACTCGACGGCGCGGGGCAAACCGCTAAGACCTATACGTTTCTCGATCCGATCGTCAAGAGCTGGCAGCCGGGCGAACTGCACGCCGCGGAAAGCCGGTTGCTGATCGACCAGTTTGAGATCAGCTATTCCAGCTTTTTGGAGGTGTGAGCGGTATGCGCCTTGTATGCGCGGGGCGGCGGCTGCGCACCTGCGTCCGGCCGCTCGCGGGTCTGTTGCGCGCGGCCGGGCAGATGCGGCGGCTGACGCTGCGCCACGCCCGCCGCCCGCCCGCCGTGACCCATACCCATGTGCTGCACGTGTCCCAAACCGTGCTGACGCGGCAGGTGCGGCAGCTCAGCGTGGTGTACGCGCCCGTTTCGGCGCGGCGCGCAGATATCGCTTTGGCATTCCACGCTTCTGGTGCCCGTGGTGCTGCGCGCGGCGCAGCGGCAGGCGCGCGGCGAATGGCGCGCCCTGTTTCGGCCCGCGGCGGCGGCGCGCACCGTACGGGTGCTCGCCCCCGCGTTCAGCCAACTGTTCCGCCGCATGATCGAGGAGGAACAGCGCTATTACCACACCCGGCCCACGCAAACGCGTCAGCTTTTGTGGCGGCTGCTCGGCGCGCGCAGCACGCTGCATCTGCTCACGCAGTTTTACGCGGGCGAGGTGCCGTATCACATGCTGGGCGGCATGGGCGGTACGGCGGCCGCGCGGCTGCTGCCCGCGGTGCTGGGCGGCGGGAGGCTTCCGGACGCGGGGGGAAGGCGGGCCGACCCCGCCCTTCGCCTGCTGCAGGGTCAGAAGGAAACGCTCAAGCTTTCCTATCACCGGCAGACGCGCGAAACGATCCGGGCGGATGCCGGCGCGAAAACGCGGGACGAAGCGGCTTCGTCCGCGCCCCGCGCCCATGCGCCCGAAGCGCCGCGCCTGAGCGAGCAGGAGATGCGGCATATCGTTCAGCGCGTCTTTCGCGAGCTGGCCCGCGGCCACGCGCGCGACCGGCTGCGCGGAAAGGAGTAAGCGATGGACCCCACGATTCTGGCGTTTGAAAAGGCGCAGGTGTTTTCCTGCGACGAGCAGGGCAGGCCCGATTGGAAGCAGCACTTTTCGGTGCAGTTCAACCCGTCCTCCATTTCGATCACCGAGCCGATCGGGGACGACGCGGCCGCCTCTGTCACGGCGGATAAGGCGCCGCGCCGCCGCCTGTTCGGCAACAAGCCTTCGCTGCACTTTTCGGCGAAGCTGTTTTTCAATACCATTTTGGGGCTTGACCTGCCGACCGGCGACGTGCGCGACCAGCTGCGCAAGTTCTACTATTTCTTTAACGACCAAGCGCACACGGCCGCCGGAACCGGCGACCGCAAGCTGATCTGCTTTGCGTGGTCGACGATTCAGGTGTACGGTTTTTTGGCCGGTATGCAGGTGAGCTATACGATGTTCGCGCCGAACGGCACGCCCGTGCGGGCGGAGGCCGATATCGCGATAGACGGGCGCTACTGCGGCAATAACGGCGATTATCTGCGCGAAGGGCCGGGCGACGAGGCCGCGCGCGCGGCGCAAACGGCGCGCGATGTGCTGGAACGCGCCCAGCGGACGGCAAGCGGCGCGGCCGGGTGGCGCGATGTGGCGTTGGAGCTGGATTTGGCCAACCCGCGGCTGATGACAACGTGCGGAACAAAAGGCTGACGCGAAGGGGGCCCGGCAGATATGCAGACCTTTGAAGAACTGAAAAAGCATTATGGCGGGTTCGACCTGCCCATGGCCTCGGTGAAGATCGGCGGGACGGAGCTGTGGAACAGCGGCCTTTTCACGGTGACCGAGATACGGATCGAAATGAGCTGCGGCGAAGCGGCGGGATACGCCGGGATCCGGCTGGACGAGCTCGCGCACGAAAGCGATCTGACCGGGCGGCTTGACAAGCTGTTGCAGCTGGGCGAAACGGTAAGCGTCGCCCTCGGCTACGCGGGGCGGGTAAAGCAGGTGTTTTTGGGCTACCTCAGCGGCGTTGCCTACGAGATGGGGCCGCGCTGGGAGCAAGCGCCCCTTCGGATACAGCTGGACTGTCTGGACGCCAAGGGACTGATGCGCCCGGTGCGCTGCTTTGCCAGCGGCGGCAAGCAGAGCAAGCTGGTGAGCGAGATACTGGGCCGCGCGGCCTACCGGGGCGCGCTGGGCAAAAAGAAGACCGCTTCCATCCCGGCTTCGCGCGATACCGAGATGCTATGGGATGGCTGGAGCGACTGCGAGATGCTGTGCCGGATCGCGCGGCGGCAGCATTTTTTGTTTTACTGCGCGGGCGGCGAAACGCATTTCCGGGAGGATGAACCGGCGGGCGCGCCCGTCGCCGCGCTGGAATGGGGCGACGCGGCCGATACGCTTTCGCTGCATTATTCCATGGACAAGCTGGTGGGGCGCGTGCAGGTCGCGGGCGCGAACCCAAAGGGCGAGCGGGTCAAGGCCGAGGTAAAGCGCGGCGCCAAGACCCCGCACGCGGGCCGGAGCCTATCCGGCCGCCTGCCGCCGGAGGGCGAGTGCCTGCCCCTTGCCGGGGCGAGCACGCCGGAGACCCTGCGCGCCGAAGCCGAGGCCCGCATGCGCGAGCATGAAAAGGAATATGCCACCGGCTCTTCCGAGGGCGTGGGCCTGCCCGAATTATTGCCCGGCGCGGCGGTGACCGTGCGCGGCGCCGGGCTGGGCGGCAGCGCGATGCTGCTGGAGACCGTGCACACGCTGGAAGCGGGCGGCTATCGCACGGCGTGCCGGTTCCGGCTGCTTTAAGCGGAAGGAGTGGGAAATCTTGAGCGAATGGGATACGCCGTTTGGGGCCGCCGCGTTTGAGATCGGCGTGATCGAAGCCTCGGGCGAGGAAAAGGACAAGGGGCTGGTGCGCGTGCGCCTGCCCTTCATGCCGGAGGGCAAGGACGTGCTGGAGGGCGTGGAGGTCTTGCAGCTGCCGGGCGGCCCGAAGGACGGCAGCTTTCTGCTGCCGGAAAAGGGCGCGCGCGTGCTGGTCGGCTGGATGGGGGCCGAGCGGCGGCCGGTGGTGCTCGGCAGCCTGAACGACCCCGCCGGTACCTTGGCGCAGCAGTGCGGCAAAAAGGGAAACGCGGTAAAGCGGCTGCATACGAACAGCGGCGCGGGCCTTGCGTGGGACGAGGACGCCGGACAAAAGTCCCTTTCAGTGGAAACGCCGGGCGGTTTGCGCCTGACGCTGTCCGACAAGGCGAACACGGTGCGCGTGACGGGAAAAGGCGGCAAGAACGTGATCGAGATCAGCGAAAAGGATCAAAAGATATCGGTTTGCGCGGAAAAGGGGATCGAGCTGGCGGTCGGCAGAAACAAGCTGACGATCCATACCGACGGCATCGAGCTTTCCGGCGGCAAATTCACCGTGAAAACCGATTCGATCGCGCTCAACGGTAAGCAGAAGGCCGCGATAGAGGGCGCTAACGTGACGCTCAGCGGCAGCCAGACCAAGGTGGAGGCAAAGGTCAATCTTTCGCTCAAGGCAAACGGCATCGCGTCGCTGGACGGCAATCTGGTCAAGATCAAGTGAGGAGGATGGCGGCATGGCGCAGGAGATCAAATTTCCGCCGCGGCTCGACGCGGCAGCCGGCTTCGCGGAAACGGACGAGGCCGAGCAGATCCGCCAGTCGGTGCGTCTGATCCTGCTGACAAACGTGGGCGAACGGCCGATGCGGCCGGAATTCGGCAGCCGTATACGGCAGTACCTGTTTGAGCCGATGAACGAAACGACGCGCCAGCTTTTGAAGCAGGAGGTCGTCGGCGCGCTGACGCGGTGGGAGCCGCGCATCCGCGAGCTGGAAGTCGAAGCCGACACGGGCGGCCTTCGCGCGGGCCGGCTGCGGATGGATATCCGCTATGTCGTCCGCGCCACGGGCGCGCCCGACCGGCTGGACGTGGCGCTAAGCGGGGAGGCGTGACCATGAACGGAGAACAGGATTTGCACGCGCTCCTCCGCTCGTATTTGCCGGACTGGCCGGCTGACGCGGGGGAGAGCGACCCCGCGCGGGCGCTGCTGGAAGCTTCCGCGCCGCTTTTCGAGCGCACGGAAGCGCTCATAGGGCGCATGATGGAAAAGCACCGCGCCGTTTTTCTGGATATGCTCGCGGGCGAAAACCAACCGGGACGGCCCGCGTGCGGCTGGGTGCGGCTTTTGCCCGCGCCGGACGCGCCGCCGCGCGTGCTTCCCGCCGGCACGCGCTTTGTTGCCGAAACGGGCGGCACGGTGGAGACCGCCCGTGCGGTGTGCCTATCGGCCAACCGGATCGAGCGGATCGAGCTGGTCGAGCCCGCGAAAAGCCTGCGGCTTACGGTACCGGCCACGGAGGACGGCTCTTTTCCGTCCCTTTGCCCCGGGGACCGCGCGGCGGGGCAGTATCGGCAGACGGTGTGGCGCGCTGTGTTTGCGGACGGTTTTTTCACGGGCGCGCCCTTTCTGCTGCGTCCCGCGCCGGTCTGCGGCGAACCATGCGAATGGACGCTGCAAAGCGCGGAAGGCACGGAAACGCTTTTGGCCAAACCGGAAGAGGGGTGCGTTTGCCTGACGCCGGCCGATCTTAACGCGGGCCATGCCGGGGAAATAATCGTGGAGGGAAAAATACCGGCCGGCTTTCGCGTGTCCGCCGAAGCGTGCGCGGCCGTGCTTCCGGCTTGCGAGCGCCCGCCGGACGCGGTGCTGGTGGAAGAGAACCCGGCGGACGGGGATGATTTCATGCCGTTCGGCGACCGGCTCCAGCTGGAAAGCTGCTGCTATCTGGCGTGCGATACGCTGTTTGGGCGCGTATCGTCGGTGATCGAAGCGGGCTTTGCCCTTACGCTGTCGGAACGGGCGTTCGGCATGGAGCTGCTCGATCAAACGGAGCCGGAATACCGGCTGGTCATGCGCCGCATGCCCGAGCCGTATAAGCCGCCCGTGTACCATGCCGTACCGCAGCAAGTGGTGTGGGAGTATTGGAACGGGCAGGTCTGGACGGCCCTGCCCGGCTGCGAGCGGCAAACGGGCCTGTTTGCGCAGGCCGGCGCGGAACGGGCGCGCCTGAAGTTTGCGGCGCCCAAGGATTGGGAACGGATCGAATGGCAGGGGCGAAACGCGTTTTGGCTGCGTCTGCGCCTGAAACGAGCGGACGATTGCTATGGGTTGCCCTGCCGGCAAATGGTGCCGCGCGTGCGGGGGCTGACCTTCCGCGCGGGGGAAGCGCCGCTTGAGCCGAGAGAAACACGCCTTGACGGCGACGGCGCGCTGGACGGCTTGACCGCGACCCGGCCGCCGGTCATGTACTGGAAGCTTGCGTGCGCCGACCCCATACAGCTTTTGTGGCGCGTGGAGGACGCGGCCGAGGAAGCGTGCTCCACACCGCAATGGGAGTATGGCTTGGCGGACGGCGGCTTTCGTCCCCTTGCCCTGACGGACGGGACCGGCGGCCTGTGGCGCACCGGCACGATCACGCCGTCCTTTCCGGCGGCGTTTGCACGGTCGCGGCACTTTGGCGAAAGCGGCTTTTGGCTGCGCGTGTGGAATCCGCCGCAAACGCGGGGCGCGCTGTACAGCCACGCGGTATGGGCTAGGGCGGAGCAGATGGGCGACGTACCGGCGGGCGCGCTGCAACCGTGGGAGCAGGTGGAAGGCCTCGCGGGGGCCGTTATACTGGGCGCGTTTGGCGGCGATACGCCGCCTGAAACGGATGAACAGGCGCGGCGGCGGGCCGGGCATGGGCTGCACCACCAATTTCGCGCCGTTACGGCGGAGGATGTGTCCATCCTGCTGTGCGATGCGTTTCGAGAGGTTGCTTTTGTAGCCTGCGGCCATACGGATTTGGGCGCGCTGCGCGTTGCCGTGCTGCTGTGCGATAACAGGCAGACGGCGTTTGAGCAGGTCCGGGAACGGATGGAGCGGTTTTTAAAGGATCGCTTGCCGCTTGGCGTAGGGCGGGTGGAGATCACCGAACCGGATCAAGCGAAGGTTTGCGCGGCGGTCTCGGTCGCGGGCATCGCGCCGCAGGACTGGCCCATGGCGGAAGCCGGGCTGCAACAAGCGTTTGAGGCTTACCTCGATCCGTTGACGGGCGGCGGAGGCCGCGGGTGGCCGCTTGGCGTTCGTCCCACGGAAAGACAGGTGGCCGATCGGCTCGATCAAGCGCTGCGCAAGGCGGGCGGCTGGGTCGAGACCTGCCGCCTGTTTGCGGAGGAGCCCGTGGCCGGGCAAACGTGGTGCGCGGTCGCGGCGGGCGAGCTGTACGCGCAGCGCTGCGAAGAGAAAGGGGCGGAGTAAATGCCGGAACCGATCGGTCTGGACGAAGGGGGATATGACGCGCTTTATCAGGCGCTGGTACAGGGCGTGTCCGCGCGGGTGCCCGGCTGGACGGACGCATATGCCGCGTCGCCCACGGTTACGTTTGCCGAAACCATGGCGTGGCTGATTGACATGCAGCGCTTTTACATCGACCGGATCACGGAGGAGCACCGGCTTTGCCTGCTGCGGCTGCTTGGCGGGCGGCTTACCGCCGCGCGCGCCGCACACGGCGTTATGCGGCTGGACAGCGCCGGGCGGTGCGGGGTTTTGTCGCGCGGCACGCTGTTTTATGCCGGAGAAATCCCCTTTGAAACCGATGCGGCGCTGACCTTGCGCGGCGAAGCCGCGCTGGTGCCGGTCACCCAGTGCCGCACCGAAGCGACCTGCGAAGCGGACTACGGCGGCGCGGATTGGGAAGCCCTTCCGTGGCAGGGCGGCGTATGCCGCGTGCGGCGGTGCGCGGAACCGACGGTCTGGCAAACGGACGGCGCGGCGGGGCAAATCATACAGCTTGAAAAGGACGTTTTACCGGCCGGCCTGCGTCTGCTCGTGGCGGAAGGCGAAACCGGCTGGCGCGAACTGCCGCTCGACCCGCCCGTCCAGACCGATCAGCCGACCGGGCCGGGCTGCCGGTATGATCCGCTGCGCCATGCGCTGGTGCTGGGCGACGGGCGCGATTTTTTGATCCCGCCGGCCAGACGGCACGGACTGCGCCCGCTTGTCCTGCGGCGCAGCTTGGGCGCGGCGGGCAACCTGCCCGCGGGCGCCGCGCTGACTGGCGCGGACGGCGCGCGGGGCACGCTGGTCAAGGACGCTTGCGGCGGCCGAAACGCCGGAACCGTGCGGGAGGCGCTGCAAGCGCGGCTGAAAGCGCTGGAGCAGCCGCTCCGCGCGGTCACGGCTGCGGATATCGAGCGGCTGCTTCTGCGCGCGCCGGGGGCTGCGGTGCGGCGGGCGCGCGCCTATGAAGCGGCGGATCATACGGTGTGCGCCGTGGTGGAAGCTGTAAACGGCGCGGTGGACGTCGAGCGCGTGCGGCGGTACCTCGCGCCGCGCATGGTGCTTGGTACGCGGGTGCAAATCAGCGCGCCGCGTGTATTAACGGTTGATCTGCGCATGTGCGTGGCGGCGGGGACGTCCGCGCAAAAGCAAGCGCTGCGGCAGGCGGCGGGCGACTGGATTGCGCGCACGCCCATTGGCGGCACGCTGGAACAGGCGGCGCTGGTTCACGCCTTGGAAGCGGCCGGCGGGGTGGAGCGGATCGACGCGGTCGCGATCACGCCGCGTGACGGCGCTTTGGGCCGCGCATATGGCGGCAGGGTGGAGACCGCGCCCGATGTGGTTTGCAGGTTGGGCGCTTGCGAGATCGAGGAGGGATGAACGTGCAGGCCAAACGGGAACAGCGCTCCGACCGGGCGGCGGGGCGTTCCGGCAAAATCGAGGGCTTTACGGATCGGGGCGTGCACGGCCTCCTTTGCGAAGCGGAACAGGCGTATTACCTGACCGGGGTGCTGGACAGCGGCGCGGCGGGAATGGAGTGGAGCCGGTTCGTTTGGGAAGCCGAAGGGTTCGCGCAAATGGATATGTACGCCCTTGTCAGCGACCGGCGGTCCGCTTGCCTCGCGCTGGATACGGCGCCGCTGCGCGAGGTGCCCGCGCAGATCATGCAGCAGGGCGGGGTGCGGCGCACCGGTGCGCGCGCGCTTTTATTCGCGCCGGAAAATACCGTGCCGCCGATGCGCGGGCGTTACTGCCGGATCTGCGGCGTGTTCCGGCGCGCGGCAAAATCCGGCGGTACGCTGCATGGCTGGCGCGCGTCCTATCCCAAACAAAGCTTTGCCGGCTATTTGCCCGCGGTATATCAAGGGTACGATTTGCTGGAACGCTATTTCGCGGTGTTTGAGGATTTATATTTGGAACGGGAGGAACAGATCGGCCGTTTCGCCGAGCGGCTCGATCCTGCCCGGTGCGGCAGGGAGGATCTCGACCGCTTGGCCGATTGGCTGTTAGTGCCGCACGGCGCCGTTCTGCCCGATCAAACGCTGCGGCGGCTGGTGCGGTCGGCGGCGGAGCTGAACCGGCGCAAAGGTACGGCGCGGTATTATCGCACGCTGCTGTGGCTCGTCACGGGCGAACTGCCGGAGCTGCGGCCCGAGCCCACGCGGGACCGGCCGGGCGAGCGGCGGCTTCAAATCATTTTTAAACGGCCGGTTGATTTGCCGCGCGCGTGGCTCGTGGGGTTGCTCCGGCGGGTGCAGCCGCTCGGCGTCGCGTTTTCGCTGGTTGTGCCGGAGCAAAAAACGCCGCCGGCCGCGCTGGATCAGGATGCGCTGGGCGGTACGGCGCGCATGGGATAGGAGGAAAGCGTCATGCAGGGCTATCGGCGGCAAAACGAGCTGCTAGCGGATTATTTGGCGCTGTTTCAGGCGCTGGATGAAGCGCCCGAAGCGGGGCGGGAGCTCCAAGCGGCGTACGAGCAGATTTGTGCGTACCAGCAGGCGGCGGACCCGTCGCTTCCGCTGATTCGGCTGCGTGAAGCGGCGGGGCTTTCGGAGGAGCTGTTTTTCACCGTGGTTTGCGCGCTGTGTATGGAGCTGGACGGCGGTCTGCGGCTTTCCCACCGGCTGCGGTATGGGTGCGATCCGGATATAAACGGCGCGCTGACGCTGTATTCGCGCCTGCGTACGGTCGATTTCGGCGCGGCGCGCCAATTCGCGCCCGATATGCAGGCGTATCGCCTGCTGTTCGCTCCGCCGGAACGGCAGGGCTGGTGGCTGGATGCGCCGCTTCGGCTGAAAAGCGCGGTCGCAGCGCTGCTGATAACCGGGGCGGTCCCGGTGATAGATGGCTGCGCGCCGCAGCCGCTTGAAGCGCCGCCTTGCGCCGCGGTACAGCGGGCGGCGCTGGAAGAAGTGCGGGCAAAGCTGGACGCGCCGGTCGTGTATATCTCCGGCCCGCCCGGCTCCGGCAAACGCACGCTGCTGCACCGCGCGTGCGCCGCGCGCGGCGAACCGCTTATCTTGGCGGACCTCAATCAAATCGCGCCGGAGGGGGAGGACGAAACCGGCAGCCTGCTTGTACTGAGCGGCGTGATGAAAAACGCGGTGCTCGGAATATCGGCGGGGGCGGAACGCGCATCGTTTCAGGATCGTTTGCGGCGGCTTGCGCGGCGTTGGCGGGTGCGCTGCGCGGTGCTGTGCGAGGAAGGCGAAGCGCTGCCGCTGGACATGGAAGCGCCGGTGGTCGCGGTGCCCTCCTGCCTGACCGCGGAAGAGAGCGCCGAGGCTTGGGCATGGTGTTTCCCGTTCTGGCCCGGCGCGACCGCGCGTGCGTTCGGCATGCGCCACCGCTACTCGATCGGACGGCTGACCGCACAGGCGCGGCGCGCGCAGCGTGCGGCAGCGGGGCGGGATGTCGGTCCGTCTTTGGTGCAGCGGCACATGAGCATGCGCAGCGGAGCGGGCTTTACGGTACAGCGCCCGCCCGAGGGCGCGAAAACCACGGACTGGATCGGGGAACAATCCGTTTGCAGCGAACTGCGGCTGCTGGCGTTTGAAGCCGCCGGGTGGCAAAGCCTGCGCGCGCAATGGGGCGTGGAGCAGTCCGGCAGCACGGTCTTTCTGTTTCATGGGCCGTCGGGCACGGGCAAGACCTTTGCGGCTTCGCTGCTGGCAGCGGAAGCGGGCCTGCCGATGATGACCGTGGATCTTTCACAGGTAGAGGATAAGTATGTCGGTGAAACGGAAAAGCATTTAAACGTAATTTTTCAAACGGCGGAGGCCGATCACTGTCTGCTGTTCATCGACGAAGCGGACGCGCTTTTTGCTAAACGGACGGAGGTTGCGTCCTCAAACGACCGCTTCGCCAATCTGTCCACCGCCTATTTACTGCAGCGATTGGAGCAGTATCAAGGGGTCGCCGTGCTTGCGACCAATCTGCTGCAAAATTTTGACGATGCGTTCGCGCGCCGTTTGCAGGCGGTCGTCCGTTTCTCCATGCCGGACGAAGCGCACCGCGCGCTGCTTTGGCGGCGGTATCTGCCCGCGGGAAGGCAGGCTGCGGATGTAGATTGCCAAAAGCTCGCGTCTTTAGCCTCGCTCAGCCCCGCCCGCATCCGCTCCGCGGCCGGTCTGGCGGCAATTCTCGCCGCGCAGGAGGGGGCGGGACAAATCAGCTGGGCGCACGCCGCGGCCGCGCTCGATCTGGAGCTCCGCAAAACCGGCGGTGGGCTGCCGCCGCAGAATAGGTAAAAAGCAAAGCCAGTACAGCGCCGTGTCGGGCGCTGTACTGGCTTTCGCTGTTGCGTTCACAACTTACAAGATTCCCACCGTGTGTGGGCGCAGAAAACCGCCGCAGTAGTCGGCAAGGGCAGCGAAGCAACGCGCGCCTCGCGTGCGAGAGGCGGCCCTTCAGGTCGGTAATGGCCGCAACACCTTCCTATTTCAGTTCACGCCTGCTCCAAATGCGCTTGCACATCTCGAAATGATTGCGGCGATTGTTTACCAGCTGACGCGCAACCTGACGCCTGAACAGATCAAGGAAGGCGGCTTCGACGCCTACTTTGTCGACCACACCACCGGCATTTACCCGCAGTTCGCATCGGGCACGCCGTGGAGCGTCATGTCGTGCATTTCCAGCGGTTTGGCGACGCTCTCAGAGTCGTTCAAGATAATTTGGACGCGAAAAACTATTATCCGTTCAATCCGGCTTTCGGCGTTCGTCCCCCTGAAAAACCGTGGACGCCGCCGCAGCCCCGCATGGACGGCGGCGATCTAGTCCCGCCCGAAATGCAGCCGCCTAAAAATAACGCGAAATAACGCATAGCCCCCTAGAAAACGATAACCCCATTCTTTGTGCATCGGCGCAAAGAATGGGGCTTTTTGATACTATGGATCCGGTTGCGCGCTGCCGGTATCCCGATCCGGCGGACATGGTTTGTTATCCTGCTGGCACAGCCGCCACAGCGTTGTACGGCTGATGTCAAAGATTCGCGCGATATCGTCGTTTTTAAAAAAGAATACCGCTTTTAGCAATTCGATGAGCGAGCGAAGCCGAGTCGGATTTTTAAACACATCGGCCAGTGGGCCGTATTGAGCAAAGATATCTGCAAGCAACTCGTCCCGCCCGATCGCATCGACCAATGCGTTATGCTGCGTAATTGGCCGAGCGTTTGCGTTTTGTTCCAGAAAAATAGAAAACCGTCGTGCTATGTTGGACAGTTCCTGCGCATTGCCCGGCCAAGAATAGCTGCCAAGAATGGTGTATAGCTTTTTGGGCAGATGATAGGGCTTGGAGGGCATCAGCATCATATCCTGCAGCATGTCCTCAAACAAGAGAGGGATATCTTGCGTCCGTTCCCGTAGCGGCGGCAGCCGGAGCGTTAACCGAGTGAGCAAAAAGTACAGTTCTTCGGGAATGCATTGGCGCAGCCTAGACCATTCCTGCGCATTGACCAGCGTAAGGATGCGGGGGATACCCAAAATGGGCTGTATGCCACCCAAACGCAGATACTGTCTGTCCCGCAGGACAAGAGCGAGACTGTGCAAGACGGCTGCCGGCGCATTCCACAACTGCTCGAGTACGAGCGTGCCCTCGCGGCTGAGCTCGAACAGGCCGCGGTGCAGTACGGTGCCGCGGTCGTCTTCTCGCCCCATAAGATACTGCATGGCTTGACGATCCGGAATGACAGAGCAGTTGACTCTGTAGAACGGCGCATCCTGCGCATGGTAATAGGCGTGCATGCAATGCGCAAACATCGACTTGCCCGCACCGGGCTCGCCGATGATAACGCACGGATCTTCAAGCTTAGAATATAGCTTGGCCTGTGCGACTACAACGCGCATATTCTCCGAGGACGATCGAATGCTGTCGAAATGATAGCGGGTCTGCTGCGGCGGATAGACGGCGGGAGGCGGCTGTGTGGACTGGACAATGATCCGCTGCGGCGCCAGTAGGGCCAGCGCACCGACCACCCGGCCATTCGCTTCGATCTTATGCGACGAGACCTCGACCGGCCGATCGCCGAACATCAGCTTTTGCGTTCGTTTGCCGTTGTGATCGGTCAGCATGGACTGCAACTGCGCCCAAGGAAAGAGCGCTTGACTGTGCCGGCGGTGGATCTGCTCATGCGGCACGTGCGTCAGCGCTTCGGCGGCAGGGTTGTACAGAATCACCTTGTCCTTGTCGTTGATGCAAATGATGCCGGTCGGACTGTTTTGCACGATCGCGTGGTAGATCTCCTGCTCGAGCACCGCATAGCGCATATTGATGAGCATGGACCGGCAGCGCCGGATGGCGTCTTCCACCGTGCTGACGCCGGGATAGAGCAGTACGCTTTCTTTTCCGCAGTTCTGAGCCAAGGATGCGACCTGCGACGCGCCGACCACCACTTCCGCATCGGCATGCGACAGCAGAATGGTCAGATCGTAGGTATCCTCATAGATGATATGATCAAACTCAAAATCAAGCAGATTGCGGATGATCTGCAGATCGGGCACGCGTACGTGCTGATACGTGAATAGCATCGGCCGTTGACCGATAGCGTGCGCCTTTTTCAGAGCGATTGCATAATCCAGCGGTTGTATCTGTATTTCAATAAAGTGTTCTTGACAATGGTATAATGCAAAGTGAGAAAAAATCAAAGTTTCCAATGTATCACAACTTGCTCACTTGTGGCCCGCACTTGTGAAACAAGAGTGTCAAGCACCCGGCGCTTGTCGTCAAAGTCAACGGACTCCCAGTCCCGCAGATAGCCGCTTATGCTTTCAACCTGAGAGGAAGAAACGGAATTAGCGGTAAGGTCGGCCACCAGTTTCGCCTGGGCTTGCCGTTGCCCGTCCAATTCCTCAATGCGGCTGTTTGCGTATTGTAGCAAGGTGGGATTTGCGCCGGAAAGCGTATCAAGCAGTTTTTCAATCTCGCTTTCGGTTTTGGCAAGCGCGGCGCGGGCGGCGGTCAGTTTCGGATTGTAGCTTGCAGTTTTGCCGCCTTTCAGCGTTTGGAATACCCGCATTTTCTTAACCAATTCCTCATACACGGCTTGTTCAAGCACTTGTTTTGTCAGAGTGCCCGCGCCTTGACAGCCTTTATTTTCCGAGCGTTGTTTACAATGCAGGTATGTAACGCCGTTCGCCGCGTTCTGGCTCGTGAGGGCGTACCCACAACAGCCGCACTTGATTTTCCCGGCCAGCCATGTATTATGGCACTTGCGCCCATTCTGGAACGTGGTGTTTTGTGACAGCTTGCGCTGGACGGCCAGCCAGAGCCCCGACGGGATGCGGCCCTTGTGGGGTGCTATGACGAGGATCGGCTCCTCACCCTCCCGGCCCTGATACAAATAGCACCCATAATCACCCGTGAACAGTTCCGGCGGGCTTTCGATTTTCACGCCCTGGGCCTTGAAGTATTCGTATATATCCATATCGGCCTGGACGTAAACCGGGTTTCGTAAAAGCTGGCCCAAAAATCCGCGCTTGAGCGTTTTTCCATACACCAGAATGTTCTGCGTGGTGAAGTACCGGGTAATATCACCGTATGAGCTCTCCGGCTCTGCGTACATTTCAAACATCATTTCAACATAGTCCATTTCCGCATTTTCCACCAGCTTTTTTGTCTTGATCCCGTCCATGACGATGGGCTCTAGGTCAAAACCGTAAGCCGCCCGGCCCCGCATATAGTAGCCTTTGGCACACCGGGAATAAAAGGCGTCCGTTACACGCATTTGAATGCTCTCGCGTTCCAGTTGCGCGAACACAATACAGATGTTGAGCATCGCCCGGCCCATTGGGGTTGAGGTATCAAACTTTTCCGTGCAGGAAACAAACTCCACATTGTACTGCTTGAATATTTCCATGAGCTTTGCAAAGTCCACTATGGAGCGGCTGATCCTGTCCAGCTTGTAAACGACTACCCGCTTAATCAGCCCGGCCTTAATATCCCCTAAAAGTCTCTGGAAGTCGGGACGGTCAATGTTTTTGCCCGAATATCCTTTGTCTTTATATTCCTTGCCCTCACCGCCTTTTAATTCGTACCGGCAAAATTCAAACTGGCTTTCAATGCTGATACTGTCCTTTTTGTCGATGGATTGTCTGCCGTAAATCGCGTCTATTCTATTATCCATAATTAGCTCCTTTTCCGTTGGAACAGGAGCCAACCTACAAGTATATTATACCTCTGCCGGCCCCTTTCAACAAGGATGCCGATGAAAGGCTATCCCCGCCGCCCGGTGGCGTACTTGCTGAACACGTCAAAAAGGCTCTGTTCAATTTCCCGTTTGCGCTTATCCCGTTCTTTCGGGGGAAGAACGGGGGTCAGGTTTTGAATGGTGATTGTCCGCTCCCCGAAAGCGGCGGTTTTTACTTCACTTTCATATTTCACTTGCGCCTGCATCATAAAATCCCTCCCATAATCACAGGGCTGTTACACATACGCCGAAAGGCCAGCACCGCATAAGTGCTGGCCTTTCGGCTTGTTCCACTTCTGGACAAAATGTCTCGAAGTCAATACACGCTTTTCTGATAGTGGGCCTCGGCCTCGCCTGTGGTGGCGTAGTCAAAAACCTCGTGGAGTTCCAACATCACCCGCTGAATGTCGGCGGGCTTGAAACCACAGTTTTCCATCGCCAGAATGATATAGCCGCGACACGCGCCCTCGCTCCAGTCCCTGGGTAAGCAGGGCCGCCAGTTCAGGATCGTACTGCATGATGTAACCTCCTCGAAAAATGATAGGAGCACCGCGCTGGTGTTTTTGGCCCGTCATAAGACAGCAAATAGCGGCGCGGCACTCCCCGCACAATCGGAACGGTTCAGCCCGGAGGGGACAGCGGCCAGCTTGTCCCAGGTTCGGATCGTGGCCGTGGGATAGCCCGTCCCGCTTGCGGCGCTGGTGTTTACCGCTCGTCCCTCCGTGGAGAGGAAGTCCCCGCGCACCCGCCGCCCGGCTCCCCGTGTGCTCAGGGCCGCCGCCGTTCCGTTGTGGAGAAAGAGGTAAAACCTCTTTCTAATAATCAACTGGACTTTCGGGCCCTTTTTCAAGTCTGGAATTAAAAGTTTTTCATATACTTTTTCATGTTCTCCAGTCCGAGCTTGACGGAAAGGCTCACCGCGTTAATGCTCACGCCCTCGGCGGCGGCAATCTCCCGCAGGGGCTTTCCAAGAATGATATGCGCGTCGATCCTCCGGGCCTGGGTGTCAGGCAGGGAATTAAGGGCCCGGCACAGGCGCATAAACCGCTCCTTGCGCTCCAGGAGCTCATGGGCCGAGGGCTCAAACTCCACAATGCGGTTTTCGATGCCGTCCCCCGCATCCAGGGAATAGTTTGCCTTATTGCGCTTTTGCCGCTCATAGTGCCGCTCCTCATACCGCTTGTCGGAGCGGAGCACCGCCAGCACTTCCTCAGAAACCTCTATGTATTCATCGGTAACGTACCAATAGAAAAACTCACGCAGATTGATGGTCATTTTTACATCCTCCATTTTCGATTGATTAGGGTTTACGCGGATCGAAAATGGAGAACGGGCGGGGAGCGGCACGCATGGGGAGCCGTCCCGCACCTCTGGACATTTTGTCTCGAAGTGGGAGCCTTGCCGCGATTGCCGCAGAACACGCCCGAAATAAGTCGGACAAAAAAACGCCGCTCTCCCCAGGGGAAAGCGGCGCTGGCCGATATTAACTCATATTGATTTTTTCCTTTTGGTTTCCATATTCCGGCCAATTCCAGTGCCTCCCCCCGTTTTGGGGAGAGTATAAAACACTAGATTTTCGGTAGAATTACTGGAGCCTTACCACAAAATAACAAATACCGCAGCTTACGGCAGGATATGAGAAAAGCCCGGCTATGTTGACAGCCGGGCCCTAATTGATACAAATTATTCTTTTTTTCGTTTGGGGTCTACAAAGCGATAGCCCACGCCGCGGACGTTTTCAATGCACTCCCCGCCGTCCAGTTTTTGCCGCAGGCGGCTCACACTAACGGGTATTGCGTTGGCTTCGTCGCCCACAAAATCGTCGCCCCATACATAGTAGCGCAGTTGTTCATGGGTCAGTACCCTCCCTGCCTGTGAGGACAGCACATACAGCAGATCAAACTCCCGGCGGGGCAAATCCAATTCCCGCCCATTGTAGACCACGCGGCGGGTAAGGGGATCGATCAACAGGTTTTCAAACGTGACGATGGTATAGCACCGCTGGCCGGGCAGGGGCGGAGCGGCGGCGTTATAGCGCCGGAGCAGGGCCTGGGCCCGGAGCAGACACTCCTGGAGCTCCAAAGGCTTTTGTATGAAATCATCCGCCCCCATTTCATAAGCCCGCGCCCTGTGCTCAATGCCGCCCTGAAAGGACAGCACCAGGATCGGCATATTTTTCATTTGCCGCATGAACCGGAGCAGTTGGAGCCCGTCCGTTTCCGACAGGGAGATGTCCAGGATCACAAGCTCGTAGTTATGGCGGGTAAGGCGCTCGATGCCGTCTATCACAGACAGGGTGTAATAAGCACCGATGCCGTATTCAGTCAAGGCATATTTGATGGCTTTGCAGTTTTTCAAATCGCTATCTATTATCAAAACTCTCTGCTCCGCGTTCATAGAGTAGCCCTCCTTTCTGTTTAATATTCCTGATACTTCGGGACAAAATGTCCTGAAGTGTTGAGGCTAATGTGGGGAGATTATCCGCCTTATTTAATTCCCATAGCAGAAGAAATAACCATACGCTGAACTTCGCTTGTGCCTTCATAAATTTCTGTGATTTTCGAGTCGCGCATAAATCTTTCAAATGGGTATTTGCTTGAAACGCCATCGAGCCCAACCAGATCAATACAACGCCTAGTTACATCCACAGCGGTCTCAGAGGCAAACAATTTGCCCATAGCGGCATATTGTGCAAACGATTCGTTGTTCTGCTTTGCTTGTGCCGCACGATGAACAAGCAGACGGGCCGCATCTACTTTTGTCTGCATATCAGCCAGTTGAAATTGAGTGTATTGATACTGGGAAATTCTCTGTTCTCCCAGCATATGTTCGGTTACATATTTTTTGCAACAGTCAATGGCCCCCTGAGCAATACCGACAGCCTGCGCCCCCACGCTGATGCGGCCGCCGTCTAATGTTGTAAGCGCCGTCTTAAAGCCTTTCCCCAACTCGCCAAGCAGGTTCTCCTTTGGTATTTTGCAGTCCTCGAATACCAACTCATATGTCGCGGAACCACGAATACCCATCTTTTTTTCTTTTTTCCCAAACGAGAAACCGGGCGTTCCCTTTTCCACGACAAAAGCGGAAATGCCTCTGCTTTTTTGGCTGGGATCAGTTACCGCGCTGATAAAATAAATATCGGCATAGTAACCATTTGTGATAAAAATTTTAGAGCCGTTCAGCAGCCAGTGATCACCCATATCCTCGGCTCTTGTCCGCTGGCCGCCTAAATCACAACCTGCTCCCGGCTCCGTCGCGCCAAAAGCGCCGAGCTTTTCCCCTTTCAAAAGCGGAGCAAGGTACTTTTCTTTCTGCTCCGGGGTGCCAAGTACAGAAAGCGCATAGGCTCCGAGAGAATGGTGTGCGGCAAACATGATTGAAGTTGTGGCGCAATATTTCGCCAACTCCTCTACCATAGCGATGTAGGCCAAATACGAATGTCCGCCGCCGCCGACTTCTTTCGGATAGCAAACCCCCATCATATTCATCTCGCGCAGCCTTGTGAGTGCCTCAGACGGGAAACGCTCTTGTTCGTCAAGCTCCGTAGCCAAAGGCGCAACCTCGTTGACCGCAAACTCGTGAATTTGGTCAATCAATTTCTGTTCTTCATCTGTAAAGTGAAACTCCATAATTTTGCTCCTCCATTGTTTTTCTATAAATCAGCGCCCAACACTCTTGTCATATTGCGCCGCTAAGGTTATAATAGCACCAAAGAACATTCAAAATAAGCGAATTATTCAAAATACTAAATTCGATTTTCTCGTATATTTCGGAGGATGTAATGGACACGAAAAATCTTTTTACCTTGGTAACGATTATAGAAACTGGCAGTTTTCAGAAAGCGGCCACACAGTTAAACTATGCCCCTTCTACCGTAACATCTCAAATGAGGCAGTTAGAGGGTGAATTGTCAATGAGGCTATTTGAAAAAGTTGGACGAAAAATGGAGCTTACTCAGGCAGGAAAAGAAATCATGCCTTTTATTGAAACTATCCTGCAAAATGCAGAACAAATCAGCAATTATAAAAAAGATATATCGCAGATCACGGGCACCTTGCGGCTCGTTGCACCAGACTCTATTTTTATTTATATCATGCAACCCATTATCAAAGCGATTTTACATGACGCACCCAATGTACGCCTTATTATCAACTCGCTCCCGTCGGATGACATTAATCAAGCGATTGTCAATGGGTCTGCCGATATTGGAATTGATTGTGATAAGGGTCACTTCCCGGATACGGTACTGCATCCGGCGTCGAAACCATTCCAAGCGTGTCTGATTGGTTCGCCGTTTCTAAATCCAAAAGAACTGGATTTTGTTTCTCCACACCAAAGAAAGCCGATCAGCATGATTTATAACGAGCCTAACGCAAATTATCAAAAGGATATTACAGCCTATTTGGATAAGAAAGATATTGTCCTCAATCCAGACATGAAATTGCAAAGCATAGAGGCCGTTAAGAAAAGTGTAATGAACAATTTTGGTATTGCTTATGTTCCACGTTTTTCTGTCGAGGAAGAATTAAAAGACGGCTCTTTGCTCCAACTCAAAACAGAATTGGACGATCAAATATACCCAGCGGTCTGTGTATTCCACCGGAACAAATGGATCAGCCCGCAAATGGAATTGGCGTTCAAAATTCTGCATGAACAATTTGGAATAGAGTTTGACTATTAGAAGAACTTAAATACAGCATACTTAGGATTAGCAATGCCAGAAATGGCGAGAACTTTTAGGGGCGACGCTAACGGCAAGCAAGGCAGGTGTGGGCACACCTGCCATTTTCGCGCCCGCAGGGGGCCACGAAAATGCTTGTTGGGGTTGCTCCCCAAACCCGCCACCTCTGGACAAAATGTCCAGAGGCGCAAGCTGCGTCACTGGCGCTATCGCGCCTGTTCCTTATCCCTGCCGGGGGCCGTAATTCCCAGCAGATGGTCGATGTTCGTCTTGACGGTAAGGGCCTCCCGCATATCCCGCTGGGCCGCATGATACTCGGTATAGAGGGCCTTTTTCTCCGCCGCCAGCTTGCGCCGTTCCTCTTTCAGTTTTGCCATCGGCGGGAGCTTGCCGCCGTCTAAAAGCGTATTCATAGCGGCACGGGCGGCCCGGTAGGTGGCCAGCTCGTCCCCGTGCTCCGCCAGATATTTTTTGGAGTACCGGGCGGCCTTGTAGCCGTCGAACACGGGCCGGGTTTTGGCATAGTCCACCACGGCCCCCATGAGCTCAGACGCTTTGGAGAAGGCCGCCTCGGTGGTGTGGAGCTTTTCGGTCAGGCCGTGAAACCGCTCCACCGCCGCCGTGGTCTGTGCCTCCAGCGCGGAATAATCGGTCAGGCCGTGCTCCTGCAAGAATTGGAGCGCGGCGGCCATCTGCTTTAGGTTGTAGATTTTCGCCCACTTCTCAAAGCCGGGTCCCTTGCCGGAGCTCAAACGCTCCTGGATGTCAATAATCAGGTTGACACGCCGGGCCGGGGCGGGAGCGTCCGGGGGAGTTCCGGGATAGGCCGCTCCCCGGCAATCACCGCCCGGATGTCCTCCGTGCCGAAACCGGCCCCCAGGGTGGACGCTCGGAGTCGGGTCGCCCGCTCCTAGTAGGAACGAGGAACGACACCACGCCGCCGCGCCCATGCGTCACCTTGTAGCCGGACTCCTCCATGAGCCGGAGAAAGCCGTCAAAATCGGCGGGGTGCTGTTCCAGCGCCGCAACGATGGCGGAGCGGAGCCGGGCCTGGAATGACGGCTGCCGCCCGGCCCCCAGCCACTGGCCGTAATGGAGAAAGCGGCCTTTGCTGTGCGGTTTGGGGTTTTGGATATATGACAGGTCATTCTCGATACACACCCGATCCGAGAGCCGCCGCAGAGCAAAGGTGGAGCCTATAAAGTTCCGAAACTTGCGGGAGCGGTCAAAGGCCGTGGAATTGAAATAGATGTGATTATGCACATGACCTTTGTCGGTGTGGGTGCAGACGAAAAACTGGTACTTGCCCTTTGTCCAGCGCATCGCCGTTTCATAGCCGATCTTGTTGGCCTCCTCCGGGGAGAGCTCCCCAGGGGGGAACGCCTGCCGGATTTGATAGAACAGGGCCCCGTGATCCGCCGCCCGGTTCGTTTCCGCCTGATATTGGCTTTTGAGCAATAGAAACTCGGCGGGAGCCGTGGCCGTGTCGCAGAGATAGGCGGAAACGGCCCCCAGCTTTTTAGGGTTGAGCCCGTAGGCAAACCGCTCCTCCATCGTCTGCAAAGCGGTCTGCCCCTTTGCTTTTTTGTAAGGCTTAATAAATGTCGTGGCCGTGGCCGTCACCTCCTTTTCGATTTTTACCTCTGGACAAATTGTCCAGAAGTCCAGCGGGAATACTGGCTTTCACCACCTCTGGACATTTTGTCCAGAAGTCGTGAAAACCGGGGAGCGGCGCAAGGCACACTCCCCGATCCTCTCAGAGCTTCACCACCTGAGACAGCTTTTCCAGCAGGGCGGAAAGGGGGCCCCACAGTTCCGCATAGTCCCGTTGCAGGGCCTTAATCTCCTCCGGGTATATGCCCCCGTAGGTGTTGGCCTGGATCGCTACCTGATTTAGATTGTTAGAGCACCGGCGCTGGAGTGAAACGAGCTCCTGCACCGGGGAAAGGTCAACGTGGAGTACATAGCCATTCAGCGCCATTTTCCGCATATACGCGCCCATGTTGCGGATGCCCGCCTCGGCCATGCGTTCCTGGATCAGCGTCTGCTCCTCCTCGGAAACCATGACGTGCAGATGGATGGGGCGCTGGCGCTGTTTCGTCACCGCTCCTCCCGTTCCCGGCTCCGGGTACGGCGGGGCGGTTCCTTTACCTTGTCCGTTTCCACCACCGGGGCCGGGAGCACGGGCAGGGGCGGCGGGGCCGGAAGATTGTTGATGATACCGTCGATCTGGTTCGTGTTCTGTTCCGGGGAAAGCTCGGCAGTTTTCAAAGGGGTATTTTCCATAGGGTTCTCCTTTCAAATTGTTACGCTTTGGGGGCCGAAACGGGGGCCGGACGTAAAATCGTACCGGCCCCCCGTAAACGGGCCCCGCAAAGCATTGAAACAAGCGGTTTTTTCGGGGCCTAATCGTAACAGTTATACCCCGGATTTATCCCGCATTTTCCTCATCCGTTCCCGGCTCTTGCGGCGGTTCCCCACGGCTTTACAAGCCTCGGAGCAGTAGGCCCGCCGCCCCTGGGGGACAAAGGCCCTGCCGCAGACCGGGCAAAGCCGCATTTCCGGGGCCGCGCCCTCCCCACAGAGGGCCGCCTCCAGCGCCGGATCGAGAGGGAGCACGGCCTCGCGGAAGTATCGGCACAGCGCCCCGGTGTAGCACTTGCCGAGCATATAGCACTCGCAATCCAGGGGCAGACAGCCATACTCCCGGTCATAGTTGGCGCACATGGAAAGCACCAGCTTTTTAATACCTGCCTTTTCCTCCCGCGTCAATTCCCGGCTCATTGTTCCGGCTCCCCGTCGCTGTCGCTTTCGCCGTCCGCGTCCCGGGGATCGCCGTCCGCGTAAGGATCGGACTCATCATAGTCCTCCTCCGGCTCCGGGGCGGGCGCGTGTTTCGGGCGGTAAATCTTGAAGTACCATCCGGCCCCGCCGCCGATCAGGAGCACGGCCAGCCCCAGCAAGAGCGGCGCGGCGTTGGGCTTTTGTTCCGGTTCGGGCGCGGGTTCCGGCTCCGGGGTGGGTTCTGGTTCAGGAGTAGGCTCCGGCGCGGGGGCCGGGGCCACGGTTCCGGGGAGCTCCTCCCCGTTGCTTACCGCCAGGGCCTCCAGGTCGGCCAGGGTGACGGCGTTCAGGAAATACACATTTTCCGTCCCGCGCTGGCGGTCAATCACCAGATAGAAAACGGACTCGTCCGCCGTGGTGATGGTAAAAAACTCCTTGCCGTCGCCGTCCGTGGCGTTATCCACCACCTCGCCGGAGCCCTCCGGGGTAAATGGGTTCGGTTCTTTCTCTTCCTCCGGCTCCGGGGTTTCGGTGGGCTTTACAGCGGATGAGCCGCCGGAGCTCCCGCCCGTGGGCTTGCTTGTTGTACCGCCGCCCGTGGGTTTGGCCGTACTGCCGGAAACGGGCGGGGTGGTCGTTTCCGGCGCGGGCGTGGGGGCCGGGGTAGGAGTAGGACACGGCGCGGGGGTGCTCGTGGTAGGCTTATCCTCTCCCTTGTTTGTGGTAGGGGCCTTATAGTTCGGATTTTTCACCTGCACCGTTTTAGACTTGTTCCCGGCACCGTCCACAGCCTGGATGGAAAACTGGTCGTAATCGTCCTCCAAATCCCGGAGCGGAACATCAAGCGCGCCATTGGTTAAATCGTCGTACCGTTCCCCGTCAATGTAAATCGCCTCCACGCCAGAGAGCTCGTCGCTGGCCTCCACGCGGAGCATCCGCCCGCTGATCCCGGTTTTTACCGTGGGGGCCGTGCGGTCAAAGCACTCAATATACCGGCTTTTTGTGGTGGTCTTGCCGTCCATGCCCGTCACTGTAATGTAAACGGTGCAGTTTTCGGAGAGCGTCACATACACCCTGCCGCCGCCCGCGAAAGCGTCGGTCAAGTCCTCCGGGCTCCCGTTGCGCTCGATTTTGGCCTCAACCTTTTTCCAGCCCGTGCCGTTTTCGTCCGTCACGCGGATCTCCACCTTTGCCGTTTTGGTGTACCAGCCGGACGGGGCCACAATGTTAATTGCATAGCTCCCAGCCGGGGCGGGTGTGGGCGTGGCCTCCTTGCCCTTGCAGACCGTCAAGTCGGTTTTGCAGACGGGGCAAGCGGTATCAACGGCCCCAGCCTTACACTTGACGGAGCAGGAGCAGACGGGAACGGGCTCCGGCTCCTTGCCAGCACAGCCCGCAGGATCGGCGGCGCATACCGGGCAATCGGTTTTCACCGCGCCCTCCGTACATTTCACCTCGCAGGAGCAGACTGGGGCGGGCTCCGGCTCCTTGCCAGCACAGCCCGCAGGATCGGCGGCGCATACCGGGCAATCGGCTTTCACCGCGTCCGCCGGGCACTTCACCTCGCAGGAGCAGACCGGGGCGGGCTCCGGCTCCTTGCCAGCACAGCCCGCAGGATCGGCGGCGCATACGGGGCAATCGGTTTTCACCGCGTCCGCCGCACATTTCACCTCGCAGGAGCAGACGGGCGCGGGCTCCGGGGGAGCGTCGTTGCCGGACACTCCCAGGGTGCTGGCGGTTGCCGTCATACCCAATAAGAACGGGCAGAGACAGCACACGCACAGCAGGAGCGCCACGGCCCGGATCGTCTTTTTATTCCTCATGGGCGGGTTCCTCCTTTCCCTCGGACTTCTGGACATTTTGTCCAGAGGTGGGGGCCGGGCCGTCGGCCCCGCCGCTTTTGAGCTTTTGGAGCAGGACGGGGAGCTCGTCAAGGGGGATGCTCATACCCCGCACAATATCCACGATCTCCTCGTTTTCGGCCTCCTTGTGTTTCTGTTCAAGTTCCCGAAGCCGGGCCTGCTGTTCATTGAGCTTGGCCCGCGCCTTGTCAATTTCGCCCTGGATTTTCGCGCTTTTGCTTGTCGCCATAAATACCTCCTTTTCATGGTAAACGCCCGTAGGCGTAGAAATGAGACTGCCAATAGTTGCTGTTCAGGTTGGAATACTGGATCGGATCGCCACAATGCAACATGACATTGTTTCCCACATAGATGCCACAATGGGAAACGCCGGGGGTGTCGTAGGTGCCGATGAAGAAAACCAGATCGCCGGGCCGTGGCTCCCGTACCGGGGCGCAGATGTTGTAAAGGCCCTGTGCCCCCAGGCGGCCCACGTTCCAGCCGGAATGATTGATCACCCACGACACAAAGCCGGAGCAATCGAACGAAGTGGACGGGCTGGAGCCGCCCCACACATAGGGATAGCCGACGTATTTCTGGGCCTCCTCCATCATGGCCGCGAATGTTTCATCCTCCAGCGCCTCCGGGGGAATGTCATAGGCCGGGGGCGGGTTCGTGTACCTGTCCACATAGGCGGAGCCGGAGAACAGGTCGGGCCGGTTCCCCAGCGTCGCCATATAGAGGGCGTACCGGGAAAGCTGATCCTCGCTCAGAATGGAGACAGGCAGGCGGGAAAGGTCGGTGTTTTCCAGCGTTACATAACACACATACCAGTCATAGGGCTCGTCGTCACTATCATAATGGGTCTCCACCACCACGCGCTCGGTGAGAATGTACTGGCGGTCAAAGAGCATTTGCAGGGTGCCCTGTATCTCGGCCACCGTCCACTCGCCCTCGTGAAGCGCACAAAGGATGGATAGCAGGTTATAGGGATCGTGCTCAATTTCCGCAAGGTCAAAATGGTACTCGTCATAATCATGGGTGTTTTCGTAAGTGTCCAGGTAGTCCCGGAGCTCGTTCTCTAAATCTACATAAGCGGCCTCGGCCCCAGGAGCTCCCGATCCTCGCAAGGGTAGGTACTAGCTCCCACGGAGCCCACCAGCCCATTTCCCAGCGTCACCAGAGAGGACGCGCAGGACTGGAGCATGAGCAGGAGCAGGACGCAGGCCAGGGCGATGAGACAGCCCACGGGATGCCGCTTGACAAACCCCGCGACAGCCCGGCCACCTTTGGCCGCCGTCTTTCCGGCGGCTTTGGCGCTCTGCTTTGCCGCCTCCCGCGCTTTCTTTTTGTACTGCTTTCGGAATTGGTGTTTTTTCCAGATACGGGCCGCCGCGTTATCCTTAATTTCCGGGTGCTCCATAGCCGCCGCCCGGAAATGGTAGTCCGACGTCGCCTTGATATTTTTTGCCTCGGCCTTGCGGACGGCCCGCGCCGGGTGGGTGCGGACGCGCTTTTTCACAAACCGGGTAACGCCGCGCACGGCGGCCTCGCCAGCAAGCTCGGAGCGGTGGGCGGCCTCAATGCCCACGTTTTCATCCTCCACCTGATAGATTTTGCCGTGGACGAACATCCACGTTTCATTTTTTACCACTCGGCCCACACGCCGGACGGCCCCCGGCTTTTTCGGCGGCTTTTGGGCCGCCAGCTTTTCCCGCGCCTGATCCAGTTTCACGCCGCGCTGTTCCATGCGGCGCTTTGCCTTGTCGAGCTTTTCCGCGCCCTTGTCCGGGCCGGGCGGCGGAGCGCCCTCCCCAGGAGCGGAGCCCCCAGCGCCGGGATCGGGGCCGCCCTTATTCGGATCAGGCCCCGCAGCCTTGCCGGAGCCGTCCGCCGCTTTTCCCTTGCCGGGGCCAGCGGAGGACTCCCCACGGGCCGGGCCGCCCGGCTGATCCCGTAGACGGTCAGAGGGCCGGGACTTTTCCTTTGGGGACTTCTGGACATTTTGTCCAGAGGTTGCCTCGCTGGATAATACGGGGGACTCGCCCTCCAAATCGACGGGGCCCGCCCGATCCGCGTCGCTCGGTTTATCCCGGAGCCGCTCAGACGGGCGGGCCTGTTTGCTTTCCTGCCGCAGTTTGGAACGGCTCCACTTCTGGACATTTTGTCCAGAGGTGGGGGCCTTGCCGGGCCCCGGTCTAATCGGGCGCTCCGGGCCCTGCCCGTCACGCCCCCGCGTCATTTTTCAAATCCTCCGGGCGGGTGGTGAGCAAGTCATAAATCTCGCCTTTCGGGAAACGGTCAACAAACGGGATTGTCACGCTCCCATAGAACAGGAGCCCCTCGCCGGAATTGCTGTGTGTGATGTAGGAAAGCTGGTGCTCGGAAATGCCTAGTTGTTTTGCGATAATCGCCCGGTCACTTTGCGCCTGGGACAGCAGGATCATGAAATCCGTGTTGTCCAGAATGTTCTCGATCTCCCGGCTGGCCAATAAATCCTTGACGTTTTGCGTCAAGGCGCTGGGAACGCACCCTTTCTTGCGGAGCATCTTCCAAACGGCCACAAAATAACTGGCCGTGAGCGGATCGCGTAGCAAAATGTGAAATTCATCGAAGTAGCACCACGTCGCCAGCCCCATTGAAAAATTGGTATCAACCGACGCGGAAACAAAATCATTCGTTGTGTGCATGGCGATTTTCCGCAGGTTCTCGCCCATGCCTTTCAGCACGATGCACACCACACGGCTGTCGGTTTTTACGTTGGTCGGGTGGTTAAAGAGGTTCAGACTGCCCGTGCAGTAGAGCTCCAGGGCCGTGGCGATCCGCCGTGCCTCCGGCTCCGGCTGTTTCAAAAGTTCCTCGTACAAGTCCTGGAGCAAGGGCATTTTTGCCGTTTCCAGCCCCAGGGCAAGCTCCCGGTACACCAGCCGCACACAGCGGTCGATGACGGTTTTCTCAATAGGCTGGAGCCCCTCGCTCCCGCCCACAATGAGCTCACACAGGGAAAGCAGAAAATCCGCTTTCATGGATAGGGGGCTTTCGTCCCCGTTCACCGTGAGCCGGATGTCCATCGGGTTGATATGGTGGGGGCTGTCCGGGGCAATTTCGATCACCTGCCCGCCCAGCCGCCGCACCAGCGGCGCATATTCGCCCATCGGGTCTACCACGATAATCCGATCCTGGGTCGCCAAAAACACATTGACAAGCTCCCGTTTCGCCGCAAAGCTCTTGCCGGAGCCCGTGGAGCCCAAGTACATCCCGTTTGCGGATTTTAACTTTTTGCGGTTTGCCATAATGACATTGTTGCTTAAAGCGTTCATGCCGTAGTAGAGGGCCTGCCCGTCCATGCGGAGCTCCCGCGTCATAAAGGGCACAAAGATCGCCGTGGAACTTGTAGTCATGCCGCGCTGAATCTCGATGCCGTTGAAGCCAAGAGCCAGGGAAGAAACAAAGCCCTGCTCCTGTTGGAAGTCAAGCCGTTTCAACGCGCAGTTGTATTTTTGCGCGATGCCGGAAACCGTGAACAGGTCGTTTTCCAGCCGCTGGCGGGCGGGGGCCGTGTTCACAATTAAGAACGTGAGCAGAAACATCCGCTCATTGTGGGATTGCAGGTCGGCCAGGAGCGCCGCCGCGTCCTTGCTGAATGTAATGAGATCGGGCGGTAAAATATCCGGGTCGTACCCGGCCCGGATTGCTTTCTTTTGTTCCTCCACGCGCATTTTATCAATATCGGAAACCTTACCTTTAATCGTCTTGATGGCCTTTACCTGATCTACCGTCTGAATATGGAGCGTAATTGTCATTTCCGCGTCCATTTCCAGGAGCTCCAAAAGCAGTTTATCCGAGAGCTCCGATGCTAGGATTTGCAGATAGGACGCGGCCCCCCAGGACTGGCCCACGCGGAACGTGCGGGACTGCCGGAAGTCGAAGCTGTCCGGCGCGATAAAGTCCTTTGTCCCCATCCCGGTTTTCGGTATCATATCCCAGGAAAAGCGGAACGGCTCCCGGCCCCCAGCCGAAGCTCGGCCCCCAGGGTGCATCTGCCCGTGGAGCAGGGCAAGCCGCTCCCGCCCGTCCAGGCCTGGGATTGTACCCCCAGCTTTTTGAAGTTCCCCATCAGGTCGGACTCCACGCGCTCCAGCCGGGGCCGGGCGGCGGCGAGGTCAGCGGCGGCCACTCCAAACGTAATATATTTGGAGCGCACGATGCCATTGTTAGACCGGGCAATCTGCCGTTTGAGCATTTCCGTAAACTCGCCCCGGATGCTGTTGAAATCATCCTGGGCCGTGGGAATGTTCACCTTGTACCGGCTCCCGCCGTGGGAACGGTGGTTCACGAATGACAGTTGAAACGGCAGGGCGCTGTCAAAGTAATTGAGAAAGCCGCACCAGCCGTCAAAGATAGCCGCCTGATCCTCCGTGCTTGCCACCGAATAATTGATGTCCTCATATTCCAGCGTTTTTGTGTAGTAGCCCTCCCGCACCTTGCAGATGCCGTCTTTCAGCATTTGCACATAGGGGATCGTCTGCTGGGCGGAGATGGCCGCCCGGCCCTTACCCCTTGCGGGGCGGTTTTTTGGCGCTTGCTTTTTTTGCAATAGGCTCCTCCTTTCTTACAGCGTCCCCCTGAGTAAAGGGGGCGTAAATATTCTCCGTGCGGTAGGGCCTCGCGCCGGGCCGGGTAAACCGGGCCCGGACGATATTTCGCAACACCTTTTCCAGCGGAAGCCCGTCGCGCTCGTACATCGCCAGCAGGAACGCCGGGAGCACCAGCGCCACCATCACGAACATGGCCCCCGTGTTGCCGATGGCGCTCCGGGACAGGAAATAGGCGGGGACTCCCACCAGGGGCCGCCCCGCCGAAACAGAGTAGCTGGCGCTTTGTCAGGTTAAACGCAAGTTTCGTTTTGATTTTCGATAGGTCGTTAGGAACATTCACATAGGGCATTTATAGCCTCCTTTCGCCGCCCCGGACTTCTGGACAAAATGTCCAGAGGTCGGGCGAGGGTTCCACCTCGTTTCCCCATACGTCCCAGCCGGGCGGGGACTGCCGGGCAAAGAGCTCCACGCGGGGCACGTCCCCCAGCAGGGAAACAATCTTTTCCCGCGCATCGTCCGGCTTTTTGCTGTGGCCCTCAATGGGGGAAATAATGAATTGGTGGACGTTGGCCGCCTGCCGTTTCGGGTGGCCTTTTGTTGCCAGCAGACAAACCTCCGCATTTCCCCGCGTCCAGAAACCGAGCCCATAAAACCAGCTATCCGCGACACGGTTCTTTTTCAGCCAGACAAAAGCCACTGTTTTGAATGTGAAGCCCCACGCCTGGATCAGTCGCAGGGCCTCCGGGAGCTGGGGGAACGTGGCCCACAAAAAAAGCGCGCTGTCCGGGGCCGCAAGATCGGCCACAGGCAGAGCGCAAAGCTCGTCGATCCCCATTGTGGGGTAATGCTTTTCTGCCGCCCCCTGCAAGCCCTTTTGAGCATAGCGCCAGGGGGGATCGGCATAAATCACTCCGTATTTTCCGATAATTACACCCCTTTCCCGCCGCCCGCCACGGCCTCCCGTGCCTGTTCCAAACGCTCCACGGCAGGGCCGTAGAACGCCGGGGCGTTTTCAAAGCAGATGAAACGGCGGCCTGTGTTGAGCGCGGCAACGGCTGTTGTGCCGGAGCCCGCGCAAATATCAGCCACCACCTGCCCCTCGCGGGTGTAGGTCTTAATCAGGTACTCGCAAAGCTCCACCGGCTTTTGCGTCGGGTGGATGGTTCTTGACACGCAGGGAAACGCCAGCACGTTCCCCGGAAAGCGCCGCCCGTCCTCCGAGCCGCCCCCGGATCGGGTAAACTTCCCATAGTTGGGGCTCTGGCCGCTATTGGTCTGGATTTTCTTATAGGGCTCCCCCTGCTCAAACTGCGGATAGTAGTCCGGGGCCTTTTGGTAAAATACCAAAATGTTCTCCGACTTTTTCAGCGGGGCGCGGCGGGCGTTGAGAAAGCCCGTGCAACGGCTCTTGTACCACACCCACTCATAGCGGAGCATGGAGAGGTTGGATGAGCCTAAAACCTTGTCATAGGGGCACTGCGCGAACAGGAGCACCGCGCCCTCCGGCTTGACGGCCCACCGCACTGCCTCCCACAATTCCTCCAGCGGGAGCGGCACATCCCAATAATTCCGGGTAGTTCCATAGGGCGGATCGGTTAGTAACATATCCACCGAATGACGGGGCAGGGAGCGCAGGCCCTCGATCCCGTCCATGAGAAAAAGGCCGTCCGGCATAAGGGGCCGCCCGTCCGGGGCAAAGCTCTGGACATTTTGTCCAGAAGTGTTTTCATCGTGCATCCCGCGCCTCCTTTCCCTTTTCGGGGGCGGGCCGGGCCGCGTTTTCCTTGCTTGCCGCCTCCGCCGCTTTTGCCATCTGTTCCTTGATTGGGGCCGGGCGCACCGCCTCGGCGCGGGCCACCAGCTTTTCCACAGCCGCGTTATAGGCCCCGTATGCCGCGCTGTCCAGCCGCTCCTGTGTCGCCCGGTCTGTTCGTACCGTGGCACGGTAGCCGCTCCGGGTTCCGGGATCAGGCTTGCTGGGCGCACCCAGGAACAGCCCGTTTTTTCCGTTTACCACCTTGAAATCGTCCACCGTTACCCCGGCCACCGTCACGCTGGCAAAGCCGATGACTTTTCCTGGGGCTCGATGGGCCGCACCGTCACCTGGGGCTCCGTGGCCGCCGCCACCGCCTGCTCCACCCGGAGCTTTACGGCCTCGTCAATGGAAATCCCCTGGTGCTCCGCAAGCTCCGCGATGGGAGCGTCAAAAATCAGGCGGCGAAACTCCGCCGCCTCGTCCACGACGGGGGCCACAGCCGCCGCCGTCTGTCCTTTCGCCATATCTGAAAACCTCCTTTTCCGTTAGTGGGCGCTAAAAATGCTTTTCGAGATACTGCCCGTTTTGAACAGCATAAAGCAAAGTAAAACCGTGTAGCCAACGGTTCCCCATATCGCCCCGATGGGGTCGCCGCCCGTGGCGATGCTCTGGACGAGCACCGCATAAATACCGACACATACCAAAATCAGGAGCCCTTGAAAGCCTACCGCGAACAGGGAACGCAGATAGTTCTGCCCCGTGCCGCCAAGCTCCCGGTTTGCCAGCGTTGCCATAGGAACAGGCGCTAAACTGGTGAGCAAATATATTTCAATCATTCTGCCGTAGACAATCACGAAAATCACGATATTCAGCGCCCACATGGTAATACCGATGAGAGAGGACTGGAGCCAGAGCCCCAGCAGGGGGCCCAAGTCCATGCCCTCCAGCGTCGTTTCCAACTCCGTGAGCATATCCGCCGAAACGTCCGTGGAGCCCTGGATCAGCCCGCCCGCGTTGGCAATCACGCTTTGCGACACGTCAAAAACCGCATTGACAATGTTGAAAGTATTCGAGAGTATCAAGATCGCACAAGCCGTTTTGAAAGCCCATTTGTAGATATTCGCCACGTCAAACTCGTGCATATTGTTTTTTTCCAGGATCATCTGGATGAGCTCATAGGTCGCTACAAACGCCAGGATTAGACCGGCTATCGGCAAGATCACCGTTTCGGATAGTTGCCGAATGAGGGAGAAAACCCCGGCGTTCCACGCCGCCGGGGTAGTCCCCACCTCCGCCGCTATCTCCCCGACCCGGCTGTTGACGCTATCGAACATCCCGGAAAGGTTGCCCATGATACCGCCAATCAAAAGCTCCTTGAGAAACTCTGTGATCCAGTCGGTGAGAATACCCATAAGCGGCCCTTAAAACAAGCCGGAGAGCAGGGGGATCAGCGTCGTGCCAAGCACGATGATGCCGCCGCCAGCCATTAGCTGTTTCATACCCTGACTTTTTGCGCCAGGATTATCCGACCCGTAACCTTCAAGTAAGTTCACGACTCCCCACACGCCGAGCCCGGCTCCCAGAGCGATCACAAGGGTTTGCAGAGTGTTGATAGCAGATGCGAAAAATTCCATATAGTTCTCCATTTCTCCGGGGATAGGCCCCGGCCCAATAAATAAAGCCGCCTTTCGGCGGCAGGTTACACCTCTGGACAAAATGTCCAGAAGTCCGGTTTATGGAAAGGCGTCCGGGTCGTCCAGGTCGTCATAGTTGAGGATGTCCTCGTCCTCGTCCGTGAGCGCCCCGTCCGGCACGTCCACCGGGTACACCTCGCACACCTCCGACAGCCGGGGCCGCCTGCGGCGGTTAATCAGCTTGTCGAGGTCAAAGGCGTTTCGTTTTTTATCGGCCTCCGCCGTAAATTGGTAGTTTGGATGGCGCTCCAGTCTGTATTTAGGGGAGTAGAACGGGGGCAGGCCCCGCAGTTGCAAAATGCACTTGTCTCCCGGCATGGTCGCCAATTCGCTGGGTGTCATAAGCTCCCGGCCCAGCCGCTGGGTGTTTTGGTTGTAGCTTTCCGACTGCCCACGGGAGCGGCCCTCGGTCTGCATGGAGATTGTGGCCTTGCCGAGCCAGTTCTCGGAAATCTCCTTGATGGTGGTGCTTTCCCGGCCACCTAAGAAAATCACGCTGTCCATGTTGCCTAAAATCGTCTCGGCGTTATCCTTGTAAATGGCCTTACACTGCGACTGGGCCTGATAGAACAGCGTCAGGGAAATCTCGCGGGAGCGGATGACGGCCACCAGCTTTTCCAGATTTGGCACCTGTCCCGTGTTGGCGGCCTCGTCCCATAATACCCGCACATGATGGGGCAGGCGGCCCCCGTGTACGTTGTCCGCCCGTTCACAAAGCAGGTTGAACATCTGCGAAAAGGCCAGCGCCACAATGAAGTTATAGGTTTGCGTCGTGTCGCTGATAATAAAAAACGTCGCCGTTTTCCTGTCGCCCATGCGGTCAAGCTCCATTTCGTCATAGCTCATAATCTCCCGGAGTTGCGGGATGTCAAATGGCGCTAATCTTGCGCCGCAGGAAATCAGGATCGAACGGGCGGTTTTGCCGCTGGCAAGGCGATATTTTTTATATTGCTTGACGGCGAAACAATCCGGCTTGCGTTTTTCCAGCCCCAGGAACATATAATCAACCGCATTTAAGAAATTTTCCTCCTCCTCCTTTACCTCCATGCCGGAAATCATATCCACCAGCGTGTTCATGTTGCGATCTTCCTCCGGGCCCTCGAAAATGATATAAGCGATGAGGGCGCAATACAAAAGGCGCTCCGATTTTTCCCAAAACGGATCGCCCTCCTTGCCGTCGCCCTTTGTGTTGCTTATGAGGGTATCGACAAACTTTAGAATGTCGGCCTCGTTGTGAATGTAGGCCAGCGGGTTATAGTGCATGGATTTACTGAAATCAATGGAATTGAATACCTTAATCTTGTACCCCTGTTTCTTTTGCAGGAAGTACCCCACCTTTAGATAATACCCCTCCTTTCGGATCGACCACTACATACGACGAATGAGCCTGTAATAAGTTTGGAGTGAGCCAAAACCGGGTTTTCCCAGAGCCCGACGAGCCGATCACGCAGGTGTTGAGATTGCGGGCGTTGCCGGGTATTTTCGGGCGGGTGTTGGTGGTGAGAAACTCCGTCCCGGTGAGGATCACGTTATTTTTGAAAACGGGGTCGGTGTAGGGCTTTATATCCTTTTCCGTCCCAAACCGGGCCGAGCCGTACTCCGCATCCCTCCTATATTTTTTCGCGTTCTTACTTTTGACGTAGATCAGGAGCCGGAACGCCACGGCCCCCGCGATACCGATCAGCCAGTCCTGGGGGTGGAGCCCCGGCGAGAAATCCGCAAACGCCGGGCCGATGGTCTGCCCTAGGCCCATGAGCTTATGCGGAAAGTCAGTCCCCGCCGCCAGCCGATAGGCCGTCCCCAGCTTTAGACAGGCCCACAGTATGAACAGATACGGGATATTTGGCAGTACATATTTTCTGATTTTATCTGTCCTCACGCGCCGCCTCCTTTACCCGTTCCCGTTCATGCTGGGGTTGTTGTTTCACTTGTTCCGCCGCTTGCTTTACCTGTTCCCGGATCGGAGCGGGCCGGGATTTATCCCGTTTGAGCACCAATTTTGAATACTCCGAAAAACAGGCGGTGATGGCGTCGGCCTGGGCGGACTTGAAAAACAACAGGTATTTGTCCGGCCCGGTCTGGTAAAAAGCATAGTCCACGTTCCATTTCCGGGCCGCCCGGTCAAAGAGCCGGGGCGCGTCCACCTCAATACTGCTGGTGGCCGCGCCGTGGGCCATGAGCTGTTTCACGCTTTGCCGCCCGTGGGGAGCCTGGTGTTCCCGGTGGGCCTTGCGGATTTTCTGCCCGGCGGCCTGGAGCACATACGCCAGCCCCCGCGCCGTCAGCTTGCCCGCTTTCATGGTCACGGCGATGGAGCGCCGCGACACGTCCTCATTATTCAATCAATCCCTCCTTTCGGGGGCCCACGGCCACCTCTGGACAAAATGTCTCGAAGTGCTACCGCTCTTTGGGCTTGACGGGCACCGCGTACCGTTCCCGCACCTCCTGGGCCGCCGCCGCTTTCGCCGTCATTTCCTCCATTGTCTGCCGGATCGGGGGCCGGGCGGCCTGTTCCAGATGTTCCAGCCGTTTCAAGGCCCCGGTTGTCCGGTTCTTCATGGAGCGGAGCACGGCCCGCTCCGCTTTCAGGGGGACAGACAGCCCACGGGCGAGAGCGCCGGGCCCTTTCGGTTCTCCCACAGGCTCCCGGCCCGTCACCGCCCGGAGCGCGTTTTTCAGGTGGAGCCCGGCCTCGTGATATTCCCGGCTGGCGTTCGCAATTACGGAAAGCGCCTTTTCGTCCTGGGCGATGGATTGATCCAATTCCCGGCCCACCGCCTCCAGCGCCGGGCGGATATGCAGAAACTCCGCCGTGTGCGCCAGGGTCGACACACCCTGCTCCTGAAAGGCCGTCAGCGTCTTTTTGCACCCGTCGATGATAGCCGTTTTCAACTGCCCCAGTTTTTCCCGCAGGGTGGAAACACTCTTTTCCAGAGCTTTCACCGCGTTACCCAGGGCTTTTTTTAACCGGGCCCTCCCGCGCCTCGGCCAGCTCTTTCCGCATGGCCGCCAGTTCCTCCACCGCCGCCCCTAATTGCTTTTCCAGCCCGGCCACCTGTTCCAGCACCGCCAGAAAGTCCTCCTTGCCGGGGGCGTTGTGTTTCTCCATTACCGCCAGGAGCTCCCGCACGGCGGGCTCCGACAGGAGAGGGGCGGCGGCCCGTTTCTTACTCACGGCGGCCCTGGCCCTTGACGGTCAGGATACCCTCCAGCGTGGTCGCCGTGATCCCCAGCCGCTGGGCAACAGCAATATCATTTTTCATGGACTCCGTGACGGTATGGCCGCACACCACCAGCACATGAGAGCGCCGGAGCAGGTTCCGGCCCATGTCGATGCCGTCCTTGTGTTCCTCCGGGATCGCGTCATTGAGAATAAGCGGGAGATACAGAGCGGGGCAGATGGGCGAAAAGCCCGCCTCGTACACCGTCCGGCAATACCGGGCCGCCTGTTCCGCGTTTTCACTTTCGCCGCCGTACCATGCGGCGGTAATGTATGCAAGGGGTCGTTTCATGTTCCAAATCCTCCGTTTCTTATAATAGTAGGGTCAACCTTTCCCCCCGCCCCTTTCCAATCATGGAAAGGGGAGCGGCTCTGGAGGATATACCCCCGCCGCCCCGCAGGGAATAGCACAGCCGGGGCCGCCCGTCAAGGGTAAACCGCCGCAAGCGGCGGCGCGTTCCGCGCCCTTGACAGGCAACTCCCGGCTGTGCTTTGTGATATGCGGCGACGGGGGATATATCCAGCAGGAGCCATACGAAAAGAGGGACGGCACCTCTGGACAAAATGTCTCGAAGTGGAACGGGAATTACTTTTCCTGTTCCACCTTTTTTGTGCCCTTGCCGAGCTCCGGGGGCTGTTTCTCTTTCCAGTCGTCCAGCAGGGCGATGATCTTGTCTTTCATTTCGCGGGCCTCCGTGCCCTTGCCAAAATATTTCTCCAGTTCCGCAGTTGTGATAATCACTTTATCCTCTACCTCCTTTTTCGGTTGCGACAAGATACCGTCGATCTTGTCATGGTTGAGCTCCCCGGCCTGATCCAGCTTGCGGAGCGTTTGCGCCTGGGAGACAGACGGCGAAGCCTGCTCCCCCTCAATGGCAACGGCAATATATTTCTGGTTGTCCGGCTTGATCCGGGAAATCTCCACGGCGGGGGTAAAAGACAGCTTGCCGCCGTCCATGAGCTCCCGCAGTTCGGGAACGAGGTCATTTAACCACCGATACCGCTGTACCGTTTTTCCGCTCATGCCGTTGCGCTTGCCTACAATTTCCATTGACAGCTTGCCCTCTTTATCGTCCCCGGCCACCCCCTGATGGGAAATCGCCTCGAATTGCTGTTGCAGGGCCGCCGCCTTTTCGCTGGGCAGGAGCTTTTCACGGTGCCGCAGGTTATCGTCCGTCATGGCGAGTTTGGCCTCGTCGTCCGTCATTTCCCGGACGATACACGGCATATTTGCAAAGCCCGCCAGTTCGCTGGCCTTTTGCCGCCTGTGCCCCGTGACAATCTCATACCCGCCGCCCTCGCGGGGACGCACCAGCGCGGGCTGGTGTACGCCCTTATCCTTGACGCTCTCCACAAGGGCCTGCATTTCCACATCGTCCCGCACCTTGAACGGGTGATTTTTGAACGCATGGAGCTCGCTCAGATTGAGATAGACGATCTTTTCCTCACCGCCACGGGATGCGTCGCGGGGCTCCGGGGGCTGTTCCGGCACAGGGGGAGCGCCAGCCGCAGGGCCGGACGCGGGGCCGCCTCCGCCGCCCTTGTCTTTTGGGGCGCGGGGGGCTTTCTCTTTTTTGGGTGCTTTCGCCTTTTCCGTGGGGGCCTTTTCCTTTTTCGTCGTGCCAGCGCCGCCTGGCCCACTTCTGGACATTTTGTCCTGTTTGTCAGGCGCGGACGGCTCCCCCTTTTCCGCTTTCGGGCGGCGGCCACGGCACGGTTTTTCAGGCGCGGGAGTGGGAGGCCCCTCTTTCCCAGGCGCACCAGCCTCCGGCGCGGGCTGTTCCTTTGCGGCTTTACGCGCAGCCGCAAGGTCGATCACCGTTTCAGAGAGATCGGGCTTTTCGTTCATGCCGGGGATAGTGCCCTGTTCGGCCTCCTGCTCCGGCGCAGGGGGCACGGGCGGCCCGCCGGGATTTTCCGGCGAGGGGGCCTCGGTAACAACAGCCTCCTCCGGGCCTGTGTTCTTTTTTTTCGTCTGCCATTCGTTTTCCTCCTTTTTTGTGGCATTAAAAAAAGGCCAAACCTCCCGGTTTGACCTACGGATTTTTTTATCCCTCCTTCCTCAGCCGCCACGCAAAAACGCCGCCCGTTGTCTCCAATGGCGGCGTTTTTGTGTAGGTTGGCCCTGTATTTTCAGTTGTTTTATTATTATGCCTTTGTCAAGAATAGTAAGCGGAAGCGTGGAGATACGGCGAAATTCAGCGGCATTGGATGAGCCGGCGATAAAAATGCTGCAGCCGTGTTCAAGCGCCAGATTGACCTGTGTTTCAAGCGTATCGGGCGTGCATTCCAATAGTAAGATCTCTAGATCTGGAAAACTGCGCTGACGGATAACCTGCCGAGCGATCTCGCTTAAACTCTCATAACCGAGAAAACAGGCTTTGTATTGAGATGGCATCGTGCAGATCCCCCTTTTGCTTGCTGCACAGTCGCTATATTACCGATTCGGTATAACTAGTATAAACGAGTTTTGCACAGGGTCGAGTTTTTATTCTCGGAACCGATATTTTGTTTCAAAATAAGGCGTGAAAACGACGCTTGAAACAAAAAATGCTTAAAAACAATTTAATTTGGTCTGCTCGTCAAAAATATGTATAATGTGAACGAAAAGACAAGAAAGAAAATGCATTTTCTGTATGATGTGCTGACAGATTGACCGACGGGGCGTCGGAGAAAGGGTGCAAAAATATGAAGAAAGAAACCGGGGTATTGCGGGGCGTCAAGGTGCTTGACCTGACACGCGTACTGGCCGGGCCATACTGCGGTATGCTATTGGCAGATATGGGAGCAGACGTTATCAAGGTGGAACGACCGGGCAAAGGAGATGACAGCCGCGCGTTTTACCCGCAGATCAACGGAGAAAGCGCGTATTACATAAACCTGAATCGTAATAAACGCGGCATCACATTGGATCTCAAAAGCGACGCGGGCAAACAGACGCTGCTCGAGCTGGTCGAACAGGCGGATATTTTGATCGAAAACTATCGCCCCGGCACGATGGATAAGCTGGGACTGGGATTTAAAATACTGCACGCACGAAATCCGCGATTGGTATACGGCTGCGTATCCGGCTTCGGACAGTATGGCCGGAAACACGACCTGCCCGGCTATGATATTATCGGACAGGCGGCGGGCGGCCTGATGAGTGTGTCCGGTTGGCCGGGCGGCGAGCCCACCCGCACGGGCACGGCAATGGCGGATGTGCTTGGCGGACTGAGCCTAAGCGCCGGCATATTGGCGGCCTATATCGATGCGCAGCGTACAGGCCAAGGGCGCATGGTCGATGTGGCGCTGGTCGATTCGGTGGTTTCCTCACTGGAGATCATCAACCAGATCTATCTGGTCAAGGGACGCGTGCCAGAACGAAGCGGCAACCGATATGAGTCGTGCGCGCCGTACGATTCGTTCCGAGCGAGAGACGGCAGTTTGGTCATCGCGTGCGGCAACGATAAGCTGTTCCGCTTGCTGGCCGGTGCGATGCAAATGCCGGAACTGACGCAGGACGAGCGATTTTTTGACAATATGCACCGCCTGCAAAACCAAGCGGAACTCAAGGCCATTATTGAAGGTTGGCTTCGGGATAAGTGCATTGATGAGACTGTTGCAATGCTGCTGCAGGCCGGCGTACCGGCAAGCCCGATCAACACGATCGACCGGGTTGTGAACGACCCGCATATCGCACAGGACCGCGAAATGTTTGTCGACTGCGAACATCCGGTGGCGGGCAGGCTGGAAGCTGACCGGCAATCATATCAAGCTAAGCGGCGCGCCGTGCAGCATCAGTCCGGCGCCGCTGCTGGGACAGCATACGGAAGAGGTGCTCGGCGAGTGGCTGTCCTATTCGACCGATCGGGTCGAGCGGCTGCGGCAACAGGGCGCGCTTTGACCGGGAGGCGATGAAAAGTGAACCGGATCAGTATCACCGAAGTCGCGCCGCGTGACGGCTGGCAGAGCGTATGCGGCATCCTGCCTACCGAGCATAAGCTCGATCTGATCGAGCTTATGCTGCAGGCAGGCGTCCGGCATATCCAGCTCGGTTCGTTCGTGTCGCCCAAGGCGATCCCACAGATGGCGGATGTGCGGCGGCTTGTACAGACCCTGATCGAGCGTCACCCGAAAGCGGCGTTTTCCGCGCTCGTGCCCAACCTATATGGCGCGCGGGCCGCGGTCGAATCCGGCTTGCGCGAGATCACTTGCGTGATCTCCGTGTCGGAGTCACATAACAAAGCAAACCTTAACCTCTCGATCGATCGATCCTTTGACGAATTGGCTCGCATCCGCGCGCAGTTCCCGGCGCTCCGGATCCATCTGGACGCCGCGACCGCGTTCGGCTGTCCCTTTGAGGGGCGTACCTCGTTGGACAAGCTGATGCCGTTTCTCGAACGAGCCGTACGGATCGGCGTGGACGGAATTGACCTGTGCGACACGATCGGCGTGGCGCACCCAAGCCAGATCGCGTGCTATGTAAGCGCGGTACAGCGGGCTTTTCCCAACATGCACCTCGCCGTTCATATTCATGATACGCGAAATATGGGCATGCTCAACACTTGGACTGCGATTCATGCGGGAGTCACGAGCGTACAGACTGCATTGGGGGGGCTGGGCGGCTGTCCGTTCGCACCGGGCGCATCGGGAAACACCGCGACGGAAGATCTTGTTTACCTGCTGGAAAGGGAGGGATATGACACCGGCATCTCTTTTTCTAAACTGTTGGCAGCCGCTAAGCGGATGCACGAAACGGTTGCGGGAAATTACAGCGGTCACCATTTGAATATCGGCGCGGATCGCGTACGAACGCCAAATGAGCAATGAGGAGGATCGGTCATGCCAATGACAATGTCTGAAAAAATACTGGCCCGATGCGCGAATCGGACGGACGCGCGCGCCGGAGAGATCGTAATGGCTGCCGTGGACTGTGCGATGATGGATGATATTTTGGGTCCGCGCGTACTCGACGAGCCGCTCCAACGGTTGGGCGGCCGTATATGCAGGCCGGAACGGGCGGTCGTGGTTTGCGATCACTATACGCCCGCCGCGACCCATGATCAGGCTGATATCGTGAAATACACCAGAGATTGGGCTGTCTCGCATGGTTTGACCAACTATTTTGAAGGAGAGGGCCCCTGCCATCAAGTGCTGGCTGAAAATGGGTTCAGCTTGCCGGGCACGCTGCAAGTCGGAACGGATTCGCACACCTGCACGGCCGGTGCGTTCGGCTGTTTCGGAACGGGCGTCGGCTCGACAGAGATGGCGGGCGTGCTTGCGACCGGAGAATTGTGGCTGCGCGTACCGGAAACGCTGCTGTTTTATTGGAGCGGCATGCTGCCGCAGGGCGTGATGGCCAAGGACATGATCCTGAAAATGATCGGTTTGATCGGTCATGCGGGTGCGACCTACTGTACGATGGAATTTGCCGGACCGACCATAGAAGCGCTGCCGATGGACGAGCGCATGTGTATCTCGAATATGGCTGTTGAAGCGGGCGCCAAGGCAGGTCTGATTGCCGCCGACAACGTGACGCGCGCCTATCTGATAGAACATGACTGCTCACGCGGCTATCATCCGCTGAACAGCGATCCGGACGCGGTATATCGGAGCCGGTATGCGTTCGATGCGTCGGCGCTGGAGCCGCAGGTCGCCTGTCCGCATCAGGTGGACGCAGTCATGAGCGTTCGTGAGACAGCGGGCGCGCATGTCGATCAGGTCTATATCGGCTCGTGCACGGGCGGACGGCTGACCGATCTGCGGGCTGCCGCGAAGGTGTTGCGCGGGCACAGGATCGCATCGAGCTGCCGTTTGCTGGTCTCTCCCGCGTCAAGGCGCATCTGGATGGAGGCCGAGCGGGAGGGCGTGCTGCGCACTCTGGCCGAGGCCGGCGCCACGATCCTTGCACCGACTTGCGGCGCTTGCCTTGGCGTACATTCCGGTCTGCTCGCAGGTGGAGAAACCTGCGTTTCGACCACAAACCGCAATTTTAAAGGACGTATGGGAAGCGAACGCTCCGCGGTCTATCTCAGCTCGCCGCTGACGGCCGCTGCGACCGCGCTCAGAGGTGTATTGACCGACCCGCGCGATGTGCTGCCGGGCAAGTTGTAAGGAGGGATGATTGATGGATACAAATCACATCCGCGGCCGCGCGCATGTTTTTGGCGATAACATCAACACGGATCTGATTTCTCCCGCGCAGTATATGGAAAAAAGCCGACAGGAAATTGCGGCGCACGCCATGGAAGGAGCGGATGCGGACTTCGTGCGTAGAATGAAGCCGGGCGATATCGTGGTAGCGGGCGATAATTTCGGTTCGGGTTCAAGCAGAGAAACGGCGCCTGCCGCGCTCAAGGATTGCGGCGTATCGGTTGTGATCGCCCGGTTCTTTGCCCGGATATTTTACCGCAACTGCATGAACATCGGTTTGCCGGCGTTGATCTGTCCGGAGACCGGTCGGATCGATGAAGAGGATGAACTGGAAATTGATCTTATGAATGGCCGTGTGTACGACGTAACAAAGGGGATCGAGCTGGCCTGCGAGCCGCTGCCGCCCCATATGATGGAGCTGCTTAAAAGCGGCGGCCTGATGGAATGGCTGCTGACCCGAAAAAAGGAGGATGAGCCATGCATCCGGAAATGACAGCATACCGCGTGGTGATTCATCGCGGCGGAACAAGCAAGGGCATTTTTATAAAAGAAAACGAATTGCCTCGCGAGCAGCCGGAACGCGACCGCGTCATTCGGGCGATCTTCGGCAGCCCGGACCCGCGGCAAATTGATGGTTTGGGCGGCGCGGAGGTATTGACGAGCAAGCTGGCCGTCATCGGCCCTTCCACAAGGCCGGATGCCGATGTGGATTATACGTTTGCGCAGGTCAGCTTTGACAATGAACTGGTGGACTATGGCGGGAACTGCGGTAATATTTCAGCGGCCGTCGGCCCGTTTGCGATCGATGAGGGGCTGGTCCCGGCGGTCGAGCCGGTCACGCGTGTACGGATTCATCAGGTCAATACCAACTGTATTCTGATTGCCGATGTGCCGGTCAAACAGGGGAAGGCGTGCGTTAACGGCGATTGCACGATCGACGGCGTGCCCGGAACGGGCGCACGTATTCTATTGGATTTTGCGGATACGGTCGGGTCGACGACCGGCCGCCTGTTGCCGACCGGGAACCCGGTGGATCTCATTCAAGCCGGCGATTACGGCGAAGTCGAAGTGTCGATCGTCGATGCGGGCAATGTGCTGGTCTTTGTGGAGCCGCACACGTTAGGGCTCATCGGTACGGAATCCTGTGCGGAAATCGAGAGCAATGCGGCGGTCAAGGCCAAGATGGAAGCGATCCGCGCGGCGTGTACCGTAAAGATCGGACTGGCGCAATCGCCGGAGCAGGCGACGAAAAACAGTCCATACGCGCCCTTTTTCGCTATCGTCAGCCCGCCGCAGGACTATGAGAGCGGCATTGACGGACGCCGGATCCTGTCGTCGGACATCGATCTGACGGCGCGACTGAGTTTTATGCTGCATATGCATAAGACTTACCCCGGCACGGGTACGGTCTGTACGGGGGCGGCGGCGCGGATCCCGGGCACACTGGTGCATCGTCAGTTATCCGAGCGGGCGAAAAAAATGCCCTTGCTGCGGATCGGACATCCGGGCGGTGTGATTCCGGTGGTGGCTGAACGGGATGACGGCGGGATTTTCCAGCGGCTGAGCTATGAGCGGACCGCCCGCCGCATCATGGAGGGAATGGTCTATATCAATAACGATAAGGCATGAGAAAGGAGCTGCAAAGTGGAAAAAATATTGCGCTGCCGCTGCATCAGCAAAGGCTACGGCGAGGGAGAGGCGCTGATCTGTCACGCGCCGATCGGCTTTAACTTCGGCGTAGACGTGTCGACCGGCACGATCACCGAGCACGCGCACGAGCTGGAAGGAAAGTCGTTTCGCGATAAGGTGCTGATCTTTCCGCACGGCAAGGGCAGCACGGGCGGCTCCTATGTGGTGTATCAGGTGACGTGCGCCGGTACCGGTCCGGCGGCTATCATCAACCGCAATACGGAAACGATTATTGCCGCTGGCGCGATTATGGGCGGCCTGCCGGTCGTCGATCATTTGGAGCAGGATCCGTTGGAAACGATCGAGAACGGCGACTGGGTACGCGTTGACGCAACGAACGGTCGGGTCACGGTGTGCAAGGGAAAGGAGCGAGGCGCATGAAATTGACCAAGCTGCAGGAGCGCATGCGGGGCGGTGAGCTGGGGGAGCCGACCGCGCTGGCCATGGAGATGCTGTGCTCGCTCGGCGAAATCTACGGTGCGGACGAGTTGATTCCGATCAAAAGCGCGCATTGCGCAGGTCTTTCATACAAATCACATGGAGAGGCCGGCATGCTCTGGGCGGAGGACATGGCTGCAAAGGGTGCCCAAATGCGGGTGCCGACCACGATGAACGTCATCGGCGTCGACCGCAGCCGCGATCTGGGTCTGCCCAAAGACTGGGTGGAGGGACAGCTGCGCATCGAGCGCAGCTACGAATCCATGGGCTGCATGGGCACCTCCTCGTGCGTGCCGTATTATTATAGCTTTTTGCCGCGGTTTGGCGAGCATATCGCATGGGCGGAATCATCCGCTGTCGTATTCACCAACTCCGTACTGGGCGCGCGGGACAATCGCGAAGGCGGGCCGAGCGCTTGGGCGGCCGGTATGACCGGCTTTACGCCGCGCTATGGCTTGCATTTGGATGAGAACCGAAAGGGCGATATCCTATTTCATGTCAGCGTTCCGCTCCACGGCGTGAGCGACTTCGGCGCCTTGGGAAATTACGTTGGCAAAATGATTGGCGAGAAGATCCCGGTTTTTGAGGGCTTGGGCGCACCGACCACGGAGGAACTGGTGTACTTCGGGGCGGCATTGGCTTCGGCGGGCGGCGTGGCGCTGTTTCATGTCATCGGCATAACGCCCGAGGCGCCTGACCGCGAAACGGTGTTTGCGGGCAAACCGTATGAAACGGTCGAATTGGGGCGGCGGGAGCTCGAGCAGGGCTATCAGAATTTGACGAGCGGCAAGAGCCGCGAGGTCGATTATGTGGCGCTTGGCTGCCCGCACTGCTCACTGTCGCAGGTGCGCGAGATCGCGGCACTGCTCACGGGGAAAAAGGTGCACGAGCATGTAACGCTTTGGGTGCATACCAATTTGGCGGTCAAGGGCATGGCGCAGCAGTTGGGCTATGCCAAAATTATTGAAGACGCGGGGGCGTGCTCACGCAGGACCTATGCACGATTTTAAGCGTTCCCGAGGCGCTTGGCATGCACACCCTTGCGACGCACTCCGCTAAGATGGCGTTCTATGCGCCGGGCGGCAATGGACTGGATGTTTGGTATGGCGACGATAGGCAGTGCATTGAAGCCGCGCTGACCGGTCGCTGGCAAGGATAGGAAGGGTTGCTATGGAAACGATCGCATTTTTCGGCTTGGGCGCGATGGGCAAGCCGATGGTACAAAATTTACTAGAGGCCGGATACACGGTGCGCACGGCGCTCCATCCCACACAGAATATGGATTTTGTGCGCGCATTGGAGCAATACGAGCGCTTTATCATATGCTCGGGCAATGAGCAGGCCGTGCAAGGAGCCGATATCATCGTGACTATGGTGCCGGGCGACCGGCAGGTAGAGGAGATACTGCTGGAAAGCGGTCTGGAAGATCGGATCGCGTCAGGCGCCGTTATCGTCGATATGTCGTCATGCCTGCCGGAGACCGTGTGCAAGGTGGAGACCTTTTACCGTTCGCGCGGCGTCGGCGTCGTGGACGCACCGGTCAGCGGCGGTGTCAAAGGGGCGGAGGAGGGGGCGTTGACGATCTTCTCAGCGGGTGAAGCCCAGACCATCGACCGGGTTTGGGATATGCTGAACGCACTGGGTAAGACGGTGTTTCGTTTAAGCAAGTGCGGTCAGGGCAAGACGCTTAAAAACCTGAATAACCTGCTGCTCGATGTCAACGTACTTGCGGTAAGCGAAGTGTTCCGGATCGCAAAGGCGCATGCGCTTGATCTGGATGAGGTCTATCAGGTCGTCTGCGCGGGCTCGGGCGCTTCGGTTGCCATGGAAAAACGGTGGGGCCGCATGAAAGACGCAGCGTTTGACGACGGATTCCGTATCTCGCTCGCCCGCAAGGATCTGAAAAACGCGCTGACGCTCGCGGAGGCTGTGCCCGTTCCTCTGGCGCAACTGACCTATGAACTGATGAAGGCCAACCGCGCGCACGATGATTTGGATCTGGCTGCCATGTGCCGGCTCTTTGAAACAACTGATGGAAAGTGAGGTCATGAGCAATGTCGGAAACCTATGAACGCCTGCGGCAAAGCGTGAGGGAGCACAGAAGAAACATTCTTCGCCTATCCTATGAAACCGGCAAAATGCATCTGGGGGGCGACCTATCCTGCGCCGAATTAATGGTGACGCTGTTTGAGGAGATTATGCAGATCCGGCCAGCCGATCCCCAGTGGGCGGACCGCGACCGGTTTGTGCTGAGCAAGGGACACGGCGGCGGCGCGCTGTATTTGGAAATGGCGCGCTGCGGATATTTTACAATGGACGAAGTGTTCCAAACCTATAGGACTGGGTTGAAAACGCGATTTGGCATGCATCCCTGCAAAGCGGCGCTGCCCGCGCTTGACTGTTCCTCCGGTTCGTTGGGACATGGCCTGCCGCTGGCGTGCGGCATGGCGCTTGCAGGCAAGATGGACAAGAAGCCGTACCGCGTGTTTTGTCTGGTGGGTGACGGCGAGATGGACGAGGGCTCGAATTGGGAAGCGATGCTGTCCGCGGCGCGTTTCGGACTAGGCAATTTGGTAGTCATCGTCGACCGCAATCACCTTAGTCTCGACGGGCCGACCGAGGAACTCATCCCGCTTGAACCGTTTGCAGATAAATGGCGTGATTTTGGCTGGCATGTCGTAGAGATTACCGATGGAAATGATATTGTACAGGTCGTGGACGCACTCCGGGCGCTGCCCAAGGCGGAGAGCAGCGTGCCCACCGTGGTGATCGCGCACACGGTCAAGGGCAAGGGCGTATCGTACATGGAGAACAATCCGCTGTTTCATAACGCCGCGATCGATGAGGCGCAATACGCGCAGGCGATCCGGGAGATCGACGGCACGGCGAAAGAAAGTGAGGCGGAATAAGTCGCTATGAAACTATATAGAGCCAATGAAAAGGTCGTTGCGAACGGCCGCGCGCTGTGGCAGCAGGCGCTGGCCGACTTGGGCGCGCGCGACGAACGCATCGTGGCGCTGACGGCCGATCTATCCCGTTCGGTCTGCACGGAGCAATTTCGCAAGCAGTACCCTGAGCGGTTCTTTAATATGGGCATTGCCGAACAGAATATGATCGGCACGGCGGCGGGTATGGCGCTGAGCGGCAAGATCCCGTACTGCGCTTCCTTTGCGCCTTTCCTGACCATGCGCGCGCTTGAGCAGTTCCGTACCGATGTTTGCTACATGAATCTCCCCGTTCGTCTGGTCGGCAGCTACGGCGGCATCGCCATCACCGGCCCAAGCCATTCGGGGCTGGAGGACGCCGGGATCGTGCGCGGACTGGCGGGCGCCGCAGTCGTCTGCCCGTCGGACACTTCCATGGTTTCAAAAGTGTTTGAAGCATCGCTGCACTACAAGGGGCCGTTGTTTATCCGTCTGGGAGAGGGCTCGAACGATTCGCAGATCTATGCGGAGGATTATGTATACCAGATTGGCAAGGCGATTACCGCCCGCGAGGGATGCGACATAACGATCATTACGTTCGGGCAAGTGCTCAAGTACGCGGTCGACGCGGCCGAGATGCTGAAAGAACAGGGCGTTGACGCGGCCGTTTTGGATATGCATACACTCAAACCGTTCGATGCCGAGGCCGTCGTCGGGGCCGCGAGGCGGACCGGCGCGATCCTGACGGTCGAAGATCATTCGATCTATAACGGGCTTGGCTCGGCAGTCGCGGAGGTGCTCGCCGAGGGTGGATTGCGCTGCCGCTTCAAGCGTTTGGGAATCCCGGATATATATCCGTGTTACGGTCCGTCGGGTCAGTTGCATACGTTGTTTGGCTACGATGCGGACGGCATCGCGGCCGCGGCGCGGCAGCTGCTCGATCGTCCGGTCGAGGGGTGAAGCGCCATGAAAACGACTGTGATCGACAGGGAGCTTTTGGCGAAAGCGATCTACACGCTGTCTCGCTGCGACTTTCGATTCGGAAAGTATTTGTTCGTCACGGGCACCGATCCGTTTTCTGTGCTGTGCGGTCTGCTCGCGCGTGAGAGCGGCGCTGCCGCTGTTGTGTTTTGCGTTGATAGTGCGGCGGAAAAGCAGCGGATGGAGCGCATGGGCTTTACCGCCTACGATCCGGAACTGGATGAGACCGCGTCGATCGTACGGCAGGTCACGAACGGCCGCAAATTTGATGTGGTCATTGAGACAACCGGCCAGCTCGCAGCCTATGAGCGGCTGGTGCAAATGGTCCGGCGCGGGGCGGCAGTCGCCTTGCTCGTGGGCGCGGAAAGACCGTTTTATTTCCATATCTGCGATGTCATACGGGATCAGATCCGCTTTGTCGGCATACGAAACGCGGATGAGAGGAGCTGCCGTATTGCGGACGATATGATCCGCACCGGTAAACTGGGGCGGATGAAGCAGACCGTCCAAAACGGCGTATGAAAGGAGGAGCGTATTGAAAGGTTTGGTAGTGACCGGCCCGGGCGAGGCGCGCTACACGGAGATAGAGCGCCCGCGTCCCCGTCCGGGACAGGCGCTGATCCGCGTGAAATATGCGGGAATTTGCGGCGGCGACCCCGGACATATTGCCCGTAACGCATACGGAGCCAGTCCGGAGGCGCCTCGCGTATATGGGCATGAGTATTTCGGCGAGGTGATCGAGATCAACAACCCGGAAGGCCTGCCCAGCCGCGTCAAGGTCGGCGACATGGTGGTAGGACCGCAGAACGCGCCCTGCGGCGTGTGCGATCAGTGCATGGAAGGGCGGTTTAGCATCTGCTCGGCGCAGTATGGGGCCAAAGTGCGTCCGGGCGGCACCTTTGGGGAGTACCTAGAACGTGATCTGGACAAGCTGTTCCCCATTGCGGCCGAGGTCGATCCGTTGGTCGCAAGCATCGCCGAGCCGCTGGCCATTGCGGTGTTTGATATCCGCAACAGCGGTATCGGCATAGGGGATACCGCGCTCGTCATCGGGGCGGGCTCGGTGGGTATTTTGATCGGCCTGTTGGCCCGGCACAATGGCGCTTCGCGTGTGATCTTCACGGAAATCAGCGATGCGCGCGTCGAATCGATCCGCGCAATGGGCTTTGAAGCCTATAATTCCATCACGCAGGACGTTCGAGAAAAGGTGCGCGAAACTACATTCAACGGCGTTGATTACGTGTTCGAGGTATCCGGTTCGCAGCCGGGGCTTGATTTGGCATTAACAGTCGTGCGTCAGCGTGGCCGTATCGTTCCGGTTGGTCTGCCCAACCCGTTCCGCTCGTTCGATTTCGGAAAGGTCGTTGAAAAGGAACTCGAGATGGTCTGCGTCAATATGCATCACTTGGAGGACTTTCGCGAAGCGGTCAATCTGATCAACCGTGGCGAGCTGAACGATGAATTCCGCAAGCTGGTGACCAGCATTTGGCCCATGGAGCGCGCGCTGGAGGCTATCGAGGCTTCGACCGACAAGAGCGGCGGCGACATCAAGATACTGCTCGAGCCCGGGCGGGGCGAGGTCACCTATTTCATACCGCGGACAACGGCGGAAGGCAACTGCGAGGAGGTAGCAAAATGATCGCAAAAGTCGCAAAGCTGGACCGGGCGCGGCACATAGTTTTTGAGGAAGAAACACTGCCGCCGGTCGGCGACCATGATATGTTAATCCGCATGGAAGCGGTCGGTCTATGTCATTCGGAGCTGCCGGCCTATCTAGGCGTCGGCGGAACGGGCGTATCCAAGCACGGCTATCGCTGCTCGGTGCCAAACGTCGCCTATCCGGTCGGTCTGGGTCATGAGGCGGTGGCCGAAGTGGTGGAGACCGGCAAGTATGTGACGCGTTTTCGCGTCGGTGATAAGATCGCCGGACGCTACCGAGGGTGTTTACGTACTTATGGCGTGATACAAAACGCCGATGTGCCGGTATCGACCGCAATGTTCTTTCAGATCCCGCCGTCCGATAAAGATTATCGCGGCTGCCTGTCCGAGCCGCTCGAGTGCACGGTCAATATCGTGAAAGCCGCGAGCTGCAAGTTTGGCCAGCGCGTGGCGGTCGTAGGCTGCGGTTTCATGGGCTTGCTGGCGATAGCGGGCCTGAAGAGCGGCGCGGCCAAGCAGCTCACTGCGGTAGACATTGCGCCGGACAAGCTAAAGCTCGCGCTTGCATACGGCGCGACCGACACCATGGATGCAGGGACGCGGGATTTGGAAGAGCTCGCCTATCAGATGACGGACGGCGCGTTCTACGATGTGGTCGTCGAGCTGAGCGGCAGCCTGCGCGGCTTTGACACCGCCATGCAGCTGATCAAACCGGCGCACCGCAACGCAATTCACACGCAACCGTATCAAGGGCACGGCAAGGTCATTTTGCCGTCTGTTTACAGCCGGGAAGAAATTTTCCCCTCTCGCTTGGGTACCAACTTGATGCTCAAGACCCCGATTCTGCACGCCGTCCATCCCATGTATGATGTCGATCCTTGCGCCAACCATAAAGAGGGCATTGCGGCTTATGCCGATGGCCGTCTGCCGGTCGACCGGATGATCACGCACCATATCCCGTTCGATGAATTGCAGACCGGTTATGAGTGGCTGATCAAGGCGCCCGCTGGGTATATCAAGGGTGTCGTCGACTTCTGATTGCGCGGAGGTGTGCAAAAGATGAAACTGTTTGAAAAAAACACGATCGGGCGCATGAAACTAAAAAACCGCATGATTATGAGCCCCATGGGAACGGCGTCCGATCCGGACGGCGGATTTTCCGAGCAAAATCGAAATTATTACGTCGAACGGGCCAAGGGTGGGTTTGGCCTTATCATTCTGGAGTGCTGCATTGCTTCGGAAGCTTATGAAACGCGGCCCAATAAGGTGCTGGACAGCTTTCATAAGGTCGGGCGGCTGGCGGACCTGATCGATCGTTGTCATCTGTATGGCGCCAAGGTATGCGTGCAGCTCAGTCCGGGCTGCGGCCGCATGGGCTATTCTGATCCCAATACGCCGCCGTATGCGGCCAGCGCGGTCCCCTCCGTTTGGTTCCCCGCGCTGACATGCAGACCGTTTACCACCGAGCAGATCCATGATATTGTCGAAAAATTCGGCTTTTCCGCAAAGCTGGCCCAGACGGCGGGCGCGGACGCTATAGAGCTTCAGGGCTACGGCGGCTATCTGATCGACCAGTTTATGACCGAAGCATGGAATGCACGCACGGATGAATATGGCGGCGGCCTAGAGAATCGTATGCGCTTTCCGCTTGCGTTGATCAGACAAATCCAACGGACCTGCGGTAACGATTTCCCTATACTCTTCAAGTATTCCGTCACACACGAGGTCTCGGGCGGACGGAAGCTGGAGGAAGGCCTGCGGATCGCGGAAATGCTTGAACAGGCGGGCGTTGCGGCGCTGCATGTGTGTTTCGGCAGTCATGAGAGTTATTATCAGCCGGTGAGCAGCGTCTATTCGCCGGAGGCAAGCAAGGTGCATTTAGCGGAGCAAGTCAAGCGGCGCGTTACGATTCCGGTTTTCTGCGACGGCAAGCTGGGCGACCCGGCGCTGGCCGAGCGCATGCTTGCCGAAGGAAAGACAGACTACATTGCGCTTGCCAAACAATCGCTTGCCGATCCGTATTGGCCGGAAAAGGTGCGGCAAAACCGGCCGGATACCGTGCGCCGGTGCTTGTACTGCTGTGAATGCCATCAGGGTATGCACGACGGAAAATTTCTGATGTGTGCGGTCAACCCGCAGTGCGGCAACGAGGGACGCTACGAGATCACCAAAACCGATACGCCGCAGCGGGTGCTCGTGATCGGCGGCGGTCCGGGCGGCATGCAGGCGGCCATTACCGCCGCTGAACGCGGTCACACAGTCGAGCTTTGGGAAAAGCGCGCTGTGCTGGGCGGCAATCTCCGAGCGGCGGCGGGGCCCGCGTTTAAACACGATGTGAAAATGTATTTGGAATACCTCATCCGGCAGCTTTATCAAAGCGGCGCGACCGTCCGGCTGGGAAAACAGGCGACAAACGACAAGGTGCTCGCTTACCGTGCGGACGCGGTGATACTGGCAGTGGGCGCGCAGCCGCTGACGCCGCCGATTCCGGGCGTGGACGGTGAGCAGGTCGTCACTGCTGCCGCGGCGCTCGAGGGCGGTGTATCGGGAACCGGCCGCCGGGCGGTCGTCATTGGCGGCGGTCTGGTCGGCTGTGAAACCGCGCTGCACCTACACCAACAAGGCGTGCGGGTCGCCATCGTGGAAATGATGGATGGTCTGGTGCCGCGTGAGCAGATGAACCCAAACAATCGTCAGCTCTTGATGAAGCTGATCGATGAAAGCGGGATCGAGGTGCTGCTCCAAAGCAAGGTAAGCAGCATTGAGGCGGAAGGCGTGCGCGTCGCGCAGGCGGACACGGAGCGGCTGCTTCCCTGCGACTGCGTGGTGCTCGCGGCGGGCTTCCGGGCGAATGATGAGCTGGAACAGGCGCTGGAAAATGATATCGAGCGGCTCTACGTCATTGGCGACTGTGCGCAGCCGGGCAAGGTCTACACCGCGGTACATGAAGGGTTCCACACAGCAAGACTGCTATAAGCGATACGATCAAGGAATGGAGGAACCAATGGGAAAGTATTTTGACAGGCTGACCGTAGAGCAGCAACAACTGCCGTATGCAAAGTTTATCGATTTTCCGTACAGCCAGCCCCCGATCCCGCCTGCGGTGCAGGCAAGCATCCTTGCGCCGATGGATCCCGAAAAAGCGCTGCGCATCGAACAGGCCGATTCGCTGCTGGACGCTTCATACGCTGCGGACGATATGGGATACTGCTTGCTTGAGGACGGCTCGGGCTATGTGGGTGAAACGATCCACTTTCCGCAGTGCTCGCGCAACATGTTTGAATGGTGGTTTTCTTGGACCAGCCTGAACGATGTGCGCTACCAGATTTGGGACCCCGAGGCGCACATCGCGGCGGCGGTCTCGTATTCGCAGCTGGCGCGGCGAATCGACGCCGGACTGCCCTATGCGCAGCGCTTTGTCGGCACGACCAATTTTACCGTACATCGCGATGCTGCGGGCAACGGCGATCCCGGTACGATGTATTTTATCTCGCCGGAAATGTTCGGCCTGCGACCGGACAAGATCGATGATAAAATTTCTCTTGTGATTGCGCTGCACGGCAAAGCCGATACGCCTTATCCGACCATGAGCTCCATTCGCGTGCTGCGGGATACGGAAAACGGCTTTGTAATGCGTCTGTATTTCTGGCACGGTAAATGCGTGGTGAACGGTCGGGTACTGACCATACCGGGCGCAGCGCCGGACATCGCCGGATTGGGACAATTCGCCGCGCACGCCGGTCAGGAATATCAGCACTTGGCGGATATCTTGCCGCAGCTCTATGCGGAAAATCACGCGCGCGTGGATGATCCGGCATCATTCCGTACGCTGCCGTTCTAGGCGGCGGGAAGGAGGCACTGCTTATGAAAAACGATGTCGAACGGCTGCTGGAAGGCGCTTACGACGTGCATTTGCACGCGGCGCCCTGTATACAGCAGCGCAGGCATACTCTGTATGAGTTGGCCGGATTGGCACGGGACGCGGGCATGGCAGGCTTTGTGATAAAGGATCATTACGTGCCGACCGCGATGGCCGCGCAGATCGTACAGGAGGTTGTGCCCGCGGTTCAGGTGCGCGGCGGCGTGACATTGGCGCGCAGCTCCGGTGGACTCGATCCTGCGGCGGCGGAGATCAGTTTCCGCATGGGCGGGCGCGTGGTCTGGATGCTGTCGCTGGAAGCGGAATGGATGTTTCGCCGCATGCGCGACCCAAGCTTTCCGCACGCCAAGAACTATCAAAACCTTGGCGTGGACGGCGCGCAGCATGGTTACACGATCGTGCGGGACGGCGCATTGGTCGAATCGGTCAAGGAGATTGTTTCGCTGTGCTGCCAGTACGACGGCGTGCTGGAGACCAGCCACTTGTCACCGGACGAGGCGCGCGCTCTGTTTGCTGAGGCGCAAAAACAGGGCGCACACAAATTCGTATTGACACACGCCAATCAAGCGATCACCCCTTACACCCTGTCCGAGCAAAAAGCGTATGCCGAAAAGGGCGCGTATATCATGTACTGCATGGCGCAGTATATGGGCAAACCGAACGAACCTGCCGAAGACATTGCGGGGCTGGCCCGGCTGATTCAGGCGGTCGGCGCGGCGCATATCGTGCTCGGAACGGATTTCGGCCTGCCTATCTGGCCGTCGGCAATAGAGGGCATGCGCATGATGGTCACGGCCTTGCTGCAACTCGGCATCAGCGAACAGGACATTCGTCTAATGGTCAAAGAAAACCCGGAGAAGCTTTATTTTGAAACCAGATAAACACAAAAGAAAAGGAGAAACACGATGAAAAAGTTACTTGCTATTCTGCTGAGCAGCGCCATGATGGTTTCGGTTCTTACCGGTTGCGGCGGCCAGACGGAACCGGGCGGAGGGGATACGCCTGCCGATAGCGGCGCGCAGACGTCCGCTCCTGCGGACGCCATGGTGTTCAGCTTTAATATGCCCCCTGCGTCGGGTGCGCCTCCGTATGATTGCGCGGTGAGCTTCCTCGCTGAAGAAGCGCTCAAACGCACGGACGGTAAGTATACGTTTGAAGTCTACGGCGGTTCGTCTCTTTCGGGCAACGATATGATCACCGGCATGCAGATGACGCAGGCCGGCGCGATCGACTGCATGATTTTGACCGGCATTACCTTCTCCAACGTTGTTTACGAAACCGCCTCGCTGTCGCTGCCGTTTATGTGGAACGACATGGAGACGGTATATGAAACGCTCAACATCGGAACGCCGGTTGCCGACCGGCTGTCGGATATCCTTGAGGAAAACGGCCTGACGCTGCTTGGCTTCCCGGCCATTGGCTTTCGCGACATTACGAACAGCAAGCACGAAGTACGCATGCCGGAGGATTTAAACGGTCTGAAGATGCGTGTGCAGAGCAACGATATGGTCTATGAATTGTGGCAGGGCTTCGGCGCCAACACCGCCTATGTGGACAACAGCGAAACATATACCTCGCTGCAGAACGGTACGATCGACGGTCAGGAAAACGCACTCGTACTCAATAACATCCCGAATAAGATCTATGAGGTCAATAAGTTCTACACCGAGATCAATATGTGCGAAGATCCGTTTATCATGGTCATGAACTCCGAAAAGTGGAACAGTATTCCTGCCGAGGATCAGAAGATTCTGCGCGAGGTGATTGCGGATTATGTGGAAGAGACCCGCAAGATGAACGATGAAAAGTACGAAGAGGCGCTGCAGGTGCTGGCCGAAAATAACGTGCAGGTCACCTCGCTGACCGAGGATGAGATCGCGATCTGGCGCGAAAAGTCCGAGACGGTCACGAATAAGTATGCGGCTATGCTCGATCAGGAGCTGATCTCGCTCATTTACGAGGCAAACGGCCGCACCTATCAGCCCGGCTGACGGCGGCGTAAGAATCAATCGGAATTCAAAAAGGAGGTGCGGCTGTGAACGATAAGAAGGACAAGAAGACCCGATACATGCCGGAAGAGGTCACGATGTCCGTTATATTCGCGTTCCTGCTGTTTTTTGGCGGCATCAACGTGGTACTGCGATACTTTTTCAACACGCAGATTCCCTATGTCAACGACATGATGGTAGACGTTTTCGTCTGGCTGTGTCTGATCGGCTTGCCGGTCGCCTGCTACCGTGGCGCAAACATGAGTTTTACGCTGCTCTACGATTCGATCAGCCCGAAATGGCAGATCGCTTTTACGGTATTCAACTATCTTTTGGGTATCGCGCTGTTTGCCTTTATTGGCTATTGCGGAACAGTATCCATGCTTACGCAGTTTTCTTTCGGCTATAAAACAGCCGTACCGTTTATTCCAAAGTGGGTCTGGTCGACCGGGTTCCCGATCGGCTGCGGCCTGTATATCATTCGCAGCGCGCAGTGTCTGTGGAAAGCCGTGCAGGAACACCGTAAGAGTGCGAAAAAGGAGGCGAGCGAATGAGTCAGGGATTGATCATTGGTATCTGCATGCTGGGTGTGTTTTTTGCACTGGTATTTGTCAATTCGCCAATCGGTATCGCGCTTGGCGCTTCGACCGTCATCACGCTGCTTGCGTTTGGCTTGAAAATCGATGTGTTTGCCAACATCATGTATACCGGCCTTGCCAAGTATTCGCTGCTGTCGATTCCTTTCTTCATTTTGGCGGGCGTAGTGATGGAGCGTACCGGCATATCCACGCGTATCGTGAATTTTGTCAAACTGATCGTTGGTCCGATACCGGGCGGATTGGCGATCGCCTCGCTGCTGGTCGCATTGTTCTGGGGCGCGGTATCCGGTTCGGGCGTAGCCACGGTCGCCGCGCTGGGCGTCGTGCTGATCCCAGCCATGATCGACGCGGGCTATGACCGCGGTTTTGCGGCCTCGGTGTTGGCCGCAGCCGGCGGTCTGTCCCTGCTAATCCCGCCGAGCGTCACATTTATTCTGTACGGCACGTTGGCGAACGTATCGGTGGGCGGGCTGTTTCTGGCGGGCGTGCTGCCCGGGCTGCTCATTACCGGCTGCTGGGCGATCTACATCTTTGTGTACAGCAAAAAGCGCAAATACCGCGGCATCGGCCGGTTTGGTACGCGCGCAGAAATATGGAAGGCTTTTAAAGAGGCGTTCTGGGGGCTGCTTACCCCGGTGATCATTCTGGGCGGAATTTACAGCGGCATATTCACGCCGACGGAAGCCGCGATCGTGGCGGTTTGGTATGCCATTATCATCGGCCTGTTTGTGTACAAGAGCTTCCGCTTTCAGGATCTGCCGAATATTTTCTGCAGCGCGGGTATCACCTCGGCCTCGATCTTGCTCATCATGTCCAACGCGGCCGTTTTCGCTTACGTGCTGACCGGCCACGGCGTCGCCTCCTCGTTCAGCAAGCTCATGCTGTCGGTGTCGAGCACGCCGCAGATCGTCATCGCGCTGATGCTGCTTGTCGTTATCATCATGGGCTTCTTTCTCGATGGTAATTCGATCATGTACATCTGCGTCCCGCTCTTCCTGCCGGTCGTCAAGGCTTTTGGCTACAGCTATATGTGGCTGGGCGTTATCCTGTCGGCAGGGGTTGTGGTCGGCCTGATCACACCGCCCGTCGCCCCGAACATCTACCCGGCGGCGCGGATCGCGGGCATCAGTATGGTCCAAATTGCAAAATCTATTACACCGTTCATTATTTTCGCGGTGATCGGCTGTTACGTTTTGCTGTTTCTTCCCGAAATATCGCTTTTCCTGCCGAGGCTTCTCGGATATAACGTCGGCTAAATCGAATAAAACCCGGCGCAGGGAACAGTTCCGACAAACTGCCCCTGCGCCGGGTCTTTTTTGCGGTGTGGCGCCGCCAAAGCAGAAAACGCGGTAAGAGGGTCACAAGGTGCGCTGCACGTATAAAAAATTGAAAAACGCCCCGCCCCTGCGCGAACGGCGCAAGGACGGGGCGAAAACAGTATCAATTAGGGCTGCAACCCTATTTCTTCATATTAGAGGGCGGCTGCATTTCGGGCGGGACTAGGTCGCCGCCGTCCATGCGGGGCTGCGGCGGCGTCCACGGTTTTTCAGGGGGACGAACGTCGAAAGCCGGATTGAACGCATAATAGTTTTTCGCATCCAAATTATCTTGAACGACTCTGAGTGCGTCGCCAAACCGCTGGAAATGCACGACTTCACGCGCGCGCAGGAACTTGAGCGGCTCGCGCACATCGGGGTCGTCGATCAGGCGCAGCAGGTTGTCGTACGTCGTTCTGGCTTTGGATTCCGCCGCCAGATCTTCAAACAAATCGGTCAGCGGATCGCCCTTGGACTGGAACGTCATGGCGCTCCACGGCGTGCCCGATGCGAACTGCGGGTAAATGCCGGTGGTATGGTCGACAAAGTAGGCGTCGAAGCCGCCTTCCTTGATCTGCTCAGGCGTCAGGTTGCGCGTCAGCTGGTAAACGATCGCCGCAATCATTTCGAGATGCGCCAGCTCGTTAGCACATGGATGTTATCGGTGTGGACATGAAGAAGGGAATTTCGGGTAGAGGGTAAGGCGTAGATCGCTTTCGGAGCTGTGGCGAAGGTTGGTTGATTTATGGTATTCCACCTTTTCGAGGACGGAGGATAGAAGTTCGTTTTTCTTTTGCGCGGATTCTGTAAGTTTGTAGATATCTAAAACGTGTTGAATGCGGGGAACAAGATCACTTTTTGACGCTTCTTGAAGTTCGATCGTTTTGAGCTGGTTTTGCGTGGCCGAAATGTTTTTAGAAAGGGTTTCGCGTTGGGTGCTTAGCGTCTGCTGGCGCTCGATGAAAACGGCGGTGGAATAAACGGCTTGCTCAAGCAGGGTATAAAGCCGATCCTGTTGTTGCTCAAGCTGGGTTTGCTCGACAAGCAGCGCGTCGAGCGTATCACGAACAACATGCAATTCACTGCTTACGTGCGCGGCCGGAGAAAGAGCTAGATTGGCTTGATAGTCTTTCAGCCAGTCCTCAAGATATTTCAAAACAAGATTTTCTATGTAGGCAAGCGGCGAAGAAACAGTTTCGCAACCGGGTTGCGGGCAGAGCAAGCCATCTGGATAGCCGTTAGTATAGGGGCGGCGCTGCATGGCACGGCCACAGCAACCACAAATGATGAGACCGGACAGCGGATTTTTGAAGGATTTTTTGCCGGGGATGGGGCGGTTCGGCATTTCGGTAAAGTTCTGCTGCGCGAGGTCAAATACATCTTGAGATATAAGCGGCTCATGCAGCCCCTTACACATTTCATAGTTTTCAGCCCACGGACGGCTTTTGATAATTTCACCATGCACCATTTGTTTGACACAGGCGCGGCGACCCCAAATAATGAAACCTTCGTACACCGGATTTTTCAAAATGCGGGAAACTGTTGAGATCGTCCACTCGCCGCCTTTAGCGGTTGGAATTTGCAGATCGTTGAGCTTATGCGCGATAGCTGTACAGCTCAAGTGATTATTCTGATCGGTGAACCAAGCATAAATCAGACGTACAATTTCGGCCTGTTCGGGATGCGGAACGAGAATCCAGCCCTTTTCATTTTTAAGCTTTTCGCGGGTATAGCCATAAGGGCAGACGTTGCCCGGATATTTCCCTTCACGAATGGAGGACACACGGCCGGTTTGCAAACGGCGGTTGATGGTTTTATATTCGCGGCGGCTCATAAACAAACCAAACTCAAAGTATTCTTGGTCAAATTCGTTCATGGGGTCATAGGTCTTGAGCGGCGTTATAATTTGTGTGTTGGAGTACATGAACGATTTTTGCACACGGCCTTGATCGGATGTGTCGCCGCGCGCAAGGCGCTCCACTTCGACGACAAGCACGCCGTCCCACAGGCCGGCATCCACTTCATCAAGAAGCTGCTGCATGACGGGGCGGGCGGCAATCGTTTCGCCGGATACCATTTCACGATAGATTTTTGTTAGAGAAATCCGTTTTTGCTTGGCAAGATTCAGTAATATTTTTTCGTGCCGTGCAAAGGTTTCGCCTTCTCCATGTGTTTCGGCTTCCTGATCGGCGCGGGATTTGCGAATATAGGCACAGTATGGCATAAAACCACTTTCCTTTCCATTTAGTCTATGCTATTATGAAAGGGCATAGTTGCCCTATCTCTGACAGGTGAGGTATTGTGCGCTGGCCGCTCGGTGGTAGGACACCGAGCGGCTTTAATATTCTTGTGAACCTTTAACGCATATTGCAATGCTCGCATGGACTATACCCAAGGTATTGGCAGTATTCAACGTTGTGTGCAAACCATTCGGTTTCCATGTTGAAATAGGAACAGTCGAAACGGTGATACCTGTTTCCCTCATTGGTGATGAAACCAATGTTGTCGGAAAGGAACAGCATGTCCTGTTCTGCGTTATATAGGTCGATACCCCTATCCGATTCGGCAAAGATATATCCGTAAGTATCAATTAATTCGCTTTGATGATCCATAATCCATTCGTGGGCAATTTCACCTGCCAATTCATCGGAAATATCATCTACAGATAAGTCGTGAGAAGCATTATAGGCGCCTTCGCTGTAACCTGTGTCATAGCCTTCGTCGTATTTATCTTGCAGAGTTTGCGAAGAGCTACAAGCAGAGCAGAAGCAAAGCACAAGACAAAGTGCGGGAATAATTGCTTTTCGCATTGTGAAAACCCTCCTAATTATGGTCGAATAATTAGAAGGACATGCAAGGCGTTCTTGGATTGGCCCGTTCCGGTGGTAGCGCACGGGGACGGTTTTATGTACTTATGACCAGAACTCGCTGTGCACGTTGTCGATTGAATGTGTAATATCATAATAAGCAGATCTTACAGCTGTTAGGGCATCGAGAAAATCATACGCATAAGAAATATCATTGGTCGTATGGTATGACGTAAACGCAGAAAGAGCGCTTCCGTAAGTGTTAAAGTTGCTTTCAAGCGCATACATTATAACTTCCAGATCTTCGTAATAATAAGATGTTTTATCGGACGAATTATAAACCTGCTTTGCTAACTCTGTTTTGATTTGGGAAAGCAAAGTGTAATTTTTAGTGCTTGAATCAATATTTGTTTGGGTAACGGAAGAATTCAACAAAAGCGTGTCCAACAGAAGCGTATCCGTGTAAATATGAGTGTTAAGGTCTACGCAGGAATCCAACAATTTGAGCGTGTACATGTTCCGGTTGTAAATGTCGTCCATAACATCAGAAGAAGCGGAAGACTGCGAAGAGATTTTCGCGGTTTTGGTGCTGGAATCGTAAGATATGTTCGCCCCCATTTGATCGCCTACCGCACGTATGGGAACGTAGGTGGTGCCCTGATACGTAAAGGGGAGAACTGTATTGCCATTCACATCGGTAAGTTTAGGGGATTGCCCGTTAATGCTCAAGTTGACATCATACGAAACATCAATGGTTTTTTGGTACTGATTTGCCGCATAAGCTCCAACTGTGAAAAAGGAGAACATCAAGAGTAACGCCATTAATCTTTTTTTCATTGTAAAACCCTCCTAAAAATAGTAGAATAAATTAGAAGGACGTGCAAGGCGTTCTTAGTTTGGCCCGTTCCGGTGGTAGCGCACCGGGGCGGGCTTTTTTTATTGGTAAAATTTTGGCAATGAGATTATAGTCTATATATAATACAATACCATTTGAGGTGATTGTATGAAATATAGGATATATCAGGAGAGCCGCAACGCGGCATGGGATTTGCTGATAAAAGAGCAGGTTCGCACCCTGCCGGTACAGGTAGGGGCGATTTGCCGCCATATGGGGTTTGCGGTATTTTCGTATGCGGTTGGAAAAAATTTAATCGCGTATTATGGATTAGCGAACCACGCGCGGCGAACGGATGGCTTTACCGTGCGTGCGGGCGACGATATCACAATATTTTACGACCAAACGAAACCGGACGGGCGAAACCGCTTCACGATCGCGCACGAGCTGGGGCACATCGTACTAGGGCATTTAGGCAACCGGCAAGTAACCGCGATAAACCGGGAGCAAGCGCCGGGCGACGACCCACGCGAAACGGCGGCAAATATATTTGCCGCGCGGCTATTGGCCCCATCGTGCGTTTTATGGGGCATGCATGTGCAAACGGCGGAAGAAATCGCAAATGTTTGCCATATTTCGCACCATGCAGCAGAAATACGGGCAAAGCGGATGCAGCTTCTATATGCACGGGAGCACCAATTTTTACAGACGCGGGGGAAAAGCTGCTTTTTGCAACACCCCAAAGAACGCCGGGTTTACGAACAATTCCGCGCGTACATAGAGCATTACAAATCGGGTTGATCGATATCGGATTTTAGCAGGCGTTCGCGCTCAAGGTGCGCGGCGGCTGCTTCTTCTTTGGACAGATCAGCGACAGCCTCACCACCCCGGCGCGACACGGCGCGAAGCGGTATGGGCTGGGAATCGCCTATGTTCTGCGCAAAATTCAGCAAAAACTCTTTAAAAACTTTTTTGGACTGGGCGGGTAATGCAAGATACCCGGCCAGTATTTTTTTGTCCAGATCATCAAGTGCGTACTCATGCGCCAATTCATCAATCAATGTATCATCCGTTTGCACGAACATTTCACCATTGCCGGTGCGAAGCCATTCTTCATTGACGTTAAACTCACGGCAGATTGACACTATTACCGCATCGGATGGTGTTCTTAATCCGGATTCATAATTCGTTATGGTATTTCCTTTTACGCCAATTTGTGCCCCGAAATCAGTTTGAGTCATCTTATGTGCTTTGCGGATAAGCTTTATTCGCTCGTTCAAAACATTTCACCTCCTATCTTGCCTGCATTATATCGCAAAAAACTCTCATAGTCAATATTAATTTCAAGAAAGGCATTGACAAAACTCTCGTTGAGAATTATAATACTTTCAACGAGAGGAAAATAAAATGATATGGTAGGTGAAAAGAATGAAACTAACTTTAGATGGAGCCGACAACGAAATGGGGCATATCTCCATAGAAACGAAAGATATGCCCCAAGGGTTCTTACACCAGATGCAACCGCTATATGACGGCGGAAAATTGTATGGGTTTGTTATTCAATTTTGTCTGATGGATAAAGAGGAGGATTAAGTTCGCCGCACTCCAGCTGACGGTGTACTTTGGCGTTGTGCTTGAAGTTTTGAGAGTCAAGACCGATTACATGTGCCATTAAAGATAGGGGCTTACAGTAATTCTTTCCGGAATCACCGTAAGTCGAAACTCCATTATGAATGGTGCCGTAATATTCGACAGTTGAATTGCCACTTGCATTTACTGTGCCGTATAAATCGCCATGCAAAATAGCACGAGAATGTTCAAATAAGTGGATATCCCCATGATAATCGGTTTCAACAGATACCACTGCGCCATTTACGATTGCAAGGTCTTCGCCGAGATCTGTTGTAATACTTAAAGATTGATTGATTTTATACAAGTTAAAACCTCCTTTCTACACCCAGTATACCAATTTTTACAGGTGTGGACAAGGAGAAAACACATAATACAAGGAGGGATACTGTATGAGCACCGAGCAGGAGAAGCGCGAAGACTTGGAAGAAATCGCGGAGATTATGCAGATTTTGCCGGAGGACGATAAGCAAAAGCTTTATGGGGTTGCGATCGGCTTAAAGCTTGCGGGACAGACGAAAGCCGTTAGTTAAGTCGGGGGGCGACAGGGGGACAGTCACTCCGTCGGAACGACATGGAAACAGCCCCCTTGTCTGCCGGCATAGGGACAGGCAGCCGGGCCATAGGTTAAGCCGAGGTGATGAACACATGATAATAGAAACGCGAAAAATCGGCGGGGTCACGATCGAGACAGCGGACGATGCGTTTGCAGGCTTGGGGCCGGAGGAAATACGGCACAGGCATGAGGTGTTTGACCGTACGTTACGCGAAACACTGCTGCAAATTCAGCGGGACAGTAGGGCCGATGAACCGCGCAAAAGCGGATGAACACGGGCGGGGAACCGCCCACGAATAAAAATGGACAAGCAGGACATAGGAGGTTAAAGACATGCAGGTAACCGTACATACATGGAACGGAACGACCAGAATGCAGAGAATCAGCGACACGGATGAGGGCGCGGCGCACATTGGGCGGATGATATCGAACGAATTGCGCGGTGTGATGGCGATATCTGAGTTTAAAAATGTGGAGATCAGCATTTGCGCAAGATTGCCGGGAGAAGAAACGGCCACATCTGACACCGCGAGCGGCGGCACAGAATGCACGTGGAGCGCCAGCGGAAACCAAGAAGCAGAAACGCGCGTGCGGCGGCTGGTGAACCTGCTGGAAGACGCTGTTTCAGCGGGTGTGCAGATCGGCCGCGACAGTATGCGCAAATGAGCCGGGCATGGGGCGGCGTGGAGGTGCGGCCGGTGAACCGACTGACACAATTCCCCCGCGTGAAGATCGACCGGGTACAGGTACGCTATTATGAAACCGTGCAGAATGAAGCATTTTTCGTTGTGGAAGGAAGCCGAACGGGCGATTCCGTTTGGTATCCGCTTTGCGAGCCGACCAAGGAGCGGCACACGGCATGGATGGAAAAAGAAGCGTTTGAACGCCTTTTTCGCGCGGAAAGAACAAAATTTCAGCATGAACAGGAGAAAACGAAGTGGGAAGAAAAATGCAGGCGGTAAGCTCGCTGGCCCTTGATGCGTATATTGCGAAAAAGCTTGGAATTTCCTACGGGGAATACTCGGCGGCGGTTACGCCAAAGGAGCGGCGCACGCTGGAGGAGAAGCACTGGCCCGCGTTCCGCAAGGCACAGGGGCGGGCGTACACCAAGGCAAAGCGCGAACAAAGTGCACTTGGAAAAGGGCAAATGAAAACCGGCCTATAGAAAGTGGGGCTTTCTATAGGCCGGAAAACGAGAATGTTTTGTGTGCTTATTATAGCACGGCGGCATGGAAACCGCAAGGAGGTTTTAAAACAAGGTGATGTATTACACGGCGTACGACCCTAAGACGGATTTCCCGGTTGCATGGGGGTTTGCCCGCGACTGCGCGCGGATGCTGGGCGTAACAGATCACACCTTTCGTATTATGTTGACCCGATACCGGGAGGGAGAATACAAGCGATACGAGTTTACACAGGAGCGCGTAAGCAAAGGAGAAGTAAATGCTTGATGGGATTGTAAGGAACTGCTGTCCGATATGCGGCGCGCCTATCACGGCGAGTTCGCTGTGCCAATATTCGCTTGACTACAAGATTTTAAAAAGTGGACGGATGTCGAAGCGGTACCGCAAAACGGATTGCAGTTCTATGGAGGTTTGGCTTGCCTGCTGTTCCGCACAATGTGGTGCAATATGGGAGGAAGGCGATTTCGCTTGGGACGGCCGCGACCGGTTTTTGGATATGAAATACACCGATGAACAGAACGGGACAAGCGTGAGGGAATATGACTATTAATGAGATTGTGCAACTTGCACCAGAAAACGAGTTAATCAGAAATACTTTAAAAAAGGCAAGCACAAAGCAGCCGCTCGGCCGGAACATAGAATTACGCTTTTATGGGGAATTAAAGCCTATCGTTGTCAATACGGAAAACTTCGGGTGCGCGGGGAAGACAAACACAAAATTGATTTTGCCGAAAAGGCTAAGGCGTGAAGAAGATGAATAAGGTGTTATGCGCGGCCTGTGCGCGGGAGCTGGGAGAGCAGCGGAAGGCGATCAAGCGATCAAAAAATAGTTTATGGCTTGTGTGCCAGCGGTGCGGGAAGCGCGGATTCTGCGCACGGTATGACGTAGGGCAGCGGAGACGTGCTTGATCTAGGTATTGTTTACTTGCGATTTTATCAAGCGTTCGGGCGGTTTCCCAGTGATGAAACAGGGAATCGGCTGCTCGTGGCGCTAAAAAACGGCGTGTATCCGTCAGAGATCGCAAACGTGATAACGGCGATGGGTCAAGAGGATGTAGCGCGGGCGGATGAAAAACTGTTACAGGAAGTAAGGCGGATATACCTTGTAAAGCAGGAGAAAAGGCAGGGCGCTAGGAGCGTCCTGCCTTAGAAACCTGAAATCATTTCTAATTCATGAAACGTAATGGTTTCGTTATAATATAGTTCTTCAAATGTGTCACGGGAAAGAACTTTTAAAAGATTGATTACTTTTTGCTCATAATCGGATTGCGAATAGTAGTAAATTTTTACGCTGTTGGTTGCTTTATTGCATATACATTCGCGCAAAATGTCTTGGTCTGTTGTATCAAGGGAATGCCCAATAATATAGAAATTGAGTGATTTTGCTGGTGATGGATCGTTGTATAGATTTGCTGCACGAAACCATTTTTTATATGTATTACCGGTGCGTTGTTGAATGCGCTGAAAATGCTTTTTAAAATAAATGATATCGTAGACATCTTCTCGATTAGTAAATGCATCTCGAATACCGAGCACTATATTATGACTGGGCTTCTCAGATTGAAAAACTGAGTGATGTCCATGAATATGATGAATACATTTAGAAGACAGATGAATTCCTGTTTCAGAGTATGTAGTGGTGTAATTAAAAGAGAGTATATTTGAGATTTCAAGATCATAAAGGCATTTCATTTTCTTTCTTATGGGGAGGTTGGAAACGAAATAAGTGAGATAATAATCCAAAGCGATAATAAGACCATTAAGGTCATCTTTTAAGACGTCAAAAAACGCAGTTTGTGAAAGAGATTCTCTACCGTTTAAAATACAATTTAATCTCGCAAACTTACCATCAATATCGCCTAAACGGCTCAAATTAAACGGAGAAGCGTCTTGGAAGTATTCAAACATTAATCCGATAAGCGATTCGATTTCTGCTTCAAAATCAATCCAGCCCTCTTTAGCGTATGGCGCTTCAAAAAAGTATTGTAGAAGAGCATTGTTATTCCTAAGAGAATCTAATTTTTTGTGAGCATTATAATATGGTTGCGCACCTTCTTTAGGAAAGCAATAATTAAAAAAATCCCGTACAGTTCGCTTGGACTTAGCAGGGTCTTCTTCCATGCTTTTATCTTTACTGATATATAATTTGGAAAAGGAAGAAGTGTTTATTTTTGAGGAATTGTGAGTACTGGAGTATTTGGGAAGGTATTTCATAAAAGTAATGAAATCGACATATCGAGTGGGTAGACCAAGAGCAAGATCAAATCCGTTTCCTATAATTAGAATATTCTGCTCACTCATTTTTATTATACCCCCAAAGTATCTTTGCATATAGGATACAGCAGATTGGAATGAAAAGCAATTAAAACTCGAATTATGTAATGTAAGCTAAGCAACGGGAGATTCAATAAGATGTCTAAAATTATGAAGGAACAGGCGTGCGGGATACTGTACGAAGCGAGCGCCTACACGCATACGATCATGCCGAACGACCCGCCAAAAGTGCGGGAGAAGAAACAGCAGGCGATCACCGCCGCAAAACGCGAGATCAACAAGCGGCAGGCGGAATTAACCATGATGCGGTACATCTGCCTAAACTATCGTGCCGGGCGGGACTGGTTTTTAGGGGTGGACATTGCTGGCCCGCCGCCCACGAGGGACGAAGTTAAGCAACATTTATCAAAATTTCTGCGCGATATGCGCAGGGAATACAAGCGGCATGGAAAAGAACTGAAATACATATGGGTGATCGAAGAACATGACCGCGAGGGCATAGGCGTGCGAATGCATGCGCATTTAATTATTAACGCGCTGGGATACGACGCGGACGGACGGCCGCTTGATCACGCCGCTTTCGCGAAATGCTGGACGGCGGGAGATTATACAGCGCGTCGGCTGGACGGGGCGGACGATGTGTTTCGCGATACATGCGAGTACATGTTAAAAACTTATAAGGACAAGCCCCACGGCGCGCGCTGCTGGTCACATTCCAAGAATTTGATCAAACCGGATAAGCCGGTACGCGAATGGGTGCCGGATACGGCGCGGCTTGAGGTACCGCCCGGCGTGAAGCTGATACGCAGGTTTGGCGACGAAAACCAATTTGGCGGATATGAGTACATGATCGGGCGCATTGTTGATATAAAAGCCTTTCGGCGGTATTGCAATAAGCGCGACCGGATGCGAAACAAGCGTCGCAACAGGTGAAGAAAGTTAATAAATGGATGCGGCGAAGGGGCCGCATTGTGGGCTTGGAAACGGTCTATCTTTCCGACAGGCAAAACGGCGCGAGACGGGACGATGCGGGACAGGGGTTGCAATAGGATTGCGGGGAGCGGGGGTGCGGGCGGGCGCTGGGGGCGCGCTGCGCGTGGAACTTCATGCGAAAAGGCCGGATGTGCGGCCGCGAGCACAAAACCGCTGTGCTGCATTTTGCTTTCTTCCTTTTGGGTGCTTGGATCAAGAAAACCAAGGAGTTTGGCAGTCGGTACAAAATGGCGGGATGCGTCCCGAAATCAGGAGGGCGAGAACGTGACGAAGGCAGAGCTGGAACAGTTTTTGAAACTGAAAAATGAAATACTCGTGCTGGAATATCAGCTTGCAAGCCTACGAGACAAGGCGGAAGAAGACAGCCGTATCTATGGGCTGTACTCGCTGACGGGCGACCCGGAAAGCGAGATCGAGCGCCGAGAAAACGAGCTGGAACAGATGAAAACCGAGTTTACGCGGCAGCTTCGCGCGGCAGAACGGTTTATAGACGGAATCGAGGAGAGCCGCACGAGAACCGTTTTTCGCCTACGCTACATGGAGGGCTGGCCGTGGCTTCCGATCGCGTTCCAGATCGGGTATAGCGATGAACAGCGGCCGCGCAAGATACACAATGGATATTTGATGCAGCAGGCGGACGAACAGAAGCGGGGAAGCGCTTAAAAGGGTGTTCGCAAAAGTGTACCTTTGCGGCGGGCGAAAAGCGCGGGCTATTTTTATGTCTGTGGCGTTCGTAAAGGTGCCAAAACTAAAAACGAACGTGCGCGAATGGGGCGCGGCTTTTACGAACACAAAACGCTGGGATTTAACCGTTTTTACCAAATGAAGCATTTTTGTAAACCGAGGAGGAAAGACAATGGAAAAGATTTACGGATATGCGCGCGTCAGCACGCGGGAACAGAACCTTGACCGGCAAATTTTGGCGCTGCGGCAATATGTGAAGGACGATCGCGACATCATTACGGACAAAGAAAGCGGCAAGAACTTTGACCGGCCGGGGTATCGGTCGTTACGCGATACACTGTTACGGGCGGGCGATACGCTCATTGTTAAATCACTCGACCGACTTGGCCGTAACAAAGAGCAAATGAAAAATGAAGTACAATGGTTTAATACGCATGACATCCGCCTAAAGGTGATCGATCTTCCCACGACCATGACCGACCTTCCCGACGATCAAAAATGGATTATCGAAATGGCGAACAATATTATGATCGAAGTACTGTCCAGCATTGCAGAACAGGAGCGCGAAACGATTCGGCAGCGTCAGGCCGAGGGGATAGAAGCCGCGCGCCAGAAAGGCAAACACTTGGGGAGAAACCCTGCGCAATACCCGGAACGATGGGCCGAGGTTTACAGCGCGTGGAATGCGGGCGGAATCACGGCAACGCAGGCCATGAAAACACTTGGGTTAAAACGAACGACGTTTTATAAGCTGGCGAAATGTATGGCGAAAAAAGATTAAGCATGAGGAAGCTCACTGGAAACGGTGGGCTTTTTCTCTTTTCTGCATTTAGGACGAAAAAGACGATTTTTTTATTTTACCCTAAAATACAGAAGAATCAATGAGAAGGGGGCGGCAACAGTGGCAAAAAAGGCACAGCATAGCGACGAAGAAAAACAGCGTGCGCTTGCCATGCTCGCCGCGAACGTGGGCGTAAGCGAAGTGGCGGCAAGGCTGGGTATTCCCAAACAAACAATTTCCCGGTGGAAGACCGAGGGGCAAAACGATGAAGCGTTTGCAGCACAGCAGCGCAAGAACAAGGCGCGGCTGGTTGACGCTTCGTGGGAAGCCATTCACGACGCGGCGGAAATTACCGTTCGGAGGCTGAAAGCGGCGCGCACGGATGAAAGCGCATTTATGACGCTGCTTGACCAGATCGAAGAAGACGAAGAAATAAGCGAAACCAAACGGGCCGAGTTGTACCGTAAATTCAAAAAGCTTTCCGTGGCCGATCTATCCGACCTTTCCAAGGTGATTTCGGTACTATACGACAAGCAGGCACTGGCGGCGGATGAAGCAACCGCGATCATGGGCGGCGAAGGAAAACTGGAAGTCTGTTTGAAGGTTGTGGAAGGGTAATGCAGCGAATCAATTTTGAAATATCGCCAAAGCAACGGCTTTTTATTGAAGCGGGCGCGGATGAAATCATGTTTGGCGGCGCGGCGGGCGGCGGAAAAACCTTCGTGCAGATCATCGACGCACTTTTGAAGGCGCTGCAATATCCGGGAAGCCGTCAACTACTGTTACGTAACGCATTCCCGGAACTGAAACGAACGGTCATTCCGCTTGCGCTGGCACTATATCCGCAAGAACTGGCGCGGTATAACAAGTCAGATCACATCTGGACATTTGTCAACGGTTCCACGATCGAGTTTAACTTTGTGACCAGCGCACAGGACGCAATGAAATTTAAGTCTGCGGAATTTGATATTATCCGGTTCGACGAACTGACACACTTTGATTTTGACAGCTATATTTACATGATGTCGCGTTTGCGCGGTGCGAACAATTACCCGAAGCAGCTTAAAAGCAGCACCAATCCGGGCGGCAAGGGGCATTACTGGGTAAAGGCCCGCTTTATCGATGTGGGCGCGCCGCTGGTGGAATACCCGGCATACAACGACGACGGCGAACATGTTTCAAACGTGCTGTTTATTCCCGCCAAGATCGACGACAACGTTTTTATCATGCGCACTGACCCGGACTATAAAAACAAGCGCATGAAGGCGCTTTCCAAGGATGACCGGCGCGCGCTGGGCGAGGGCGATTGGGACGTTTGGCAGGGGCAGTATTTCGGCGAGTTCCGGCGTGAAATTCACGTGTTAGAACCGTTTGTCATTCCGGGTCAGTGGCGGCGATACCGTGCGCTGGACTATGGCCTTGATATGCTGGCGTGCTACTGGGTTGCGGTTGACTTTTTGGGGAGGGCCTATGTATACCGCGAACTGTACGAAAGCGATTTAATCATTCCACAAGCAGCGGCGCGTATATTGGAGCTGACCGAGGACGGCGAAGAAATAGAAGACACGTTCGCCCCGAAAGACCTATGGAGCCGAACAAAGGACACGGGCGTTAGCATAGCCGAACAATTTGAAAACTGCGGCGTGAGGTTTACGAAGGTATCCAATCCGCGTGTGGCTGGGTGGTACGCGCTGAAAACGTGGTTAAAGCCGACGATAGATGAATTCGGAAAACCGGCCGCGAAGCTGCGCATTTTTTCCACCTGCGCCAACCTGATACGAACGCTTCCGGCGCTGACACACGATGAAAAGCATGTAAACGATGTGGCGACAGAGCCGCACGAACTGACGCACGCGCCCGACGCAATCCGGTACTTTATCGACGGACAGCCAGAACCGGCTTACATTCCGCCGCCGTACGAATCGGACGACGAAAGCGGCGTAAACTTTTGGGAGTATGGAGGTTGAGAACATGGAAAGCATGATAACCCTGTTTGCTTGCCTGTGCGGGTTTGCACTTGGATGGCTGGCATTTGGACGGCAACACCACGAGCGGGAGAAGCCGCGCCGCGTATGGCGCCGCCGCGAGCGGGTACGGGTGCGGGAGCCGACCGAAATGGGATACGCTTCGCAAGGCTTCACAAACGACGAATTTGAGCGCGAGCTTGCGGAACTAATGGCGTATGACGGCGACGCTGGGGAGGATAGCGAATGATTCAGATCAAAAAAGACCCGCGCGGCATCTGGCAGGAATACCAGCAGGGCGTACAGTATAACGATTCGCTGAACTGGTATGAACAGGTGAAGAAGAACGAGAACTTCTTTATCGGCCGCCAGTGGGAAGGCGTGAAGGCCAAACGGCTTGCAAAGCCGCAATTCAACATTCTGCGCCGCGTGGTCAATTATTTTGTATCCACGGTGGTTTCGGACAATATCGCGGCGAATATTCGGCCGTTCATCTCTGAGGACAGCGAACAAACCGCGATTTTTACGAAGATTATTTCCGCCGAATTTGACCGCATTTTTGAAATGTGCCAGATGAAAGACAAAAACCGCGTTTGGCTGCGCAATGCGGCGGTGCACGGCGATTCAACGGCGTATTTCTATTTCGACCCGGACGCGGAAAGCGGGCAGATCGCCGAAGGCCGGGTATGCTGTGAGATCATCGACACGACCGAGATCATACCGGCAAACCCATATTCGACGGACATTCAAAAGCAACGCTATTTATTGCTGCTTTCCCGCCGCGAGGTGGAGGACGTGCGCGAAGAAGCGCGGGCAAACGGCGTGCCGGAGGATGCGCTATCAACGATACAGGCGGACGTGAACCAAGAGGATAAAACATCCGTTGGCCTGCCGGATACCGACCGCGTGACCGTGGCAATAAAGCTTTGGAAGGAAAACGGCACGGTACACGCGCTGAAAACCACGCAAACCTGCATTATTATGCCGGAACGCGATACCGAGTACACGCTTTACCCTGTGGCTTTTCTGCAATGGGAGGCGGTGCGAAATCAATTTCATGGAGCGGGCGCAATCGCCGGAGAGATACCGAATCAAATCTTTATTAACAAGATGTATGCCTATACGATGGCCTGCTTGGAGCGGAACGCATTTCCCACGATCATTTACAGCAAAAAGGCGTTGCCGAAAGGACTTTCCGACGACCCTACAGAAATATACGGTGTGCCGGACGACCCGACAAAAGCGCTCTTTGTGCAAACCGGCGTGCAAAACATGTCTACACAGGTAGCGGAGTTTATCGACAAAACGATCGCTTACACGCGGGACACAATGGGCGCGAGCGACGCGGCGTTAGGCAACATCAAGCCGGACAATACTTCCGCGATCGTGGCGGTACAAAAGGCAAGCGCGGCACCGCTGGAATTGCAGCGGATGGCGTTCTACCAATTTATTGAGGATTACGTGCGGGTGATCATCGATATCATTTCCACTGACTACGGTACGCGACAGGTCAGCTATACGGATGAAAACGGTGAAGAAGTCATAACCGACTTTGACTTTTCACAGCTCAAGGGCATGCATTTGCGCGTGAATATCGATATTGGCAGCGCGGCTATGTGGTCAGAAGTAAGCCAGATGCAGACGATCGACAACTTGTTCAACAAGCAAATCATTTCTGACCCGATTTTGTATTTGGAATCCTTACCGGATGGTGTTTTGACGAACAAGGGCGATTTAATTGCCAACCTCAAGCAGCAGCGAGCCAAGGCGGAACAGCAAATGCAGATGCAGCAGGCCCAGCAAATGCAGCAGGGGGCAGCGGTGAACCCGGAAAACGTACTTGCACAGCTTTCGGAAGAGGAACGGGCGCAACTTGCCGAGCATCCCGAAATTGCCGAGCAGGTTTTGGGCGGTATGGCGTAGTAAAAACACCTTTCGGCGTTCTGACAAGCGGGTTTAGCCTGCCTGCTTGGTTTCACCTCCGGCAGGCGCGCCGCGCGAAACGGGGCGCGCTTGTCAGAGCGCCGAAGGGCTGAAAGAAAAGGAGAAAGAAGCATGAACAGAAACGAAACGGCAGGCGCGGAGGAACGCGCGCAAATCGGCATTCAGTTTTTCGCCGAGGGCGAGCCGGGCGGCATAGCCGACGCGGCCCCGATGGAAGGCGCGGGATTGGGCGGCGAGAGCGGCTCTGATGGCGACCGTGGAACGGAAGGCCCGGAGGGTATTCCCGGCGCGCCTTTGCCAGAAGGAATTGCGGCCGAATATGCGGCCGGCGACCCGTTAGAAGCTATTTTCGCGGGGGAGAGTGACGGAGAAGACGCATTCGGCGCAGAAGAGAGCGACGACGGCGAGCCGGTAGAGCCACAGCCGCCCGTCGCAGAGGAACAAACTTTCGCGGTACAGATCGGCGGAGAAACCGTGCAAATGACCGCCGCGCAGATGGCCGAACAGCTTGCGGCCGCACAGCCGCCGAGCCAAGAACAATTACAAGCAATCGTGCAGCAGCAGCTTGTACAGAACCCGGCAATGCAACTGATCGAGCGCAAGGCGGCAAATTCCGGCATGACCGTGGAACAGTACGTTGCCGCGATGGAACAGCAGGAACGAACCCGCGAGGTGCAGCAGATCATGCAGCAAACCGGGCTTTCGCAGGAAATGGCCAGCGAGCTGGCCGAAAGCCGCCGTTTCCGTCAGCAGATGGAAAACGAGCGGGCAGAACAAGCGGCACAGCAGCAGGCCAAAGAGACCCGGAACAGCATGTTCAGCAATTTTATGCAGTCATTCCCCGCCGTAAAGGCTGAAAACGTACCGAGCGAAGTATGGCAAAGCGTTGAAAATGGCATGGATTTAACCGCGGCATATGCGCTGCATCGTGTGGGCGAGTTGAAACGAGAAAACGCGGCGCTCAAGCAAAACGCGCATGCGCGGCAAAAAAGCATTGGCTCGGCTTCCGGCGTTGAGCAGACGGGCGGACGCGACCCTGTGCTCGACGGGCTGAACGGTATTTCGTATTGACCGGGGAAAAACTATATAAGTAAGAACACATAAAAGAAAGAGAGGAATTAAAAAATGCCAACTATTAACCTACATGTGAAGTATGCACCGGCGCTGGAAGGCGTGTTCTCTAAGGGCAGTTTTGTAAAGGGGAACACGAATAACCACGTGGATTTTACGGGCGCGAAAACCGTGAAGATATCCACCCTTCAGACGACAGAAATCAACGACTATAAGCGAAGCGGTACGAACCGATATGGTACGCCCGAAGAGATTGGCGAGGACGTACAGGAATTGACCATGACGCAGGATAAGTCTTTCACCGGCACGGTGGATAAAGGCAATGCATCCGATCAGGTGATAAAGAATAAGGCCGCGCTGTGGCTGCGCGAGGAAATTCGCGTCAAGGCAACACCCAAGGCGGACAAGTACGCTTTGGGTCAGTACGTCAGATATGCGCATATCGCGACGGTCTCGGAAAAGCCGACCAAGACCAACATCATTGAAGAGATCGCTAACGCAACGGAATATTTGGACGACCACCTTGTACCGGAAAGCGATCGCGTGCTTTATGTCACGGCTGAAATGTACAAGCTGATTCGATTGGCACCGGAATTCCTCGGTGTGGACAAGCTGGGAGAAGCGAGTCTTACCAAGGGCACGGTTGGCGAGTTGGGGCAGGGCATGAAGGTGATCAAGGTGCCTAGTTCCTACTTGCCTGCAAACTGCTATTTCCTTGTCACGCACAAGGAAAGCGTTATCTACCCGTACAAGCTGAACGAAAGCAAGGTACATACCGACCCGCCCGGCCTGTCCGGCGCTTTGGTCGAGGGGCGACAGTATTACGATGCGTTTGTCATGGCGGCCAAATGCGACGGCGTTTATGCGCTGGTCAAGGAATCGGAAAAGCTCGCCGCGCCGACGCTGGCGTGCGAAACGCCCGGCACGACACCGGTAACGATCACCTGCGAAGGTGCAAGCGAAATCCGGTACACGCTGGACGGAAGCGACCCGCGTTTCTCTGATAAGGCGGTTTCGGCGGCGACCATTCCGGCCGACAAGGTAGGCGCAGACGGAAAGCTCACGGTGCGCGCGGTGGCGTACGCGGATAATAAATTTACTTCGGATATCGCAGAACAGACCTTTACCAAGGCGTAACGGCTTGCGGGGCGGCAGCACGCCGCCCCGCGTTTTTTATTCAAGGAGGAACCCACATGGCGGAAGAAAAACGGACAGGAAACACGGTGAATGAAATCTACCAGACCGCGCTTTGCCTGATGTATGAGAACACCAAAAACACGAAGGACTACGACCCGTATTTATTCAGCGTAATCAATGTGCTGCTCGCTGAAAATTACGAGCTGAACAACACATACCGGGAAGCATACGGCATAAAACCGCTGGACGCAATGCCATATGTGACAGAGAAAAGCGACACAGTGCCATATGAACCGGTATTTTGCAGGCAGATAATCCCCTATGGGATGGCTTCGCATTTCTTTGTTGATGATTCCATGAACAAACACGCGGATTTTTACGCGCTGTACAATAATGCGCGCGTAGACGCGGAACGAGCGGTCATTACATCGTACCCCGCAGAGGATGAGGAGGAATAAGACGTGGGCCAAAAAATGAACATGCCCGCTTATGCCGATGAACCGATTTATGGATGGGCCTGCGAAGCGCTTTCGGGCGGGTTGAATCTCGCGGATTTGGAATACAAGTTAAGCGATAACCAATCTCCCAATGTGCTAAATATGTGGTACAAAAACCGGACGCTTTGTAAGCGAAACGGTCAGGCGTGGTATTCGGCGGCGCTGGGCGCTGATGTGCTCGCGGCCTATACGAAACTGTATAAGGGAATGTTCGTGGTACACGCGGGAACGAGAATTTTCACGGTGAGCCGTGACGGAAAAACGATCACCGAGCGTATGAACGGGTTGACGGCACAGGGAGGGTCGTTCCTGCTGTTTGCAAACAAGCTGTATTACCGCAACGGCGCGGAGTATGTCGTCTTTGACGGCAGCACCTGCGCGCGGGTCATGCCTACCGTGCCCAATGTGGTGATCAACCGTGCGCCGGATGGATCGAAGGGTGACGCAACAGACCCATATAATTTGATGGGTGCAGGGTTTTCAAACACCTTCAACGGCGACGGAACCACGACGGTTTACCAGCTTACGGACACCGGACTTGACGCGGCCACAGTGACCGCAACCGTAGGAACCGCGCATTACACCGAGGGCGACGGGAATTTCTCCGTTGATCGCGCGGCGGGAAAGGTGACGTTCTCCACCGCGCCGGGCGCGGGGCAAAACAACGTGTGCATTACGGCTTACAAAACCGCGCAGGACGAAATAAATAGTATTCTGCATTGCAGATACGCGGCGACTTACGGCGGGCAGAACAACAGCCGTATTGTCATAGGCGGTAACGGTACAAGCACGTTCTTTATCTCGGAACCGCTCGACCCTGCATATTTCCCGGCAAACAATGATTTTACCGTAGCGAATAACAGTGGCGATATTTACGGGTTCGGCGAGCAATACGACATTCTTTGTGTGTTCCTCGAACGGTCGATTTATGGGCTATCCTACGAATTCGCAGAGAGCAAGGGCATGTTCTCCACGGTATGCATTAACCCAAATGTGGGATGCGACATGCCGGGCAGTATTCAGCTTGTAGAAAACCGGCTTGTGTGGTGCAACAGCTATGCGGGCGTGCATACGCTGGTTTCGACACAGATCGAAAACGAACGCAATGTGCAGCCGATCAGCCGAAATATAAACGGCAATGTGGCGCGGCCGGGACTGTTACAGGAGCAGGGGCTTGTAACGGCGATATCGTGCGATTTTGACGGGCGGTATTGGCTATGTGTCGGCGGGTATGCGTATGTGTGGGATTACGGCGTTTCTCCCTATAGTTATTCAGGAGACACGGACGCGGACGCGCTGCGCCTATCGTGGTGGCGGTTTGACAATATCGTAGGGCGAGCGCTATGCGAAGACGATGGAACGCTTTATATATGGCGGCAAAACCGCATGGTGCGGTTCCAAAATGATTTTGAAGATTTCGGCGGCGCGATACATGGCATTTATCAAATGCCGTTACGAAACTTTGGACAAAACGACTATTTGAAAACCGTTATAGAATGCTGGATAACCGTGCGCGCGGACACGGCAAGCCGCATACGGCTAAAGTACATTACGGAGAACGACCCGAACGGTGAATATGATACGGAGGATATCATTGTACCAAGTAAGATGTGGAAGGGGTTTCTATGGAATGCGTTTCAGTGGACGGTGATCAACTTTGCAAAATCATTTCGCAGAAAGCCCAACAAGAAAAAAGTATTTTTATTCGGTATTTTGCTTGAAAACAACGAAGAAAGCCGCGATCTAAGTATTTCGGCTATTACCATGACTTGGCGAAGCGCTAAGAAAATAAAATCATAGAAGAATCATAGAAGGGAGAGCCTTTACTTGAACAGGATGAATTTTGACCCGCAAAATGGGTTTGCCGATACGGTTGCATTCCCTGATCCGGCAAACGAAGAGGAAGTACGCGAACAGCTTATGCGGCCGTCAAAGCAGCTACAAGAATTTCTAAATCAGTACTTGGTGCCGCTGCTTACCGGCGCGGGGGGCGCTGGCGAGATCGGCACGAGCGCCGGGAAAAGTGTACAGGTGGAATTAAACGAAACGGTACGATACGGTACGCAGGACGTGCGGTTTATCCGCGTAAATGCAGATCGGGTGCTTGAAACCTCGGCAGACGGGCAAGTTTGGCAGGCCACGGGTTCAAGCGGCCATATCATTTTAGACAAATTCGGCAATGCGCTTGCACAGCGCGGCCGGATGCAGTTTGATAACTGCGAGGTATCCGACGATGGCACAAAGACCATTGTGCACGGCGTAAAGGGTGATAAAGGCGATAAGGGAGACACGGGAAACACTGGGCCGCAGGGCGTGCAAGGCGACAAGGGCGACAGGGGTTCCGCGATCGTGCCGCAAGTAGATATCAACGGCATTATGTCGTTCCGCGAGCAGGATACGGTGGAGCTTCCGCAGGCGGTCAATGTACGTGGCCCGCAAGGCCCGGCAGGCGTACAGGGCGCGCAGGGTGTGCCCGGCGCGGCGGGGCCGCAGGGCATACAGGGGCCGACCGGATTACAAGGGCCGAAGGGTACAACCGGCGAGAAAGGCGACCACGGCGAACGCGGACTGCAAGGCCCGCAAGGGCCGCAAGGCATACAAGGCAAGCAGGGCGAACCGGGTGTTACCGGCGCGGTAGGCCCAGCAGGGCCGCAGGGTTTGCAAGGCAGCCAAGGCGCGCAGGGCGCGCAGGGCATCCAAGGTGAACCGGGGCCGCAAGGCCCAGTAGGCCCGGCAGGCGCGCAGGGTGTACAAGGACAGATCGGCCCAAAGGGAGACACGGGCGAGCCGGGACCGCAGGGTATTGTAGGCCCGGCTGGCGCGCAGGGCATTCAAGGGCCGATGGGGCCGCAGGGCCTAAAGGGCGACGACGGCGCAGACGGGCGGAGTTTTACCATTCGGGCTATTTACCCGACACTGGCGGCGCTGCAAATAGCGCATCCTACCGGCACGGGCGGCGACGCTTACGCGATCGGCACGGCTGAAAACAACGTTATCTATATTTGGGATACAGATACGGCGGCATGGACATTGATTGGCGAGCTGCGCGGCCCACAAGGCCCGCAAGGCATTCAGGGAATACAAGGCCCGCAAGGGGATACCGGCCCGGCAGGTCCGGCAGGCGCGCAGGGGCCGAAGGGTGACACAGGCGATACCGGCCCGGCAGGCGCGCAGGGTGAAAAAGGCGGTCAGGGCGAACCCGGCCCACAGGGGCCAGCGGGGCCAGTTGGTCCGGCAGGGCCAGAGGGGTCGGAAGGGCCGCAGGGGCCAGCGGGTGCGACTGGCGAAACTGGCGCACAAGGGCCGCAGGGTATCCAAGGGCCGCAAGGGTTACAGGGGCCAGCGGGAAACACCGGCGCGAAAGGCGAACAGGGCGAAACCGGCCCGGAAGGGCCAGTGGGGCCGCAGGGGCCGCGCGGTGTGCAGGGCGAACAAGGCGTGCAAGGCCCGGCAGGCGCGAACGGCAAAAGCGCATACCAAACGGCGGTTGAAGCGGGGTTCGCGGGAACGGAAACGGCGTTTAATACTGCAATGGCGAGCACGCCGGGACACCTTGACAGCCGCGAAAATCCGCACGGAGTTACAAAGGCGCAGGTTGGACTACCGAACGTGGAAAACCAAACGCCCGACCAGATCAGGCGCGGCGGCGGTAAGCATTTGGCCGGACAGGGTACGGCAAACGGCTATTCCTTCACCGGCGATTCTGGTGAGGATACCGGCATGTTCTCGGATTCGGATGGCGAGCTATATTTTTTGAAGAATGGACAGAGATTTAGCTCGCAGGATTTTTTCACGCCGGATGGGTCGAAATCTGTTAACTACGCAAATAGTGCAGGAAACGCCAACCGGTTGATCGGCGCGGGTTGGAACTGGAGCGGACAAGGCGGCCAGCCGTCGTGGCTTTGGGGCGGTAATGATGGTCAAAACATGTATGTGTACAATCCAGCCAATTTCAGCGTCAACCATGCGAACACGGCGGGGAATGCGAATACAGTTGGCGGACATGATGTAGTTAGCGCATTAATAGCGGGAATGGGTATTCATTACGGGACTTATACAGGGAACGGGAGTTTAAATAGGCGAATCAGCCTTGCATATGATCTTTCTGCCGTACTGATTCTTACTGATTCAATTCACGGATTTGCGGCAAGAATCGGTGGAACCGACAATCACAATATTTTCTTAACTCACGCAGACGCTGATAAACGAAACTTTATTGTGAGCGAAAACTTTAATGAGTCAAATATATATTACTATTATATTGCAATAAGTTCCTACTTCAGTGAAAATATGAAATAATTCGAGGTGTTAAATTTATGACAACCATAATTCATAATGAAAACAAATGGATACAATCACAAAGTCACCGAGAACTCGGAGAAAATTGGGAAGGTGACGAATGGATCAGCGTTCCCGAAGAATTGGCAGCCAAAGCGTTTGAATATGCGCCGTGGTGCGATCTTGTTATTGAAAACGGCGTGCTGGTAGATATTGTTCCCGTGGAGCGGCCGCTTGACGACGAACTCCGAGCGGACAAGCTCCGCGAATTGTCCAAAGCGTGCAACAATACGATAACGGCGGGCTGTGATGTCACCTTGATCGATGGCACCAAGGGGCACATCGCATTAACGTTGGAAGATCAAATGAATTTGTCCACGGCAAAAAGTGCGGTGGACGGCGGTGCAACACAGTATCCATACCACATCGATGGGCAGCTTTGCGGTGTTTTCGCGGCGGCTGATATCATTACCATGGCACAGGGCGCGATGGCGCACAAGCTGTATCATACGACGTATTACAACCATCTGGCCAAGTGGGTGCGCCGGTGCGAAACAGTGGCCGAACTGAATGTAATCACCTACGGCACAGCGTTGCCAGATGATCTCGCGGAACATATGGCGGGGGTGCTGGGCAGCGGTGCGTAAGGTACTATTACATATCCCGATTGCCTTAATAGGCGGGCTGTTGTACATGGGCGTGGAACTGCTTTGGCGTGGCCGGACGTACTGGTCTATGGGAGTGCTTGGCGGCGTGTGCTTCGCGCTGATTGGATTGCTGGACGAATGGCAACACCGCCCGCCTTTGTGGGTGCAAATGATTGCGGGCGCGGTGATCGTCACGGCGTTAGAGTTGGCGGTTGGGCTGATCGTTAATGTGTGGTTAGGCTGGGCCGTGTGGGACTATTCGGACATGCCCGGCAACCTGATGGGGCAGGTGTGCCCGCAGTTTGCGGCGGCGTGGGTCGGGTTGTCGTGGGTTGCGATACAAACAGAAAATGTGATACACCGCATTGCGCGGTTTGTCAAAAGCAAAGGAGTGTAGATAATGGGTATTGGCGGATTGCTGGGCGGGATTGTAGGCTCGGTGGTAAGCGGTGTTGCAAACGCCGTAAAAAATAATGCGAATAAGGGTTCTTCGGGGTCGAAGGGGTCGAGTTCTTCTGGTTCCTCCGGGTCTTCGGGGTCAAAGGGGTCGGGCGGGTCTTCTGGCGCTTCCGCTTATGCGGGCGGGTACTATGACAAAACCACCGACTACGAAGCACTGATTAATAACTCGGTGAAAAACGGCGATTTGTCAGCGGCGGCACAGTATGAACAGTTCCGCAACAATAAGATCACAAGCGAAGGATTAGGCTATGAAACGACCGACCGGTTTTCTTCCTACTTGCCGAAGTCACAGCAGCAGACCACGACAGAGAACGTACAGGATTCGGGCTATGTACCGGGACAGGGTTTTGAATCAAACGATCGATACATAAACGAAATGTACGAAGCGCAGAAGGAAGCCCAAAAGGCGGAGCTAAACAAGCAATATGATTCTTTCAAGGCGCAGAATCAGGCGGACACGGCAGCGCTTCCACAACAATATCAAGGCGTAAAAGACCAAAGCGAGCTTGAACGGTGGAAGGCAAACAAGGCGCTCAAACAGCAGATGGCGGACAGCGGCACAATGTACAGCGGGCAGGGACGGCAAGCCACGCTGGAAGCGGAAACCACATCGGCAAACCGGCTGAACGACATCAACACCGCCGAGCAGGACGCGGCAAACAATCTGCGCCTTGCGCTGCAACAGGCGCAGATCGCAAGAGACAGCGGCATAGCAAGCGCCAACGCAAACGCGGATGCTTCCGCATCACAAGCGTTGTTAAACGACCTGTACCGGAAACAGGACGCGGCCCGCGAGGATTACTGGAATTCCAAGAATTTCGATTTATCGCAGGCGGGCGTTACCGGCTATTACAACGGCAGTAAAACGTTGCAATCGCAGTATCAGGATTACCAGATTGAAACCGACAAGCGCGATTATGAGCTGCGCAAACGTGAATTGGAGGACAAACTCGCAACGAACCAGATCACACGCGCACAGTATGAAGAAGAATTGAAAGCCTTGCAACGCGAAAACAAGATCGGCGACAAGTACGACGACAAAAAAGCAGCCGCCGAGCTGGCCGCGCTGCAAGCGAGCGCGTCAGGGCGTTCTTCGGGCGGGTCGGGCAGCAGGACATACCAGAGCAGCGTAAACACAGGCAGTTACACGCGGCAGGGTTCGACCGCCACCGCGAACAACAATAGTAACGCAAGCGGAAGCGGAACGAAAACCGAAGCCGAAAAATCATGGGTGTATGTGCCGGGATACGGTCGACAAGGTTGGGGTGAACTACAGGTTCTTGTAGATAGCGGAAAAGTACAGGAGATATACGACCCTGTAACCGGAAAATACAGCTACAAAAAAATAAAGTAAGGGGGCTTTCGCATGGCAAGCGAATTCTTGCGCAATAAAGCCGCGGAACGAGCAAAAAAAATTGATGAAGAATATGGCCCGGATGCATATGGTGGCAGTGGATGGATTGAAAAAACCGTAAAGCAAAACCAAGCAAAGGCACAAAGTAAAACCAGCGGCTCAAATCCGATCAGGCGTACCATTACGGAAGCCTCTTCAGGCTACCTGACCGGAACAAAAGAGGGGCGGCTACTTTCGGCAGACGAACGGGTACAAAATAGACGAACGGCGGAACGCGCGGCTTCCTCCTATGCGGCGGCGGCCGGGATTACAGACCCCGAAGAGCAAAAGCGTGTGCAGCAGGGTATAGAAAGCGCCGCCGCAAAGCGGAAAGAAGCCAAGGGCGCGCCCGCATGGGAAGACATGTTTGCCAAAGACCGCAATTATGTTGATCTTGCGAAGGCGGGAGACCTGACGGGCGCGGCCGCGAATTTCATCGGCACTGGATTGCAGGCGGCGCAATCACTTTATCTGAACGCCATAAACGCGGGAACCGATCTTGCAACAGGCAAGAAGCCGGAATTTCATTACAATATGGATTATTCGGATTACGAAAAAGAGGTTGCGGACAAAACCGGGCAAGAAAAAACGATCAGCGAGAAAATTAGTGATCAGAATAAGGGGGCAGGCGCGCTCTTCTCGCTGGCAATGGAAACCCTCACAGACCCTACAGAGTATATCAGCGGCGGTATGTTTAATGACGCAGCAAAGGCGCTGGGTAAAGCAAAGCCGGGTTCGGCTGAATACATGAAAGCGCTGCAAAAGGGCACGTTCTCACAGGTGCCCAAACCGAACATTAACACAAATGCCGCAGACACGGCGCAGGATGCACGCAAGGGAACGCCTGAACTGGACGATCTGCCAGAGATTACGAGCGAACAGGGGCGCTCTATCACGCAGGAAATGGATAATGCTGCACAGGCAACAAAGACCGCCGACCCATTTGAGCAGCAAGCAATAAAGATAGCCGATGCCCGGCAAGCAGCGGAAGCCGAATTGGAAGATGCAAAGGCCGGGTTCCGGCAATATTACGCGGAATACAGAAGCACCACGCCGGAGACCCGCCGCGCAGACCTGCTCACGGATGCGGAAACGGCGAAAAAGAAGGTAGACGCGGCGCAGGCCGAGGTTGACCGACTGGCAAAAGCGACAGACGACCTTGAAACAGCACGTATGGCGCGGAAAACAGCGGAGAGCGAAGCCGAAGCCGCCAAGCTGGCGGCGGCAAAGGAAGCCGAAGCGGCGCGCACGCGAATGCAGCAGACAAGGCAGATCGCGGACGGCATGGACACGGCGACCGTACACCGCGCGGATTTGGACGCGCTGAACGAAATAGGGGTAAACGACCCTGTTATTGCAGCTATGCGCAGAAATTACGGGCAAGGCGAGGTGCAGCAAGCCGCGCTTTACAGCCTGTACAAAAAGCTGGATGAAGCGGATTCGCTCGAAGATGCGCTGAAAATCCGCGAGCAAATAACGACGCTGGAAAAACAACTTGATGGAACGGCCGATCTTCTGACACACTCCCAGCAGAAATTTATAGAAGGAGCCAAACAGCCCGCCGTGCTGGATTCGCTGGACTTGGACGAAACGGCCCCGGCGACCACCACGAAAACAAACCCTACCGTACTCAAGAAGGACGGTGCCGCCGATGGGTTCAGCACGGGCGCGCGCGTTTGGGCTGGTGATCGCAACAACTACGGGACGATTCAACAAAAGAATGCGTCCGGGACGTATGATGTTTTATTTCACGATACGGCAACGGGACGTAACAAAACGGTAGAAATGCCCGGCGACATTTTGCAGGCGGTCGATCAAAACCCGCCGCGTGCAAAGTTGGATGAATTGCCGGACTTCGCTTCCTCCAATGCGGCAAGCGCCACCGCGCAAACAGCGGAAGGCGATAGCGCAAAATGGCGGCGGGTATGGTCGGCAGATGAAACACCGGCAGCGGAAGCGGCAAAGCCGCCCATAAGCGCCGCCGATGAAGCGCAGAAAGCACAGGTAGCGGCGAGGAACGCGGATGAAGCAGACCCGCGAGAATTGGAAACGGCAAAGGCGCTTGTAGATGAAATCGACCCGGACACAGCCACGAAAAGCGGACTGGAAAGCTTGCCCGAAGATACGTTTTGGCAACTGAAAAATCCCAAAGGCGCGCACAACAAGGATATTTCGCGTGTGCTGGATTCCGTGGCGGGAAAAGATACCAAGGTGCGCGAAGTGCTGCGGAAATACATTGAGCGCCCGATCATGGAAGCGAAAAACCGGTATGCGCACAGCGTACAGAATAAGCTTGACCAGTACTATGAAGCCACGAAAGAACTTGGCATTAAGCAGGGGAGCCGCGAAAGCGCGGCGGTGCAATGGTATGGAGAGGGATACCGGCGCATCAAAACCAAGGGTAACATTGAGGAAATACCGTATACGCTGGCTGACCTGCAACGGGACTTTCCCGACACATGGCAGAACATCCAGCAGATGGACAACATTAATCGCCGGGTTTATTCGGACTACCTCGACCAGTTAAACGGCGTGCTGGGGAAAATTTATCCCAATGTCGAAGAAAACGCAAAGGAAAGTCTAACACTCTTACAAGCCCAACGCGATGGACTACAAAATAAAATCCGCACACTGCAAGAGGGGTTACAGGCGGCGCCGGAATCTAAACAATACGCGGGAGAGCTGCAAAGCTTAATGCAGCAGGTACAGACAAACGACAAAGAAATCGTTAAGCTGCAACGTGCAATAGAAAATGGCGAGATATTCCGCAACAAGCGCGTGTTTGCACGAAAGGACTATTATCACCACTGGCAAGAGATGGACGACGGGTTTTCCGCGATCAAAAACATTTTTCAGACATCGGCCGATATTGACCCGCGTCTTGTCGGCGTTTCCGACTGGACAAAGCCGAAAACCAAGTGGGCCGGATTTATGCAGGCGCGAAAAGGAATTGACAGCGCGGAGGATTCCGTGGGCGGCATGGTCAAATACATACAGGCGGCGGAATACAAGATCAATATTGACCCGGAAATTACGCGGCTGCGCGTGACGGTGCGTGACCTTCAAAACGGCACGGCGGAAACCAAGAACGCAAACGGGTTTATTGAATGGCTCACCGATTACGCGAATGACCTTGCGGGCAAGACGAACCCGTTAGATCGCGGCGTTCAAAAAACTGTGATCGGGCGCGCTACAATGAAAAAACTACGCTGGCTGAATAACCGAGTAAAAGGCAACGCGGTAATGGGTAATTTAAGCTCGGTCGTTTCACAGGTTTATAACCTGCCTAATGTAGTGGGATATGTGAAAAATCCGGTTGACCTTGCGACGGGCATGGCGGACACGGCGCGCGTGAGTTTGGGCGATAAGAAAATGAAAAATCTATTATCGCAAAGCGGTTTTCTAACCGAGCGTTATTTAGACCATTCCGTGCGACAATTCGATGAGGGGATTTTAAAAACGCCGGAAAAGCTCGCTTCGTGGATGATGGAAATTGGAGATCGCAAGGTTGCGGAAATGTCTTGGTTTTCGGCATACCGGCAAGCAGAGCGTAAGGGCCTTCAAAATGCGGTTGAGTACGCGGACGATTTGACGCGGCGCGCGGTAGCCGGGCGCGGAATCGGCGAAATACCGCTAAACCAAAAATCAGAGATCACAAAGTTAATCGCGCCTTTTCAGGTGGAAGTAAACAATGCGTATCAAATGCTAAAGGAAAAGATGAAGCAAAAGGACGCGCTTTCCCTGATTGAGGTTTTCGGCACTACTTGGATTTTAAACGAGTTGCGGAAAAATGTAATTGACGGCAGGGAAACGGGTTTTGACCCGATTCATGCAGCACAAGAGGTGCACGGAGATATTGCGGCAGAAGAGGCGGTAGGGAAAACACTGAATATAGGGCAAAAGGCCACGCGATATGGCGGCCGAATGCTTGGAGAGTTCCTTTCTAATGTGCCGGCCGGGGACCAGCTTGCAAGAACTGTATTGGGACTTGACGAAACGACCGCAAAAAACCTCTTTGGCGAGGGAGACCCGACCAGATTCGGAACGGGCAATATCGGCCTTTCGGCAATTACTACACCGCTGGCGAACCTTGCAACAGGAAAGCAAGTGGACTATCTCGAACCACTTACAAACATTGCGTTACCGTTTGGCGGTGCGCAGGTTAACAGATCACGCAAAGCAGCCGAAGACCTTGATTTCATCCCAAAGCTGCGCGCCAATAGCACAGAGGGATTTACCGCCAAGGAACAGCCGACAGCGGGCGCTTACACGGCGGATAATTCACGGCTGAAATACTTGATCGATACAGGCGACCCATTGAATGTGGCGAAAGCCATTGGATTTGGCTCGACAGCAACCAAAGAGGGACAAGCATATCTTGCAAACGGGAATAAAATGTATTCCGAAAAGGATACGCAAAACTTCGATGCGCTGCTTGAGTTAGGCCATGAACCGCAAAGCACCCTTGATACGCTGAATGAAATACACGGCATGCAGCCAACCAAGGACGCAGAAGGTAAAACCGTAGAGACCGCGCCGCAAAAGTCGCGCGAGTACATCATGTCGCTGGATATTGACCCGCGTCAAAAACAAGAGCTTGACCGCATTCTGATTGCTGGAACGGAACGGACAGAAGACGGAACCCGGTTCACAAAACGCATACCGGACTATTCATCTGAAAGCGCGGTTGATGCCTTTAACAATTTGTCGGAAGCCGCGTATAACGAAGCAACCGAAGCCCGTAAACAATCGGGAATTGAGTACGACGTTTACCTGAAAGCCTACAATGCAATGAAGGAGATCGACCGAAAGAATGAAAACGGGGAGCTTGGGAACCGCACGTTAAGTGATGCAAAGCGCGGCGCACTTGCAAGTATGGATATTTCAGATGAAGACAAGGCGGTGCTTAACGATCTTCTTGTATCGAACCGGAAACCTACGTCTTATTCTGACTTTTCCGTTGCTGATTTGACAGAAGCAGCACAAAACAAATGGCCGAAGGCAAAAGCGGCAGGATTCACAGAAACGGAATTCGGCGACGTGTGGCGCACAATCGGTAAATATACCAAAACAAAAGATCGGCTTTCCGCTGTTGTCGCTCTGGGATTCCCGGAAGCCGATGCAGAATTTTTTGTAAAGCTTTATACGGAAAAAACGGCAGAATCAAGCGGCGACTGGAAACTACCGGTTACACCGGGCGAAAACGTTTGGATATCCTCTAACTATGGGCCGCGTGATGCGCCCACGAACGGCGCGTCAACGTTCCATCCCTCGGTTGACATTGCAGCAAACGCAGGTGAACCAGTTTTTGCGACAAAGAGCGGTATTGTTACAGCAGTCAACAAGCGTGGCAATGGTGGAGGGTATGGAACTTGGGTGCAGATCGACCACGGCGACGGCTATGTAACGCAGTACAATCACATGCAGGAAGGCTCTGCCGATGGGCTGAACCTCGGCGATATAGTAAAGGCAGGGCAAGAAGTTGGTCTGGTTGGCTCTACCGGCACAAGTACCGGCCCGCACCTTGATTTCAAAATGCTGTACAACGGGCAGACAATCGACCCGTTACAGGAACTATACGGATACTAAAAAAGGAGAAAAAGACATGGACAAGCTGTTAGAGACTAAACTTTGGTTTACCGGAATTGCGGGGGTAATTGCTGTCAAGTTGGGCGCGGCGTTCTGGCCTATCCTCATCATGATCGGTTGCTCCATTTTTGACTACGCAACGGGGCTAATCGCGGCCCCGTTCCGTGGAACAAAAATCGATAGTGAAACCGGCATGAAGGGCATTGCAAAGAAAGTATGCATGTGGATGCTGGTATTGGTGGGCGCGGTGCTGGATTGGATGCTGGTATTTATGGGCCTTGATTTGCCGGTATCCTCCCCAATCGCAATTATCGTAGCTGTTTGGATTATTGCAAACGAACTGATATCTATTTTGGAAAACCTGCATGATGTGGGTGTGCCTATGCCAGATTTCTTGGTACAGCTCGCAGAAATGGTCAAAACCAAGGCAAAAATAGATGTACCGGACATGCAGAAAAAGGAGAAATGACATATGAAAATTCTATTGATTTCGGGACACGGCGGAACCAAGCACTATGACCCCGGCGCGGAGGGATGCGGATACCGGGAAGCAGTATTGACCCGCGAGCAGGCGCGACTTGTGCAGAGCGAGCTTGCCAAGTACGAAGTAGAGATTGCGCTATACGATCAAAACAAGGATGCCTATCAAGAACTGAAAAACGGCGGCAAGTTGCCGCTTTCCGGGGTGGGGTATGTGCTGGAATTCCATTTCAATGCATGTGTCAATGATGAACGGGGCGACGGGCGAACAACAGGAACCGAAGTGCTGGTAAGATCGAATGAAGCATCTGTAAGCGTTGAACAGGGAATAGTGAACGGCATTGCGGCATTTGGTTTGAAAAATCGTGGTGTAAAGCGAAATAACGGTTTGCTTGTGATGAACACGGTTAAGCGCGCGGGCATTTCGCACGCACTGGTAGAAACGTGCTTTATTGATGATCGCGATGATATGGTTATCTATAGCGCAAAGAAAAAGGAGATCGCGGCCACAATCGCGCAGGCCGTAGCAAATGGATTTGGACTAAAAATAAAGGAGGAAAACGACGTGTTTACATATGAGGATTTTAAGGCATTCCTGAGCCGTTATGAAAAGGAGAGGGAATCACTGCCCGCAAGCAAGTTTGCGAATGACGCATGGGCGGCACTCAAAGATGCGGCCTTGACCGATGGAAGCGCACCACGCGCACCGCTTACCCGCGAACAGTATGCGGTATTGGAACAGCGCGCCGGGAGAATCGGTAAGTAAATAGGGCTTGACCACAACGGCGATTTGTGATATAAAAAGTGTAGAAAAGCAAAGAAGCCGCGGGTTTTCGCGGCTTCTTTGTCATGTATAAGTTTGTTGTGCGAGTTCTTCGGTGCCGACATCGGTCAAGATACCCTTGCATTCCTTATAGGGCATGGCGTAACGCTGGTTGAGGTAGCGCATGGATGCGCCCAGTTCGCCGTCCGGCCCCCCTAATTGCAAAAACAGATAGCACAATGGCTATCTGTTTTCTTTATGCGTAATATTGGATTGTAAACGTACTATTTTTGCGGTCGAAGATGATATTGCGAACAAATCCACGTAAACTGTCGTTCTTTTGTTCCTCGCTTGCTTCTGCGTCGCGGAGCAGGTCAAGGTCGGATTTATGGGCGGCTGCGAAGCCGGCAGGGGTGATGGATTCAGTCGGGGGAGGGGCGCTTGCGTCGATGGCTGCGATGCGGGCCTCGATCGCGGCCTTGCGTTCGCGGTACTCGTCCAGCGTATCAATTCCAGCTTCGTAGGCTTCGCGGATGCGTTCGAGCTTTTGCATTTCCCTCGCCCGCTGGCGGGCTATTAGTTCGGCGCTGTTATCACTTTTCAGGTGTTTTCCGTCCGCTGCCATAATGCCAAAATCCAGCCGAGAAAAATCATCTTCGATCTGTTGCAACACGGCAGCGGTAAAGACCGCGATCGAAATGCTGTGCGATTCAGGGCAGCTGCCACGGGAATAATTGTGACACTGTAACGATGGGCCGCCCTTGCCGGTCGCGCGGCCCTTTTGGCGGGTCAGTGTTGCGCCGCAGCACGAACACCGTACTAGTCCCTTCAGCGCGAATGGTTGGCCGTCCTCGCGGGCATAGCGGCCATGTTTTATTTCGCGTTCATCTAGCAATCGCTGGGCGGTTTCATATGCTTCCGCTGTGATGATAGGGGGATGATCGCTATCTATGGTTAGTGTATCGGGATTGTCCCATTTGCGACGTGTTCGTCCTGATGGCGTCCAGCGCACCTTGCCCAGATATACCGGATTGCGCAGGATATACTTTATTGCGCGGTTGTCGATTGGATTGCCGAACCGCGAGCGGACACCTAGCGCTGTTAATTCGTGCGAAATCGTAAGTATCCCTTTTCCGGCGATAAAATCATCATAAACCTTGCGGACGATCGGGGCGGTGTCAGGGTCAATCGCGTATTGTCCATCTATCATTCTATAGCCAATAGGGGCGTAAGAGTTGGGCTTGCCCTGCTTGGCACGCTGGGTCATACCTCGGCGCACTTCCTCGGCCAAATTGATGCTATAATATTCGTCCATCGCTTCTATTATCGCTTCGATGATGATGGACATTTTATCATCTCCAACCGGCTCGCTGATCGATATTACATCTATGGCCAGATCGCGTCGGAGCATGGATTTATACAGTATGCTGTCCTCGCGCGAGCGGGCGAAACGACTGAACTTCCACAGTAATATCACATCAAAAGGTTTCGGTTTGGTCTTGGCCGTTCCGATCATGCGGTTAAACTCTGTGCGTTTGTCTGTTGTGCGCCCACTGATACCTTCGTCCACGAATATAAATTCATTAGGCAAAAGGATATCATGCGCTTTTGCGTATTTTCGTATCTCGTCCAGCTGGGAAGCGGGCGAGTATTCTAGTTGGTCGTCGGTCGATACGCGGATATAAGCCGCGCCAATGCGTAAATCTGCCACCATACGGTACAGCCTCCTTTCTACGGGAAAGCCCGCCCCTAGTGGGCGGGCCTCTTAATCCAAATTCACGAAAGGCGGTACAATCATTATTTCGCAACGCCAGTCATGATTATAGTTTTGATATGTGCGAGAAACGGTTATTGAATAGGGCAATTCGTGTTGTATAAACAAAATAAGTAAGTCTTTATGTTGTCCATTGCGGGGATACCACCCAACATATTTACTCTCAGGCGTTAATATCTTTAGTGCAGTTTGGTCATAGGGATTATTGACATCCCAAATCATGTATAACTGTTGCAAGGTATTTAAGCTAGTAATGACTTTCTGCGGATCGTAACCATCATGTTTATGCGTAAAGCCGGTAACCTGTTCGAGCCAAGCATGATCAAAATCAAGCTTTTTAAAATAGTCTTCATCTACTTGTCCGCGTGATTCAATATCCATTTGCAATAAGCTTTTGCAACGAGGGCACAGTCCGGCCCAAGAAGCTTTCTTTGAATCGATAGCGTGATAGCAATGGGGACATTGCACTACAGCCTTACCGGTTCTTACATCGTTTTCCTTAGGAAAAATAAAATCCAAGAACCCCATAATTACTATTTATCCTTTTCTCTAAATCACTGCTGATTTTGATCAGCAGAAAAAATTATGCGATTTGCGTTTTCAGAAATGTGTAGGTATTTTACAGACGTGTTATTGCTATCCCAAACCATGCTGGTGGTACTATCTAACGCTTCGCCTACTTCATCAGCAATTTCTGGTGTCAGTGCATTTAAAAGCACACTGGCGTAAAAACCAGCGGTATACCCGCTTTCGGGGCTAAAGCTTGTATTATACCAATATAGGTTGATTTCATCAAGCAGATTATCCTCCCCCGCCGTAAAACTAATTCTCAAATAAGCAGTAACACCAATTTCGTCAGTCTCTGAGGTGTCAGGGATGGGCAACACCAAATTATTATCAGTTTCACTAACAACCCCGTTTATATAATCAATAATTTCGCTGGCAGAAAAGTCTTGCATTTTCTGGTTTTGTTGCTTGGGCTCGCCACAACCTGATAGGGCAAACAGCATAAGGCAACATATCAAAAAAGAAAAGGATCTTTTCATTTGCCCCTCCTACGTTTCGCGGTGTTCAAATTGAACACCGTTTTTTGATTTTTTGTATTTCGTGCCTGAAACTACGCATCCTATGCCGATAAGTGTTTCGATATCGAAACTTGACTTAACAAATCGGTCGAAAGGGTGTAAGATATGGAAAATCAGGTAAGGTATTATCGAATTATGCGTAGGTTAACACAAGACGAGCTGTCCGCGCGCGCTGGTGTGTCCAAAGCGACGATCAGCCAGATTGAGACAGGTAAACGCATCCCCGGCGTAGATATCGCATTAATGCTGGAAGCAGCACTGCATGCAGATGTGCACGACCTATTTCGACTATAGTAGTCGCTGTTGTGCAATTTGCCACTTTACAAATCGTGTCAGCGGTTGTATTATATAAGACACAAAGACACGAACAAGTGTTCGATTTTGGGAGGCGGTCACATGACAGAACAACAACGGCGTGTAGCCGAAATTATGCGGGATGCTGACGACGAGGTTATCGACCGTCTTTATTGCGTTGCTGCTGCCATAATTGGTATTCAGCTTGACGAACCATTTCGTCCTGCTGTTCAGTCGTCATCTGATCCATCATTTCAAGAATTTTAATTTGTTTGGGCGATAGGCCGCTTATTCCATCAGGAATAGGCGGCTTTTTTTTGTCTGTTCGGCCCATTAAATACTCTACAGATACCCCAAAATAATCAGCGAGCCGACAAATAGTATCAAAGTTGGGTTCGCTGTCGCCTGTTTCATATTTATTATAAGTGCTTCGGTCGACACCGAGAAAAAATGCGACTTCTTTTTGTGTTGGTTTACGGGGGTCGTTTGCCCGCGCTGCTCTTAAATTGTTCACGGTATCACCTCTAGTGTAATTGTAAGGGAAGAAACTTCACATTTCAACAAAAGTGAAGAAAAATCATGATACGTATTGACAAGTGAAGAAACGTCACCTATAATATAGGCACGAGGTGAACATACTTCATGTGGAGGTGAAGAAAATGAAATCTATGCAGAATCGTCGTGAATCCCTCGGTGTTACCCAACAAGCTATGGCTGATAAGTTGGGGGTTGATCGTAGTACCGTATGTAAATGGGAGGCCGACGGAACATATCCAAGACCTAAGTTTTTACCAGCCATTGCAAACTATCTAAACTGCACTATAGATGATCTATATCGCGAAGAATCCGCAAAGGAGGCGTGAAAACCACATATCAACTATTAAGCATTATACCACGAAAAAGGGGATGTTAACACGATGCAGGATTACCAGAATATTTACCAAAGTGCCCGAGAGGGCGCGAATTTAACCCAAGAAGCCGCAGCGGAGCGGTTGGGCTGGTCAGTGCGATGCTTGCAAGACATCGAGCAAGAGATCCGCGAGCCGTCGCCTGAGAAGGTTGCAGCTATGGCAACCCTATATCGCGCACCATGGTTACGGGGATTTTACTGCAATCGCTGCCCGCTGGGACACTGCATGCGGCGGCCCGAAAGCAACGTTGAACTGCAACAGCTCGCGCTGGAAGTGGAACTTGAAGCCGCGGACTATGAGCAGGAACGCCGCGACGCGCACGATCTGGCCCGTATTGCGCTTGACCGCAAGATCGATGATGCAGAGTACCCACGCTATCAGGCCATAGAGCAGCGAATGTTGCGCCGGGCGTATTTAAGCGAAATGGCCCTGATAGCTGGCGAAACACAGGTGGAAAGATAGACAACCCATAGCGAATAGGATGCAGCGAGGGGGTGCGTGATGGCGCGCAAAACGATGCCGCTGCGCGGGCGCAGCGAGTTTATTTGTCCCGATGGCACGATCTTGCCGGTGCGGGACTATGACGGGACATTGCTTATGCCTGCGGAAGAGTGGGAGCGGTGTAAAGCAAAGATAGCCCAAAATCTTGGCGAAACAGTATCGCAAATGGCCGCCACGCAGCCAGAGCTGCGGGCTGTGCTTGGCCTGAAAGCTGGGCAAACGCGCGCCACTGTATCGCTGGGTGATTTACTGGGTTTTGGGAAGGAACGGCCGGACTGACACCCGGCCTGAAAGGAATGGGGACAAGCAATCATGCAATGGCAAACAATAGCTTTTGGTTTTGGCGCGCCCTTGCTGGCGCTGGCGGGTGTTTTCATACTGATAGCACGGGCGGCTGACGAATGGCTGCGCCGCCCGAATGAAGGGAGGGGTGCGCGGTGAAAACTTGCGAATCGCGGCAGTGTGCGGCCACACGGCAGCGCTGGACGCCCGAATGCACGGTGCGCCTGATCGGCCTGTACGGGGCGAATTATACGATCGGCGAGATCGCGGAAATCCTTCGCGTTTCGTCCAGTCAAATCTCCCGGCAGCTGGCAAAGCTGCGCGAGCGGGGCGGTATGGTATGAATTACCTGCAAGTGGATATCGCGCTCGCACAATGGTTACGAGAGCAAAAGATAGGTGGCTTGGACGAGGCCGCTTTTATCAGCGAGCTGCGAAGGTGGATCGAGAAAAATGCGGCGAATGGCAGACATGAACATGATGGGCGTTACTGGACGTATAACAGCATTCGTGCGCTATGCCGCATGTATCCGTGCTGGACAAAGCGACAGGTTGAGCGCATCATAGGAAAGCTGCGTGATGCGGGGCTAATCATGACTGCAAACTACAGTAAAGACCCCAGCAATACCACGCTTTATTATTCCGTCGCGGAAGAAAAGATACCCGTTTCCCCGTTTGGTGGTACCCTGTCCCCGAATGGGGACACCCCGTCACCACATGGGGACGATAAGCCGTCACCGAACGGGGACGACCTGTCCCCAAACGGGGAAACATTAAAGGAACAGAATAAGACCATAGTAATAGCAGCAGCTAATAAGCAAGATAAGCAACCGTCTCCGCGCTGGGTCATGGAGCAATATAACACGATCTGCACGAAGCTTAACCCGTGTATTCGCATGACGGACAAGCGGGCCAAGGCGGTACGGGTGCTGCTTGGCAAAGGCTACGCAGCCGATCAGTTGGTCAGTGCTTTCCACTTGGCGCAAGCCAGTAACTTGTGTACCGGTGGCGGCAGCCGAGGCTGGAAAGCGGACTTTGATTGGCTGACCAAGGAGGACAACTTGGTGAAGGTGCTCGAGGGAAAATACACTGATCATTCGTCGCAGAAACCCGAAGAGCCGCAAGTATATCTCAAGGAGGACGAATACCCATGGCTGCAATGACTGAGGAATCCATCCAGCTTTATCGGGATGCAGAACAAAGCGTACTTGGTGCACTGATCGCGGACGCGCCACTGAACGCGGCAGACGTTTTTAGCCGTGTAAAGGCCGAGGATTTTATAACCGGCGATTATCGTTATATTTTTGAGACCTGTCGCAAGATGTTCGTTAACAACGACACGGTAGACCCGATCACTGTTCGCAGCGCTTGCGGCACAGAGTATATCTCGCTGATAAAAAAATTGGCAGATATGATGCCATCGCCTTGGAATTGCAAATCGTATGTGCGCCAACTACTTGATTGCTCGAAGCGTACACAGATCGACGCCCTTCTGCGGGAAACGCTGGGTCATGTTACATATTCATCGCCAATACCTGAAATCGCTGCGAAAGTGCAGCAAATGGAAAATGTGCTGGCACGAGAAAGCGAATCGCGGGGCAGCGATATGTCTGATTTGTTATTCGAGTTTTTCAATAATTGGGACGAAAAACCTAAATTTTTGGATTGGGGCTTTCCGTCTGTAACTCGTGCAACACAAACCGAGCTTGGGCAGTACGTGATTATTGCAGCAGAACCTTCTGCGGGGAAAACTGCTTATGCGCTTAACGCCGCTCAAACCCTTGCTGCAAAAAACAGAGTGGTTTTTTACACTTTGGAGATGTCCAGAGAGCGTTTAATGCAACGCATTATGGCCCGCACCGCGCTGGTTGACCTGAACAAGATCAAGGCGCATGAAGCCGACCCTGACGAATGGGAAGCCATAGTGCATGCAAAATCCAAATTAATCAATCTGCCTTTCCGCATTGTGGAAGCGCATGCGATGACCGCCGAGGAAATCCGTGCGGATGCAATTAGGTCGCACGCAGAGGTGATTATTGTAGATTACTTGCAGCTTATACCGCCGAGTAACCCGCGCATGTCCGAGTATGATACCATTACAGCAAATACAAAGGCGCTGCAACAACTGGCGCGAACAGGCATTTGCGTAGTTGCGTTAAGCCAACTAAGCAACGAAGGTAAATTGCGCGGATCGAGACAAATTAATCAGGACGCAGATGTGGTTTTGCGTATAGGTATCCCGGACAAAGACAAGCTGAAAACGCCAGAGCAGCTGCGCGCTTTTGCTGACGATAGCCTACGAGTGGTTAAAATCGCAAAAAACCGTGATGGCAGTAGAATTACCCTACCATTTTGGTTTGAAGGGAAATACCAACGTTTCGTTGAGGAATGGAACGGATTCTACACCTCGAAAATCGAAGAAATGAAAGAGCCACAGCCAGAGCAAGTGCATATGCCGGGCGCATAGAACATGGATAACAGCGGAAAGGGAATTACAGCAATGGGCAAGAAAAAAGATACGACCAAGACCGAACAGCAAACGGTGGAACGCTGGGTGCACCCAAAGCGCCGGTTTGTTTGTATTATAACGCGCGGCGTAGGGCTGATGACCGGCACGCCATATGTGATTCGCGAATGCTATAAAATGCTGCCGGACGGCAGGATTTTGGACGATTGAAAGGAGAAAATCAAATGAAAACCATTAGTATTGTCAATTTGAAGGGCGGCGTTGGTAAAACGATCACCGCCGTAAACATGGCTGCGATCCTTGCGACCGAGTACGGAAAACGTGTGTTGTTGATCGACGCAGACCATCAAGGAAATTCCACGCGGTTTTCCCGTGTTCCCCCGGAGCCAGCGACGTTAGCCGACTTACTTGAGGGGACGTACACCAATCCAGATGATATCATCCAGCAGACGATCTACCGGGGGCTGGACGTTATTCCGGCAGATATGTCGCTTGCGTCGCTGGATATTGCAACCGGGTTCTCTCGCGAGGTAGCCATGCGAGCGGTAACTGCCTTGCGGGACGCGCTGGCCGAGGATGACAGCTATGATTACATGATTGTGGATTGTCCCCCCGCCTTTTCAATCGCGTCGATCTCGGCGATCGCGGCGACGGACGACGTTGTAATCCCGATCAAAACAGGCATGTTCGAGCAGGACGGCGTGGCCGAGCTGACAGAGCAAATTTCGGCAGGAATACGGCTATATTACCCGCATGGGCAGTCATGTGTTCTTCAACGGCATGGCGCTGGGCGAAACCAATCAAATCATGATCGAGGATGGCAAAACGCTGGTCGTCAAATATCTCGGTCTGGGCGACCAGAACGAGGACGGCATGCGCAGCGTCCTGTTCGAGCTGAACGGTATGCGGCGCGTCGGTTGTATTGGTTGTCCGATGGCAGGCCGCAAGGGGATGCGGTTTGAATTTGCACGATACCCGACCTATGAACGGGCATACATTAGGGCGTTCGACGCGATGCTGGCAGAACGACAGCATAGGGGCAGGTTGGATGCTACATGGCGTATCGGGCACACAGGACGCGATATCATGCACTGGTGGATGGCGGACGGCGTATTGCCGGGGCAGATGGAGATGGAGGAGGTTGTATGAAGGACGATAAAATTACCGCCGCTGTGATGGGCGACGCAAAGCCTGACCTGATAGACAGGGCGGAAACGATAGACGCTATTAAACGGCTGGGAGACGGCTATGAACCACGAGGGTACCGCACAGCGCTGCGAGATGCGGTTGAAGCAATCGAACAGGTGGATGCCTTCCGCGCCGAAGGAGGAAAACGACCATGATTGATCAGGACAACCCCGCATCTGCGAGGTGCTGGGGCAATGCCACCCCCGGGGGTATGGGGCGGTTCAGCAAGGAGGACACAGTCAATGCCTAAAATCAAATATGTGCCAAAGGCATTCCGCGGAGAGCGCCTAGAACTCATCCAGCGTGTAAACACCGTGATCTCAGAATACGAAAAGCAAGGCTTTAGCTTAACGTTACGACAGGCGTATTACCAGATGGTTGCTAGGGCCATAATCCCCAACAACGAGCGCAGCTATAAAAACCTTGGTGCGCTGATCAACGATGCTCGGCTGGCGGGCATGATTGATTGGAACGCCATTGAAGACCGTACCAGAAACCTTCGTGGAAATTCGCATTGGCAAAACCCCGGAAGCATTATTCGTTCGGCAGCGTGGTCGTATCACCGCGACCACTGGCAAGGCCAGCGATACTATGTGGAAGTGTGGGTCGAAAAGGACGCTTTGGTCGGTATCGTAGGACAAATATGTGAGAGACTTGATGTCAATTACTTTTCATGTCGGGGATATGTATCGCAGTCTGAAATGTGGACGGCAGCTCGTCGCTTGCGAGATCGGCAAATGAAGCAGCACCAGAGCGTTGTGCTGTTGCATCTTGGCGATCACGATCCGAGCGGGAAAGATATGAGCCGCGATATTGTTGACCGCCTTGACCTGTTTGGCGTGTTGGCCGTAGATTTTAAACGGCTCGCGCTGAACATGAATCAAATAGAACAGTACAACCCGCCACCGAACCCGACGAAGTTGACAGATAGCCGAGCCTCGGGGTATATACAAGAATTTGGCGGCGAGTGCTGGGAGCTTGACGCACTAGAGCCGCAAGTAATAAGTGACCTAATCGAATATAATGTGCGACGATATCGCAATGAAAGGCAGTATAAGGCAATCGTAAAACAAGAGCGCGAAGAGCAAAACATGCTTGAAAGCGTTGCGGAAAACTGGCCCGGCATTGCTGCGCACTGGGACGAAATACGAGCAGAGTATTGTTAATCCGGTCTAGCTGCTTGACAAAAGCGCAATTAACCCATATTCTATTAAGCAAACGAACGTTCGATGAAGTAAAAAGCGTGATAGGGAGACTGCGGTCTCCCTATCGGTGTTTCTGCGGGAGGTGCCGATTTGAAACGACGAAAAACAGTACGCGCAGGTCGTTTGGTATGGGATATTGTATATCCCGTACCAAACCCGCGCGATGATGAATATGTGCGCAAAAAGAAAAAACAAATAAGTGCGCGGGCCATGGAGCTGACTAACTGCAATTCGGCACAACGGAAGCTGGAGCTGCGCATGGCGGCAGCGTTTGACCTGTCTGATCTGGTCGTAACGCTTACTTTTGGGGATTGGGCGCTACCAAGTGACTGCAAGGCGGGGCGAAAGCTGCTGAGTAAATTCTTACGCCAACTTCGCGAATATAGGAACGCGCGCGGACAAGAACTATTTTATATCATCTGCCCTGAAGGATTGCACGGCGATCATAGATTGCATTTTCACTTGATACTAAACCAAACGGAAAATGATCTCGAAGTTATCCGCAGTCTTTGGCCGCATGGTGACCAAATAGATTTACGGCATATATATGATAAAACCGGATACGGCGAATCAGGGTATAGCGGCTGGGCCGGATACCTATCTAAGGAACGAAGGGAAGCATCCCTAAATGGTAAGCGGATGTTTACCTGCTCCCGAAACTTGCCAAAGCCTAAAGTTACTTATGACTGGGTGGATGACGGTTCAACCGTCGAAGCGCCGCCCGGCGCGACGAATGTGGTCGAGAGCGGCGACCGCAACGAGTTTGCATCATTCAAAGCTGTTAAATACCTGCTGCCAAAGGCGGCGGTCAAATCGTCCGTTTCTTTTATTTCTGGCTCGAAGCTACCATTAACTAAGGGACGCGGGCGTAGAAAAGTAGAAAGACGGGTAGACAAACCAAAGCAAAAACGGTACAATAAGAGACAAGGAGAAGCCGTATGATTAAAAACGGTTGGTACTGCTGCCCGCAGTGTGGGCGCAAGCTTTTCCCGGTCAGCGACAAGACGCTGATTAAAGACCTGCTTTTTCAGTGTAAGCACTGTAAGGCAAAAGTGAATATTGAAATCGAGCCACGAGCCTACGAGCTAGGAGCCTAAACACAAACCGGATTGCCGGTATGTGTTTGGGCTCTTTTTTGTTTGCCTGAAAGGGGGCGATGCAGTGAAGACGCTGGAAGAAATGGCCGAAGAGTACGAGCGCAATCTCGTGCCGCTGCGCCGCCGTAGAGATGCGTTGCGAGAGAAGGTCAAGCATGTTTGGTCACGGGACGAACGCAATTTGCTATGGCGACGCATTGGTATTTTGGACGGCATGATCACCAGCAGTGCCCAAGATATTGCGCAAATGCGTGGTGATGCCCACGGCATCTAAGCCACTAAGGCCGTGCCGTCATCCGGGGTGCGCTGTGCTGGTGCGCGGCGGCTATTGTGATCAGCATAGGCCGCCAGAGCGTCGCAGCGAGCAAAGCCGCGCTTGGCATAGCTGGTACAGCCTGCCGATATGGACGGACGACCTGCGGCCCACGCAGCTGCTACAAGAACCGTTCTGCCGCGAATGCGCTGCACATGGCCGCCGCCGCGTGCAAGCAACGGACGTTGACCACATCGTAGACCATCAGGGCGATTGGGCAAGGTTTACCGATCGTAGCAACTTGCAAAGTCTGTGTCATAGCTGCCATAGCCGCAAAACTATGGCGCAAATCATACGAAAACGCGCTAAAAAATCGTGCCGATAGCGGCGCTACTGGCCGAACGTTTGGACGCTGGTGCGCACCGACGCGGCGCGCGACTTTGGCGATAAATCCATGGATTTATCGGGATACCCCCCGATCAAAAAAGTTTGCGATCGAGGGGCGCAAGACCGCATGGCCTCCTCTGCACAGGATTTTTTCCCAATGGAAGGAGAAGCAAAAGTGAGTGAAAACAAAATGCCGGGAACGGCGGGGCCGGGCGAGCTGGCGACGGCGATAGAACCGGCGTGGTTTATGCCGGAAAAAATACTGCTGGTACCGATTGATGAGCTGGTGCCCTATGCTCGCAATGCCAGAACGCATAGTGATGCGCAGCTTGCACAGCTGCGTGCAAGCATTCGTGAATTTGGATTTGTAAACCCGGTGCTTATCGACAGTGACAGAAATATTATTGCTGGTCGGGGACGCATACTGGCAGCGAAAGACGAAGGTATGCGCAATGTACCTTGCGTGCTGATTGAGCACCTGACCGATACGCAGCGGCGCGCCTATATATTGGCCGACAATCGGTTGGCTGAGCTGGCTGGTTGGGATATGTCCCTTGTTGCAGCCGAATTAAGCGAGTTGCAGGACGCGGGTTTTGACTTGGACATTACCGGGTTTTGCCCGGATGATCTGCAAATGGAGCCAGTGGAGGTAACACAGGACGAGGTGCCGGATGCGGTTGAGCCACGCACTAAGCGCGGGCAAGTATGGCGGTTGGGCGTCCACCGTCTGATGTGTGGAGATTGCACGGATAAGACAGCAGTTGAGCGCCTAGTTGATGGGGGCACCCCGACCTGTATAGTAACAGACCCGCCGTATTGCTCGGGCGGATTTCAGGAATCCGGGAGGGGCGAGGGCAGTATAGGCACGCGCGACAACATTATGATTGCAAACGACACGCTATCTACACGGGGTTATGCGGCTTTAATAAAAAGCATGTTGCAAAACGTATGGGATGCTGGAATCGCTTACATCTTCACCGACTGGCGAATGTTCGGCACCCTGTTTGATTGCGCGGAATCGTCTGGGTACGGTGTGCGAAATATGATCGTATGGGATAAGGGCGCTCCGGGCTTGGGGTGCGGTTGGCGTGCACAGCATGAAATTTGTTTGATGGCATCACGCACTAAACATAAATTTAACCGGCATAAGGCGCAGGGGAATGTGATTACATGCCCTCGGTCGGGAAATGTAAACCACCCTACGGAAAAGCCGGTTGATCTTATTGCAAAAATAATTGATGTGACGGATTTTTGCAGCGAGATTTTCGACCCGTTTGGTGGGAGCGGAACAACCCTGATTGCATGCGAGCAACTGGGACGGCGCTGTTACATGATGGAACTTGAAGCGCACTGGTGCGATGTCATTATTGCCAGATGGGAGCGGCTTACTGGTAAAAAAGCAGAATTACTTGAGGAGGAATAACCATGCCAGCTAAAAAGCCGTTGCCTAGGGGGCCGGATGGGACGGTCAATATCAAGGACGCGCGAAAGCAAATGAAGGGGCACCGAACGAACAAAGAAATCGAAGAGCGAGCAAAGAACGAGGTGACGGCAGACGCGCCAAAGCGGATTGTGCCACCCAAGTACTTGCCGGATTCGATGCATGCGGAATTTCGCAAAATCGCAAAGCAGCTGATCGACTTACATATTTTTGCGAGCCTTGACTTTGATGTGCTGGCGCGTTATTTGATCGCACGAGCGGCGTGGACACGGACGCAAGCCAACGCCAACCACGCAATTATGGCGATGGATTTAAAAGACAGCCTAGCGTGGGCCAAGGCGGCGAATATCTATTTCGGGCAGTGTCACGCTTGCGCACAGGCGTTGGGGTTATCGATTTCCAGCCGGTGCAAGCTGGTGGTGCCGCAGGCTCCAAAGGAGGAAGAGGACGCGATGAGTAAGACCTTACGCGAGCGAATGGAAAGGCGGCAGAAAGCTTGAGCGCGCCGGTGATGATGTGCCCGCTTACGTGCCCGATGATCAACAAATACGGATTTTGTGAGAGCGCGATGCGGCGAGTTGAGAAAGTGCGGGAGTGTCCGCACGGGAAGATGCGTAAGCAGCTGTCCAAATTGAACACCGAAAGAAAGGTAAGCGACAATGACACAATGGTATAGAGCCGCATGGTTACAGATGGAAGAGTGTGAACCAAGACCGCTTGAGATTGCGGTGTTGAGCCGCAGTATGGAAAAAGCACGAAATTACATAAAGAATCTTGCTTTGCAAAACGGAGAAAAGATTGTTTCTTCTAGTCGAAGGCACCTTAAACTAGCAGACGGCACAGTAATCCACTTTTTTTCGCCTAAATCGCATTCTATTCATGGATTGCGTATCGATCAGCTGATCGTTGATATCAGCACAATTTCAAAAGAATGCAAATTGGCAGCGCATATGTACGATGTCTTAAAAGCTAACTTTGCATGCTCTTTGGTGCCAGACGATTATCTTGTTCAGTATGTAAATATGGGCGACTGAATTTGTTGCTGACTCGGCGCTGTGACGGGCGGGCTTTCCCTCCGCCCGGAAATTTCCTTCCTTTCGGCGGTGCGGGCGGCAAGAGCTGCCCGCGTCCGTCAGAGCGCCGAGGTTAAGAAAGGAGGTGCGGCAGCATGTTTGACGCCGAGCAGGCGTCGTTTGTATGTGACTTTATCGAGTGCTTGCAGTGCTCCAACGGCGAGCCGTTTGCATTGATCAACTGGCAACGCGAATCCGTAGAGGAATTTTACGGAGAGCTGATTGAGGACGAGGACGCTGATACGGCGGGCAGCTACATGCGCCGGTACCAATACCTGTACTTGGAGATCGCAAAGAAAAACGGCAAAAGCGAGTTGGCCGCCGCACTGGCGGTTTATCATCTGTACGCGGACGGCGAGATAAACGGCGAGGTGTACGTGGTCGCGGCTGACCGGGACAACGCGGGCATTGTCTTTGCGGCGGCAAAGCATATGGTCGAAACGTGCCCGACGCTTGCAAAGCGCAGCCGCATTGTGGACAGTACCAAAACGATTTATGACAACGTGAGCGGCAGCAAGCTTAAGGTGATGTCCAGCGAGGCGTACAGCAAGCACGGCTACAAGCCGAGCTGCGTGATCTTTGACGAGCTGCACGCGCAACGTAACCGTGACCTGTGGGATGTTATGACCTTCGGTGCAGGCGACGCACGGCAGCAGCCGGTGTGGATCGTGCTGACGACGGCGGGCGACGATCCCGACCGTAACAGCATCGGCTGGGAGATACACTGCAAGGCGCTTGCTATCCTGCGGTACCGCAATGGCCGCCGCACCGAGCGGGACTATGACGACCCGCGCTGGCTGCCGATCATGTACGGGCTGGGGCTAATTGAGGACGAAGACGAGCTGGCCAAGATCGATATCTATGATGAGGACTTGTGGCGACGGTGTAATCCGTCCATCGGAAAAACGATCAAGATGCGATCTATCCGCGCGGAAGCGCGGGAAGCCAAGCAGAGCGAAGCCGCCGAGCGGCTGTTTCGCTGGCTGCGGCTGAACCAGTGGATTGCAACAAAATCTGTTGGGTGGATACCCCTTACGATTTACGACAAGACGCAGTGGAACCCGGAGGGGTGCAAGCATTGGCGTGACGCAGTGGAGCTTTTGCGCGGTAAACGTTGCTTTGGCGGCGTAGACCTTTCCAAAAGTACAGACCTTACCGCGCTTGTGCTTTTGTTCCCGCCGCAAGACGGGCTGGAAAAATGGGTTGCGTTGTTCCAAGGGTGGGTGCCGCTGGATGACATGGAGGACCGGGAAAAGCGCGATCACGTGCCTTTTCGTGACTGGATACGCGCGGGCTTTTTGCATGGATGTGAAGGTGACATTATCGATTTTGAGGATGTCATCGGCACTATTGTACAAGCGGCCAAGGACTACGACCTGCGCATGGTAGGGTTTGACCCGCATCTGGGCGCTACCGTAATGCAGCGAGTGAGCAAGGAGTTTACCGACTGCCACTGTGGCGCACAGGTAGTTGAGATACCGCAAGGGATTCAAAGCATTTCGCCGCCGATGAAAGAACTTGAGAGGCTGATTCGATCGCACGAAATGTTGCACATCCATAACACGGCGGCCCGCTGGTGCTTTGGCAATGTGCGCTGTGTGACTGATGACCTTGAGAACATAAGGCCAACAAAAAAACGGTCGATTGGACGCATTGATATTACGGTTGCGTGGATAATCGCGTTTGCAACATCGTTTTTGGAGCAACACCCCAGCATCAATGAAAAGGTGCAGGCAGAGGAATGGAGTTTACTATGTTAAAAAAACTAAAACAAAGCCTTGCAGTGTATTTGGACGACCTGCTGCTAATTGCTGGCGGCGTGTGCTTTGTCGCGGCTGCCGCATGCTATGGCCGTGCGCAGGCCCTTGGTGTTGCCGGAGCGTGTCTGATCGCCTACGGGCGACTGGTTGCACGTGCCAGTCTGGGGAGGTGGCGTAAATGATTGCAAGCCGAGCTATGGCCGCCGGGCAATCTGTTACATACACCGAGATGGATTACGACGCAATGCTTAAACGCATCGAGCGCATTTTTTCATTGGACGCCGATGACCCGGAAAAATCCGTAGCTGGTGCGGAACGCTTGTCGCCAGTGGCCGGAGCGCACCGCATTTTCACATCGGCCATGAGCGTGATACCGATTGCGCTGAAACAGAAAAAAGATGGTCAACGGTTGGACGTCTGTGACCCGTATCTTGATCGCGTGTTACATGTACGAATGAACGACACAATGAGTCCGGCATTAGGGAAAAAGGTTATCGCGTCTCAATCATTTTGGCATGGTTTGGGGGCTGCGTATATCGAACGGGACGGTCTAGGGAATGTGATCGGGTTGATTCCATTGCCAAGCGACGGCTACCAGTACATGAAAGACTCGGACAGCGGGCAGGTATGGTATGCATTCAGTGTGGATGGCATGACGCGAAAGTTTCAACCGGGCGAGCTTATCCTAACCTTTTTTGAGACCTATGATGCTAAAAAAGGCCGCGGCGTTCTTGATCTGGCACGCGACACCATAGCGACTGACCGCGCCGCACAACGATATCTGCGCAAGTTTTATGCCAATGGTGGACGGCTTTCCGGCGTGCTTGAGGTGGACACGGACGCCGACAAGACTACTCGCGAGCGAATCCGCGATGAGTTTCAACATTATGCGTCTGGCATGGACAACGTGTTTAAGGTTGCGCTGCTTGACCGAGGCATGAAGTATACTTCCCTCGGCATTTCGCAGGCTGACGCGCAATTTATTGAAAGCCGCGGTTTTTCGGTGGAAGAGATCAGCCGCTTTACCGGCATCCCGGAGTTTATGCTGCAAAGCGGCAAACAGTCGTACAACTCGAACGAGCAGCAGCAGCTGGTGTTCGTTACGAACGCGATCGTGCCACATGTGACGCAATGGGAACAAGAATTTGCTTATAAGCTATATCACGAATCGCAGTTAAATGATGGCTGCTATATGCGCGCTAACGTATCGGCGTTGATGCGCGGCGATGACGCGACGCGCTCAAAGTTTTATCAGACGATGGTGTACAGCGGGATTTTGAATCCAGACGAATGCCGAGCATTGGAGGAACGTAACCCGCAGCCGAATGGCGTGGGCGGTCATTTCTTCATCACAAAAAATCTGGACACCATCGATCATGTTGTGAAGGGGGTGAATGAATGAGAACGCAAATGAATGGCTATGTGGTGGCAGACGAGGACGCGGAACTGTACCGATGGTGTGGCTATACCGTTATATCCCCACAGGACGTGCGGCAGGCAATCGCAGATAATCCAGCGGGCGAAACGCTGACGTTTGAAGTAAACTCGCCGGGCGGTAATATGTTCGCCGGATACGAAATCTATAGCGTGCTTAAGGGCGCTGCCGTGCCGACCGAAGCTGAGATACAATCGCTGTCCGGTTCGGCTATGTCGGTGGGTATGCTGGGTGTCGACGTCATCAAGGCATCGCCGGTGGCACAAACAATGATCCACTTGCCGGCACTATCCACATCGGGCGATGCGGTGGAGCATGGCCGCAGTTTGCAGGCGCTGAAAAGCTTCACCGAAAGCGTGCTAAATGTCTACGAACTGCGGTGCAAGGGCAAAAAGACGCGCGCTGAACTGGCTGCCATGATGGAAGCTGAAACATGGATGACTGCGCAGGACGCGCTGGCTACTGGCTTTGTGGACGAGGTGCTTTACGATGACGACGGCATTATTGCTGCGCAAGTAGTAATGTGTGTTGGCAACGGCATTCGGGCGCTGGTTTCAACAGGCGGTTTGCCGGACGCCGCCGAGCTGCGCGCACGCAAAGCAGCGACGGAGCACAGTGCCATTACGCAAAAGAATAACGACAAAGCAGCGCTGGCGTTGCAGCGTGCACGTCTTAACCTACTAAAAAACATATAGGCCAACGGAAGGGCACAGCCCGGAAAGGAGTATCCATCAATGGGTATGGATTACAGCAAGAAAATTACAGAGTTGAAAGCAACAAAGGGGACTCTTGTTGCTCAGGCGGAAGCGGCGCTTGATGCGGGTGATGCTGAAAAACTCACCGAATTAAATGTTAAAATTTCTGAAATCAACAACCAGATTACGCAGACGGCCGAGCTGCGTAAGGCATCGTCTGACGCTGCGGAGCCGGAGGGTGTTGATCCGGACGCCGCCCCGGAAAACAAGAAGAAGGTTTCCCCTTTTAATTCTCTGGGCGAGCAGCTACGCGCGGTCAAACTGGCGGCAAACGGCGTATCCGATAAACGCCTACACGCCGTAAACGAAGCGCAGGGTATTAGTACCGGCATTGGCACGGACGGAGCCTTTGCAATTCAGGAGGACTTTGCGGGCATCATCCTTGATACGGCGGCGACTACGGGTGATATTCTGTCTCGCGTTGACAGCTACACCTCGTCTTCCGCTTCCAATTCAGTGCGTTTTATGACCTGCGACGAAACTGACGTATCCGAAAGCGTATATGGCGGCGTGCAGGCGTATTGGGCAAGCGAAGCCGCGACAGTCGCAGCTTCTAAGCCGCATTTTTACGAAACCAAGATTGATCTTGATAAACTTATGGCGTTTATCTACATTACAGACGAGGCCATGGAGGATATGGCGTTTATTTCTGGGCTATTAAATAATGCAATGGCAACGGCAGCTAACCGACTGCTGGAAGGTTCAGTCATTGACGGCGACGGCGTAGGCAAGCCGTTGGGCATCTTAAACTCTCCGAACCTTGTTGCAGTGGATACGGAGAAAGACCAAAAGGAAAAACTGCTGTTTAAAAACATCGCTCGCATGCATGGTCGTATGCTGCCCCGCAGCAAGGCGAACGCCGTATGGGTCATGCACCCCGACATGGCCGAAGAACTGCCGTTTATGACGCTGCCGATCGGCACAGGCGGTGTGCCTGTGTACCTACCGCCCACGGGTGCAACCGGTTCTCCCTATGCAACGTTATACGGCAAGCCTATTATCGAAACCGACCATATGGCGGCGGTCGGTCAGGAGGGTGATATCGGCTTGTTCGACATGAAGCAGTATATGCTGCTTCGCAAGGGTACGGTCAAGCAGGATATGTCCATCCACGTTGAATTTTTGACTGCACAGAACTGTTTCCGCCTCCAACTGCGAGCGGGCGGCGCGCCAAAGGGGAAAAACCCGATCAGACTGAAACACTCCACCATTCTGCGCTCGCCGTTCGTTGTGCTGAATGCTCGCGGTTAAGAAAGGAGCTGTCAAAATGAATTGTGAAAGATTTGTTGTTTCCTCAGCCGTTGTCCCACAGCCGTTGACCGGGGGCAGCAATGTAACGACCACGTTTGTCGACATGAACAACCGCGTGCATTACAGTTTTTTGGTGCAGGTGGGCGCGTTGGCAGGAAGTAAGGGAGTAAAGGTTGCGCTGCTAGGTGCGAATGCCGATGATGGAACCGATGCTGCCGTAATTGGCGATACAACATATACCGCACCAGAAAGCGGGTCGAGCGGGCGCATGATTGCGGTTCGCGGCAGGGTTACCCCCAATTACCGATATCTAGCCGTTCGGGTGTCCAATTTGGACGCGGCATCCGCAACGACCGCTGCCGTTGCACTGGTATCGGACGGGCTACATGTGCCGGATGATAACGGTATTACCGTTTTGCAAGTATGAGCACAGCAGGAAAGACCGCCGAGGAATTGGCAGCTGAGCGGCTAAAAGCGTGCAAGCAGTACATGCGGGTGGATTTTGAAGATGATGACGAGATCATTTGCGGGCTGCTGGATGCGGCTGACGGGTATCTGGATGGCGCGGGCATAGACCGCGCCGTCAACCCGGCGCAGTATGATTTGATCGCCTACGCGATGACGCTGCAAATGTATGATAGCCGCGACGCGGACAGCCCCGAACAGGCGGCGACATCGCGGCTGGTGCGGCAGATGATTACGCAGTTAAAAATGCGCAGCGGATACGGAGGTGCGGACGATGGTGCGAGTGGGTGAAATGCGGGAGCGCGTGACGATCCTGACATTGACAGAAAAAGCGGACAGGAGCGGCTGGGAGTGGACGCCCACTAAAACGACGTGGGCCAAATCCGAAAAGACCGGGCGGCTTTCGCTGTTTTCGACCGTTGGCGCGGGGCAGGAAGGTTATACCTTCACCCTGCGCCGTCACCCGCTGACACCAGCGCAGGCGCTTCGCTGGCGGGGCCGTTTTGCGTTTGTGACCGATCTGTCTTACCCCGATCGCGGGCATATCGAGGTAGGATGCGCCATGATTGAGCCTATGGTCTGCACGGTAACGCGTACAGATATCAAGAAAAACGAGCTTAACCGGCCTACCCTGACGGAGGCTGTGAAGCTATCTTTCCCCGCGTGCATCGTGGAAAAGTACGCGGGATTTACCGCGGGCGATATCCACGACACCACGACGCAAACGCTTGTGGCGGTGTGCCCGAAAGCGGTCAAGCTTGCGCCGGGCGAGATCGTTGCCGTGGGCGGCATTTTGGACGACGACGGCGAACCATGCCGTTACCGGGTACAAGTGCCGCACGAGCTGAGCGAGTGGAAAAACGAATATGAACTGACGCGGGAGGCTGATGCCTAATGCAAGATGCATTGATCTGGCTTGACAGATTCGGAAAAGTCTGCGCGCAGGAGGTGCAGCGTAAGCCCGCCGATCAGCGCGCTATCCACGAAAAACTAGGCGCGCGAATGCTGACCGGCTTGCGCGGCAATGTGTCCGGGATGCTGAACGACGCACACGGGCATGTGGCCGGGTGGCAAACAAAATATGTTGGTTCGGGCGGCGGCTATGCGGCGGTGCGCGCGATCGATAGCTCCACCGGCCCCAACAGTCCCGGCGCGATCACCAACTACCTTGAAAACGGACACGCAATCCGGCGACCGCGCGGCAGAAGTCCGGGATACCGCCCGCGTGTTCGTGTGCTGTATGTGTCCGGCCACGGGTTTTACGATGCTTACCGCGGGCAACTTTCCAAGATGCTACAAGCCGAGGTTCGGAATTGGGGCCGCGAGGTAACGTCGCGAATATCGGGGGTATAACAAATGCTGACTGTAAGACAAATCACAGACGGGGTGAACGCGGCGCTGGTGCGGCTGTATCCAGACCGCACGGTGTATGTGGAGGCGCTGCCGGAGAAATTCGCGCGCCCCTCGTTTTTCATTCGCCCGGAGGGGCGGACAATTACGACGCTGAACCGCGATAACGTGCAGGTGCAACAGATGGTTACCGTGCAGTGCATTGATACAGTGGATGATCACTATGCAGCCAGCACCGACCGCCTGTATGAAGTGGCCGACCGGCTGACCGCTGCGCTTTTGCAGCGCGGCGCGATCGTATGCGGCGGGCGTAAGCTGACCGCCGAGCGGGTGGACGTTTCACGCGCGCTGGACGTGGCCGATGTGACCATATCCATGCTGTACGAGGACGCGCGCCCGGCAGACCCGGAAACGCTGCCGCTGATCGAGAGCGTGCAGACGACGACAAAGCCAAAGGAGGGCTAACAATATGGGACTACCGTCCATTGATATTACATTTAAAACGGCGGCGTATGCCGCAATCAATATGAGCGACAAGGGGTATTTGGGGCTGATCGTTCGCGACACCAAGGCAGCGGGCAAGCACCGTTTGACCCGCGCGGCGCAAATCCCCGAAACACTGAGCGCCGACAACAAGGCGTATATTCAGCGCGCCTTTACGGGATATGTAAACCCGCCCAAGGCGGTGTATGTGTTCGTGACCGGTGCGGACGATACCAACCTTGCCGAAGCGCTGGCGTATTTCGCGACGCAGGAGGTTGATTATCTATGCGGGCCGCCCGACATGACCGAGGCCGAAACGACGGCGCTGCTGCAATGGGTAAAAGATCGCCGGAGCGAGCACAGCCACGTAAAGTGTGTGCTGCCGAATAACACGGCCAACTATGACCCGGCTATCAACTTTGTTGCGACCGGCATGACGGACGGTGAGGTGACCTATACGACCGCCGAGTATTGCTCGCGCATTGCGGGTATTCTCGCGGGCACACCGTGGACGATGTCGGCGACCTATGCCCCGCTGCCGGAGCTGACCGACGTTGACCGGATGGATACCGAGACCGCCGACGCCGCGATCGACGCGGGCAAGCTGATTCTAATCCACGATGGGCGACAGGTGAAGATCGGCAGGGCGGTCAATTCATTGACCACGGTGCTGCCTGATCACGGTGAGACCTTTAAAAAAATCAAAATCCTTGAGGTGATCGACCGGGTTGACGCGGATTTCCGGGCGACGATCGAGGACACGTTTATCGGCAAGTACGCCAACAGTTACGATAATCGCATGCTGTTGATCACAGCCGGACGGGTGTACTTACAGCAGCTCGAGGCCGCGGGAATTTTGCAGCAGGGGGCGAGCGTGCTGGATATCGACGTGGACGCGGTGCGTTCGTACCTTGATACGCACGGCACGAACACTGACGACATGGACGATGACGCGCTGCGGCACGCGGATACCGGATCTAACGTATTCTTGACCGGTACGTTTAAGGTGCTGGACGCGATCGAGGACGTCACTATTAAGATCACGGTATAAGGAGGGCAAGCAACAATGAGCAACAGCATGGATTCTGCCGCGCGCGTCATGTCCGGCACGCACGGCGAGGCATGGATGGATGGCGAAAAGTGCGGCGAGACGCTAGGTTTTCAAGCCAAGATAACCAAAAACAAGGAAAGCGTTGCTATGTGCGGGCAGATCATGGTGGATAAAAAGGTGATGAGCTGTGAGGGCACAGGGTCTATCCGCTTCCACAAGGTCAATTCGCGTATGGCGGTTGCGTTGTCGGACAGTATTCAGGCGGGACGCGATAAGCGCGTTAAGCTGATCAGCAATCTTAACGACCCCGACGCTTACGGCTCGGAGCGCATCGTCGTTTATGATGCGTCGTTCGACGATCTGACGCTGGCCGACTGGGAAGCGGGGCAGAAAGGGCAAATCGAATGCCCCTTTACGTTTACCAAGTGGGACTACCTTGATACGGTCAGTCCGAAATAATGATAGGAGGAAATAAAAATGGCACAGGAAACAGCAGAGGTAAGCACGGTGGAGCGGTTGTTGGGCGTATGCAAAAGACCGCCCGCGGAGCAGCTGCTGACATTTAACAGCTGGCGCGACGATAAGGGCAAACCGGTGGCATTCCACGTCCGGGCGCTGACCTATAACGAAGTCGAGGAAATTAATGAAATGAACCGCGGTAACAGCGGCAAGATCGCGGCGGCGATTATTTGCAAGGGCGTGATCGCGCCCGACCTGCGCGACGAGCGCTTGCAGCAGGCGCTCGGCGTGGCAACGCCCTACGAGGTTGTGACGAAAATGCTGCGCGCCGGTGAAATCGTCGATTTGCAGATTGCGATCGAGAAGCTTTCCGGATACCGGCATTCCACCATTTCGGTCGTGGCGGACATCGAAAAAAACTGAGAACGGACGACGAGACGTATTTGATGTATCTGCTGTTTAAGCAGCATCACGTCTTGCCGTCCGAATACCTGAAAATACCGCCCGGCGAGCGCATGGTGTTAAAAACCTTTCTACTGGCCGAGTGTGCGCCAAAGCAGCTTGAGGGCATCCGCTGGCAGGCCGAAAGCGAGCGGATGACAAGGGAGGAAATGAAGCATGCCTGACGTATCAATCGCGCTATCCGCAAAGGACAATTTTTCGGACACGCTGAAAAAGTTGGCCAACAACGCCAACACGAGCGTGAAGGACGTCGACGCGCTGCAAAAGTCTCTGGATAGGCTTAACGGCACAAAAGTAAACCTGCGCACCAACATGGATAAGGTCAAGGCCGAATTATCGACGGCAAAAAAGGCGTTTTTAGAGCTAGGTGACGCCGAGAGCGAAGCGGCCTATAAAGCGAAGCAATCCGAGTATGACACGCTGTCCAGCCAGCTAAAGGCAGTATCCAATTCGGCCAAGCAGGCAGAGCGCGACATGCAGTCGCTTGCCGGTACCAACAGCAAATTGACCAACCGGGCAGGCATGGGCGAAAGCAGCGATGCGGGCGGTATGGGCGGATCGATGCTGGGAACGGTCGGCGGCGCGCTGGCTACCGCGGGCTTTGGTAAAATGCTGGCGGGCAGTTTGCAAGGCGCGGCCAACACGTTTATTGGCTCGTACTTTGGCGATATGGCCGGTTCGGCGGTCTCGTCTGTTTTGGGCGAGGGGCTATCCGGGGCGGCCATGGGCGCGGCTGCCGGGTCGATTATTCCCGGCGTGGGCACGGCGATCGGCGCGGCTGTTGGCGGCGTGATTGGCGCTGTGTCCGGCGGTATCACAGCTGCAAGCGAGAATTTCCAGAAGAAAGACGATGCTTACAAGGGGTACGTGCAAGGACAGGTCGAAGCCGTGCAGCAAAAGCAGGCCGAAGACTTGACCGGGGGTAGCGGGATCGCCGCCCAGCGCGAGACCGATCTAACATCCTTTTCAACCTTGTTCAGCAGTAAAGATATTGCACAGAACTATTTAAACGATTTGAAAGACATGGCAAACAGCACGCCGTTTTTATACGGGGACTTGACCGCCATGAGCAAGACCTTAAAGACCTTTGGTTATGGCGTCGACGAAATGATTCCGACCTTGACCAAGGTTGGCGATACGGGCGCGGCGCTCGGCATGACGACATCGGACATGGTCGAAATATCCAAAGGTGTCGGGCGCATGAAAAACATGTCGACCGTCACGCGCGAGCCGCTGGACATTCTGCGCGATCGCGGCGTGGATGCTTACGGGTTCCTTGCCAACGCAAAGGGCGTAAGCAAGGGCGAGCTGGATAAACTGATATCCACCGGCAAGATATCGGGCGAGGAGGCTGCGTCCATCATACTTGACGCGATGGGGGAATCTTTCGGCGGGGCCATGGAGCAGCAGAGCAAAACCTTTGCGGGCCTGACCTCCACGTTGGAGGGCTGGAACCAAGAGACCCAGAACGCAATGGGCGAGGGCTACAACGAAGGCCGAAAAGAGGGCTTGACCAATCAGATCGACTTTTTGCAAGGCGACGCGGGCACCAAGATGCAAGAGGTTTACGCCGAGATGGGTACGCTGCAAGCTGATCTGGAAAACATGCAAGAGGGCATGTACCGTGATATCGTGGACGGCATGTTTAGCGGCGATATCGCAGCCGGCATGGACGAAAAAATTACCGAGCAGGTGCAGACCATGCACGACCGTTACCAGCAAGCGATGGCGACCCTTGACAGCAGCACGGCGAGCGATGCAGACAAAGTTGCCGCCCGTGCGGAGCTGGGCGCGCTTATGGGAGAAGCCCAAGCATTGGCTGAAAGCGAATATTATAACTCCGAGGCTGTGACGACACTGACCGAAGCGAACATCACGATGGCAGACGGCATTGCCTCTGGCGCCGGAAGTGCCTATGAAAACGCGGGCTTTACACTGGGACAAAAACTGACAACCGGTCTAGGTCGGCAAATTTCAAGCTATTCACCGCCGACGATCCGCGTGCCGGTGACAACTTACTTGACCGGTGGCTCGGTACCCGGGCTGACAACGGGCAATAGCATAGGAAAAGATACTACAACCTACCGTGCATCCTCCTATCTGACCGGCGGCCCCACGGCTTTTGGCGAGGATCGCGTGCCGCACGATAACATGCTGTATCTGCTGCACGAGGGCGAGCGGGTACGGACGGCGCAGCAGGCCCGTCAGGATGATATGGCGGGCGGCGGGGTCACGATCAACATTACCGGGGGCAACTACTCGGTGCGGCAGGACAGCGACATCGATGCGATTGCAGATAGGGTGGCGCGCAGGGTTGCGCAGGAGTTTCAAATGCTTAAGCCCCGGTAACAAAAAAAGCCGCCCCCGGAGGGACGGCGAAAATTGACATAAGACGGCGCTTTATGCTATGATATGGGCAAGGCGCTGCTATATAACGGCGGTCAGTCATTTCCCCCGGCGCATTAAAACGCGAGGGAGGTGATGCGGATGTGGAAAAAAGCCTTACGGCTATCGATATGCACGGCATTTGTGCTGTACATACTATCCACAAAAGCGTGTTGACCGCCCGGCCAGCACCCGAGCGGTCAACGATTTGTTGGCATAGCTAGGGACTGACCGCCATGATAGCAGCGCCCCTTTATGCCCTTATTATAACGTGCTGCCCCGTCTTTGTCAAGCGACAAGGACGGGGCTTTTTTATTGCATGGGAGGCGGTGACATATGGCAAAACGGCGCATTATTTTTGTGAATTTAACCACGGGGCAGGAAATCGTCATGCCGGTGACGCCGCAAAAGTACGAGATCACGTTAAGCGCGGATATGCAGACGGTGAGCCTGTTGGGGTTTGGCGACGTGAACCTCGCAGGGGAGCGCAAGCTATTTGCAACAACGCTGGGGCCGTTTCTACTGCCCACGCAGGCGTACCAGTTTAACGACCCGACTGCGGTGCTGAATCCGTACTATTATATATCGTTTTTTGAACTGGCGAAGGACAACAAGCAAGCGCTGCGCCTGATCGTATCGGACACGCCGACGCAGTACGAAGTGCTGATCGAGGACGCGCTGTTTGCCGAGCAGGACGGAACCAACGACCTGTATTTGACGCTGAAAGTGCGCCAATACAGGCAGCCCCAGCCCATGACGGTATGCGGCGGGCAAAAAGAAGCGGCCAAGGCCGTGATCGCTGCGCCTGCGCGGGCGACCGCCACGCCGCAGCAAACCGATGTGCGCAGCCACACGGTGGGGCCGGGGGACACGCTGTCCGGCATTTGCCGTACGTACTACGGAAACGCCAATCTATACCCCAAACTGGCGACGTACAACGGGATCAAAAACCCCGATCTGATCTACGACGGCAGCACGATTAAAATACCGCCCGCGGGCGCGCTGTGAGGTGGCGGGCATGGGTAATTACATAGCGCCGGTGCTGCGTGTGCGCAACGAGCAGGGCGAATGGGATATTTCGCAGATGGTACAAAGCATTGCGTGGTGGGGCGACATCGACACGGTATGCCGCATGGTTTCTTTTGAAATGATCGTTTCGGCAACCGACCCCAAACTACCGTATGTGTATGTGCCGCTTAGCGGGGGCGTATCCCTGACGCTGGACGGCAAAACGGTATTTGTGGGTAACGTGATCGAAAAGACCAAGTCAACCGATTCGGGCACGATGTCCGTGGACTGCTGCGATAAGGGGCGGTACCTAAAGGCCAGTCAGGCCACGCGCAAGTATAGCAGCGAAAGCCCGGAAACGATCACACGGCAGCTGTGCAGCACTTATGGCGTGGGCGTGAAAACGCTTGCGTCGACGGGCGGGTTTGCGGTGAAGCGCAAGTTTTCCGCGACGCCGATTTATCAGATCATCGACACGGCGTACACGCTGGCCGGTCGGAAGAACGGCAAGAAGTACCTGCTGCGATTTGATGGGCCGGATTTGGAGGTGGTGGAACGCGGGGTTACGCCGCAATCCATCATTTTAAAGCCGGGTAGCAATATCACGGCGGCCAGCTACAGCGAAAGCGTGGAGAGCATGGTGAACCGGGTGCTGATCGTGGACGAGGACGGCAACCAAATATCCAGCGTATCGGACGATGCGGCGGTGAAAAAGCACGGCCTTTTAGCCCATGTGATCACGCAGGGGGAAAAGGACGACGCGCAGGCCGAGGCAAAAGAAATTCTTGAGGACAACGGCGTCGAGCGGCGCGTGACGATCGATTGCCTTGGGCACCCCAAGCTGATCACCGGCAACACCGTATACCTGCATGAGCCGTACACCGGGCAGATCGGCACGTTTTGGATTGACAGCGACAAACACAAGTGGTCACGCGGGGTGTACACCTGCCAAGTGACGCTAAACCGCAAAAATACGATGCGCGAGGGCGAAAGCGGGAGCGAGGTGGATGAATAATGGAAGGTAACCCATATGCCGCAATCGCACAAGCTCTTCTTTCCAGCGCCCCGGACGCGGGCGGCGGACTGCTCGGCGGGGTGGTCACAAAGGATCTGGAACACGACGGCGCGGTCGTGATACAGGGCGACGGGCTGCCGCTTGACGGCGACGATCTATTGTTTGCCTACGGCTTGCGCCGCGAGCTGATGCGGGGCGACCGGGTATTTATGGCGCGGTCGTCAGACCGGCAAACCTATTACGTGTTAGTCAGATTGGAGGGGTAGCGGGTGGCCGAGCAAAATATTTTCCCGTATTTGCAGCCGACCGCGGCGACGGCTGCGGCAGAGCTGCCGGTCATGCGAGAGGTTGCGTGGGACTTTGATAAGGACGCGCCTATCCTCCGCGGCGGGGTGCCGGTCATGGTCGAACGCGAGCAAGCGGTACTGGTGTGGGCGTGGAACGCGCTGCACACCGAGCGTTTCCGCTGGGCGTGCTTTTCCCCGGCATATGGCAACGAGACCCCGGCGCTGATCGGCCAGACGTACCAGCCAGAAACCAAACGCGCGGAGGTGCAGCGATACATTGAAGAGTGCTTGATGGCGTGTCCGTATATTAAGGCGGTATCCGGCGTTACAGTCGAGACCGCAGGGGATATGCTGCTTGTTACGGCGGGCATTGTAAGCGTGTACGGTGAAATCAAGATGGAGGTGGAGCAAATTGTCGGATAGCTGGCGCGACACACTGCAAGCGCAGCTGGACGCCTTAAAGGATAGGCTGCTGGCACAGGATTTTGACAGCATCACACCGGAGGGGCTGCTTGAGGATATGACCGCGTTTGTTGCGGACGATCTCGGCCTGTACGCGGGTGAGGGCGGGCTGGTGGATATTATTCTTAGGCCGGGTGCTTACGTGCACTGGGAAGCGTTACAGGCGTTGCGCGCGCTGGTGCCCGTGGCGTTTGTGGACGAGACCAGCGGGCCATGGATTGCACGCGCGGCGGCGGCTTACGGCATTACCCCAAAGGCGGGTGTGCGGGCCGCGGTAAAGATCACCTTTACGGGCGGCGCTGGGGCGGTCGTGCCTGCCGGTACGCTTTGCGTAACAGCGGACGGACTGGCCTTTGAGACTGACGCCGCACTGACGCTGGGCGCGGACGGAGCAGGCACGGTACCCGCCACAGCCGACGAGGTAGGGGCGCGGTACAATGTGCCTGCGGGAACGATCGTGACGACGCAGGAAGCGGTGACCGGTGTAACGGCGGTTACCAATGCGGCGGCAGCGGTAGGCGGCACCGACCCGGAGAGCGACGCCGCGTTATTCGCCCGTCTGGACGCGCGCCGCAAGACCCCCGCGACAAGCGGCAACGAATACCACTACAAAGAATGGGCGCTTGAGGTAAACGGCATCGGTGCGGCATCGGTTATCCGCTGCTGGAATGGGCCGGGTACGGTGAAGGTAATCGTAGCCGATATGGAGATGCGCCCGGTTGCAGATTCTTTATGCAACGAGGTAAAGGCGTACATCGAAGGAAAGCGCCCTGTGACAGCAGAGGTTACGGTGGTAACCGCTGCCGGGGTTGGTATCGCAGTGGCCGCGACCATTATCGCAGATGGCACAGTTGATGTGCAGACGATGCAAAAGGCGTTTACGCAGCTATTGGGGGATTACCTTGGTGTGCTGGCGTTTCAGCCGAGCGCAAAGGTGGTATATGCGCGGGTGCTGTCGATGCTGATGGGCCTGCCCGGCGTTGTCGATTGTTCGGCGCTGACCATCAACGGCGGCACGGCGAACGTGGCGCTGGACAGCGCCGAGGTACCTATTCTTGGCACGGTGACGGTGGGGGTGGCAAGCGGTGCGTAAGCTATCCGATTTGCTGCCGGAGCGGTATTTTAACAGCCGCGAGCTATCCGCTGCCGCTGGCCTTGTGTGGGTGCTGGGCGAGGTATTCCGCGAGCGTGTCCTCGATCTGCTGCGGCAGTTAGACCTAGATCAAGCGACGTGGGGGCTTGATCTATACGAGCGGGACTATGACATATCCTCGCAGGCTACGGATACGCCGGACGAGCGGCGCGGGCGTATCCGTGCCAAGATGCGCGGGGCGCAGACGGTAACCACTGGGATGATACAGGCGATCGGCGAAAGCTATGTGGACGGCGAAAACATTGTGACCGAGTACCCGCGAGACAACCGGGTAACAGTGCAATTTTGTGGGCCGTTCGGCGTGCCTACCAACATCCCCAGTTTGACGGCGGCGTTGCTTGAAGTAATGCCTGCGCATGTGGTTTTTGATTATCTGTACCGGTATCTGCTTGTACGGGAAGTGCAGGAAATGACGGTTGAAGAGCTGCAAATGCGCGAAATTGGCGAGTTTGCATTTTGAGAGGTGATGAAATTGAGCGTATTATCCAAGGTGTTAAGCCTTTTTAAATATGACCCGGTTGCGGATAAAGCAAAAACGTTTAATATTAAGCAGGCGCTTAATGACAACTGGGGCGAAATCGAACGCAGCGTGTCCGAATTGGACACGGCGATCGAAGCGGAAACGACACGGGCGACGGGGCAGGCCAACACAGTGCAGGGCAACCTGCAAAAGCATATTATAGATGCGGTTGTGCACATGTCGCAGGCCGAGCGTGACGGGCTGGCGGCGAAACTGGCGGAAATGTCGGCGGCGATATCCGCGAATAGTTCGTCTTTGGCGAATAAGGTGGAGAAAGTAACTGTGCTTCCATCTGGCACCGACCTAAATACTGTTATCGAATCGGGAATTTATCGACTGAATGGTAACGGCGAAACATTCACAAACGGGATTGGCTCGGATTGCGGGTGGGGCATCATGGTCGTTGGAAGCTATATCGATACGACGTTTCAAGAACTTTATACCTTAGCAAATAGATCATTCACAAGAATGCGAGCATCAGATGTTAATTGGTCTTCTTGGGCGCGCCTTGCCACCGCCACCCCGCCGCAGGAATATGCACTGCCGCTGGCCGCAGGAATTGTAAACATCCCGGACTATACATCAACCTACAGCAAAGATCAGTTTGGGCGTGTGATGATCAATCTGTATTTAGACCGCGCGGACGGGTCAGCATTTACGACGTGGCACGAGATGCTTGCGATTTTGCCAGAAGGATACCGACCTGCAAAGGATGCAAATGCAATCGGTAGCGCAACGTCAAGCACAACGAGTGGGCCGGTAGGCCTTGCGGTCAATCATGACGGCGCACTCCGTGTTTATCCTTATACGCACACCGAAACCCGCGTGTCATGCACGTTTATTTTTCAGGCATCTTAGAGCTCTAAGCCGCGGGAAACGACGCGCTACCCAAAATCCAGCTGACATTCGCATTTACGTGAAATACAGTGATAGTACCGTCTTCATAGATATAGACTTCTGCCCCTAACACACCATTTCCCGAATTTATACCGTCTCCAATAGCACAGATCGGAAGCCTACTTTTTGGCCGATATCCTTCGGGAAGTGTTGCAAATACGGCAAAAGGTTCAAACGGAACGGCATTCATGCGCTGAATGCAAAAGTTTAAATGTACGATACCGTCTTGTGTCTTATAGTATTCACAGCGATATCCCGAACCGGAATACCCCGCCGCCAGTGGCAGATCGTACACGGCGGGTTTGGTGGCGGTGGCTATTTTGACCCAGTCAGACCAGACACTGTCATGCTTCCACCGGACGTACAGTTCCCGGTGGAAGGAATAAGGCAGCGATGCAATCTGTGTCATACGGTTCCTTGATTTGTCATTATCAATTACTATTAAATTGCACCATGGTCTGTCAACACGCGGGGCGTGATACTCGGGTAATTCATGATCATATTGCAGGTTATATATTCCCGTTCCAACAAGGCCGTCCATATCTACATCGGACATTGTGGGAATTTGATCCACCTTATTCGCCTAAGACTGACGTAATTGTGGGCATGAAAAAGCCGCCCCGAAGGGCGGCATGAAGTTTAGATTTGGTAAAACCAAAGTGATTCTTCAATGTGTGCATTATCCTGTAATGCAGATGAATAGATGTATCCATCTTCCCTAAACAAAAGAGTAGTTGACACGCTCGTGGTTGACTCCATCCCTATTAGGTCTTTTTTTACAGGACGTAATGGGCGAAAGCCCTCTGGGAGAACCGCGATGTTTGTTAAAGCAGCTGGGATGGTGATATTGGCATAAATCAATACAATTCCGCAACTCAACCTTGCATACTTCATGTAACCATATGAATCGCTGTGCATAGGTGCATTGTACCAATAACCACCATCTACAATCTGGCGAGTTTTGTACTGTGAAAGCTCGGATTCAACAGCGGCTAATCTTGTGTCAAGCGATTTGATAAGTTTTTCCTGTTCTTCGCTTTTATCAAATATCGCTTTAGCTTCCTTGGTGCCTTCGGCGATCCCTTTTGAAACGCGACCTTTAAGGTAAACTGTACAGCTTGCAACAATGACGGCAATAAGGGCGGCAAGTAAGCCGCATATAAACATAAGCCAAAATTCCGCAGAATCAAACCGAGCTGTCAAAGATGAAAGCTGTTGAGCAATTTCCTGTAAATTCACAAAACCACACTCCTTTTATCTACTATACCATATTTAGTATGAAAAATCCACAAAGAAAGGGTGATGAAAATGAATGACTATAAAACCTGTTGTGTTATAGACAAAGATAGCTACTACGTGGATCTTGTCATAGTCCATATGGAATCTGATCCACAGACAGGCGAGACCGTAGAACGCATTGAAAAGCATGTGCTACAGGAAGGCGAATCATTAGTCCTGCGCACGGATGATATCCGACAGCCCACGCTGAGGACTCATGCAGGACAAACTGGATTTATCCGGCCACGGTGGGACGATAACGGATGGGTCGAGGGCTGCACAGAAGCGGAGATTGCGGTTTGGGAAGCGGAGCACCCGGCCCCGGAAATTCCGCCCAAACTACCCACGCAAGGGGATATAAATTCGCAAGCCATTGCCGAGCTGTCAATTTTAATTGCATCAGGAGGTGTGGAAAATGTTTGATGAGAACAGCGGCCTTGTCCGTATTTGGGTAAACCTTGTGCAAGCCGGTACATATACCGGTGCGGAGGTGCCGCCCATTAGCAATTTGCAGGAGGTCGTTAAAAGCGTTCTGGAAGGAGGTGAAAATACATGATTTTCGACAAAAACAGCGGTTTGGTAAAGGTGTGGGTTAGTTTGGTATTGACCGGCAGCTATACCGTCGAACAGGTGCCGCGTCTGTTTAACCTGCGGGATGCAGTCGGCGAAGTCGTAGGCGGGCTGGTGTAGTCCAACGGCGGCGGGCGGCCCCGAATAGGGGCCGCTGGTTCGCCCTCGGCGAATAAGATCGACGCAGGCGGAAATAGGGTGCCACTTGGAACAGACATATTATCGCTTGCTCCCGGTCGATACAATATTGATGGTGTGACCACAGAGTGGGAAACCATGAATCTACCTCTGTCGGCTTGGCACTACGAAATTGTTATCTACGCCTCGGAAAACAAGGCAGGGTTGACGCAAAATTACAAGGTCGTCGTTGTGTATCCGGCGTATTCCAGCGAGGAATATACCAACCGAATGGGTTATGAGGGCAGCTGGACAGGTTGGGTTAAAACCGCCACCGCCACCAAGCCCGCCGTATACGATCTGCCGCTGGCGGCGGGCTGTCAGCGCGCATTGCCTGAACCCTGTGAATATCGTAAATCACAAGAAGGGCGCGTATATGTAACAGCATGGATAATTCGGACAAGCGGTAATTTCGCAGAAAACGAGCATATCGCTACTTTGCCCGAAGGATATAGACCCGCTGTTGAGATTGTACGCCATGCTGATTGTGCTAACGGTGGATCGCCAAGCGGTTATTGTCATGCTCACATAGCACCAAGTGGCGGTATCACAATCGCAGGGGTTCAACAGATTTCAAACTGGCTGATGCTTGATTTCGAGTTTTGGGCAGCTTAGAGCTTTAAGCTGCAATAAACGCGATAGTCGCACACGCAAACGCTTTCCCTGATGGGATATCGTAAAGCACATATAATCCGCCTGATGGGTCTGCTATTGCCGTACCTGCACATCTGCCCGCTGAGTGCATAATGGACGCAGGGACTTCTATATTTTTTGACGGTCTGTATCCTTCTGGCAAAACGGCCACCAAAAATGCACCCATGTCTTCACTTTTTACAAAATCGAGTCCAAAACTCGCTGTTACTTCGTCAAACTGGGTTTTATAGTAATTGCATTGATTTAGTTCGTGTTGGCTGACCCCCGCCGCGAGCGGCAGATCGTACACGGCGGGTTTGGTCGCGGTGGAGATGGGTACCCAGTCGCTCCACGTTCCCGGACCTCCTACGTTGGGCGGATTCCCCGATCGCAGATAGGCCTGATTATAGTTGTAGTCAAAGTACACTTGGGCAATTGTATCGCCATCTCCGTGAATCACCAGCATCTGCCCATAGCCGTAGATATCAGGCGGTGTATTTGTGCATCTGTCTTGTACACGATACATGCCGCTGACCGTCACGGTGTTTAGATCGACAGCGTTTACATACCCGCATCCAATCGCCTTATTCGCCGAGGGTTAACTTGATAGACTATTTATGCGCCTGTATACTAGGGAAAGGAGGTGCAATCATAATGGATTTAAAAAGTGAGCTTGTAGAGCGGCTTTGCGCTGAATTTCCGGGCAATGAGGACAAAATACGTGATATTATAAGCGGATATGCGATCAGCAAAGAATCTGAACAAATGCGCAGTAACTTGAAAAAGCGCGTAGCGTCATTTCTGGCCGCGAAAAAAATAGACGGATTGTCGGCAAAAACGCTTAAAAATTACCGCGATATGTTGGGGCAATTTATCGTACAGGTGGACAAGCACGTTGCGAGGATTTCTACGGATGATATCCGGGGATATATCGGTTTTCTGGCCGAGCGTGGGCTAAAAGACAGCTCCATCCAAACACATATTAACTGTCTACGCTCTTTTTTTTCATGGCTGGATGTGGAAGATATTATCCGCAAAAACCCTATGCGCAAGATAAAATCCTTGAAATTCGACCGGATGCGGTCACGTAGGCCATTAAGCCCGGAGGAATTGGAACAGCTACGTGATGGGTGCCAAACGTATAAACAAAAGGCTTTGATCGAATTTTTAGTATCGTCTGGGTGTAGATTGGGCGAGATCGTTGGGCTGCGTGTGGATCAGGTGGATTGGCAATCTCGCAGCGTTGTGGTGACAGGTAAAGGCGATAAAGACCGGACGGTTTATTTTAGCGTTCGAGCAAAAATGATGCTGAAATCGTACCTTGCCCAACGAAAAGTCGGTCACGCGCTGTTTGCAAGCTCGCGCACACCGTATGACGCTATGGGTGCGGCGGCTATTCAAAAGCTTGTACGCCAAATTGGCGTACAGGCGCACGAGCCACGGCGCATACATCCTCATATTTTGCGGCACACGTTCGCTAGCAACGCGGTTAATGGCGGCATGAAAATAGCGACTATACAACAGCTTTTAGGGCATTCAGACCCTAAAACGACCTGTATATATGCGGAAATGTCACCCAAAGCGGTGCAATACGAGTACGAACAGATTATAGCTTGATATCGGTACAATCGGCAGACCCGGCAAAACGGGATTTTGGCCGGGCTTGTTTACTATACGCATTTTTAAGGTCGAAAGGCCGGAAAGGAAATAAAAATGGAACATATCAATACGGTAAAGGCGGCAGTTGCATCGGCACTGGCGGTGCTGACTGCCTTATGGGGGTGGTTTGGTTGGCTTGTGGTGCTGTTCGTTTGCTGCATGGCGGCAGACTACCTGACCGGCTCGGCGGCGGCCATCCGGCGCGGTGAGTGGTCGTCCCAAGTAGCACGGGATGGCATTTGGCATAAAACCGGCAGTATCCTTGTTGTGCTAGTCGCTGGGGCGGCTGATCTACTTATCGGCACAATTTTAGACCACTTGCCGGGCATTGCACTACCGTTTCAATATTCGGTACTTATTTGTCCCATTGTGGTGATTTGGTATGTACTAACCGAATTGGGTAGCATCCTTGAAAATGCTGTTGCCTTGGGCGCACCAGCCCCCGCATGGCTGGCAAAAATTTTGGCAATGACCAAAGACGCGGTAGACAAGGCTGGAGGGGACGAAACAAATGAAAATCATTGAATGCAACCTGCCCCGCAACGGGCCGTACACGCGACGCAGCGAGACGAGGGCCGTTGTACTGCATCACGCCGAAGCGTCCAGTGCGACGGTGTGGGATATCAATAGCTGGCATCTCGACCGGGGATTTAACGGCATCGGATACCACTACTATGTGCGCAAGGACGGCAGCATCTACCGTGGTCGGTCGGAATGGGCGATTGGCGCGCACGCGATCGGCGCGAACGACTGGTCAATCGGCGTGTGTTGCGAGGGCGCGTACATGACCGAGACCATGCCAGCGGTGCAACTTTCGGCGCTAAAAGCCCTGCTGCGGGATATCATGGCGCGAAACGGGAGATTGTCGCTTGTGAGACACAAAGATGTAAGCGAAACAGACTGCCCCGGCAGCAAATTCCCGTGGGCAGAGGCACAAAAATACGAGGAGGATGACGAAATGAATGAAAAGCAAGTGCGCGAGATTTTTGACGAAATGTTTAATGCGCGACTTCCGCGACACAAAAGCGTGGATGAGTTTTCCGGTACGGTAAAGACCGAGCTGCAAGACCTGATTGCGGATGGCAGCCTGAAAGGCAAGGCCGGCAGCGACGCGGCCAAGGGCCTTGATCTAACAGACGATATGGCGCGCGCGCTGGTGATCGCAAAGCGCTATACGGACGGCGTGTTTGACGCGGAATAACAATCAGCGTCCAATTTGGACACACAAAAGCCCCGGCCTGTTGGCTGGGGCTTTTGGCATAGGAAAACATTACTGATTGCATCTACAATCCCAATATGATAATGTTTTTGTGTGGAAATCTTAATATTTGTAAAGGGTAACTGAATGTGCGCGTGGCTTGAAAAAATGGTAAAATTTTTTAAAAAAGAAAAAGATGATAAAGCACCAGACGACCAGCGCGCAGAGTTAATAGCGGAGCTGGAAGAAATGATTGCACAGTATAAAAAGGATATCGAGGATAAGAACATTTGATATTGGTGTGGACATGCAAAAGCCTCCACGGCTAGGCCGGGAGGCTTTTTGCAATTCACGGTAAATCCTACCGAATTAAATTGTTACAATCCACACCCCGATATGGGGTGACTTGATAATATTATTATACATCACATTTATTCTGTGTCAACCTCTTTTTTTCACGGCATCGACGAATTTTCAGAGCGTTTTTTGTGGGGTATTCTGCATTGTATGCTCCTTTTTGGTACGGTAGATAGCTCAGTATCGTATTTTCAGCCATGTTTAGCGCGCTGGCTATTTCTTTAATCGACATGCCGCGCGCGTACATGTCTTGGATGTTGCTGCTTTGCGACGTTGAATATTGCCCTAGCGTGATCAATATTTTTCGCACCTTCTGTTCGGATATGCCGACACGCCGTGATATTTTTTTCATCGCAATATTTTGACTGCCCAAGCGTGACACGGCTTCGATTGTTGCATCCATAATATCACTTCCTCAGGTCAAATAATGTAGTATATCAATTTTTGCTAACAGCCATTTCAACGATTTGATCAGTGGTATACAGATCCATAATTCGGGCAATACGCATATTGTACTCGCTGCGTGATCCCAAGTTTGGTTGATTATAAACTGCGGTTAACAGATCGTTTGTAAACTGGGTGCTTAGACCGATAATCTTTTGAGCACATAATATACCTGTCGCAGCGTCGATTAGCATGGCGTGCAGCGCAAGGCCATAACCCTCCGTCGGACGCTCCAAAGTGTATTGACTTAGCGCCCTATTATATGGGCTATCCATCCAGTTAAGCATCCCGAAACGTGATAGGAAAAAAATAACTCCATCCACATCGGCAAATTTAAACTGTGGTAATCCGTTCTTAAATTCGCGTTTTTCTTTCGCAGTAGGGTTTCCAAGCTTTAAGAGTAACAGCGCGCCGTCACTTGTCAGGTCGAACACAGCGCCGTCTGGGCACGGTGTGCAGACATGTTCACCGACCACATATGATGTAAAATTGTTCATCTTTTATTCTCCCACATCTTTTTTTATTTGCTGCCTTGTGGCATACTGTGTACATCGTCGTGTATTCATCTGTAAATAACGGATTGTCCTTGTGTTCTAGGCACCATGCATCTACTTCATGGGCCGTCCCAGTAAATATTTCAATCGGGGGGAAGAAAACCATACCTGTGTTTGACCTCTCAAGGACTACCCATTTCGTTGGGGGCATTTTGCAAATAAGCTGGAGCCGAAAGCAATAGCCTGACATATATTTTATGATATCCTGTTTGTAATTTCGTATTTCAGCCAAGACTTCGGACGAAACATCCTTTTTAACTTTTAGTTTTCCATCGATAATAGTAGCTCCGGCAGCGGTTGCTAGTTCGTAAGCTCTCTTCTCTGTTAACATAATGTTTCCTCCTAGCGTTGTATCTATTATAATATGTTTTTTGCGGGTTGTCACGTTTTACACGATATTTTTGCGTGGTCTGCCCTCGTAACCTCCGGGGCGGGTTCTTCCGGTCAGGCTGGCAGGGCGGGTGGTTATCTGCACATACGCCGCCACGCCGCAAGTGCGGCTTGTCGGTTGCTGTGCGTACTATCTTTCATTTTTTTGCCGCTTTGGTCGCGGACGATCAGGCGGGCGGTCCCGGCGGCCTGATCTGCGATACTGGCGGTAATGCCATAGTCTTTATAGTAGGTTTTCATCTCGTCTCGCTCCTTTCGCTGCTGGGCCAATGCCCGCCGGTGGAGTAGTCCCATTCGATGGTCCCGTCCGGGTACATGGTGATGACGTGCGCCTCCAGTGTCCAGCCGTCCTTGACCCGTTCCATGACGTAGCATCCCGGCTCTCGGACAGTTTTACATAAATAGTCACTGCCGTTGTGATTGGTGTAGACCTTGCCGGTTGCCAGCGCAAAGTGTCGGGTTGGGTGCAAAAGGTCTTCTTTATCGGCAACAATCCATACCTCGTAAATTTTATCAAATTCGCTGTATAGAGGGCTTCCTTTGATGTATGCAGTGCTGCAACGGCAGCTGATATTTGCTTTAACGCCCCCTTTTGCCCCGAAAATTCCATCAGACCATTTTAATTTAACATCTTTTACCGACAAGACCTGCTCATTCGACGATCTAGACATTTTTGCAAGATATAACGCTTTTTCGCTAACAGCTTGCAAAAGCGTTTTTCCAACAATATATTCACCATCCCGATCATCGCGAATGTATACTTTCCAACTTTTCATTTTTATTCACTCCATTTCTGTTTCTGCCGGTCAGTCCGGCGGGGCGGGTATCGATGTTAAATACTGTCTGCGTATTTTCTGGCTTTTTCTATGGATTTGAAACTGTCAAGTATTACGTCTGTGTCATTGACAGCGTAGTATACGTAGGTACGGCCTTTTGGCTCCATTGTGATAGGATCGATCTGACGATCCTCCTCGCGGCTGATTGTGTATCTGCCCCGAGTCTCTAACACCTCGCACTTTACGCATCTTGTCATTTTGTCTTACTCCTTTCGCCGCTGGGCGGTTTGCTTGTATCGCTCGATAACGGCATTTGCCGTTTTGCATTCTTCGTTCGTTGATCTGATAATGCTTTCGATATGTACTATGATCGCATCGGTGGTCATTTCGTCTTGATTATTTGGGTTTTCTTTAATTTGATCGATTATGTGGTTAAGGTATCGCCACACAAGCGCGTTAGCGTATGCGATCTGCCTTTCTGCTCCGGTCAACTGGATTTCGTTTTCAGCTATTAATATCTCGTTGCAGTTCAGTGGATTTATGCACCAGTAAAATTTGCTTTCTAGCAACTCTTTGTGCGCTTCAAAGGTGTTTGCAATAATTTTCATTGTGTTACCCCTTTTCTTTTTACCCTGCCTTGTGATATAATAGGGGCACTAAATGGCAGGCTTTAGTGCCCCCCGTTTGGTCTCTTAGGCTCCCTGTGCTGTGGTAGGTGCTGGGGAGCCTATTTTATTTAAGGGCTTCAATTTTCTTGCGTATGATTTCGGCGGCTTCCTTTGCGGTGCTGGCCTTGATCTCGATGTTTTCCGCGAGGGTTTCAAGTAGTAAAATCAGTTCGGCTTGCGTCATGCTGTCTTGCTCCATTTCGTGACCTCCTGCCCGGTGTATTTGCTGGGGTGCTGTCCTCCTTTCCTTTAGTATGGTTATATTATATCACTAGAATTGGTGATGTTCAATAGGCAATATCACTAATATTTGTGATGTTTTTTATTGATAACAACACTTGTTCTAGTGACATAACTAAGATATAATATATAGGGAGGTGTTTACATGCCTATAAGTTATGAAAAAATGCTAAAGCTCTTTGCGGAGCGAGGTATCACAAGCTATACCGTTAGACGAGACAATGTTATTGGTCAAGCGTCATATCATAAAATTATGGAAGGTGGACACATAGATACAAGAACGATAGAACGCTTATGTAAATACTTGAATTGCCAGCCCGGCGATTTGATGGAATACCGACAAGACGAGAAGGTGCTAAACCATGCCGACTAAAATATATGTTGATGTCCTTGCCTTGTGGGACAAGAACGGAAAGATCGTCCCCAGAGCGCTAAAGATAGATGACGTGCGTTACAATATCGACAAGGTACTTGATACACGCCCGGCAACATCGCTTAAAGCGGAGCTGCCGGGAACGCGCTATACAATCCGGGTGGAGGGCAGAGATAGCCATTTGTTTTTTGATGGTACGCAGTGGTTTGTTTTTGTGGATTAAGGGCGGCCCAGCTGGCATTGCTGGGCCGCCCTTAAGGTTATCTGTTTTTACACTTTGGCCCGCCAAGCTGCGTAATAACTATTTTGGCGGCTTGCGGGTCCGGATTTTTGATTTTGACGGGGAATTGTAATCTTTTATCGTATGACCACATCAGTTATCCTCTCCTTCCCAAGGCCACGGGTCGTCGATCCAGCGCCAAGTGCCGGTGCGGGTGTCGACCTCGCGCGCGGTCAGCGGGCCGAATTGATCTTCGTATTCGGCGGCAGCCTTGTCAAAGGCTGTGCGCATTTTACTATAGTAGGCGAGCGCGGCGCTGTTTTTCGGGTGGCCGTCGAGATACTCGATCACATCGACCAGCGCGAAATCATACATGCGCACACGGTTTAAAAGCTTCTCACGTTCAGTCATCGCGGCACAGCCTCCTCACCTAGGAAAGGTTTATCCAGCGCCGGAAATATCGTGCCGCGGGAAAGCGCGAGCGCCGGTTCGTACGGCGTATCAAAGCTCTGCGCGGGGACAAAGCCCATTGCCAGAGATAGCAGACGCGGATCGATGCTGTCTGCCGGCAGCGCCTGATCCGGGCCTGTGTATTGCATATTCATAACGAGTTGCTCCTTCAGCTTAGACGGTATTGAGGGGTAACCTCACTGTCAGTGTATGCCGGATAAAAAAATGGCGTGAAAGCGTGCGCCCATGTTCATTCTGTGGTATACTGTTTCTATCAAAAGGAGGCGAAAAAGCATGGAGCTTAACGAGATACAGGCTCAGTGCGCGCAGGCGGCCGCCGAGGTATGCGATCAGGCAAAGCTGCGCGCGGGCGATCTGCTTGTAGTCGGCTGTTCGTCAAGCGAAATATCGGGTGAGAAGATCGGCACCCATTCCAGCGTAGAAGTGGCCGAGGCCGCGTTTGAAGGCATATACGGCGTTTTGCGCGAGCGCGATATTTATTTGGCCGCGCAGTGCTGCGAGCATTTGAACCGCGCGCTCATCGTCGAGCGCGCCGCGTACGAACGCTTTGCGCTCGATGAAGTAAACGTTGTGCCGCAGCCCAAGGCGGGCGGTTCGTTCGCAACGACGGCGTACCGGCGCTTTGCGGATCCGGTCGCGGTGGAAAGCGTGCGGCAGAACGCCAAAGCGGGTCTGGATATCGGCGGTACGCTGATCGGCATGCATATCAAGCCGGTGGTCGTTCCGCTGCGGATCAGCCTAAAGCGCATCGGCGAAGCGACGCTGATCTGCGCGCGCCGCAGGCCGAAATTCGTCGGCGGCAGCCGCGCGGTATACAACGAAAATTTGCTGTGAGGAAAAAATGGGATTAAAAGCGGTATTTTTTGATTTAGACGATACGCTGTACGCCAGCTTTATGGCGGGCGACGCTTACGCGTACGAACAGCTGGCCCGCTTTGCGGAGGAAACGCTCGGCGTAAACGGACAGGAATTTGTCGCGGCCTTTGCCGCCGCGCGTAAAAAGCTGGCGCGTATGCAGCCGGGCATGCCGCCGCTGCACGACCGCGTGCTGGCCGCGCAGGGCGCGCTCGAAAGCATGGGCTTGAACGCGGTGCGCTATGCGCGCGCGGTATTTTCGGTTTATTGGAACGCGGTGTTTGATAAAATGGAGCGCCGCCCGGGCGTGCCCGAGCTGCTGCGCGACCTGCGCGCCGCCGGAGTAAAAACCGCCGTGTGCACCGATATGCTGGCCGATATTCAGCTTGATAAGCTGGACCGGCTGGGCCTTGCCGATCTGATCGATTTCCTCGTTTCGAGCGAGGAGGCGGGGCGCGACAAGCCCGCGCCGCCCATCTTTCAGCTGGCGCTGCAAAAATGCGGCTGCCTGCCGGAGGAGGCGGTCATGGTGGGCGACAACTTCCTGCACGATGTGCAGGGCGCGTACGACTGCGGCATACCGGGCGTTTGGCTCAACTGGACCGGGCTGGACCGCCCGGAAAACGCCTGCCCCCACACGGAGGCGGCGGATTTTATCGAGGCCGCGCGCTATATCCGTACGCTGCTGTAAGACAAAAGGAGACTACAACCGACAATGAAGCATTTTGACTACAAGCCGCGCGGCGTGTGCTCCATGCGCATTTCATTCGACATGGAGGGCGACACGGTGCACAACGTATCCTTTATGGGCGGGTGCAACGGCAATCTACAGGCGATCAGCCGCGTGGTAGAGGGCATGACGGTCGAACAGATCGAGGGATATTTTAAAGGCATTTCCTGCAACGGCAGAGGCACCTCGTGTTCCGACCAATTAGCGACCGCGGTGCGCGCGGCGCTGGAGAAAAATTAAAAGCATACAAAGCCGCCGGGACCATGGTCCCGGCGGTTTTTGTATGCTTTTCATGATCAATCCATGATTTCCAGCACCGGCGCTTTGGCGTTTGCTTCCTCGGTGCAGACCGCCAACCGGTACGAAGGATCGGAAAAGGGGACGAGCGCGAGCGAATACGGGCGATCCGCTTCGTCGTATTCGAGCGTGGGCACGTCCGCCCGCAGACGAATACAAAAGCTGCGCAGCGGCAACAAAAGGCCCCGGCCGGTCGCCTTGACAAACGCTTCCTTGAGCACCCAGAGCGAGTAAAACGCATCCTCGCGCCGGTACAGGGGCAGACTATCGAGATAGCGCACCTCTTCCCGGTGGAAAAAGCGCGCGGCGATATCGCGGCGGCCGGGCTCGCGCCGCTCAATGTCGACGCCGACCGGATGGTCGGACACCGCGCAGACCGCCCACGCGCCCGAATGTGACAGGCTGAAATGCACGCCGGGCTGCGCGACGAGGCAGGGCTTGCCCCCCTCGGCCACCGAGATGGCGAGCGGGTGCGGGATGGACGGGAACAGCTTTGCCACCGCGTATTCCAGCAGCAGCGTCGCGGCAAAGCCCTGCGCGCGGGCGGGGCCGTGGCGGCGGTCCAGCTCCTCCAGCCGGTCGGGCGCGATTAGAGAACGGGCGGACGGGTCGTCCGGATCGGTTTTGGTCACAGGTATCGCATAAATCACGGTCAAGGCAAGATCCCCCCTTTGTGCTGCCGCGCGGTACGTGCCGCAGCGCCCTGATCTTTAATGAAATGCCAAAGCTTATTTTAGCGCATTTTGAATGGAAAAACAAGAGAGAAAGGAGCAAAGCGAATGAGAAAGCGTGTGGCCGAAGTGTTTGGCATGGTGCTGCGCAACTGGGATACGCTCATTGGCTTTGCGGTGATCTATAAAACCATAGGGTATGCCTTCCTTTTCCCGGAAATCCGCGTGCAGCTTGCCATCTTGCCGCGCCTGCTCGGCTTGCCGCATGTGGGGCAGCAGGACATCGGCGCGTTGCTCCGGTCGCCGCTGGCGCTGCTTTTGATCGCGGCCACGCTGCTTCTGCTCGCGTTTTACCTTTTGTTTGAGGTGGTCGCACTGCTGATGTATTGCGAAGCGGGGTGGGAGCGGCGGCGTATCACGCTTTGGGATATGTGGAAAGAGGGGGGCAAGCGCACCGCCGGATTGTTCCGCCCAAAAAAGGTCGCGGTGCTTTCTTTGGCGCTGCCGCTGCTGCTTTCTGTTTTTTCCATGGCGAGCGGCTGGCTGCAAACGGTGCGGGTACCCGAATTTGTTGCGGAATACCTGCGGTCCACGCCCCGGCTGGCGCTGTCGTACGCGGCTATCATCATAGCGTGCAACCTGCTGCTGTTCGGTTTTGTGTTCGGCATGCCGGCGATGTTGCTGCACGGCGCTTCTTTCCCGGCGGCATGGCGCGAAAGCCTGCGGCTCATCCGGGGGAGAAGGGCCAAAACGGGCGGGACCATGCTGCTGCTTGGCGCGCTGCTGGCCGCGACCGTTCTTTTCGCGGCGGCGGTGGCCGTGATTCTGGTGGCCGCCGGCTGCCGGATCTTGTTTCCGCCCGCGCAGGCGCGCGTGCGCTTTGCGTTTTATATGGTGATTTTACAGCGGCTTAATACCGTGAGCATGGGCGCGGTGGTCTCTGTGTTACTATGCGCCGTCATCATCTCACTATACCATGCTTACCGCGCAGAAAAGCGCCCGGCAAAGGAAAAACGCCCAAAAAAGCGCGCGAAAAAGCTGATTTGGCGAAGCCTGTTTGCGGCGGCGGCGGTCGTAATGCTGCTTTTTATGAGCGAGACCGAGCTGGGCGGCGCGTTTTTCAGCGCGGGAGAGCATGAAACGCAAATCGTCGCGCACCGGGCGGGCGGCCTGTTCGCGCCGGAAAACACCGTGGCGGCGCTGCATAACGCGATAAGGGACGGAGCGGACGCGGCCGAGATCGATGTTCAGCAGCTGCGCGACGGCACGCTCATCGTTTTACACGATTCTGACTTCCGTCGAACGACCGGCGCGGACCTGACGGTGCGGGCGGCCGCGTGGCCGGAGGTGCGTCCGCTCGACGCGGGCGCTTCTTTTTCTCCCGCCTATGCCGGCGAGCCGGTGCCCACGCTGGCGGATATGCTGCGCGCGGCCAAAGACCGCATCGATTTGATGATCGAACTGAAAGGTCCCGGCGGGATGGAACGGGCCGTGCTGGACACGATCCGGCGATACGGCATGGAAACCCAGTGCAGCATCGCCTCGATGGATTTGGAAACGCTGCGCCGCGTCAAACAGCTGGCTCCGGAAATAGAAACGGTCTATATCTCCGCGCTGCTGATCTCCGACCGCTACGACCTGCCGTATGTGGATAGTTACAGCGTGGAGACCAGCTCGCTTTCGCTGGAAACCGTGGCGGACGCGCACGCCCAGCACAAAAAAATCTATGGCTGGACGGCAAATTCGATCAAGACCCTGAACAAACTGCTGCGCTGTCAGGTGGACGGCCTTGTGACCGATAACGCCTTGCTCGCGGCATATTGCATGGAGACCAACGGCGCGGATCTGTGGATGGACGATCTGACCGCGCTGTTTTTCGGCGAGCCGGAGCAAAGCGGCGTCAACTGAAACTCGCGGGGAGCTGAGCGGCAAGCGTGGGATGCCGCCGCAGCCGGTTGCGGGAATGATGATAAGCCGCCTGAAAAACGGCCTGAAAACAGGCGGAGAAGCGATGCAGATCGTTTTGCTGGAGCGCGTCGCACAGCGATGAAAAGGCCTGCGTGATCTGCTGTGTCAAAGCTTTTTGCTCTTCGGGAGCGGGCGCCAACCGGTTTAGGTAATGGCCCCAAATCAGAATATCGTCGAACTGCCGGACGATGGTGCGCAGACAGTGATACGGCGCGTGCCGCCGCAAAAATTCCAACAGCATTTGCACGATGTGTGTGGTGCGCCGTTCGACCGAATCGCGCCACATAGCGGCGAGCGCCTCCGCCTGCCGCGCGTCCAGCGTGGCGGCGGCGGCATGGGAAAGCCGGTTTGTGCAGACGGAGAGGATCTGCATCACATCCAAATATAAAACAAGGTGCTCGCAGATCACCGGAATATCCAGCCGAAGCGGCGCCAGCGCGCCGCCTACCCGCCGTTCGATGCCCTTTTTATCCAGCACGCGGACGGCGCCGATGTCGCTGAGCAGCGCAACGGCGTTGCAGGCGGTCGATTTGGAGATTTCATAGGTGTTCATCAAGGCGGGAACGGAGGGCAGGTAGGCGCTTCCGTCAAACGCGCCGGCTTCCATGCGTTTATAAAGGCTGCGGGCCACGACGGTGTACAGCGGAACGTGTCCCTTTCCGCAAAACCACTGATAAGCGACTGCGGGGCGCTCGGCGGGATACCGCTGGTTCAGCCCGTCTAGATAGACGGCGGCGCGCGTTGCCCCGTCGCGGTACAGCTTTTCCAGCCGCCGCGTCAGCGCCGCGGGGTCGCGCTGTTCAATCGGCTGCAAGATGCTTGCAAGGGTGGCTTCCGCCAGCGCGACGCTTGTCGAAAAGGGATTGGCGAGCCGGGAGGAGGGCAGGTACGGAAGGCGCGCGTAATGCTCCATGTCCGCCCGCAGATCCATGATGACCGGATTTTGACAAGGCAGGAGCAGCGTGGTGAGAAAACGCGACACCTGCCTATGGATGCGGAATTCCTCGGTTTCTTGGCGCAGGTCGCGTATCACGGCGTAAAGCGCGCCGATATCGGCGCGCTGCGCCCCTTTGGCGTATAGCGGCGGCATAATCAGCTCCAACCCGCCATAAAGATCAAGGATGCTCTCGCGCCGCTGGAGCAGCGCGGATACATAGCCTTCATCCGTTTCATCAAAACAAACGACCGCGCGCTTGCCCGGCGCGGCGTGGATATACCCATCCGCTTCCAGCATGCGGATGACCCTTCTGACCGTGGTGATGCCCGCGTGATACTGGCGGCAGAGCTCCCGCTGGGAGGGCAAGCTTTGCCCGCAGCGGATCGCGCCGCTGTAAAGCTGCGTGAGGATGGATTGATACAGCGTTTCGTATAGAATGTTTTCCCCTTTCACCGGTCGCCCTCCCTTGGCCTGATCTGCAACCAGTATACCATAGTTTGGCGCGGTACAAAACACTTGCTTATTCATTAGAGAAGGAATAAAATAAACCTATAGTCAACACGAGAAAGACAGGCGGAAGCGAATTGCGACCTGAAAAAGGAAAGGCTTCAATATGGATATGACGACCCAAGGGAAGGATTATGAATATGCAACGCTGATGAATATGCTGCATGTCAGCGTCAGCAAGCATCTTTTGGATGAACATTTTACAATGGTGTGGGCCAACTCGTTTTATTATGATCTGATCGGCTACCCCAAAGAGGAATACGAAGCGCTATACCACAACCATTGCGATACTTATTATGTGAACGACGCGCTCGGCATACACGATGACAAGGAGCTTGCGGAATTGACGGACGCCGTCATGAAGGCGCTGTCCACCGGAAGGAACGGCTACACCCTCACTTCCAGAATGCGCCGCAAGAGCGGGGAATACATTTGGGTACAGATGACGGCCACCTTCACGGATGAATACATCGACGGCCGGCAGGTCTCCTATACCGTTATGACCGATGTCACGGAAAGCATGCAGCAGCGGATCGAGCAAACGGCCGCCTATGACAATTTGCCCGGCTTTGTGGCAAAATACCGGATTGACCCGGAAATGCATATCCGAATCATGGAAGTAAACAGCCAGTTCAATACGTTTTTCGGCGCGGGAAGCAGCCGGATCGACACGGCCGCCGTTATTTTTCAAAACAACCTGAAGCAGAACGAGGAAGTCATCCGAGCCCACCGGCAGGAGCTGACCGCGGGAAAACCGGTGCATTTTGTGATCCATGTGGAAAACAGCGCGGGCAAGACCTTTTGGCTGCAAGTCAACGCCTCCTGCGTCGACCGGCAGGGCGGGGACTATATCTATCTGGCGATTTTTATCGACATCACGAACGAGACCGAATTGCGCAGTATGCAGGAAAAGCTGGAGCAGCAGGCGCGCGAGCTACAGCAGGCGCTCGAACTGGCGGAACATGCGAGCCGGGCCAAAACGGATTTCCTATCCCATATGTCGCATGATATCCGCACGCCCATGAACGCGATCGTCGGCATGACGGATATTGCCAAGGCGCACCTGAACGAGCCGGAAAAAATGCTCGACTGCCTTGGCAAGATCGAGCTGTCCAGCCGCCATTTGCTGGGCCTGATCAACGATGTGCTGGACATGAGCCGGATCGAAAACGGCAATATCGCGATCAATACCGCGCCGGTATCCCTGCCCGAGCTGCTGGAAAACGTGGTAACGATCACACAGCCGAGCATCAAGGCGAGGGAGCAGCAGTTTGCCGTGCAGCTGCATCATGTGCGGCACGAGCGCTATTGCTCGGACGCGCTGCGCCTGCGGCAGATTCTGATCAACCTGCTGTCCAACGCGTCCAAATTCACGCCGTCCGGCGGCGCGGTGACGGTGGATATCGAAGAGTTTCCGGGGACAGCGCCGGCCGGCGCGGAACTGCGCATTCGGGTGGCGGATACGGGCATCGGCATGAGCGCAGGCTATCTCGAACACATTTTCGATCCCTTTTCCCGCGAGCAGGACAGCCGCGTGGATAAGACCGAGGGCAGCGGGCTGGGCATGGCGATCACCAAACGTCTTGTCGAGCTGCTGGGCGGCAGCATCGAGGTGCAGAGCGAGGTGGGCGTTGGCACGACCTTTGTCGTCCGCCTGCCCATGGAGATCGACGATACCGCGACGGAGCTTTGCCGGTTCCCGGAGCTAAAGGTCCTCGTGGTGGACGACGGCGCGTACACGCTGGAATATTTGGAGCAGCTGCTCGGTGAATTGCAGGTCAAAGCGGAATGCACCTCCAGCGGAGCGGACGCGGTGGAAAAGGTCGTGCGGGCCAGCCGGGAAGGGCGCGATTACGACGCGGTCATTTTGGATTGGAAAATGCCCGAGCTGGACGGCCTGCACACCGCCGAGCGTATCCGCGAGAAGGTGGGCCGTCAATTCCCCATCCTCATCATGTCCGCGTATGATTGGAGCGATATCGAGGATGTCGCAAAGCGGGCGGGCGTCAACGGTTTTTTGCAAAAGCCGATTTTTCGCTCCACGCTGTGCTATGGGATTAAAAGATACGTTTTGCAGCAAAAGGCGGAAAAAAGCGTGCAGCCCACTTATGATTTTTCGGGCAAGCGCCTGCTTCTGGTAGAAGATAACGAACTGAACCGTGAGATCGCGGTTGAGCTGTTGCAGCGGACCGGCGCGATCGTCGACACGGCGTGCAACGGCAAGCAGGGGATAGAACGGTTTGAAAACGTTCCGGAAGGGTATTACGCGCTGATCCTGATGGACATTCAAATGCCGGTGATGGACGGTCTGGCCGCGACCCGCGTCATCCGCGCGCTTTCCCGCGCCGACGCGGCGACGGTACCGATTATCGCCATGACCGCCGACGCGTTCGCGGAGGACGTCGTCGCGGCGAAGCAAGCCGGCATGACCAGCCATCTGGCCAAGCCGATCGACGTGGCCGAGCTGTACCGTGTGATACAAGCCTGTCTTGCATAATAAATGGTCCGGCAAGGGTGCGCCGCCATCAGGCGAGCTCCTTGCCGGACCGTTTTTTTATGCGCCCCCGGTCAGGCCTTGGGCTTGATGAATTGGGTATCCTCTTCAAATGCGGCCATGTGCTCGGCCCATTTGTCCTTGGGGATATCACGGATGGATACCGATACGACTCTTTCCTCTATGCCAAGGTCCTGTGCGATAAAACGCTGTACCTTTTGCGCGAGGGCGGCTTTGGTGTCATGATCCCGCCCGGGGAACATGGTGATGTCGATATGTGGCATGGTAAAAAGACTTCCTTTACGTTAATTGATCGTATTCCTCGTTGCCGACCGGTTCGAGCCACTCGTTGGAAGCGCCTTCCGCCGGTACCTCCACCGCAAGGTGCACGAACCAGCTGTCGCGCGCGGCGCCGTGCCAGTGCTTGGTCTCGGGCGGGATGTTGACAACGTCGCCCGCGTGAAGCTCGCGCGCGGGCCGGCCCCATTCCTGATACCAGCCGCGTCCGGCGGTCACCAGCAATATCTGCCCGCCCTTGTGGTGGATGTGCCAGTTATTGCGGCAGCCGGGCTCAAACGTCACGTTACCGATGCCCACCCCCTCGGTTGTGAGCATGTTCAGATAACTTTGGCCGATAAAATACTGGGCATAGCCTGTGTTTGCGGGACCTCTTTCAAAAATTCCTGATTTGGGTTCGGTCAATGATCGCGCCTCCTTTGCATCGTGTTTGTCCTACCGACATCTTATCACTTGGAGTAAACTCCATGTCAAGAGAAAATTTGAAATTTATTGTAAGCGGAAAGCGCCAACGTTTTACTCAGCAGATTGACGCCGTTCGACAGCAAGGCTTCGGTGTTGTGGAAAGCTTCGCACGCGCGGCGCAGCCACTGTGTGAAGATAAAATTCATTGAATCTCCTTCTTTCATCCGGTATAATGATAGTAAAATCAGGCGCCCTGATGAAGATGCGGCAGGGGCGGCCTGTCCGTTCGGACATAACCCGTCGAAAGCTTGGGTGGGGGGTCGCCCTGTCTAGCTCGGTTTTTCTCATGCAGATCATCGCCATGACGGCGGTATTAAAGCGATACGGGGGGAGTTATCATGAAAAGAAAGCTTACAAAAGCGGGGCTGCTGGTCGCCCTTACGGTTTTGGCCCTAGTGGGGGCCGGCTGCGGAATGGGACAGACAGATCCCGAGCTCTATCTGGACCACAGCATTCCGGAAACGCCCATCACGATTTTCACGCAGAACGAAGAGGTTTCGGACGCCATAGAAGATTGCTGCAAAACAGTCCTGAATCAGGACGGAAGCACCAATATCATGGTTTACAGCGATTCCGCCAACTTTTACGCGGACGAGGGCCTTTCCTACAGGGAGCTTCTGCTCAAACGCCTTTCCTCGGGGACGGCGGACGACCTCTACCTGATCCCGGCGGAGGACGTGCTGGAATTTGACGAGAAGGGCTATATCTACGATATGTCCGATCTGGATTTCACGGGGAACCTGTCTCAGGACGCGCTGATACAGAGCACTTATGACGGGAAGGTATTCTCCCTTCCGCTGTCCTACACTTGTTTCGGCTTTATATGGAATGTGGATATGCTGCGCGAGTATGGCCTGAACGTGCCGGAAAATCTGGAGGAATTCCTGCACGTATGCCAAACGCTGAAGGAAAACGGAATACTGCCCTATGGCGCCAACAAGGACTTTGCACTGACGGTCCCGGTGATGTGCGCAGGCCTATACGACCTCTATCAGGGGGAGGGCTGCGCGCAGAAGGTGGAGGCCGTGTCGAACGGCGCTACGCCCGTCAGCACCTATATGGAAAAGGGCTTTGCATTCCTCCAAATGCTGATCGACAAGGGGTATATGGACCCGGAGCGGGCGCTAGACACGCTGCCATCCCGGGAAGAAGAGCGGGAATTTTTCGCGGAGAGGAACTGCGCCTTTATTTGCGCCCTCTATCGCGGCAAGGCCTTCCGCGGCTATCCGTTTGAAATCCAAATGACGCCCCTGCCGGTGCTGGAAGGCGGCTCTATCTGCGTTGTGGGCGCCGACCAGAGGCTGGCGGTCAACCCGGGCTCCCAGCATCTGGACGCGGCCGTCGCCATCGTGGAGGCGCTGGGCCGGACGGAAACGCTGGATTCCTTCGCCAACAATCAAGGGAAAATCTCTTCTTCCCGAAATGCCACGGCCCCGGACATTCCCCAGTCGGATTTGCTGATTGCCTGCGTGGCTGAGGGCGGGCAGATTCCTAATCAGGACTTTCGCCTGCATTTTAACGTGTGGGATACCGTGCGGGAGCTGAGCCAGCAGCTCTGTCAGGGGCGGAGCGTGGCGGAAGTGACGGCGGAATACGACGCCATACAGCGGGAGGAGATCTCCAAATATGGGGGCGCCGCCGTGGGGGAAGGTTGGACAGACGATTGATTTTATGGTAACATAATAAGGCGTATCAGCTTGTATCAACGGGTAATGTAACGATAAGCCGGGAGTACCGTCCCGGGAAAGGGGAGCGCAACATGAGCAACTTAAGACGGGCAGTCTTGCGGTGCGGGGCCCTGCTGCTGACCCTGACCGTCGCGTTTGTATCCGTCTTTTGTGGCGGCGTCCGGGCGGCAGCGGCGTCGGAACGGATTTTAAAGGTTCCGTTCCCGCAGGTGCCCGGGTTCACGGAAACGGACGAATTCGGCAACCGGCACGGCATCGTGGTGGACTATCTTAACGAAATTGCCAATTACACCGGCTGGAAATATGAATATGTGGATATGGACAGCGACTCGGCCCTCTCGGGCTTTATGAACGGGGAATACGACCTGTTGGGCGGAGCCTACTATCAGCCCGCGCTGGAGCAGTACTTCGCCTACCCGGACTACAACGCGGGTTATACCAAAGCCTTTCTGCTCTCCCGCAGGGACGATGAGAGCATACGGGCTTACGACTGGGAGAGCATGGCAGGAAAGACCATCGGCGTCTACGACCGCGCCGAGGAGAATATCCATAGGCTGCAAAGTTTTCTTACCATCAACCAAATCGATTGCACCATCGTCTACTACAGCGGCGAGCAGATGTCCGAGGAAGGGAACCTGTACCACTATTTGAAGGATGGAGAGGTCGACATGCTGCTGGGCAACAGCTCGGACAGCGACGAAGCCTTCCGCCCGGTGGCCGCGTTCGATTCCCAGCCCCATTATATCGTCACGACGCCGGACCGCCCGGACATTCTGGCCGAGCTCAACATGGCGCTGGAGAAGATTGCCGACGCAAGCCCCAGCTTCGCGCAGGACCGCTACGACGCCAACTTCACAGACAGCGGCATCGCCAGTATTTTTTTAAACGAGGAGGAAATGGCATACATTCGCCGGAAGCAGACCGTATCGGTGGCGGTGGTGGACCAGTGGCACCCCTTTTACTGCTTGGAGTCAGCCAACAACCTCCACAATGGGCTGATCCCGGACGTTCTGGACCGGGTGGCGGCGTACACCGGCCTTACCTTTACTTATGTGACCGCGGATAGCTATGCCGAGGCCATTGAGCTGGTGCGCCGGGGCGAGGCCGATATGCTCGGCGCCTTTCTGGGTACGACGGATGAGGGCGTGGAGCTGGATATGGCCCTGTCCAGCACCTATGCCACCCTCAACGACATCGTCGCCCGGAACAAGTCGGTCAGCTTCCCCGCCGAGGGGCTGGTGGGCGCGGTCATGGAGGGGCGGCATATCCCCGCCAGCATACGGGCCGCCGAGGAGCGGACCTACCGCAACGTGCCGGATGCCCTTGCGGCCGTAAACCGGGGCGAGGTGGACTTCGTTTACGGCCTATCCGCCCGGATCGAGCAGGTCATTCAGGAGCACCACTTTTCCAACGTCGTGCCCAACACCCTCGTCAACAATCGCAACGACATTTGCTTTGCGCTGCCCCGGCCCACCACGGTGGAGCTGCTCACCATCTTAAACAAGGCCGTTAACAGCCTGAGCAGCGAGGACAAGGTCACGCTGGTCAATCAAAACCTGATTTCGGTGGGGGCGGGCCACCTCTCCGTGGTGGAGCTGGTCTACGCCAATCCCTTTCTTTTCGTGTCCCTATGCGCCGGCATCTTCCTGCTGCTGGGCGTGCTGCTGCTGGTGGTCGCCCGCTCCCGCATCCGCGCCGCCCGCATGATGGGCGAGCTGGAGCGGGCGGAGGCCGCCAGCCGGGCCAAGGGAGAGTTCCTCTCCCGCATGAGTCACGAGATCCGCACCCCCATGAACGCCATCGTGGGTCTGAGTGAGCTCACCTGCCGGAGAGAGGATGTCTCGGAGGGCGTGCGGGAGAATCTGTTGAAGCTCCGCGCCTCTTCGCACTACTTATTAAGCCTCATCAGCGACATTTTGGATATGAGCCGCATTGACAACGGCATGATGACGGTCTCGAGCGAGCCCTTCTCTCTGGAACGGCTCCTGACCGATCTGGAGAGCATGATGGCCTCGGAGGCCGGCCGGCGTGAAATCAGTTTTTCGGTGGTGCGGGACCTCGCCGACGACGCCGTGCTGGGGGACGCTGTGCGTCTCAAGCAAATTCTGACCAATCTGGTTTCCAACGCGTTCAAGTTTACCCCCTCCGGCGGCTGGGTCCGCCTTACCGTCACCGAGACGGAACAGGGCGACGGGCGGGCGAGCTACCGTTTTCAGGTGGCGGACAGCGGCGTGGGCATCGCGCCCGAGCATCAGGAGCGAATCTTCGGCGCCTTTGAGCAGGTGGGCCCCAATCTGGCCAAGAGTCAGGGAACCGGCTTGGGCCTTGCCATCAGCCGAACGCTGGTGGAACTGATGGGCGGGGAACTGAAAATTAGGAGTGCGCTGGGTCAGGGCAGCGAGTTTTACTTCACGGTGTCTCTCCCTCTGGGCGGCGAAGCGTCCGCGCCGGAGTCCTCCGGGCAGTCGCAGTCCCTGAACGGGCTGCGTATCCTGCTGGCCGAGGACAACGACCTGAACGCTGAGATCGCCACCGAGCTGCTGGAGCTTCCAGGGCGCCAAGGTGAGCCGGGCCGAAAACGGGGCGGTGGCCGTTGCCCTCTTCCGGGATAGCGCGCCCGGGGAGTTTCAGGCCGTCCTCATGGATATCCAGATGCCGGAGCTGAACGGTCTGGATGCCGCGCGGGAAATCCGGGCCATGGACCGGCCGGACGCCGGAAGCCTTCCCATCATCGCCATGACGGCCAACTCCTTTCAGGAGGACGTGGACGCGGCCATGAAGGCGGGAATGAACGGCTTCGTGACGAAACCGGTGGACGCCGACTATCTCTATCAGGTGCTGCATCAGGCGGTAAAGCGCCGCTGAGCCGCCGCGATCCAGTAAGACAATTTGGATGACGCAGGGCACCACAATGATTGGCGCTTTGGGTTGCTTAGAAAATAGGAAAAAGCCGCACGTCTTGATTTCTCAAGACGTGCGGCTTTTCCTTTTGGCACCCCGAAGACGATTCGAACGTCCGACCTACCGCTTAGGAGGCGGTTGCTCTATCCCCTGAGCTACCGGGGCGTATGATTTTTTTTCGCGGCGCGCGAGAATATGGAATGAAAAACTGGTAAGGGACGGCAAAAATCACATACTAGGCTTATGCGGTCCGCGCTTTTTATGATACCGCACAACGAAGGAAAAGTCAATCGAGAATGAGAATGGAAAATATAAAGCCCGAATATTTATGAATTTCGGCAATTTCCACAAGAATGCCATTGCACCGGCTCAATAAAAATGATAGAATACAAGTAATTAAAATGGGTCAGTAGGGGGCTTTTCCCACCGAAGGCCTATTTTAGCGGTTAAAAGGAGGGCATCGAAACGTGAAACAAATGCACATTACGGAAACCGTGCTGCGCGACGCGCAGCAGTCGTTGATCGCCACCCGGATGCCGTTTGCGGATTTTGAAGCTGTGCTGGACGAGATGGATCAGGCCGGCTATCACTCGGTGGAATGCTGGGGCGGGGCAACGTTCGATTCCTGCCTGCGCTATCTGCACGAGGATCCGTGGGAACGGCTGCGGAAGATCAAATCGCACATGAAAAACACAAAGCTGCAAATGCTGCTGCGCGGTCAAAATCTGCTCGGTTATCACCATTATTCCGACGATACCGTGCGCCGCTTCGTGCGAAAAAGCATCGAAAACGGCATGGATATCATCCGCATATTCGACGCGCTGAACGACATGCGCAATATCGAAGTCGCGGTACAGGAATGCATCGCCGCGGGCGGCCACGCGCAGGGCTGCATCTGCTATACGCTCAGTCCGATCCACAACCTTGATTTGTTCGTCTCGCTCGGTAAGCAGATCGAGGAAATGGGCTGCCACAGCCTTTGCATCAAGGACATGGCGGGCATCATGAGCCCGAAGGAATGCTTTGAGCTGGTCAGCGCGCTGCGGGAGAATATCAGCCTGCCGATCTACGTGCACACGCACGCGACCACGGGCCTTGGCTACATGACCTATCTGAAGGCGGCGGAGGCGGGCGCGGCCGGGATCGACTGCGCGACCTCGTGCTTCTCGGGCGGCACCAGCCAGCCCGCCACGGAATCGCTTGTCTATACGCTGGCGCAGATGGGCTTCGACTGCGGCGTGGATACCAAGATCCTGAAAAAAGTAAACGACTTTTTCATTCCCGTGCAGCAAAGATTCGCGGCGAGCGGCGTGTTCGATCCTTATGTGCTGTCGACCAAGACCGATGCGCTCGTCTACCAGATTCCGGGCGGCATGCTGTCCAATCTGGTCGCGCAGCTCAAGGCGCAGAACGCGATCGACAAGCTGGACGCGGTGCTGGCGGAAACGCCCCGCGTGCGCGAGGATCTGGGCTATCCGCCGCTCGTAACGCCGCTTTCCCAGATGGTCGGCGTGCAGGCGACGGTCAACGTATTGCTCGGCGAGCGGTATAAGTCCATCGGCAAGGAAATCAAAAGCTATATCCGCGGCGAATACGGCAAAGCGCCCGGCAGCATCGACGCCGCGCTGGCGGAAAAGGTGCTGGGCGGCGAACAGCCGCTCACCACGCGCTATGCCGATACGTTGGAGCCTGAGTTCGACAAGGCGAAGGAATACCTCGGCGGCCGCGCGGAAAGCGAGGAGGACGTGCTCAGCTACATCGCCTTCCCGCAGCAGGCCGAGCAGTATTTTGATATTCGCGACGCGGAAAAGCCTTTTGTCGCGCAGTACACCATCAGGGAGGTAGGGTAAACCATGTTGATCGGCAATATGACCACGGAATCGCTGATGATCGCGGTATCCGGTATTGTAATCGTTTTCATCATGCTGGCGGTGCTCTCCATCATCATCGTGGCGATTTCCCGCGCGGTCGGTTCCATCGCGGGCAGCATGTCCGCCGCGCCGGCAGCCGCAGCGCCCGGCCCCGCGCCCGTTCGCCCGCCCGTGCCCGCGCCCGCCCCGGTGGCGGCGCCGGTGCAGCTTTCCGGCGTGAACGACTTGACCGCGGCCTGCATCATGGCCATTGTCAGCGACGAGCTCGGCGTGACGCCGGACCAGCTTGTTTTCAAATCCATTCGAGCACTGTAAAAGGGGGTAATCGACATGAAGTATATCGTAACGCTGAACGGCAAGCAATATGAAGTAGAAGTGGAAAAGGGGCAGGCCACCGCCGTGCTGAAGGGCGACGCACCGGCGGCTCCCATAGCTCCCGCAGCGCCGGCCGCAGCGCCCGCAACGGCGGCTCCGGCGGCAGCGCCCGCCGCGGGCGGCGAGACCGTGGCGGCGCCCATGCCCGGCACCATCCTAGACGTGCGCTGCGCTGTCGGCCAGCAGGTCAAGGCGGGCGACGTGCTGTTCATCCTCGAAGCGATGAAGATGGAAAATGAGATCTGCGCGCCGCATGACGGCGTCGTCTCTTCGGTCAGTGTGCAAAAGGGCGCGGCCGTAGATACCGGCGCTGTTCTGTGCGCGCTGTAACAGGGGGCGTCGAATATGGGAGACTTTTCCTTCATCGGTGTGCTCGAAAAAATCATTACCGAATCCGGCTTCGCCGCCATGGTACAGGACCCGCGCAGCCTTGTGATGATCCTCATCGCGTGCGTGCTGCTCTATCTCGGCATTGGTAAGAAGTTTGAGCCGCTGCTGCTCGTGCCGATCGCGTTCGGCATCCTGCTGGCCAACTTTCCGCTCACCGGCCTTTTAAACGGTCCGGTCGTCGCGGCGGACGGCACCATGACCAGCCCCGGCATGCTGTGGGTGTTCTATCAGGGCGTGCAGCACGCGATCTATCCGTCCATCATCTTTCTCGGCATCGGCGCGATGACCGACTTTGGCCCGCTGATCGCGCGGCCCTCCTCCATGCTGCTCGGCGCGGCCGCGCAGTTCGGCATTTTCTCCGCGTTCCTGCTCGCGCTCGCGCTCGGCTTCCCGGAAGCGGTCGCGGCGGCGATCGGCGTAATCGGCGGCGCGGACGGCCCGACCGCTATCCTGACGGCCTCCAAGCTCGCCCCGGCGTTCCTGCCCGCGATTGCGATTGCCGCTTATTCCTACATGGCGCTGATCCCGCTGATTCAGCCGCCGCTCATGCGCGCGCTGACGACGCAGAAGGAGCGCGAGATCAAAATGGAGCAGCTCCGTCCGGTATCCAAGGCGGAAAAGATCGTGTTCCCGGTCGCGGTCACGATCATTGTCGTCGGCCTGATCCCGGAAACCGCGCCGCTGATCGGCATGCTGATGCTGGGCAACCTGTTTCGCGAATGCGGCGTGGTGGACCGTCTGTCCGATACGGCGCAAAACACACTGATCAACATCATCACGATCTTCCTCGGCCTGTCTGTCGGCTGTAAGGCGGTCGCGGAGACCTTCCTGTCTTGGGATACCATCAAGATCATTGTGCTTGGCTTGCTTGCGTTCATGCTGTCCACGGCGGGCGGCCTGATCTTCGGCAAGGTGATGTGCAAGCTGTCCGGCGGCAAGATCAACCCGCTGATCGGCTCGGCCGGCGTTTCCGCCGTGCCGATGGCCGCGCGCGTCGCGCAGGTAGAGGGCCAGAAGGCCAACCCGGCTAACTTCCTGCTCATGCACGCCATGGGCCCGAACGTGGCCGGCGTCATCGGCTCCGCTGTCGCCGCGGGCTTTATGATCAAGGTGTTCGGCGGCTGATCAAAGAAAAGAGTAATAAAAACGGCTGTGCAGCTTGTGCGCGGCCGTTTTTATTGCGCAACGTGTGAAAAAGCGGTATGATACTCTAAACGGCGATACAGAAAGGGGAAGCGTATGAAAATGCCGCAACGGATGGACCCGAGGATGTTCGCGCCCTGTGGGATGAACTGCACGGTCTGCTATAAGCATTGCTACCATAAGAAGCCCTGCCTGGGCTGCCTGTACAGTGACGAAGGCAAACCGGAGCATTGCAGGGCCTGCAAAATCAAGGACTGCGTCCGCGAAAAGGGCCTTTCGTATTGCTATCAGTGCGCGGAATATCCCTGTCAACGAATCAAGAACCTTGAAAAGAGCTATCATAAGCGCTATCATGCCAGCTTGATGCAGAATAGCCGGACGGTGGAGGCGGAAGGGCTGGAGGCGTTTATGCAAAGCCAGCGCCAAGCGTTTACCTGCGCCAAATGCGGCGGCGTGATATCCCTACACGACGATGAATGCAGCGAATGCCAAGAGCCAAAGGGCAAATAATGTACAAAATTGCATAAGTTCGTGCGGTTTTGTTGCATGATAAGGCAATTTGCGGTATGATAGTCCTATCAGAAATAGGGGAGGAAGCTTTATGGAACTGGACGGGTTATCGGGGATTATGCTCGCGTTCGGTATTATTTTTGCACTGGTCAACTGCTTTCTGGGGTATCGGCTGCAGCGTGTTTGGATCGCGGCGACCTGCTTTGTGATCGGCTTTATTGTGGGCGGCGTGATTAGCTCGCATTTTGCGCTGCACATGGCGCTGGGCGTACTGCTCAGCATGGCGCTCGGCGTTCTGCTGGTGCTTGTTTCATTTAAACTGTATCTGGCGGGCGTATTCGTGTTTACCAGCGGGCTGACGCTGCTGCTTTGCCGCATGCTGATCGAAACGACATGGCTCGGCTGGACGGTGGGCGCGCTGGCCGGCCTGCTGATCGGCATTGCGTCGGTCAAGGCGACGCGGGTGGTCATGATCCTTGTCAGCGCCGTCAGCGGCGGCCTGAACGCGGGCCAGATGCTGATCTCGCTCATGCCGGGGGCTGCGACAGGGTCGGCGTGGATGCCGCTTCTGGTGGGCGTTCTGCTGGCCTTATCGGGCGTCGCGTTTCAGTTCGCCACGACGAAAGACCGGCCGCATGTGCCCAAGGTGACGGCGGAAGACAAATAAAACGAAAGCGCGAGGCGCGTATTCCGGCGGCAGAAACGCCGGAATATTTTTTGCCGAGGAACCGGGGTTCGATTGACATTTGGTCGATATTTGATATAATAGATACAGAAATGAATGGGTGGTCTTTATTATGCAGACGTTGAAGGATGAGCTGCGCCACAAGATTTTGCTGGAATCACAGCACCTTTTTCTGGAGCGGGGTTATGCGCGTACATCGCTGCAAATGATTGCGGATAAAGTGAATATCAGCAAAAGCAACATGTACCATTACTTTAAAAGCAAGCAGGATTTGTTCTATGAGCTGACGGATAACGCGGCCGACGGCCTGCGCAGCGTGGTGCTGCGCCTGCGAGACAAACGGTTCGATCCAGCGGTCGGCATGCCGGAATATCAGCTGCTGGTGGACGAAGCGTTTATCCAGCTTTGCCTGAACGAAAAATACGGCCTGCTGTTGATCATGGAGCAGGCGCAGGGCACGCGGTACGAAGGGCTTAAGGCTACGCTCATTGACATTCTGGCGGCCAAGACGGAGCCGCTGCTGGCCGACGACGATGACCGCGAGCTGCTCGCAAAGATCATTGTACATAACCTGATCGACGGCCTCATACAAATTCTGAAAAGCCGCGTCCGGCCGCGCGGGGTGCGGCGCAGCATCACCCTGCTGGTCGATTACCACACGCACGGCATCGGCGCGCTGATGAGAAGATAGCTAAACAGCCGGGAAAGCATGTCGAAAAAGTCCTCACGCCGCAGCGTGCATAAAATTGGATTTTGCCGCTTGCGGCAAAATTCATAAAAACCGGGAGCATGTATCCAATGTCATTAAGTTAAGGTCAGACAAGACAAAAAGGTATCGCAAGCACAGAACATGTAGGGCGCGACGCCCTCGGCGCGCCGAGAGCGAAGCACCGGGGTAAGTGAGAGCATCAAACAGGCTGGTACGGCCGAGCGAAGGGACATGGTTTCTCAGGAAGTGTTACGTCCCTTCGAGATGGCGCGCCGAGGCGTCGCGCCCTACTAGCTCGGTGAATCCCTTGTTTTTTCCTGTGCGCTTCCCTTATCTTAGTGACATTGAGCATGTATCTCGGTTTTTTTACAAACCGACTTCAAGTGCGGCCCAGGCCGGCTTCTATTGCCCCAAAGGGGCAATTCACCTTCTGCCTGTAAGGCGCGCGCAGAAGCCGGAATACTCGATCGAAATGGGGCTTTGTTTCGACAGCCTCACAGCCGGGAAAGCAAGCTACGCTTGCTTTCCCGGCTGTTCTTTATTTCGCGGGTCTACCCGCCGGACGCCCTGCATACAGTGTTAGTAACGACAGTGCGAAACGGCAGGGGGGACGACGGTGAAAGGCTTACCCGAGGAGCGGGCGATCCAGCTCGCACATTATATGATCGAGCATGAGGCGACCGTGCGGCAAACGGCGGCGCGGTTCGGTATTTCTAAATCAACCGTACATAAGGATATTACCACGCGGCTGAAAACGCTGAACCGTGAGCTGTTCGACGGCGTGCAGGCCGTGCTGCGCAAGAATAAAAACGAACGCCACATCCGCGGCGGCATGGCGACTCGGGAAAAGTACCGCGTAAAAGCGGCTTCACCGGCAGGCAGGCCATAAAAAGGCGGCCGCCCTTCCTTTGGCGGAGGGGCGGCCGTAAATATGCCGGGGGAATCTTACAGGCTGGCGATTTCCTTCATGCAGGCTTTGCAGACGTTCTTGTTCTTGTAATGGATAACGTCCTTCGCGTTGCCGCAGAAGACGCAGGCGGGCTCGTACTTCTTCAGGATGATCTGGTTGCCGTCCACGTAGATTTCGAGCGCGTCCTTTACGTCGATATCCAATGTTCTGCGCAGCTCGATGGGGAGAACGATTCTTCCGAGTTCATCGACCTTTCTAACAATGCCGGTGGATTTCATGTGTAACACTCCTTCATTTCTTTGTTGGGTCTTTTCATTTCTATCACCAAGCCCTCAAAAGGGACTTGCGTGCGAGGGAAAGGGGGAAAGCCAGGTGCTTTCCGTTGTATGGGTCTGTTTTTTGGTGCTTTCGCTGGTCTGTGGCGTTGCCACCGGCCGGTTGGACGCGGTAACGGCGGCAGTAAGTACGGGAGCGGCGGAGGCGGTAACGCTTGCCATCAGCATCGCCGGGCTGATGTGCTTTTGGAGCGGCCTGATGGAGCTGATCAGCGCGTCCGGGCTGGCGGAAAAGCTTTCGCGTTTGCTCATGCCGGTGCTTCGCCCTCTGTTCGGCGCGGCGTCGCGCGATAGAGAGGCGATGGAGGCGGTCAGCGCCAATGTAACGGCCAATTTGCTTGGCTTGTCGAATGCGGCTACCCCGCTGGGGCTTAAGGCGGTGGACCGCCTGTACACCCTTGAGGGGCGGCGCGGCTCTCCGGACACGGTGCTGACGCTGATCACGCTGAACACCGCTTCGATCCAGCTCATTCCATCCACCGTGGCGGCGGTGCGAGGCGCCTGCGGCTCCGCGGCGCCGTTTGACATTATGCCGGCGGTATGGGTGGCATCGATTACATCTGTTGCGGCGGTATTGATCAGCGGGCGGCTGATGCGCCCTTTGTTCCCGGAGAAAAATCGGGGGAAATAGCGGACCCAATTACATTTTGTATTATTGCACATGGAAAGCGAAAAATTTGTCGAAATGCAAAACATTTCCTAAAGTATTTCCTAAAAATTGAATAGCTCGTCAAATCAGGAAAGGGTGAAGTGCAAAACCATGCGTTTAATGCAAGCCGGGTTGGTGCCGCTTATGCTGGCCGCCGTTGGATTATACGCACTGTATAAAGGTGTGGATGTATTCCCAACGTTCCTGCGGGGGGCGAAGAGCGGGTTGCAGACAGCGGTAAGCATACTGCCCACCATGGTGGGCATGCTTACCGTTGTATACATGCTGCGCGCTTCCGGCGCGATAGACATAGCCGCGGCCGCGCTGGCGCCGGTGCTGAATCTGTTTGGGATACCGCAGGAGTGCGCGGCGCTGACGCTGCTAAAGCCGATCAGCGGCGGCGGAGGGCTGGCGCTGGGCAGCGAGATTATGCAGCGATGCGGACCGGATAGCTACGCCGGCCGCGTCGCGGCGGTGATGCTGGGTTCTTCAGAGACTAGTCTATATACCATCAGCGTATATAGCGGGCACTTGGGGCTATCCAAAATGCGTTATATGGTGTTTGCCGCTCTTTGCGCAGACTTGACGGCTTTTGCCGTTTCGGCCGCCATGGTGCGCGTCATGTTTCCGTACAAATGACATTATATCTCTTTTTTTCGACAAAATCCATAGAATGACAGGAAGTTTGTCGAAACAAACAAAATAATCTATAATCGCTTGTGCAAATAGTGATAACTTTTTAGCGCAATGGTAATATATTCACACAAAAATAGGAAGAAAAAATCCCCGTCAGGAAAAACCTGACGGGGATTTTGCCGTTGTTGGAAATCGGCCAAGGGGCTTACTTGATGATCTCCTTGCCGAACGGGCCGTCGTAATCGAAGAAGCCCTTGCCGGTCTTAACGCCCAGCCAGCCCGCGCGCACCATCTTGCGGAGCAGCGGGTGCGGGCGGTACTTGGTGTCGCCGGTCTCGTGATAAATGTTTTCCATAATAGCGAGGTTTACATCGTGGCCAACCAGATCCGCCGTGTGCAGCGGGCCGGACTTCATGCTCGCGCCGAGCTGCATCGCGATGTCGATATCAGCAGGGCTGGCGATGCCGTCCGCGTAGATGCCGATGGCTTCGTTCATCATCGGGATCAGCATGCGGTTTACGACAAAGCCCGGGCCTTCGTCCACGGCGACCGGCGTCTTGCCCAGCGCGGCCATCAGGTCGTATGCAAACTGGAAGGTCTCGTCAGAGGTCTGGATCGCGCGAACGACCTCGACCAGCTTCATGATCTGTGCCGGGTTGAAGAAGTGGCAGCCGATAAACTTGTCGGCGCGGTGCGGGATGGAAGCGGCCATCTCGGTGATGGACAGGCCCGAGGTATTGGAGGCGAAGATCGTGTGGGGCGGGCAAATGCCGTCCAGCTCCTGCAGCAGGTCGATCTTGAGGTCCATGCGCTCCAGAATGACCTCCATGACGAACTCGGCTTCGCAGGCGTCCTTGCGGTTCACCGTGGTGGAAAGGCGGCTCAGGCGCTCAGCCTTGTCGGCCTCGGTGATCTTTTCTCTGGAAACCAAGAAGGACAGATCCTTCTCGATGATCGAAACGCCGCGATCGAGGAAATCCTGCTTGATGTCGAACAGCTTGACATCGTGACCGCCGTTAAGAAATACCTCAGCAATGCGCGCACCCATGTTGCCCGCGCCAAATACACAAATTTTCATTATGAAAAACCTCTCTTCTCTCTCGTTGCAGCTCTCTCTTACTGCTTAGATGGATGGCGAAACGGTTTACTTGTTCTTGAACTCCTTGGCGGGCTTGTCGCGGTTCTTATCGAGGAACCAAGCCATGCCGTACTTCTGATCCTCGGTAGCGAAGCACTGGCCGAAGACGTTGCCTTCAAACTTCAGGGCGGAGTTCAGATCGGTCTGCATGCCGACGTTAACGGCTTCCTTGACCAGCGAAACAGCGATCGGCGCCTGCGCGGCGATCTCTTCCGCCAGCTTGACGGCTTCGTCCAGCAGGTTTTCAAGCGGGTATACGTAATTGACAAGGCCCATTGCCAGCGCGTCCTGCGCGGTGTAATTGCCGCGGGCGGTGTAGAGCATTTCCTTTGCCTTGCCAAGGCCCACGATGCGGGCCAGACGCTGCGTGCCGCCGCAGCCCGGGGTGATGCCGAGGCCGACTTCGGGCTGGCCGAACGCGGCGTTCTCGGAAGCGAGGCGGATGTCGCAGGCCATGGCGAGCTCGCAGCCGCCGCCCAGACAGAAGCCGTTAATCGCGGCGATGACCGGACGCTTGAAGTTTTCGATCATCCAGCAAACGCGGTTGGATTCGTTGCCGAAGAACTTGCCTTCCTCAACGGTCTTGGTGGACATCTCGGCGATGTCCGCGCCGGCCACAAAGGAGTTGACGGTCTTGCCCTTCTTGTTGACGGTGGAGGAACCGGTCAGAACGACGGCGTAAACGTCGTCCATCTTTGCGACTTCACCGAACGCCTCTTCGAGCTGCGCATACATGTCGGTGGAGAGCGCGTTCATAGCCTGCATGTGCTCGATCTTAACGATCGCTACATGACCCTTTTTTTCGATCACTACATCGGTCATTTCCAAATACACCTCTTGTTAATTAGTAATTAGGAATTAGTAATTAGAAATTACGAACGCCTAATCATTTACGATATGGATATGTTTGATACCAGAAACGAATGGGGGCGGAGCGCTGATTTGAACCGGCACTCCGCATGGTTTGCCTCCAATAATTACTAACTACTAATTACTAATTTGCAGACAGTTTTCCCATTTCGTTCTTCTAAAAGAATTACTTGCAGAGCTCGTCGCGCTCGACGATGATGGCTTCGCCCATGCCGCCGCCGATGCACATGGTGGCAAGGCCGATGGTCAGGTCGCGCTTGATCATTTCGTAGATCAGCGTGGTGGTGATGCGGCAGCCTGCCGCGCCGATCGGGTGGCCCAGCGCGATCGCGCCGCCGTTTACGTTGACCTTCTCCATATCGAAGCCCAGCTCGCGGTTAACGGCGGCAGCCTGCGCGGCAAACGCCTCGTTGGACTCGATCAGGTCGAGGTCGGCAACGGTCAGGCCGGCGCGGGACAGCGCCTGACGGGTGGACTCGATCGGGCCGATGCCCATGATGGACGGATCGCAGCCGACGGAGCCGAACGAACGGACCTTAGCCAGCGGCTTCAGGCCGTTTGCCTTGACGTAATCCTCGGAAGCGATGATCATCGCGGCGCCAGCGTCGTTGATGCCGGAGGCGTTGCCCGCGGTAACCGTGCCGCCGTCCTTCTTGAAGGCGGGGCGCAGCTTGGCCAGACCCTCGAGCGTGGTCTGCGGACGGCAGTGCTCGTCGGTGTCGAATACGACCTCGGTCTTCTTCTGCTTGACGGTGATCGGAACGATCTCGTCCTTGAAGCGGCCGGTCTCGATGGCCTTGGCGGCCTTCATCTGGGAATCGTAGCCGATCTGATCCTGCATCTCGCGGGTGATGCCGTACTTCTCGGCAACGTTTTCCGCGGTGATGCCCATGTGGTACTGGTTAAATACGTCGAACACGCCGTCGTAAACCATCATGTCCACGAACTTGACGTCGTTCATACGAGCGCCCCAGCGCATGTTGCGGGAGATGTACGGCGCGCCGGACATGGATTCGCAGCCGCCGACCAGCATCAGCTGGTTTTCGCCGGAACGGATGACCTGAGCGCCCAGCGAGATCGCGCGCATGGAGGATGCGCAGACCTTGTTCAGCGTCATAGCCGGGGTGGTGAGGGGCAGGCCCGCGCCCACCATAACCTGACGGGCTACGTTCTGGCCCACGCCGCCCTGCAATACCTGACCGAACAGGACTTCGTTGATCGCGGCCTTGTCTACGCCGGCGCGCTCGATGGCGGCGTTAGCGGCGGCAATACCGAGCTGAGCGGCGGGCACGTCGCGCAGAGCGCCGCCATAGGTGCCGATCGCGGTGCGGGCGGCAGAACAGATGTAAACGTTCATTGATGGTTTCTCCTTTTCTTCTCTCATACGGGCGCCGGAGGGTGACCGGCGCGTTTTAAACATATGGAAATGGGTCACATCGTTAATATTTTATCAAATTATTTTCAATTTGCAAGGGGTTTTGAAAAAGTATGTGAAAAGATTAACAACATACCCATAACCTTCACAGAATAGATGCAAGATAGGCCAGCAATACGAGCGGCTTTTACTCGTGCTTCAAGCCCATCAGCTCATCCTTGAAGATGCGCTCGTCCATGGTCTTCAGATCGTCGGCGATCTTGGGGACGAACTCCATCTGGTCGAGGATCTGGGTTTTCAGATCGATGCCGGGCGCGATTTCTACCAGCGTGACGCCTTCATGGCGCAGCTCGAACACGCAGCGCTCGGTGATGTACAGAACGGGCTGGTGCACCTTGTTGGCGTAATCGCCGGAGAAGGTGATGTGCTCGACCGAATTAACAAACTTCTTCTTCGCGCCCTCCTGCGTGATGACGAGCTTGCCGTCGACACAGTCGGTCTTGAGGCCCTTGGCCGTGAAGGTACCGCAGTAAACGACCTTCTTGGCGTTTTGGGTGATATCGATGAAGCCGCCGGCGCCGGCCAGACGGGTGCCGAACTTGGAAACGTTCAGGTCGCCGTTGGGCGCGGTCTCCGCAAGGCCGAGGAACGCAACGTCAAGGCCGCCGCCCTGATAGAAGTCGAACTGTACGTTGTGCGGGATGATGCACATCGCGTTCGCCGCGGCGCCGAACTGGGTACCGCCGTAGGGAACGCCCGCGATGGAGCCTGCCTCCACGGTCAGCGTCATGTTATCGGAAATGCCTTCTTCTGCGGCGACGTTGGCGATCTTTTCAGGCGCGCCGGTGCCGAGGTTGACGATCGCGTCCTTGGGCAGCTCCATGGCGGCGCGGCGGGCGATGATCTTCTTCGCGTCCATCGGGATGGGCGGAATCGCGTCCACGGGGATGCGGAACTCGCCGGTCAGCGCGCCGTCATACGGCATGCCGAGGCACTGCATGTTCTCTTCGTCCGAACCGACGACGACGGAATCGACGTAGATGCCGGGAATCGCCACGAGCTTGGGATCGAGCGTGCCGCCCTGCACGATCTTTTCGACCTGCACGATGACCTTGCCGCCCGAGTTCTTGCACGCCTGCGCCATCGCGGTGACGTCCAGCGGGCCGATCTCTCTATGTACGGTGCAGTTGCCGTATTCGTCGCAGTAGGAGCCGCGCAGGAACACGACGTTGATCGGGAAGCCCTTGTACAGCAGGCGCTCCTCGCCCTCGATGTTGACGATCTTGACGAGGTCCTCGGTGGTGCAGTCGTTGAGCTTGCCGCCGCCGTTGCGGGGATCGGCAAAGGTGTACAGGCCGACGTGGGTGATGGTGCCGATGTTGTGGGCGGCGATATCGCGGTACATATGCGAGATAACGCCCTGCGGCAGGTTGTAGGCTTCGATCTTGTTCGCAAGCGCCAGATCGCCCAGCTTGGGCGCGCGGTCCCAGTGGCCGCCGATGACGCGCTTTACCATGCCTTCATGGCCGTAGTGGTCGCCGCCGGTGCCGTCGCGGTGGCCCTGACCGGCCGCAAAGAACAGGGTCAGGTTGCTGGGGTGTCCGGTCTCCAAAAAGCGCTTTTCCAGCGCGCCGGAGAGGGCCTCCGGGCAGGCGCAGCTTACAAAGCCGCCGGTGGCGATGGTATCGCCGTCCTGTACCTTCAGGGCGGCTTCCTCCGCTGTGATGATGCTTACTTTCTTCATCTTTATCATCCTCCTCTTTTGTCAGACGGAATCTGCTTTATTTGTTCTATGACAGCCGGGACGTCGGCCGCGTTTTCGATGAGCAAACGCCGGTCGGCGTCTATTTCCTCATAGCGGTATTCGCAGCCGGTGCAGCCCCGGATGATCAGCAGTACGTCGTAATGTACGCCGTCCCTCGGCAGTTCAAAGACGGCGGCTTGAGATAGGGAGGTGCGCACGGCGTCATAGGCCTTGCCGCGGTCATACCGCGGGTTGCAGCCGCCGCAGAATTTTACGGTGCAGCGCAGCATGGCGCCAATTTCCCCCTTTTACAGTGGTTTCAGTATGGAAAACAGCCGGTTCGCCGCCTTCCACACCGCCCCCACTGTCGTGTAACTGCAAACATAGGCACCCACAGAAGAGCTCCATGAGTGCCTATGGGGTAGGGCCGTGTTCATCAGACGGCCCTGCAGGAAGATCAGTCGATACGAGCGATCTTCTTCGCCAGTTCCTTCTTCATTTCGAGGTTGGACTGACGGGCAATCATGATGCGCTGTGCCTGCGGCGAGCCGGCGCCGTGCATGGACTCGGGCAGGTAGCCGACAGCGGCGGTGCCCATGGTCATGTTTTCGATCAGGCGCAGTACGCGCATGCGGTCCTCGGTCGGAACGGAGGCGACGCCGCGGCAATACTTATCGATGTAGTCATGCAGCTTGGGGTTGCGGTAGTCCGCCTCGGAGGGCAGGGTAACCATCAGGCCGCCCGCCAGATCCTGCGCCAGACGCGCGATCTCGTACGGGAAACGCGTGACGTTCTGCTTGCAGACGTTGGCCAGCAGCAGATCGATCAGGTAGTTGCCGGACTTGGTCTTGGTGCCCTGAGAAGAGCACGCGATACCGCAGCAGTACAGCGTTTCGTTCAGGTGGGTCATTTCGATCAGCTTATCCTTGACGTGGCTGGCCTTGGCGGAACCCGCCATGTCGCCCGCCAGCGCGGTAGCGCCGATCAGCACGTCGCCCACGCCGACCTTGCAGCCGCCGTAGGACTGACGGTGGTAGCCCGCGAAGCGCTCGACGATCATGCCGGCGAACTTGATCTCGCCGTTGAGGAAGATGCGATCGTTCGGTACGAATACGTGGTCGAAGATAACGAGCACTTCGTGGCCGCCGTATACCTTGTTGCCCACGTCGATGTCGTTATACTCCTCGATCTTGCGGGTGTCGCAGGACTGGCGGCCGTAGATCAGCGTGATGCCGTCGGAATCGGTCGGGATCGCAAAGGAGATCGCGTAGTCCTCGTCGCCCTCGCGCATGGCGATGGTGGGCATAACGAGCACTTCGTGGGAGTTGATGTAACCGGTCTGGTGCGCCTTCGCGCCGGTGACGTACACGCCGTCGGCGGTGCGCTCTACCACGTGCAGGAACAGGTCGGGATCGGCCTGCTGCGAGGGGGACAGGCTGCGGTCGCCCTTGACGTCGGTCATCGCGCCGTCAACGCCCAGATCCTCGTCCTGTACGCGGGTCAGGAACTTCACAAAATTCTCATGGTACTTGGTGCCGCAGGCCTCATCGATCTCGAAGGTGGAGGAGTAAACGGCGTTCATGGCGTCCATGCCCACGCAGCGCTGGAAGCAGGCCGCGGTCTTCTGACCGAGCAGGCGCTGCATCTTCACCTTTTTAACCAGATCGTCGGTGGACTGGTGCATGTGGGTGAAGCGGTTGATCTTGTGGCCGGTCAGGTGGCTGGTGGCGGTCATTAGATCTTCGTACTGCGGGTCCTCGGCCAGCTCATAGGTGGCGGCAAAGGAATTGAGCGAGGGACGCATGATCGGGTTCTCGGTCGGGTTCTCAACCTTTTCGCCAAAAACGTACAGGTTAAAGTTGAGCTTCTTCAGAGACTCGATATACTGGTCTTTCGTCATCATAATATATCAATATCCTTTCTCTTTTCGTTCCGCGCCGCTTGGCGCGGAAATCCGGAGGAACAAATATAATGCGCCGTTAGGCCTTGTTTAAAAGATAGGGGGCATTTTTTGGATGCCCCCTATGCGTTTTTTAGAAGCACTCGCGGTAAACGCGCTCCATCAGCTCCTTGGTCATCGGGACGTAGGAGTTGGTGATCAGGCGCTGCTGGTTGATCATGACGGATTCCGGGAAATCCTTGATGTCGGATTCCTTGAAGCCGTACTCATGCAGCGGCTTGAGCGGCAGAACCTTCTCAAGCAGAGCGTTCAGGGTCGGGATAGCGTCCTTGGCGTCGCAGCCCAGAATGCGGCCGACCAGCTTCTTGAAGTTCATCAGTTCGCCTTCCGGCTTGATCTCGTCGTAGATTTCGAGGATCTTGCCGAACAGGGCGTAGTTGGATTCGCCGTGCGGTACGTGGTAGGTGCCGCCGAGCGGGAAGGACATGCCGTGCACGGTGGCGCAGCCGGCCTTCAGGAACGCAACGCCGGCGTACAGCGAAGCGGTAACATACTCGTCAAGGTAGTCGAGGCGGGCGTCGGGGCCCTTTTCGCCGATCTGGCGGAAGCCTTCGAGGATCATCTCCATGGCCTTGACGGAGAACACTTCGCTCGTCATGGTCTTGCGCGAGGGCGACAGGTAGGACTCGGTCGCGTGGATCAGCGCGTCGATCGCGGAGGAAGCGAAGGGCTTGTAGGGCAGGGTCTTGAGCAGGTCGGGAATCAGGCAGACCTTGTTCGGGATGATATCGTCGGATACGAGGCCGAGCTTGGTCTCGCCGCCGGTCAGCACGCCGTCCTTCTCGTCCTTGACGATCGCAACGGAAATGTTGGTGACTTCGGAGCCCGTGCCGCAGGTGGTCGGGATGGCGATAACTTCCTTCTCGTGCTCAACCGGGAAGCGCTTGAAGTACAGGTTATGTACGGAATCCGGGCGCTTGCAGCCGAGCAGCTTGCAAAGGTCCATGATGGCGCCGCCGCCGATGGCGATAACGCGGTCGTAGGACTCGTAGGGGATCGCCTCGTACATGGTCTCGATCATTGCCTCGGAAGGCTCGCCGACACCGAACTTCTCCTGGAACACATAGGTGCAGGAAAGGTTGTACTGCTCCATAAAGGGCTTATAGATAAACTCGTTGGTCAGGACGACGTCCCGCTCGCCGAGAGCGAACTCCTGAGCGAACTCACCAAAATTGGCGAACTTGTAAATGGTCGGGGCGATGATGATCTCTCTCTTGTCCTTCATCAGGGATGCGCTGAAAGAATCCATAGCCATGTTGAACATCTCCATTCATTTAGAATAATTTTTTTTATAAAAGGCCGTGCGGCTTTTTATTTCGTTTTCACGGGGGTTTCCCCTTGCGCTCTTATTGTATCAAAGATGTGCCAAGACTTCAACAGGATTGAACAAAAAAGTCACCAAAATTTAACCACGGTTCACTGTACAATTAGTCAATGAAAGGTCATACTTTCATGCCCGCGTGACTATTCTATCGCATTTTTTGGGATTTGTAAACCGCCGCTTCGGTAAATGTGCCGAAAAGTTTTTAGCGATATTTCCGATGTTTAGCTGTTTTGCGAATACCGTGACAGAAAAGCGCGGGTTCGTTCGTTCTGTGTATTGCCAAAAACGTCCTCCGGCCGGCCCTCCTCCACGATCAGGCCCTCGTCCATAAACACCACGTGGTCGGCCACGTCGCGCGCAAATTCCATTTCGTGGGTCACGATGATCATGGTGGTATGCTGATCGGAGAGCTCGCGGATTACGCGCAGCACCTCGCCGGTCAACTCGGGGTCGAGGGCGGAGGTCGGCTCGTCAAAGCAGAGGATGTCCGGGCTCAGGGCGAGCGCGCGGGCGATCGCCACGCGCTGCTGCTGGCCGCCGGATAGCTGATGCGGGTAGTGCGACATGCGGCCCGACAGGCTCATCTGATCGAGCAAACGAATGGCGTTTTGCTCAATTTCCGCGTGGATTTCCTTTTTGTTTTGCTTATAATCGGGGCGCTCCTGCGCGAGAAGCAGGCTGGCCAGCATCACGTTTTCCAGCGCCGTGTACTGCGGAAACAGGTTGAAGGATTGGAACACCATGCCGAAATGCAAACGTTTTTTGCGAATCGCGGCGTCCGATTGGCCCGCGGGGTCGTTCGCGTCAAACAGCGTTTCGCCGTTTACGATGATCTGGCCCGCGTCCGGCGTTTCCAGAAAGTTCAGGCAGCGCAACAGCGTCGTCTTGCCCGAGCCGCTCGATCCGATGATTGCGAGGGCCTGTCCGCGTTCAAGAGAAAAGCTGATATCCTTTAATACATCGGTCGAGCCAAAGCTTTTGTTGATATTTTTTATTTCTAAAATAGGCATATGGGCCCTCCCTTAGCGGAAATAATCGAGTTTTTTCTCCAACCGGCTGAGCAGCACGGTGAGCACGCCGTTAAAGATCAAATAGTATATCGCGGTGAAGAATAACGGCCATATCGCGCCCGAAATGCCCTGCGAGCCCTTCATAAAGGCCTGTCCGGCCCAGATGATCTCTTGCAGCGCGATGATGCGGGCGAGCGAGGTGTCCTTGACCAGCGTGATGATTTCGTTGGACATGGGCGGCACGATGCGCTTGATCATTTGCAGCAGCGTGATGCGAAAGAAAATCTGGCTTCTGGTCATGCCGAGCACCAGCCCGGCTTCCTGCTGGCCCTTGGGCACGCCCTGAATGCCGCCGCGGTAAATTTCGGAAAAATAACAGGCGTAATTGATGATGAAGGCCACGGAGGAGGCGAAGAAACGGCCGCCCTCGCCGCCGCCCCAGATCGGGTTTTTCAGCACCAGACCGGGGAAGTAATAAATAATCAGCAGCTGGATCATCAGGGGCGTGCCGCGGATGATCCACACGAAAACCTTTGTGAGGTAGCGCAGCGGGCGGAAGCCCGACATGGAGCCGAAGGAGATGATGAGACCCAGCGGGATCGCGCCGAGCAGCGTGATGAAAAACAGCTTGAGCGTTTGCAAAAAACCGATATTCAGCGCATGCGTCACGATGGGCAATTGATCGAGAATCGTTTGCATGGGTTCCTCCTGTCTTGTCGTATTTTTGCGGGACGTGGAAAAAGGGCGCGTTGCAAAATCAGTTGCAGCGCGCCTTTGCTCGTAATTGTCATCCAGAGCGAAGCGTAAGGAGCGCGCGCGGACGCGCGGCCCTTATTGCAACGCTTTCTGTAGTCGATCCGTCTTTACTGCTCGATGAGCATCGCCTGTACGCTGTAGGTCTCGGCGGTTTTCTGGATGCTGCCGTCCGCGTAGCTGGCGGCGAAGAAATCGTTCAGCGCGGCGGCAAGGTCGCTGCCCTTGCGGAAGCCCACGCCGTACTCTTCGCTGTTCAGGCCCACGGTATAAGTAAGGTTGGCATAGCTCGTGCCTTCGCCCACCATCGCGGCGGCCATCAGGGAGTCGATCACGGCGGCGTCCGAGGTGCCGGCGGCAACCTCCATCAGCGCGTCGGCCTGCGCGGTAACGGGCGTGTAGTTGTAGCCCAGCGCGCTGACCTCGGCCTCGCCCGCGGAACCGGATTCCACGGCAAAGTTCAGATCCTTGCAGCTTTCCACGGTCTGGTACTGATCGGCCTTGTCCGCGGGAACGACCACAACCTGCGCGTTGTTGCAGTAGGGCTTGGAGCATTCCATGCTGCTGGTGACTTCGTCCGTCAGCGTCATGCCGTTCCAGACACAGTCGATGGTCTTGCCTTCCAGCTCCATGATCTTATTGTCCCAGTTGATCTCGCTGAACTCTACCTTAACGCCAAGGCTCTCGGCAAAGGCGGTTGCCATGTCGGCGTCAAAACCGATCCAGTTGCCGCTGTCGTCCTTGTAGTCCATCGGCTTAAAGTCGGTGATGCCGACAACGAGCGTGCCCTTGTCTTTAATGTAAGCGAGATCGCTGTCGGCCGCGGTAGTGTCCTCCGGCTGGCCCGCGTCCGGCGCAGTGGCGTCCTCGGCGGGCTTGGAGCCGCAGCCGGCGAGCAGGGTCGCGCACATCGTGCCCGCGAGCAGCAGGCTCAGAAATTTCTTGGTCTTCATAAAGTCCTCCTATTGATGTTTTCCGTAAAAGTCATTTATCATTGTACCACTTTACCGGAGAAAATCAAGCCTTTTCTGCATTTTGACGCTTTTATGCGTCCGGCTCAAGAACCCCCGCGCCGCAGCGCGCGATCAAATGGAAAATTGAAGCGAAGCTTTAATTTGACAAAAAAGCGGGAGCGTGTATCTCGCTTTTTTAACAAACCGGCGGAGAAGTGTGTCCCAAAGGGCGCGCGCCGGAGCCGGAATGCTCGATCGCAAGCGTGGTTGCGATCGAAGGCTGGAGAAAATCAAGCCTTTTCTGCATTTTGACGCTTTTATGCGTCTGTCCGCAAGATATCCGCTTGACCGTGCAGGGGGAGCGAGTATAATAAGTAGCACATGGATTGTTAAATAAAAAACGAGGAGGCTTTTTTGCATGGACTATAAGCAAATGTACCAGAACAAACTGACCACAGCGGCCGAGGCCGCGCGGGTCGTCAAGTCGGGCGATTGGGTCGATTACGGCTGGTGCACGGGTACGCCGGTAGCGCTGGACAAGGCGCTGGCCGCGCGTATGGACGAACTGAGCGATATCAATTTTCACGGCGGTATTTTAATGTGGCAGCCCGAGGTGTTCAAGATCCCGCACGTGGAGGACAAGATCACGTGGAACTCTTGGCACATGGGCGGCATCGAGCGCAAGGCCTGCACGGCGGGCTTCGGCTACTATGCCGCGCTGCGCTATTCCGAGCTGCCGCGCTGGTACCGCGAAAACGTGCGGCATAACGATGTGGTCATGATCCAAGTCGCCCCGATGGACGATCACGGCTATTTCAGCTTTGGCCCGAACGCCTCCCATTTAAAGGCCGTATGCGAAATATCCGATACCGTCATCGTCGAGGTCAACCGGAACATGCCGCGCTGTTTGGGCGGTTTTGAGGAAGCGGTGCACATCACGGATGTCGATATGATCGTCGAGGGCGAAAACCCGCCGATCGCCGAAATGGGCGCGGGCGGCGCGCCGACCGACGTCGACCGCAAGGTGGCCGAGCTGATCGTGGAGGAAATCCCGAACGGCGCGTGCTTGCAGCTGGGTATCGGCGGCATGCCGAATACCGTCGGTTCGATGATCGCCGAATCCGATCTTAAGGATCTGGGCGTACATACCGAGATGTATGTGGACGCGTTTGTGGATATCGCGAAGGCGGGCAAGATCAACGGCTCGCAAAAGTCGATCGACAAGGGCCGTCAGGTGTTCGCCTTCGGCGCGGGCACCAAGAAGCTTTACGACTATGTCAATAACAATCCCCAGTGCATGGCGGCGCCGGTGTCCTATACCAACGATTCGCGCGTCATTTCGCAGATCGATAACTTTATTTCCATCAACAACGCGGTGGACGTCGACCTGTTCGGTCAGGTCAACGCGGAGACCGCGGGCGTCAAGCAGATCTCCGGCGCGGGCGGCCAGCTCGATTTTGTGCTGGGCGCGTACCTGTCCGAGGGCGGCAAGAGCTTTATTTGCTGTTCCTCTACCTTTCAGCAAAAGGACGGTTCGCTGGCCAGCCGTATCCGCCCGACGCTGGCGGACGGCTCGGTCGTCACGGACGCGCGCCCCTGCGTGCACTGGTTCGTCACCGAGTACGGCAAGGTCAATTTAAAGGGCCTGTCCTCCTGGCAGCGCGCCGAAGCGCTCATTTCGGTCGCGCACCCGGATTTCCGCGAGCAGCTCATTCAGGACGCGGAAAAAATGCGCATCTGGAAGCGTTCCAATAAGCGGTAAACTGATTTAATACGAAAGGAGCTGCGACGAAACGAGTTTCGTCGCAGCTCCGGTGTTTTGGAGGCTCACTGTGCTCGCAATATCATGCGCGGCAGTAGCCGCGAGAGAAACTTTGCGCCGCCCTTTTGTGATACAACCCATTTGCCATGGTACCGTACCGGGAGCCAAGGGACTGACGTGGACGGGCGCTCCGCTCGGCCGGACCGGCCTGTTTCACGCGCCCACGTTTGCTGGCGCTTCGTTTTCGGCGGGCTGGGTCAGCCCGCCCTACCCGATAGGCGGGCGGCTCGCCTTTCAGTGTATAATTTGTAGCATGTAGATGGAGGATTACACAAATGGGTATGGCAAAGAAAATCAGAACGGTGCTGTTGGAGCGGGATATGACGATTAAGGAGCTTGCCACAAGGATTGGGACGAATGGAAACAACCTGAGCAATAAGCTGGCACGTGATAATTTTTCTGAAAAAGAGCTTCGCGAGATCGCGGCAGCGTTAGACTGTGATTATGATGGGATTTTTACGCTGAAAGATAGCGGAAAGACGATATAAAGCGATGCGGGGGCTGCGACGAAACGAGTTTCGTCGCAGCCCCCTTATGAATTCCTCCTCTTTTCTTGGCGCTTCGTTTTCGGCAAGCCGCGCGGCCTTTTACACAATACTGGCATTACGAAAAATGCACGAACTGGCGTTTTACAAGGGGCCAAATGCGCGCTAGAATGGAGACAGTAAAAAAACACGAAAAGAGGGTGATTGGTGTGCAATCCCAAAAGACGAAGCGAATCGTGCAGGCGGCGCTGCTCGCGGCGCTTACCACAGTGGCCACCATGGTGATCCGTATCCCGACGCCGACGCTGGGCTACATCCATCTGGGCGACGGCATGGTGCTGCTGTGCGGCATCCTGCTCGGCCCCGGTGTGGGCGCGGCTGCCGCGGGCATCGGTTCCATGCTGGCCGATCTGTTTTCCGGCTATATGGCTTGGGTGCCGGGCACGCTCGCCATCAAGGCGGCCACCGCCTTTGTGGGCGGCCTGCTGTACCATCGTGTGGCGCGGCGCGCGGCCCATACGCCGGTGCGCACGGTGCTCGCCGGTATCCCGGCGGAGGTGCTGATGGTGTTCGGCTACTTTGTGTACGAGATCGGCCTGTCCGTCGTTTCCGGGAGCGGCTTTGCCGCGGCGGCGACGGCGTCGGCAGCGGGTATCCCGTTCAATCTGGTGCAGGGCGCGGCGGGCGTGATTCTATCCGCGGTACTGCTGCCCGTGCTTTCCCACGCCAGCGGCGACATGGCCGAAAGGATCAAAACCTGAGCGCATCACATAACCAAAAGAGCCGGTACGCAGGAATTTCACCTGCGTACCGGCTCTTTTTCAGCTAAAACTTAAATAGATTTGCGGGTCTACCTTCTCATCGTCCACGATGGTTTCAAAGTGTACGTGGGGGCCGGTCGAGTTGCCGGTGTTGCCGGACAGGGCGATCCGGTCGCCCTTGGCCACCACGTCGCCCACGCTGACAAGCAGCTCGGAGTTGTGGCCGTACAGCGTTTTCATGCCGTTGCCGTGGTCAAGAATGATATAGTTGCCGTAGCCGTCGCCCGAGCATTCCGCGAGGATGACCTTGCCGTTGTCCGCCGCGTAAACGGGCGAGCCTTCGGGGGTGGCAAGGTCCACGCCCGAATGCAGGCGGCCCCAGCGCCATTTGAAGGCGGAGGTAAAGGTATAGCTGGTCAGCGGGTAATCGAGCGTGCCCGTGCCGATGCCGACGTTCTTGGTGCCCACCTCGACGATCTCGTTCGTCGCTTGACTCAGTACGGTGCGTTCCAGTATGGTGCGGCCGTGCTCCTGACCGTCCACCGTGGTGATCTCGGCGGTGACGACGGCCTCGCCCTCGTGGCCGGGTTGCAGGGTCGCCTGATAGGTCTGGTCGCGTTCATCGTTTTCGCGGGTGATGGTCTCGTAGGGGATTTGCTCGGTATAGGTGACGTTTCGCGTCGCGGTCACGTCCAGCCGGGGGGAGAGGTACTCGTACAGCTCGCCGAAGTCCGAGGTGTATTCCACCGGCGCGATCACGTTTTGCACATGCACGGCCTGCATGAACTGCGCGCCGTCGTCCGAAGCGGTGGTGTACTTGGCCTTGATGCGGTCAAGCAGCGTCTGCGCGTCCTCCGCCGTGCGGCATACGCCCGCCTGCTCGCCGTCCACGGTAATGACGGCCAGCGTGTCCAGATCGGGCGTGGCCTCCACCAGCGCGGACTTGAGGCCGTCGGATGTAAGGAAACGGCTTTCCGGCGCGCGGGTTTCGGTGCAGTTGATCGAAATAGGAAGGGTGTAGCCGTCGCCCGCGAGTATCTTTGCGTCTGATTCGATCTCGGCAACGGCGGCGGTGAGCTCGTCCGCATTTTCAACCACGCCGAGCGGGCGGCCGTCCACGGAGACCATCGCGCCCGAGCGGGTCAGCATTGCGCCCGGCAGTAAAAAGAACGGCAGGAAAGCGCAGATCGCGCAGGCCGAGCGGCGGCGGCGCAGCGCGCCGAGCAGGCCGCCGATCCGGCGCCATACCGGCAGGCTGCAAATTCGGTCGATCAGCGCGTCCAGCAGCAGCACGGCGCGCATCATCACATACAGCAGGCCGGAAAGCAGGCCGCCTAAAATAGAAAACAGATTTCGCATGTTCGTTCGCACAGAAGAGCCGCTTGGGAAACGCTCTTCCGTGTTCCTCCTTTCAGTATCCAATGTTACAAATTGGTAACAATGGATAGGATAGGAGATTTGCGGAGCGAAGTCATACGAAATCTGTCGAGCAGATCGCGTTTTTTATTTTTCTGGTTTCTTGCCGGTAAAATCGGTGGGGAAAAAGCGCGGATCGAGCGGTTTATTCTGATAATATCTGCTGAGTACCGCGCGCTGGAGCGAAACGGCGAGCGGAACAGCCGCGTCGAACAGGTCAAAGAAGGATTCCGTGCGTTCGACGCCGTTCGACAGCCACGGGCGGTGCTCCATGTTCGCGCAGTCCGCCGCGCCCGGTTCGTTCGGCCGGATCAGCGAGGAGGCGAGCCCCGCCTTGCCGCACATGCGTTCGAGCGCTTGCAGGTGGCCGCGGGCATGGCTGCCGCTGTGCGCCAAGTGGAGCACGCGGCGCATATCGTGCAGCGAGCGATAGACGGCGGCGGGCGACAGGCGCGCGCCGTAGGCGGTTTTGCAAGCGTTCGCCAGCACGCGGGAAAACACGGTGCATTCGGCGGCGTTCGGGTCAAGCAGGCGGTACGCCTCGAATCCGGCCGGTTCGCACGAAATATACTCGGAGATCATGGTGGCGTCCAGATCGGACCAGACCAGACCCAGCCGCGCTGCGGCGGAGTAGCCCGGCATATAAAGATGCAGCCGGTCGGCCGAGGCTTCGATCAGCGCGTGCGTCACGCGGTCGAGCGCGTAGTGCGTGCAGAAGCCGAACACATAGGACAGCGCCGCGATATCGTGCTGCTGCTGCGCGGCGGCGCACAGCGCTTCAAACAGGGCGGCGGGCGGTTCGTCGTGGATGCGGCGCGCCAGCGCGGAGATCGGGCCGGGGAACGGCGCGTGATAATAATAAAGCGGATCAGGGCCCTGCGCGCCCCAGCGATAGGCGGCGGGATAAAGCGCGGCCGTGTGCGCGGCCGCGTCCCCGGTCACACGCTGCACGGTCGTGGCGAATATATGATGGGTGACATAGTAGGGCATAACACAACCACCTTGTTTTAATTAGTAGCTCATCGGTCAGTTAGGAGTGAGGAGGTAGGAAGTAGGAGGTGATCGTGGCCGCCGTAGGCGGCAATAAAAATATCGCGCTTTGCGCGATACCGCAACTCCTCACTCCTCACTTCTAATTCCTCACTTGATTATACGCCAAATCGTTGCAAAAAGCCAGAAAAAGCAGTATACTATTTTCAGCCAAAAAAACAGGGGGATCGGTTCCTCCTGAACAGACGCAGGAGGAAAACAGATATGAAACTCGGCATCGTCGGTCTGCCCAATGTGGGCAAGTCAACGCTGTTCAACGCGATTACCCAAGCGGGCGCGGAAAGCGCCAATTACCCGTTTTGCACCATCGATCCCAACGTCGGCATGGTCGCCGTGCCGGACGAACGGCTCGCCAAGCTGACCGAGCTGTACCACGCGAAAAAGACCACCCCGGCGGTGGTGGAATTTGTCGATATCGCGGGCCTTGTGCGCGGCGCGTCCAAGGGCGAGGGTCTGGGCAACAAGTTCCTCAGCCATATCCGCGAGGTAGACGCGATCGTTCATGTGGTGCGCTGCTTTGAAAATGAAAATATCGTGCATGTGGAAGGCTCTGTCGATCCCGCGCGCGATATCGAAACGATCAATCTGGAATTGGTACTTGCCGATATCGAGCATTTGGAGCGCCGCTTGGACCGCACGCGCAAGGCCGCCAAGGCGGATAAAAAGCTGCAAAAGGACGTGGACGTCCTCGAACAGATCAAGGCCCATCTGGAAGAGGGCAAGACCGCGCGCACCTTCCCCGGCTTTGAGGACGACGAGGACGTGCGGCGCGTCATGGAGGAAAGCGACCTGCTTTCCTCCAAAAAGGTGATCTACGCCGCCAATATGGACGAGGCCGGCTTTACCGGCGACAAGACCGAAAACGAGCGCCTTGCCGCCGTGCAGCAGATCGCCGCGAGCGAGGGCGCGATGGTTTTGCCCATTTGTGCCAAGCTGGAAGAGGATATCGCCTCCATGGACGAGGAGGAAAAGGAGATGTTCCTTTCCGAGCTCGGCCTGCACGAATCCGGTTTGGACCGTCTGATCAAGGTCTGCTACGATCTGCTCGGCCTGATGAGCTACCTGACCGCCGGCGAGCCCGAGGTGCGCGCGTGGACGATCAATAAGGGGACCAAGGCCCCGCAGGCGGCGGGCAAGATCCACACCGATTTCGAGCGCGGCTTTATCCGCGCCGAGGTCATCAGCTATGACGATCTGATCGCGCTCGGCTCGCTCGCCGCGGCCCGCGAAAAGGGCCTTGTCCGTTCCGAGGGCAAGGAATACGTCATGCAGGACGGCGACGTCGTGCTGTTCCGTTTCAACGTTTAAATCGCACCCAAAGCGCCTGTTGCAAAGTGAAAGGATAGGCTTGGTTTCTGCCATTCCAAACGAGTGGAAGAATGACGGCCTGCTGTTCTTTTCTTGTGCAGCAGGCTCTTTTTTATGCTTTATGACAAGCGCAATCGGTGGCAGCGGGGCATATGGCCGCATAGAATAGCAGTGTGAAAGGTGGTATTTCTATGGTCATTCATGTTGTCAGGCCGGGGGACTCGCTCTACCGCATTGCGCAAGCGTATGGCGTATCGGTGCAGTACCTCGCCCAACAGAACGAACTGCGCGATCCCAACCGGCTGACCCCGGGGCAGACGATCGTCGTGCCGCAGCCGGCGGAAACATACGTGGTCAAGCGCGGAGACACGCTTGGCGATATCGCGGCCAAACACGGCACGAGCGTTATTTCGCTTTGGCAGAACAATCCGCAGCTTGGCGGCACCGACCGCATCTATCCCGGGCAGACGCTCACCATTGCGTTTGCGGAGCCGAAGCTGGGCACGCTCGCGGTCAACGGCTATGCCTATCCCAATATCGACCAGCGCATCCTGCGGCGCACGCTGCCGTATCTGACTTACTTATCGGTTTTCTCCTATGGGTTTGACGCTTCGGGCCGTATCATCCCGCAAAACGCCGAGCTGCTCACCAAAATGGCAAAGCAGTACGGCGTAAAGCCGCTGCTGGTGCTCACAACGCTGGGGGAGGACGGCCAGTTTTCCGGCGAGCGGGCGCACGCCCTGCTGCGCGATCCCAGAGCGCGCGGCGTGCTGCTGGAAAGTTTGGATCAGGTTTTGGCCAATCAGGGCTTTGCCGGTGTGGATATCGACTTTGAGTATATCCCGCCCGAGGACGACGAAGTATACGCCTCGTTTGTAAATGAAGTGCGCACGCGGCTCGCCCCGCAGGGCATGACGGTCATGGTGGCCCTCGCCCCCAAAACCTCGGCCGAACAGCGCGGCCTGCTGTACGAAGCGCACGATTACCGCGCCCTTGGCGCATCGGCGGACGATGTGCTATTGATGACCTATGAATGGGGCTATGCGTTGTCCGCGCCCATGGCGGTCGCGCCGATTGATAAGGTGGCGCAGGTGGTGTCGTTCGCCACGTCGGTCGTGCCGCCGGATAAAATTTTTATGGGCATTCCGAACTACGGCTATGATTGGACGCTGCCATACGTACAGGGGCGGTCGCGTGCGCGCAGCCTTGGCAATGTGCAGGCGACCGAGCAGGCGATCCAAGTCGGCGCGCCCATTCAGTATGATGAAACGGCGCAGTCGCCGCACTATAACTATTGGCGCGAACGGGCCGAGCACGAGGTCTGGTTCGAGGACGCGCGTTCCATCCGCGCCAAGCTGGCGCTCGCGGGCGAGTTCCGGCTGAGGGGTGTAAGCATTTGGAACATCATGCGGTATTTCCCGCAGCTTTGGCTGGTGCTGAACGAGTTATACAACATCGAAAAGCTGGATTAAATATGGGGAAACCGGCCGGAATATTCCTGTTCCGGCCGGTTTTTGGCGTGTGTTGGGCGAATGGGTGGGTATTTCCATTGCAAAACGGTTACAAAGTGCACTATACTTTGGGTCATGGAGCAAAGGCATCCAGCAGTGCTCCGCAGAAACAACCAAGGAGGTATCTACCATGAAGATGAAGAAGATGATCCCGCTCGCGCTCGCGCTCACCGTTGTCGCGACCAGCTCGGCGGGCGCGGCATACCGCCCGATTACGGTGCGGCCGAACGGACAGCACAGTCAGGTGATCACCAATCTGAAAAATAAGACGCTGCAGGAGTTCTGCGAGAAGTACGGCTTCTCTTTCTGCGGCAGCCAGTGGAACTGCCCGGTGGTTAAGCCGGAGCAGAAGCCGGACGTAAAACCGGACGAGACCCCGGACGTGAAGCCCGAGGAAAAGCCCGACCAGACGCCGGACGTGAAGCCGGAAGAAAAGCCCGACCAGACGCCGGACGTGAAGCCGGAGGAAAAGCCCGACCAGACCCCGGACGTCAAGCCGGAGGAAAAGCCCGACCAGACCCCGGACGTCAAGCCGGAGGAGAAGCCCGACCAGACCCCGGACGTCAAGCCCGAGGAAAAGCCGGACGGCGGCCAGACGCAGGGCAACTACGCCGCCGAGGTCGTACGCCTCGTGAACGCGGAACGCGCCAAGCAGGGCCTTTCGGCGCTGAAGGTATCCACCACCGTGCAGTCTGCGGCGCAGGTCCGCGCGAAGGAGATCAAGCAGTCGTTCTCGCACACGCGGCCGAACGGTTCCTCCTGCTTTACCGCGCTGACGGAGGCGGGCGTTTCCTATCGCGGCGCCGGTGAGAACATTGCATACGGCCAGTCCACGCCGGCGGCGGTCATGAACGCTTGGATGAATTCCGAGGGTCACCGCGCCAACATTATGAACGGCAGCTTTACGACGATCGGCGTAGGCTACACGGTCATTAACGGCACGCCGTACTGGACGCAGATGTTTACATCCTAAAAGAATACCGATGCTAAAATGGGGGAACGCTGCAGCTTTTGCAGCGTCCCCCATTTTGTTTCTACACCGGCTTTTAAAGAGAGGAAGGCGGGTTAGGCGGTAAGCGGGTACTCGGTATCGTTCAGCACGACGGACTGTACGTTTTCCAGTTCAAAGGTCTTGGCAAGCACATAGGTGCCGACGTCGTAGCCTTCGCCGGCCGAGCCGCTGCCTTGACCAAGAACGTACAGCGTGCGGTCTATGCTGTTTTGTTTGTCCTGAATGACCAGCTCCGTGCCGTCCTTCATATGGACCGCGATATAGTCAAGCTCGTCCACCACGCAGTTCATCTCCGGGTCGCCCACGCGCAAGCCGATTTGCGACAGGGTGACGAGTCCGTCGGCGCTCTGGTAATACGGCAGGGGCGTAAATGCGGGCAGTGTGACGGTTAGAAGCGGCGAAGGCCGCGTCATGCCGTCGTCGTCGACCGTGTACTTGCCTTGCTCGCCGACCTCAAGCCGCAGCGAGCCGTCGGACGCGGTATAATTGCCCACGGGAATAAACGCGCCTTCTATATAATAGTCGTTTGGCGTGGAGCGCGCTTCATTTAAATAGAACTTACCGGCGCACCAGTCGGATTGACCGAACCAGACGTCAAATGTCAGCTGGCCGTCCTCGTTCGCCATGCATTCGGCCAGATCACTCCAAACGATGTTGTCTCCCTTATATTGTTCCAGCGTGCCGGTGGTGGAGAACGGCATCACGCCGTCCTTCTTTTTGTTTTCAAGGTGCAGGCTGACCACGCCCGTGCCCGCGCTCTCGTCAAACAGCACGGATTCGACGGAGACGCGGTATGCGTCGTTTTCGTCCACAAGCGCGCCCGGCGCGGGGGTGATGGTATGCCCGTTCAGCAGTTGCTCGTCCGCGCCCTGAAAGAGCAGAGAAAAATGCCGCTGTATCTGCTGCGGCAGGTCGCTGGCCGCGAACGCGGTTCCGCCGATACAGAGGGCGGCCGCCGCGCCGACGGCGATCAGCGTGCGAAACGGTCTGCGCCGCGCGCGCTGCGGCTGTGCGGGCAAGTCTTGCAGGGTCTGCCGCACGCGGCGGTCAAAATCCTCGGTCATTTGGGGCAGGTCGGTATGGTTCATCATGCAAAGCACGCTCCTTCCAAGCTTTCACGCAGCAGCTTCCGCGCGGCGGACAGTCTGCTTTTTATCGTCCCTTCGGGCAGGTCGAGCAGGCGCGCGATCTCGCGCGTTTTAAAGCCCTCCCAATAGTACAGCACCACGGGCAGACGGTATTTTTCCTCCAATGTGCCAAGCGCGGCGTACAGGTCGCTGTGATCGTCCGGCGCGGGGGCGGGTATGGCGGCGGCGAGCGCGGGCTCATACGGCGCTAGGCGCTGCCGCCGGCGCAAAATCGCCGTGCATTCGTTGATTAAAATGCGCGTCAGCCACGTTTTAAAGTATCGGGCGCTCCGCAGCGACGGCAGCTGCTCCCACGCGCGCAGGATCGCCTGCTGCGCCGCGTCGGCGCAGTCCGCCTCGCTTTGCAGCATGGCCTTGGCCACGCGGTAAAGCGTCGGTTCGGCTTCCAGCACCGCGTCGGTAAATGCGGTTTTGTCCATCATGGGCGTTCCGTCCTTTCTGAAAGCTTCAGGCGGCCGCCAAAACTTTGCTTTCATGGATTAGATGGAATAGCGTTGCTTTTGGTTCAGTGTAAAACAAAAAAATCCCTCTGTTGAGCAATGCCATTCAGTTAAAGCATTTCCATATGTCTGTCATCCTGAGCGAAGCGAAGGATCTCGCGCGAACGCGCAATCCTTACCGAAAATCGCGCGTTCGCGCGAGATTCTTCGGACTGTTGGCCTCAGAATGACAATACTAGGAAGCTTAGCTGAATGATATTGCTCTGTCGAGGGATTTTTTTATGTTAGGAGAGAAAAGAAAATGGTTTACTCGGTTACGAGCGGGGTGGAGAGGTAGCGGTCGCCGGTGTCGGGCAGCAGGGCGACGATGGTCTTGCCCGCGTTCTCCGGGCGCTTCGACAGCTCGACGGCGGCGTGCAGCGCCGCGCCGGAGGAAATGCCGACAAACAGGCCTTCGCTGTGGGTAAAGGCGCGCGCGGCCGCAAAGGCTTCCTCGCCCTTGACGCGCACGACCTCGTCGTAAATCTTGGTATCCAGCACGTCCGGTACAAAGCCCGCGCCGATGCCTTGAATCTTATGCGGGCCGCCGCGGCCCTCGGTCAGCACGGGGGATTCGTCCGGCTCGACCGCGATAATCTGAACGTTCGGGTTCTTCTCCTTTAAATAGGAGCCGACGCCCGTAATCGTGCCGCCGGTGCCGATACCCGCGACAAAGATATCGATCTTGCCGCCGGTCTGCTCCCAGATCTCCGGGCCGGTGGTCGCGCGGTGCGCGGCCGGGTTTGCCGGGTTGACGAACTGGCCGGGGATAAAGCTGTTCGGGGTCTCCTTCGCCAGCTCCTCCGCCTTGGCGATCGCGCCGGTCATTCCCTTGGAGCCCTCGGTCAGCACCAGCTCCGCGCCGTAGGCCTTGAGCATGTTGCGGCGCTCCACACTCATGGTTTCGGGCATGGTGAGAATGATCTTGTAGCCGCGCGCGGCCGCTACCGCCGCAAGGCCGATGCCGGTGTTGCCGCTCGTCGGCTCGATAATGGTCGCGCCGGGCTTTAAAGCGCCGCTCGCTTCGGCCTGATCGATCATGGCGTTCGCAACGCGGTCTTTAACGGAGCCCGCCGGGTTAAAATATTCGAGCTTCGCTAGGATTTCGGCCTTTGCGCCGAGCTTTTGGGCCATTTTATCCGCCGCGTAAAGCGGGGTGTTGCCGATCAGTTCGGCAAAGCTTCTTTTAATATCAGACATTGGGTAGTACCGCCTTTCTTGAATTCACCTAATTCATATATGTTTAATATGAATTAAGCATACAACCCTTTCCCGGATTTGTCAAGGGGGAATTTTCAAAAAATAAAAAAGCCCGCGCGGCGGCGTGCCGTGCGGGCAATGAATTTTCACCGTGAAAGGTACCATACAGCGGGATCATCGTCTGTTTGCGTGTCGTTCGGATAATATTTACCACATAGATGAAGCTTCTTTATGCCTCGATCAGTCCCAAATCCATTTTCCAGCGGATGACGCGCAGGGCGGCGGCGCGAATCTGCGACTGGTCCAGCTCGCCCGAAGAGAGGGCGGCCAGCACCGCGCCGTACTGCGTGACAAAATCCGAGGAAATGAGCATATCGTTGCCCGCTTTGACGGCGAGAACCGCGGCGTCCGCGCCGTCGGTATACGCGGTGATCGCATCCATGATTAGGTCGTCGGTCATGGCGACGCCGTCAAACGCAAGCTCGCGTCGCAGCAGCTCATGCACGGCGGGAGAGAGGGAGGCGGGCAGATCGGGGTCAACATTGGTGATGACGTTGTGGCAGACCAGCACCGCGCCCGCGCCCGCCTGAATGCCGCTTGTAAACGGCACGAAATCGCCGTCGCGGAACCCGGCGAGCGGGCGCTCGTCAATCGCGATACCGGTGTGCGTATCGATATTGGAGCCGTAGCCGGGGAAGTGCTTGAGCACCGCGCCCATGTTATCCGCCCGCATTTGGCGCACAACGGTTTTCACATAATCCCCGGTTTCGGCGGCTCCCTGCCCAAAGGAGCGGGCGTTGATGAAATCGCCGGGATCGGTCGAAACGTCGCACACGGGCGCAAGGTTCACATTGACGCCGATCGAGGAAAGCAGCGCGTCCTTTTTCCTTGGTGTCGCTGGTGATCAGCTCCATGCCGCCCTCGCGGTAGAGCGCCTGCGGCGACAGAAACTTGCCCGCGCGGAAATTGGGGTTCGAGCTGACGCGGACCACCGTGCCGCCTTCCTCGTCCACGCCGATCAGCATGGGCGTTTTCACGGCGGCCTGATAGCTTTCTATGGTTTGCTTGACCGAATCGGGCGTTTGCCCTTCAAAATCGCGGCCAAACAGGATGTAGCCGCCGATATTGTATTGCCCCGCGAGCGCGGCGGCTTCGGTTTCCGGGCAGCGCGCAAAAAACATCTGCGCGACCTGCTCCTCGGCGGACAGGCTGTCCACATAGGTTTCCGCCGGGTCGGCCGGCGGCTCGGGGGCGGGCGGGATATCGGCGGTTTGCTGGTTTTCCGCCTGCGGGGGCGTATCCTCTCCGGTCGCGGCGGGCTGGCCGCAGGCGCCGAGGCAAACCAGCGCCAGCGCAAGGCAAAGCAGTCTTTTCTTCATATGGATTCTTCCTCCTAAAACAGTATTTTTATTATAACACGGTGTGCGCCGCCATTGCAAAGCCTATCACATATATGGTAAGATAGGGGACGAATAGGGGGAGAGGGACCTTGGAAACGATAGGCCGGTTTGCGCCCAGCCCGAGCGGGCGCATGCATCTGGGCAATGTGCTGTGCGCGCTGCTCGCGTGGCTGTCGGCGCGCAGGCAGGGCGGCGCGTATCTGCTGCGCATCGAGGATTTGGACACCATGCGCTGCCCGCGCAGCTTTGCGGAGCTCATCATAGACGATCTGCGCTGGCTCGGTCTGGACACGGACGGCGAGGTGCTTTACCAATCCGAACGCACCGCAATATATGAGGAATATGAGGCGATCCTGCGCGAAAAAGGGCTGCTGTACCCGTGCTTTTGCTCGCGCGCCGCGCTGCACGCGGCGTCCGCGCCCCATCTGTCCGATGGGCGCGTGGTATACGCGGGCACCTGCCGTGAACTGACCGAAGCGGAGACTGCGGAAAAACGGAAAACCCGCGCGCCCGCGACCCGTGTGCGCGTGCCTCATGAAACGATCTCGTTTACGGACGGCGTATACGGCCCCTACCGGGAAGCGCTGGCCGAGGAATGCGGCGATTTTATCATTCGCCGGTCGGACGGCGTGTTCGCTTACCAGCTCGCCGTTACCGTGGACGATGCGCTTTCAGGCGTGACCGAGGTGGTGCGCGGAAGCGACCTGCTTTCCTCCGCGCCGCGCCAGATCTGGCTGCACCGGCTGTTCGGCTTTACGCCGCCCGCGTTTGTGCATATCCCGCTGCTGTGCGATCGGGATGGACGGCGGCTGTCCAAGCGGGATGAGGATCTCGACCTCGGCCTGCTGCGGCGGCGCTGCAAGCCCGAGCAGGTGGTGGGCTGGCTGGCCTTTGCCGCTGGGCTGATCGATTCGCCGGAGCCGGTCGCGGCGCGCGAATTGATCGACCATTTTGCGTGGGAGCTCGTGCCGCGGCACGAGCTGCGCTTGCCCGATGTGATAGGCTGAATGAAAGACCGGTGCGCTGCAAAATAAAAGAATGCTCCAAGCCCTTGTCATTCTGAGGAGCGAAGCGACGAAGAATCTCGCGCGAACGCGCGGATTTTACGTGAATTCCGCGCGTTCGCGCGAGATTCTTCACTTCGTTCAGAATGACATATGGAAAATCTTTTATTTTGCAGCGCACCGATTTTTTTTCCCCAAAAAAGAAGCGGAGAGGGTCTGTGCAAACACACAATTCTGTGCTATACTAGAAAAAACGGAGCAAGGCGGGTGAGACCATGGGGAAGAGACCGACGATCCTAATGGTTGCCGAGCGCGCGGGCGTATCGCGCGGCACGGTGGATCGGGTGATTAACGGCCGCGCTTATGTGCGCGGCGACGTGCGGGAACGGGTGATGCAGGCCATGCGGGAGGTCGGCTATGTGCCGCTGCGCATGGACAAGGCACAGGCGCTTGGCATGGTGCCCGCCGCAAGACCGCTGACGCTGGGCGTGCTGCTGCCCGATTGGAGCGGCCACTTTTTAAAAGAGGTGACCATGGGCATCGAGGAGGCGCGCCGCCTGCTCGCGGATTTCGGCGTGCGCATTCTGGTGGACCAGTGCGAGACCGAAATACCGGACGAATGCTTGGAAAAGCTCGACAAGCTGCTCGCCGGGGGCGCGGAGGGCGTGGCCCTGTGCACCAAGGACCACCCGGCCATCCGCGCGCGAATCGACGAGCTGGCCGAACGCGGCGTGCCGGTCGTCACCTTCAATTCCGACGTGCCGATCAGCCGCCGTGTGTGCTTTGTCGGGCAGGATGTGCCGCGCAGCGGCAGAGTCGCGGGCGAATTGATGAGCAAATGCGTGCCGCCCGGCAGCCGGGTGCTGGCCGCCGTGGGCAATTTGGAGTTTGACGGGCACAAGCAGCGGCTGATGGGCTTTTTGGATCAAATGGAGGCGCGCGGCTTTGCCCGTGAACAGATCGAGGTCGTGCAGACCTATAACGATTTTGCCATGAGCTATGAGCGCGTGCGGGGCGCGCTGCGCCGCCTGCCCGATATCGCGGGCGTTTACATGGCCAACCATTCGGTGACCGGCTGCGCCGAAGCCATCCGGGAGGAAGGGCGGCAGGGGCGGATCCGCGTGGTCAGCCACGATGTGACGGGCGGTTCGCGCCGCCTGCTGCGCGACGGCGCGCTGGATTTTGTCATTGCGCAGGATCTGCGGCGGCAGGGCTACCGCCCGCTGACGCTTTTGTACGACCTGCTGCGCCGCGAGGAACAGCCGGGCGAGCTGAGCGAATCGCCGAGCCTGCGCATCGTGTGCTCGCAGAATCTGGATGATAATTGACCGGCCTTTTCTGTGCTTTTTCCTGTGAAAAGCACAGAAAAAAGCACAGGCGGCCGCGCCGCCCGGACGGAAAAAAAATTTAAAAGCGCCGCGCGCGGAACGAAAAAACATATCGCGCGTAAAACCGCCGGAATATCGTCGATATTCGGCGGTTTTTGTCATATAATCGACGCTATTGAACAATCAGCCAAAAAAGTGGCCGCCGGTTTGTGCGAAATAAAGTATTGACAAATCGTGTGTGCGAAAATATAATAAAGATGCAAAAGCACAGAGGGGCGAATGACCGAGCATTTGCCTTTCAAGGGAACGGATGAACGCGCGCTTTCGCCCACCGCCGACAGGGAATGACCGAGCATTTCCAAACCGGCGCGCGGCGCGGGCAAGCGGAGATCCGCCGGTTCGGAAGGACGGATGACCGAGCATCCGCACGGACGAAGGGCAGGTTTGACCGAGCAAACCGGCCCCCCATCCGGCAGGTGCTCGTGCATTTTCCCTTTATGGAGGAAAACCAATCACCCGGCGATCGCCGCGGCCCAAAGCCGCCCGGTCCCAACGTCAAAAAGGAGGAAGAACATATGAAACTCATGCGTTCGGCTTGCATCGAACCGATGTACTCTGAAATCCCCTTCCTTGATCGTTTTCAGGCGGCCAAGGACGACGGCTTTGAATTTGTTGAGTTTTGGAGCTGGACCGACAAGGACCTTGACGCGGTCAAGGCGGCGGCCGAAAAGGCGCAGATCGGCATTTCCGGCTTCAACGGCGACGCGGATTTTTCGCTGATCGATCCCACCCATAAGGAAAAGTACTTAGAATTTTTGAAGCAGTCGGTCGCGGCCGCCAAGAAGATCGGCGCGCTGTCCGTCACCATCCACTCCAACGCGCTGGGCGACGGCGGCGTGGTCGTCAACCACTACGACGAGCTGTCCGACACCGTCAAGATCTGCTCGATGTACGACATGCTGCTCGAGTGCGCCAAGATCGCGGAGGAAAGCGGCGTCGCCATGAACCTTGAGCCGCTCAACATCACGACCGACCACGTGGGCAACTTCCTCGCGCACACCCAGATGGCCGCCGAGATGACCCGCCTGATCGGCTCCCCCAAGCTGAAGGTGCTGTACGACGTGTATCACATGCAGCTCAACGAAGGCTCGATCTGCGACACGATCGTGAAGAACGTCGACCAGCTCGGCCACATCCACGTGGCCGACGCGCCGGGCCGCCATGAGCCGGGCACGGGCGAGATCAACTACCACAAGGTGTTCGAGTGCCTCGAAAACGCGGGCTACACCGGCAGAGTCGGCTTTGAGCTGTTCCCGCTGACCGATACCAAGACCGCCGCGAAGGCGATCATGTCTTACTAATGCTACTGTCCCGGACAGTTGTGATTTAGACGAACCCATAGAAGAAGAAAGAAGGAAAATGAAATGAAAGTAGGTATTATCGGTGCCGGCCGTATCGGCAAGGTGCACGCGAAGAACATATCGATGTTCGTACCTGAGATGGAGATCAAGACGATCGCCGACCCGTTCATGAACGAGGAGACCGAAAAGTTCGCGAAGCAGTGCGGTATCCCGAATACCACCAAGGACGCGAACGACATCCTGAACGACCCCGAGATCGAAGCCGTTCTCATCTGCTCCTCGACCGACACGCACTCCAAGTACATCATCGAGGCCGCCCACGCGAAGAAGCACATCTTCTGCGAAAAGCCGGTCGATTATGATCTGAACAAGGTGCACGAGGCGATCAACGCCGCGAACGAAGCGGGCGTTAAGCTGCAGATCGGTTTCTGCCGCCGCTTTGACCACAACCACCGCGCCGTGTACGACATGGTACGCGAAGGCAAGGTTGGCAAGGTCAACATCATCAAGATATCCTCCCGCGATCCCGAGCCGCCCCCGGTATCCTACGTGAAGGTTTCCGGCGGTATCTTCTACGACATGATGATCCATGACTTCGACATGGCGCGCTTTCTGGCGGGCAGCGAGGTCACGGAGGTAAGCGCCATCGGTTCCGTGCTGGTCGATCCCGGCATCGGCGAGGCCGGCGACGTGGATACCGCGCTCGTTACCCTGAAATTTGAGAACGGCGCCATCGGCGTGATCGACAACAGCCGCAAGGCCGTTTACGGTTACGACCAGCGCGTCGAGGTGTTCGGCTCCGAGGGCTGCGCCCAGAACGAGAACGACACCCCCAACACCGCTGTCCTGTCCACCGCGGACGGCGCGGTACACGGCGTGGCCTACAAGGTCATGTGGGATCGCTATACCGGCGCGTTCGTTGCCGAGATGCAGGCGTTTGCCGATGCGATCGCAAACAACAAGGAGACCCCGGTCACGGGCATCGACGGCCTGTACCCGGTGCTGATGGCAGCCGCCGCGACCAAGTCGCTGCATGAAGGCCGCCCGGTCAAGATCTCCGAAGTGGAAGTGTAATTCCTAAAGCTACTCTCAATCTTTCTCTCCTTAATAAAGAGCGCCCCGATCGTGGATTTTACCATGATCGGGGCGCTTTAGCTTGTCAAAGAACCTCTCGCGCCGCAGGGCTTTACGTGTTTGGCAGCAACCCTCCGCCAACTTTACTGTATGCCATGCGCGGCAAGCTGCTCGGTCACGGCCCCGACCTCGTGGGAAAAGATTTTCTCCAATTTGGCGGCAAAGGCCGCCGCGTCGCCTTGTTCCAAGGCGTTGACCAAGAAACGGGAATGCGGCAGGTAATTCGTGTGAATGGTTTGCTGTGTGCCCTTCATACCTCGGAACGGGACGCCCCAGAAAAGCTGTTTATATAATTCGGTATAAACCGTCTTGATCGTTTGGAAGGGGGCGGCTACGGCGATCAGTTTTAAAGAAACCGTAGGGATCAGATCCGATTTGCCCATGCGAATACAGCCGTACAGCGCTTCAATCCATTGCGCTTTGGTTGCAGCGTCTAGCGCGGCTATGGTGACAGTGGCCACACTCCGGCAGGAAAGCGCGAAGAGCTGAAGGCTTTGCTTGTAATCCAATAGGCGCTTTTTAACGGTCGGGCTTGATAAGTTGCAATTCTCGCAAACCTGATCCAAGGAAAGGATCTGCGTGCCGATACCGTTTATGGTTTTGATGATGCCCAGATCGTTCAGCAAGGCGAGCGTGTGGCGGATCGTGCTGACCGATACATGCTTTTCCTCCGCAAGAAGCTTGAGGGAGGGCAAAAAGCTTCCTTCGGCATACTCGCCATAGACGATCGATCTTAAAATCTCAAATGCCACGGAATAGCAAAGCTGAGAAGTCTTTTTGTAGCTGCTCCACGTAAAAGGGATTTGCTTCTCGGCGGCGGGCATGGTGATGTAGTTCTGAAAGAACTGCTCGATAGCAATAGAATAACCGTTCATATGCGCTGTAATATGCGATGAAAGCGCCGCCCAGTCCTTTTGCCTGCAAAGCTGTATTTGGCATGGGATAGAAGAAAACTCTTTGCGTATGTGCAACGCGCGTTCCCCCAAATTTAAGAATGGCAATAAATAGGCGATATATACCATGCGTATCAGGAAAAGAAGCATGTCGTTCTTTAAAGAGCCATACACCAAATGCAAAAAAAGAATCGCCGAATAGGAGAATGACTTGTGCTTTGTC